>CBFHOE010000002.1:0-487448 GCA_965657355.1 Limisphaerales bacterium | reverse complement strand
TAATTCAAGAGCAAGTGGACGTCGCTGGGAAAAATGTCTCTAGCTGTTTTGAAGTGCTCGATTGACTCATTAAACTTTCCAGCGTCATAAAGTCCTTTTCCTCTATTTACTAATGTCAAAACTTTGTCCTGTGGTTCCTCCTTTTTGGTATCTGGTTGACATGCTGAGAAAAAGAAGGTCAGAGAAATGACCAAGCCGAATAATCGGTACCTTTTCGCTGTGGTTAATCTCCTCAAGTAATCTTGCATCACAAAATTGTGAACATTGTGTTGGCCAGTGACAAGTTCGAATCGTATTCGATTGGCTGGATTGATTTATTCCTAGATTCATATGATACTTCAAAAGAGTTGAAATGAAAGATTGTCATCCAAACCCAAGTCCCAATCCGAACCCAGGTGAAGGAGACCTCAATACATCACCCAATCGCTCACTTTGGCAAAATTCTCACCTCAGCCATGAATCACGGAAAATTTTGGCTCAGGATGCGTCAGTCTTTATGCACCAGTCGGTCTCGACTCCTTGTTTATCCGTCACCAAAAAGGTGGAGGGCATTTATATCATAGACCACGATGGAAATCGGTATATGGATTTTCATGGTAATAATGTCCACCATATTGGGTATGGCCACCCCAGACTGGTAGACGCATTAAAGGACCAATTAGACCTTTTATCCTTCTCTCCGAGAAGATTTGCATGTCAGGAGGCTTTAGATCTGGGAAATCTTCTGACTCAAATAGCGCCTGGCGATCTTTCCAGGCTATTATTAGCTCCATCAGGCAATGATGCCCTTGAAATAGCATTGAGTTACGCGAGAGCTTTTACGGGGCGGTTCAAGACTATTTCTTTTTGGGATGCCTACCACGGAGCTGGCTTTGGGGCGCGAAGTGTCGGTGGGGAGGCAATGTTTCGAAGTGGCCCCATTGGTCCATTATTACCTGGGACTGAGCATGTCCCTCCATTTGGCGATTATCGTAACGCGTGGGGAGTTCAGTCAGGCAGTGGAGAACTCTGTTACAGAACAATTCGTTATGTTTTGGAAAAAGAAGGTGATGTAGCTGCTGTTGTCGCAGAACCAACCCGTGCTGTTCCATACATACCTCCTCCTGGTTTTTGGAAATCTGTCAAAGCGGCTTGCGAAGAATTCGGAGCCCTATTGATCTTTGACGAAATCCCAACTGGCCTTGGGAAAACAGGAAAAATGTTTTCCTCAGAATGGGAAGACGTAGTCCCTGATTTAATGGTTCTTGGAAAAAGCCTTGGCGGGGGAATAGTGCCCATGGCTGCTATGCTGGCCTCAGAAAGGCTAAACATACTGCAGGATTATTCCTACGGCCATTATACCCACGAAAAAAATCCCTTTCTTTGTCGAGCGGCCATAGAAACAATTCGAATTATTCAGGATGAAAAACTTGTGGAAAATGCTCTATCGGTCGGGACTTTGGCTTTGGAAAGGCTCAAAATCATGCAGGGCAAATATGAAGAAATCGGAGACGTACGCGGTCGAGGTTGCCTTTTTGGTGTTGAACTAGTGAAATCTCGGGCCACCAGAGAAGAAAATGCGGAACTCGCTGATTTGGTCCTATACGAATCCCTCGCCAGGGGCCTTAGTTTTAAAACAACCATGGGAAATGTTCTCACTTTTACACCACCTTTGGTAGTGAATGCTGACCAGATGAATCAGGCAATGGATATTGTCGAAAGTGCTTTTTCCGTGAGCCTTGATAAGCTATCGAGACGTTCTAAATAATTCCTCGAATTTTTTTCTTGATGTAGTCGCTCTTAGGTATAGACTTCATCGCCCGTGGGTTGGTAGCTCAGCGGTAGAGCAGTTGGCTTTTAACCAATTGGTCCAGGGTTCGAATCCCTGCCAACCCACCACTTTCATCACGGAGCTTCCTTTCATAATTTCATTCATTTGCACTCTTTCAGCGCATAAACTTGGCATTTATTGTAACTAACTGACCTCCAAATTTCATGCCTTGAAGCAAATTGAGAAAAATAGATTTGCAATTACGACTGTGTGTCGTAGTATTACGTAATACAGTCGTTTAATGGTGACATATGAAGGCAACATTAAGTAATTCGGAATTGGCATTAATGGAAGAGTTGTGGCGGAGAGATAAGGTAACGGCGCCCGAGCTACGTGACTGCTTGTATCCAAATTCGACTAAGTCGCAGCACGGTACAATTCAAAAGCTTCTGCAAAGGCTAGAGGCGAAAGGTTTTGTTAAGAGGGACAAATCGCACTCTCTTCATTTTTTCTCTCCACTCATATCAAAAGAGGCCTACGGAGCGGAGCAATTGGAATCACTTGCCGACAAACTGACATCGGGGTCTATTGCCCCATTGATCACTCATATGATTGAGGAAAGAAAGATATCTCGATCGGAAATCGCGCGGCTACGCCGTATTTTGGCTTTAAACAAAGATGAGGAGTAGTCCGGATGGAAATACTATTGCAGTTTGGAATTAATAATTTGTTATTGTCATTACTCCTTGCTTTGCTCGCTATTGCTGCGATGAAGTGGGCTAAAAATCCAAGTGTATCCCATGTTTTATGGATTTTAGTGATTTTAAAGTTATCGATCCCTCCTTTGATGAATTTGCCTGTTTTCATTTATCCCATTGAGGAAAATAGATTGGGGGAAATAGCGTCACTAACCCAAACTTCTGAATTAGGTTCAACCAGCAATTTACAATTTGGAAGAGAATCTCATTCTTTTGGCTATTATATGATGTGCTTTTGGATTGTTGGGAGTTTAATAGCTTTATTTATATCTCTTCGTCGAATCACACTATTCAATAGGGTTTTATCGAAGAGCGAACGACCATTTGATTCTGAAAAACTCTCGAATTTTGAGGAAATCTCCATTCTATTCGGGATTCAAAAAACCCCATTGCTGAAAGTTGTTTCGGCGAATATTGCACCACTAGTTTGGTGGGTTGGGGGGAAACGTATGGTTGTGTTACCAGAATCAATTGTAAAGAAACTTACCCATAAAGAATTGAGTTTTGTGATTGCTCATGAGTTAGCCCACATTAAGCGTAAAGATTATTTTGTGAGGTGGTTAGAGTTAATTGTATGCATTATTTTTTGGTGGAATCCACTTATCTGGTGGGCCCAGAGGCAATTGAGGAATTGCGAGGAAATTTGTTGTGATCAATTAGCGATAGAGCGCATCCAAGGCAAGCCAAAGTCGTATGCGAATGCCTTGCTGAAGGCTATTGAATTTCTTGTTCATCCGGGGCTCCGCCAACCGGTTGCGGCAAGTGGTATGAATTCTGGCGGCCTATTAGAAAGAAGATTAAAAATGATAATTAACAAAGATAAAAAGGGCTACTGTTCCTCATGGTGCAGAATAGTATTGATTGCAGGCTCATTAGCTATTCTCCCGTTGGGCTTGGTTGTAGCACAGGAATTCGGAGCAGTTGAAAAAAGGCTCGCAGAGGCAGTTTCCAATGGAGAGATAAGTCTCAAACAAGCAGCAATCATGATGGAAGCTTTGCATGAATCTTCTGATAAATATTCAGATGGTAAAAAACAAAAAGATCTCGAGTTAGCTGAAAGAAAAGAAAAGTATGTTCAGGCGGAAAAGAAATTGAAGGATATGGTCATAGCAGGAGACCTTTCTAAAAGAGATGCATTCACCAGATTAGCTGCTTTAAAGAAAAAATTATTCGGTAAGGAATTTGAGGTGGCAGGACAAAATCTAAAAGATTCCGAAAAGAAAAATAGTCAAAAAAACAAGCATGATGATGCTTTGAAAAAGCGATACTCTGCTTATAAAGAGAGACTCGAATCCCAGGTCAAATCCGGAAAACTCTCCGAAGATGATGCTAAGGTAAAATTAGACCACCTTAGAGCTCAATTAGGTGAACAGGCGCAGAAACAAAAAATGGAAATGAGAGAAAGGCGATTCAATGCCTATAAAAAGGAATTATCTGAAGCTCTGAAAGCCGGAAAATTAACCAGAGAGGAAGCTGCAGAAAAAATGGAGATGATGGAGAAAAAATTAAGCAGGTAAAATAAAATTCTCCTTCATTAAAGAAGGTTGTGTTCGGCTTATAATATCTGTATAAGCCGTTCTTTATTTCCAGCTAAGCGTGCTTGTACTCTGTCCAAATTTGTCTGTATAGACCCCTGATTGGTTGAGAATTGATAGAAAAAGGTTTGAAAGTGGCTTGTTTTTGTTTTTATCGAAGGAAATAAATTTGCCATGAGGGAATCCACCTCCAGCAACCATGATGGGTAAATTTCGGAAATCATGATTATTTGCATTTCCAAGATTACTACCAAAAAGGAGAGAGGTGTTATCTAGAAGATTTGCTGACTCTTCATCTGTAGATTTCAGATCTCTCAACAAACGACCAAAGCACCTCAATAAAGATGATTCAACAATCTTGAGTTTTGCAATTTTGTCAGGGTCATTACCGTGATGTGACAAACTATGGTGCTCCTCGTTGACACCGGGAAGATTTAACACTCCATGGTCTACCTGTATTCCCATGTTGATAATTCTTGTGGAGTCAGACTGTAAGATAAGAGGTATCAAACCAAACATAAGCCTTACTCGTCCTACAATGTCGGCTTTGTTAGAGACGTCTTTAGGCTGGGGTAAGTCTATATTTGGTTTCGGTTTGTCGAGCCACTGCTCGGCTTCAGAAATATTCTTTTCAGCTTGTCTAATCGATTCCAGGTATTGCTCTAATCTCGTTTTGTCAATTTGACTGACTCTCTGTAAAAGTGGCTTTGTTTGCTCGATTAATCCATCAAGAATACTTTTATTTTGTGCAAGTTGTTGCCTTTGAAAATCTATTTCTTTTTTGGATCCATTCAAAAAAAGTTTTGCAAACAAATTTGAAGGGCTGTGTTCTGCGGGGATCATGACTCCATTTCTATTGAAGGACTGGCTTTGATGTCCTTCGGAGCTCATGACAAGTGATGGAAATCTTGTGACATATCCAAACTTTTCCGACGCGACCTGGTCGACAGAAATCGAATTTTTAAACCCGTCCAATCCCGGGTGTTCTGCGGCTGTCAACCAAGATAGTTCACTTGAATGGGACAGGCGGCCTGATTGGTTTTCATGGCTAAGCCCACTGAATAATGTGATATCTTGCAGGTGATCCTTTAAAATACTCAAGTAGTCAGTTGATGCAGAGAGAGGGCCTGATGAGTCCGGAAAAAGTGATGAATTTAATAGACCCAATTTTGTACAAATAAAAACCGCTCGTTTAGGCTGTTTTTGATTTCTGGTAAATTGTTGGCCGAATGATTCGAGAAAAGGAAGTGATAATGCGACACCTGTCGACCTAAGAAATACCCTTCTATTTATGTCCTTGGATTTCATTATTTATTTCTGAATAAGGAGCTTTGAATGATTTGGTGAATAATTTCCCGCATCCCAAGATTATTTTCCACAGCATAGGTTACGATATCATTAACAACCTGTCTGTCAGCGAATTGGATTTTCGACCCAGTTGCAAAAGTGACAAGCTGGCTGACTACATTGCGGGTGACGACCGGGTCTTTCTTCTCCCTTTGTAATAAAATTTTCTTGTATCCTCTTAGATTTTTGAAACCTATTTCATCAAACGTTTTTCCCGCAGTATCTACCCGGAGTCCTTTTATAAACCTGTTCTTCATTGATGCCGGCTGAGGTTTTAGTTTTCTATATCTTTCTCGAAAACCTCCTATTGGGTCAAAACATTCAAGTGCAAAACCAGGCGGGTCAATTTTGGAATGGCAAGATTGACAATCCGGTGATTTTCTATGCATTTCCAAAAGTTCCCGAATTGTAGATACACCCCGAATGTCTGGCTCTATAGATCCAACATTTGCGGGTGGGGGGGGAGAGGGAGTGCCGAAGAGCTTTGTTAAAATGAAATTCCCTCTTCGAACCGGGGAGGTCGTCGTTCCATTGGCTGTAACCTTGTGTATCGCCGATTTGCCCAATAGCCCGCCCCGTAAACTATCTTTATCCAAAATAACTTTTCGCATCCCATGACCGTTCACATTTTTGATTTTATAATGTGAAGCCAGTTCTTTGTTTAAATAAGTGAAATTGGAATCAATCAAATTTAAAGTGCTGAGATTACTACGGAATAATTCTTTAAGAAACAATTCACACTCGGAGACCATCGCTGCTTTGAGTCTGTCATTAAATTCAGGATAAAGAATCTTGTCTGGGTTTGTTGCATCGATATCTTTCAACAGAAGCCATTGATGTGAAAAACTTTCTATAAATCTATTAAACTTAGGGTCATCAATGAGTCGATTGGTTTGCTCTCTTAATGTTTTCGGGTCGGACAATTCATTGGACGCCCCTAGTTGTAATAAATGACTGTCAGGTAAGCTTTTCCATAAAAAGTAAGAAAGGCGGGTTGCCAATTGGTGGTTATTTAATGGGCCAGGACTTTCATTTAAGTAGAGAAACGATGGGGAAGTAAAGATTGCTTTGAGAAAGGAAGTAACGACTTCTTTTAGGTCTAATCCACTCTTTAAATTTTTGTAAACTGATTCGTAATAAGGTTCTAGTTCACCCTTCTCAACGGATCTTCTCCAAGCGATTGGCACTATTTGATTTATAAGCGACTTGGCAATCTCGTAGGATTGGTCCTTATTGCCGAGATTCAAAATTTCGTTGAACTTTATATCATAGTTGTTGGAGATTTTGTGCGGTCCTGAAATTTTCATTGCGCCTAACGCAATACCTTCACCCGTATAATTCTTAGCCCCGACTTGAAATAGGCTTCTTCCATTCGCTTGCGGTTTTAAATTTGAGAAGGCAGGAATGAGATAATCATCTTTATTGAGGTCAAAAAAAACATCGATGGGTCTCGGTTCATTAGGCTTAATGTCAAAGGCCTTTATGAAGATTGGTGTGTCTTGGTTTGATCCATACGCCTTGTATATGAGGAATGTGACCGGAGACCTTGCTTGATAAGCTTGAGCTATAACTTTTAACCGATACTTTCCTGACATTGGGGCTTTGAAACCATTCCTATCCGTTCTCCAAATGAAATCAGTCCTTTTAAATCCTACAACAGCATTGTCAATGCCGCGGGTATTATCCCCGCCATCAAACCATTTACGATTATACCACACTTTCATGTAATTTGAATTTGGGTAATCTACAGTGAAAATTCTCGGTTTTGGATTTTCTAATCTTCTAAATAATGCATCCACAGCACTTTCAATTGCTTGAAGGTATTGTGAGATGTGGGCTGGTGAAACGTCTTGAATTGAACTGATTGTGTCGAAGTTTGATTCACTTTCTAAAGGAAGCTGAGCTTGTAGATTTTCCGAGGTCCCTAGTATGTCGTTTAGAGTGTATTGGAATTCGGTTCTGTTGAGTCGACGCAATGGAGTTCTCCCCATTAATTTTTGCGCCTCGATGTTATGCGCTGATAATTCTTTCCCAAGAAACGCCATTGCTTTTTGTTTTTTCTGAAAATCAGCACGTCTTTTTTTTCTTGGCGGCATTTCACCGGATTCAATTTTATCGAAAATACTGACCCACGTATGGAATGAGCGTTTATCCGATAAATCCAAACTCGTTTTGGTGAAATCAAGTCTGGTTTCAGTTTCCTCATCATGGCAATCAATACAGGTCTCTTCGATAAAGGGTAAGACATCGCTTTCTAATGGATTTGTAAAGCTTACCCACGGAAGAAGAACTATAAGAAAAAGGCAAAAGATGAACTTTTTCATAACCATCAATATACTAATCTAGCTTTGAATAAATTCTAATGAAATTCGAAATTTCAAAAATCGATCTAGGAAACCAATGCGGCTTGGTCGACCTTCTTATTTGTTTTTGAGTCTCTTAACTGAAGCCTCTCCTCCAATGGCTCAAGCCCTAATTCCTCGATGATGGTCATGAGTGCTGGAATAAAGGTGAGAATCACCACTGCTGAGACCAAAGTCCCAACACCTAGGGAGATAGCCATTGGTATTAAATATTGAGCTTGGAAACTTGATTCAAAAATCATCGGACCTAAACCAAGGAAAGTCGTTAATGCCGTAAGAATGATTGGGCGAAATCTTCTTTGGGCAGCAAGAACAATTGATTCATGTGATGAATGACCACTCTCGATATACCTATTGCGAGTAATGGCGAGCACAAAAGCTCCGTTGACGACCATGCCGCAGAGGGCAATCATTCCGAAAACACTGAAAACACTCATTGTCATTCCCATGATTACATGGCCAGCGATTGCTCCTGCCAGACTCCAAGGAATAACAATCAGAACGATAAATGCTTGGAGGTAGCTCCTCAATAGGGAAGCCATTATAGTATAAATAACAAAAACTGACCCTAAGAGTCCCCAAGACATACGCTTCATTGATTCTCGTTGTTCTCTCTGGTCTCCTTCGAATGAATATCTAAGGCCAGGGTATTTAGAAACAATTTCATCTATCTTTCCCTTACTCAATGATGCTAGCACTTTGTTTCCAGTAGTGATTCCTGCGATCACATTAGCTGTTACATTGTAAACCCGGGCGCCGTCAACCCTCTCAATTCTCGTCGGCGCTTCCGTTGGAATAATCTTAGCCGCTTGGCTGAGCGGTATCTCACCGCCACCGGGTACTTTAATTATTAAGTCCTCAAGGCTGCCTAGAGTTTCACGCTCCTCCTCAGGAAGTTTTACCATTACCCTGAGTTCTTCTCGCTCTCTTGGTTGCCGAATGGCTTCTGCTCCATAGAAGGCATGTCTGATCTGAGTGCCCAATTCTCTAGCTGTGATTCCAAGACTCCGACCTTCTGGCTTTATTTCAAAATTAAATTGAGGCATTTCTCTTCCAAACCCTTTGTTTACATCTGCCACCCCCGGATATTCAGCGATAGCTCCAGCCAGATCGGTCGCAGCCTGCCTTAAAACAGAAACCTCTGGATGTGAGATTTGAATGTCAATTTCATTAGCTCCCCCGGGGCCATAGAGATAGTCGAAAAAAATAGATTCAACATCCGGTATTTCATCTATTTCCTCTCGCCACAGATTACAGAACTCTTGTGCTGTAATCTTTCTTTGATTTTGTGAAACCAGGCTGAATGAAACATCGGCATCCCCAGAACTATATCTCTGAGATCCTATGCCCACCATGACCCCTTTCAATATGTTCGTCTCTCCATTTCGCTCAAGCGCTCGGCGCCCAGCTTCCTCGATTAATTTGGATACTTCTCTTGTGCGCTCAACAGGCGTGCCCGAAGGCATTTTAAATTCTGCTTGGATAAATGGCGATTCTATGGATGGGCGAAATACGAAATCCACCCGGCCACTAAAAAAATAGCCAGCCGAAATGGCTAGAATGCCGAAAAAAATGATACAGGTGAAGTATCTATGGCTGACCACAAAATTAACAAATGGCCCGTAATGTCGGTCTATCTTTTCATCAATCCTGATTCGCAGGTTTGTTTGCCTTTTTTGGAGTTTCTCAAAAAGAGAGGATTTATTTGTTTCTCTGCTATGCGCCAAGTGGGAAGGAAGAATGAAAAGACATTCGATAAGGGATACGGTGAATACAGCGATGACTACTGCGGGAATAACAAAATAAAATCTTCCAGTCTCGCCGGGCACGAATAGCAGAGGTAAGAATGCAATAATGTTTGTTGAGACGGCAAACACAACCGGGACGGCCATTGCCTTAACTCCTTGAACTGCGGCATCGAGTCTTCCCGCACCTTCAGATATTCGGTGGAAAATTTCTTCCCCCACGACAACAGCGTCATCGACGACGATGCCCAATGTCACAATAAATGCAAAAAGAGAGTTCATATTAATACTCGCATCCATAGAGGGAAGAAGTATGAGAGATCCTATGATGGAAACAGGTATTCCTACAGCCGTCCAAAATGCAACGCGCAGTTCCAAGAAGAACCCCAGAGCCACTAAGACCAAAATGAGTCCTAAAGATCCATTAGTGAGAAGCATATTGATTCTCTCGATGTATGCTTCCGAACGATTGAACCTGATGCTTACGCCTACGCTGGATGGAAGGTTTGCTTTTTCTCTCTCTACAAATTTCTGAACCACCTTTGCGACGGTAATAGGAGACTGATTTTCTCCACTGTAGACCGACATAGAAAGGGACGGAAGTCCATTAAAATAGGATTCATTATCTGATTCTTCGAAGTTGTCTGAAATGTCAGCTATGTCGCTTAGTAAAACCTTTGTTCCATCTAAGCTGCTTAATATCGCAATCTCACCAAATTCCTTGGCTAGATTTCTGCGTTCGGTGGTCTTGAGAAGAAAGTCTCCACCTTTCGTCTTGATAGAGCCAGCTGGAACATCCAAAGCCGCGGCCTCCACCGCCCTGGCAACGTCTTCTAGTCGGAGCCCCAAAGACCTTAGACGTGACTGTGGTATTTCAATTTGAATTTCCGGTGCTCGCAGACCTCTAAATTCAACAAAACTAACACCGGGCTCTGCGAGTAATCCTTGCTCCAATTGGCGCGCAAATTTTGCCAATTCCTGCTCATCTAGCTCTCCATAAACGGAAAGGTATAGGACACCCCTGCGGCCTCCTGTGTCCAATGAAATTACAGGTGGCTCAGCGTCGTCCGGAAATAAGTTAATACGCTGGACTGCTGCCGTAACCTCTTGCAATCCTCGGTTTTTGTCTGTCCCCGGAACGAGCTCTGCCACTATAGAAGCCCTGCCTTCTCGGGCTATTGAACGGACTTCTCTAATGACACCCATTCCCCGGAGCTCTGCCTCAATGGGTAATATGATCGAATGCTCTACTTCATCAGGGCTTGCGCTCCGATAAGTGATACTAACTTCCACTGTATCTAATGTGAATGTTGGGTATATTTCCTGTCTTATATTTCGAGCAACAAGCAATCCAGTGACTACCACTGCCAACATTATGAGATTTGCGGCCACGTGGTTTTGCGCAAACCAACTCAAAATACCACTAGAGGAATGAGCAGAAGGATTGGCAGATTTCATTTTTTCACTCACTGCTTGATTTTGATTGGGGAAGAATCCTTGGTTTGACTTTCATGCCTGGTAAAGCAACCCGTAGGGAACTAACTATGAGCCTCTCACTGGGTTTCAATATATTTTCGATTAAAATTGTCTCACCCTGTTTCCACCGAATTTGAGCTTCACGGATATGAAGCTCATCATTTTCATCAACGATCCAAATTTTGTCACCTTCACGAAGGGAATTCCTATCTATTGCTAAGACGTTATCGAAAGTTCCGGCATTGACCTCCACTCGTACATAGTTGCCGATTAGAAGCGGGGTCTTCGATGTGCTATTTTTTTTGCCAAGAGGATTTTTTATCTCTACAAGAAGTCTGGCCATTCTACCCATTTCTTCCACGTCACCTAGTAGCTGTATGACATGGCCCTGGTATTTTGTTGAACCTCTTGCTCCTTCATCCACAAAAATATCCACTGATGCTCCCAATCTTTCTTTATTCGGCAGTTTAATCCATCTTAACTGGTCTAACGGAAGTGAAACTTTTACCCAAAAAATATCTGTGTTAATCAAGGTGGCAGATTGAATTGGCGGGCTGACCCTTTGGCCAATAGCTACATCAACATCTAGAACAAAAGAATTGAAAGGGGCAACGACGTCATGGCGTCGCAATAGTTCATTGGTTTTATCGCGACTTGCAACAAGTCTTTGGTGTTCTGCAATTTGGATTTTATGATTTGATTCCAGCGTGGCAAGTTCAGTATCCGCTATAACCCTTGTCTCTGAAAGCTCTCGAGCTTCTGATAATTGGCGCTTCGCCTCATCGAGTAAGGCCTTAGTTCGTTTCAATGATGCCTCGGCTTCAAGAAGATCCAAATTGGCAAGGGTTCTATCAATTGTAAAAAGAATATCACCTTTTTTTACTCGCCCTCCAGGGACCAGTGATGGATGTAGAGAAACAATGGGTCCAGTTACTTGGGGGGTGATGCTCACCCTCTTCGCCGGAATGACAGTTCCGTAAGCGGTTACTGCAATTTTATGATTACCTGGTTTAACTGACTCAACCGTCACGGTTCGGAGTGGACGCGATGCTTTTTTGGGCTCGGTTTTTGGCCCGGTGATCATTAATACCCAGGCTAAAATAAAAAACCCCGCGGCTATCGCACCTAAAAAAAATTTCTTGATCAAATTACCTAATCCTATTTCTGATTTTTATATCAATTTTGAAGTAAACATTCCTTTATGACCTAACGTATGGATCGGCTCCTATCAGTGCATTACGAGGCCTAACATTCGATGGCCCATTTTAGTCTAGTCTGAATTTAAAGTCTCGTAAAAAGGTTCATGTATAATGTCATCTTGTCTTTTAAGTGAAGATAATATGCGCGGTCGTATTTTAGAAATTCTAAATATGGATAGTTTTAAGTTCTGACATTTTCTTGATATGATCATGTCAGATTGTATGTTTCTACATCCAATTCAATATGCGATTGTCTCGGCTCAAATAAAATCTTGGCATTTATGATACTTGTAAAAAGCAAACCTCTTATAATTTTTATCTTTATTTTATTTTATATTCATCAAAGTTTTGCAGAAGATTTATCAAAACCAATCGTTGATGAGTATGTCGTTTTTCAGGAATCAGGCGGAATGGTTGTTGTTGAAGCGGAACATTTTTTTAAACAGGAAAAGACAGAAAAAAGAGCTTGGTATCTCACGACAAAAGATATGCAATCGGGTCTCCAACCTGATGCTGACAAAAATAATGTCGCTGGTGCTAGTGGGGGCGCATACATGGAAATTCTTCCAGATACTCGCAAAAACCACAGTGAGAAATTGATAAAGGGCGAGAACTTTATCAACGAGCCAGGAGAAATGGCTGTTCTGAGTTATAAAATCAATTTTCAAACACCCGGTAGGTATTATGTTTGGGCTCGCATATTCTCAACTGGTACGGAGGACAATGGAGTGCACGTTGGAATTGATGGTAAGTGGCCTGAATCGGGCCAAAGAATGCAATGGACAGCAAAGCGTCACTGGGCATGGGGAAGTAAGCAAAGAACCGAGGAAGTACATGTTGGGGTAGCTGGGATTCTTTTTCTTAACATAGATAATCCAGGGGAGCATGTTATTCAATTTTCAATGCGGGAGGACGGATTTGAGTTCGACCAATTTATGATGACTACAGATAAGGGTTTTGAGATGCCGTCCGGACCGCTTCAACCAAGCCCTTTAGCATCAGGAAAAACACCAAAACCATTTGAATTTGTAAAAGTTTCTCAGCTGAAATCTCAAAGTAATCCGGCGTCTACTTTAAAGAAGGCGACTCAAATATCTGAGATGAGCATCAATGACTTTCATGACATAAATGGGGGCTATATTGATAGAAACAAATGGGTTGCTGTGGATCCTAATAAAGATGGGTCGAGTATATCCATGGGTGCATGGCCATTCAATCCTGGAGTCTTTAACATAACTCTTCACTTTGTTGGGGAAAATGATGGCCAATCAAAATATACTCTAATTAACGAAGGGGAAGTCATTGGCACTTGCATTGCACCTTTGAGCAGCGAGATTTTTGAGGAGGGATTGAAATTTTCTAAAACATTCAAAAATATCAGAATTGATGCAAAATCAAAAATTCAGGTCAAAGCAGAAATAGGGTCACTTGATGGTAGTGAATTTAGTAGAGCCCGTTGGTCAAAAATATCAGTGAAACCCGCCAATGACCAAAAACTCATGAGATTGGTTGAAAGTGACTTTAAAAATGTCAAATCCAGCCAAAATAAAAAAAAGATTTCCTTCGTCGGCAAAATATTTGGCTCAAGAGGAGAATCGGGTTCAGGTGCAATAAGTATCCATGGAGAAAAAAGAACCTGGCACAAGATTGTTTTGGATTTAAAGGGGCCGTTTGCTCATGAAAAAGACAACAAGCCGAACCCATTCACTGACTATCGATTTGATGTGACATTTAAACACGAAGATGGATTTTCTGAATTTACTGTGCCTGGATTTTTCGCAGCTGACGGATCTGCTGGCGAAACATCCGCAGAATCTGGAAATATATGGAGAGCAATTATAGCCCCAGACTTACCGGGTAAATGGTTTTACCAAACCCATTTTATCCAAGGAAAAAATGCTGCCTTAACAGGTGTTGGAGATCGAGTGCCTCAATACGATAAAAGGTCGGGGAGTTTTATAGTCCGAAAAACAAACAAATCTGGTCGAGACCTCAGAGGGAAGGGGCGACTTGCTTACGTTGGTAAAAATCACCTGCAATATAAAGAATCTGGCGAATGGTTCGTAAAAGCCGGAGCTGACGCTCCCGAAACATTCCTGGGATACAAAGACTTTGATGGGACAGTTGCCAACAAAACTAAGGTTCCATTAAAAACTTGGAAGCCACATATTAAAGATTGGAAAAAAAATGATCCCACTTGGAAAGGTTCCAAAGGGAAGGGAATTATAGGTGCTATCAACTATCTGTCATCAACCGGTTGTAATGTTTTTTCATTCCTTACATACAACGCAGGAGGAGATGGAGATAATGTGTGGCCATTTGTTGAACGCAATGACCCTTTAAACTACGATTGCTCCAAACTCGACCAATGGGGGATTGTATTTGAGCACGGGACCCGCAAGGGCATGTATCTGCATTTTAAAATGCAAGAAACAGAGAATGACGACCTCAACCGTGGTGGAAAGACCAAAGCGAATGTCCCTACGGCATTGGATGGTGGAGATTTGGGTCTTGAACGTAAACTTTATTGTAGAGAACTCATCGCACGATTTAGTCATAACCTGGCAATAAATTGGAATTTGGGGGAAGAAAACACCCAAACTGTTGATCAGCAAAGGGCCATGGCGAGATATATTGAAGATCTCGACCCTTACGACCATATAATTGTCGTGCATACCTATCCAAACCAACAGGACAAAGTTTATGCCCCGCTCTTAGGCAATGGTTCAGTTCTTTCTGGTGCATCACTTCAAAATAGCAACATTAGAGATTGTCATCACCAGGTCGTTAAATGGACAAGCAGGTCAACAAAAGCAGGTAAACCTTGGGTTGTTGGTTTTGATGAGCCTGGGACGGCCGGGGAAGGTATGCCTGCAGATCCTGGTTACCCTGGAATGCCTGAGGGTTTTAATAATCCAAGTGTTGATGACACCCGTAAGTTCGCCCTTTGGGGTACCTTAATGGCTGGTGGTAGTGGGGTTGAGTATTACTTCGGTTACAAGCTTCCTCAAAATGATCTTCTTTGCGAGGATTGGCGAAGCCGAGACCTGAGCTGGAAATATTGCAGTATTGCCCTTGAATTTTTTAAAAGCTTACCGGTTGGAGAAATGAGAAATATGGACGAACTCGTTGGGAATAATAAACACGATAATTCGGCCTATTGTTTTGCTAAATATAATTCCATCTATCTTGTTTATCTTCCCGAAGGTGGGAAAAGAACATTGGATCTCACACTCGCGAAAGGAGGTTTTGCTATGACTTGGTTTAATCCCAGGAGCGGCGAAAGCCAGCCTGCAGGCTTTGCGATAAATGGAGGCAAGACCGTTGACCTAGAGGCACCTGGTAGTAAAAATGATTGGTTGGCTGTGATCAAAAGAAAGCGGCTGTAAATAACTGTCGATGGGGGTGTTTAGTGGCTCAGGAATGAATTGAGTCGTGGCCCCCAGCTTTTTTTGCTGCCAAGGCGGTTATCCGGGCAGTGTTGAGAATACTGATAGAACATCCAAGTTGTTCTTCAATTTGGATGACAGGGAAAGGGATGAAGTCAGGTCTAACATACGGAACTGACGGTGATTTTAATTGTAATATTGTGGATAAATTAGTTTCCGTTCACGACCTTAATGCAATCATACTCCACCAGCTGGGTATTGATCATGAGAAACTGAATGGCTTTTTTCAGAATGGGCACTTACGATTGCGCGTTGCCCATGGACACGTCGCCGGGGAAATATTTGCGCGATGATAAATCTTTATTTTGAATCTTTTCTGGCGGCCCAATTAATGGCTTCGATAATATGCCTTCTCCCAAATGGGGTTTCTAGTGAACGCACGTCATGTCCTAGCTCGGTGTAGAAAAAGCGACCATCATTTTTGGTATTAATCCATGCTATCGGGTGATCTTTTCCCATAGGTATTCCCCCTCTGGTTTTAAAGTAATCCCGAACGGGGTCGTATGTGCTTTCATCAACCCTGAGAAGAACTTGGAATCCAGGTAAGCCTGTGACGGACTTATCGTGGTTGGTCCAGTCGGCCTTATATTTGAAGGAAGGGCCAAATCCTTTTACAGAGGGATGATTTTTTGCCGCTGGGTCTACTACAATTCTAGCTTCAAGGAATTCAGAGTCGCTATTGAAATCACATCCTGCTAGCTCATAGAACCATTTCCATTCGGTTTGTCTGACAAGTGCCGCATGAATCGCCACGATCCCACCTCCATTTTTATACCATTGTTCTACTTTATTGCGGTGCCGATCACCTAGTATTTTTACTAATTCATTCGCGTTGTTTAATAGGAGCACGTCGTACCTATCTAATATATTTAAAATATCTTTCGGATCTTCCGAGACATCGATTTGCATTTTAAGATCATTGGACAATCTCGCTAACCATCCATTGATGGCCGCAGTTTCAGGGTGTCGATACCACCCCGTGCCTGAAAACACTAAAACTTTACCCGTATCTTTTGGTCCCCGATCGGGTAATTTTTGAGCGTTTATTTCATTGTTGGTTAAAAGGATCGCCTTTAAACATATGACAAACAAACAGAGGCAATTAAACTTTCTAAGCTTTGTTTTCATACCGACCATCTTTTCAGATAGGTTAATCTTGATCCAATCTTTAATCACCTTTTCCTGTGAATTGTATGAGCATTCCATTGACATCCAGATTCATGAGTTGGCAAAATCCATTCATGGATCTCCATTTTTGCCTTAGCCCGAGAAGTCTGTGTCAATCCTTATTAGCATGTTCTCGAAGCCTTTTCATTTTTTTCATATTTGGTTTCTGCGGAGAATCAATAGGGCAGCCAATATTTTCAAAACAAATAATATTGGACAGAAAAGGTCAACCTGGAGCGTGGGCTATTCCCAAAATGGTTGTGACACCCCGGGGGAATGCTCTGATTGTTCTCCAGGACAGAAGCGGAGGAGACTGGGGGAAACCGATATTTCCTGTGATGATGAGATCCGAAGATGAGGGAGGAACTTGGTCTGAGCCAACAAGATTGATACCCGATAATTTTCCCAGGTTGGAGGACTGCATCTTCAAACCAACTGGAATTGTCGTCGATCATGTGTCTTCAAAAATTTTCATTTTCATATCGAGGGCACCGCTAAGAAAACCAGATGGCCGCCTATTACTGGAAAGAGATTTCTATGTAAACCTACAAGAAACAAGAAACCAAGGGCGTGCGTGGTTTCTCATCGAGTCGTCAGATGACGGTGTCACTTGGTCTGAACCTAGAGTGATTACTCAACAATTAATCAAAAAACCCCATTGGCAGGAATGGTCACCTGTCCATTCAGGCATTCAACTAACCCAAGGACCATACAAGGGAAGACTAATCATACCTGTGAGATGTCATTGTCCTCCCTCAGACCCAAGTCCCAGTTTCAATTCTAGATGGCAGACCAATGGTGTTGTCTTTTCAGATGATCATGGCATTACCTGGACTCCTGGTGGAACTACTGGTGAACATTTTGGGGAGGCTTCATTGGTTGAGCTTTCAGATGGAAACATCTATTTACACCAACGTGCCTCTTTTTCTCAAAAGCCCCAACGATGGTTTGCAACCTCAAAAGATGGAGGCGTCACATTTTCTGCATCTAAGCTTACTGGTCAGCGAGATGCCCCTTGTCATGCTGGGATTATTCGATTGAAAGATGGGCGCTTGTTGCTTTCCCATGTGCCAGGGCCACAGCGCAATAATTTGACGCTCTCTATTGGGAGCAAAAAAGGAGATGTTTGGAAAGTTTTAGCGATAATGGATACGAGTCCCACCGCATACTCTGATATATGTAATTTGCCTGGTGATACTTTTCTCGTGACCTATGAAACAGGTGAAAAGACTTCTAGGCAGAGCTTGGCTGTCGCTCGATTTAATATGGAATGGCTTGAGAGCCTCACTGGTTTTTAATCAGCCATTCGACTCAGGTGAGGCAGTTCTCACCTCTTTATAAAATTATTCTCTTGATTTGTAGATAGGCTATCTGATTTGCCCTGCTCATCTTTTTCACTGAGGTGTCTAAAACCTTCTGATTCCACTCAGTGCATTATTTTTTGAATTACCTTTTTATTTTCTCTTCTCAACAAAGGTATATGACAGATTTATCTCGTTTTGGAATGATGAAACAGTAAGATTTTCGTTTTGTTATTTTCAGAATATGATTACAGATATTGACGCTGCTGAATCGGGATAATTCCTGTCTTCTGAACCCCACAATTGTGTGACCAAGGACCCTTACTCATGAACAAATAATACTCCTTATAACTTCTGAATTTGAGATCGTATCATTGACCATATCCTCGGCAACTTTATCGCATCCTCTGTAAATCTTACTCGACTCCAGTTTTAATCAGCGGCTTCTATTGACACGCCATTTCACGCCAGTAAATTGTGGACCTTTTTTCACCGGATGAAGTCGTCTGTTTCGACTTTAAAGTCATCTTACGAGAGTAGTTCGTTGAACGGTTAACTTTTGGCATTGTTGTTTGAGCTGCTTCGGCTTCGCCGTCTGTGATTTCAGTTCCGGATACTTGGGCGTATACGCGTGCCATTAATTTTCTGGCAGCTTTGCCAATAATGACATCGATTCCTCTTTTGTTGCCCAACCTTATTTGAATTTCGCACTCAATGGAGTCGCGCTCACCATAAAATGTCCATGTTGCTGAGCATTTGACAATGGCTCGTCCAGCTTGCATTTCCATCAATTCATACTGAGGTTCATAATCACTGAATCCAGGTAGATTTTTGAGGAGGTATGAAAAACCCTCCTTCGTTATATGGCAGCGACCTGAAATTATATTGAACTGATTTCCTGCTGGTTGGACACCTATCATTACCGCTTCAATTAACGACTCTTTGACAACGTCCTCTGCATATCCCCCTATGCTGTCAAAATCAGTGCGAAATCCTAAGCTCGAACCCTGCATTTCCATTATTGGCTGCATAGCTTCTTCGTTTAATGCTTTTCGTAAATTTTGAGCTGCGTCTGCTACTGCGAATGCTTTTTTAAAACCGCTATTTATTCTTGATATGTCCATTTCCTTAACTTTCGTTTCTATGGTTTCGAGTTCCGTGATTTTCTCTTGTGATACTTTTATTGATGCGTATTTTTTTGTTGTCATCAGGCTTAACGTGGGAATTCAAGTTTTGATCCCTAGGCTTCATGACCTTAAATCATGTGAGGGCACCCAGTATGATCGTCAGTATTTCGTGTATTAAGACCGAAGCAGCTAATGAACAAAACAACGCCACGCTGACAAACATGATGGTATCGATGGTCAAGTACTTGTTGAATTTGGTAACTTTTGATGTGTTGTTCATTTTCTACGGCCCTAAAAGGGTTTTTACTAATTTTGATTTCCGTTAATTCCTAAAATAGCAATGGTAAAATCCCTACTTAACAGTAAGGTAATTCCTTACCTGGTAAGAGAAAACCATGAAACAGGATCCCCTGTCAACGGTTTTTGTACGTTTTTTGGGCAATTTTTTTAACTTAATGTATTTAATTTATCCAAATTGATTTGAAAACCACCTGTTTTTGTAAGGTTTTACCTTAAATAAGTAAGGAAATTCCTATTAATTTGCAGGGTTTTTTCTGGTTTTCATATCTTTAAAATAAGAAAATTTTTTTAAAAAAGTAATTTTATTGAGCTGGAATGCCCGAAGGGTGAGCTTAAATCGCAAACAATTCGCTAATTGCCAGGCCACGATGAATTTGATCTATGTCTGCAAATATTGTGAGGTCATCGCAAAAAAGGCATCTGATGGCGCGACCTCAAAGCGAAATAGATTTTCTTGCGCTTATGCCTTTATCAAATCCAAGTGCTTGCAAGAGCAATCTCTTGCTGCTAAATCGTTCTTATTATTGGGATAAGAAAAAGATTTAAAATCATTCCATTGTGCCTTGAAAAATATGATGGAACTCACAAACAACACATTTAATAGGTAGGACTCTACGGGATGAGAAAATCTTTTCCCTGCGTCTTTAATAAAAAGTTTAGAGACACAATGTTCACCGGTTTCAAGAGAGAGACAAAAACTATTTTTGTTGTGTGTTCTGAGGTCTTCCAGACAAAGCAGTGGTCATAGATTTTCTTAACCTTTGTGTGACTTTATTTTCGATGGCCGTAATGAAAATGTTATCTGAGTCATTAAAAAGAGAGTCCTGGTTTAAGAAATCGCTTTCCTTTTGCTGAGAGTAGGGAAGGCATATAAGTCCAAGAAAGACGACCGCACATGCATAGACTGGCAGAAGAGATCTAGAAACACTGCCAAAATATTGACTATGGGTTCGACGGAACCTCCATGCTTTTATTGTCGTTAAGAATACTAAAACAACAAAAATCAATGCTGGAAGAATTCCAAGAATAAGGAAAACCACCATTGCTTGATTTTGTCCAAAAAGTCTATTTTTTGCGATACAAACTAACCAAGCTAAAGATAAGCATATCCAAAACATCCTACTAACTATTGGATTTATCATTCTTACCGTTGGGATACCAAGAGTCATACAGCGTTTTGTAAAGGATGTCGCTGCTAGATAAGTGGAAACTGACAGATAAGTTACTGCCAATAAAAGAAGTTCTGCCAACCCTCGTGGCCATTCAAATCCAAGCGAGAACTCATAACTACTCATTCCTGTCCAGCGCGTGTAAGCATAATACGAAACAATTGGAAGAAGGATTCCAAAGGTAATAATTTTCAAAGCCATAGGGCCACTAGGAATGAGCAGAACCGGGGCCGTACTGCTACCTCCGATTCCTTTGCATTTTATATAATACGCCAAGGAGAATATTAACATGATACCAAAAATTAAGACGACTAGAGTTAATACGAATTGCTCTCCAATAATACGCTCGACCATACGTCCTGGCCGGAGATCCTCTTCTTTAATTGGCTCAGCTATCGCTGGCAAAAGCATTCCCGCCACAAAACTTCCTTTTTGTTTGGTCAGAAAATCATAGGATTCGCCTGTCTCCCGTTGGTTTTTCCAATCTGCAACTGGTTTATTGGCTTTCTTAGCCATTTCACGCGTCTTATCTGCAGCTTCTGTTTTTCCTAAGGTATGGTAAACCTCGGATACCTTTTCCCCTGAGATGGAAATGATGGCGTCTATGACCAGCACATCAATCAAACACCACGCGTCAGGTGTCGCTTTCTTCACAAAATCTTGCCAGGTATCCAGTATTGAACTTGCTTCCTCGCCGTTTAGTTTTTGTGCTTCGACATAGTGAGGTATGGAAGCAAACAAATTTTTTGTAGGAGCTATCTCGGGGAGCAAAGTGCTGGAAGTGAAGAAGAATTTTGAAATATCATGTTCCAACTTTTGGGATTCTGGGAAAAAGGTGAGCCTCTCCTTTAGGAGGTCATCGTGGTAGCGTCGATATAAAGGTTTCTTCCTGGCTTTTTTTAGTTCCTCTATTGCGGCATTCAAATGTGATTGGTCTTTGATGATAAACTTGGTTTGACTTGTGTTTTTTTTCTTATTCCTGGTGGTTTTTATATCGGAACCCTCATCAAATAAGACGGCGGCTAATAGATAATTATAAAATGAATTATCTGGGTCTATAGATTCTCCCAGCCGAAACTCCTTCTCCAATTCATCATAAGATATTTTCAAGCTCTTGTTATTAAAATCCAAAAGCAAAAGTCGTGCATAGTTTGCAAAGTAGACTTTGTTCTCCTGGTCCTTTTCCCAGATGGCTCGTTGTTGTGCCGATCGCCTTGGACGGCTTGTATCACCATAAAGTAAAAAACGTGAAGACTCAGGCAAAGATGAAATAATCTTTTCAAACGATGGGTTTGATTGCATTGAACCAAAAGCTAAAAGATGGTTAAAACGCTGCCCGTAATGAAATCCGATAAATATTGTCAATATTAGACTTGTTGGGGTTAGGATTCTTTTCAAAAAAAGACCAATCAGAGCGCGCGACTTCATTCGGTTCTTGTTGGAATCGGCAAGATCTTCTGCAACTTGCTTGGGGTCTCCAAAAGCTTTTAGAGCTAATTCATGGCTTTCGTCATCCGATTTGCCTTCACTTTTAAAATGAGCCACTGATTCTTCATAGTGAGAATGCAGCTCCTGAGAGACATCGAGTTGGAGCTCTTCGTCTGCCTCCAGAGAGGACGTCATCTCCCCAATGAATTCTTCCGGTTTTTTACGTTCTTTATCCATGGTGCTTATGGAGTAGATTTAGTTAAAAAGATGGACTGGACGATTTCAGAAAAAGAATTCCATTCTTCTACTTTATTATTCAGAACGCCCTTTCCTTTTCGAGTGATGTTGTAGTATTTCCTGGAGCGTCCGCTACCCTGGTTTTCCCATTTGCTTTTAATCAGCCCGGCTCCTTCAAGCCTATGAAGACACGGATATAGCGTTCCCTCTTTCCACTCGAACTTTCCATTAGTTCGTTCATTAACCAACTTGATAATTTCATATCCATACATTGGTCTCTCGGATACCAACTTCAGGACAACAGGCCCCGCTACGCTTCTCACTAAATCTCTATCGTATTCCATTTGCTTCTAGATTATTTAATTATTACATCGCTACACAAGGTACCATACCTCGGCTGGCAATGTAATAATGAGTAATGGTATTTTTTGTTCGAGAATTCTTAAAGCACCCTTGAAAAGTATGGGATTTTTCGGATCAGCCAAGAGATGGCAAAAGTAAAAATCAAGCAGGGAAAGGCGAGGATGATGAATTTAAGCAATAGGTTCATTTTCAATGGTATGGCTGCCCAGGATACCAATAAAATTAAAATGGAATGAAAAACATAGACAGTATACGTGCTGTCTGAAAAAGCTCTCACCCACTTATTTGTAAAATTGAATGAACCTTTAAAGATGCCGAGTAATCCAAGGATGAGGCTGATTCCAACAATTTGTTCATAGATGGAATAAATGAAATTTTGCCAGTGCCATCCTCCCATGAAGGGTTCTAAATTTCCAGAAGCTGCGCCTCCAAAATAGAAGATCAGAGGGAAGCCGATTATTATTGAGACAATTGCAAAGGTAAACCATCTCCATCCCGACTTTACCGATATGGAATTAAGCCATCCACGTTTTGAGGCTGCGAGTCCACCGAACAACATCAAGAGGTATTGAGGAAAATGAGCAATTTGCAGATGCAGGTATGGTATCCACTCACCAACTGGAATAAGAGTGCGTAAAAAGCCTGTGACTAAACCAAGACATAAAATGGTTTTCATCATAGCAAAGGCAGAGGGGGGAGTCTTTGGAAATATCCTGTCGGAATTAATCGGTTTCCATAGCCTAAAAATAGCGTATACAAATGAAAAGATAATAAGGACTTCCACAAACCACATAGGCCCCAATCCCATTCCTAATCCTTTTGAAAGATATTCCAATAAATTGATGGGGGCTTGGTCGTCAGTGGTCATGCGGTAGGCGATGAATCCAGTAATGGGTTGTAAAAGAAAAATATAGGCAACCATGGGAATTCCCAAGCGGATCAGTCGTTCTTTTATAAAAACCCTTGGGCCTTTTCGCTCATAGGACCCATTGACAAAATAAGCAGAAACAAAAAATAAAAGCCCCATGAAAAATGCCTGATTAGTTGCCGTAAACATCGTTAGGGGAATTTGAAAAAAGACATTATCTGGAGCCCCCTCAACATAATACCAATCTCCGGTTGCTCCATAACTCGTTGCAAAGTGGTGCAGAACAACCAATCCAATCGTGAAAATTCGAATATTATCAATGTAGAATAACCGGTCCCTCATGAAGAAAAAAATCCGCCTCGATACTATCACCCAGTAATAGGTTGCGCATTTTAAATATCCATCAAAGTTCTCACTCAATTTCCTCCACACTGCACTTCGAATTGAAGAAAGTTTCGTTTTACTTATGTTGAGATTTCTATTTATCAGTCTAAGTTAAAGGGGTATTTGTTTGTAAAGTATGTGGAAGAAAAATCTGAACTTATTCAATACACCTGAAGCTTTCTTGTAAAACGAGTATTCATGATTTCCCATTTTTTAAATATGAAGGAGCGAAGGTTGACAGATGAAATTTTGGATTCTTTGCCATCAGATGATCCTGAGGCCTTGCGTAGTCGACATGACCTGAAGTTTATTAATTTTCTTATGAGAAATCCAAACTGGATTAGGGCATGTCATAAGAAATTTGAAGAAATTGATCGAGTAACCGAGCTTGGAGCAGGGGACGGATCTTTATTAAATTCAATCTACGAGGAAGGCTATGAAGTATCTGGAATAGATCTTCAACCAAAACCAAAAGGTTTGTCTTCGGAAATACAATGGATCCAAGGTAATGTGTGTCACCTAGACCCAAGTGAGTTCTCTCATACAAATATCGCCGTTTTGTTTTTGCACCACCTTAATGAGAGTCAGCTGAAAGTCTTAGGTGAAAAACTACGCGGTGGTAAGTTCCTGTTTATTGTTGAGCCACATAGGTCGCTGTTGTCGATACTGCAAGCATACATTTTAATTCCTTTTGTTAATCGTGTGACCAGGCATGATATGATTGTGAGTATAAAGGCAGGCTTTAAAAAGGGTGAGCTTCCATTTTTACTTGGTCTCGATACCGATGTGAATTGGTCTTATTCAGAACAAATTACTCTTCTTGGCTCATACCGATTATCCGCAAGACGTATAAAATGAATGAAATTAAAATCATAGGCGGAGGATTAACAGGCTTGTCGCTAGGGATTGCTTTAAGGAAACTTGAAATCCCAGTCACACTCCACGAAGCATCACAATACCCACGTCATAAAGTATGTGGCGAATTCATTAATGGAGTGAAAAAATCCACTCTTGATTATCTCGGTATCAGTCCACTCTTCGAATCAGCCCTAAGGCATAGCAAAGTCGATTGGTTTTATAAAAACAAAAAATTTTATAGCTTTAAGCTCTCGTCTCCAGCCTTAGCGATTTCAAGGTATAGCCTCGATGAAATGCTTGCCGAGACTTTCCAGGACATGGGCGGTGAACTTTTTACTGGCTCCAGGATGAAAGCTGTCGAAAGCAATGGTAATGTTTTTGCTTGTGGAAGGCGGTTAGAAAAAGAAAGTCATTGGATTGGTCTAAAGTCTCACTTTTCCGGGCTTGATTTGCATTCTGATTTGGAAATGCACATAGGCAATAATTGCTACCTTGGCCTTTGTCGAATCGAAGAAAATAAGGTCAATGCTTGTGGTTTATTTAGGAAATCCGAATTTGCTGATAGCTCAAAAGGAATCAATCTGTTAAACCAGTATTTGATCAAAAATGGTTTAAATGCTCTTGCGGAAAGGCTTGGCGACGCGGACCCCGTGGAGGGTGCTTTTAAGGGAGTTTCCGCTTTTTCTTTGGGAGCAGTACAAAAACACGAGGAAAGATTAGTATTAGGTGATTACCATTCTATTATTCCACCATTCACCGGTAATGGCATGTCGATGGCTCTTGAATCTGCAGAAGTCGCCTGCAATCCACTCGCCAAGTATGCTAATGGAGAAGATTCATGGCCTCAAATTACCGAGTCTATAAAGCATGGCCTCAATAATAAATTTAAAACAAGAATGAGGCTTTCTGGATGGATACATCCATTGTTCTTTTCCAATATTGGACAACGACTTTTATATTATTTGGGCTCAGCACGACTGATTCCCATGAAAACACTTAGCCATTTTTTAAAATAATTTAATGTATCTAGAATCTTTATCCTCCGCAGTACCCGGGCACTCATTTACACAATTGGAGTGCCTCGGAATCATCGAATCCACTAAAGCTTTCCATGATCTGGGAGGCCGCCAGCGCTCAATAGTCAAAAATATACTCTCGGGTGATTCTGGTATATCAAAAAGGCATTTCGCTTTTGAAGATCCCTCAGTTCTATTTGACATGGATGCAACCTCGCTTATTCGGGCATTCGAAAAGGAGGCTCCAAAACTCAGCACGTCTGCGCTTCAAAAGGCTCTGGAAAAAGCTCGTATGTTACCTGAGGATCTTGATGCTTTATTTGTGTGCACTTGCACAGGATACTTGTGTCCCGGTTTGACAAGTCATATTTCAGAAAAACTTGGAATGCGGTCAAATGCCTATCTCTCCGATGTCGTTGGATTAGGGTGTGGTGCGGCCATTCCGACAATAAGGTCTGCGCAGGGGTTTTTAGCCGCCAATCCCGACGCAAAGGTCGCAACAATTGCTGTTGAAATTTGTTCTGCTGCTTTCTATATCGACGAGGATATCGGTGTTCTCATCAGCCTCAGTCTTTTTGGTGACGCAGCAGCAGCCGCAATTTGGTCAAACCAACCATCTCAGTCGAAATATAAAGCCAATAATTTTCAAACACTTCATTGGCCTGAGGAAAGAGAGAAAATTCGTTTTATCAACCAGGGTGGTAAACTGAAGAATCAACTTCATAGAAGTGTCCCCAAAGTCGCGGCAAAGGCTGTGAAGGAATTGTTTTCCAAACGAACTCAAAGCCCAGGGAAAGTAATCACGCATTCAGGAGGCAGGGACGTGCTGGATCAGATTAGCAATATTCTGCCGGAATTCGATCTCAGTGCTTCTAGGGAAGCGTTACAGGAGTATGGTAACTGCAGTAGCCCTTCGGTTCTTCTCGCTCTTGAAAAACAACTATTGTCTCCGAAACCAGATGACAACCTGTGGCTCGCCAGCTTTGGCGCTGGGTTCTCGGCTCATTCAATGGAGCTTGTTCAGTCCCAATGACCATTTGTTTTAGTTTTGTCATTTCCTTGGGTTAGATAAAACTAGAATCTTTTGTCCAAGAATAAATATGGAACAAGGTAATTGTCGGTCTAGGTGGTAGATTCGTCACTTTTCCCTAGTCCGAGGAACCGGGTGTTGCTTCAGTCGGTATATTTCAATTCCAGAGCAAGCGATTATCAATTATTCTGCATCCGGTTCAGCATGGCTTTAGTGGGGAGTTTGTTTAAATTTGATTCTGAGATTTTTAAATAAACCGCACGATTCCATAAGTGGGGGCAGAAGATGTGAATCGTCCTATTGTCGATGACAGCATCAAGATAAGAGACTTGATGATTAAACCATCCATTTTTTTCTGGATTAGGTCGAGTCGCGTTGGCGAACAAGAATCTGGGTTCTGACCAATGCCGGCCTCCGTCTTTGGAAAGGGAGATCCAGATTTCTGAACGGTCCTTCATCCCATCCATAGTTCCAGATAATCCGGTGTATTGCGTGCCGATATGTCGGTTGTGAAAAAAGGTAATTAAAGTTTTTTTATCACTGAGATGATAGACCATAGGAGGAGCATCGGGGTGCACGAGGGATGATGGCTTTGGTGTCGACCATGTCTGGCCGTCATCGAAACTTCGAGCCGTCCATATCTGCCCCGCAGGTGTTCTCGCCATAAATAAAACCTCGCTCCCGCCAACCCAAATTGGGCGGCCTTCGTCCATTCTTTTGAAATCAGGTGCAAACCATCCATTTGGTCTCACGCCAGGCAACAATGTCCATGAGCGACCTTGGTCCTCGCTTCGTAAGATATATTGCTGGGTCTCTAATGGTTTTTTTGACCAATCTGCTGAATGCGAACCGAGAATCCACGCACCACTTGCTGTTTCGCACATACGAGTCACTGACATGCCAAGAAAACCAGGATCATTGGTGGGTTTAATCAATGTGGCATCGCTCCAGGAAATCCCATCATCGTCTGACCATCGAAATCCAATTGGAGTATTTTCAAATTTTCCTTTCTCTCTGCTATATTTATCTGGAATTGGCTGTGTTCCAAAAGCATAGATTCGATTGCTGCCTTTCGGTATGAGAGGGATAAATCCGTGTTGACTATAGTCAATATTGAATGCCACCGTGGGGCCATCCCAAGTTTTTCCGTTATCCTTGGACCGATAGGCGATCATGTCATTCACTTTGCCGGGACCGGCAGCGTAATGGTTTCCCTCAGGAAACATCAATAGGAGATCTCCTTTCGGTGTTCTCACTGCTCTAGTCTCGAATAAACCGCGAACGCCTTTTTTGGCGATATGAATTACCTCGCCTTCCAATAGTTGGTGTCGTAGCACACCAACCGCCTTATCAGCGACCAAATCACTGGGTAACTGATCAAGCTTCAAAACCGTAGGTGACTTTAATCCAAGAGAAATCTTTTGTAATAAATTTAACTGGCGGGCACTTTCATTTGAAAAAAGATCTGTTTGTCCACAAATAAAAGCAATGCTTATGGCGAAAGCGTGTCGTATTGTCATGATTCTCTTTGATTCAATTTTTTAAGCAATCAATCGTAATTCATTTCTGAGCGGTATTGAGTGATGCCGAGGTAATCAGTTGTAAACTCATCAAAAATAAACACGTATCTTACATTTTTTCAAATGTATTAAACGGAAGTCGAATTTGAACAGCCATATGATTCAGACGAAACTATTGTTTCTCTAATTCCAACAAGATAAAAATTTGAATTGAGCAGGTATCTTGATAAACAAGATACTTTCAGTATGAGCTGACTGCCAGAATGACTACCCACGGAAAGTGTTTGGGTATAAACTTAAACCTATTTCGACTGTGCATTTTTAATTCTTTCCAATCTCCAAAGGTCTTTTGCTTTTGCAGTGGAAAAAATTGAATGTGCTGATGTCCTTTTTGCCCTTCAGGATTGTTCCAGAAATTCAAACGAAAAGTGACGGCAACCATATTCTGGTGAGATTTTGGTTAGAGATTGTAAGCGACAATCGTATAAAAACCCGAAATTTTACCGGGCATAATTCTTATAGCATTCTATTGGTATTGGAGTTTTAACAGAGATCCAATATCTGCAGATTCTGACACTCTTTATTCACAAAGCGATTAATACCAGTTATGATTGACATTGTAATTATTTGTTATGAGAAAAGGTATATCTTGCATTATTGTCTTTGTGATACTTCTTTCAATCACTAGCCCTGGTGCGGTGGGCCAAGAAAATCAATATTCACGACAAGACCTTCCTCCTCTATTGAACTTCTTAAGTGGGAAAAAAGTAGAGATAATGAGAGATTGGGAAAATCGCAAAGATGAGATTCATTCACTTTTAATTAGATATTTTGTTGGAACATTCCCTGAAGAGACTCCCAAGATAGCTGATTCTGAAATAACCTCTGAGGAGAAACTTTCAGATGGATCCAGACGACAAAGAATAAAGATAATCTTGAGTACTACAAATAAGGCGTCTTTCGAGATGGAACTCTGGATTCCCCACGGAGATGGCCCGTTTCCATTACTTTTAACAGCACCAAAAGATTATCAGTTACTTTGGGCTGAAGATGCATTAAAGCGAGGATATGCCGTTTGTTTGTTCCCCGGCGTTGATAGCCACCACCAGGAAAATAATTATCCTGGTTACGAAAGTGTTTGGGAGTCTTTTAGAAATGAATATCCGAATGCCACCTGGACCGAGATTAGCACAAAGGGATGGCTGGCTAGTCGTTGTATCGATTACCTCACAAGCTCGCAAAGTGTCATTAAAATTAAACCAAAACAGATTTCAATTATTGGTTTTTCAAGGTACGGAAAACAGGCGATGATAGCAGCGGCTTTTGATAAACGTATTGCCTGTGTTGTCGCAAGAAGCCCCGGATCCCCAGCGTCCAGCCCATACAGACTCACTAGTCGAAACACCTTTGCTGAAACTCCATCTGACTTTCCAAGTGAATGGTTTCTGCCCTCTCTAAAACAATACAATGGAAGTGAAGATAAATTACCGATAGATGCCCATGGATGGTATGCCCTGATTGCTCCACGCCATTGCTTGATACATACAGCACATAATGATGGAGCTGAGCCGACTTTTGCTGTTGAAAAGGCATTTGTCGAGGGCCGGGCCGTATACGAATTCTTGGGGCACAAACAGAAATTACATCTCGACTATAGAACTGGTGGTCATTCGTCGGTCGGAAAAGATAAGATCTCTTTTGAGGACCGGAAACGCAACCTCGATTGGATCGATCATGCATTCGAAAGAGGTGATCCTGGCTCCTCTGATTTTAAAGAGGAATTACTGCATGATTTTAATTGGAATGTGTGGCGATCCAATCAGAACGAGGATGATCTTATATTGAGCGATGATGCACCTGTTAAGGAAAAAATAAAGTGGATACTTGGGGAAAAACCTCTATCTATAACCAAATCCGACCAATTAGAATTTTTGACCAAAGAGGAATCAGAACTGATGACTCACGATCGATGGAAACCTGGCGATGTAAAAAGGGTGCCCATAAACTTTGGAAGCCATGTAAAAGGCAATCTTTATTTTAACGAGAACCAAGCTGATCCAATGCCAGTGGTAATTTGGCTCCATCCTTATTCCTATCACAGTGGTTACAATGAAGGTTACGGTGTGCAGGGAACAACGGTGTACAATAGACTGGCGCAAAATGGCTTTGCAGTTATTGCTTATGATCAATGTGGATTCGGATTGAGACTTTTGGAGGGCACAACATTCTATGATAAATATCCTAGATGGTCTCGACTTGGTCGCATGGTAGAGGATGCTCAAGCCGCTGTGCAATTTGCCATATATGGCAAAGGCTCGTCGCAAAACACTATTCCAAAATTAGATCCTGACAGAGTATTTTTACTAGGTTATTCAGTTGGTTCTTTGGTGGCTATGTACACAGCAGCTTTGGATGAAAACATATCTGGTTTTGCTTGTTTTAGTGGTTGGTCTCCTATGAGGACTTCGGACAACTCTGATCTCTGGAATCTCCACGCACTGGCCCCACGGCTTGGAATCTATCATGGGCGTGAAGGTGATATCCCAATTGACAACAAAGATATTTTGAAAATGGCTTCACAAAAACCTTGTCTTATCGTTACACCGAAACGGGATAGGTTTGCAGATTATTTTCAGATAAATAAGAGTATGAAAGGGTTAGTGGAGAGCAATAAATTAGTAACCTGGCGGTTCCCAGATGAAATCAACAGTTTTCAAGCCTCGCAGCAGAATATATTCGTTGATTGGGCAAAATCTATAATCCACAGCTCAAGTGAATAATGTTCTTAAATCTGAAAATCGGTTAGACCGAATGGTAGATAATAATTCAGTTTGATCCTCGAGTCATTCGAGATTAAACCGAGCTTCAGCCATGCTCCATCTAGAAGTCTTATTACCTGTTTCTTATATGACACTAAAAGTATTTCCTGGCAAATATGGGAAACTAAAATATGCGTTGGATTTTTTAGGCTGGAATCGTCAGGATTTTTATTTTTCTGCTTTCTCCTCCCCTATTGATAGTGTCTGGTTTTGATGACCAGGACTTGGAAAATATGAAATTAAAAAGCGTCTACCTTATTAAAAACTATTTGGCTTGCTGGATTTATTGAAGATGTTTTTAAAGGGTAACTGCTGGAGCAATACTTGAGGTGGGGCGAAAGCAGCAAAAAAATACTACTGGGAAGAATAAACATAGCTTCAAAACTTACCTCGTTTGCCCCACAAATTGAGGTGTGTTTGTGGTATATTTTAGCTCGGCGCGGTAATTGGCGGAGAGGGTAGGAATCGAACCTACCTGACCCGTTGAAGCGACTCACCACGGTTTTGAAGACCGCGAGGACCACCAGGCACCTTTCACTCTCCAGAGCCATTTTGCATGAAAAGTTGAGGGAAGGCAAAGTAGGAAGAGCAGATTTATTTACTTGCTTGTGGAGGGTAAAAATGGGGTGATTCCATAGAAAGGTATTGATATTGAGTAAAAATGTGGAGATTAACGATCGATTATTCGACGTATTACGAGAGGCTGAGCACCCGTCATTAAACATTGATTCTTTGGCCGCCAAGTGTGGTGTAAAACGCAAGAATTTCGATGATTTTGAGAGGCGTATTTACCAGTTAGTCGATGAAGGGCGTCTCGTGAAAAAAGGGAGCAGGCGTGTATCCATTGCTCAGGAAAGTGATTACGTTGTGGGTCGGTATAAGCCCCGCAAGAATGGAGATGGTATAGTTATTCCGGATGATAGAAATAAAAGTGAAGTGTATATCCCAAGGGGGGGGGACAAGGGTGCTTTCTTGAATGATTTGGTCAGAGTTCGGGTAAAACCTGTCCGTCCAGGTCGTGGCCGTAGATCTATCGATTTTGAAATCCGAGGCAAGATAACAACCGTTCTCGAGCGAGCTTTTGTTGAAGTCGTTGGACAATTTACATTCGATGACAGAGAGGAAATCTGTATCCCAGATGATCCGAGATTTCCCAATAAAATCATCATCGATGGGAAAAAGGCAAAATTATCACCATCCAAAGGCGATAAAGTCGTCGTTCACATTGAATACTATGGAGGTGATGGGGACGCCCCTCGTGGCAGACTAGTCACTGTTTTGGGTCCGGCAGATGCAAAGGGCGTAGATATTGCAGGGATAATCGCACAGTATGCTTTACCGAAAAGGTTTTCATCGCACGTTCTTAATGAAGCTAAATCACTTCCAGAAGTTTTAAGAAAAGAGGATTATGTAGGAAGAAAGGATTGTCGTAAGCATAAGGTAGTCACAATCGATCCTGATGATGCCCGTGATTTTGATGATGCCATCTTCGTGAGGCAGGAGAGAGATGGTAGCTTCAGGGTGTGGGTTCACATCGCAGATGTATCACATTTTGTTAGGCCAGGTTCGAAGTTAGATAGAGAAGCTGAAAAAAGAGGAAACTCAACCTATCTCGTTGATAGAGTCATTCCGATGTTGCCTGAAGTTTTAAGTAATGGTTTGTGTTCATTACAGCCTAAAGTAGATAGGTTGACAAAGTGTGCTGAGATTCTAATTGATCCTTCCGGCATGGTTCTGGAATACAGTTTGTATCCTGCCGTTATCCATTCTAAAAAGAGGTATACCTACGAGGAAGCTATGCAGGTCATCGACGAAGGCGGTAAATCTGCAACAGATAAAATTATTGAACTTGGGTGGGAGATTGCAAGTAAGTGTCGGGGGAGAAGATTGATAAACGGTTCCCTTGATTTAGATTTCCCAGACAGAAAGATACGACTCAATAAAGACGGCGAAGTTAGCCGGATTGATGTCATGTATAATGATGAGTCACACCAGCTTATCGAGGAGTTCATGCTCTTAGCCAATGAATGCGTGGCAAAAGAACTTAAAAAAAGAAAAACGAAGGCAATATTTCGAGTTCATGAGGAGCCTGCAAAGGAAAGAATCCGAGAACTTGAAGAAATATTAGCCAAAAACAGGTTGCCTTCAAAAGGCCTGAGCAAGCCAGAGAACTTAGTAAAGGCAATAAGTAGAATCAAAAAACACCCTGCGGCGTCTGCCTTGTCGGTTTCCGTTTTACGGAGCATGAAACGTGCACGGTATTCGACAAAACCACTCGGCCATTATGGGTTAGCAAAAAAAGATTACACCCATTTTACCTCGCCAATCCGAAGATATGCTGACCTTGTGGTTCATCGGTGTGTTTTCGAAAAAACCAGTAGGGATGAGGATGGTTTTGTGAAAGTGGCAGATCATATTTCATGGACGGAGAGGAATTCTTCAGATGCCGAAACCGATAGTAAGATGGTAAAGCTTCAAAAATACTTGGAGCGAATCAAAAGCGATCCGGACCATGGCACATTCATGGCGGTTGTTATCGATGTCCGGCCCAAGGGGTTGTGGATCGACCTTCCAGAACTGGGGATTAGTGGAGTTGTTCCGATTCGGGCTATGGGCGTGGAATCTTTTAAGCATAACGCAAGACAATCCTGCATTGAATCTAGGCATTCTGGGAAAAAATATCGAATGGGAGACAAAATAAAAGTCAACGTGCTTAAAATAGATAAAGCCAGACGACTTTTTGATTTTTCATTAGCTGATTTAAAAGGAACCGGCGCCAGAAGAATAAAAAGGCGTTCATACTCCAGCCCGGATACCAGCCAAGAAACATCGTATTCCAGCCAAAGACAGAAAACAAAAAAAGTGGGAGGGGGACTCACTTTCAAGCCGTCAAAAGCGAAATCTAGTCGCTATAATAAATCAGTGACTAGAACAAAAAGAAAAAGAAAGCCCGCATCATAGCGATGGATAAGAAATCCGAATTTGTTTTAAGAAGAGCAGAGTTTCGGGATGCGCCGGAAATATCTGATATCTACAATGAAAGTGTTGCGACACTCGCGACCTACGATCTTGATTTTGAGACAAAAGAGATGCGCCTTCATTGGATGGTGGAACATGAGAAAGCTGGGTATCCAGTTTATGTCGTTGAGGACAGGGCGGGTGATGTTCTTGGTTGGAGTTCGCTAACACCATTTAATTCACGCAAGGGGTATTGTTACACGGTTGAAAATGCCGTGTTTGTGCTTGCCAGCCAATGTGGGAAAGGTGTTGGAAAAATGTTGCTTTTGGCCGTTATATCAAAAGCAAAAGAGATGGGTAAACATTCCATAATTGCTAAGATCGACTCCACAAATCAGGCCTCAATAAGTTTGCACAAAGCCTTGGGCTATGAGCAAGCCGGTTACCTTAAAGAAGCAGGTTATAAATTCGACGGATGGAGAGATGTTGTCATTCTTCAATGCCAACTGAAAAAATAATTGATCTGATTATTGTGGGGCATTAAAAGCTCAAAAAAGACAAAGTTAATAGCTGTATATACGATAAAAATCAAAATACTTTGTAGCACAAGGGTATTGTGGCTGCACTAAGCTTCAAAACTAGTGCAGGAGTCTATTCATAAAGTGAAAGTGCTTATTCGAAAAAAAGCTTATTATTTTTCCTCTGGTGCGTTTAGATCGAGACCGGTTACTTGTCCAAATTGCCATATTCTCTTTTGTTTATTAAAGAAACTTAGTGTTTTTTGAGGTGCGGGTGCTTTTGTTATGCTATCAGGAACAAGCCTTAATCATAATTTTTAGCTCAGATTTAAGGGTTTTTGAATGCAGGGAAAAATTTGATGAATAAGTCTTTGTGGAAATCTTTCATATGTGTGAAAGATTATTATCGGAAGCACATGATCAAAGGTCGTATTGGAAAGGGAATCCCAAAAATAAAAAAGCAATTATTTTTTGTATCGTTACTGGCGCTACTATCTGCATGCCAATCAACTACCCGTATTGCCGACATGGAGGTCACCGCACAATCCATGGTGCCAAGTCGCTACTCCAGCTCGAATTTTGACCATGATATTGTTGAAGGAATTGACGATGACGGGCTTACGCCTTGGGGCGATTTCCCGATTGAGGAATTGTTACCTCAAATTGAAATGCTTTTCGGGGAGAATTTCGAATTATTGGCAGCATTCAGTAGGGTGGAATCTGCTTTAGCTCAAGCCCAGATCGCAGGTGCTGATAGGTTTCCAGAATTTACAGCATCAATCGGGGGGAGCAAAAATCAGCAAAATTTTATTGGTTTGCCTATACCCGGCAACACTGGTCCACTTTCTACCCAATTCACTTCATATAACCTCACATTGGCCAGCCAGTGGGAAATTGACTTTTGGGGTCGCCTAAAAAACGCGAAAGAGGCGTCTGTTTTGTCCTTAGAATCAGTGGAAGCAGATTTTAAATGGTTGAGGCATTCCCTTTTATCATCGTATTTACAGATGTGGGTTAACGCCCATTACGCAGATGAGTTTCATGAGTTGGTCTCCCTGATGGCGCTGAATAGGCAGGATTTAGTCCGTGTCACGAGTCAAAGGTATGATAGCGGTCTCAGCAATGGAGATAGCTTGAGAAGCGCTCGGGTCGTCCTCAAAAATGCTAGGACAAACGAAATTCAAGCCGAAAAAAATCACAGGGATGCTTTGCGGAAACTGGAGTCCATTCTTGGTGGGTATCCAAATGGACAGATTGAATTATTGGGTCAGCTCCCCCAAAATCTCACTCCCGTTAGGCATGGTTTGCCCTCGGACCTTTTGGAAAACCGGCCTGATTTAGTTGCAGCTAAAAAGCGATTACTTGCTGCCGGCAAAAGAGTCAACCAGTCCAAAGCTTCCCTTTTTCCAAGGATTGCTCTGACTAGTTCAGCTGGAACGAGTTCTGATCAACTTTCAGATCTAACCGATTTGGATTTTTCAGTATGGAGTCTTGGAGGTAACGTCGCACGTCCTATTTTTGATTATGGAAAACTGAAAGCTTCATTAAATATCTCGAAGGCAAATGAAAAGGAAGTTTTTGCGCGTTATTTACAATCTGTTCAAACCGCTTTTTCCGAGGTGGAAAATGCTTTGGATAACGAAAAGGTCCTGTCCGAATCATTTCTATTGGCAGAACAAAACTTGGCTGAGAGCGAGAGGTTGCTATTCTCTGCGAAGCAAAAATATAAACTAGGTGTCGGAACCAGGATAGAGGTTTTGGAAAATGAATACCTTTTGTTGCAATCTAGAATAAGTCGCCTTGATGTCTTTCGCCAGCGCTTGTTAAACCGCATTTTATTAACCACTTCTTTGGGGGCTCAATACAGGGCAAAACCAGATAAAAACGATGTTTCAGATATTTCGTCGTAAATGAAGATTATTAAGATTATTTCACCTTTTTTATTCCTTTTGGTGGGAATAGGCATAGCAGCCCTTCTCATTCTAAGTAAGCGCCCACTCGAGCCGACACCACCTGAGGAAAGAAATGTTCCAGTTGACGTTATTACGCCCAATGTTGTGAATTACCGGTATGTCATCGAAAGCCACGGTACAGTCCAACCAGTAAAGAGCATTACTCTTTCACCCCAAGTTCAAGGCAGGGTCGAATGGATAAATCCTAAATTAGTAAAAGGAAGGCAAATCATCAAAGGTGACGAGTTGCTTCGGATAAATTCTAAGGATTTTGAGCTTGTCATCAAAAAAGCTGAAGCCTCCGTCTCGCAAGCAAGAGCAGCTTTATTGATCGAGGAATCGCAAGGAGAAATAGCAAAAAGGGATTGGGAAGAATTAGGGAATAATCAAAAAGCCTCTCCATTGGTTCTCAGAGAGCCACAGCTCAATGAGGCAAGAGCTCGTTTACAAGCTGCTCAGGCTGACTTAGAACAAGCAAAATTGAATCTTTCCAGATGTCTTGTTTCTGCCCCTTTCAATGGGGTTGTTGATCAAAAATTAATCGATGTAGGGCAATTCATAAGATCTGGCGAACCCATCGCACAAATTTATGGAAGTGATGTCTATGAAATTAGAATTCCCATTCCTTTGGGGGACTTGAAATACCTTCCTCTCACCATTGGCCATGCGCCTGGACCGGATGAAGTGAATCAAATTGAAATCCAATTAATAGGCGACATAGCCAGTTCGCAGAAAGAATGGAAAGCCAAAGTTGTGTCCTTGGAAGCTGACATAACTCCGGCGACTCGAATGGCCACACTAGTCGTCGAGTACCAAAATCCACTTGGAGAGAACCAGATCACACCTCTTCCCAAAGGGTTATTTGTCAGAGCCATGATTCACGGACTAACCGAAAATGAAGTTCTTGTTTTGCCAAGAATTGCCTTGCGGTCAAGTGACAGACTTTATGTTGTCGACTCAGTCGGGAAATTGCAAGTGAGGCGTGTCGACGTTCTTCAGTCAAAGATTAATGACGTCGTCGTGAGGGCCGACATCGAAACGGGAGATAGCATTGTGACTTCTGTTCTTGGTGTTTTTGTCCCAGGCCAATCGGCCTCTATAATGTCTAAAAATGGAATAAACCCGTAATGCATTATTCCCAAAACCAGAAAATCGAGAGAACAGATTCATGAACGGGATAATTAACTGGTTTGCTCGGAATTCAGTAGCGGCTAATCTTCTAGCGGTCACAATAATCGTTGGTGGCTTTTCCTCCCTCTCCTCCGTCAAACAGGAGATCTTCCCGGAGACAGACCCAAGGATGGTCACCGTTGAAATTGTCTACCAGGGAGCTTCACCTGAGGAGGTCGAAAAGGGTGTTTGCCAGCCGATAGAAGAAGCTATTGAGGGTATGGACGAAATAAAGAAAATTCGCTCCACTGCAACCGAGGGAATGGGCATAGTAAACGTCGAGCTTGAAACCAGTGCCGATAAAGGAAAATTTCTTGATGAATTCAAAAATAAAGTCGACAGCATCCGAACTTTTCCTCTGCAAATCGAGGAACCGGTATTCGAGGACATAAAAGTTTCTCGTCAGGTTATCAACGTTGCTGTTTCCGGTGATGTTTCAGAATCCACATTAAAGGACTACGCCGATCAAGTTAGAAATGATCTACTGGCACTGCCTGAGATTACAATGGTGAAACTGGTGAATGTTCGGACTGATGAAGTTACTGTCGAATTATCGGAATGGAAATTAAGGGAATACGATATCACTATGAACGAGGTAGCTCGGGCCATTAATCTCGCTTCGATAGATATTCCCGCAGGCTCAATTCGGTCTGAATCAGGAAACATCCTGATCAGGACAAAGACTCAGAAATACATTGGCCAAGAATTTGAGTCTATAGTTCTTCGATCCACGCCTGATGGTACGGTTATTAGAGTCAGTGATGTCGCAAAAGTTGTAGATGGATTCAAAGATAATGATTTGATATCGAGATTCGATGGCAAACGATCAGCCATGGTCCAGGTGTTTCGTACGGGGAATCAAAGTGCTCTGATAGTTGCCAATGCAGTTAAAAAATACGTGTCAGAAACCAAGGCTAACTTACCTCTAGCCCTATCTCTTAATTATTGGCAAGACGACTCAAGTTACCTTAAATCTCGCCTTGAATTGTTAGTTAATAATGGCTTTTTTGGGCTCGTTCTCGTCGTTGGCATTTTAGCCATGTTTCTCAGACTCAGCTTGGCATTCTGGGTAGCTGTAGGCATTGTCATATCTTTTCTAGGGGCCTTATGGATGATGCCGTTTCTTGGGGTTAGTATTAATTTACTTTCCCTATTTGGTTTTATTCTTGTCCTGGGCATTGTTGTTGATGATGCCATTATCGTTAGTGAGAATATTCATGAGTTTCAAATGGAGGGGCAGGGGAATCTCCTGCAGAGAGCGATTCGTGCAACGCAAGAAGTTGGTAAGCCGGTTACTTTTGCTGTTTTTACGACCATAGCCGCTTTTATTCCCCTGATTACTGCACCGGGACCGATTGGAGAAATTCTCGGAGTTATTCCATTGGTCGTGGTGCCGACCTTAGTTTTTTCACTAATTGAAAGTTTATTCATTTTACCTTGCCACCTGGGACATAGACCGAAGTGGTATGATGATGTCAGAGGAGTTTTGTCACCTTTTTATAAGTTTCAAAAGATCTTTCACAACGGGGTGCAGTGGTTTATCCACCATTGGTATTCCAATTTTCTGGAATTTGCCCTCAAAAATCGATATGCAACATGGGGTGCCTCATTAGCTATTCTCATTGCCTGTCTCGGAGTTATTGCTGGTGGATGGATGAGATTTCAAGTTTTTCCAGCCGTAGAGGGAGACAACATCGCTGCTATAGTCAATATGCCCCAAGGAACACCCGCGGCTCAGACTGAGAAAATAATTACCTACATTGAAGAAAAAGCTTTTGAGCTGCAGAAAGAATTACAGGAAAATCCAGAACTGAAAGGCGTGCCCATTTTCAGGCATACTTTGTCATCTGTGGGGCGGCAGCCATACTCCGTTACCCAACAGGAAGGGGCAGGGGACTATGTGCTGGAACTAGCTAGCGGTCATAAAGGTGAAGTGCACATCGAATTGACCCCATCAGAAGACAGACCAGGAACGAGCAGCGAAGAACTTGCCGTACGTTGGCGGAATATGGTTGGAGACCTTCCCGGCGTGAGAAATGTTACCTTTACTGCTTCTATTTTTTCAACTGGGGCTCCTATTGAAATTCAGCTTGCAGGGGATAATTACCCTCTGCTTGGCCGCGCGATCGAAAGACTGAAAACCGAGTTGGGTAGTTTTGATGGCGTGCATTCCATTGCCGATTCTTATGAGAAGGCAAACCATGAATTGCAGATCGAGCTCAAACCGCAAGGCTATGAAATGGGATTTACGCCACAGTGGATTGGCCAGCAGGTGCGCCAGGCATTTTTTGGAGCTGAAGCTCAAAGGGTGCAAAGAGGTAGGGAGGAGATTCGGGTAATAGTGAGATTTCCAAAACAGGAGAGGAAAAGTGTTTTTAACTTGGAAAGGATGATGGTTGAATCTCCATCCGGAGAAAAAGTTCCCTTTATGTCTGTCGCCAAAGCCATAGATGCTGAGGGGCTGAGCACAATAACACGCGTCGATGGAAAAAGAATTGTCAACGTTACCGCGCAGATAGACAGTTCCAAAATCACAGCGAACGGCGTGCTCGCAGCACTCAATAAAGGTTTTTTTGAGAAATTAAAGTTAGATTTTCCTGGTGTAGAGATTGGCTTTGAAGGTGAAGCTAGAGAACAAAAGGAACTTATGGACGGTATTCTCCAAGGCTACCCGCTGGCTATGATGATCATCTTTGCCCTGCTGGCAATTCCTTTCAAATCATATCTTCAACCTTTTATCGTCATGTCCGCTATCCCGTTTGGCCTTGTTGGGGCCATTCTTGGTCATTTGATAATGGGAATGAATCTCACTATCATGTCTGTTTTCGGGATAGTGGCGCTTAGTGGGGTTGTGGTAAACGACAACTTGGTGCTAGTGGACTTTATCAATAAATATAGGGATAAAGGCGGGGAACTTTTACAAGCTGTTCGGCAGGCGGGAGTAGTGCGCTTTAGGCCGATACTTTTGACATCGATGACGACATTTGCTGGCCTGACTCCTTTAATTTTGGAGACCAGCGTTCAGGCAAAGTTTCTCATTCCCATGGCGGTATCTCTGGCATTTGGAGTTATGTTTGCAACATCGATTTCACTGGTCCTTGTACCGAGTTTATATCTTATTTTGAACGATATCACTCGGGGTATCGGCAAATTCTTCAAATAAAAAAGGAACGGTGGTATCCGCTCCTTTGCCCGCTTGTCGTAGTTGCTAATGCAAAGAGCTACCTACCTAGCCTGCCGAACTCTGATAACAAAATTCTTCGCTTTTGCTGAGAGTGATGTGTAATTCAATCTTTTTATGGCATTCTCTGTCATTATAACATTTTCCCATGGAGTGGTATCATCGACGGAGAAGCCATTCTCGTCCTGGAAGACACATTGGACCTGAATTTGAATTCTTCTGGATTCTCTATTCATGATATTGGCAAAAACATCTAATCTGCCGTCAGCCCTTTGGATGATTTTTATACCTCCAGCCGCTTTGACTGATCTTTGAACCTGCTTATCCATAAGTGCCACATTCATGGAAAGCTCTTGAGTAAACGCCTCCGGATTTTTTGTAGCTCGTGCGCCTTCATGGTGAACGCACCCAGAGAAAATCACAATGCATGATGCTATTGTAAAATTGATTGAGAGTTTCAATAATGACTTTTTCATATTTTTAAATTTATTTTGAATATTGGCTAATAAATACAATAAGAGGTTTTTTATTAGAAGTGAGATGAATATCAATTGTTTTAGTGTAAGCACCGATGACCTGACCATTTTCATCGAGGAATTGAACTACCGCTTCATAATTACCCGGAGTTAATTTTGCCGTGTAAAGAGATAAAAACTGGGGAAGGTTTTTCCATGTCCTTGTGTCGGCCTCTGGATTTGAAGCAGCCGATATTATTTTTGATAAAACTCCAACAGCTGCAATGGCGAGACCTGTATTGGTGTGGTCTGATTCCGCTGCCATGATGGCACCGCCGATAATAGCTGCATCGCCGAGTGTGTCTGTGGTTTGTTTGAAAACCGCTTTTCGACCCAAAACATGATCCATATAACGACCTCCGCGCGTTTGGGCTTGAAAGGCTAAATCATCCATTGGGCCAATTAGAATTTTTTCTTCTTCATTGATTTGAAGAAGGCTCGATTCGGATTTGCTGCTGCCTTTCCTTATCTTCAAGAGCTGCCCATACTCGCCACCTCGATATTTTATTGGTGCCTTTCCAAACTCCAGTACGAATATAATATTTGGTGAATCTATGGGCTTGGGGAAATAATCCAATTTCGAATTCTCTTCGGCGAATCTAAAAAATTCATCGTCCGAACCACTAAGCTGCTTGTTAATCATTCCGATCAAATAATCGAGAATAACATAATCTGCTTTAAATTTTTCGCCCTCGGATGAGCTATCCATAAGCTGGGCCGATTTAAAACAGGCTCGGGCATTATCGGGTTCTCCTTGAATCCAGTATATGATGCCTCTGTAAAACCACGCCATGGCCCTTTCGTAGGGCTCCCCAATATACACTTTAGTAGACTCAGGGTAGAAAACCCGTTGCGCCTGACGAGCTTTTTTACCACCGTCAATAGCAAGTGCCTCCTGACTGAGAAGGGCTTCATCCAACAATTCAGCAGCTTCATCAATTCTTCCCAATCTTAGTAATTCCAATGCCGTGGAATACTGCCATAGTATTTTATCCTCAGGATCGCCTTGCTCGATTCGGATATAACCATCTTGTATGGGGTCGCCGGTTAATGAATGGTAATAACTTGGGGTTTTCGTCGTGCTGCAGCCGACAAGAATCAAGCACAGTAATGATATTACTGGAACAAAAAATATTCTCATCTAGCTTAAGTCGTAAAAAGGAAAGAGCTCCTATTGATTTCTAGTAGACTGAATCCAAAAAAGCCTGCTTTTTGGTCGAGTATTCATCTGCCCACACGATTTGATTCGTACGGGCATCGACAAGTCTGAAATTATATTTAATGAAATCACTGATTCCACCATTGGCATTAGTCGTCAGGTCTATCAACTTGCCTTGCAACCTGTAATCATACCCTTTGAATTCTTGAACGTTAGGATCTGATGATGACGTCACTGCACCTGTTCTCTTAAGGTTTCTTTCTTTTTCGTCATCTCCAATATATTCACGATCGATGAATGCTAATTTTCCTTGGCCTGCCTTTACCAGCTTTGTTTGGATGGAAGTAATAAAGAGGTCTGTATTTATTGGAGTTCTAGTAGCGTTTTCCACCTGAATATGAATGACCGCCGGACCGTCCTGCTTGTATATGGGTTCAAAGCTCATAAGACTTCTCGCCATTTTGTCGGTAACAGTGGTGATGTCCTGAGATTCGATGCCTGTCGTTTCAAATGAGCCGCTCTCTGATGCCTCCAGTAAGCTAACTCCCGTATTTTTGGGATTGCGAACGCCGGTTGCACAGGCGGACAAGGAAAGAGCCAATATTGCAAAAATAATACGAGGATTCATAATATGTTTGAGATAAGGTGGGTTCATGAATTCAAATCTGGTTTTTATTTAATTTCTTTAATTAAATATGACGGTCGTCTTTCGATGATTCAATCAGAATTCATTCCATTCGACATTATAAATAGAATTTGTATTCAATTTAATAGGAAATCTCTTTGAATTGTGCCTTTTTGATTCAGAAATAAGAAAACGGAATGATTGATACACTAGCAAAAAGAGTGATTCCATGCCTGGATGTTCACGATGGTCACGTCACCAGAGGGCAACAATTTGGAAGAGCTGAAGAAGGAGGCTTAAGGAATGTGGGTAATCCTGTGGAATTAGCCCGGCGTTATAATGAGCAAGGTGCTGATGAGATGGTCTTTTTCGATATCACAGCAAGTGCTCATGGTAGGGAAACGATGGTCGAGACGATCGAGAAAGTAGCCGAAACCTGTTTCATGCCATTGACAGTCGGGGGTGGGATAAGGACTCTCGATGATATGGGTATCATGCTCAGAGCGGGAGCTGACAAAATTAGTATCAACTCAGCTGCACTCTCAAATCCAAATCTAATAACCCAGGGCGCAGAGAAATTTGGGAGTCAATGCATTGTAGTCTCTTTGGATGCAAAACGCATTGAGCCAGGTAAATGGGGGATTTTTTCGCACGGTGGCAGGAAAGATACCGGCAGAGATACTTTTGAGTGGGCTCGGGAAGCCGTGGAAAGGGGGGCTGGTGAAATTGTTCTTAATTCGATTGATGCGGATGGAACCAAAGCTGGCTTCGATATTGAAGTGACAAGAGCTGTTTCTGAAATGGTTGGCGTTCCAGTCGTAGCATCTGGAGGAGCTGGTACGCTGAAGCATATGTCTGAGGTTTTGATGGACGGGTGCGCCGATGCCGTATTAGCGGCCAGTATTTTCCACTTTGGTGAGTTTTCAGTCGGGCAGGTTAAGGATTTTTTGGCTGGCGAGGGAATTAGAGTCAGAAAGACTCAGGAAATCGGCTAGGGCAAAGATACTTCTGGTTTCTCTTTTAAATCACTTGGGTCGAATTCAAGTGTTTCCTCATCATTAAAAGTTACAACAATCCTTGAGATGGCGTTGGTATTCCAAATTTGTTGGTCAAGAAGCCAGTTGCGAACAAATTTAGCAATACCTTTTCTAGCGGAATCTTTGACCAAAGCTTTGTGTTTTTCATCACCGGCATATTCTTTAATTGTTGGAGTAATCGTTCTGACGAGTTGATCCATGGATGCGACTGAATCAAATCGAGCCCAACCTCGAGATGAAAATGTTTCCATCCTGTCGGTATGGATAGCAGGAGGCTGTGTTGGGCGTATTTTTGGTGCAGAGACGAAACAAATATTATTATGAACTTCGAGATTCCAGTCATCACTTAGCAACACATGATATCTAAACGTTACTGGTACTCGGATTTCACTTACTGTCGTACCCAGATCTATGACATCCCAGGCAACCTTTCGTCGTGATTCCGATCGAAAGGATTCAACGGCCTGAAAACTGGCAATCTCGAGTTGATCTCCTCCGTGCTCTATTTTGCCAGGTAATTGTGATAGAAATGATTGTGCAATATTTTGGGATTCGAAAGTGTCAGCTGCTTTCACAACCGAATCTTTTATTTTCTCGGCTTTTTTGCTACCGGTTTTAAAAAGGCTGGTCGTCTCACTTATTGTTATCCAGTAAGCCCCAAATGCTAAAAACCCAAAAATCATAAGAGTGATTGGCCACCTCCATGGATGAGAAATCGAGTGCTGGGCAGAAGGTAAAGGTGAGCTGACTTGAGAGGTTTCTTTGCCAGATTCGGTGGGGATGTTGCTTCGATCTTGGCTGCCGCTTTCTTCACTCATGACACTCGCTTCGCTGATTATATTTAAATCTTAACCTATCTCATTTTTGTTCGATTTAAATCACAAAAAACAACTAGAAATAAATGAATTGGAGAGAAACAATTCAATTTTAGAATTGTTGGATCAAAACTCGGCGTGCCCTGGAGTCCTGGCGAATGGAATGACGTCTCGTATGTTGTTCATCCCTGTGACGAACATTAGCATTCTTTCGAACCCTAAGCCAAATCCACTGTGTGGAACGCTTCCATATTTTCTTAAATCAGTATACCACCAGTATTCCTTTTCTGGCAGATTTGCCTCTTTCAAATTATTTAAAAGAACTTCCATTCTTTCTTCCCTTTGTGAGCCTCCGATAATTTCGCCGATGCCGGGTACAAGGACATCCATCGCCGCCACCGTTTTTCCATCATCATTTTTACGCATGTAAAATGGTTTTATTGAAGCTGGATAATCATAAACAGTTATTGGACATTTGAAGTGCTCTTCCGTCAAATAACGCTCGTGTTCTGATTGAAGATTTGCTCCCCAAGAAACGTCGTAATCGAATTTTTGTTTTGAATTCTTCAAAATTTCCACTGCTTTCGTGTATGTGATTCTTTGAAAGGGTTTCTCCAAAACAAATTTTAAGCGGTCGAGTAGACCTTTATCCACGAATTTGTTAAACAGCTCCAGATCCTCATTACAGTTTTCTAGCGAATGAGCGATGAGGTATTTGACAAATTCTTCGGCAAGGTCCATGTCTCCATGGATATCACAAAAAGCTATTTCGGGTTCAATCATCCAGAATTCGGCAGCATGTCTTGAAGTATGAGAATTTTCAGCGCGAAAAGTTGGGCCAAATGTATAAACCTGGCCCAGTGAACACGCGAATGCCTCGGCCTCAAGCTGTCCGGAGACGGTTAAATACGAGGCTTTGTGAAAGAAATCTTTGGTGTCATCGACTAGGCCATCTTTTTGTCTTGGCGGATTCTCCAGGTTTAAGGTCGTAACCCTAAACATCTCCCCAGCTCCTTCGCAATCGCTGGCTGTTATGATTGGAGTGTGAACGTACTGAAAATCTTTTTCCTGAAAGAACTGGTGGATAGCAAACGCTAGCTTACTTCTGACTCGAAAAACAGCCCCGAAGAGATTGGATCTTGCTCGAAGGTGGGCGATCTCACGAAGATATTCCATGGTATGCCCCTTCTTTTGGAGTGGGAATGTTTCATCCGCTGCTCCGACCAATTCAAATTCATCAGCATGGACCTCCCACCTTTGGTTCTTGCCTTGTGACTCTATCAATTTCCCTTTAATGGACACAGCAGCTCCAGTAGAGGCTTGATCGAGCGATTTATACCCTTGGATTCCAGCGTCTACGATCACCTGTAAGTTCTTAAGACACGATCCATCATTAACTTCCAGGAATGAAAACTTTTTTGAATCTCTTTTTGTTCTAACCCAACCTGTGACAACCACAGAATCCAACGAGTTTTCAAGATTGAGTAAGTCCTTTATTCTTAGTTTGTTCATTTTCTCTGATGCGGCTTCTTGATTTCCTTATGGGTGGTTTTCTCAGATCAAGTTTTAGCCATCCTAGCGAGATATACGTTTGGAGTTGGCGTTGTCAAATTATTTCCTTTGGTTGCAAAGAATAAAAAAGCCTGACTCGATATATTTTTCGAGCCAGGCATTAAATTTATTATGTCGAAATCTTTGAAGTTTAGTCTTTAGAAACGAGCTTATAAACTTTGCCTGATTTGTTTATCAGTGCGTTGGTATCATTCGTCATTACATAGACTTCTCCGTCAGCATCCTGACCAAATGCCGTTACGAATCCTTCGACCTGGCCATCTTTGATATATTTTGACCTCAGAAGATCCATCGACCATTTTTGGCCCGATTTGGAGGCCACAAAAAGGATGCCGATGTTGGTTCCTCTTTTCATATTCCAATCACCAAATATGTATTTACCATCATATTCGGGGAGTTCTGAGCCTCTGTAAACGTAACCGCCTGTGATACTAATCCCGAGTGATCCGTCATCTTTTTTTCTGAAAGCTCCTTTATTTTTATAGACTACGATTGGGTCGATGAATCTCTGCCCTCGGGCATCATTTAAAGGAGCTTCAAGATTTTTGGAAACATAGGCTTGTTTTGGATCAAAGCCAGTGAAACCTTCCCTGACTCTCCAACCGTAGTTGCCGCCATTCTGGACAATATTGACTTCTTCGAAACGAGATTGGCCGACATCGGCTAAAAAGAGTTCGTGCTCTCCGCCCATGTCAAAAGACATTCCCCATGGGTTTCTGAATCCATAAGCAAAAATTTCAGGCCTGCCACCTCCATTTGCGAATGGGTTGTCCTTTGGGATGCTATACGTATCGCCCTTATCCACATCGATTCTGATTACTGAGCCCAGGAGATTATTTTGATTTTGGCCATTACCGATTTCTCCATGCCCCAAACCTACATCATTTCCAGCACCTCCATCACCTATGCTCGCATAAAGGAGTCCGTCAGGGCCAAAAGCAAGGCGTCCAGAATTATGGTTCCATTGGGGCTCATCAAATTGAAGCAGAACCTTTTCTGATTCTAACTCTATATATTTCAAGTTTTCAGAAACTGTGAATCGTGAAATATGGCTTGTGTGATCCCATTTTTCAGGGGCCTCTTTTCTTTTTGGAGCACTATAATAAACAAATACCGATTTTTTTTCAGGGTAATCCGGGTGGAACGCCACACCGAGCAGTCCTCGTTCATCGAATCCCTTTTTGAGTTTGGTCAATTTTGACCTTAGGTCTAGAAACAAAGTCTTGTTCTGGTCTTTTCCTTTAGGGAGATAGTAAATAACTCCAACTTGGTCAGCAATGATGAGATCTTTGTTTTTGCCTGGAACTGATAGAAGGTTGGAGGGAGAAACGTATCCTGAAGAGACAAGCTGTAGAGCCGGTTCGCCTGCATTTGCAATCGCTGCAGCTGCACAGGCGAAAGCGCTCATAAAGACTATTCTTAAATTTATTTTCATGACGATTATTTTGATGGGTTCACCATACGTTATATTCAATTGTTTACCAAAGCAGAATCATCCAGTCTTGAGAAAATTGAATGAAATGATTTGGAATCACAATCAAATCAGGAGATATTTTAAATATGAAAAATTCCTCAAAATACTTCAATCTGTTCTTTCTGTTGAATACTTTTTGTCTAATTTTCCCAGCATTAGCTGAAGAGCGGCAAGAGGTTTCAAAATCCGGAGAAGAAATCACTATGAATGAATTGGAGATTGCATTCCAGAAAAGGCTTACGGAATGCATATTTGCTGGCGAGTGGAATTTAGTTCAAGACGGAAAGATGGGGCCGTGGAAAAAAGATAAATACACCATACAGTCAGCCACCAAAACCGGAGAAGACAAATGGGTTATTGTTTCACGCGTTCAATTTGGCTCTGTTGATGTTAATTTACCCATTACCGTAAATGTTTTTTGGGCTGGGGACACTCCAGTAATTTCAGTTACTGATTTGGATTTTCCTGGTGGTAATACCTACACAGCAAGAGTTTTGGTATACAAAGATACATACGCTGGTAGCTGGTTTGGGAAAGGTTATGGGGGCCAAATGACTGGAGTTATATTTGATCAGCCCAAAGAAGAAGAATAAATCACTAAAAATAGGTTATCTTACCTTTACTGCATAGAGTGATGTCCGTTCGCCCTTGCGTCATAATCTAATTGATATTTTCTCTATTATTTCCTCCCAGTTGGAGGCGACTTATCCCGTGTCGTTCTGAGGTAGTGAGCAACCTTTCTAACAGGCATTAAGCCTCATATTGAATCTGAATGCTGCTGCGGGCACGGTTCCACTAGGAAGTGACCCGAGCCGTCTAATCATTGGCAGTGAATTTAAATCCGTCAGCGGGCGGTTTGGTCGTGGTTTTCTATGGTGTAAGAATGATTGGCGAGAATATAATTCCAGTTCATACAAGGCTTTTTATAATCAAAACCTTGGGTGGAGCTGCAGGACAAGTTAAGGGCTTTGCCAAAAATCAAACCGGATAGAAATGGCCGCAGCAGGCTACCTGGCTCAGTAAAGAAGGCTACTTTGTCTAAAATAGGAATGGTTGATTTTATTGCCCAATAATCTTTTTAAATCAATTGCCGCGACCTTGACTTGTGGTACTAGGCAGTCCTGGTGTTGGTGGCATAGGGATACCCTGTTGAGCGTTCATGGCTCTGTTGACTTCCATAATGAGGGCTTGTTCCTCAGAGGACATTCCACTTGGGGCTCCCCCTCCAACATTAACGGTCCTTTTCGCTCTAATTGTGGATCCTCCTCCGATTATCCCCCTAGGGCTCGTTCTGGAGGACGAGCGGCCCGTTGATAAAGCTGATCTTGAGGAACTGCCGCTGCTTGTGTTCGCGCCATATCGATTAATGACGTTATTGCTTCTGTATGAATTTTTAGTGCTACTACTGGTCCTTGATATGGGTTTTGTTTTTTGACTTCGACTTGGTATTTTCGACGATTTGGATTTGCTATTACTTTTAGCGACTCTTACGAGTTTATTCTTATGGTCTTGGTAATTGAGTGAGTAGGAACGACCCTTATATCTGATGTCGATGGATTTATCTTCGACTTTTACGACGTCAATCGGATTTGCTTTATCATCGTCGACGTCCACAGTGTAGTATTTAAATTTTCCTTTGTTTTCTTTATCTGGAATCTTGAAATAAACAAACCTTCTTTTTCCCATAGAAGAAAAGCCATTTATGATGAGCCCCAAATCCTCTGGAGCTTCCTCCACTTTATCTTCCTTCTTTTCTGCTTTTTTGACTTCTTTTTCCTTTAATCCGAAAGCATTTCTGCGAACGATGCTGGAGTATGGGTTTGTTGATCTACTAATTTTACTGTTCACACCCTCTGTCGAATTACCTTGGCTGGTTACAGCTTGGGTGTTTGAAGCTGGTTTTGGCGCCAATTTGTCATCCTCTGCATATGATTTCCAGCCCAAACAGGTTGAAAGCATCAATGCGAACATCAGGGTGATAATGGTCGAGTTCTTTGTTTTTAAATTATCCATTGCCAATTCACTAGTATTACGTCCTAGGATCAAAACAGTTTCAAAATTTACCAAATCGAAACATTAAATTCAGTTTTCCGGGTCAACTAAGAGGTCTTGAACCTCGTCCCACGATAAACTATCGGCCATTTTGGCATTTTCGTCGACCATCGTTTTAAATATATCCCTCTTTTTACTCTGTAAATGGAGTATTTTTTCCTCGATAGTGCCCTTTGTAATTAATTTATAACTCGATACCACCTTAGATTGTCCAATTCTGTGGGCTCGGCTTGTTGCCTGATCCTCGACAGCCGGATTCCACCAGGGGTCATAGTGAATGACAATATCAGCCTCCGTAAGATTTAATCCTGTGCCACCGGCTTTCAAACTGATGAAAAATATGTTTTTGTTCTCATTTTCTTTAAACTCTTCGATAACCTTTTGACGGTTTTGGGTTTTTCCTGTCAAAAGGCTGTATCCATATTCCTTTTCATCTGCGGATTTGGTAAGTAGATCCAGCATCCTGGTGAATTGGGAGAACACCAATATTTTGTGGTTTCCATCAATCGCCTCCGACACCAATTCCTCCAACAAGTCAAATTTTGATGACTTTGTTTTTTCTAAGTTTTTATCGTCCCCCAATAACCTCAAGTCGCAGCAAATTTGCCTCAATCGCATTAAAGTTTGAAATATCAGGATTTTATTTTTTGTAAAACCGGATTTATTGACGGAATCCAAAATTTTATTTCTGCTCTCGGAGAGAACGGATTGATAAAATTGGGATTGATCAGAGCTCATTTCACAAAAATGGATTTGTTCAATTTTATCAGGTAACTCTTTGGCGACCTCTGTCTTTAGCCTCCTTAGGATAAATGGGCTCACTCTTCTTCTTAGCCGGTCGGCCACCTGCTTATCTTTCAGTTTAGCTATGGGTAATTCATACCTCGACTGGAATTCCTTTTGTGAACCAAGGTAACCAGGCATGACAAAGTCCATGATAGACCATAGATCCATGACCCGGTTTTCTACGGGAGTTCCGCTAAGGGCAATTCTGAAGCGTGATTTTATTTTTCTGACTGCCTTTGAAACCTTGCTTGCTGGGTTTTTTATGTTTTGGGCTTCATCTAAGAAAACTGAATCGAACTCCTGATCGTTGTAATTTTCAAGGTCGCGATGAATTAATGGCAGGGAGGTTATTACAATGTCAGCTTGATTTATCCGCTGGAATTTTTCATGTCTTTTGGGGCCATGAATAACAAGTGATTTTAATTTTGGGACAAACTTTTTAATTTCAGATTCCCAGTTATGGACTAAACTTGTCGGGCATAAAATGAGTGAAGGCTTGAAGTTTTCTGCGCTGTTTATTTTTTTTGAGATTTGGATGAAGGCAAGGGTTTGAAGTGTTTTCCCAAGTCCCATGTCATCGGCGAGTATGCCTCCGAGCTTGTTGTGGCTTAGGCCGGTCAACCACAATGCCCCTTCTTTTTGATATTCCCGTAGAATTTTATTGAGAGGCGATGGGATATCGCCTTTTGAAAAAGTCGGTTTTTGGATTTTATCGACACCGCCTCGCATTGCCCATGGCGTGGTCTCTTTAACGGAGTCAATCAGGAATGAGGCGTGCTGAGTAGCGACTTTGAATGACCTGTTTGATTGGGTCGGAGAACAATCCCTGACGACTTCCTTAAACTCATCGATAAGAGGCGTGTCAATCAGTAAAAATTTTCCATCTGATCTTTTTCTGTAGGAGCGACCAGACTGTAATAAATCTCGTACGTCACTTTCTGAAAAGCGACTTCCATGACTTCCCGAGTATTCAACTCGCATTTCGAACCAATCTTCACCAGATGAGATAAAGTCCAGGGATGGTGAAATAGTTTCTGTTTTATTTGATATACTTTTTTCAAGCCTGGATTCCAGCTCTACCACCCAGTTGTTTTTTTTGAGTTTCTGGAACGTGGTGGCCAGGAAAGGAAGGACCCTGTCCTGGCTTTTCAGCTCGATTGTTTCCTTGTCATTTCCTTCATAAAACCCCGCATCAAAAAGCAATGCGAGTGCCTCTTTCTCAGCTTTGATATTTCTTGACCAATATTTGAATGGATTTTGAGGATCGGCAATCCACTCCAGTGAGGAATTCTGCAGTTGGGAGATCGAGTTTTTGGAAATCGTGTAAAAGGCGTGGCCGTATTGACAACGAATTCTCCCTTTTAGAACAGCTAATCCTCCTTCCAGCTCAAGATGAAAAATGGGTTCTCCCTGAATGATTTCGAATCTATTTGGATCGACATTTGATTCCACTTGTCCGGTTTCCTCAAGTCTCGGCCATTGAGAATTAAAAAAGTCAGAGATTTTTCCCCTCGTAATAAAATGCTGTTCTTTATTCCAATCCCATTGCGATGCTGCTGGGGAAATGGGTCTCAGTGATTCGTCTACATAAACCCACGGGGGAGGGCCCATCAGTATCACAGGGTTCTTCGATTTTGAATTCTTACTCAATGTCAGAGTGAGCGATCCATCGGGCATAAGTGACAATTTACAATTGGGAATCCAAGGGCGAGGGTCGATATGGACTTCTTGTCCATGGGCCGTTGATACATTCTGGTGCCCTGGAATCAATGACATCCACTCAAAAAACAAATTAGGAGGGACCGGGAGATGAGATGGGAGTTTTTCAGGTTCCAAAGACTCAAGTTCCCCGAGAAGGATGGAATCCAGCTCGTCTAAATAATAATTTGCCTCTGTGTCAATACTACCAAGTGGTAATCTTAGTTTTTCTGGAGTGAACCGAGTTGCAAAAAAGGAAATGATAATGCTTTTGTTGGCCTCGGCTTGTTTGAGCCAATTTGGTGGGAGGACGATCTCTAGTGATAGAGGGTCCCCTTCTGAAGAATTCTCTGTTCTATTTAAAAGTTTCTTGGGCTCTTGTTTTGTTTCATTCTGTGGCGGATTTGTCTTGGATCTCGACTGAGGTAGAATTTTTTTATTTTTCTGCGCAAGATTGCCGGATTCGAATTCTTTTTTTCGGATTACTTCCAAAGCAACAGCGACCGAATGGTGGCATAATGTTCCCCATTCCTGGGATTCCCGGCACCGACAGAGGTTTTCAATATCTTTTGGATTATTAATGACAAAACCACTGGAATAGGCTTTTCCTCCAGCTTGCACAGTTCCTCTCAGGATTGGAGATTTCCAGCTAGCACTGAGTACTTTTCTCGACGAAATCAATGCGCGCGCCTCCTTCATAGCCTTCCATCCAGCCATTTCCATAAAATACTTTTCAGTCAGCTCCATGTTTTCGAATGAGTTCCTCAATGGAATTCTATGATTATTTCCAATCAAGAATAAGCCAGCAACTTAAGCTGATCCCAGGACTTTGTCCAACCATCCTGAGGTGACTATTGAATGTGGTTAATTTTTTTACTATTTGATATAAATTAAGCTCTGAAACAGAAAGATTGCCCTGATGACACAAGTGGGAAACCAGGCCGATACGGCAACGATTAGGTATTTTTTGGATAAATTGACGATGGAACCATTCCAGCATGTGTTCTCATTAGCATCCATGGGTTTTGATGTCTTTCAATCCATTATCCATTTGGAAGTGGGTCGTCGAAAAAGGGATATCATTCTCGGCGATCAAAATTCGGATATAGGATCTCTATTCAAGAATTGGGATTGGCAATGCATTCAAGATGATTGGATCGTCGATGGCCAAATTTCATCTCAAAAATTAAGAGAGCAGATCCAGAACCAGCATCCTGAGATTTTTGCCGGTGAATCCCAGGGGCTTGAGATAGGGGGTTTTTTTAAAAATCTTGAGTCTCTTCGCATCAATGTTCTTGTTTGCGGGCTGGCGGGCGAATCCCATTTGAGGCATGAATCTAAGAAGATCATTCAGGCCTTTTTGAGGCAAATTGTTGATTTGCTTTTTCTTCACTTCCAATTTTCACAACAGCAAGAAACTGAAGCGATACTCAGGGAGACTGAGGCGAAATATCATTCCATATTTGATAATGTTGTTGAGGGGATTTATCAAAGTTCTCCAGATGGCAATTATCTGGATGTAAACAAAACTCTGGTTGAAATATATGGATACGATTCTCCAGATGATCTGATTCATGCAATTAACGATATCGAAAAGCAATTATACGTCGATCCGGTTCGGCGCCTTGAATTTGTCAAATTGATGGCAGAACAAGACACTATCACCGGATTTGAATCACAAATTTTTCGTAAGGACATGACGAAAATCTGGATCACAGAAAGTGCCAGAAGAGTGACTGACGAAAATGGTAACCTCAAATACTACGAGGGAACAGTTCAGAACATCACATCCGAAAGAGAGGCCCGTCAGGCCTTGGAAAATAGTGAAACTTTATACCACTCACTGGTTGAGTCACTGCCCCAAAATATATTTCGAAAAAACCGTGAGGGTATATTCACTTTTGCTAATGAAAACTTCGCTCGTGCTTTGGGGGAATCCATCGAAAATATTATTGGAAATACGGATTTTGATTTTTTTCCTGAAGACCTTGCAGAGAAATATCAAAAAGACGACAAAGCTATCCTCGATACTCTGATCGCCTTTGAAACTATCGAGGAATATAGAGACTCGTCAGGTGAAAGGAAATTTGTCCAAGTTGTCAAGAATCCTCTTTATGATGCTCAGGGCAATGTTATTGGGATTCAAGGAATATTCTGGGATGTGACCGAAAAGAAAAAAATGGAGGAGACGCTTCAGTTCGAAAGGGACCTTCACCAGGCTCTTCTTGATAGTAGTCCTGATTTAATTTTCTTCAAAGACACGGGGTGTCGGTATCTAAAGGTTAGTAAGGCCATGTTGGACTATCTCAAACTGGAGTCCCATGACCAAGTGCTTGGAAAGACTGATTATGATTTCTTCTCACATGAAAAAGCTCGCGAATTAATGGCCCAAGAAGATGCCATCATATCCTCAGGAAAACCTATACTCAATAAGCTTCAGGAGACTATTCATGAAGATGGAAAAAGTTCTTGGGGGATGGTGACAAAATTTCCAATCTACTCGACCCAGGGGCACATCACCGGGATAGTTGGATTGGTCAATGATGTCACTCCTTTGAAAGAAGCTGAGTATGAACTCCAACGCGCGCGTGATGGTGCCCTAGAATTGGCTCGGGTTAAATCTGAATTTTTAGCGAATGTCTCACATGAAATCAGAACCCCTATGAATGCCATTATCGGAAATTGTGAGTTACTGAGAGAAACGCACCAAAACCCAGAACAAAAAGAGCTCGTCCAGACAATCGGACAAAGCGCAGAAACATTGCATTCCATGGTGGATGACATCTTAGATTTCTCAAAAATGGAGGCAGGAAAACTTAAGATTGAGAAATTGCCCATCGATCTTCGAAGGTTGGTCGGTGAAACCGCAGAAATATTTGGTGAGAAAGGCCACTCAAAGGGCTTGGAACTCATTGTTGATTGCCAAAAAGATGTTCCACAAATCTTGGAAGGGGACCCTCTAAGAATTCAGCAAATCCTCATTAATCTTATCAATAATGCTATCAAGTTTACAGACAATGGTGAAATCGTGGTCAGCCTCAAAATCCTAGAAAGAGATAATAAAAACATTACCTTAAAACTATCTGTTGAAGATACTGGGATTGGAATTGAATCAAATGCTTTATCACAACTCTTTCAGGCTTTTACGCAAGCCGATGGGAGTATGGCTAGAAGATACGGAGGCACAGGTCTTGGATTGGCTATCATCAAGAACCTTGCTGAGTTAATGGGGGGCAGCGTCGGTGTTGAGAGTCAGGCCGGACAGGGGTCCAAGTTTTGGGTTGTTCTTCCTTCAATGGTAATAGAAGAAAGAGGTTCTCTGATAAGCTCACATGAACCTGTAGTAAAAAGAATAGCCCTGTGGGGGAAAAACCAACGATGGGTAGAGACGACTCGAATGATTCTTTTGAACTATGGTCTGGGTGTCACTGTTATAGAGGCTGAAAAAACCCTTCCACACGAACAATTTGATAAAGATACCCACTTATTTTTGGGGGTTCCTGCCGGTCCTGAGGAATGGGAGGCTATGGATCATATTCAAAAGTTTTTATCTACATGGCCAGCCGAGAAAGTGGTTCTTATTACGCCAGTTAAAAGCGAGCTCGTCGTAAGCGAGTGGACCCCGTCCGAAACTCAGAAATTATACAAACCTCTTCAGGAAAATAGACTTGAGCAATTATTGTTTCCAGACCTTTCTGGCGATGACCAGTCCCTTGATGATGTTAAAAGCAGTCGGCAGGAAGATCCACTATCGGAGCCTGATGCCTTGAAACGATTCTCTATTATGGTCGTTGAAGATAATCCATTTAACTCAGGGTTAGCTCGTCGTCAATTGATGCGATATGGAGCTGAGAATCTCGTTTTTGCCGCGAATGGTCTCGAGGCAGTCGAAGAGTTTGAGAAAAAGGAATTCGACCTCATTTTTATGGATTGCCAGATGCCTGAGATGGATGGTTATGCCGCCACTCAAAAAATTCGAGAGATTGAAACAAGTCACTCTAAAACTGATTCCATACCTATTATCGCAATGACGGCTAACACAATGGACGAGGATAAGCGAAAATGTGTTGAAGCAGGTATGACGGACTACCTGGCTAAGCCTGTCAGGCTCCCCTATCTTGAATCGGTATTAAAGAAGTATCTTTTTGCCAAAAAAGAAGTAGCTAACCAGACCACAAAAAGTCCACCTAGTGCGGAGGGGCAAGACGACCAAAAATCATCTTTATTAACCTTTCCTGTCATAGAATCCGATCTTGTTCCCGAAAAATACGAACCAAATTCTGAGGATCACGAAATGATCGAGCGGCTCGTTAAGCTTTTTGTAAAAGATACCAATGATCGGCTCAAATCTCTTGATCAGGCCCTTGAGACACAAGACACCCAATCGGCTCTGAAAGTTGCTCATACTCTGAAGGGGTCCTCAAGTAATTTAGGGGCACCGCGGCTTAATCACCTTTGTAAGCGCCTTGAAACTGAGCTAAAAGAAAATGGCCTAGAGGAACTTAATATTCAAAAAGTCGAAGCCATTAAATTATCTTTTAAAGATGTTTATGATGAGCTTACACGAAGAGGCTTTGTTCAAGAACTTTAAATCGAGCTCCAAAAAATTGAGGTGAGACCAATGTCAGGAATTGTCGGTTATCTTTCTGTCCCCAAAACGTTTGGTTATGATTAATGAGAGACTGGTTTTCTCTCAAGACATGAGTTAGGTAGGATTGTTGGGTTCCACAAAATTCAGTCCCAAACCCTGCTTGTTTTCCTGTTAATTCAAGGTCCTGAAAGCAGACATCACAAGTGAGGTCGCAGGAACCCGGGTGAGCGAGTTCGTTATCCACCAGTTTATGATTTTGATATCCCCTTAGCGTTCCCTTTACTTTGTGTGGCTGTAGCCATTGCTCCCCGGTCTGGCCATAATCAATCGTGATAACAAATCCTGAATTTATTCTATTGAGTAATTTTTGGTAGTAGTCAACGGAGTTTGGAGACACTTCAATCGTAAAGTGGTCGGGGATGTGTCGTGCTAGCTCTTTCTCAACATCGAGTCTAGCCTGCAGCACCATTGATTGGTTGTTTACCGTGGTTTCTGCTGGTATCCATGAAAAATTGTCCTCGGAAAAAGTAACAAGCCATTCCATCCAACTGAGAGAATTTTTATTCCAATAAATCCGACGAAATGGCATCGCATCAAATAACTCATTTGAAAGAAATATAATCGGAATGTTATCCGGTAGTTCTTCAATAGTTGTTAACCATTCGACATCAATTGGAGTTTTGTTGAGCTTTTTCATTTGATAGGCTCTACGCGAATTGGATGGTTCAATGATGGTATATTTTCGAAAAGAATCAGAGGATCCCAAAGTCTCCACTGCATTTAAAATATCGTCCGCGAGTTGAGCATCGTGTGCGCCTGCTTCAACTATTATTGGTTTATTTTGATGTGGTGTTTTTTTTGCGAGGGATATTAATTTAAGAGCGAGAAGCTTGCCGAAGGCTTCTCCGACCGAGACGCTGGTCATAAAATCTCCAGTTTTGCCGACCTGATTCAATTCGCATTTTTCATAATATCCCCAATCTTTGTGATAAAGGGCTTCATCCATAAATGCGTCAAAGGTTATAGGGCCATTTTCCTCAATCTTTTTTCGGATATGGTTTTTCAATGAAATTAAATCTAACGCATCTTTCTCCTTCATATTTAAATCACGACATACTCTCAAACAATAATCTAATCTGACCCATTGTCATAACTATAATTTCTCATAGTCATTGATGATTCAATAATTATGAAATATTCTCAAACTCACTTAAGCTGATATGAATTCTAATTTTCTCGAGGACAATTGGTATGACGTTGTTTGTAAGGCTTCTTCCGGATTAGGAGTGAAGCCAGAGGCATTGATTCATGATGATCTATGTGAAGAAAAACCTCCCAGTGAGGATGTCTTATCAAAAATAGCTCAGATATTAAACCTGGATCCAGCCTCCTTGATCGCTTTATCAAAATGTCCGGCGCCTCCAGCAGTGTCCCCCCCCGATAATCTCGTGGTTTTTACATCCTGTTGGCATACAATGCTTGTCAATTCATACTTGCTTCGGTTAGACGATGGAAAAGCTGTATTGTTCGATACTGGGACGGATGCATCCGCTATAAAAAATTTTCTCAAAGATAATAAATTGAGCCTCGAACATATTTTTATCACCCATAATCATCGTGATCATATTGCATGCCTGAAAGATATCGCACACTTGGTAGATGACCAAAATATCTGGTCCTCAGAAAATGAATACTTAGAGGGAACTTCCTCGTTCAAACCCGGGAAAACATGGCAACTCGGTGACTTGTCTATCGAATCAAGATTGACCAACGGCCACTCGATTGGGGGGACTACATATGTTCTCAATCATTATTCAACTTTACCCTCCTTGGCCATAGTTGGGGACGCGATTTTTGCATGGTCCATGGGGGGCGGTAAAGTCGACTACCACTCGGCCCTTAAATCAAACTTAAAGGAAATTATAACTTTGCCCGAAGATTGCATAATTTGCCCCGGTCACGGAGCTCTGTCGACAGTGGGGATGGAGCGCGCGCACAATCCATTCTTAATACCTCATATCTAAGACCATTGTCGGATTCTCAGGCCTTTACAAAACTGTTCATAATTCTGGAAGAATTATCGTCGCTGGAGTAATATAATTTCATGTCTAGAAAAGTAGGATTTGTCGGAGTTGGCCGCATGGGAGCAAATATGGCTCGTCGACTTAAAGATTGCGGTGAAAAGGTTGTCGCTGTTTTTGATATTAATTCCGAGGTTGCCGGTGAGCTCGCTGATGAGTTGGCGTGCCAGTCTTGCTCGAGTGTTAAAGACCTTGCATCTGAATGTGACGTCGTATTCACCGTGGTTAGCGATGACTCCGCAATGAGATCTATTTTCTTTGATAATGGAGAGAGTTTACTCGATTCGGGTGACGGCAAAACTTTTATCAATTGTGCGACATTATCTCCGGGGATACATCAAGAAATCGAAAAGGCCTCGAAGGCGAATGGTTGCCAAAGCTTGGAAGCATGCATGGCATCGAGCATTCCTCAGGCTAGACAAGGTACGCTCTACCTCATGCTCGGGGGTGAGGAATCTGTCTTTCAAAGCAACAAAGACCTCCTTGAAAAGCTCAGTTCTTCTATGAGGTATGTCGGAGCCGCTGGAGAGGCTGCAAAAGTCAAGGCCTTGGTCAATATGGTCATGAATATCAATACAGCTGCTTTGGCTGAAGGCCTTGGTCTGGGGGCGGCTCTCAATCTTGACCTTAAAATGTTAGTTGAAGTTTTCTCTCAGACTGGAGCCAATTCGCGAGTTCTGGAAACTGACAGTGATGATATGATTGATCGCGACCACGATTGTTACTTTAGTGCTGCACATGCTTCAAAAGATTCCGGAATTGCCTATGATCTTGCCAAGGCCAATGGAATAGAACTTCCCTTGGCTCTTGCTACCAAGAAGCAATACGATCGACTCATTGACCTTGGTCTAGGTGAACTAGACAAGTCAGGCGTGGCTGAATTGACATTTCCTGGTCGCAAGGGCGTTTAATACAAAACGATGCTTCAACTTCCTTTTGAATCTTTTTTGGCTCTTCGTTATCTGCGGCCGAGCCGAAATTTTATATCGGTCATCACACTAATTTCAGTAATGGGTGTGGTACTCGGGGTAGGAGTTCTTATTGTTGTCATCAGTGTGATGTCAGGATTTGACCGGCAGCTACGTGAGACATTACTTGGCTTCGAACCCCACATACTTATTACCGATGGCTTTGGAAGCCCACTCGCCAGCTACGATGAGGTTATAGAAAAGGTCAAGGGCCAATCTGGTGTTCGAGGAGCAGCACCTATTGTTGTGGGGCCAGTCATGATGGAAGTTTTTAGGGCCAACGGGGGATCAGAAGTTTACGCTCCATTTGCTCGAGGCGTCCATCCAGTGCACGAAAAATCCGTTTCGACCATTCATCAAAATATCCTTGGTGGTAAGGAAATGGATTTTCCCGGAAGGGTAGTCTACTTGGGTGTTGATTTAGCTGCAGACCTGGGCATTGCAGTAGGCGATACTATTGCTGTCCACTCTTATGGCAATCTCAAAAACATGCAAAAGGCTTTGGATTCTGGCGAAAAGTTAGCCATCTTCCCCGAAGAATTTGTTGTCGAAGGTCTCTATGATGTGGGTTACTACGAGTTTAATTCCAACATCATCGTACTTAACTTATGGGATTGCCAGGATCTGTTCGGTCTCGGTGGTGAGGACCTTGTTCATGGAGTTCAGCTGATGCTGGACGACCCCATGGAAGCCGCTAAGGTAAGAGATAAACTATCTACAATCGTTGGTAGTGAATACAGACTCACCACATGGCTTGAAAGAAAGAGCAGCATACTCGATGCTATTATGGTCGAGAAAAATGTTATGTTTTACATCCTGTTCTTCATTATGCTTGTTGCTGCTTTTGGAATCATGGGGACTTTAATTGCTTTCGTTATCCAAAAGACAAGAGAAATTGGTATCTTAAAAGCATTGGGAGCGGGTCGGTCTCAAATCATGGGAATATTTTTAGCTCAATCTGTATTCGTTGGAATCATTGGCGTCTCACTTGGGTTTTTGTTGGGTATTGGAATGGTCTCCATTCGCAATGATTTCCTTCAAATGATGAACACGATTACCGGTTTTGAATTATTTCCGGCGAGCATTTATCAATTTACCGAGCTTCCGGCTTTAATTATCCCGAACGATATTTTAATCATATGCGGAGGGGCTTTATTGATGTGTCTTATTGCAGGACTTATTCCTGCATGGAATGCAGGCCGATTCAAACCAGTGGAGGCATTGCGGCATGAGTAATTTTGATTCGACGACCTCTTCTGGAATTTGTGTTAAAGACTGTTATAAGTCATACAGCCTTGGGAAGAAAAAAATAGAAGTCCTCAAGGGTGTTAATATTAAAGTAGCTCCATCTGAAGTGGTCGCTCTCCTGGGGGCTTCTGGGACAGGGAAAAGTACTTTGCTACAGATCATCGGTGGTCTGGATACAGCCGATCAGGGGAATATTGTATGTGGGGACCATAAACTGCATTTGATGAAAGAAAAACATCTCAGCAGTTTTAGAAATGAATCGGTTGGATTTATATTCCAGGCGTATAATTTATTTCCTGAGCTCACCGCTCTGGAGAATGTTTGTTTGCCAGCCCGGATAGCTCGTTTTGGGGCTGAAAAATCAAGAAAGAAGTCGGCTGAGCTTCTTGAAAGTGTGGGATTGGGACACCGCATAGATCACCGCCCTTACGAAATGTCAGGCGGTGAGCAGCAAAGAACATCCATTGCTCGGGCACTAATTAATTCGCCAGAATTTCTTCTGGCTGACGAGCCCACTGGTAATTTGGATTCAAAAACCGGAATGGAGATTTTAAATCTTCTATTTGAAATGAGAGAAAAATATGGTGTAACTCTTGTGATTGCCACACATGACCACTCCCTCGCCGAGCGAGCTGATCGAGTGGTTTTCATGGAAGATGGGAAAGTCGTGAATCTTCAGTCCTGAATTGCTAAAATGCGTAATTTCACTTTCATGAAGAATCATAGTTGATCGCTAAACCGAGTTTCTTTACCTTTGGGTGAGCTTTATGAAAGTTTTTCTAGACGGAGAATTAGTGGACAAAGACGATGCAAAAATATCAGTTTTTGATCATGGACTATTGTATGGGGACGGTGTTTTTGAGGGCATTCGTGCCTATAATGGTCGTGTATTCAAGCTGAGAGAGCATGTCGAAAGACTCTTCTACTCTGCAAAAGCCATCATGCTTAACATTTCTATGACTGCAGATGATATCTGTAAGGCAGTCGTTGAAACATGTAAAGCTAATGGAATCCATGATGGCTACATTCGCCTCGTGGTCACCAGGGGGGCTGGAACATTAGGTCTAAGCCCATTCAAATGCCCTAATCCAAGTATTTTCATCATCGCTGATCATATTCAGCTTTATCCTGAAAAGCTATACACAGAGGGTATGGATTTAATTACGGTTCCAACGACAAGGAATCATCAAAATGCTGTCAACCCGGCCATTAAATCTCTGAATTACCTTAATAATATACTGGCAAAAATTGAAGCTTTGAACTCAGGTTATGAGGAGGCGATCATGCTTAATTCCCAAGGGTTTGTGGCTGAATGTACAGGTGATAATATTTTTATCATCAAGGGTAAATCTATGATGACCCCGCCGCTTGAAGCAGGTGCCCTCTATGGCATCACGCGGCAAACGGCGATTGATATAGCGCAATCCATGGGGCTTGTCGTGACTGAGCCCAACATATCCCGATACGATATATACAATGCTGATGAATGTTTTTTAACCGGAACTGCAGCAGAAGTTATGCCGGTGGTGAAACTTGATGGACGGGTCATTGGCGACGGAAATCCAGGGTCTTACACCAAATCTATTGTTGAAAAATACAAAGAGCTAACAATGAGATCAGGCGAACCAATTTGAGAAGGGAAGGGGCAAATGTCTCCCGAATCTAGTATCCGCGTATGACAAAATGACAGGCCTTGGCAAAAATGCCTCCTGTCGGGTTGCCATAGATTCTTAATTCTTTTCGATTTCCAATCCAGTGCAAAATCATGCTTTTGATACCCATTTACCGATGGATTTTTTTAAGCAGGACTAAAATTTGAGTTTTATCGAAATGAGAAATAGAGAATGGTCGGCCTAGCTTGAATAAAATAAATTCGAAAAAGACCGAAAACGAAATAGACTAGATATGCTCACGATAGCCATGTGGATATCCTGGTCTTAAATTATGAAACTCGATAAATTTTTAACTAGTGTTGCGGATTCCTGTAAAAAACAGGGGCCCAACCATACGATCGTGCTGTCGTCTCGAGTCCGTTTGGCAAGGAACCTCAAAGGGTATGCTTTTCCGGGGTGGGCCAAAAAACAAGAGCGCATAAGGCTTTTCGAAAATGTGAGACCCGTGATCGAAGGCTTTTCTCGAATGAATTCCTGTTTCTCGGACTCTATGGACAACTTGTCCCATCTTGAAAAACAGATCCTCGTGGAGAGGCATCTTATTAGTCGCGAGCACGCCGCCAAGAATTCAGGGAGTGGGCTCATTCTTTCAAAGGATGAAATGTTCAGCGTAATGATTAATGAGGAAGACCACTTGCGCATGCAGATCATCCAGCCTGGACTTCAAGTAAAAGACGCATGGCAAAATATCGATGAAATAGACAGCCTTTTGGAAGAGAAATTGCCCTACGCCTTCTCGAGAAACTACGGTTATTTAACCGCATGTCCCACCAACGTTGGAACCGCCGTTAGGGTGAGCGCTATGCTGCACCTGCCAGGGCTCGTTCTCTCAGATCAAATAAATCAGGTCGTTCAGGCTGTTAACAAGTTGGGGATGGCCGTTAGAGGCCTCTATGGCGAGGGAACCGATGCCCTCGGAAATTTATTCCAAGTCTCCAATCAAATGACTTTGGGCGAGTCTGAAATTGAAATCATAGATAGACTGAATAAGGTTTTAAATCAGATGATTGAGCATGAGGAGAACGCAAGAACCATGCTTATAGAAAAGAAACCAAAAATAGTCCTTAATCAGGTCGGGCGTGCATATGGAACGCTTTCAAATTCTCATATTATTACCTCCAAAGAGACCATGAATCTTTTGTCGATGATGAGACTTGGTAATGACTTTGGACTTTTTTCAAAAATGAGGCGGTCTTTAGTGGAGGAATTATTCATCTCGACTCAACCAGCTCACCTTCAGAAAAATGTTAAAGGAAAGCTTTCAGCTGAGGAGAGAGACCTCATAAGGGCAGACTTTTTAAGAGGTAAATTGAGAACTGTTTCTCGTCCTGCGGACAAATTTTCTGATAAGCTACTGGGGCTTGATAATGAGAAAGAAACGTAAATCCTGTTCCTGACGGATTTCTTTTTTGTCGCGAAATGGTGCGTTTGGTCCTGATTATTACGCTCAATTGGATTAGTTTCTAAATATCTGATACATTATTCCAATCAGAGGGCGGGTTACATCGCGATTACGCTTTAAATATTGGCGCCAGTGCCGATTAACCTTACAGATAATTCTGTATGGGGCTTGGAGGAAAATTTCTAAAAATTTGAAGAAATCAGGCACCTGTAGTGGACAAATGTTAAAAATCTACGCATCATATACAACATGGCTGACGAGCATATGAACAACTTTACGCCAAGGGCTCAGCAAGTCTTGGCATTGGCTCGCAAAGAGGCGGACCGCTTCAACCACAATTTTGTTGGTACCGAACACATTTTATTGGGGCTCATTAAGCTCGGGCAAGGGGTGGCTGTAAACGTGCTCCAAAAGCTTGGTTTAGATCTCGATACTGTAAGGGAAGAAGTCGAAAAGCAGGTTGGCACTGGGCCGGAGCAAAAAATGATCGGGAACATTCCCTACACTCCCAGAGTCAAAAAAGTTCTTTCACTAGCTGCTAAAGAAGCAAAATCTCTCAATCACACATACGTTGGCACCGAGCACATTCTGCTAGGATTGCTTCGTGAAGGGGACGGTGTCGCTGCCCAAGTCCTCAAAAATCTGGAAGTTGATATCGAACAAACGCGTCAAGAAATCCTTCGCGAACTCGATCCAAACTTCTCCACCGAGGAAGACCCCATGGCTGAAACAGCATCAGCCAAGGGACCAAGCGAAAAAAAGGGAGACAGCAAAACACCAGCTCTCAAGGCTTTTGGTAGAGATTTGACGGAAATGGCATCCAAAGGGGCAATGGACCCGGTCATCGGCAGAAAAAGCGAGATCGAAAGAGTCATTCAGATTTTGTGCCGTAGGACCAAAAATAATCCAGTTCTTTTAGGTGAAGCCGGGGTGGGTAAAACGGCCATCGTGGAAGGGCTTGCCCAAGAAATTGCCAAAGGAAATGTACCGGAAATCTTAAGAGATAAGAAAGTCATTACTCTGGATCTCGCCCTCATGGTCGCTGGAACGAAATACCGGGGTCAATTCGAAGAAAGAATCAAGGCAGTCATGGATGAGATTCGGCGTACGAAAAACGTGATTCTCTTTATTGACGAATTGCACACCATCGTTGGCGCTGGCTCTGCCGAAGGAACGATGGATGCCTCAAACATCATCAAACCAGCCCTCAGCCGGTCGGAGCTGCAATGCATCGGGGCGACAACTCTCAATGAGTACAGGAAATATATCGAAAAAGATGCTGCATTAGAACGCCGCTTCCAGAGCGTAAAAGTTGAGGCTCCAACTGAAGATGAAGCCATTTTGATACTCAAAGGATTGCGTGGTAAGTATGAAGATCACCACAAAGCTACTATCACTGACGCCGCTATCGAGGCTGCTGTAAAGCACTCTGAGAGATACATCTCAGGTCGCTTCCTCCCTGACAAGGCTATTGATGTTATTGATGAAGCTGGTTCGCGTGCTCGCATCAGCACTATGACAAGGCCTCCCGAGCTAAAAGAACTCGAAGCCAAAATCGAGGAAATTAAATCTCAAAAAGAAGAGGCAATTAAGCAGCAAGATTTTGAGGGCGCCGCCTCTATGCGAGACAAGGAAAAGCAGACCAAAGACGCTCTCGACAAGGCGCTTGAAGATTGGAATAAACAAAGAGAAGATTTTAAAGTTAAGGTTGATGAAGATGAGGTTATCCAGGTCATATCCAAATGGACTGGAGTCCCACTCCAAAGACTTGAGCAAGGAGAGGCACAAAGGCTCCTAAACATTGAAAAAGAGTTAAGTGAAACTGTTATTGGACAAGACGAAGCCGTTCATGCTCTGGCGAAAGCGCTGAGAAGGTCCAGGGCAGATTTGAAAGACCCCAAAAGACCTATCGGCACATTTGCTCTTCTTGGTCCCACAGGTATCGGAAAAACTCTACTTGCCAAGACTCTCGCCGAAAAAATGTTCGGTGATGCCAAATCTCTTATCCAGCTGGACATGAGTGAATACATGGAGAAATTCAGTGTATCACGTCTCGTTGGCTCTCCTCCGGGATATGTGGGATATGAAGAGGGTGGTCAGCTGACTGAGCAGGTACGTCGCAGGCCTTACAGCGTTGTGTTATTTGATGAGGTTGAAAAAGCTCACCCTGATGTCATGAATATGCTTCTTCAAATTCTCGAGGAAGGAAAGCTCACCGACAATATGGGGCGCGTGGTCGATTTCAGAAATACTATCATTTTGCTGACGTCGAATGTCGGTGCTGAATCTGTCACAAAACAATCCCTAGGATTCGGCAATAACTCAGATCAGGTACCATACGATAAAATGAAGGAAGGCATCATGGATGCTGCGAAAAAAGTCTTCAGACCTGAATTCTTAAACAGACTGGACGATATCTTAGTCTTCAGATCCCTTGAGAAAACAAACTTAATCAAAATTTTAGATCTGGAAATAGAGAAAGTGTGCGAAAGACTCAAGCACCGAAACATCAACTTGGTTCTGGATACCAAAGCCAAAGATCTGCTCGTGACTAAGGGGCACGATCCTGCTTATGGGGCACGACCAATGAGAAGAGCTGTTGAACGATATCTTGAAGATCCACTTGCAGAAGAAATTTTGAAAGGGAATATCCACGGCTCATCTCCGGTTGACGTCTCGGCCAAAGACGACAAACTAGTCTTTGTCCAAGACCATGAGAATTCTGAGCCAGAATCTATTACAGAGGAAGCGGGTTCATAGTTTTTAGCATTTCCAGTTTTCCATCATTGAATTTCCGCCGGTGATTCTTATATCACCGGTTTTTTTGTGCTGACCCTTTTCAACTGTATTCTCATATTATCATGTAATCATGGCGACCCTAATGTCTCGTTGTGGTGGGTCTTCATTGCCGGTGAAAGGGATGCTGTATATCCATTTTGAGTCATGGAAATGCCTAAAGGGCGTTGCATGAGTTGCCGATTTACACCTGGGAGTAAGTGCATGCAGTTTATTAGAGTTATTTTCATTATTTTGTGTTCGTTGACTGGATTTGCGATTTCAACAGTTCAGCCAGAAATCATTCCTTCTGAAATTCATGGTGGGTTATATGGGTTTTCGATTGGTTCACTTTGGGTAGGTATTGACCTTTATTTCAAAGGATTATCTTTGCGGTCTTTTTCCTCGGTGACTTTTGGAATGTTTTTCGGGATGCTTCCGGCTATCATCCTGAATGCATCAGGCTTATTCGATTATGTCCCAGGGCCGATAAGATGGGTTATCCAGCTGATTCTTTTTGTTGGATTTAGCTACTTGGGAATGATGTTGTCCTTGAAAAGCAATAAAGAAGATTTTTATTTACTTATCCCATTTGTTCGATTTGCCCCAAAGGGAATCAAAACCAATAATTTCATTCTTGATACGTGCTCTATTATTGATGGCAGATTTCTCATTCTGATGAGGGCAGGTTTTCTAGATGGCATAGCATTAGTTCCTAAATTCGTCCTCAATGAATTGCAGGGGATAGCAGACTCCGATGATGAAACAAAGAGTGAGTCTGGAAAAAGGGGGCTAGAGTTTTTAGAGGAGGCACAATCAGATCCGAAGCTTTCAATTCGTGTTCATGAGGCGGATTTTTCGGATGAAAATGCTGTGGATGCCAAACTTGTCAGACTTGCGCGTGTTATCGAGTCGAAAATCATCACAAATGATAGGACACTCGCAAAAATTGCAGAGATCAATGGCGTTGAAATCCTAAATATCCAAGAGCTTTCAAGAACTCTCAGACAGCAGCTTGGTCCTGGGGACTTGGTCGATCTGAGAATCCAAAAAGCAGGAAAGGAAAAGGACCAAGGGGTGGGATATTTGGAAGATGGAACCATGGTGGTTGTCAATCGCGGTCTGAACTTCTTAGGCCAAATGGCCCAAGTCAAGGTCTCAAGCCTACTTCAAACATCTGCAGGCGTATTAGTTTTCGCTGATCTCAAAGAAGACAGCTCCATGGCTTGAATTGACCCTCATCTTACGTCATCTTAGGACTTGGAAACCGAAGTTTCCATGATCCTGCGAACATCTCTTTTTATTTTCGTGGGAGTATAATCAAAAAGATAATACTACACGTGAGAAAATTTCTGTCCCCAGCCCGGCTCAAATCGTTCAAATCAAATTTACCCAGTGATGAAATACTCACCGGGGATTCATTGTGCCAACAATTTGGTGGAGACAAATGGTTCGCCCATCAAACCCCTGAGCTTGTTTTGAGGCCAAAGACAACAGCGTCCATTTCAGCAGCTCTCAAACTTGCGAATAAGTATCACATCCCAGTGACCCCTCGAGGTGCTGGATACGGATACGTCGGAGGCTGCGTTCCCGTAAAGGGGGGAATCGTTATTTCCCTTGATAAGATGAATAAAATCTTGGAAATCAATACCAAGGATTTCATTGCAAGAGTTCAGCCGGGCGTCAAAACATCGAAGCTTCAAACGCGTGTCATGAGTAAAGGGTTATACTACCCGCCTGACCCCGCAAGTCGTAAAGATTGCTCTCTTGGTGGGAACATCGCTACAAATGCTGGAGGCCCCAAATGTCTTAAATACGGAGTTACCAGAGACTATGTTCTTGGGCTTGAAATCGTTCTGGCTGATGGGACCATAAATCGCTTAGGCAGCAGAACGCATAAAAACAAAACCGGATTTGATCTCTCTCGATTCTTCGTAGGATCAGAGGGTTTACTTGGTGTTGTTACCGAAGCAACACTAAAACTCTTACCTTTGCCGTCATTTAATGGTGGACTTTCCATAGGGTTTTCAACAATGAAAGATGCGGCTCATTTTATCAGGTCTGTTTTTTCCTGGGGATATCTTCCGGCTGCTTTGGAAGTTGCAGATGAATTCACTTTGGCCGCGGCCAGGAAGAGAACAGGTAATAAAGCTTTTGATGGCTGCAAAGCTCACATCATTCTTGAGTTGGATGGTCATGAAAAGTCCGTGAAAAGCGAACTCCAGGAGCTGGTGAGACGATTGAAAGAAATGCCCCACCTATGGATTGATAAAGCAATGGGAGTCGACAACATGGAGAAGTTATGGCAACTCAGAAGAGAATTCTCCTATAGTTTGAGAGATACTGGGCTCAAGAAATTAAATGAGGATATTACTGTACCAAGGGGAGCCCTTGAAAAATTATTTCGCTTTGCTTCAAAGCTACAGAAGAAACATGGAATTCCAGTAGCTTGTTTTGGCCATGCCGGTGATGGCAACATTCATGTCAATCTCATGGTGGATATGGAAGATTCAAAACAGGTAGAGAAGCAAGATGCTGCATTGGATGAACTCTTTAATTGGGTTGTCAAGATGGGTGGGGTCGTCACAGGTGAGCATGGTATCGGTTTGGCTAAAATGCCTTGGTGGGATGTTGCCACTTCGTGCGAATCAAGAGAATTACATAAGAAAATAAAATCAGCGCTCGATCCAAATAATATCCTCAATCCTGGTAAATTTGTCTAATTTACCACTGGAAGGAAGTCGTTTTAATTCCCTGACTTGTCAAAAAGTCTCATTGCTCCTATAAAGAACATTCAATGTTTGGAGGTAAAAAATCCAGAGATGAAAATAGATATTATCTTTTGCCTGGAATGGGGAAACTCAATAGGCAAAAACGCAGGCAATTTCAGCTTGTTGCCTTAGCTGTCGGCTTTATCACCTCTGCCATTTTAGGACTTATCCTATTTCTTACCCAAAAATAACTCAGTTGCTCGGCTGCCCACGCCAGTCTTCATGGTTTTCCGGGACGTTTTTCCATTCTGATATGACTCTAATGGAGTCAAAGCTCATCGGCTGTATGGGGCGAGGAAAAACGGGATCCGTTAATCCTGTAAGTATTAAAAAAATAACCAGAGCCGTGCCCGCGGCAATACTCGTTTGAACTTTTTTTTGATCACCTGAAATATTGTGAAAACGGCTGATTAAGTGGTTTTCTGAATTCCAAAAGCAAACTCTCAACGGTTGATTCCAGGTATATTTTGCAGATTGGCATTCTACGAATTTCAAAAGAGTCCTGGCATATAATTTTTGCTCCCCCTTAGAGGCATTTTTCAGAGCGATCGAATCCGCTGCTAGTTCAATATCCGCCAAAATTTTAGTCAAAAGCCACCTAAGAATCGGATTGAACCAATGTAAAATATGCATGATTCCGATCAGGTTGACTGTGAGAATATCGAATCTCTTTATATGCGCAACCTCATGTCTGAAGATCAGCTTCCACTGTATTGGTGTGAGTTTATCCATCATACCTGTGGGTATAATCAGCCTTGGTTTATAGACACCATAAAGAGTTGGGCTTTGAACTATTTGGCTGTGAACAATTGTCACTTGCGGTTCAGTTTCCAGTTCTATCTCAGCGTCTGCTAGAGCATTCAGAATCTCGGGATTTCCAACAAGCTGAGTTTTCTTAAATTGCTTATGCCAAAAAATCTTTATCTCAAGCCACTTGAAAAAACCAATTATCACACCAACTAGCCAGATAGTAGATAAACCTCTGATAATAAAATATTCCAGGTCCAATAACTCGGGAGCATCACCAGGTCCTTCCCAAAGCGCTGGCCCCGGCCCCTCAGCATCAGGAAATTGAACGCCAGTATAATTGCTGATGCTCATTGACGATTCTGGCCCGCTCACAAGAATAAGTCTAATCAGCAAGACAAGCCAAAGCAGTGAACTTATTTCAGGTCTCAGACACTTTGAAAAAACAAATTGAGTTGTGACGACGATAATCCCCAGCAATGTCGCTTGCCAAGAAATGTTAACCAAGGTCTCGCAGATTAATTCAACCAGACCACCAAATGACATTTACTCCTCCATTTCTTCCACAATTTTTCTAATCTTATCGAGATCTTTTGTGCTCATATTTTTCGATTTAGCGAAATGCACAAACATCTCTTTTAAAGATCCATCAAAAACTTGATTAAGGAAAGACTCACCCTGATGGTTTTTGGTGCTTTCCTCAGAAATTACAGGAAAATACAAATATAGATTTTTATATTTCTTGTATGAAAGTGCTCCTTTTTTTACGAGGCGGCTCAAAAAGGTTTTGATTGTCCGTATGTCCCAGTCTTCAGTCTTGCTAAGCTCTTCTGCTATGTCAAAGGCCGGCTGTGGAGATTTACGCCACAGTATTTTCATTATTTTCCACTCCGATTCAGATATTTTGGGAGATGTAATTTTCACCTTGATCCTTGTCTATGAATTGAGCTTATAGACATAAAGATTACACGTGTATTCAGAAAGATCAATGCTGATCGTATTATAGAGCTATGCCCAAAATGTCTGGAAAAAAGGCTGGGGGATTATGACTTGAGAACTTTCGATACAGCTTCATAGGTAGCTTGTGTCCTGATCGGCTGAAAACCAGCAGCTTCGATGGCTATATCCGGATCTTTTAATCCGTGCCCGGTCAGAGTTGCTGTAATGATCGAGTCGGCTGGAATCAAATCTGGGGATTCTTGAGAAATTTTTATAACGCCAGCAAGAGATGCTGCGGAAGCTGGCTCCGCCAAAATTCCCTCTGTCTGAGAAATCAGCTTGTAAGCATTCAAAATTTCATCGTCGGTAACAGCATTAATGAGACCTGTGGATTCGTCGCGGGCTTCCTCTGCCTTTTTCCAGCTTGCCGGGTTCCCGATACGGATGGCTGTCGCCAAGGTTTCAGGGTTTTCAACTGGAGAGCCATGGACGATTGGGGCTGCTCCAGCAGCTTGAAAGCCAACCATTTTTGGTAGAGAGGATATTTTTCCTAACGAGTGGTATTCTTTGAACCCTTTCCAATAGGCAGTAATGTTTCCTGCGTTACCTACTGGGGTAAAATGAAAATCAGGCGCTCTTCCAAGCTGGTCACATATTTCGAAAGAGGCTGTTTTTTGGCCCTCGATTCTGAATGGGTTGATGCTATTGACGATTTCTATATCCGAATCTTGACCCAGCTCTCTCACTATTTCCAAGGCCTGATCAAAGTTTCCTTCAATAGCGACAGTTTGAGCTCCATACATCAGAGCCTGAGCCAGTTTGCCTAATGCAATTTTACCGTCCGGTATCAGGACTGCGCACTTTATACCCGCTCTCGATGCGTATGCCGCCGCCGCTGCTGAGGTATTTCCCGTGCTCGCACAAACCGCTACTTTTGCCCCGCGTTCCGCAGCTTTAGACATAGCCATTGTCATGCCTCTGTCCTTAAAAGAACACGTAGGATTTAGCCCCTCAAATTTAACAAATAGTGAAAATTTTCCCCCGATTTTGTCCACGAAATTGGGAACCGGGATTAACGGCGTATTTCCCTCTTGGAGCGTAATAATTGGAGTTGAATCTGTAATTGGAAGGTGTTCCGCATATTCTCTGACGATTCCTTGCCATGCGTTAGGTGCTTTATTCATCTACATCTATCCTTGGTAATTATTTCGAGCCCCATATTAAAATAAATTAAATTGAGTTATTGAATCAACAGATTTAAAACGCACCCACTCTAAATGATACTGGTTTTGCCTTTACAACCGAAAGCTTGGACAATTCCTTCAATGCCTTTTGGAAAATCGAATACGGGGCTTGATCTATCATGAGCATAAGCGGGACTATGCTCCCCTCATGGTCTTCAGGCTGCATGCAACTTGATATACCTATTTTATGTTTTGCCAGTATATCTGTAACTTTTGCCATGGTTCCAGATTTGTTGACAACCTCCAACCGGATGAAGTAATTAGCAACCACTTCCTGATGGCTAATGATCTCGCCTGAGCCAGAAAAGGGAACGAACTGAGAAAATCTTTTCTTGGTCCCCGAACCTAACTGCTTAGCGGCATCGACTATATCACTGATCACAGAACTTGCTGTGGCATCTTGCCCTGCACCTTGTCCATAATACAAAGACTCACCTATAATATCTCCTTTGACAAATACCGCATTAAAAACACCATCCACGTTTGCCAGGACGTGTGATTTAGGAACCAGTGTAGGCTCTACTGATAATTCTAGCCTAGGATTACCCAAGTTAGAACTATTTTTATCGGAGTGGCACTTTATTTTTCCTATTAGCTTAATTTTATATCCGAGCCAGTCTGCGAATTTTAGATCTATGGGACTAATGCTTCTGATTCCTTTAACAAAAATTGATTTTTCTGATACCCAGAAGCCCGAGATAATGGAACCCATGATACCCACTTTGTGCATGGCATCGAATCCATCCACATCCAATGAGGGTTCAGCCTCGGCATATCCAAGATCCTGAGCTTCCTTGAGGACTTCTTCGAAATCACGGCCCTCCTGGGCCATCTTAGTGAGAATGTAGTTACAGGTTCCGTTTGCAATGGCATAGATCTCGGATATGCGGTTACCAATCATAGATTCGCTTAAAACCTTTATAATCGGGATGCCTCCGGCGACACTTGCTTCAAAATAGATGGGAGTTTCAAATTTTTCCGTGAGTCGGAATAAACGGGATCCTTTAGCTGATAGCAAGGCTTTGTTTGCCGTTATCACTGGTTTGCGATTCCGAATAGCCGTTTCAACAATTTTTGCGGCAATATCGGTTCCACCAACTAATTCAACCACCAAATCTGTTTTGGGATCCAAAATAGCTTCCTCCCAATTGGTGGAAATTTTTCTAGCTGGTATTTTTACGTTTCTTTTCTTATTGGGGTTTTTGACGACAACATGGTTGACGACCAATTGGCAACCACAACGAGCAGCAATGAGATGCCCATTTTCAGAGATTGCTTTAAAAACACCTCCTCCAACGACGCCTCCACCAATTATTGCCACATTTACTCTATCCATCGGCCGCTGAAACTATCTGGTTTTAAGCCCATTTCTCAATCAAATTCGTTATTTTTTGAAAGACGTGTCAATAATATGCTGAAACCACTGTCTTGATGCCTAGGAATTAGGCATTATTTTCTTCTAAAAATAATTTTATTTTTAATAAAATTTCGCAACATATTCTTATTGCAAGTGTTTATGATAAGTAGGCCAAAAAATAGACATAATGTCTAACTTTAGGTCATTGAGAGGGCTGCCGATATCGATTGGAGAGTTTGTTATTCGATGACTTGTCCGAATATTTTGCAGCTCTAGGAAACACAGATTTAATCAAAACAAAATTATGAACATATCTTTTAACAAAAGAGGAGCATTTACCCTCATCGAGATCATGATCGTCGTCGGCATCATCGCTATGCTTGTCGCTATGGCTGCACCAAACTTCACAAAGCAGATGGGCAGTGCCAAAATCGGCGTCATCAAGTCAAACCTGAGATTGATCGACACCGCGAAAATGTCCTGGGCGGTGGACAACAAAAAGAATGAAGGGGATGTTCCAACGGAAGAGGAGATTTCCGCCTACCTCAAAGGATCGAAAATGCCCACCCCAGCCGCTGGCGAGACTTACCATGTCGAGGCTATTGGTCAAGAGCCATATGCTGTCAGCGAAAATCCAATAGGAGATATCAAGGCGGGAACTAAAATATACACCGCCACTGAATAAAATTTTTTCAAATGAATATGAAAAAACCTCGATGTGATACACTCGAGGTTTTTTTGTTTAAATGATCGAGCACTCAAAGTGCAATCGATAAATAAAACTTAGAATTCTAAGTGGAATTTGTATTGAATGAGAAGGCCATACCTGGAATCGCAAATAGAATATTATCGACCGGTAAACTGGTGGTTGTATTTATTTTTCCAACTCAAAGATCGAGAATCTTTTCCTTAAAGAAAGATCTTAATTTGTTCCACCCGTAGCGCGTCCCTGCAGCGCCGTGCCCAACATTTGGCATCACCAGCATATCGAAATCCTTATTTGCAGTGATCAGAGCCTCGACCACCTGCATGGTCGAGGCTGGGTCGACATTTTTATCGATTTCACCCAATAGTAAAAGTAAGTCACCTTCCAAATTTTTTGCCAGGGTGACGTTAGATTGATCTTTGTAGTGCTTTTCAATTGGGTAGCTCATCCACAATTCATTCCACCAAATCTTATCCATTCTATTATCATGGCAACCACAATCTGCAACACCGACTTTATAGAATTCAGGGAACGTAAGAAGTGCCCCAAGGGTATTTTGCCCGCCTGCAGAGCCTCCATAAATTCCGACTTTTGTGATATCGAGTGAGGGATATTTTTCTGCTGCAGCTTTAATCCAAGCAATTCGATCGGGGAATCCCGCATCCACAAGGTTTTTCCAACAGACATCATGGAACGCTTTCGATCGATGGCTCGTGCCCATCCCATCGATTTGAACGACGACAAATCCCATGTCTACAAGTTGTCGCTGTCGGTAGCTGTTTCTGAACGCTTTTGGAACGTGCGCCGAATGAGGGCCCGCGTATATGTTTTCAATGACAGGGTATTTTTGATTTGGGTTAACTCTTTTTGGCCAGTGGATGATACCGTAAATATCTGTTATTCCATCCCGGCCTTTTGCCACGAACCTCTCAGGTAGAGGGATGCCAGACGACTTATATTCAGAGGCATCTCCTTTCTCCAGATTCGTTATTAATTGACCTGTCTCGAAACTTCTCAATTCATGAATAGGTGGCATGTCGACCCTCGAGTACTTATCTATAAAATACTTTTTACCCGGGGAAATCTCAATAGAGTGGGTCCCTTTACCCTTTGTCAATTGAGTCAATCCAGACCCATCGAAGTTGACCCTAAAATAATGGACGTGATAAGGATCTTCGCCCTTTGTGAATCCACCGGCTGTAAAGAGAATTGTTCGTGTTTTGGGGTCTACTTCTTGAACTTTTCGAACAACGAATTCTCCCTTTGTTATTTGGTTCTTCACTGTGCCATTTTTGACATCGATTAAGTAGAGGTGATTCCATCCGTCCCTTTCACTCATCCAAACGGCTTCGTCCGTCTTCTTTAACCAGTTCCAATAGAATTTGTATGCATAGTCAAAAAAAGTTGTACAGTTTTCACTGACTACTGCGCGTGTTTTACCCGTTTGAGTTTCCACGGCGACGACCCGCATGACTTGGTGGCCTCTCTGGTTATATGAGAATAAAAATTCTTTCGAGTCATTCGTCCATTCGACTGTGCCTAATCTCCACGGCCTAGAGAAAAGCTTGTTGCTTATTTCGATTTCTTTACCCGTGTTAATATTAAAGAGATGGGGCTTCTCCTCTGGAATTGGATCTCCCGGCTTGAAATAACTTATCGTATGTAATTTAGGTTGTATTTGATCTTTCGGGGAAGATTGCACCATGTGAACTAAATGTTCCGGAACCTTTGTATTACTAAATGCTATGAGGAATTGAGAGTCCGGGGACCAGGATGCTTTGGGTAAATGTTCTGGGTGGCCCTTGAAGTCATATCTCATACCCATGAATTTCTCTCGCTGCCCATTCTGTGAAAAAGAGTCATCATCCGTTGCGTAATCTGTCAGCTGAATAAATGCATTATTTTTAATGTTTTTTACAAAAAGATTATTTTCCCTGACAAATGCAAGCCATTGTTTGTCGGGAGATAGTAAGCCTTCAGTAACACGCGACTGACTTGCTCTTGACTTGATTTTTTTCTGTCTTCTTTTTTGAGCCTTTCGTTCGTCAATAATCGCAACTGATGGCTCCCCGCTTGCGGTATACACTCCAAGCAGTCTTCCGTCCCCTGATCGGACGGTCCACACATGATTGCCAAATGTATGCTGGTCAATAGATCTGCCAGGCGCTAGGTCGTTATAGTGGACTTCGTTTTTATCAGAATCTACCCAGTATATTTTTACTCTTTCCCCAAGCTTATTAATGAAAGATATTTCGGACTCTTCACCTCCATTACCAGATGGAATAACTGTATCATATTTTGTCAGCCCATTGGCTGATTGGCCTTTCAAATCAATCAAGCTGTGTTCTTTTGTGTCATACAACCAGCTTTGATTTTTACCTTTGAATTTAATTAAATCCCCATCATTCAGATATTCTATTTCATTAATTGGAAGATTATCTGGTTGGATTGATTTTGCTGTCTCTTCAGAAATCAATTCAGCAACTTTAACATGGTCAAATGCAGGTCTCCGGCTACCCGTCTTTGCATCGACGTTTATAAATTCATGGCTATCCCTTCCGCTCTGTAGCTTGTACCAAAATTTTTCATTGTCATCATACCAATGTGCTCTTACCTGGTCTCGAAATGCTCGTGGATGCGTTATCTTCTTTGCCGCTTTGTTGTTTTGTCTCTTTATGTCTTTTAAGTTTGGGTAAAATTCCCAAACGCTTGTTTGGCTTGGAGTCAGTTCTACGTTCTCCAGGGACGCTTTGATAAATTCTATTGGAATCGAATTCTCCAATAAAATAGCGTCATGGAATTTCTTCCAACTCCATCCTTTTTTGGTAACAAATTGCTCGCTTAGGTTTTTAATCTGTAAACCACCCAACATATAAGCGGCTTGGTATAATGGGCTGTAACCGCCTTGTATGGATCTCCTGACCTCCGCAGTCGCGTTTCTTCTCTCATGGCCGACATTATCAACTAGAAAATCAATGCACTCCTCCGGGGTCATTAAACCGAGGTGAAAACTGAGAGAAAAAATAATTCGAGCGCACCGGTGCGAACGCCAGAACAGCATACCAATTTTATCTTCTGGTGAGTCTGCAAATCCCTGATCCCACAGTAGCATTTCCCAATATAATGCCCACCCTTCGATAAAAAATGGGGTTTTAAAAATATCTCTATGGGTATTGTATCTTCTCGCCATATAGCCTTGAAGGTGGTGGCCGGGGATGAGCTCATGGTGAACGGTAGCCTTTGAAAAATGGACATTGTTTCCTCGCATGCTCATAAGCTTGTGATCATGGCCCATTTCATCTGTTGGGAAAGAAACAGAAATCACCTCTCCACCTGTAAAATAAGGTGTATATTTTTGTCTTTCAGCACTCATCATATTCATCCGCCAGGTTTCCCTCGCAATATCAGGAATTGTAAGCATGTCTCTCTCGTCTAAAAACAGCTCTGCTTCTTTAGCTAGTTTTTTAATTAACTGAGGCTGTCCCCCTGGACCAACATGAAGAGATTTCACCTTGTTTTGTGCTGCTTTCCAGTCGTCACCAAACCCCATTTCATTCGCGGCTTTCTTTCTCTCATTCAAGCACCATGCCATTTCTATTTTAGCTATCTCTATAAGTTTCTCTGGAGAGTAGGGGATCCATTCTCTAGCCAAGGAGTCCATAAGAGCTTCCTTCCCAATGGGGTCGCCGAGAAGCGGAGCATCTTCTCCATCCTTATAACCAGCTACCTCTTTTCGCAACCAATCAGAGGAAGATTGGATATTGTTTTTTATGTTTTCATATGGTTTTTTTACCCACCAGGAAAAGACTGGATTATATCCGTCGTAAAAGCGGTACCACTCCGATAAGTGGCTGTTTAATTTATCTAATAAATTTGCCGACCTATTAGCGATGATCTTATCGAACCCTTTATTCCCTGTTTTTGCCCAATTTTTCTTTTGTTTAGAAATGGTTTGATTCAACTTGAATAAATATGAGGCTAATTTTCCAGCATCTACTGGCTCAACACTCTGCCTATCTTCAATCAGTTTGATAATGTCTATAGCCCATGGCGCTATTTCCATGACTTCTGAAATTCGCTTTCTCTCGGTATTAAGGTCCTTTCTTTCATAATGAAGATGGGTTTTAAAAAGGAGGTAATCAATTTTCCCTGCTTGGCTTAGCTTATCAAAATCTAGCGATGCAAGCTTCTCTTGGTATTCCTGATGGTGCTTATCAATTCTTTTAAATGTCGTTTCTGAAAAGTCGACTCTGTAAAACCTCTTCAGGTTTCCAAGATCTAATTCATACCTTTCAATTAAGGACCGAGTGATACTGACGGAGGGATCTACTGGGGTGGTGGCCTGATTCTTCAAAGGAATCAATGCCAGCAATAGAGTCATTAGAGAACTCTGAAGTATGAGAACACAACTGGGTTTCATTAAAATCATGCCCAAATTGTATCTATATCGAATAGAACCGAAATACTAAGTTGTTCTCAATGGCTTTTTATGACCTTTATTGACTCCTTATTAATTTGGTTTTGAAGGTGTTTTTTGCAATTAAAAATGCATCTAGGCATGCAAGGCAGCTGGAACAGGCGAATAGTCTATTTCTCTGACGATTTCTTCCAATCGAAGCTCTACCTTATCAACAATCTCCATAGGTGTGGAGGTTCCGGCCGTTAAACCTACAATTTTTGAGTCTCTAAACCACTCGGCATGAACGTCTTCTGGGCCTTGAATGTGATACGCGTTCGCACCTAACTGCTGAGATTTAACCATGAGCTGTCTCGTATTATTAGAATCCTTGCCTCCAACGCAGAGAACCACATCACATTCCAAAGCTAACTTCTCCGCTGCCTGCTGACGATCCTTCGTAGGGCGGCATACCGTGTCGATAAACTTAACTTCACTCTCATTAAACAAGGATGACATCTTATCGACAATGGCCCTAACTTTGCCAATCGGCTGTGTCGTCTGAGAAGCGACTCCGTATTTCGCATTCAATGGAATAAGTGGAATTTCGTCCTGGTTCTCTATGACCGTAAACTCATCTAAGTCTTCCGTCATTCCGGTGACTTCTACATGACCCCGCTTACCTATGATTACTGGGTAATACCCCTTATTGACCAACTTAAATACAGATCGGTGTGCATATTTTACTAATGGGCATGTCGCCTCAACAACCTCGTGCCCGCGCGCTTTGACAAGTTCAACTCTTTTCTCGGATGCGCCGTGTGCCGTTATCATCACTTTTTGAGTCTTCAAGCTTCCCACATTTCTCTCGACTTCGACTCCTGACGCTTTCAATTCACTCATGACCGACTCATTATGAACCAGATCTCCCAATATCGTCATTGGGCCGCTGCTGGATTCCTCGCGCGCCAACTCGATCGCATCATGGACTCCGAAGCACATGCCATAATGCTGAGCTCTTTTGATTTGTATTTTCATTTTTTCTTTGTGTTGCAAAGTAAATGGAGATTTATCAAATTCAAGGTGCCATCTCTTTTCACATGCATTATATTTTTGTGGTTTCTGTAGGTGATTGTGACCTGGACAAGTCAAGTATAGCTTCTAAGTGGCTGAGATACTGGTTGAATGCTTTATGGCCTTCCTCCGTGAGTGAATAGGTAGTGAGAGGGCGCTTTTTGGATACAGATTTGGTGACAGCGACGAAGCCAGCTTGCTTTAATGTGCGCATGTGGGCCGTGACATTACCATCTGTCATTTTCAGCATTTCTTTAATCTCTGTAAATGAAAGGTTGGGAGAGGCTGCAAGGATGGAAACGATAGCTAGCCTGCCTTTTTCATGGATTATTTTGTTCAACTCAATGAATGGTTCAGTGTCCATTTTATACTTCCTCCTTTTCAGTGGCATATAAGTAGAAGCAATAGGCCAAATTGTATCCACCGAACACGGTCGCCATCATAAAATGGCTTATATTAGTGTTTTCCCTTAATTCTTCAAAATTGGCCATTAGCAGCAGGTCTACGATTGCAGTGGCTATGAAAATCCATCCAAGAAGTCTTATACCTCGCTTCATGAAAAATCCTGCTGAGTGCAATGCACTACCAAAAAAAAGCATCCAAATAATGGGTAAAATCGTCACGCCCACGTCACGGCCAAAATCCAGAGCTAAAAATACAATTGAGACAATGATTCCGGATAGGAAAGTTGGACTCATGGCTTGTAAGACTCTTCGTGTTGGCAGGCTAAACAATGCCTCCTGGTCTCTCACTGCCTGAGACCTCATTTGAAAAAAGCCAATACAAGCGCCCAAAACTCCCGTGCCAATCCACCAAAAAATAAAATTCCTTGGGTCCTCTATCCCAAGCCTCCACGCCAAGGCTCCCGACAAAACTCCTAAGCTGCCGGCGACCAAGCTGATTGGGGCAAGTGCTCGACGATATATAGCCGTACGCTCCATCAACGTACGAATCGTTTGCAAATTTTCATTGGCCCAATTCTCAGACATTTGACTTACTTTGTGATGCAAAGTGCGTTCTGTCAAGCCCGGCTATGTTAGTTTTTTTATTATTTATCTAAAATTTGGTCCCTCGATAATTCCTCAATCGCGGAGTCAAAAATGAAATTGGAGCTTCAAGGCTTGAAAAAATTAAAAATTTATAAAAACAAGATTGATTACCACCGTATTGGTGTTACAGTACACTTATAAACCAAAACATCTGTTTTTATATAGGCTAATTTTGACTGGTGATTTGGGGATAGGAAATTTTTACGAATTGTTTTCATCATAGGGAAGTAAGAAAAGAGGCATTAAGTGTACAAAAAGCTCCATTTTCAGGTTGAAGACTCGAGTGGACTGCCGGTTTACCGGCAGTTAATGGATCAGATAAGGAAATACGTTGTTGTCGGGATATTGGAAAATGGCGACCAACTGCCTTCAATCAGAGAATTAGCCTCACAAATAGCCGTCAACCCACAGACTGTCGTGAAAGCATACAATGAGTTAGAGCATGCTGGGGTCCTTGAAATGAGAAGGGGTAGAGGAGCGTTCCTTACAGAAGGTGCCCATGCCTTGGTTGGTATAGATTACGACAAGCATTTAAATGACAGTCTTCGGTCAATTTTAGTGGAAGCTCAACATGCAGGATACACAATCGATCAAATCAAACACATAGTTGGGCAAGTGATTGATGAGGTCGATTCCGACCCAGTGGTTAAACCCGGGCCGGAGCCGAACCTCAAGATCATTGGCGGAGGTTCGCCATGAATAATTTTGCAATCGAAGCGAGCCAATTGGTCAAAACCTTCCCAGGTGGGCTTGTAATCCTTAACGGTTTAGACCTCAATGTGCACCGCGGTTCGGTGTATGGATTGCTCGGTTGCAATGGCGCAGGAAAAACAACTTTTCTGCGCGTCTTAACAGGGTTGTTACATCAGGATGGGGGTTCTCTTCGGACTTTGGGCGAAGACCCGTTGAGAGCCCCTTTATCCATCAGAGAAAAGATAGCATACGTCCCTCAAAGTTTCCAACTTCCTTTTTGGATGTCACCTGAAGAATTGACACGGTATTGGGGACGACTTTCTTCACGTTTCAATGCCAGCCAGGCCTTCGATCTTGCTTATCGATGGGATTTACCTTGGAAGCGTAAAATTGGGCGGCTTTCGCATGGAGAGCAAAAGAAATTGGCTTTTGTCATGAGTCTGGCTTCGAACCCGGAACTTTTGATTCTCGACGAACCGGGAGAGGGGTTCGATGTGATGTCTCGAAAAGAACTTAACCAACAACTCATTGAGTTGGTTGACTACAACTCAGAGACAACAGTCCTTATAAGTACGCACCAGGTCTCTGATTTGGAGAAGTTAGCCGACCAAGTTGGATTTATGTATGAGGGCAAAATACCAGTCTCAATTTCCATGGATGAGCTACAGTCTCAGGTTAAAAAAATCCAAATAATACACGACCGTCCTGTGACGAAGGACGAGATAGAAATTCCTTCATCGCTCAAAGTGGAAGTACTTGGCCCAGTTGTTACAGCACTGGTTCGATGGCAGGATAATGAATATTTGAAAAACTTAAGAAAGACACCAGGTCTTCAGGTAAACGAGTTTACTCTGAGTCTTGAGCAATTGTTTATAGAATTTATGGAGAGCCCCGATGAGGTATTCCACCAATGGAGGCATCCCGAGCAATTTGCAGTTGTCGCTTAATTTGAGAGGTGTCAGTTTAACCAATTATATATCATAAAAATGATCAAGGAAACTTTTAAAGAGAGAACAGGAATTCAATTTGCCGAAAGAAGGTATGGGTTCACTCTTATTGAGTTGATGACTGTCATCGCCATTATCGCTGTTCTTTCGACGATGTTTCTATCAGCTGCTTTGAATGTAAAAAAACGGGCTCAGATAGCGAAGTGCAGCAGCAACCTAAGACAAATATCTATGGCCATACAGATGTTCCTGGACGATGAAAACCGGGTTCCAAAAAGCTTAATTCAGCTCAACAGTTTGGGTTATCTTCCAACGCGGGGAATCTTTTCTTGCCCGGGTGATAAAATAGGTAACTGGGGAGGCTTGGTAGCTGAAGGTCCATCTCTTTTGGCCAGCATGAATGAGAAAGCGAGTTCTGGTCCTCCCGGTATGAGTCCGAATAGCGAACCATCACGTGTGGGAAACCCATTCCCTCAGCCTATTGATTTCAGTTACCTCCACCCATTTCATCTCAGGCAAAGAACCTGGGACGCCCTGATTAAATATGGTAAAAAGGACGCTGGTGTCGTAGCGTGCCAATTGCATGGTATTCGTCAAGATTCATATTCCATGCCGAGTATCTATGCCTACTCCGGACTCGTCCTCAGAGGAAATGTCAGTGGCTCGGTAGTGACCAGGCAGATTTTTTGGAATCAGAATGATCGTGCAAGGATTCGACCAGGGTCAGCATTTCTGGAAGCTAACTTAGCTCCAAAAGATTTGGATATATCTTTATGGAAATTTTTTAGTGACAGTCCGATACCTACTCCGAGTATGATTCCAAAGAAAACGGTTCGCAGTCAACCTAGCGGCGTCAATTACAGTGCTTATTAGATGAACGGTTGATATTTATAAAAAAGTGGGTTGTCGAGATTGCTTTTCATAATCAAACAAAGTTTTCACATATGGGGCGTCTAGGTTTTTGTTTTATCCTTTTTTGATACGGAGCAGAAATTGGTGTGAGGTGTATGCGAATACGGTGATAACTCAATCTCATTGATTAAACTATTATTTCACTTTATATTGAAAATATGTTTATCCAGTTTTTTGGTGCGGCCGGCACTGTTACGGGTTCGTGTCACCTTATCGATAACGGGCGATCAAGAATTCTTCTGGATTTTGGTTTGTTCCAGGGAAAGAGAAAAGAATCCTGGAAAAAGAATCGAGAGCTCCCGTTTGATCCTTCCACTATCGACGCTGTCGTATTATCTCATGCCCACATAGACCACAGCGGTAATTTACCTCAACTAGCAAAGGCTGGATTTAATGGAAAGATCATCTGCACCAGTGCAACTTCGTCATTATGCTACTGCATGCTAAAAGACTCCGCCCACATCCAGGAAAAAGACGTCCAATATGTGAACAAAAAGAGAGCACGAAAAGGCCAATCCTTATTTGATCCTCTCTACACATTTGCAGATGCAGAAAAATGCCTCTCTCAATTTGAAGGGCATCCTTATGACGAATGGGTAGATGTGACTGACGGTGTACGCGTGCGTTTTGAAGAGGCCGGTCACATCCTGGGCTCTGCTTCATGCCATTTGGATATCGATGACAATGGAAAAACAAAGCGGATTGTTTTTTCGGGTGATGTTGGGCGTTTTGACCGGGTCATCTTAAAAGACCCTGTGCCGCCGACCGAGGCTGATATTTTTATTTGTGAATCCACCTATGGAAATAGGCAGCACGGCCCGACAATCGACGTGCGAAACCACATTAAAAAAGTTGTGACTGAAACTGTAGAGGCCGGCGGGCGAATTTTAATGCCGGCTTTTAGCGTGGGTAGAACGCAAATGCTTGTATATCATTTGAATGATTTAGTAAGTACAGGAGAGATTGATGATCTAGCCGTTTTCGTGGACAGCCCATTGTCATCAAATGTTACGGACGTTTTTCGCAAACACAGGGAATGCTACGACGATGATGCATACGCTTTGGTTCAGAAAAATAATGACCCATTTGGTTTTGAAAAATTGACCTACATTCGTCAGGTCGAAGCCTCAAAAGCCATCGCAAAAATAGATTTTCCATACGTTCTTATATCTTCCTCTGGAATGTGCGAGGCGGGCCGGGTTCTTCATCACCTAAAGCACATCGCTCCTTCTGATAAAAATACAATACTCGCTTCTGGGTTTATGGCTCCTCATACCCTTGGTCGTCGCATTGTGGAAAAAAGACCCGAAATTAGAATTTTTGGAGATAAATATCCTCTGCGGGCTCGAGTTGCTACTATCAGCGGATTGAGCGCTCATGCTGATAAAGATGAACTTCTGAATTATTGCGGGCGCTTCAAGAAAAAGCCCTCAAAAACATTTTTGGTGCACGGTGAATTAGATCAACAAGAACCCTTTGCTCAGACTCTCCATGACCATGGATTCCCGGATGTCCAAATCCCGGTGGAAAAACAAAAATTCATTGTTTAAGTTTTTGCTAATCCAACAAATGACACTTTTCAGGGTGTAGGACTGATGACTAGAACTCGGACCGTAATCAATTTGAAGTTCGACCATTTTAAAAAAGAAAATAAATGACTGTGAGCCACACCGCCACCAGCCAGCAGGATAAATACGACTATTTTCCTCGCCACTAAACAAGGTTCAATTTAATATTAGCTTTCGCTTATCATAAGGCGATTTAAGGAGTAGGAGAAGATGAGCTTTCCAAATCCTGGTGTGTGGTAAAGAAGATTTAAAATCACACCAAACCGCTGCATTATCCGACTTGTGGATAATCATAAGACGGTTCATTGGGGGCGAAATGGTTTCGACTTGTTGGATTGATCTTTGATTGCATGTCGAGGATGAGCCGTTGGCCTCGTTAATCATCGGTTCAAGCAATAACTGCTAACGAAGAATACGCTCTCGCGGCTTAATTAATGCCACGACGTCCAATACTCGACACCGACTAGTGTATTTGGACGACGATTAGTCGGTTAGGCTCAAAGCGGGGACCGCGCGCCCAATGCCGAATCTTTTCATGCGGACAAATCCGGGTGCCGGCCTGTCGGGAAGTATGTCACCAGGATTAGCAATTCCCGACTAAGCATGTAGAGGTCTCTGATTCGTTTAACCAAGGACGGGGGTTCAACTCCCCCCGCCTCCACCAATACCCTGAGTTCCCAAACCAGGGCACGATGATGTCCGACTCATTCTAAAATTCATGAATGAAATTTTATCCGTTTTTCTTTCGGGATCTCTTAGCATATGTCCACTTTAGATCGAAAGAGAACAGTTGGTATTACTTCAAATCAAAATAAATCCATGGTTGTTTCTTTAAAATCAAGCATTGTAAAGAATGAGATCAGAAAATATTCCAAGGGGGCACCGAGGATTTATTTTGGCCTGAACTTTCTGAAATGAGATAAACCATAATTATTTTAAAATAATGGTGGATGAAATTCGTGATGAAGTTAGTAAATCAGGTAGCCTGCAAGACATACGATCAGTAATATGAAAGAGTGCCTTCATACAGAAAAATCGGACGCGGATACTGAATCATATGATTTACATTCGGTTCTCTGCCCATTCCGTTTATTATTCAGAAAGAGAAATTCGAGGGCTCCAGGGTATCGTCCGGGTGAGCTGAAATCGTTAATTTATTGTCTCCTTTTTTCGTTAATATTTATTTTAGGGTGTCGTAACCCTGGTTCTGTGAAGCCACAATTGGTGGTTCACTCAGTGGAAGACTTACCAGAAATGAAAGAGCTTCCTGATCCTTTTCTCTTTGCTAATGGGCAGCGTGTTCGCGATCAAAAGGAGTGGGCGGCTAGGCGTCTTGAGATAAAGGATATTCTGCTTGAGTATGAATACGGCCGTATGCCGCCAGCTCCCGATGACTGGTCCGCGAGAGTCATTTCTCGAAAAGCTTGGCAGGGGGGAGAGATCATACTTGTCAAATTGGCTCTCAATAGCGGTATAGGACACTCTTTAGAGATGTCAGTTAATGTTTACCGGCCAGCTGGGGACGGGCCATTCCCTGTCGTTGTAAACATCGGTGATGATTCTTCGAAAGCAAAATTAGCTCTGGACCGTGGATTTATGATGATGACGTGCTCGCCAGAACTCGACCTGGATCCCGACCTGGAAGGAAAAGACGTTGTTGGTCCTGCCCAACTTGCATACCCGGCTTATGATTGGGGGGCGCTAGCGGTGTGGGCGTGGAGTGCCAGCCGCGTGATGGATTATCTCGAAACCCGAGACGACGCTCAGACGGAGTGTGTGATTGTCCGCGGTCATTCACGCATGGGAAAGGCTGCATTGCTTGCTGGTGCCATGGATGAGAGATTTGCCATGGTTGCTCCTAATGGCTCTGGCACTGGAGGTGCGAGCGTATTTAGGGTCAGAAACCCTGGTGCGGAAACCTTGGCATCAATCAGTAGTACGCAACGATTTGCTTCATGGTTTCATAAGGACTTCCACCGTTTCGGCGGCCGCACAGAAAACCTCCCTTTTGATCAGCATTGGTTGCATGCTCTTGTGGCACCCCGGCTTCTCATATCCACCGAGGCAGAAGAGGACAGGTGGGCAAACCCCCTCGGGAGCCAAGCGGCTTTCGAATCCGCAAGACACGTCTACAGGTTCCTGGGTGTTCCCGGAAATATCGGGTTGCATATTCGAGCTGGCGACCATGAAAATTTGGAGGAAGATTGGAACGCCATGCTTGAGTTCGCTGAATGGAGGTTTTTCGGTAAAACTACTCGAAGACGATTCGATCACAATTGGGATGTTGGATATTCACCCACATACGAATGGGGGAAACCGGAGTAAAGTCCTACATGTTAGAGCTAATGCTTTTTGATTGCGAATTTGTATTTTGATATCCCTGATCGTAATACCTTCCCCAAATATCAGTAAGATTAGCCCGATTGAATCTGACCTGCATGCTCGCTTTGGTTTCAAATAGTCATACCGATTTGTAGAGGGTATTGGATTTCGCCATTGTATTAATATTGTTATTAAATACTATGGGGACAATTTGATAAATTTCGTTTTGCCTTCTTCAAGGATTGCCTTATTTAGGCTTTTTTATCCGTTCGAGTATTATCCCTTTTCTTGAAAAAATGAATTTGGCTTTTAATGGTTTTTGATTTGATTTCGAAATAGCTGAGAGGTAATTAGAAATAGTGTTTGCCTTGTTAAAAAGCTCACTTGCCTATCTATTTACTATACACTTATCATAGCCTAAATGAATTCTTCATTTGATATAGAACGTTCAATTCGTCATGAAGGCGGAGTTTCTCGCCGGCTTTTTTTACACTACGGTGCTGCTCTTGCCTCGATACCTCTGCTGGGGAGAGCTGCTAGCGCTCAAGGGCGACCCCGGTTTGATTCGTATCCTTTTACGCTTGGTGTCGCCTCTGGAGACCCTGATAGTCATAGTATTGTTCTATGGACTAAACTTGCACCAAGGCCTCTTGAAGCAGGGGGAGGAATGAGGACGAAGCCAGTTGAGGTTCGGTGGCAGCTTTCAGAAGATGAGAGTTTTTCAAAGGTTGTGAAAGACGGAAAAACAATCGCCACACCGCAGTTGGGTCATTCTGTCCATGTGGAAGCTGGGGGGTTAAAACCAGATCGTTGGTATTGGTATCGATTTATGTCTGGTGATGCAGTGAGTCCAGTTGGGCGCACTCGCACTTTTCCTGAAGCCTCTAGCTCGCCAGATAAATTAAAATTCGCTATGACATCCTGCCAAAATTTTGAACAGGGATTGTTTACAGCCTATGAGCAAATGGCAAAGGACGAAGTCGATCTCGTATTTCACCTGGGAGACTACATCTATGAGTATAAGTCAGGGCAGAATGGTAATGTCCGAACCCATTTAGGACCAGAGATTGAATCCCTGGATCAGTACCGTGTTAGGTATTCACAATACCGTTCGGATCCATTGCTCCATGGTATGCATGCGAAATGCCCCTGGCTTGTCACATGGGACGACCATGAATTCGATAACAACTGCGCGAATGGAATCTCAGAAGAAAAAGATGTCGATCCAGTGGCCTACCTGCGAAGAAGAGCTAATGCTTATCAGGCCTACTATGAAATGATGCCTTTGAGAAAACGTTCACTGCCTAAAGGTCCACATCTTCAACTTTATCGAAAAGCCTCATTCGGACGGCTTGCCGAACTACTCGTTCTCGACACGCGCCAATACCGCACAGACCAGCCGAACGATGATCGTAGATCACCACTCAATGCCGCTGCACTTGCTCCAGAAAATACTTTACTCGGCGCCAACCAGAGAAATTGGCTATACCGGTCTTTGATTGATTCTCGATCAAATTGGAATGTTTTAGCGCAACAAGTCATGATGGGTATGGTTGGTCGACCAACGGATTCAGGACTAAATTATTCAATGGATCAATGGCCGGGTTATACAGATGAACGCCGCAGAGTTTTGGAGTTCATTTCTGACCGGAAAATTCCTAACCCTGTGGTTTTGACCGGTGACATTCACTCAAACTGGGCCAACGATCTCAGGTTCGATGATAGAAAACCCGATCTAGCCCCAGTGGCTTCAGAATTCGTATGTACTTCACTCTCAAGCGGTGGTAACGGAGTCGATAAACCATCAGGTTTAGACGCCCTCAAGGCTGCCAATCCGTGTATTAAATATCACAATCGAGAACGTGGATATATTTTATGTACAGTCACCCCAAAACATTGGGTTAGTGATTACAAAGTTGTCAACGATGTGGTAAAGCCGGGGGGGAAGACCTTTACGCGTGCTCGTTTCGTTATTGAGTCTGGGAATCCGGCTGTAAAGCCCTCCTAGAACCTATTATTCTTTCAAAAGGAAGTGTTACAAGTTGAAGGTCAATTAACTCAGTTCGTCCTTAATGGGTGAGGCTTATCTGTAATTAGGTTCTCATCACATTGACCAGTCTGCGATTCTCCATAAAAAGAACAGAGTATATCTTGAATCTGCTAATTTTGGCTATCAAGCCAATATCTATGAATTCGATCAGAGGCAACGCTCCTTTAATTAAGGATCATATTAGAGTCTTTTCTATTATTCATTATCAGGATTTAGTGCACCAAGTTTTTTTTGAACGAAAAAAAATTGGGAACGGCCAGGGTTTTCCTCTGCTTCGGGATCCTGGATAAATAGTTTTCGCCACCCAAAAGCTTTTTCTTTTTACCTCAAACTTCAGTCATTGGCGCTGCTCGCTTCTTCGTATGACCCATTTTCAATACGGCTTCAGTCCCTTTTGGAATCGTAGGACTCCAACTGAAACCCCATCATTTCCAATTATAAAAATAAGATTGACGTATGGTTGTTTTATTTTGAGAATGATAACGCATTCTCAAGCTGGGGGGGGATAATAAAAAATATATTCAATAATCAGACTGAACCGCACATTCTGTTTATGAATAACGATAAAAAGACAAATTTAATGACGGGAGCTCCGGGAAAAAAAGGAGCATTGTCATTGTTCTAGGTTCGGGAAATGTTGGTAAAGGCACGTTGTTATCAAGGCTCCCATGTCAATAAAACCAGCATTTGAACGGAATGTATTTTTTATTTTTCTGCCAACTAAGACGGCTCTTATATAATCAAATAAAATTGTCGATTGTTTTTATGACTCATTGAGCTCTGTTATTAAACTTTGATAAATAGTGCAAATTTGCACTGGTTTAAGCTTCTGTAATATGAGTTTGAGGTCCTAATGTATTTTCAAAGGATACTTTTTTGTAATTGGCATCGTTTGCTTGGGAGCCCTGATATTTAAAATCAATAACTAAGCTATTTAATTTTTAACTCAAAATGCAGAATAAAAACCAAAGTCTACCTGTAACCGTTCTTTCCGGTTTTTTAGGAGCAGGTAAAACTACTTTATTGAACCACATTCTCAATAATCGAGAGGAACGGCGAATTGCTGTGATTGTTAACGACATGAGTGAGGTGAATATTGACGCTGCATTGGTTAAAGGTGGAGGTGCAGCTTTAAACCGTGCTGATGAAAAGCTTATTGAAATGTCCAACGGCTGTATTTGCTGCACACTGCGGGAAGATCTATTGAAGGAGGTTGCTGGATTAGCACGAGAAGGGCGATTTGATCAAATCGTTATTGAAAGTACGGGCATTTCTGAACCATTACCCGTCGCTGAGACGTTTACCTTCGAGGACGAGGAGGGAGGTAGTTTAAATGATATTGCCCGCCTCGACACAATGGTCACTGTCATTGATGCCTTCAATTTTGTTCGTGATTTTGGCTCAACCGATTCGTTGGTGGATCGCAGTCAAGCTCGTGACGAAGACGATGATCGCTGTGTAGTTGATTTGTTGGTTGATCAAATTGAATTCGCCGATGTGATCATCCTCAACAAAATAGACTTGGTGACACCACAAGAACTAAAACAAGTCACAGGAATTTTAAAAGGTTTAAATCCACAAGCTGAATTGGTGTTTTCTAAGTTTGGAAAAGTAACATTGAATCACGTTCTCAACACTAATCGATTTAGTATGGAGCAAGCTCAAGAATCTCCGGGTTGGCTTAAAGAATTAAGAGGCGAGCATACACCTGAAACTGATGAGTATGGCATCAGCAGCTTTGTTTATAAAGCGCGACGTCCTTTCCACCCAGAGCGTTTTATGAATGCATTGCGAACAGAGTGGCCGGGCGTTCTTCGTAGCAAAGGCTTTTTCTGGTTGGCAACTCGAATGGAATGGGCTGGCATGTATTCGCAAGCGGGTGCTGCCTGTCGAACTGAAGCCGCGGGCTATTGGTGGGCCGCTGTTAAAAAATCACAATGGCCTGATGAACAAGATCAATGTGAGGAAATCGTTAAACTTTGGAAAAAGCCTTGGGGTGATCGCCGGCAAGAAATCGTGGTTATTGGACAAAATGTTGATGAAGAAATGATCACTAAAAAATTTGACTCATGCCTTTTGAGTGATGAGGAAATGGCGTATGGTCCCGAAGGCTGGAGCGAGAGATTCACCGACCCATTTTATGAATGGCGGGCTGTGACCGAGGGCGAATTTCCCGATGAAATGGATGATACTATGATTCTAAATGACTGAAACATAGTCGTTACGTCAAATCTGCGAGCCTCAGATTCCAAGACGTATTGAGAACCTACATTTAATGATATTTTTAATCAGCTTATCTATTTTGAAAGTAGTTTCTTGAAAAAGACAAAGCGTACGCTTTTAGGATTTTACACCACATTTATATTCACACCAAAAAATTTCTAGTTTCACGTAATGCTCGATTCATATGAGCTCTATGGACGGAGATTATAGAATTTTATAATCAAGAATAAATTAAAATGGCTTTCGTGCAACATTGACCATTTCGGTTCTCTGGACAGAAAAAACTTTTACTCCAACAAATCCCCTAAACACTCAAACAATACATTTATATCTCTACGATTTGCAATCCCGACAGGCGCCATAAATAATGACCTCGTGAGAATTCATTTTAAACCCTGGAGGTAATAATTTTTTAAAACCTTCCAGGCAACCCTCTAGATCGAACATCTTAAGGCAGTCTTCGCAAACAAAAAAATGGTGATGCTTTTTACCACCCAATTCGTAGTGTGGAGGGACTCCTGCTACCTCAATTTTTCGAACCTCACCCGCCTCAACCAATCTTTTTAAGTTTCTATAGACCGTCGCCAATCCAAGCTTTGGCGAATTAGCTGAAGCCGCATTTAGTAATTCTTTTGCAGTTACCGGCCTGTCATGAGTATCCAGCGCCTGCAGAATCGAAGCTCTTTGCTGCGTTTTTAGCTCCATAGAATAATCTTTTCAGATAGGACGATGAGAATCAATTCTCAATTTGTGGTCGATGTATTTTCTCGGAGAATTGATCTGACTTCAGCACGTAATCCTTGAATAAATGACCATTTTCCAAGTGGTTTCTGGGGATGATGAAACGAAAGGAAAGGGGACTGTGAGATAAAAAATCATATTGCTCTGATAGCTGTCGTGGATATGGGATACGACTATTCAGGGATTTTGTTAAGGGTATAATATGCGTTGGGATGGGTTAGAGGTTCTCCGTCTATGGAATGAATTCCATTGCATTGCAACTCATGGATGTATAAAGGGCGAAGACTGTTTACTACGAGTCTTACCGTTTTATTATCATCTGATAATTCAACTGATGAAATGGTGTGGCTTTGAATATCAATTTCTGGACCTCCATACCGCGAGGAATACTCATAGGTGTAGCTGCTTATATTAAAAGCATTATCGAGGTTTTCTGTTGATAGCCTCTTGGTGAATTCGAGCTCAAAGCCATCTGGCTTAGCCCTCATTTGGCGAATAGCAAAAGGCGTTTCTCCGGTGCCTCTGACACGCACTAATCCATATGCCTTGCTTCCCAGAGATGACCATCCTCGGTTTGTAAGCCCGACAAAAAGGGAACCATCTGATGCAAAGCGGAGTCGGAAAACTGCTGAAGGAAATCTATCGAGAAACGGGAAGCATGCTCCCTGGTATTGGCCTTTAATCTTTTCCAGAAAAAGTCTGCTAATGGCAGCATTGGTGAATTCACCTACCAGGAATTGACCATCGAATGGTCCAAATTTTCCTTCGGCTTCAATTCGTTCCATATCCGTTGCACTTCGTCCCATCTTGTTATAAGGAAGCCAAACTGCAGGTGGGACAAATCGCTTGGAAGATTTCAGCGCCTGCGGGTAAAGTTGATTCGGTTCTGGCATGGTCATCGTGAATGGGGCTTCTGGCAACTCTAATGTGCCTGCCGATTCCTGGTTGCCATAGAAAACGCCTTCTCTTAAATGATGGATAGGCGTCGTTGGAATCCAGGTCCCCTGTTGGTCCGAGAAAAAAACATCGCCATCACGATTTACTCCCAAACCGCAAGGGGATCGCATTCCCAATGATTTTGGAGCAAATCGGCCATCCTCTCCAACGATGCCTCCCCAACCACGCCACCCGACTGAGTTATTAGCCAATTTACCCATCCCTACATTAAGGGTGACCCAAAGGCTTCCCTGGCCATCCTTTTGAGGGCCATAGGCATAGGCATGGTAATTTCCAGAAACATTCCATCCATCGCACTCGGTTAGATACGAATCGGCGATGTTATCTCCATCTTTGTCCCTTAACCTTGTGACTTCCCCTCTTTGGCACACAAGTAAGTCATCGCCGTCTTTGAGTAGGCCTAATGGTTCATGAAGTCCTGAGGCAAACAGGTGATATTTGATATCGTCTTTATTTTTTGCAAGCACTCCTTCGAGTATCCAAACTTCACCTTTTCGTATGCAGACGGCCAATCTGTCTTCATTCAACCATTCCATCCCGCTCACCTCGAGAGGAATCCCTTCCGCAGGTTTCCATTCCGTTGACCGGGAATGTGCCGGTGTGTGCGCCGTGAGGATTTCAAATCTTTTATAAGATTTCGAATCCTGGCTGTAGCCAGACAATAAACCTGTCGTTAAGCACAGAACTATAGTTGGAATCAAATTTTTCATTTCCATCTATAAATAATTTTTAAGCTATTAGTTGATTTTACTTCATCGAATTCTACTAAATCTGGATGTGTGATTTTCGGGGGATAACCAGTATCCCAGAATAAAATGCGGATTAAATTTTCGTCCTGAATTTCGAAGCGTTCTTTTACGAGCCTTCCTGCTTCAGTAAAAAGAAAAGTAGGAACCCCATCCTTATCCAAGGTGTATCCACGAAATCTCCTTGCTTCTTCTGGATTTGGAAATGTAAAGACATCATCGCTAAGTGGTTTTTCAAATGGCGCCATCCTCATGAACCACGTGGAGTAGGCGTCAAAAAAAGCTCCCCTCCAGATTTTTGCCGGTCTTGCTTTGTCGCCATCGTAAGCGAGGTGGATGCCTTCAGGAAAACCAACGACGATTGTTTTCGTTCCGACCCCTTCAAAAAAGGAACGTTGGACAATTGGGTGGGTAGTAGGCTTTAGTTCAAACTTTCCTCCGGTCAGGTTTGGAAATCCTTCTGGGGTTCCAGTGCCTTCGGCTATGTATTTCCAGATTGTAGCTATCTGTTTTTCCGTATCTCCTTTAAGAATTTCAGGAATCGATGATCGGCCATTTGGCCAAAAAGATGGCATTAAAGTGCCTGGGCGATATGAGCTTGGTTTTAAAAGGTAAGAACGGAACCATTCCGGTTTTAATCTTTGGTCAAGCGAGGATATATCTAGGCCGGGTATTCCCAGCGATTTTTGTTTTCCCCAGTGATGGCATGTGATGCAATTGGCACCTCCTTGGGTGCCTAGAATTTTTTTTCCCGCTTCAAGATTTTCAGAAACCTCTGCTAAATGTATGGCATTTGTTTTCTTATCTGTATGTAAAAGCATCTCCGAAATGGCTTTTGCATGGCCCGGGTAAGCTGGCATTACTGTCTGCACGTATGGCCTTGCACGTTTTTCTTTATCGCCATTAAGAACGCCTTCGAGCCACTCTCTCCGTAGTTTGTGGCCAATTCCCGTTAGAGGTGGTGGTAATCGGCCAGAATCCCCCAAGCTATCTTCACCTTTAAAAAATGGATCGATATGAGGTGGTGGTCCGCCAATCTCGTCTCTCACATGGCAAGCCAGGCAATTCAATGCTTGAAGCGTTAGCGACGCATTGGTTGTCCTCTCTGCCATTGGCTTTTTCAGAAAAGCAAGTAACGACTTTCTTTGATGATCGTTTAATAGATACCGGGGTAATCCTTTTTTTGGCTCTGGTGATAAGCAACCCTCATCAGATTGAATTTGCGGATCTATAGCTACAACACCGGGAACATTAATTTCTGGTAAATCATGACAAGCTGCGCAGGAGGCTTCTTTAGCCAAGACTTTGCCTCTTATGAGCTGTTCCTCTGTCGGCTTTGGCCATGGTTTAATACCGATTTGGTCTCTGGGGTCACTCCCTTGAAAATTGAGTAAGTGTGCGGCTATGTTAATTGCTCCATCACGGCCCAAATCCATATGGGGCATCCGCCCATCAGTTCTATACTTACTGGTATTTGTTAGAAAATGTTCCATCGCCACTAGGCTCGTTTTTTGCTTTAAATCAGGAAAGCTGACCATGTGGTTTGGATGGGTATCGGTGGATGTTTTGATGTTGCCTGACAGTTTTGGTGATGGGCCATGACAAGCTACACATCCTTTTTGATGATAGAAATCCTTCCCGATTTCAGGGTTGGCATGGCGCCCAGCAGTGAGCGATAGGCCTTCACCGTAAGTAGAAAGATAAGAGGCCACAGCTTCTATATCTTCATCAGTCGCCCCATGCAACATACTAGGCATGTTTGATCCCTGGCGCCCATATTCAGGATTTTTTAAATATTTAATTAACCAATCATAATTAACTCTGCTTGCAATATTTTCCAATGAAGGGCCTTTTCTCGGGATTGCAACGACTGAGCCGCCGTGGCAATTCGCGCATCCCAGTTCTGAAAAAAGAATGGCACCGCCTGCTGGTGTCGGCTCATTCGAGTGGAAGCGATTGTAGCTTGCCACCATTGGCGCCGTATATGCCAATGTATGAAGGAAAAAGATAAAAAATGTCAATAAGAGGCAATACATTAGATTTTTTGGAGACATTCAGATAAGTAATCGCGAGATTTATTTATGACATCAGTGATTTCTTTTGCCGACGGCAATATGGGGATGCCTCGTGGAACAGGATGCATGAAAATTTCAGAAAGCCCCTGAAAATTCACTTCTTTTAATGCCTTTAAAATAGGAAGATAGTCCAGCTTTCCGTAACCTGGTAATTGTTTGAGCTCGTCCTCTTTTGACATTTTCTTTTTCGAGGATGGGTGAAATTCTTGGAAATAAAAGAAAGGAAGATTTTCTTTGCCCAGATCTTTGATCAATTTTGGGATTTCATCAATGGCATCATAAAGGTGATGTGGGGCAAAAGCTACCCCCACATTCTTTGACGGATTAAGTTCAGCGAAATAACGAATGGAGTCCGTGGAAGAAAGCATGGAATTCTTATGGTTTTCAATGGCTATAGTAACTCCTAACTCTTCTGCAAGCTGGTAATGTGGTTTTAGTTTTTTGAAAAAGCTCTGCACTTGCTTTTTAGCTTCAAGGCCGGTTGGGTCTTTCATTCCCATGTTGCCAGACCCACAGACTGTCATCATGCCTCCATTTTTTTTAAGCCAGCGGAGCTCTGAATCTTGTCGGAATGGGCCAAGCGGGTAACAAGTCGAGACAGACATTTTAGTGCCGTGGTTTTCGAGAAGATTCTGAAATGACTCATCTCCCATTTTAGTGACTTGCTCTCGGTGTGTCGCATGGACCTTCCGCCAGATGTCGACTGATTCAGACCCCGTTTCTTTCGCACTTTTAAGAACATGCTCAAGTGGAAGGTTTCCAAACATTGCTGAGGATAGAACGTAGTGCAGTTGAAAAGCTGGGTTTTTGGAGAAAGTCTGCGGCGCGGCAAGCAAGCCGGTGGTTGCTGTACAAGCCATACTAATAAATTTCCGTCTATCTGTTTCCATAATTTAAATTGATTTGGAAAAGCTATTTACTTTTCTTACCTCTTCTCAAATGTTGAGATCTTGTATCAGTTTATCCAGTTTTACAGCTTTTCATGTCAAGGGCATTAGCAATTTAAGTTTTGCCTCTCAAATAAAATAAATGACATAGCATTTTTGTTTTCTGGATTAGAAATAATACAAGGTTAATATAACCCGTTTGTAGGCGCACCCTATTTTAACATGATACCTGACGAATTTGAGGGCTAGTTTTCATTGTTGTTATTAGAGGTACGGAATTTTCTAAATAAACTATAGGATAATTTGATGAATGAATGGGGCATAGCTTGGCGTAGATTACGCAAAAATGCGGGTTTTACTTCAGTCGCTGTAATTACCCTTGCTCTTGGCATAGGAGCATCTACTACCGTGTTTAGTATCGTCAACGGTGTGCTTCTTCAACCTTTGGATTACCCCGAGTCTCACCGTATCGTCAATGTTTGGGAAGGTGATCACAAAGATGGTTGGACATATGGGTATCATGACCAAACATCTCCAGCTAATTATTTTGATTGGCGCAGTCAAAACACCACTTTTGAAACACTAGGCTTATTCGCGAATCATGGAGGGCTCATAACTCGAAGCTTCATATACACAGGCGGCGATGAAGCCCACCGCTTATCGGGTAGATTCGTGAGTAATAACTTTTTCGATGTTTTCGGTCTAAAGCCGATCATGGGAAGAACTTTTCTCCCTTCAGAAGAGAAGCGTGGGGCGCAGAGAGTTGTCGTTATAAGCCATCGCTTGTGGAGTCAGATTTTTAATCAAGATAACGACATTATCGGTCAAACAATAAACTTGGAAAACAATGGCAGGCATACGTATGAAATTATCGGTGTCATGCCCGAGGGATTCCGGTATCCATTTTCTGACCTCTGGGTATCCATAGCTCATATGCCAGAGTCAGAACACAGGAGAGGCGGTGATGTCATGTCCGTTATAGGGAGATTAAAAAAAGATACCTCGATTCAGGAAGCACAGGCCGAAATGAATGTGATCCAATGGCAGATATTCGATGCTTATAAAGGTATGGAGTTGCTTGGTGCTGACAGGGTGATCGGGCCAAATATCGCGCTGGAACCCATGCTGGATTCAGTAGTGAAGGGTTTTAAATCATCATTATTCATTTTTACTGGGGCTGTCGGTTTGTTGTTACTTATTTCCGTTGCTAATGTTGCAAACTTACTTCTTTCCCGGGCACTGACACGTCAGCGTGAAATGTCACTGAGAGCGGCGGTTGGAGCACAGCGGCATCATTTAATTCGACAACTTCTTACCGAGAGCGTCTTGTTGGCGCTTATTGGTGGGATAGCAGGTGTTTTACTTTCTTGGTGGGGGACAAATCTTATTATCCAGTTTAATGCTGGCGCAATCCCACGAGCATCAGATATCGGCGTTGATTGGAGAGTACTCGCATTTACTATGCTTATCTCTGTTTTAACCGGGATTCTTTTTGGTTTCGCTCCTGCATGGCAAGCATCACGCCCCAACCTAAATGACGCGCTTAGACAAGGTGCGAATAGACTCACTGGGGATAAATTTAATTCCTTTATTAGGAATGCATTTTCTGTGACCCAAATTGCTCTAGCCCTTGTTCTTTTAATCGGCGCAGTACTTTTAATTCAAAGTTTTAATAGGATGCAATCGATTGATCCCGGTATTGATGCTGAAAAATTACTCACCGTCGAGGTGACTATGAATGGAGCTGCCTACCAGGATCGGGGGCAACGCATAACATTTTTAGAAAGGCTTATCGATGAAATGAAAGCGACTCCGGGGGTTGAGAACGTGTCCGCTGTTTCAGTCCTGCCCAGCCGTAAGGGCTGGCCCTATCCATATACTCGTGCGGACAAACCGCGCCCATTGCCAAACGAGCAGCCTCGAGCTGGATTGAGATCGGTGATGCCTGATCATCACGAAACTTATGGGATTGGGATACTACGAGGAAGAGGTTTCAAAAAAAGTGACAATTGGACATCTGAGAGGGTGATGATGGTCAACAAAGCTTTTGCTGATAGCGCATTCAAAGATGAAGAAGTTATCGGCAAATATCTTCAGTATTATGGAAAGAATTGGCGTATTATCGGCGTGTTCGATAATCACAAAAATAATGGACTAACACGTGAGCCTGATGTTGAAGTCAATATGCCTTATGCCCAGTGGCCTGGAACAGATGCGATTTCCGTTCACTTGACTGTCAGAGCTGAATCAGATCCTCTGATTTTGGCTCCTGTAGTCACTGAGAAGGTCAGAAAACTTAATCCGGATCAACCCTTGAGTCGGTTTGTTGTGATGCAGCAGTATCTAGATGCCAGCATTGCAATTGACCGATTTCGATCAATGTTAATAACCATGTTTGCTGTCTCTGCCCTCATTCTTGCAAGTGTAGGAATATACGGAGTGATGTCTTATTCGGTTGAACAAAGAACCAATGAAATGGGGATACGACTCGCTCTTGGTGCAAGGCGTATGGACCTGTTGCGCATGATTCTGCTCCATGGTTTAAAGCATACAGTTTTAGGTGTTTTCGTTGGGCTTGTTGGTAGTTATGCATTGACACGCGTTCTAGCTAATCGGTTGTACAATATAACTGCGACCGACCCAAAAACGTTTCTTCTGGTTTCTGTGATTCTCATATTTGTTGGTATGCTTGCCTGCTTGGTGCCAGCCATTCGAGCCACTCGTGTTAGTCCCCTTGAATCTCTTAGATATGAATAGCGTGAAACGTGTACTAAAATCGATTTTTGAAGTGGAACCAAATATGATAAAATATTCGCACATCCAATACTGACATGGACTTTGCAAGACCAGATATTAAAAAGCGAAAGGCAAAAATACGCACTGCATGGATTGGGCTCGGAATTGTAGCTTTCATAGGTGCCAGTGTCGGAATCCTTAATTTAAAGCCTGCTATTCCTGTCGTTACTAAATCAACTCTTTGGACTGATTCAGTCCAAAAAGGGACAATGATCAGAAATGTGAGGGGAAATGGGGCCCTTGAGCCTGAAAAAATAGTTTACCTTCAATCTGAAACTGAGGGGCGAATCGAGAAAATCAATGTATTGCCTGGTGCGATTGTTACACCAGATACTGTAATCATGGAATTGAGTAACCGCCAACTCGAGCAATCAATCTTCGACCTGAAACAACGTATAAAAGCATCGGAAGCTCGTATGGATGATCTCGTGGTAACTCTTCAAAGTTCTCGTTTACAGAAAGAATCTTTGATTGCCACATTGCAATCTTCCTACACGATGGCAAAACTCGAAGCTGAAGCTGATGAGATTTTGTTTAGCCAACAGGTGATACCTGAGATTACACGAAGGCAATCGAGCTCAAAAGCAGCCAATGCAAAAGTTATGCTGGACCTCGAGAAAAAGCGGTTGCTCATTGGTGACGAGTCTGAGCAATCCCAACTCAAAGTTGCTCAAGCCGATCTCGATAATTTAAAAGCGTCACTGGAGCTCAAAATAAAGCAATTAAATGCGCTCAAGGTTCTTGCTGGTATAGATGGCGTTTTACAGGAAATTGGCGACCAACAGAGATTGCGCGTAGGTCAGAGGATTGGGCCCTCCTCCACGCTGGCAAAGGTTGTCCAACCAGACAAACTAAAAGCTGAAATAGAAATCGCAGAAACCCAGGCGCGTGATGTTCAGATTGGTCAAAAAGCTGAAATTGATACCAGAAATTCGATTATTTCTGGACTCGTAGAGCGAGTGGATCCAGCTGTGAAAAACGGTACTGTTACCGTAGATATTAGATTGCTTGGTGATTTACCTAAAGGGGCCAGACCGGATTTAAGTGTTGATGGAACCATCGAACTAGAGAAACTTGAGGGTGTGATGTTCATTAAGCGCCCAGTCAACGGGCAGCCTTTTACGACTCTCAAGATGTTTGTTTTGGGTGAGGATGGGATAGGGAGAAAAGTTGATGTTGAATTTGGGAGAACCTCGGTTACAACCATTGAAGTCTTATCGGGGCTTGAACCGGGCAATCAAGTTATCCTCTCAGACATGACACAATGGGAGGACTTTAATGAGGTAAAAGTCAATTAATCAATCCCGATAAATCTTATTAACCCGATGCAAAAATCGATAATACAGATGTCTCAAATTCAGAAAGTTTTTTTGACTGATGAAGTTGAAACACACGCTCTATCGGAGATTGATTTTGAAGTTAAGCAAGGGGAATACCTCGCCATAGGGGGACCGTCAGGATGCGGTAAATCCACTCTCTTATCCATTCTCGGACTGCTCGACACACCATCCGCAGGACAATATTTTCTCAATGGTATGGATGTTTCCAATCTTGATTTTGGAACTCGAGCCAGAATTCGAAATCGAGAAATTGGTTTCATATTTCAGAGCTTTAATTTAATAGGCGATCTTACTGTGTCAGAAAATGTCGAATTGCCTTTGACCTATCGAGGGATGCCCTCTGCTGATCGGGTTCAGGCTGTGGGAGAAGCATTAGATAAGGTTGGGATGACCCATCGCTCAGGTCATTATCCATCCCAATTATCGGGTGGACAGCAACAAAGGGTCGCCGTTGCTCGAGCTTTAGTAGGAAATCCAAGTATCCTTTTAGCTGATGAGCCAACGGGAAATTTGGATTCTAAAAATGGTGTTGCAGTAATGGATTTGTTATCAGAACTTCACAAAGAAGGATCCACGATTTGCATGGTAACCCATGACCCGAGTTTTGCCAAACAGGCTGAAAGACAAATCTATCTCTTCGATGGATCCATCGTCGATGCTGCCACACTCGATAGTAAGAAATAAGGTTTTATTGTTCAGTAAAATAGTAGCATTCATTAATCCTCAGAATTTGATCAAAGAATGCCTGGTGTGGCCTTGACTTTCGTATTCCACATAGTCGAAAATCTAGCCCATGTTTGGATTCCGGTTTTCAATGCCCTCCACGAGCTCAAACCTTGTTCTGATTTCTTGGAACAATTCCTCACCCATGGAATCACTGCTGAAATTCTTTATATCAAAAATCGCTATATTTTTTCTTTTGCTGAAATTATCGCAACTTGTTTCAGGTGCCTATGAAGTCGCCGAGGTTCTAGTTTTGCCCAAAAAAATCAGCACTGCTCTGGACAGTTATTGCTTATCTTGTCACGACGAGGAAACCTCGAAAGGAGGTATTCGGCTGGATAACTTGTCTTCTCTACCTCTGGCCGACCGGCTTGAAGTATTTAACAAAATGCACGAGGAACTCTATATCAAAGAGATGCCTCCGGCCAAAAAGAGATCGCAGCCCACTCAACTGGAAAGACAACTAATAATTGATTGGCTGTCTAACGAATTAAGTAAACATGGAACCCCTAAGCTAGAAGATAAATTGCGGTATCCTGATTTTGGTAATTATGTGGATCATAACCAATTATTTAGTGGCGAGATCGAAGATGTCCCCTTTTCGCCTGCACGTCGATGGTTGGTTAGTCCTCAAATTTTTAATGAGAGGGTTAAAGATGTTCTTCAGTTAGAAGGAAGAGATAGGCAAAGATCTCTATATGGTATAACGAATCCCTTCATCTTACCCGACCGCTCTGGTGTCAGAGATTACGATATCAATACACTTAATGGCGGTCACTTACTTGTCATGTTGACAAATGCAGAATGGATTTCTAAAAAACAAATCAGGGCAGCTCAAGTAAAGAAAGGTGAGTTGAAAGCAAATGAATTTCCAAATCCGAAAGATCGTTGGGCGCCCAAACAAACCCACTCTTCATTTGAAACCATAATTCTCAAAGATTCAGCCCCAAGCGATGATGAGATTATATCAGCAATACACGCCCAATTTGAACTCGTGCTCGGAAGGCCAGCTCAGAAAGAAGAATTAAAGAAGTATTTAAAACTGACTCGTTTTTCAATTGACTTAGCTGGTCATTCAGAGGGTTTAAGGCAGATGCTTGTCTCTGTTTTACTTGAGTCAGAATTTCTATACAGACTTGAATTTGGTGCCGGAGAAACCGATGAGTATGGCAGAAAAAAACTCTCATCAAATGAAGCAGCCCAGGCCATTTCATACGCTCTCGGAGATCGCGGCCCAGACCCTGCTTTGGAGAAAGCAGCTAAAGAAGGGCGTTTGTCGACAAAAGAAGATTTTACTCGAGAGGTCAAAAGACTTCTTGCAGACAACGAATACTACGCGGGCCCTGTCGATCCTGGTATTAGCGGGAAAAATATGAGGTCTCACGAAACAACTCATCCTAAGCTCATAAGGTTCTTCCGTGAGTTTTTTGGTTATTCGATGGCATCGAAAGTTTTCAAGGATATTGAAAGAAGTGATGGTTATTACCAAAATCCTTCGCGTGGAACATTGGGAACCCCCGGGTTCCTGATTAAAGAAGCAGACCGAGTTGTCGATTGGTATCTCAAACTGGATGTTGACGTTTTCAAAAATCTTTTGACCACTGAAAACTTTTTTGTATACCACGACAAAGATAATGAGACTGGACGTAGGATTATAGAAGAATGGACTGAAGCCTACAAAATCTTGAAGGATACAAATTGGAAAGAAGATCCTGAAGGTGTTATGCAAGAGCACCAAGATTTTCTTAAAACTAAAAAATCTCTGGCTTTCATGCGGCACCATAAACAGCGAAGAGAATTTCTTAGGCACATGTATTTTTGGGGTGAGACTATAGGCAAGGGGAGGACTCCATTTACTACCGTCTCGTTTGCACACGGTTACACATATAATCATTCACCCTTTTATAACTTGCCCCCAACTCCCGGTATTTTTAGATACGGTGGTGTTGAGAATAAGAATTTCAAGGGCCTGGATGATAAAGAATTCTGGGATTACCCGGTTGAACAGCCATTTAAAATTCCAAATAGAAAAGGACTTCTCACACACCCTGCCTGGTTAGTGGCCCACTCATCTAATTTTCATACCGACCCGATTAAGCGTGGCCGGTGGATTCGTGAGAAGTTATTGGCAGGCAGAGTGCCAGACATACCTATCACAGTTGATGCCCAAATTCCTGAGGATCACCACAAAACTTTGAGGGAGCGAATTGAAGGAGCCACCGAAAAAGGCGAGTGTTGGAAATGCCATAAGAAAATGAATCCACTTGGATATCCTTTTGAAATTTATGACGATTTCGGTCGGTATACTCGTAATGAGCCGCTCGAACATCAGGAAAACATTATCGCCAAACCCACGAAGAAAAATGGAGCAAATACCTACAAGACAAAACCTATTAACCCAAAAGGCCGACTGGATAGCACGGGAGACTCAAACCTCGATGGCGATGTCCGAGACGCACTCGACCTAATTGACCGATTGGCAAAATCCGATCGTGTCCGGCAATCAATTATTCGCCATGCTTTTAGATTTTTCATGGGAAGAAATGAAATGCTATCTGATTCGCAAACATTGATCGACGCTGACAGGGCTTACCTCGACAGTGGCGGCAGCTTCAAAGCTGTCGTTGTTTCTCTTTTATCTTCTGACTCTTTCCTTTATCGTAAACCTACTGACACACCATTCAAATGAACAATCGCAGAGACTTTTTGAAACAATCTATCCTTGGCGTCAGCGCCATGGGCTTTATTCCAAACCTGTTTGCCAATGGCAACACAGGCGTTGGCCCAAAGCGATTTATCTTTGTGCATAAAGGTAACGGGCTTTTTCCAAAAGTCATGGTTCCTCCGACACTGAGCGGTCAGGATGCTTTAAAAGAAAAACGTAAAGAAGCTTTTCAAGTCTCTCTAAGTGATCACGAACTCCCTTATTGGATGAAAGTCCTAAGTGAGCATAAAGAGAGTATGACAATTCTTCAGGGATTATCGGGTAAGATGTGCACAACTGGACACCATACTTGGCAATCGTCTTTGGGGGTCTATAAAGCAAATGAACGTTTAAGCTCCATCAAATGGGCGACTGTAGATTTTGAGTTGGCACGACTTTTCCCGTCACCATTGCAGCACATTGAATTGGCCTGCTTCCCGAGTGGTGGTGGTAACTCTCGAGGAAATATCAATGGCATTGAAAAAGGATTTTCTGCGCGTGGACCGCAGCAGCCAAATTATGCATTTGGCTCTCCAAAAGTTGCAATGCAAGAGCTTTTCAAGTCTGTCGCAGGTGAGCGCGATGCTCAAGTAAGGTATGCGCTCGAAAGAAAGATTCTAGAATTTGCAGCCAAGAACCAGGCTGGAATCGGAAAACCATTGAGCGGAATAGAAAGATCTAAGATTTTAAATTACTCTGAATCTATAGAAGCCATTCTTGATAGGAATCGCAAAGTTGAAGCTATGGGAGATGTTATCAGAAAACATCTTCCGCAACTGGATCCAAAGTATTTTTCAGGGAGTTTAACAACCATAGACAGGCAGAGGGGATTCGCAGAAATTCTTCTATCCACTCTGATTTCTGGTATGACAAATGTTGTCACATTGACTGCTGACGAGCTGGGTACACGCTACACTGGAATTAAAGACATCGAGAGAGAGAATGTGAATCTACATGATGTGGGACACAATAAGGGAGTAGGGCGATTTGCTGCAGAGGAAGTAAGAGAGAAAGTTCGACTTCATCACATGGATGTTGTGAATACAATTGTGAAACGACTTAAGAATGTTCCTGAAGACAGTGGCTCCATGTTCGATAATACTATGCTTCTGTATTTTCCTGATAACGGTGAAACTCATCATAGCCACGGCACAGAATGGCCATTTATTGTATTGGCAGGGAGAAATTGTAAGCTTGATATATCGGGTAAATATATTCGCCTTCCAAGCTATGGTGAAAAGGGACATAAAACATTGGGTAACTGGTATACAACTATACTCAATGCCTATGGAAATCCAATCGAGCACTATGGTGCCCTAGATACTGGTCTTGGGAAATTTGGTATTGATCAAACCGGGCCTATAAAGCACTTTCTTAGTTGAGCTTTATTTATTTTTTCTAATAATCTCTTTTATTTCTTTACCAAAACATTAATCAGGTGTTTCTCATATCTTCTGAGGCCGTTGCTCAGTGAACTAAAAACCAGATCCATTTTGACACCTGAGATGGTCGAACATAAGTTAAATGAACTTTGCAAAATGAGTGTGGCCTGGCGATTACCAAGACCCTCTTATTTTCGGTATCTTTTTGGAATTCATGTCTGTGGAATATAAGTGATATCATTCACTAATACACTGGGTTTTAACTGTATATTCGGAAATTATTAAAATTTTATTCAAAATTCCAGAGCGGAAACCGGTATTCACAAAATATTGGCACTTGCATCTTGTTGGTCATTTAAATATATATTTTTTTCTATTTGTCTTCCATTATTGAGTAGGAAAATATTCTTTACTAATGCATTTGGTAGTAAAGGTTTTCCTGAAAAATGATACATAAAAATCTTCACAAAAATAAAAAATTAGTAGATTTTGATACTGATCGAAATCTTAAATCCCCTTTAATTATTTTAAGTATGTTGCGGCTGTTACCTTTTATCATGTTGGTTGGTTTTACTCTTAGCATTAGTGCTGAAGAAAATAGGCCTACCTTGAAAGTTCTTTGTTGGAATATATGGCGAGCTGGAGTCCAAAAAGAGGAAACAGGAAAACCCCATCAAGTCGCCAAAATAATAAAAAGCCAAAATCCAGATCTTGTTGCAATGCAAGAGACATATGGCTCGGGGCCATGGCTTAAAAAGCAACTTGGCTATGAGCTAAAACTTCGCGGGCCTCATTTGTCCCTATTTTCCAAACACCCAATTTTAAAAGACCTCTCTGTTGGTGGTGAATGGAATTGTATAGGTGCTTTAATTGACGTTCCTGATTTTGGGAAAATAGCTTTTTTTTCGATCTGGCTTCCATTCAATGGAGATATTTGGATTAAGGGCAGTAGAAAAGAAGTGACCAAGGAAAAGATGTTAGCTGTTTGTGAGCCTTCCTACAATGTCTTATCCAAGATGCTCCCCGAGATAGAAAATAAATTAAAAAATGAAGGATTAAGTAAAGTGCCAATTATTTTTGCTGGAGATTTCAACTCCATGTCTCATTTTGACTATGTTAAAAAAGCTGGTGACCAATACGGAGGTTGGGAAATAGAATGGCCAACATCAAAACTTATGATTGATGCTGGTTTCACTGATACATACCGGGCACTTCACCCTAAAATTAATCGGCAAATAGATCGCACCTGGTCACCTGAGTTTACGACACAAGAAGCGGATCGTATTGATTTTATATACTCTCGTGGTGAAATCCTTAAACCCATTTATTCCAATGTGATCGATAAAAATTTACCTTTCTTTCCCTCTGATCACGCTATTGTGATTACCGATTTCGAAAAAAATTAATGTCATTTTTGTTGGTTAATTTGGGGCTATTTTGACGAATTGTATGGGTTTGCATCCACTGTAACACGGACTATTCGCATGGATTTCAAGAGAACTCACAAAGGTTTCTCCTTAATTGAATTATTGGTTGTGATTGCCATAATTGCGATCATCTCAAGTATGCTGTTGCCTGCTTTGGCAAGAGCAAAAAGAACCGCTAAATCAATATTATGCCGTAACAACTTAAAGCAAATGACTTTGGGTTTTCAACTATACGCGGATGACAATAAAGAAAAGGGGCCGCCAGTTGTTCATAAGGTTGGATATTATTGGTTTCATCAAATAGCTCCATATATTGGAGACAGAAAATATAAGTTTGATCCAACCGACCATATTTCCGGTGTTATGAAAATTTCATTTTGCCCTGAGACAAGGCGACCCAAAACAAGACCTTTAAAATCTGATCGCTGGTGGGGGACAGACAAAAATTCATGGAGAAGCTTTGAGGGTGAGGGGAGTTTTGGTATGAATCTTTGGTTTGATGATGAAGGACGATACAAGGACGATTTTCCAAGTAAATATTACTTTTCAAAGGTTCATGAGGCTTCCCCCGATTCCCCGGTTTTTGCTGATTCCATTTGGGTTGGTTCTTGGCCAGAAAGCCGAGACCGTATGCCAAAAGATCAAACTGGTATAGGATACGGGAATGGAGGATACCCACACCGTAGGGGGTATTTTATGGGCAGATTTGTTGTCGATAGACATTTAGGAAAATCAAACGTTGGGTTTATAGACGGGCATACAGATTCGTCCAGGCTCCGAAAACTTTGGGCTCTGCGGTGGCATAAAGGGTATCGTCCTAGTAGACCTTCAAGAATTGAATAAATATTTAAACATTTTTAAATAGGTCACAAAAATTAACGCAATCTTCATTTATATGCTGATGGATTGTAACGTCGCTGGATACCATTAACGCTCCTTTTGTAAATGGTTCAGCAATTGTTTAGGACAAAAAACCCGTTGGTGATTAGAAAATCTTCAATGGGTTTTTGTTTTATCAATTTCTTAAAAACCTAGAAGCTCTCCTTCTGAATTCTTTGTGCCATTGAAGACTCCAAAGTTTTTCTAGAGGTATTAATTCTGCGTGAGCATCGGCAAAAGTAATATTAACAGCTCCTGGTAACCGTTCTTTGCTAGGCCAGTTGGATAGGGCTTTTCGGTTTCTAGGTACGCCACCGTGTCTAGGGATAGCAACCCGTGCCATTCCAGGGCTGCTAAAATCGTCTCCTGTGTATAGGTTTCTAGCAGGCCTGTCTCTCCAATCTGGCCAGGCATCCACCCAAATGGAGTCTGCAAGGGTTGGGGTTAGTGCTGGGCGTTTTATTTCGCCTTCTTTTCTAAAAGCAAATGAGCTTCTGATACCCCATCCTGCAGGCCAATCTCCTGAATACATCCATCCGTTTAATGCGTAACTTCCCTCGTATCGTTTTCGGTTCTCTCCATTCCACCCCCAGGTTTCATCTAGACTACCGCTAACACTGTGCCTTCTTTGATTGATATTCTCTTTTTCAGGGGCAGACGGGCAAACTCTTATTTTGTCTACTTCTGCATAATAATCCAATAGACGCCTCATCCATAGATCCCTGAAACCAACGTATGGGAGAGTCGCTCCGTGATCGTTGACATACATAGCTGAAGAAAGGCCGAGCTGTTTCACATTGTTTAAACATTTTAAACCTTTTGCCTTTCCTTTTGCCCGACCGAGAGCGGGTAAGATCATTGAAGCAAGGATGGCAATAATAGCAATGACCACAAGTAGTTCAATCAGCGTAAATCCACAAAATTTATGTGAATTTCTAAAACCAAATCTCATAGCTCTTTATTAAAACGCTTCCCATGCATTATGAACAAGAATTATCGTTTTTAATGAAAACTGGAATTTACAAAGAACTTTTACTGCAAATAACGAGAGTTGATATTAACAGTGTTTTTTGTTCAAATGAACGAGTTATGGCTAGTGCAAGAAGAAATAGCTATTTTGGAAGGGTTATCGGATCTTTTGCCGCTGCAGTATTCGGAATAGGCCTTTTTGTCGGATCCTTTGTCTTATTAGGTTGGAATGAAAAAGACGCGACAAGACAAAAAGCTGCTATAGCTGAGCTAGAAGATGTCGCCATTGCCGATGTGAGTGCCCAAACAATCAATCCTGATTATGATGGGAAATTAATTCATACTGCATACGAAGCCATTTCTCAGGATGTTCTTGAATTTAAAGAGTTCGGGATAAAAGAGAATGCCATTCGGGTATTTTGGGAAGCAGAAATTTATCAATGGGTTGAAAGCTCTAAAACTGAAAATGACAGAAGAGTTTATAGTTATTCAAAAAAATGGGTGGATCGCGTCCAAGATTCCTCTAGTTTTAACAGTGGTGGTCAAGAAGGGGGACGCCACTCCAACCATGGAAGTAATAAGAAGTTTTCAGGTGGTAATATCTTTGCATCAAACGTCATGTTTGGGGCATTCAAGCTACCTCCGTCCCTGATAAAAAAAATAAAGGGAGAGCAGAAATACAATATAGATTCAGGCTTAGTGTCTGATTTGTATCCCGGGGGAAGTGTTAGTGATGGTGTCTTTTACTCAAATAATCCGACCTCGCCTCAGATTGGAGACGAGCGAGTTAAGGTCTTTATCGTTCCACCAAAAAAAGAGGTCACAATTATGGCCCGACAATCCGGGCAATCTTTTCTTCCCTATCAAACGGAAAATAATATTAGCAAGGAGTTACTCTACATGGGAAAAAAATCGAAGGAAGAAGTGATTGATGCTCAAAGGTTCGAGGCAGCTCTTAAAAGATGGGGGTTCCGAGGTGGTGGCTTTTTGGCTATGTGGCTTGGTTTGGTCATGATTTTGAAGCCACTCAGAGCCATAGTGAGTTTTATTCCATTTGCAGGACGCATGTTAGAGGGAGCTGTAGCTTTTGTTACATTTTTTCTCGCAATGGCCCTTTCTTTATTCACGATCGGCGTCTCATGGATATTTGTTCGCCCTGGATTTGCTGGATTCATACTTTTAGCTGCAATAATTTCTATTGTCTTAGTTTATAGAGCGAAGGGAAATTCACAATTAACAAGCTAGGTATTCACGTTTTGCTTTGTAATTTCCGAAACTTGTATTTTGTATCAATTGATTAGCTTAGTGTGATCCATCGTATTCTTCTAACAAGTGATCTACATATCGGTCGGTCCTCTACCCGGGTAGGAGACAAGGCGGGCTCAGGACAATTCAGAGCCGCTGATGCATGGTTGAGAATTGTCAATCTCGCGATTGAGCAAAAAGTAACTCTTGTTTGCCTGGGGGGAGACGTGGCTGATCAGGAAAATAAATTTTTTGAGGCAATTGGACCTCTGAAAATGGGCTTGAATCGACTCGCTGACGCTGGGATAAAAACTATAGCAGTTTCTGGAAATCATGATTTCGACGTATTGCCTAAGCTTGCAGGAGAGTTGCCTGATGATTGCTTCAAGGTCATCGGCAAAGGAGGGAAATGGGAGAGATATACTCATGCCGTCGATGAGGTTCCACTACTTCATGTGGATGGGTGGTCTTTTCCCGAAAGATATTATGCCGGAGACCCACTGGAATCCTATCCAAATAAGACTTTAGAGAGCCATGATATACCTGTTCTTGGTATAGTGCATGGAGACTTGGGTAATCCAAAGTCTCCCTACGCCCCAATAAATAAATCCCAGATTGAGTCATCGGTAGTTAGTGGTTGGCATTTGGGCCATATTCATAAATCTCAATTGATCAAAAGTGAGTCCCACCCATGGGTATTATACCCAGGTTCACCTCAGGCATTGGATCCTGGAGAAACGGGAGATCATGGCGTGTGGATTACAGAAATATCAAAAGGTGGATTCAGCTTCCCTCAGTTTTATCCTATTTCGACAATTATATACGACCAGCTTGAGATCGATGTAAAAAATATTGATAGCATTGAGTCTGTTGACTCCTATTTCATGCAGGTCATTTCAAAAAGGTCTCGATATTTAGTGGAAAGTAATGTTGAGCATCTAAGGCAGATTAACTTTAGAATTACGATTACCGGGGAGACCCCACTTTATGATGGAATTCAAAAAAATATCGAACGTTTGCCTGATCTTGAGGACCAATGTGAAGATGTTCATATTTTTATCGAAGCGGCAAAAAATAAAACTCAACCCTCTGTAGATTTTGCAAGTTTGCTCGAAAGCAATTCGGCGGTTGGCGAACTCGCGCGAGTGATAAATCAAATAGACGAGGATAAAATTGAAACATCGACGCGTAAGCTCATAGAAATGCTCTACCAGAAGAGCACATGCGTAGAACAGAGATTGGGTATTAGTAATGTCGAACACAACAGCATCAAGGATGGCAGGATACTTGAAATAGTAAGAGAGAACGCTGTCGCTTTAATTTCAGAGTTGATTAGGCAGCAGGGTATATGAGCGGGACTCCTTTACATATTAAGTCAATTCACATCCATCAGCTCCACGGCATTAAAGGCAAAGATGCATACTCACTCGATGGGTTTTCAAAGGGTATCAATATAATTTTTGGCCCTAATGCTTCAGGAAAAAGTACGACGGCCTCGGCTTTGCAAGAAATAATGTGGCCTCAGTCCTGTGGTGATAAAAAAAGGTCGATTGATGGTCAGTTGAGTATCGCTGAAGATGGTTGGTCAGCTCGATTGGAACCTGGAAACATTCAATATCTAAAAAATGGTCAAGAAGATTCGCTCCCTTCGTTAGGTGCCAAAGAATTAAAGGGGAAGTATCATCTATCCTTGCATGATCTGTTACAAGAGGGAACAAGGAATTTAGAGTTTGCCCGTGTTATTTCGGCGGCAAGCCAAGGCGGATTTGATTTGCCTTCAGCAGCTGAAAAACTGAATTTTGATAAACCTATTGGCCAAAAGAATTTATTAAAAAAGAAATATAATTCCAGGAGATCAGACGTAAGATCTGCCAGGGAAAAACAAAATGACTTAGGGCGTAAAGCCCAAAATCTTAATTCACTCAAAAGAAAATACCAAAGCACCCAACAATATTCGGAAGAGGTCAAATACTTGAGGGCGGTCTTGGAATTAAAGGCGATCCAAAACAAAATCCTCATTACGCAAAACGAACTTGAAAAATTTCCAGACCAGTTATCTTTGCTCCATGGGAACGAGAAAAACCAATTAGACAGCTTTCAAACTAAAATAGACAAACTTGAAGAAAGACAAGCTCAGGAACAATCCAAATACGATCTAGCAGTCGAAACCATAAAGAAATACCCCGAAATCACTGGTTCCCTTGATAAAGGAGATTTGTTTAAATTGAAGGGATTAAATCAAAGTCTTAAAGAATATGAAGGGTTACTGAAAGAATCTGAGCGGGGTTTAATAGAAATAAAGGGTGAACTAGATAATGCTTCAAAACTTCTCGGTGATTATTTTTCAGAAACCCAGTTAGATGATTTAAATTGTATTCCGATCCCAGGCCTAAACCGATTAGCTGACAAAGTGGATGAGAGAAATGCCTTGAGAGAATCCATTCAACTTAAAGAGGCGTGGGTCGAGGCACAGAGTAATGACTTTCAACAAGACCAATTAAATAAACCACATGATGAAGCGTTGGCGACATTAAGCCGGTGGCTTTCTTCCAATGGAACCTCAGGTGATTCGGGAAATAAAAAAACAAATAAAATATCATGGGTTTGTATAGTCTTGGCAGCGGGAGTATCGGGCACCACTGGATATCTCGGGATTATTTCAAATAGCTTTTGGTGGGTTCCATTCTGTATATCCATATTATTAGTATTTATAGAATGGAGAAATACATCCAGACAGATAGACCGGAATTCGAGAAGTGAGAAATCTATCCACAAAAATTATTATTCTTCGCTAGGTTTTTCAGATCCTGAATCATGGAACCATGAGACCATTGTCAGTTTAATTCAAAATCACCTGGAACTACTGAAAAAGAAGCATCAAATTGAAGAGTTTGCTAAACTCAAGAAACAGATTGAAAAAGAAAATGAAAAACTCACTCAAAAAGAGAAGGAGGTCGAATCTATACTGCTGTCGGTGAGAAAAGAAACTGGCCTGTGCATAGAAATCGATACCAGATGGCTTCCTTATTTGCTTGAAAAATTATCAAGGAGGCAGAAATTCCATTCCCGGTTATCCGGAAAAAAAGTTTCCCATAAAGAAATTGAAAATAGAATCACTAAAATAAAAAACGAGCTTAATCAAATTTTCCAAAGGTATGGCGAACATGCATGCGATGATGCTAACGAGTCGCTTGAAAAAATCAATAATCTGGAAACTCAATTTGATCAATTTCATGATGCCTTAAAGAAAAAAGAATCTGCTCAAAGCGAATTATCCCGTATTGATGAATCTTTAAGTAGCGTGATCGGAGAAAAGCAGAAGCTATTTGACCGGCTATCCATTCGGGGCGGTGAAGAAGGGAAGTTAGAGTCGTGGATGAACCAGTTATCAGAATTCAAAGAGGTAAAAGAGCGCTTGAGTAAATTAAACACATTAGCCCACGATCGTCTTCAAACTATCAAGAGATATAACCGTTTTGAATTAAATCCAGATGAATTAGAAATTGAAGAAATCGAAAAGAATATACAAAAATTAGAATCAATTATCGAGGAGAGGGAAAATTTACATAGAGAAATTGTTGGTATTGAGAAAGATATTGAAAGAATGGAGCAATCTTACAATTTGGAACATGCTCTGAACAATCTTGAAGATATCAAGATGGAAATTGAAAGTGAATGCCAGAAGGGGTTAAAAACCTTCGTCGGTTATGAGATGATTCAGTGGTTGAAGCGAGTCACAGTGGATCGTTCAAGACCTAAGGTATTCAGGCGTGCCAACCAATTAATTGGTGAGTTTACCAATCACACACTGGCTTTAGAAATATCAGATTCAGGTGATAAACCCGAATTTTTCGCTCGAAGATCTAGCAATAAAGAGATAAGTCCTATTCAAAACTTATCTGTTGGTGAAAAGGTACAGCTATTGATGGCTGTAAGGGTAGCTTTTCTTGAGCAGGATGAGAATTTTCAATTGCCATTGATACTCGATGAGGCTCTGGGGACGAGTGATGACTTGAGAGCAACTAAGATGATTAAAAGCGTCATCGAGATAGCGAAAAGTGGACGCCAAATTTTTTATTTCACCGCCCAGGATGATGAAGTAGCAAAGTGGATTCAATACTTAGACCAGTCGGGTTTAGACTTTCAGACATTTGATTTAGAATCCATCCGTTCGCAAAACCTTCAAAGAGTTTTGCCAAGGCGTGAAGAATCAAAACCTTTGAATATTCCAAAGCCGATAGGGCTTGACCATTCCTCATATGCCGACCGAATCGGTGTCCCGGGTATCGACCCATGGGATGATGGTGGCACCGTGCATATTTGGTATATAGTCGATGACCTAGAAATGCTTTATTGTTTCTTAACGGTCGGGATATCAAACTTAGGTCAGTTTAGGGCATATAGTGAGAACCAGGAAACCGTCATAATTTCAATTGAAAAGCTGGAAAGGATAACTCTTAAATCCCAAATTCTTGAGAGTTGTATTAACATTTGGAAAATTGGCCGAGGAAAACCAGTAGATAAAAATGTTTTGTTCGAATCCGGAGCGGTGAGTGATAAATTTATAAACCAATTATCTGAATTAGTATGCAGATGCAACGGGGACGGAGAATCTGTGATTAGGTGTTTAAGAGATAAAGAGGTTGCTGGATGGCGAGAGGCAAAAACTCATGATCTTGAAGAATTTTTTATCAAAAATAATTATTGTTCTCAGGTACCATCTTACTCCAAGGAAAATGCAAGGATAGATTTGGTGAAAAGGTATGAAAACCAGATTGTGAATAACGAAATGACAATGAATGATATTAATTGGCTAATTTCTCATTTTGAATGGAATTAGCCGATTATAAGTAATGACTAATTTACGGTCTCCAGAGTGACAATTTGTTTTGATATGAATTAATGTAGGCCGAGTTATAAAATTGTTGGTTAGCGATCTCGTGAAGGGGTTAAATATCATAAACTTCATCGTATTAATTGAATGAGTAAACAGCATGGTTGCTTCGCGTGAATTTGCCATTGAAGAGCATGATTCTACAGCGAAAACCCTTGGTGTCCGCGCGTAATTTGAAAAGAGCGTTGGAAATGACTTTCATTAAATTGTTCAATAAAATCTTGTGTCGCTCGATCCCATTTAACGGGTATGGAAAGTGGTGGATACTGGAAATTATTTTCAAGACTATCTGGATCCATAAAAAAATGGGTGGCACCGCAAGCACCCAACCCTGTTAGAATTTCCACAGGATCTGTTGATTGAGATTCCATTATATGAAATCCGAACCTCATTTTCAGGCTCTCGCCATAGCTCAAGCTAGTCTGGGAATTATTACTGAGGATTTTGTTTGTTTTAATGAAATCAATAAATGGATCTTTTTCTGATATAATCACACTCCCTTTCAAATCATTCGTGACTAATTGAACTAACTGCAGTAAGCGGATCATCCATCCTTCGCTTTGTTTTCCGGAGGTCGTAAATACACCTAAAGCCGGATGATTAATATTATGAATATCAGAATTTTTAATGCTGGCTTTCCAACTTCTGATACTGGCTTTCGCTTTCTCTAATCCGCCTCCAGCCTGGATGCTTTCCCACGCATAATTGTCTGGACACTCATTCATCGAAAGTAAGAAATTCTGGAATTCCGCATGATGTGTCTTTTCACAACCATGTTCTAAAAAAAGAACGGATTTGACCGATGGGTGAAGGGCATATCCGACCATCGTTCGGATGAAAAGCTCTTCAGATGGCCCTCTAGAAACACCACATCCTTCTGTATGTGACAAGGCCACTATGTTTTCTTTTTGCGATTCATCGTTTAATTCCTTCGCAATTCTAGAAGCAACCTCACTCGAGCACAAACTTGTTGGGATAATAATCGACTTTTGAAAAGTTTTGGATAACGATTCCGTGATTTTTATTTTTTGTGGTTTTTGAGAGATCAATTCACTTGTCCATGTAAGTTTTAATGGAACTCCAGAAGGTGATGGTGATTGAAGGGCTGAAGTTAGTTGCCTCTCCGAACCCATGTGCCAATTACGCCAGATTTGTGCTTGAGAATGTCCTGCTTTCTCGCCAACTGTCCTCCTGCCTTCACATGTTTCTAGTGCTAGATTAAAGTATTTACCTTTAAGTGCTGATAATGTCGTGCCATCTAAATATTCACCCGCATTGATATCCATATCCAATTCGAGCTGCTTATACCTTTTAGTGGTTGTCACTATTTTTAAGGTAGGAACAAATGGGAAATTGGTTATAGAACCATTGCCTGTAATGAAGAGAACAAGGTTGCATCCTGAAGCAACTTGTCCAGCAATACTTTCCAGGTCATTTCCGGCGCTATCCATGAAGTAAAAACCACTCTCAGTCATACGTTGACCGTAATCAATAACATCGTCCAATCTGAGGTCGGGATGTTTTTTATTTGCTGCGCCGATGCTTTTAACTGAAATATTGTAAAGGCCTCTAAATAAATTTCCTCCGCTTGGGTTGCCTTCTGCTGAATGGCCATGCCATTGTGCCATTGATTGGAATCTATCTATGGTGTTTAAAAAACGTTTTGCAACATCAAGGTTTTTTACTTTTTGTAGGACATACGACTCAGCTCCTATAAGTTCTGATGTTTCAGCTAAATTAGCAGAACCTCCATGTTGGATTGCTTCTTTTGCAATGATTCCGGCCAATGGGTTCCCCGACATGCCAGAAAAAGCATCTGAACCGCCGCATTGAAGAGCAATTTTTATATCCGATAGTGGACATGACGTTCTTTGCTCTTTCCGTGCATTGTCTACCATCAGCCCGATGGAATTTCTCGCCTCATTCAAACAGCTACTAATTTGCCTTTTGGAAATACTTAAAGTTTTTATCAGCGATCCTTTAATAGGGTATTGTTTTATCTTTAAATAATCAAAAACCTCCTTGTTGTTTACGGCCTCATCGCCGTGGTCGATTAATAGGATAGAAGAAATATTTGAATGAACAATCCAGCCTGATAGAGTGCGAAGAACTAATTCATGGTTGTTTTCTTTTTTAAATCCGCCTCCTTCAGAGTGGTAAACAGTGACCACCCCATCGAATGATTTAGTGTGGCAGGTGAATTCATTTGGGAGAGATTTTGATAAAAGTTTTATAAAAGGCGTTACCCTAGATGACGTTCCGAGGACAACCACATGGTTTCTGATACCAGAGCCTCTTCCATTAGGTCTTTCAAACCCTTGGAAAGTGCGATCACAATAGGTTATTCTTACTTGTTCAGAGTAAGCAATATTTGAGTGATCCAGTATAAATTTTTGTGACCAGTCTTTAAAATTTGGGTTATTGGGAGTGAATATATTGAGTTTTCTTTTTTTGAGGTCTCTCAATACCGAATCATTGAAAAGGGCCTCACCAGGAAGAATATCATGAATAGCCAGACCAAATGGCAAGCCCCACGAGAGAAGCTTCTCGCCGGTTTTTATTTCTGAGAAAGCAATGCGATGTCCTTCGAGAACGAAATATTTAATGGTAATGGATTTTCCATTTTGATGTTTTATTACGTCTCCTGGTTTTAGATCACATAAAGCAATCACCACATTATCACCTGGCGTTGCCTGTCGAACTATTTCATTAAATTTGTATTCCATTCATTCAGGTATCCTGTTTGTTTAATCTAATATCCGCTACACATTCTATGTGTTGTGTTTGAGGAAACATATCCATCGGCTTAACCAACCTAACAGAATATGTTCCATCTGAGCAGAATGTTGCCAGATCACGAGCTTGGGTAGCTGGGTGACATGAGATATAGAGTATTTGTCCCGGGCCAATGGACTTAAGAAATTCGATGGCAGATGGATCAATTCCTCTGCGAGGGGGATCTAATACGACTGTCGTCTGCTCTGGGGGATAAGCTTTCATTAGCTCTGGTAAAATCTTCTCAGTAGGTCCCTCCACAAAAGATCCATTAGTAATATTTTTATCTTTGGCATTTTGATTGGCAGCTTTAATTGCCATTCTGTCGATTTCGACTCCTTTGAATTCTTTCACCTCTGATGCCAATTCAAGAGCAAAAAAACCAACACCACAGTATGTATCCACAAGATACTCTCCACCAAAGTCTTTCAGGCAGGATTTTACTTCCTCTACCATTCCGGGTAGTAGGAAGAAGTTATTTTGAAAAAATGAGTCATTAGGAAGTATCCAGTTTTCTGGAAATTTTCTCAGGACATATTTAACGCCATTCTTTCTCGAATGGTCTTTTTTTACATTTTCAAGTTGTTTGTTCAAGTCATATTCTGCGATGTGGCATTCTTCTACTGGTACGACCAGTCTACTATGGTAACGAAGAAACCCCACGACCATTTTCTTCATGGCTTTATTCCACTGAGTTCGGACCATTATCCGGTTGCGGTAATTGAATGGTTGAGGACAAGGAAGGACGTCTCGTACCTTTGATCCATCCAATTTACCAATTCTTTCAAAAATATCTCTTACCTGCTTTTCCTTGATTATTAGTTGGTTTGGATAAGAAATATGTTGGTATTGGCATCCCCCACATTCTCCGTAAATCGGGCATTTCGGATCTATTCTTTCAGGACTAGGATCAATAACTTTCACTAGTTGGGCTTTTGCATACGATTTTTTAGTTTCTACAATCTTAGCCTCGACTGTTTCACCCGTGATAACATGTGGAACGAAAACGACTTGGTTTTCACAACGCATAACACCATCGCCCCCAAAGGCGACATCTGATACAACTCCTTTAACTAACTGGCCCTTTTCCAAGGCCCCTGTCCTGTCGCACGGGACATCCTCTAAATTATTCAATTTTTGACCAGTGGACTTGCCTGTTTGATCTAACCAAGGATTCCACTGATTCCAGTTTAACTTTTTAGCCATATTCGAAGCGATTTGTCGTTTGAATCATTGTTCATTTCTATTCTAGGGAGCACAAGGATTCTCTATAAGATTTCATAAAAATAAAAAAATAGTGAACAAACATTTGGGCTGGACCATTAATTTTTATATTCACTATGTATAAAATAGAGTTTCCCGAAATCGGTCGTCATATCGTGACTGTAATTTTCATTCGATCCTATGAATTCAGTCTTACATCTCCAGTGATCCATTTTGTCAGGAAAACGGTAATTCGTTAAATTTTTACGAATGGGTGATTTTGTAACTTAAAAGGTATGTTGTATTCTTTTGTGTTCCTCCGTAAGTCCTACCTTTATGCTTAGTCAAAATTGCAAATAAAGGCAGGCAAGGAAATGTGATTATTATCGTGATCCATGAACTCAACAATTTCGTGATGATGTATTCCTCTGATTTATGGGCACATCAATGGTGAAGCAAATATTCAACAGCACCTTCTTTATAGTTGAAAAAAAAAGCCCCATGTATTGGGGCTTTTTCTATAAAATATTTAGTAATTATTATCAGATATCTGGGTAAAAGACGTATTTTTTCATGTTATCAACAATTTTTAATTCATCGCCGACAACAAGTCCTTCCAGAGATCTTCCGTTCCCAAATTTGAGAATGTATTTGTATCCTTCTTTTTTCCAAGTACCCGAAGTGTTACGGCCTAGTTCCGCGAGTATTCTTCTGATTTCGGCTGCAGGATCAACTTTAGCTGACGATTTATTATTTTTCATTCTCTGACTGAGAATTCTTTGCTGAGCGGCTTGGTTGTTTTGGAAGGCTTCAGAGTTTGAAGCCGAATTTCCACCCGGTCCACCGGCACCTCCCGAAAGACCATAAGAATCCCTCATATCCTGACTCATTCTAGGCGGGGTGTTATAGCTGTCTCCAAAATCTTGGCCTCCTCCGCCAAAGGAATCTCCGTTGGAGTTTGCTCCTTGAAGAATTCTAAGACTGGAAGCATTGATCTTTTGGCGATCTCTTTGTTGGGATGCTTGTTCACTTAGGTAGCGAGCGATCTGGGCTTCGGGAATAATGATAGATGAAGTAAATTTTCCATCTAAAGTTGCTGTCATTACGATGTTTACATCGTTAAATGCCTTTCTGACCACAGGCAGAATGGATTTCGAAACAGTATCCATCTCGGATAGGCATTCGCGCGTCGTCTGTCCGGAATCTAACTTCCACCGGCCAACGACTTTATTTTTGCCATACTTTTTGGATTTCCCGGATTTGAGGAATTCCTTCATATCACTTAGGTCAATCTCCTCAAGTTCTTGGTAAATTGGCATTTCCTTCAGGGCATTCTGAACATTTTCATTGGAGTAAATCTTGGTGAAATCTCCCTTCTTACTGAATACATCTTTGAGACTAGAATCAGAAGCTATGCTTTTATAAAACGAGTCGTCCTTGAGCTTGTTGAGGAATGGAGGATAGGCAGTGAGTCGTTTTTTAATGGCAGGACTTGGGTTGTTGTAGATGGTCGCCACTGTCTCTACCAATTCGTAGAATTCATCTGGAGTCTTGTTGAGCCCACCTGAGATTTGCCCGAGGCCAACCTTATCAAATCCATCCTGTGTTTCTGTAAGCTCTGAAAATCCTTTTGGTTGAGATGATCCTGGAAATAATTTCGCAGGATATCCGAATGAGGAAACCAAGTAACTTGTGGCTATCAAAACGGCCAAACCCGTGAACAGCCCCATAACCACTCCAGATTTCTGCATGACTTTGTTCCATTTTAATCTTGTGACCTCGTCTCTCCTCATACGATAAAAATTGGATGGAATCATATGAACGGCAAAACTAATCCCCAAAAATATTAGCATAATGATGAGGAATGAGATACCCGGTCCAAAAAAGTCCTGCCAAAACGGATCTGTGATTTTAATTTTGGGCAACAGGCCTTTAATACTTGCTGAGATCATTGGTGCGGTGAAAACTCCGACGAAAACACCTATAAAGCAGGTGAACATCCTCACCGCCCCTAGAAAATAGCCAATGACTGGGGCCAATACGGCAATTACCCCGACAATTACATATGCTAACATGGTGGTAACATAGTCTAAGCAAAAGTAAAAATCACCCCAAAAATCGGTTTCCTGATTAAATTTAGCTCTTTTTTATGTCCCGTTTCCTTTGCAAATGCCAGCTTGTGCCAAATCTCCAGTCGACAATGAGTCTCTTAAAAGCATTGTGGGTGGTCACGCAGTGATGAAATAATCAGATTTGTTCGAAATGGTTGAAAAAATAATAGGGTTTCATCTAGAGAGAAAGCTCTTGATACAGGCATTGTCAAAGGGAACTAAAACCTCCGTTCCCGGCATTGATGAGGCTGGGCGAGGGCCTTTGGCAGGGCCCGTTGTGGCTGCCGCGGTCTTATTCCCGAAAAATTGGATAGAGGAGGACTCGTTTCAAAATCAGGAATTATCAGATTTAAACGACTCTAAGAAGTTGTCTGAGAGAAATAGAGAAAGACTTTTTGGTTTTCTCACCACTCATGCGGATATTAGATTTTCGATAGGTATTGTAGAGGCTTCTGAGATAGACAAAGTGAATATTCTCGAAGCTACCAAGATTGCCATGAAATCGGCGCTAGATGGATTGATGGTAGAGAACTATATTGCGTTAGTTGATGGTTTACCCCTGAAACCATCTCCATTTATTCATGAGTCTGTCATAAAAGGTGATTCGAAATCATACACCATTGCAGCTGCGTCGATTATCGCAAAGGTTACTAGGGACAGAATAATGGAGCAGGCTGATAAAGATTATCCAGGGTATGGTTTTGGGAAGCACAAAGGATACGGCACGAAAGAACATCTCGAGGCCCTAAAAAGGTTTGGTCCGACTCCTTTACATCGTCATTCTTTTGCCCCTCTAAGGCAAGAGCAGCTGGAGATGTTTTGATAAAACCTTTTACAATGTAAATTTTAGAAAATGTGTTGATGAGATGAATAAAATGAAGATGGTGAAATGGATGAGAAATGTGATGAATAAACATAAAAAGCCCGAACACCTTATGATAGGTAGTTTCGGAGAAAATAAAGCAAAATGTTTTTTGAAAACTCTCGGATACCGGTTTTTAATTGCGAACTATCAAACAGAAAGAGGAGAAATTGACCTAGTATTTAGGTCAAAAAGCGAAGCCCTACTTTTATTCGTTGAGGTAAAAACGCGCAGTTTTATAGACATGACTTTAAAGCCTTCTAACCTAGTGAGCCTTAGGCAAAGAAAAAGAATAAATAGTGCTGCTTTGGATTATTTAAAAGAACTCGGAAACCCAAAGGTTCGAATTCAATTTGATATTATTGTTGTTGAATATTCTGGTCGTTCGCAATTTTCTATTCATCATATCCCGCGTGCATTTGGTTTGATGGGAGGAAGAGATTACAGAACCTAAGAACTGGATAATTAAAATGCCAGAATTACCAGAAGTTGAATGTCTCAAACAATATTTAAACCGAAACATTCCCGCCGGGAAAGTCGTGGATGTCACAACACCTCACCCACGCGCATTACGTTTCGATACGAGCCATAAATCAGAGGGTTGGGGAAAAGAGTTTATTGGACAGCATTTGAGGAGGTTTCGAAGAAAGGGGAAATTTTGGGTCATGGAATTCTCTAGTGATAAAGCTGGTTGTAATGTAGATGGTGAGATTCTGGGACATCTTGGGATGACCGGTCGACTTTATTGGGCTAAAGGATCACTTCAAAAAGTGTCTTCAAAGCACATAGTAACCGCCTTTAAGTTCTCCACCTCACTCCTGATATTTACCGATGTCCGGAAATTCGGTTTCCTGACGCATGACATGGGTTTTTTGGACAAGCTTGGATTAGACCCCCTTGACCGTAATTTCTTTAATGAAAAGTTGCCTGAAGCCTTTCGCAAAAGTCATAGGTTGTTGAAAGACTTGCTCATGGATCAATCACTTTTTTGCGGAATAGGTAACATTTACGCCAATGAAATTCTTTTTGAGCTAGGGGTCCATCCAGGCAAAAGAGCTGTCGACTTGAATGATCAGCAAAGAAATAAAATTAAAGATTGTATCTTTAAAGTTATCCGTAGAGCTGTAAAAATAGGGAATTCTTTGGATCTTGATTTCGGAAATGAAAGTCACCAAGGAAAGCTCTTCTATTTCGGTATAAAAAACAATCAATCACAACAAGGCATCGAAATAAAAGAACAACAATTCGAATTTAATGTATATGGGCGTGAATCAAAATCATGTTATATTTGTGGAAAGCTAATAGTTAAAGTTAAACAATCGAATAGGCCAACTTATTTTTGCACGAGATGTCAGGTGTAATATGAGATTCATCTTACTAGCTGTACTTATTATCATTAATTTGTTATTTCATTCGGGCTGCAATACTGAATCAGAAAGCTCGGTGAAATTAATAGATGGAACTGGTTTTCCACCTTCTGCAGAAAAAATGGTGGAAATTGTTAAAAGATGGGACAAAGAGTATTATCAAAATGAGATTCTTGCTCGAAAAGCCGAGAGTAAATTTGTTCAGTTGTGGGATGCCATAAATTTTAATAGAGACGACTGGTTTGTTTTAAAATCTTATTTGGCTGATTCAAAAATCACATTTCCCCAAAAAAGACGGGTGAAAAGCATGGTGGAAGGTATTGACCTTTTTGTTGGAGAGATTAACGAGGGATTTTCCGGGAAAGAAGGTATAGTCATAAAAAGCGGCAACGATTTCATTGAAAGTCTAGCTGATATGGATATCGAAATTGTTCAGCTTGAACTGAGACAAAATGAAATTTCAAAAATATCTGGAGGGGAGATTCTTAGCCATCTATACGGAACAATATACCTGAGATTTAAACAAAATGGTAAGCCGATAAAAATAGACGTTGTATTGGAAGTTCGATGGCGAGACGCATCTTTTGATTTCAAAGGGGTTGCAATAAAAGTTGTTAAATATGTAATACAGGAGACTGTTGATTTTGATAGTTTTGGGAAGGTTTTGGAGAAAGTATTTTCTCCATCTAGTCAAGGGTATCCAATTGGCCCTTTAATAATTCAAGATTTAAATGGTGACTATTTTCCTGAGGTTTCTTTGCCTGGTGCGAATAAGGTGATTTGGAATAACGAAGGGGAATTAGGCCGGATTGAGGAGTTGTGTAAGTTTCCAAGGCCTTTGATGGCTGCTGCCGCTGTGGTTTCACTTTTTAATGATAAGACAATACAGCTTATTGCCAGTGATACCTCAGGTATCTGGTTATGGAGGCAGAATGTAGGAGGGAAATTCATTCAGCCTCCAGAAATGATTTGGAAAGCACCAAAAAAGATACGAGGTGGGATAAATTTTTCCATCGGGGATACAAACAATGATGGACTTCAAGATATCTGGTTTGGTCAATATCGACCTCCTTATACAGGAGGACAAATGCCAACGCCATTTTATGACGCAAACGACGGAGAACCCTTTTATCTTCTCAAACAAACCAAAGAACAGAGTTTCGTCGATGTGACAGAGGAGGTTGGGCTTGGCGAATACAGATTTAGGAGAGCGTTTGCTGGGAGTTTCGTTGATCTTGATCAAGATCAAAATCTTGACCTTATTGTGACGAGTGATTTTTCGGGCTTAGATTTATATTGGAACAAAGGTGATGGGGCGTTTCTCAATGCAAACAAACAGATGGAGGGAATTCGCGAGGGGTTTGGTATGAGTCATCTGGTCACTGATGCGAATCAGAACGGCATTCCAGAAATTTTAATGACAGGTATGAATGTTCCGACAGTCGAAAGACTTAACGCTTCAAATTCGTACCCTTCGAAGCAATCCGTTTTTTTAAATGAAAGATCGATAATCTCGCAGGGAAATCGGTGGTTTGAAGTTTCTTCAAGGTCTCAATTTAGCCCATTAGATATTGAAGGCCCTTGGCAAAGAACAGGCTGGGCTTGGGGGGTGGAAAACTTTGATTATGACAACGACGGATTTGATGATTATTACCTGACGAATGGTCATGAGTCTTCAAAATCAACTGCCGATTACGAAAGTTATTTTTGGTGTTATGATATTTATTTAGGAAATTCGATTTCGAGTCCTATTGTAGATCAATACTTTAAGCTTTCTATGCCACAAACTCGCGGAGCCGGATATTCATACGGGGGGTATGAGGTGAACCGATTTTTAAAGGGTATCTCCAGTCAAGACAGGGCTTCTTTAATAGATATTAATTTATCTTTGGGGCTTGCAGACCAGTCAGATTCTAGAGCCGTTGTTGCTGCAGATCTAAATCTTGATGGTTGCGAAGATCTTATCTATACAACCTTTGAGGTTTTTCCACAAGTACAGCAAAAGCTCAAAGTTGTTTATAATTCGCAATCTAATAGTAATAGTTGGGTTGGGTTAAATTTTCACCTTTACGATCAACCTCCTGGCACGAAAGTAACATTACGCAGGAAAGACAATGAATCTCTTCTCACCCGTTGGATGATATATGGTGAGTCGTATAGATCTCAATCTCCCTGGTGTTTGAAATTTGGCTTAGGGAAATATCGCGATGAATGTGAGATTGAAGTCACCCCGGCCAATGGTCTACCCTCGAAAAAATTTCAGGTCGAGCCGAATCAATATCACATTTTAAAGAATGAATAAATTACGCTATTGTATGAGTACGCTTTGGATCTTTTGGTGTTTAGCTTTGGTAGTTCTACCTGTATACCATTTTTCTTTCGGGAATGAGATTGGGCGACTGAAAATAAGACCTGTAGAGGGTGATTTTTTTGTTGTTTCTAATTTGCCTGATACGAGATCTGATATACTGGGATCTTCTAATCTTAAGGATTGGAAGGTGGTTTATAATGGAATCATGCCTGTAGATAGGAGTTGCGTTGTTAGAGGTGGTTGGAAACTTTCTAAATATTTTCGGGTCATTCCTTCAGTTTATACTGATTCCCAACCCCGCATCCTCTACGTATCAGCGAAAAGTGGGGACGATGCGTTAGGAAAGCCCAACAAAGTGAAAGAGCCATTTGCATCGCTTCAAAAGGCTCTCCAGATTTGCGCAAACGGCGATATCATATTCATAGAAGAAGGTTTCTACGAGGTAGTCCCGACCATGACATATGGTGTTGAGCGTATCAAACCTATGTTGGAATTAAAAAATAAAAGAGACATTAAGATTATTGGGCAGGGTGAAGTTGTATTTAAAGGAAATGGGCCAGGAGAATTCTTGAGGATTGCTGGATGCGAGAACATTTTAATACAAGGAATAGAATTCCGAGGGGATAAACCTGAAGTACCCGAAAATCCCGTTCGATTATTTACCACAGTTGAACTCTCTGGTTATAACCAGGATATTCGATTTAATAAATGTCGATTCGTAAAATTTGGGAACCACGGCATTTCTCAATTACATACACCTCGAGCAAGTCGAAACGTCTACATAGAAAATTGTCATTTTGAAGATGGGGGTGATGCGACAGTCCCAGTATTATTTCACGACGGCGCAGCTATTAGTGGCATTGGGTCAAGCTGGTATGTTCTCAACAATACCTTTGTAAGATGTAATCGTGGGGTTGAAGTAGAGGGTGCTTTTCCTGGGTTTCCCTCTCAGGGAATTCTGATTGAAGGAAACGAGATACTTGATTCTAACAATATTGGTATCATGGTTTTTGCTACTAATGCTCCTAGTAACCACTACAAGGATATAGTTATTCGGAATAACCTCATCGAACATCGATATCCCAATTCAGGTTCAGGTATTGTTTTCGACGGTCTCTTGGGTATCCAAATAAATGGAAATTTAATTAAAGGATATTCCATCGGGGTTAACATATTCCCTTTGAAAGACCTAACAAATATCGACATTACAGATAATGATTTTATCGAATGTGATTTCGGGATTAGTGTTAATAGGGGGGCTGCTCAGTTAAAAAATATGGATGTAATCAATAACCGATTTATTCGAAATACAGATTTTGGATTGATGGCACAGCATGGAGATTTGAGAATTCTCAAGAACCAATTCATAAACTATGGAACATGGCTTCAAAATTCGGCCGGCGTTGTTCTTTTGGGGAGTAACCTTTGGAAGTCAAATTATGTATTAGCAGATAATAAGTTCATTAAAGATACTGAGATTTCCAATGCTAAATTCGACATTATCATCGATAGTATCGAAGGGCGTGTTCAACTCCGAGATAATAAAATTGGCCAGAGCTCAGAAGAGCCAAAAGTCAATATTATCAACTGGAGCGACCTCACCAATCAGCGCCTGAGCGAGCTCCAAACGAATTAAACAGATTAAAAAATTATCTCCCGAAAATTATTTTCCAGTGAACAGCTCGCCACTTTTTGTAAGTTTATCCTCAAAGAAAAAATGCTGTTCCCCGAAAGCTGGCTTGAGTTCATTAAGCCAAGTGGCATTTGCATCATACTTAGCAAAGAAAACTTTGTTAACCCAAGACGGATCCCTGCCTTGTAGCATTTTTAAGACAAACAATTTTTCATTACCTATCGTGGTTATCCCATCTACCATGACCTTGCCAGGTGCTGTGGACATTGATGGGCCCCTCACTGTTCTCGCAAGACCTGCGACTTTGCTATAAGCTTTTGTGAAAATTTGATAGGCCTGTGTCAGTGGGACTTCAAAATAGTTTTTGGCCCCAGTATCGCGTTCGACAAACATATAATAAGGTATAATCCCTAATCTGACTTGCTTTCTCCATAATTCAGCCCAAACATTTGACTCATCATTTACCCGTTTTATTAAAGGGGCCTGGGCTCGAATTGTTGCCCCAGAAGAAATGACTCGAGAGATTGCTTTTTCTGCAATGGCTGGCTCCAATTCCACTGGGTGGCTTGAATGTGCCATCAAGGCGAGATGTTTGCCGGCCTTTTTTACTGATTCGAAGAGCCTCATCAGTCCGTCAGCTTCCTCTCCTTCCGTAAATCTATAAGGCCAGTATGCGAGTGCTTTAGTCCCGATTCTGATGCTGTGTAGGTTTGGCAAATCAGCATTTAGTATCGGTTCAATGTAACTTTTTAAAATCGAGGTTTTCATGACCATCGGGTCACCGCCTGTTATCAATAGGCTGCTAACCTGAGGGTTTTCTTTGAGGTATTGAATCAGCTTATCGGTTTCTTTTGAGGCGAATTTTAAGTCAGCATTACCGATGAATTGGGCCCATCTAAAACAGTAGCTGCAATAAGAATGGCATGTTTGACCTTGGGCTGGAAAGAAAAGGACTGTTTCATTATATTTGTGTTGTATCCCATCCAACTTATCCCCATCAACATTTGGCACATTCAATTCCATTTGGCCGGCTGGGTGCGGGTTTAATTTATTTCGGACTCTATTAGCTGCCGATCTTATGGTATTCGGGTCAGCATTTGTCGCCACGAGATCGAAAATGCTATTGAAGTCACTATCATCTAACATTTCCCTGTGGGGAAAAGTAAGTTGATACATAGGGTCGTTTGGCAAAGAATCCTTATCAATTAAATTTTCCAGAACATAATTATTTACCCTAAACGGAAGCACTGCAGATACTGCCTCCATTTCTAGGACCTTATCTTTGGATAAATCCAGTCTTTCAGCGACCGTCTTTAGGTCATTCCTTGTATACGATTTAAACTTCATTCTTTATAAAATAAAATCCAGTATTAAAAACATGACAATAATTGGGGGGCTAACTTCAAAAATATATGATGCTGCCAAGATGGACTTCCCAACTCATGAATAAACTGTGCGCCTTGATTCAATACATAATAACAACAGGATGTGACCTGTGATGCAATGCCTATTATATTCTTGACAGGCAGGTTTGGCAGGATTTTCAATTGGAAGTATCCAATAACAGGATTTTGGTCGATGATTCTTTTTAAGAATTTTTTATAAAGCGGTTTGAATTCCGTGGTGAAAATTAAAGCTGGAGGCCTAGATTTTATGAGGAACTCAACTATTTTTGTTCGAAGGTAAGTATAAACTTATTAAATGAATCTTTGACATCAATTCGATCTCCAAGATATTTTTATACTGAATCATTCACCAATGAGCAGCGGAATTACTTGCATTGTCGAAATCAAGAAACCAAGTCTCTTTAATATGTTGAGGGTGTCTAAATCCTTTATACTCTTCATTTTTGCCCTAACAAGTATTGGATTTCTCTATGCTGGGGAATTGCCTAAAATTTCTGGACAGTGTCAAACGGATATTATCTACAAAAAAAGTCATCTGGGCCAGAATCGAACCTTTAACTGGATTTTTTGGCGAGATTCCAAAGTTTTTAAGACGAAGAGAACAATCGGTCCTTTTGAAAGAGCCCGTGGGTTAGGCGAGTCTTGTGAGGTCTGGTCCAAAAGAAGGGGTGGTGAGGTAATTCAGTCAAGAGTCTTTATGAATGAAAAACGGGTTATTGAATTTTCTCATGATGACTTGTTGATACTAGATTATAAATCATCATGGGACGAGGTAGCTTGTTTTGCCTCAATATCTGCTGTAAAAAAATATTTTAAATTGGAAGATGTTTCCAAATGGAAAGACTCTTACATAGAAGAAATTTATTCTCACAATTTTGGGGAAATTAAATACACAGTATCTTGGCTGCCTGAACTACAAATTGCCAGATCATTGATTGTTGAAAACAAATCAATGACCATTTCCGTGACATTGAAAGATGTAGAGTCGGGACACAGCTATTTGGACCAATTACCCGATATTAGTGATCAATTTATACGCTATGATTTTGCTGACTTGGGTGACCTTGAAGAAGAGCCGGGTTTGGTGAGCTTAATCCACAAATATTCCATACCCCACCAAGTCTGCAGAGTTAAAATAGACCAGCCATGAAAAAAAAATATATAGCAAGTTTCTTCATTGTAGTGCTAAGTGCCAGTTGCTCTATTGGGCAGCAAAGCAAAGATCCTGCGTCTTATGAGGCCCAAGCTGCAAGTGTTCAACGCGCATTGGACATGCCTGTCTATCCCAAAAAAGCCAAAAATATTATACTTTTCGTGGGGGACGGGATGGGTATTTCTACAATCACCGCGGCCCGAATTCTCGATGGTCAGATAAGAGGAGAAACTGGCGAAGAGAATGTTCTCTCTTTTGAACAGTTAGACCATTTAGCCCTATCTAAAACCTATAATTCTAATTCTCAGGTACCAGATTCGGCCGGAACGATGACAGCCATGGTCACAGGGCACAAAACTAAACAAGGAATCATTAGTTATTCCAAAGAAGTTGTGCGTGGAGACCATACATCCACAAAGGATTTCGGGGGGGACGCAAAACCATTGAAAACAATTCTGCAGTCTTTTGAGGAAATGGGTAAGTCTTCTGGCTTGGTGACAACCTCACGGATTACGCACGCGACTCCTGCAAGCTGCTATGCTCATAGTGCCGATAGGAATTGGGAAAACGACAGGGATATCAAGCAAAGAAACAAAGAGGCATATTCAGCTGGGGTTAAAGATATAGCGTTGCAGCTTATTGAGATGCCCTATGGAGATGGTGTGGATGTCGCTTTGGGGGGAGGGCGACGATCATTTTTGCCAAGTGATATTACTGATCCAGAAGATGAAGGTACTCAAGGTGTGCGTCTTGATGGAAGAAATTTAATTAATGAGTGGGTGAACAAAAAAGATGCCATTTATGTTTGGAATAAGCAGCAATTTGACGACATTGATACTGTGCGAACTAAAAAGCTCCTTGGCTTATTCGAAAGGTCGCACATGCAATATGAACATGACCGGACATCAAGTGGGCAACCAAGCGAACCTTCCCTTGCTGAAATGACTGTCACAGCGATTCGTATTTTAAGAAATAATCCCAACGGATTTTTTCTTAATGTGGAAGGCGGTCGAATTGATCATGGGCATCATGCAGGAAACGCGTATCGGGCTCTAATCGACACTATTGCCTTTGCTGATGCAGTTGCTGCGGCTTTAAAAGAATTGAGTGAAGAAGAGAAAAAGGACACACTAATTATAGTCACTGCCGATCATAGTCATACCTTGACCATTGGTGGTTACAGTGTCCGAGGTAATCCGATTTTGGGAAAGGCGCTTTATAATGATGCTGCCGGTAATCCTAAAAAGGAAATAGAACGCGATATGCTTGGGTTACCCTTTACCGCTTTGGCATATGCCAATGGAGGCGGCTACACAGGGCCAATGATAAATGTTGAGAATTTGGAGATTCTCAATGGTGGACAAAAATACAGGAAAGAATTCGGTGGTCCATTGTCCTCAAGTTCGGGTAAATACGAGTATATAAAAGTCCCTCATCCTGGGAGGCCGGATCTAACAAAAGTAGATACTACAGATCCTGATTATATTCAGGAGGCGCTTATTCCTTTAACTTCCGAGACTCACGCCGGCGAAGACGTCCCCATTTTTGCACAAGGTCCGGGTGCCTATCTTTTCAGAGGCGTGCGAGAACAAAACTATATTTTCCATGTCATGGAGACTGTTTCAGAATGAATGAGAGAGGTATTGAGTTAACCCATTAAAGATTCACCCAGCATCAACATTATATATTGGCTTTAAATTTTTTGAAGGGAACACAGATTTAATCGCTAGCGATAATGGAATCGTGCCTTTCATTACTTTCGATAAAAATCGCGACATATACTATTACACTCCGATACTTTCAAATGGTGATGCCCCCCTGCAAAGGGAGGTAATAACTTCCCGAAGGGGCTTATAAAGCCCGAATTAAAGGCGCGTCTTTTAATGATTCAGAAATTACCTGGTTAATGGATGTAGTCAGCAGGTTGCTCCACCCGTCACTGGGTTGGAAGAGTTCTGGCACATTGTGTCTATACTGGTCGGCATAATAACTCAACCCCTGACGAATGGGGATAGAGTAAGCTTCGAAGAAAAGTCCGTAAACAATCGGTTGGAACCCAAAGCATGTTTTCTTTTCTACCGCTTTACGATACTCCCTTAAGCCGAGATGATCAGATAATGGGGCAAGGCACTGGAGCTGGTGTCGGGCCGCTAAAATAGATTTTTGGAATAACTCTAATGAGCCGAAAGAACTCTTTGCAGAACGATCCAAATTTAAAATTGCTGAAATCTCTCCCTCTTTTGAAAGTTTCATTGTTTTGGTCACCACAACCAGCTCGTTCTCCAGAATAAACTTCCAAAACGAATTTCTCGAAGCTTCTGATTTATTTTGATCAAAAATAAGTGTGCCCCAGACCTTCCAGGTTGAATCCATTGTTGAAGGTTTATATTTTATCGACGTCTTATTTAAAATTGAAATCACAAGGCACTCAAACTCTTCCTAAATTATGCCGTTTTTCGGCTTCCTTCCAGAGAAAGGTTAGAACAGACACGCAGAGTAGATTGGGACTTATTTAGACAGTAGAAATGTATGCCATTGACGTCATTTTTGATTAGGTCCTCGATTTGGGACGAGGCGTATTCAATCCCGTATTCTGACACAGCCGCATCATCATCTCCTAGTTGGTTTAATTTCTCATCCATTTCCTTTGGAATCTTTGCTCCACACAGTTCTGTGAACTTTCTTAATTGCTTGCCGGATTGAATTGGCAAGATCCCGGCTTCAATTGGTATTTCACGGCCAAGTTTATTGTAAATGTAGTCTCTAAATTCGTAAAAGTCATCGTTGTTGAAAAAAAGCTGAGTGACAATAAAATCAGCACCATGATTTATTTTGTTAATAAGGTGGTCCCAGTCAGCGTATTTGCCAGCTTTACAATGTATGTGTCCTTGAGGGAAGCCAGCAGTGCCGATGCATAGATTCCCTCTTTTTTTTAAGAAATCAACTAATTGGTAGGAGAACTCGAAGCCTCCCTCGGTTGGTACAAATTCCCCTACTCCCCCAGGGGGGTCCCCTCTAAGCGCGAGTATATTTTCGATTCCAGCTTGAACGGCGGATTCTAAGACCTCGGAAAGCTGTTCTTTTGTGGAATTGACACAAGTTAAATGCATCATCGACGGGATCTCAAAGTCGACCTGGACTTTTTTTACCATGTCTAAGGTTTTTTCTGACGTACTCCCCCCGGCTCCATACGTGACAGAGCAAAAATCTAAATTCAATTTGTCGAGCTCTGGTAGAGTTTTTGAAAAAAGGGAATTCATACCTTTTTCCGTTTTTGGGGGAAAGAATTCGACAGAAACCAATGGCTGTTTTTTAGATTTCAGGTCTGACTGGATATCCTTAATAATCATAATATGTGTGAAAGAAAAACATTTTAGGGGATCTATATCAAGGTTTCAAAACCTTGCGCCTTAGATGCTTATTAGTATTTGGAATGGCCAATGGGCAGAGTATAGGGCAGAATTTATAATCATGATTTACAGAAGTGGTCTAGGATATGATGTTCATGCCTTCAAAGAGGGGAGAAAAATGATTCTCGGCGGTGTTGAGTTTGAATCCTCATTTGGCTTAGACGGCCATTCTGATGCTGATGTATTAGTTCACGCGATTGCTGATGCTTGTCTTGGAGCAATGGGTCTGCAAGATATAGGGCATTTCTTTCCCAACGACGATATGAAATGGAAAGACGTCAGTAGCCTGGTTTTTCTCAAAGAGATATCCCAGAAATGCAATGAAATTGGAGCCAAGATCGTAAATATCGATTCAACATTAGTTGCAGAAGTCCCAAAAATAAATCCGCGCGTCGAAGAAATGAAGACATCGATTGCCCAATCCTTGGATATACCTGTATCTAGGATCGGTATTAAGGCAACTACAAACGAATTGATGGGGTTTGTCGGCCGAAAAGAGGGGATTGCAGCCCTAGCCGTCGCAAGTCTGAGAATGGATCGTGAATCCATCGATTAGAGGCCATGGCAAAGCAGGAAATAAGCTGGAAAAAAACCGACGAATACGGTGAAAAATGGCAGGTTTATGCTAAAAAATCCGGTAAAACGTGGGGTTTTTACCATCGTCAAAAAAGATTTGATAACTGGGAGCCGATGAAGCTTCCTGAGCTTTCAGACTGGTTAGAATTGTTGAGCGGGGTGGACAGAAGAATTAACCGTCAGATTATGAAACCCGAGGAGAGCAGAAATATAAGACAAACCATCTTGCGGATGTATCCGGGCACTGATTTACCTCCACCTGTACGCTAATCGCCTCATTTTTTAACACTCACCGCTCAAGTAACCTGCCAAGTCTTCCGAAAAGATGATAGAAGGATAGAACGGTTCTTAGGTTAGTGTCCGTTTTTTTAGACAGTAAATCGTCAGATTTCTAGTCATGGTCGCCATTCTGTCCTCTTTTTAAACGGTAACACTTGGTTGTTCGCATTAACTAATGAACGCAAAAATTTTAATAGTTGATGATGAAGCATCTATAAGGGACTACTTAAGAAATGTCCTCACGATGGCTTCTCATGATGTAGAAGAGGTTGCTTCCGGTGAAGGTTTACAAGAGCGCTTTAGCGGTGACCCTGTCGACGTTGTCATATTGGATCTCGGGCTTCCCGATTCCGACGGGTTAACCTTGATCCCCATTATAAAAGATAAATGGAGCCAATGTGAGATAATTGTCCTCACTGGAAATAGCACAACTGACAAAGTCGTGGAGTCGATGAAGAAAGGCGCTTTTCACTTTTTAGAAAAAAGTAGTCTGGCCAAGTCTCAGGACCAATTGCTTATTCACCTCGAAAGGGCATTGGAAAGAAAGGTCCAGAATGAAGAAACGGCCAATCTTAAGAAAGCCATTTCGACACTAAAGGGTGGTGAATCTCCCGTTTTCCAAAGTCCATCTATGAAAGCTGCTCTAAAGACCATTGAAAGAGTTGCCCCTACAGATGTCTCGGTATTCATAATTGGCGAAAGCGGAACAGGCAAAGAGGTGGTTGCCGACCTCATACACAATACCAGCAAAAGAAACAACGGTCCTTTGGTAAAAATTAATTGCGCGGCTCTGCCTGTGAACTTGATAGAGAGTGAATTATTTGGTTCTGTCAAAGGAGCTTATACAGATGCTATCGACAGAGAAGGATTGTTTACGCAAGCCGAAGGTGGAACTCTCTTTCTTGATGAGCTTTCAGAAATGCCGGTCGAAACCCAAAGTAAATTACTGAGGGTTCTTCAGGAGCGAGAGGCCCGCCGGGTAGGGGGGAGAAAGAGTTATAAAATCAATTGCCGGATCGTTGCCGCGACCAACCGTAAAGTTGATGAAGCCATTAAGGAAGGAAAACTCAGAGAGGATCTTTACTACCGCATTGGCACTATTGAAGTAAATATACCGCCTCTTAGGGAGCGCATTCCTGATATTGTTCCCCTCAGTGAAATGTTCTTAAAAAGATACGTAGCTCAGGCAGGTCGGCAGGTTTTAGGTTTTACCAAAAATGCTCAAGAGAAGTTGAAATCATACGATTGGCCGGGCAATGTCCGCCAGTTGCAGAATGAAATTCAGAGAGCAGCTTTAATGTGTGAGGGCGAATACATTGATCACCAAGATTTGTCTATCAAGTCTAGCGCTCCTCAAGAGTCGCCCGAGCCCTCATTAACTCTCATGGAGGCTATGGAATTTAATACCATTAAACAGGTCCTCAAAGAGACTGGTGGAAATAAGTTGGAAGCCGCTCGCAGACTTGGGATCGGAAGACAAACACTATACAACAAGATAAAGGCTTACAGTATTCCCGTGTAGAATACATATCAAATTTTTTACGTTTATTTAGGAGCATCTGGAAATCTTTTCCAGGTGTTTTTTATTGCCCCAGGGATTGTGTGGGGTCATTGAGCTTGATGCTGGATATGTTCACTCTGAGTTTGGTGTATCACTTATTGAGCACCAAAGAACTGGGGGAAGTCAGATCTTTATAGTCAGTGGATAGGTCCCCATAATAGATCTAGGTCCATAATAATCCAGGCTTACCTAAATCACTGAGAACTCATCACTCTAATCAGCCATCTGTTTTAATTCCTCTCCAAGTTAATTCACAAGATCGATAAATCATAATCCTTCAAAAGAAAGGTCTAATCATGAAAAACCTCTTAAAAAGAGAATTCCCAGAACAAAAACATGAAACTCAAGATCATAGGGATACAAATCGAAAACTCATTTATGGATAGATAAGAAAAGAACTATTCAATCTCTCATATAAATTCCATCAACATGGAAAACTGTTGTTTGATCATGACACAACAATCAATCCAAGAGCTAAATTAACTGGCGAAAGACTGGCAAATAATCAACTTCATCGTGCTTTCGAAATCTTCTTAATAAGAAATCTCATGAAAGGAAAACGTTCCGATCAATTATTGATCTCAATAATAGAGGTGCTAGGGAAGTCCTACAGTAGTCCAGGATAACACATTCATGATCTTGCAGGATCAGGATTAAAATACAATTTGAGGGTTTAGAGGAAGCAAGGGAAGATTGCCTGAATAAGATCACTCACAACGATTTGGGAATACTAGCTTATATAATCTAAGACGCTGTTTTTGAATCCTCTCAGTGAGCCTTCTTTCGTATCATCTTGGTGAGATCTAACTTTCTGGTTTTTCAGGGAAATATTTTTTTAGTGATTTCGATATGGTTCCGTTATTTGCAATGAGCCGGTAGGTATGGTTTTTATTGATTGGGATATGACAAAAATCACCGCCGGCTTCCTCTAAAATTAAACCGCCAGCCGCAATATCCCATAGCCTGATGCCCGTTTCCATATAAGCATCGAATCGCCCTGACGCTATATAAGCTAAGGACAAAGCTGCGGCTCCCATCATTCTAACTTTTCGCACTCTTTGCGAAAGATTCTCAAACACGGGAATCATGCGTGAGATATTTTTTTGGCTTTTGGAAAAACCCATAGTGATAATGGATTCACGCAAAGTTCTTTTACTAACATTAATGCGCTCACCATTTAATTTTGATGGACCTCCTTTTGTTGCTGTCCATAATTCTTTGGTGAATGGGTCGAATACAACGCCTATAATAGTTTGATAATTTTGGTCGGGGAATTCTGCCCCATCGGATATTCTTTTTTGAAGAGCAATAGTTGAATTAGCATGGGGGATATCGTAAGTGAAATTAACAGTGCCATCAATTGGGTCCACAACCCATCGGTATTCAGAATTTATGTCTCCTGACGTTCCCTCCTCTCCCAACACGGCAAAGCTGGGATATGATTTGGCAAGATGCTTTTCAATGGCTTTTTGGCATAGAACGTCTAGTTCAAGTTTTATATCATGTCGTGAAACCTCATTTATTACTTTTGATTTCCTGAAGTTTTTATACATGATTTCGCCAGCCTTCAATACCGCTCCTTCAGTGACTGATAAGGCTGCCTTGATTTGACTTTTATTCATTTGTGAATTTTTGCTTCTTTTGCTTTTCGAATTTGGAGCGCTTTCATGGGAATCACTTCAAATTTTCGAGGGCTTTGGAAAGATGTTCTATTCTCATTTTAAAGTCACTGAGTCTGTCTTTTTGTTCGTTGACTTTCTCTTCTGGCGCTTTTTCGATGAAATTAGGATTCGATAATTTATTATTCACTTTATCAATCTCCTTTTGGATTTTTTCCAGTTCTTTCTCCAAGCGTTTCTTTTCTTCTTCAAAGTCAATCAAACCTTCGAGCGGTAGGAATAATTCACCGGCGTTGCAAACAGTTGAAGGTACTCCTTTTGGAGCCACGTAATTCAAATCCACTTCAAGTGGCTCTGCATTTAATAGAATTCTTAAAACAGATTTTTCATAATCAGAAATCGGAGCATTTGGCTTGTATATAAACTTTGCCTTTTTATTTGATGGGATATTGTAGGTGCTCTTCAGGCTTCTCCCTTGCCCAACCAGTTCATGTCTAGAATCTTGTAAAGCCTCATCAGATTCATCAAGTGCATAAAAATCCTTAAACTGATCGTCAAACGGCTTTGGCCAATGAGACAACATAATAGTTTTACCTCCTTGACTCTCGGGGAGATCATTTTTAAATCCCATTCCATGCCACAATTCTTCAGTAATGAAAGGAAGGAAAGGGTGGAAAATTCTTAAAATATGCGAAAGGATAAAATCCATGACCGCCAGTGTGTTTGTTTTTATAGCTTCGTCATCACCATAAAAGGCAGCTTTAGCAGATTCCAAATACCAATCACAATATTCCGTCCAAAAAAAGGAATACAGAGCGTTGGTTATTTCTACGAAATTGTATTCTTCGTAAGCGGCATCAAGATTCCTGATAGCGTTATCTAAGCGCAAGAGAATCCATTTGTCTGAAGCTGTTAGTAATTCTGGGCGGATCTCTCCTTCAAATCCACCTCCCTGCATTTGACGAAAGCGGCATCCATTCCAAAGTTTTGTGCAGAAGTTCCTGCCCAATTCGACTTGTTTCTCATCGAAGCGAAGATCCTGACCTAATGGTGCCGACCTCATGACTCCGAATCTGAGAGCGTCTGCTCCGTATTTTGAAATGAGATCGAGAGGGTCTGGGGAATTGCCGAGACTCTTAGACATTTTGCGGCCCTGTTTATCCCTGACGATCCCAGTAAGATAAACATCACGAAATGGTTTTTCTCCCTTATACTCAAAGCCCGACATAATCATCCTCGCGACCCAGAAGAATAATATCTCAGGAGCGGTGACGAGAACTGTCGTCGGGTAGAATTTCTCAAGTGTTTTTTTATCCATCGTGGCAAATGGCCATAACCAAGACGAAAACCAGGTATCCAAAACATCAGGGTCCTGGGTCCATCCTTCACCTGGAGATTCAGCCTGGCATTTGATCTCCCCTGATTGGTCATACCAGACGGGGATTCTGTGTCCCCACCACAATTGGCGGCTTATGCACCAATCTCTTATGTTTTCCAACCAGTGATCATAAACTTTGGCCCACCTTTCGGGAAAGAACTTCAATTCTCCAGAGAGTGCAACATTTCTCGCTTTTTCGGCACTTGGATATTTCAAGAACCACTGTTCTGAGAGTCGTGGTTCGATCGGGACATCTGCTCTTTCACTGAAACCAACACTGTTGCTGTATTTTTCTTCTTCAACAAGCAAGCCCATTTCATCCAACATTTCCGCAGCTTTTTTTCGAGCCTTGAACCTATCAAGACCTTTGAGATCCTTGCCGCCGTGGTCATTAACAGTGCCATCTGGATTGAGGACATCAATAATCTTGAGCTTGTGTTTTTCGCCTATTTCAAAGTCAACTTTATCGTGTGCTGGTGTCACCTTGAGGACTCCCGTTCCAAATTCAAAATCAACAGCGTCGTCGCCTACTATTGGGATATATCTTTCAGACTCTGGTTGCTCAATAGGCAAAGGGCGAATTACAGATTTTCCAATTAAATCAGCATACCTTTCATCCTTAGGATTTACAGCAATGGCGGTATCACCAGGGATTGTTTCAGGTCGTGTTGTCGCAATATTTAAATAGCGATCCTCATCTTTTATTTTAACTTTAAAATGATACAATATCCCATTTTGAGGTTTCATTATTACCTCTTCATCACTTAAAGCGGTAAGAGAAACAGGACACCAATTGACCATGCGTTTTCCGCGATAGATTAACCCTTTATTATAGAGGTCAATGAAAGTTTCTGTAACGACCTTTGAGTAATCTTCATCCATGGTGAATCTCTCGCGAGACCAGTCACAGGAGCAGCCCAGTTTTTTGAGCTGCTCAATAATGATCCCACCATGTTTTTCTTTCCATTTCCAAACCCTTTGAACAAAAGCTTCTTTTCCTAGATCATGCCTAGATTTTTTTTCTTCTTTCTTTAATTTTTTTTCAACGACGACCTGGGTTGCTATTCCTGCATGATCTGTTCCGGGGAGCCAGAGAACCTCTAGGCCATCCATTCTCGCTTTTCTTGATAGGATGTCCTGTATGGTATTGTTTAAAACATGACCGAGGTGGAGAATGCCTGTCACGTTAGGTGGCGGAATGACTATAGAGTAGGGCGGTTTTTCCGAGTCCGGGTCCGCCTTGAAACATTCGTTGGCTACCCAATACTCATACCATTTAGCCTCGATGTTGTTTGTTTCGTAAGTCTTTGGTAATTCGGACATTCTTTATAAATAAATCTATTTGTTGTAATAAATAAGGAATTTAAATTTTTTATGAATTGAGGAGCGCATATTCCATACTATCGGTGAGAGCCTGAAGACTTGCTTCAATAATGTTTTCGCTAGCCCCGACTGTTCCCCATTCAGAGTGGCCGTCAGAAGATTCAATAAGAACCCTTGTCTTCGCCGCTGTGCCTTCTCTGCCGCCAAGGATTCTAACTTTATAGTCTATTAATTGGATCGATTTAACTTTGTCGAAGAATTTGGAAAGAGCCATCCTTAGGGCTTCGTCGAGGGCATTCACCGGGCCATCTCCCTCAGCGACGGTGTGGGCAATTTCACCATTAACTTGGACTTTAATAGTAGCCTGACAAACTGAGTGTCCCTTATCTCTTCTCATAGAGACATGATATCCCAGTATTTGGAAAGGTTGATCTCTGTGTTGTAGTATTTTTTGTATTAGGAGTTTTAGTGATGCTTCAGCCGCCTCGTACTCATACCCATCATGCTCGTATTGTTTTACAGTATCGAGAATCTCTTTCAATTCTGTTGTGGCGTTATCGATTTCAAAACCTAGCTCTTTGGCTTTGATAAAGATATTACTTCTTCCAGAGAGATCACTGACCAAAATGCGCCTTTCATTACCTACAATCTCTGGATTTACGTGCTCAAAACTATGAGGGACTTTGCTGACTGCATTGACGTGCATTCCACCTTTATGAGCAAAGGCAGTGGAACCAACCCATGGTTGCCTTGGGTTATGCCTAATATTCGCAATTTCATCGACGAAATTTGAAATATCTCGGAGGTTTTTTAGGGCCTTTTCTGAAATCGATCGCTTTCTCATTTTGAAGACGATATTCGGAATGGCTGAAGTGAGGTTGCAATTCCCAGTTCTTTCTCCGTAGCCATTTATTGTCCCTTGAATATGCGTTGCTCCAGCTTCTATTGATGCCATCGCATTCGCCACACCTAGCCCACAATCGTCATGAGTGTGGATTCCAACAGGGCATGATATGGTTTTCAAAGTTTCTCGGGTGATTTCTTGGATTTCACTTGGAAGGCACCCTCCATTGGTATCACACAATACCACAAAATCGGCCCCAGCATCAGCAGCCGCCTTAAATGTTGCGAGCGCATATTCCGCATTGTTCTTGTATCCATCAAATGCGTGCTCCCCATCATAAATGACCTGAACACCGTTCTCTTTTAAGAACCTAACTGTATCACCAATCATTTTCAGGTTTTCCTCGGGGGTGGTTTTTATGATTTCCTCAACATGTAGAATCCAGGATTTTCCAAATATGGTGACGACTGGTGTTTGTGCTTCCAGTAGAAGTCTGACTTGAGGGTCATCTTCTACACCACAATCTTTTCTTCTTGTTGAACCAAATGCCGCAATTTTGGCGTTCTTTATATCTCGATCGTGCACTTGTTTAAAGAATTCTACATCTTTTGGGTTGGAGCCCGGCCATCCGCCCTCAATATAGTTGACCCCGAATTGATCGAGTTTTTCCGCGACTCTCAATTTATCCGCTACCGAGAAATTAACTCCTTCTCCCTGACTCCCATCTCTAAGAGTGGTGTCGTATAATTCAATTATTCCACTTTCTGTGCTCATGCCTAAAGCTGTAAAAGAACCAGATTTCTACTGTTTTCACAGATTATTGCAATCACTTTGTCCTCCAGGCGCCGGGGAGATATTAGAAACTTTACACCCACTTTTTAGAAAAATATTCAGACTTCTGCAGTGACAGTATGCAGAATAGAAATGATTCCAGATCTAATTGAATCAAGATTTTTCAAATTGGACCGAAAAAAGAATGTGGTCCAATGTGCAATTTTTTTTTTTTTGGTTTACAATTGAGTCATTTGCAATCTGCGATCTCATATTCAACAAGTAATCTAGCATTTTCGGTATTATGATTTATTCAGTATACGTGGAATTATCAAAGAAGCTTTCCTATCTTTCCCTGTTAATGGTTCTGTTGTCCCCTTGTTTGGCCTCAACAGCTGAGGATCTCGACGAAATAGGTTTTCCAGAACCCAACCCAGAGGCATTTCCTATTCGGGAAAGCGAAGGCTCAGACTTAGGTTTAATACCCCCGACCAGGCAAGCTAATACTCAATTTTATGAGACCGGAGAGATTACTCCTGATGAGCAGCAATACATTGAATATATTAATCGAGCCCGAAAGGATCCCAACGCTGAGGGGAAACGGTTGCAATTAGTCGCAGACCCCGAGGTTTTATCCGCTCTAAATTTCTTCAATACCGACCTGAATGAACTATTTTCTGATGAAATAAATGGTTTCCAAACATTTGAACCGGCGCCACCGCTAGCCCCAAATCCCAAAATTCGTGCTGGAGCTGAGATCCATACCATGGATATGTTCGAGAATACTTACCAAGGGCACGTCAATGCCAACGGTGAAAATGCAGGGGATAGGATCACTGCTGCAGGATACACCTGGCAGACATTCGGAGAAAATGTCTTCTCGACTTCAAAATCCAATTTTTATGGGCATGCTGGATTTCAAATAGATTGGGGCGAGGGAGGGATTCAAAACCCGCCTGGTCATCGACTAACGATCCACTCTGGCAATTTTAATGAAATCGGAGTCTCTGTAATCAATGGCTCCAAAGACAAACTTAATGATGGTGACCCTATTCGCAGAGATGTTGGCCCTCAGCTTGTTACTCAAGTGTTTGCCAAAGATTTCAATGAAACCTCTTTTATTACTGGTGTCGCTTATTATGATCTCAACGAGAATTCCTTCTATGATAAAGGAGAAGAAATACCTGGTCTGAGGGTCGCAACCGCACAGGGTACATTCTTTACCCAGGCTGCCCAATCAGGCGGATATGCCATACCATCTGAAGATGCTAGTCAGTATACTGTAATATTTACCGATGATTACCAAACGCTTGAAATTCCGAGTGGCCCTGTAGTAACCGGGGTGAATAAAAAAGTTGATCTAATCTTACCCTATTCTGGAACCGAAATTCGCGGACCTGAAAATCTTTCAACATTACATGATGTAACTCTTTTCTCTTCCCAAGTTTTCGGTATTAATGGTTATGATTGGGAGTTGAGCAAAGTCGTAACTGGATTGTTTCAGGAGGGAGCAGAATCGGGCGTTGTCCCCTTTGAACAGGATACATCCGATGGATTCAACATTATCACGTCCAAAGCAGCTTCCGAGGGAGCAAAAAGCTTTCATCTTTTTCATAATACTAATCCACCAATTCATCAAAAACTGATTTGGGAAGATGTTTTTTTTCTGTCGGAGAGCTCCTCGCTTTCTTTCAAATCAAAGCATGCTTTCGCAAATACGACCCAAATTGCCTCTGTGGATATTCGTGAACTAGGTAGTAGGGTTTGGCAATCAATTTGGGTGGACGCAGGAGATGGTGGTGCCGGAGATTCGAGCTTCACTCTAGTTAACCTTCCTCTTTCAGAATATGCAGGAAAAGCAGTGAACCTTCGTTTTTCTTATGACTTTCAGGGTGGGTCTTTTTTCCATGGTATTGGAAATCCTGATCCGAATGGGCTTGGATGGTATATAGACGAAATCCAGCTTGCCGGAAGCGAAAAATATATCCTCGAGGCGTCCGGTTCCTCAGCAGATCCAACTGCATCGTTTTCAGTAAGGCCTCAGTCTGTTGGAAGTTATGCAGTTATCTCACGGCCGATATTGGGGGATAATAAATTACCATGGGGGCAGGAATGGAGAGTTCAAGCCATTGCTGAGAGTGTTGATCAATCTGACGGTGGCAAAATCGCCTTTGAATACCTTGGTGTCGAAGTAATAAATCCTCAAACTTTGCAAATCCGAATCCGTATTGAAGAGGGTGTCACTGGTGAGCTCGACTTGAGGGTGAGCTCTAGCAAAGATGTTGCAGGGTCTTTTACGACCTTGGTCAACGGAGCTACCATTACCAATATTAATGAAGAAAACTACGCCGTTAATATTCCTATGGAGAATAACGAAAGGGCGAACTTTTTTATTATCTCTTTAGAATAAGGATGGCTTCAAGAACCACTCATTTCTCTTCTAAGATTTTTAAGTAGCTTCATTGGACTATCATCTTGGCGACCAAAATAATCATGAAGCTTTAAATACTCATGGTAAAGTTTTTGGTAGACCTCCATATTTTTAGGATTTGGTGAGTAGGTGTCATTTTGGAGATGTGCCATCTTGTCTGCAGCCTCTTCGATGGAATTAAAGTGTCCTGCAGCTAAAGCTCCAAACATGGCTGATCCCAATGCGCACGTCTGCTCCGATGAGGCTATTTTAATAATCCGCCCTGTGATATCAGCGTAAACTTGCATCAAAAATGGGTTTTTTTTGGCGAGTCCCCCACATGCAATTATTTCGTCGATATCTACTCCCTGATTTGTGAATGCTTCGATAATTCTTCTCGTGCCAAAAGCAGTCGCCTCGATGAGTGCTCTGAAGATTTCGTGCGGTTGCGAAGTTATGGATAATCCAACTATGAGTCCTGATAGATCACTATCCATCAAGACAGACCTATTTCCATTCCACCAGTCCAAAGCCAACAATCCGGACTGTCCAACTTTTAATTCTTTGGCTTTCTGCGATAAAAATTCGAAACTCTCTCGGTCGGAGTCGGAGGACTTTTTTCCCGGGTATGCGTTTTCGAGGAACCAGGCGAATGAGTCTCCGACTCCAGATTGACCCGCCTCGTATCCCCAGAAACCGGGGAGGACTCCATCCTCAACTACACCGCACATCCCTTCCACCATATGTCTCTGATTTGATACAAGAAGGTGGCATGTCGAGGTGCCCATAATCATGACTAGCTTGCCTGGGTTGGCTACTTTGCAGGCTGGAACAGCGACGTGGGCATCTATATTGGCCACGGCGACAGCCGTTCCTTCACACAGGTTTAAAATGCTGGCCATCTTTTTTGTCAGTCCCCCTGCATTAGTTCCTAGTGGTAAAAAGGAATCGGCCAGTTTGTCTGAAACCACATTTTCTAATTTAGGGTGTAATTCTTTGAAAAAATCTGACGGTGGATAATTCCATTCACCATTTTCTGATGGGTAGACGACCATTGACTTAAATCCCGCCGCCGAAATCGACCTCTTATCATTGCCTGTTAGTTGCCAAACGATCCAATCACCGGCTTCAATAAAGGTGTCTGAGGTATCATAGAGATCTGGTGCATCGTTTACTGTTTCCAGTAGCTTTGAGAAGAACCACTCACTGGAATATTTACCTCCATAAATTTGAATAAATGGTTCTTTTCTTGCGTTTCCAATTTCGTTTATTTTATCAGCTTCGGGCTGAGCCGCATGATGCTTCCATAGCTTGGCCCAAGCATGAGGGTTATCTTTAAACCTTCTATCAGCACATAATGGAGTTCCATCTGCTGAGGTAGGCATCATCGTGCAAGAAGTGAAATCCACACCTATTCCGACGACATCCTCGGAGTCAATTCCCGTATCATTAATGACTTGTGGGACCACTTTTTCGAGTGACTCTAGATAGTCCAATGGATTTTGAAGAGCTGAATCCACTTTGAGTTTAATCTGGTTGTTTGGCAGATGTCTTTCAATAACGCCATGCGCATAGTGATTGACTGCCGCGCCAAACTCCGTTCCATCCTCTAGATCAACCAATGATGCCCGAACAGACAAGGTGCCGAAATCCAATCCTAGTGCATATTTCTTTTTGGCCTTATTCATTTCTCAAGTGATTCATATTAATCTGGACCTCACGAGATTACGACTCGAACGCATGCAGTGTCGATTTCATTTTATTTATCAAAAGCCTCATTACTTTTTTTAATCATGGATCACATTGGAAAGACTTTGACCACAACCAAATAAGTCTATAATTTTATATCAATCACAAACATTATGAGACTCGGACTAAATACATTCTTGTTGGTATCTCCTTTCACTGACGACAGCACTAATATTTTTAAACAAGTCAAGCGGTGGGGATTTGAGACGGTTGAGCTTCCAATCGAAGATCCATCCCACATCGACCCTGCGCATGTTCGTGCAGAGCTCGATAAAGCAGGACTGGCTTGTGGGAGCGTTTGTGCCTGCATGGGGCCTGATCGGGACTTAAGAGGATCTGTCGAACAACAGAAAACTGGAATCACATACCTCAAGGCACTCATCGACCAAATGGTTGTCCTCGGATGCCCGAGCTTAATTGGTCCAGTTTATTCAGCTGTTGGACGTGCAGATGCCTACACAGAAAAAGAGAAGGCAAGGCATTGGAAAGCCGTCGTTCGAAATCTCAAGAAAGTTTGCGCCTACGCGGAGAAAAAAGGCGTGCAGATTTGTCTGGAACCTCTCAATAGATTTGAAACCGATTTTATAAATACATGCGACCAAGGCCTCAAAATGCTTAAAGATGTGGACAGTCCTGTTCTAAAGCTTCATTTGGACACTTTCCACATGAACATCGAGGAAAAAAACCAAGCTAAAGCAATAAAAAAAGCTGGCAAAAAATTGGCACATTTCCATGCCTGTGGAAGTGATCGTGGAACACCTGGTAACGACCATATTGATTGGCCAAGTATCGCCGCTGCACTCAAGGCTGCAAAGTATGAAGGGGACGTCGTGATAGAATCTTTCACAACCGATGTCAAGGTGATCGCAAAAGCTGCCTCAATTTGGCGGTCCATGGAGAAAACTAAAAACGAAATTGCAACCAAAGGAATAAAGTTCCTCAAAAAGGCACTGTAATAAATTAACCTAAAATTTTACTCATCGAAATTGATATGAATAAGAAAATTAAAAAAGTGAAACTAATGATTCTGACTGCATTCGTCGTGATTTGTTCGGTTTCATTACCTGCGGCAGATGAACCGGGATTTGTTTCACTATTTAATGGGAAAGATCTCAATGGTTGGGACGGTAATCCAAAATTTTGGTCCGTGAAAGACGGAGCCATTGATGGAACCACAACGAAAGAAAATCCAACAAAAGGAAATACATTCCTCATATACAGAAATGACTCCGTTGATGATTTCGAATTGCGTCTTGATTATAAATTAATTGGAGGAAACTCAGGGATTCAATATAGAAGCAAGGAAGTGTCGAAGTGGGTCGTCTCTGGTTATCAGGCGGATATGGCCAGTAATGATGTTTACTCCGGGATCATGTATCACGAAAAAGGACGAGGGATTCTCGCTCAAAGAGGAACCGTTTCTAAAATTATTCCAAAGCCTGGAGACCCAAGTCGCCATCAAGTCCAGGTCATTGGTTCTCTCGGCAAGTCTGAGGACATTCAGGCTCTAATAAAAAAAGATGACTGGAATCAATACACTATAATAGCAAATGGCAACCAGCTAACCCACATGATCAATGGGCGGGTGACCTCAATAACCATTGATGAGCATCCAGCAGGTCGAAGCAAATCTGGTATCTTGGCCCTTCAGTTGCACGCCGGCCCACCAATGACTCTTAAAGTGAAAAACGTAAGAATCAGAGAGATAAAATAATTTTAAGAAATTTAAAAATGATTTCTATACTGCCAAAAGACCTAACCAGGTCTTTTTTTGTTTATTTTTTAGTCCAGTTTTCAGAAGCTAACAATAGGATTTATGAAAATTACTCTTATAAAAAGGAGCGCTTTTACTTTAATTGAGTTACTGGTAGTAATTGCGATCATAGCAATACTGGCCTCAATGATTCTTCCAAGTTTGTCGAAAGCAAAAGAAAAGGCGAGGCAGACCAAGTGTTTAAGTAATGCCAGGCAAGTTATAACCGGCTGGTTAACGTATGCTGGTGACAACAATGAAATAGTTCCTAATCCAGGTAATAGTCGATTTGAGACCTCATCTTGGGTAGCCGGGTGGCTTGACTTCAATGGATCTAATACGGACAATACTAACAAATGGCAGCTGGTGGATCCTAAAGTTTCCGCTTTGGCCCGATATGTAAAAAATCCAAATTTATATAAGTGCCCATCTGATAGGAGTTTTGTAACCAGAGCTGGCAGAAGACATGACCGAGTAAGGAGTTATGGTATGAGCCAAGCTTTCACTGCTATCGGCGATCCCGATAAATCTGCCTCAGGATTTTGGTTGCCAAAATCCAAATACCGACTCTTCCACAAGACAACGGATATGAATAATCCTCAGCCCTCCATGCTATGGGTTATCATGGATGAACATCCTTCTAGCATCAACGCTGGGGGATTTGCAAATCAGATGTCTGAAAGAAGAATTACCACCAAGATTATTGATTATCCGGCCAGTTTCCACAGTGGTGGTGCTAATATTGCGTATGCCGATGGGCACTCTGAAATTCGCAGATGGAGAGATGGTCGAACTCGCCCACGTGTTGTAAACCGATTGATTCCCCTTAATATTGCTTCGCCCAATAATGAAGATATGTATTGGCTAAGTAAGAGAACTTCATCCCTTTTGAGGTGAAGAATTTCCACCTGATTGAGTAATGCTGATTACTGGTGCACACAAGCTGAAAGTGGTGTGATCATTTTCTATTGATCCTACGGACAGCCCGAGCCCCAATTGCTGTGCCAATTCATAAACCATGGATAAACCAAGCCCAGTACCTTTTTTGGTAGAAAGGGCCTTGGTTGTGAAGAACGGTTCAAAAATCCTCTCCAGATTTTTTGGTTCTATTCCCGCGCCATAATCTGTGATATTTAAAAAGATGTGCTCTAAATCTGGGTCGGGTTTTAAAGCCTTAAAAGATGTGCTTTCAGATGAAGGGTTTTTAGTTGATGCTTCAATCAGTATTAACCCTCTATTGTCCAAAGCGTCAAAAGCATTAAGCAATAAATTAACCAGTATTTGTTGCAAATATTCAACATTTCCTCGCACCATAGGAAGAGACTCATCAATTTTTAAGTTAATTGTGACGTGTTCTGGTTTTTTGTCATTTAATATTTCCAAGGTCGAATTAATAACCTCAGATACATTAACTTCAGATAATTGAATTTTTTTGTCTCTAGCAAAACCAAGCATCGCTCTGACAAGCGTGGTGCCTTGCTTGACTACTGTTTCAATACGGTCGACACGTTTTTCGATTTTCTCAGGATTTCCGATGTTTATTTTGATAATATTGGCTGAGCCTTGGACAATTGAGAGTATAGAGTTGAAATCGTGAGCGACACCCGATGCAAGAGCACCCATCGCTCTCATTTTTTTGTGCATAAGAAGCTGCTCATTGGCCTTTTCAAGTTGACGCGTTCTTTCTTTCACAATTTTTTCCACATCTCTGTATGATTTTTGAAGATTGCGATGTCGATCTACGGCCATCCAAGACAAAAACAGAAGGCTTATGGTTGTTATCAAGACCATCGTTAATACTCTTGAGTCGTAATGCCATGGGATACTCAAATTGAAATTCCACATTTCTGGAGAAAAATCAATATTCCCATTCCCGTCCATAGATCTTACCATTATTTTATGCTCACCACTTGAAAGGTTTTGGAGAGTCAAAGATTTAATCTTTTGAAACTGGGACCAATCATTATCGTCTAGCTTATAGCTAAAGAATATATTTTCCGATAATGTATGCCTCCATTTATCTATCCCATCTATTTCTATTGAAATGTTTCCACTTCTTGATGGAGTAAATTCCTGGGCTTTATTTAATATAAGGGTGTTAGGAGCATCATAATCGGCTGACGGAGAATAAGCAAAAATACCACCATCAGTGGACAACCAAACACCGTTTCTTGACCCTTCGGATATGGAGTTAATCTTCAAATTTTTTGATAGCTCTGAGAAGGAAAAAGGAACCCAAGTAGACTCAATATAACAATAAACTTCTTCATCGCTTGAAGCCCATATAACCCCGTTTTGGGTTTTAATAATGGAATTAATCGGTGAGTCTGTCCTCAACACCTGTGAAAAGGAATTGCCATTAAATTCAAGAATTCCTTTATCTGTGGCAAAAATGGGTAAGCCTCTGTCCAACATGCTGATGTCCGAGACCGAGGCTTGAATTGCATCTGCACTGAAACTAAAAAATTCCCATTGCTCATTATCAAAAAAATATAAACCGGCAGAAGTCGCAATCCATATTTGATTCGAGTCGGTTCGAGCAATGTCAATTAACTGAGATTGCCCGACGACATAATTGGGTATGCTTGAGAGAAAAAAATGATTTTTATTAGAATCCATACCCCATAGGGCATAGGATGAAGATTGTTCATCAGTTACAATTTGTAAAAGGCTTATATCACTTTCATTACTAACTGTTGAATAGACTATTTTTGCATCATCCTCAGGACGTAGTGGTTGATCCTCCATCCACTTAGCCTGCTCAGCATTGAACAAAAAATTTTGACCATCGATTTGGATAATAAAATTTCTTTCAGCCAATTCACATACGGCAATTTTTGATTCCGAAATCTCGTTCCGCTTTGATTTTGGCCATTCTACGACGGACTGACTTTTTCTTGATTCGGAGGAAATGCTTGAAACTCCCTTTCTAGTCAAGCTCATCAAATTGCCCTCTGTCTCAATCGAACTATTGTTGATAATGTATAAGCTTTTTTCAGCTGAGTATTGGCGCCATTGGCTCGCGCACTCCTTGTAAACGCCCATGTCGGTGGCGATCATAAAATAACCGTCCGGCATTAAAGCCAAATCATTAATTCGGATAGAGGTATTTTTATCTACTTTTACCGGTTCCAAAATTTCAGGTGAAATAAATTTTTCATCTAAAATATGTTCCCTTACTTTTTCAGATAAAATTTGACTCCAATCCGAGAAATCTTGCATTACAAGTTTCCATTCTTCGCCATTCCATGAAAGTAATCGGTTGGAACCCGATGTTGTTTCAGCGTTTGAATTTTGCTTTAGCATTCCTTGAACTAAAACAAGGCCGGGTTCAATCTCCATAAATGAGCGACCAAGGACATATGGAGAATCAGGAGGTAGCAAAATTATTTCAGGGTTAAATCTTCTTTTAAGATTTCTCAGCGGAGGGATGACTCGAGCCAGTCCGTTTTGAGCAATGATCCAAGCTCCTTCATCTTTTGCTAGCCTAATGTCTAAGAAGGGACCCAGTTTTTGATTTCTGGACTCTAAAAGTGATACGATTCCGCTGGATTGCACATCACTTTCTATGAGTGATTCTGAATGCAGAACTAAAACTTTATTATACTCTGTTGGAAGAATCCCCAATATCGGTTTCTCGAATTCGGAGCCACTCAATTTGAAGCTTTCCCAAGTGTTGTTTTTATAAAGAAGAATCTCTTTGGTATTTGAAGTCCAAAGCTGGCCTGTTCTACTTTCGTATAATCTTCTTCTCCAGCTCGAAGTTACTGGGATATTTTCAACCTCGTATCCATCGGTTCCGGAGACCTCATCTGAAGCATTATAGGTTATCCAAACTCTGTCTTTAAAACCAGGGGTTATGAATCGAATGTTCTCATCTCCTGAGTTATTTACAGTGTCGATTTTCCTCCATACACTTTTTTTCAAATTAGCCGGTTGACCAAATGCTCTAAGTTGAAATAGCACTACGCAAAATAGAGCTATTGAATAAATCATGATTTTGGCTCTAGTTCTTAGGCTTGATTGCATCGTCGTGGCTTCTGCGGACCAGTGGGTCGTTTTTTTGAACTTATGTCACAAGAATCTCATAGCTTAAAAAAAAATCAAAGCCGGCAAATGCCGGCTTTGAAGTATTTCAGGTGAGCTGGTAATTCTCCCTTTGTTGAAATTGGAAATATTATCGCTTCATGAGTCTGACGGAATCTTCCATTTCCTCGTTCATTTCTTCAGATTCATTAGCTTTCGAATCATTATTGGGTTGAGACTCTGATTCTGTTTTTGTTGTTTCTGGAGACAGGGTGTATGGGAGGAGGAATTGATTCACAAATTCATTCAATTTGTTGTATTCGGTGACTTTTGTCATGGACTCATCGTCCGATGACAAATCGAATACGTCCCGTATTCTATTTATGCCGTCAATTGTTGCGATTGCGAATGAGGCCTTATCGATCTGGTCATTAGAGTGGATGGCAACCTGGGCAAACTCTCTGGTTTCAGTCGTTTGGGTTCTGAGATATTCCTCCCAAAACATCAAAGTCATGATTTTACTCAAGCCAAATTCAGTGAGATTTTCATCATACCTTCTTATTCGGTTAAAGGCTTTTGCGAGACGATAAGAATTTCTAAGGCGTATGAGTTGCCTTGGATTGTTTATTTCGAATAAATCAGCTAAATCGATAAACATGGACTTATCTCTATTTGTGTCGCGCATATCGATCTGCAAAACTTGCTCAATGGTTATAGCACCTGAATCTGAAGAGAGAGCCGGGTCTTCAACCAATTTATTGTAAAGCGGCGATGATGATTCCGATTGAGATTGAGTCTGTGTCTCGGGAATTTGAACGCTGGCTTCCGGTTTTTGTCGATGACTTGACTCGCCAGCCTCAGGAAATAACCAGGTTTCCACGAATTTTCTGATTGTCGCTCTTGATGGATTGTTCAGAGCGATTGACGCTTGAAAAAGTTTTCCTAGATAGTTTCTTGCTAAGACAGATGCCGATCGAGTCTCATCTGCAACCTCCCTATACTGTTCTGCAATTGCCTGCATGGCAACCCCATCATCAGTGGCCACGATGGTTATAATTCCAGGTAAATCTGCGATGAGCTGTATCGAGTCGAATGTCTCCACGATGACATCGGATGCGCAGCGGTCAATGTCGTCTATCAAGAGAACCAACCTCCTTGGCGCCATTGGGTTTTGTGATCGAAGCCTCAGCTCACAGAGCGTCTTAAGTTGTTGTTTCCAGTCAGCAGAAGAGATTGTTTGAGGGGCTTCCTTTTTTGGTAAATCTATGCGCAGAGAAACTGGAAAAGGTAATGCTTGTTCGAAAGCCGGTTGTATTTGTTTCCAGAGTTGCCAGATAAACAAACCAAGCCCAGAAAGAAAAGTAACCCCATAAACTGCGTGGACGATGGGATTGTTCAGAGCAAGGGCAACGATTCCCAATCCAAATGATGCTACCAGATAGAAGCAGAGGGCGATGAGTCCCTTGTAAACCATTTGCTTTGGTTCATGCCTTATGAAATCCCACATCAGCTTGAGTCGGCTTTTTCTATCCACTTTGTTGGTTAATCCCGAAACAATCGATTTTACGATTTCGGTTTGGATAGAGTCACTATGGCGATTCTCCCAGGGACTGAATGTCGCGAAGTCAAACTGATCTTTGTACGGCCGATGGGAAAGCCTTTGTTTTACCTGAGCGAGTACTGAAGATTTACCTGATCCCCAATTTCCAAAAATACCCAGCGTGAATGGACTCCTTTGTCTTGGTGATGCCAGTAGTGCTCCGAGAGATGAAATGAGACTTTCACGATCCAAAATGTCATTACTTGCCACCGCATCCGAGAGGGGAAGAGCTGGGCCAGATGCGGATTGAGTCTCGGATGGGGCAATATCTAGATTTTCCCCGATAGCTCTTCCGGATAGATCACTGCCTCTCTCTTTCGATTGAGTTTGACTTTTTTGCTCAACGGCTTGTTCTGGCTCATTATCCAAATCACTCTCGTTCACATAATCTACTGGCTTGCTGTAGTGAGGTTCCTCGGTTTTGGTTTGTGAAAGGGATTCTACCCAACTTTGTAGTCGAGTTTCCATTTGATCCCAGGCGATCGCTCCGCCCTGAATCCATGCTAAATGTCTTTCATAAATTTCCCGCTGATTTATCTGGCTAAGAGCCTCCTCCCACATGCTCAGGAGTTGGTTCCATCCTTCCGGCAGGTTGCCTTCAGGCCAAAGTGGCATCTCGTAGAAATCCAATGGTGCGCACCAGTCATCGTCTGTATTTGAGCCGATAAGTTTGAATAGGAGCTGGCAGTCTGATTTTGTAGCGGACTGAATCGCTCTAGCCGCCGCTGTTGCCGCTCTATGATCAATTCCTTGGATTTGGGTCAAGCCCTCTCTTGCTGCTGTTGCTGCCCTGACATCTGTGGCTCTCACGGCTGCCGCGGTCGCCGCCCTAGTAACTGCTGCGCCCTTGCCAGCTGCCGCAATCGATGCGGCTGCAGCTCTTGAACATGCAGCCACTGCGGCTGCTTCAGCCATGGCATTTGCTGCCTCCGCTTTTTCGCCTGCTCTCGCAACAATGGACTTAACGATATGGAGGCTCTGGTCCGTTCCTGAAACCGACGAGAATGCGACCTGGAATGGAACGAGTTCAATGGCGGTGGCATTTGCTGAAGCCTCCGTCCTCCAGTAGTGTAATTTACCAGAAATGCCTATTATAGGAGATATGCGCATGGCACATCTGGCCGCAAGGGCGACCGCCGCCCATCTGGGCAGCCTTTCAATTTCATCAACCGTTAGAGGTTCCGAATTATTAAAAACAGGAGCAACCATAACCAATCAGCAAGGCTCTAAATTTGTAGTGTACAGGGAACGCAACCACGTAACTGAAAGTTTCAAGCTTGTGGTTGGGAACAACTCGTCGCGGGCATAATCAACTAAACTTCAATCAATGACAAGTTATTAACAACTGTTAATCCCATAAATATTCCATTTCTAGCCTATTTATGGCCGTTTTTTTAAAATTTTAAATATTGAATGGGAATAACAGTTGAGTAAGCTGTGAAGAAATGACACACATGCTGGAGTTTAATTTCTTATGAGTGAGATTAAGATGAGTGCTGTTTATTCACAAAAGTGCCACAAAGATTCTGACCAATGGTCCAGTCCTAACAAGGATACAAATACTCTAATTTTAGAACAAAAGGAGCTAGCGCCTTCATATCTAGTCATATGCTGGGATGATCCCGTCAATTTGATGAATTACGTCACACACGTTTTTCAGAAGGTTTTCGGATGGGACAGGAAGAGAGCGGAAAAACACATGCTAGAAGTTCATAGTAACGGCAAAAGTGTGCTCACACGTGAGACGTTAGAACGGGCCGAGCATTACGTACACCAGCTGCAACAGTATAGGCTGACGGCTACCCTGGAGAAGGAGTAGGCCGCACTATTTGATTTCTTTTTTACATAATAGCCATTACCGTCATTTTCTTAATTTAACAACTCCCATCGGAAACTCGTGGAATTAGTTGAAAAAACAGATCAAAGAATCACCTTTCGTTTTCATCCCAGTGGTAAGGACCAACTGCTCAGCATTCTCAATTGTTTTCCCCTTCCATCAAAATGGAAAGTCACGCTCTCTAAAAATGATCATGAAGGAGAATTGGAAGAGGACAGGAAGTTTTTAGAAGAAAGCCTGGATTCAGAGCGTCAGTCTCTGCAATCAACTCTAGACACATTTCTCAACTCTCCAGTGACATTTTATGAAGAAGATGGCCAAAATTTTTTAAGACTCGGACTGGATAAAGTTGAATGGTTGCTCCAGATCTTAAATGACATCCGAATAAGCTCCTGGCAACTATTGGGTAGCCCTGGCCCTGAAGATAAGGAAAATCTCGAAAAACTCATCCAAGATGAGATCCCAGAAGAATCCATGCAACAGGCTCAATTATTTCTACTGCTGGAATTGGCTGGATATTACCAATCTGTTGTCATCGAGAGTCTGGATCGTCCTAATTTGAGCCGAGATGAGGCCGAAAATCAGGATGGAGATGATTCTTAATATTTAGCTTGATCAATTTGCACCATTTGATATTTTTCACAGTCCAATTTTTGGAGAAAAAATATGTCACAACATAGAAGTCTAAGAGGTGCCTCAACTTTGGGCGGCAAAAGAAGTGTCCTAAAGCGATTCGAACGAGTTGAATTGCTGCGCAAACGTGGTCAATGGAAAGCCGGCGACAAAGTGACTGGCCTGCGTAAAACCAAACCTGAATAATCAGCACATACACGCTATCAAAATTTTTAGTGGGGCCAGGTAATCATCTGGTCCTACTTTTTTGTTATTTTTAAGCAAAGTTTTGAGCGGCGTTAAAATAGACCATTTATTTAGCTTTCAAGTATCAAAAAATGGGAGACCAAAAAACAGTAAGGATTCAAAAATATCTATCAGACGCTGGAGCGTGCTCCAGGCGGGCTGGAGAAAAGCTGGTGGAGCAGGGCAGGGTAGCCATTAATGGCAAGGTCATATTCAAACCTGGTACCCCAGTTCTGCCTTTGGTCGACAACGTCACATTAGACGGAAATGAGATTAAAAAGAAAACGAGGAGGCACGTTGCCGTCCATAAGCCCAGAGGGGTCGTGAGTACGAAATCTGACGAAATGGGTAGGTCTATTCTATCTGATCTTTTGCCGCAGGAATGGGGTGACCTTTACCCTGTTGGACGATTGGATAGAGAATCCGAGGGGCTCATTCTCATGACAAACGACGGTGATTTTTGCCTCAAAGTGACCCATCCTCGATACGGGGTCATCAAAAAATACCGGGTGACAGTGAAAGGAAAAGTTGAGAACAGAGATTTGAAGCCTCTTATTCAGGGTATGCGGGTTGGGGATGATATTCTCAAAGCCCATGCGTGCAAAGTCCTAGCCAAGGATTTTGCGGGGAGTCTCCTCGAAATCGAACTTGCTGAGGGGAAAAATCGAGAAATTCGGAGAATGATGAAGCAACTTAATTTAAAGATTGAAAATCTTCGACGCATTCAAATAGGTCCAATTTCTATAGGTGACCTGAAGCCTGGTAAATGGAGAGTCTTGCAGCCCAGTGAGGTCTCCTCTCTCATGCAATCCTAATAACAAGCGAGTTCACCTGCTTTTCTGGACCTGAGATCAACAATTTCCTGAGCTTGTTAAAGGAGCTCTAAAATGTTAGTCCATGGGCATGATTCCAAAGCTCATTAAGTGGGGGTATCTTTGTGTATTTCTTGTGGCTTTGAGTTTTGCAAAGGCACGCTCTAACGTCTATTTTGATAAAATTAAACCTGTTTTAAAATCCAGGTGTTATTCCTGCCACGGGGCCCTAAAGCAAAAAGCTGGTTTAAGACTGGATACTGCTGAATTTATAAAAGCTGGCGGGAAAAATGGTGTCATTCTTAATTCCTTATCACCAAAAGACAGTGAGCTAATTTCTCGCCTCACGACTTCTGACTTGGATAGCCGCATGCCTCCTGAAGGGCAGGCCGTTGATAAGGAATTTGTAAAAGCCATGATAGCTTGGATCCAATCAGGAAGTCCTTCTTTCGCCTCCGAAAAGCCTGAGCAGGATCCTCAAAGTCATTGGGCTTTTTTGCCTATTAAAACCAACATCCAATCCGCAAATTTTGATGCCAAAGGAGCGAATCCTATTGATGTCATCTTATCATTGTATCACCAATCGCATGATGTTCGCCCAGTGGGAATGGAGACGGAGAGGCAGCTTGTGCGCCGAGCTTACTATGATCTCATTGGTTTGCCCCCTCTGGAATCCGACTACCAGTGGTTCTTCTCACAATCTATTGATGATAGGTGGGAGCGATTGATGGATAAACTTCTAGCGAGCCCTCACTACGGAGAGCGATGGGGGCGACATTGGATGGATATATGGAGGTATTCTGATTGGTATGGTCTGGGATCACAATTGAGGAATTCACAAAAACATATTTGGCATTGGAGGGACTGGATTATCGAATCACTTAACGAAGATATTGGTTACGATGAAATGATACGGCAAATGCTTGCTGCAGATGAGATCTATCCCAATGATCAGGATAAACTCAGAGCGACAGGATACTTGGCTCGAAATTATTACTTATTTAACAGAACAACGTGGTTGGATAAAACTATTGAACATGTGGGTAAAGGTTTTTTAGGGCTCACCTTAAATTGTGCCAAATGCCACGACCATAAATATGATCCCATCTCCCAGAAATCCTATTACCAAATAAGAGCCATATTTGAGCCACACCAGGTTCGTCTAGATCCGATTCCTGGTTATGCCTCAATTGAAGAAAATGGTATACCCAGGGTATATGATGCTCATCCGGGGCAACCCACATGGCTTCACATTAAGGGTAATGAAAAACACTTTAATGAATCTGAAGTTATTAAACCGGCACTTTTTGAGGTCAATGGAATGGTTGATGCTTTTAAGCCTAGAGAGATTCAACTCCCTAGACAATCCTACCGTCCTTATTCAAGACAATATGTCATTGATGACTTGGTAAGTTTGAGCCGCAAAAAAATTGAGCTTGCCCAAAATGATTTAAGTATGAAGGGCTCTGCTGATGCTCGTCGCGAAATTCTTTCTAGGATTCATTTCTTTGAGACGGAAATAGCATTTATAAATTCACGTTTTCTTGCAGACAAAATCGGGCATGATGACAGTCATGATTCCTCAAAAAGTAATCTAATAGAAAATGCGAAAAAAGCGTATGCCAAATATCTAATATCAAAGGTCCAATGGGAAATTGCAAAAATCAGATTGGCGATCTCAAACACAAAAGAGTCTAAAGACTTGGAAAATTTACACCGCCAAGAGCAAAGTAAATTGAATGAATTAGATGAATTGAGGTCGTCCGGTATGGTGGCTAGCTACCCACGACTAATTGCATCGAGAAAGGCTTTAGAATCGCCGGCAGAGGAGCTCGAGTCTCAAACCGCTCCATATCCCTCGTTTTCTACTGGGCGGAGGAGAGCTCTGACAGAGTGGATGACTAATAAAAATAACCCTCTTACAGCCCGAGTGGCGGTGAATCACGTTTGGATGAGGCACTTTGGGAAGCCATTAGTCTCAACGGTTTCCGATTTTGGTAGGCGGTCTTCCCCTCCAGAAATGAAAGACCTCTTGGATTTTTTATCTTCAGATTTAATCGTAAATGGCTGGAAGATGAAAAGGCTGCATCGACTAATTATGACGTGCAAGGCGTGGAAACGAAAAAGCGTGGCAACTCATTCTGAAAAAGAAACCAATCGTTCTGATAAAAAAAATTCGTTTTTCTGGCGCAAGCCATCCCGCCGTGTGGAATCCCAAGTGTTGCGTGATTCCATTCTTCATCTAGCAGGGGAAATTGATTTAAGCATTGGAGGACCATCCCTAGATTCAAATCCTGCGAAAGGTCCATACCGTCGCAGTATATACTTTAAACATTCCCGTGATGACCAGAACAAGTTTCTTGTTCAGTTTGATGATGCGGATATTGAATCGTGCTACCGTCGAGAAGAGTCTGTTTTACCTCAACAAGCATTGGCATTAATTAATAGTCAGCTCGCTCTCAGTATGGCTGGAAAAATTGCTAAGCGTATTGGTCATCCACGTGGTGGCGCGCTTGACGAAGCATATATAAAAAGAGCTTTCAACCTTATCTTGGGAAGATCTCCATCAGTTCAAGAAATCCAGGTTAGCCGACAACTTTTACAGGATGTTAACATGGAACGTCAGAAAACAATTTTAGTTCATGCCCTTATCAACCATCATGAGTTTATATCGATAAAATGAAATCCATCAGACTCAAAGAACGAACATTTGGTGTTATGAAAAGACGGGATTTTATTAATAGGTTGGGTCTAGGTTTCGGGGGGATTGCATTGGAATCCCTTCTGATGGAAGAGCGATATAAGGCCGCCGCGAATTCCTCACCCTTCAGGATAAATGGGCTCCCTCAATTTAAGCCAAAAGCAAAAAATGTGATATGGCTTTTTATGCGAGGCGGAGTGAGCCACATGGAAAGTTTTGACCCAAAGCCTGCTCTCGATAAATATGCCGGAAAGACGATATCCGAGACCCCATTCATGAGCGTTCAAGATCCTGAGAAATTGAAAAAGGTGCGGGTCGTAGTTGTCAACGATGCCAATGGTCAACAGAGAAACAAAATATATCCCAATCAAATAGGCTTTAAAAAATATGGGCAATCCGGGATTCCTGTCAGTGATTGGTTTCCTCATATTGGTTCGTGTGCTGATGATATTTCTTTCATCAGGTCGATGTGGACAACAGATGATAATCATGGTGCGCAGGTGCAGTTTCATTCAGGCCGTCATATGTTAGACGTCAGGGTGCCAACCATAGGGGCCTGGATAAGTTACGGATTAGGCTCACTAAATGATAATCTACCGAAATTCATAACGATGGGGCCTCGTTTCTTTGATAAGCGTGACGGCCATTATCTTGGGCCTGCATACGATGCTGTCCCATTAGACGTTAATGCCGATGAACCCCTTGCATTTGCAAAGCCTAATGGAGATCTCTCTCATCATGAGCAGAGTGTCAGTTTCGCGTTAATCAATAGACTGAATAAAATTGCCCGTGCTCAAAACATAAATGATAAAATATTGGAGGCGAGAATTCGCTCCTATGAGCTCGCATTTAATATGCAGTCCTCCATTCCTGATACTCTTGACATTAGTGGTGAATCCAAAGCTACTTCTGACCTTTACGGGTTGGATAAAGACACTACAAAACCATTTGGTAAACAACTGTTGTGCGCGCGTAGGTTAGTAGAAAAGGGGGTCCGATTCGTCCAGATTATGCATGGTGACGGGGCTGCTGGCGCTTGGGATGCTCACAGTAGTCTTAAAAGTAACCACTCCAAATTATCTGCCCAGGTTGATAAGCCGGTCGCAGGATTACTGAAAGACCTTAAGCAAAGAGGACTGTTAGATGAAACAATTGTGGTTTTTGCGACCGAGTTCGGTCGAACACCAGGGTCACAAAATGGCGACGGAAGAGACCACCATCCCTATGGGTTTTCAGTTTGGATGGCCGGGGGAGGTGTAAGGGGAGGTGTCGTCCATGGTTCAACGGATGAGTTGGGTTTTCATGCTGAAGACAACCCACATTATGTCACGGACATACACGCCACCCTTCTTCACCAATTAGGCTTGAGCGCACATAGTTTGGAGGTTTCTGGTCATAAGCGTCTTGAATCTGATTTTGGCAGTGTCATAAAGCAGATCATTTAAAGCGCTCTTTTAAACAACAGCCACACCTTGCTTTTCGGTTTACACTATTGGGGGGCAATTTGAGGCCGTAGACACACGAGGTTTTTGTTACAGATATGATGCCGAATTGAGATCAAAACAAATGATGTCAGGAACTCGGTCTCAGGGAAGGCGTTGTAGATGTAGTTATCACAAAAAAATTTTATCTCTAATGTGTGAATCAGATATTCCTCACAGAGTATTGTCAATTGTGTTAAGTATTTTTAAGTTAGCCCCAGAAAATGGAAGATCTTTAATTTTATTCAAAGTCGCCCATTCATTGCTATCGTTTGCTAGGTTCTTTGTTTCTTTTGATGTCAGGGCGATTTTTACGACTCGAATACGGATGCGGTGGTGGGTTATTGCATGACGCAAGTTTCCAACGATAACCAGTTCATTTGACGGTATAAAATTCCACTGTTTTTCAAATAACTGTTCCAGTGGTCCGTGTCTTTCCCTTTCTTCAACCGTAGGAAATCGATAAAGACCTGAATTCCACTCTTTATCGGAGGCCTTCTCAATGATGATTTTATCATTCCAAATAAGAACCCAGGATGTTGAAAATATATTTTTTATTTTTTGGGTTTTCGACTTAACCGGCAATTTGTTCTGTAGTTTTTTTTCGAATGCAATGCAATTCAGCGAGATCGGGCATCGTTTACAATCTGGTTTCTTAGGTAAGCATATCGTGGCTCCAAGCTCCATAAGGGCTTGATTCATATTTCCAAATATATCCTCCCTATTCACTAACTCTGAATTGGTAATAAATTTAATCAAATCATCACAATGGTCCCAAATCTTCGCTTTTGTTTTGGAAAGCCGTATGTCTTCCTCAATTGCCAAAAATCTAGTTATGATCCTTTCTACATTTCCATCCACTAAAGGAAGTGAATGATTAAATGCAATACTACCTATCGCCCCTGTTGTGTATGGCCCAATGCCAGGTAAGCTTGAAATAGATTCTGGCTTGCTTGGAAACTCGCCCCGAAAGTCCTCCATGATGACTTGCGCTGCTCTCATGAGATTTTTGCACCTTGTGTAGTAACCCAGTCCTTCCCAAGCTTTTAATACCTTTTCTGTGTCGGCATTTGCCAAGTCGGCAATGGATGGGAACAAATTCATCCATCTATTCCAATAATCTATGACTTTGACCACCTGTGTTTGCTGAAGCATGACCTCAGAAATCCATATGGCATATGGGTCCTTGGTTTTTCGCCAGGGCAAGTCTCTAGCATTTTGGGAATACCAAGAAAGAAGGGGTTTTGCCATGTAGCTGGCTTGTTCGTTCTGCATTAAAAAGTTTATCTTGCTAAATTTGTTCAACTCATGAGGTTAAACATGATAATAATTATTCATCTCGCTGAATATTCAATTGCTCGATGTCTAAAACTTTAACAAGTCACACTGTCATTATCACCAAAGCTCAATCAAAAAGAATTCGAGAATATTTGGTTGATCGTGGATTTGTTATTTCTACACCTCAATACACTCTCTTTTCTGCAAAAGGGCCAGACCTGGTAGTCTCATCATACGAGTCTGGTAAATTGCTTTTGCAAGGAAAAGGCACCCGGGAATTTATTGAATTTTATTTAGAGCCTCAAATCCTAGAAAAAGCAACTGTAGGCTATGAGCTGGAGCATGACCCTGAACAATTAAAGCCTCACATCGGAGTCGATGAGAGCGGCAAGGGCGATTTCTTTGGCCCACTGGTCATTACTGCCGCCTACCTCAACGAACCCGCTGCCCGAATTCTTCATGAATCGGGGGTGCAGGACTCCAAAAATGTAAAAAGTGCGGCTAAGATACAAGAGCTCTGTAAAATCATTGAAAAAACAGATGGCTGTGTCGTTGATACCGTTTGTATTGGCAATCCGGCTTACAATAAACTCTACAAAAAGTTTGCTAATTTAAATCGCCTGCTCGCCTGGGGGCACGCACGAGCTATTGAAAATGTGTTAGCAAAGATTAACACGGAACTGCCTGGTCCCGAATTCGTCCTTAGTGATCAATTCGCTAAATCAAAGTCTGTCGTTGAGAAAGCTTTGTTTGGGAAAGCTAAGTCCATCCAGCTCATCCAAAAAACAAAAGCTGAGTCGGATATTGCGGTGGCCACTGCTTCAATTTGTGCAAGAGGAAAATTTGTCTCTGAAATGGATCGTCTGTCCGAAAAATTGGGGGTAAAACTCCCAAAAGGTGCCTCAAAACAGGTTTTTATGGCTGCTCAGGAGGTTTTGAAACAGGGCGAAATTGGCAACTTAGAATCCGTTTGCAAGCGGCACTTTAAAACTTATCAAGAAGTTGTTGATTCAATTGAATAATCAAAAAATTAAGAAAAATTAAAAATCCCGTTGACAATGATTTAAAAAGGCCATAAATACTCCATTCCCTTGGAGTAAAATCTTTAGGGATTGGAAACCTTCGGGTGGTGGAGTTTTCACACCGGGGTCTTGGTTGTTGAGCCTTAAAACGTTCACATCCTATCGCCCATGTAGCTCAGTCGGTAGAGCACATCCTTGGTAAGGATGAGGTCACCGGTTCAAGCCCGGTCATGGGCTCCATTAATAATTAGAATTTACTTAAAAAATACTCAAAATACCTATATTAGGAAAAAGCAATGGCAAAAGAAGCGTTCGAGCGTACTAAACCCCACGTAAACGTCGGAACTATCGGCCACGTGGACCACGGCAAATCAACTTTGACAGCCGCTATTGTCGAAGTTCAAAATAAAAAGGGTCTGGCACCAGCAATTTCATATGCTGATATCACCAAGGGTGGAACAGTGCGTGATGAAACCAAAACGGTTACTATCGCAGCCTCCCACGTCGAGTATGAATCAGAATCTCGTCACTATGCCCACGTCGACTGCCCAGGTCACGCGGACTACGTCAAGAACATGATTACTGGTGCTGCTCAGATGGATGGTGCGATTCTTGTCGTAAGTGCTGCTGACGGACCAATGCCACAGACACGTGAGCACGTTCTTCTTGCTCGTCAGGTTGGTGTTCCTGCCATTGTGGTCTTCTTAAATAAAGTCGACCTCGTTGATGATGATGAACTTCTCGACCTCGTCGAAATGGAAGTCACTGAGATCTTGGAGAAATATCAATTTGAAGGCTGCCCTGTTGTGCGTGGTAGCGCCACAGCTGCTCAGGAGCACAAGCCAGAAGGTGAGGAGGCTATCCAAAATCTCCTTAATGCTTTAGATTCCCACATTGAACTACCTCAGCGTGAGGTGGACAAGCCATTCCTAATGTGCATCGAAGATGTGTTCAACATTGAAGGACGTGGTACGGTTGTAACTGGCAGAGTAGAGCGAGGCGTTCTCAAGAAAATGTCTGAAGTGGAAATCGTTGGTTTGAAAGAAACACGCAAGACCACTGTGACAGACATTGAAATGTTTAGAAAGTTGCTCGATGAAGCGTCTGCCGGTGAAAACGTTGGAGTTCTTCTCCGCGGGATCAAAAAGGATGATGTTCAGCGTGGTATGGTTCTTGCCGCACCTGGCTCGATCAAGCCTCACAAGAAATTTAGCGCAGAGGTTTACGTCCTCTCCAAGGAGGAGGGTGGTAGACACACACCATTCTTTAACAACTACAGACCACAATTCTACTTCCGCACATCAGACGTAACTGGTTCTGTAACACTGCCGGAAGGAACTGAGATGGTCATGCCTGGAGATAATGTCTCTGTGGATGTCGAGGTGATTGCTCCGATAGCTATGGAAAAAGGGCAAAGATTCGCTATTCGTGAAGGTGGCAGGACAATTGGTGCTGGTCGTGTCGCTGACATTAACGAATAACAGACTCGTTATCCATAATCCTGAGTTGGGTAATCCCAGCTCAATCAAATTTTTGAAAATTAATTTATTTTAACTAAGACCAAAGCACGGCCGGTGTCGTGCTTTCTTTTTCTAGTCATTTTAAGGGATTTACAGGGTAGTAGCTCAATTGGTAGAGTAGTGGTCTCCAAAACCATTGGTTGGGGGTTCGATTCCCTCCTGCCCTGCCACTTGTCCCGATCACTCAGTAGATGATTAAGACAGAGAATTTTGCGGAGGGATGGCAGAGTGGTCGATTGCGGTGGTCTTGAAAACCATTGTACCGAAAGGTACCGGGGGTTCGAATCCCTCTCCCTCCGCCACTAAAAATTAAATATATGTTGATGAGGAATAAATCGAATGGATCCTGAAATTATCAAAATTATCGTATGGACGGTCATCGCAGCGATTATCCTTGGTGTCCTGTGGAAGAATGGGCAGCTCGCTCGCTTCAGAAATTACGTGGCGCTCACCAAAATGGAACTCAAGAAGTGCACGTGGCCTACGACTGACGAGTTGAAAATAAACACAGCCGTTGTTTTCGTTTCAACTCTCATCCTTTCAACATTCACAGTGGTCGTTGATTTTATAATCAACGGTTCCGTTACCGGACTCCTTGGTTTATTTAACTAATCGGAACCGCAGATTTTATAACAACTATAAATTATACCCAGACAGAGATAATATGCCTTTTCAATGGTTCGTAATGCAGACCCTCTCCGGGCAGGAGTCAAAGGTCAAAGAGAGCATCGAAAAACGAATGGTCATTGAGGAAGTCTCCGAGTTTATCGAGGAGGTCCTCGTGCCTATTGAAAGGGTGGCTGAGGTCAAAAATGGCAAAAAGATAGTCACAAACCGAAAACTTTATCCCGGCTACGCCTTCATTTCAGTCGATCTCTATGATGATAACAAGCGTCTGCGCGACAGGCCGTGGTATTTCTTGAGAGAAACGCAAGGCCTCATTGGTTTTGTGGGCGGGGATCACCCATCCCCAACACCTGATGCTGAGATTGAGGCTATTAAATCTCAGATTAGCGATGATGACGATGTCGAAAAGCCTAAAGTTAATTTCGAAACCAATGAAATTATCAAAATTAACGATGGCCCGTTCCTTGGGAACAATGGGACTATCGAAGAGGTGGATGCTGAAAAAGGAAAGCTCAAAGTCCAAGTGAGTATCTTTGGTCGAAACACACCTGTGGAACTCGAATACTGGCAAGTAGAAAAAACATCTTAATTTAATAATTTAAGCAAATGGCTAAAAAAATAACTGGATATATCAGACTACAGATCCCTGCAGGACAGGCAAATCCATCCCCACCTGTCGGGCCAGCTCTCGGTCAACACGGTGTGAACATCATGGGTTTCTGTAAAGAATTTAATGCACGCACAAAAGAACAGGCAGGTATGGTAATCCCTGTTGTCATCAGTGTCTTTCAGGATAAATCTTTTACTTTCATCACCAAATCCCCACCAGCACCTGTTCTCATCAAAAAGGCAGCAGGTTTGGCTTCGGGGTCTGCCACTCCAAACACTCATAAAGTTGGAAAGATCACTCGTGAGCAAATTCTGGAGATTGTCAAAATAAAAGAAAAAGATCTCAATGCTGCCAGTGAGGAAGCGGCGATTCGCATCATCGCAGGCACCGCCAGAAGTATGGGGGTTGAAGTCGAAGGATAATTTCGCTCTCAATTAAAAACACCATATAATTTCCCAAGATCGGGAGGGCCTAAAACGTCCGTTAACACCGCTCAGATATGCCAAAAGAAAAAAAACATAGCAAAAGATATAGGAAAGCGCTTGAGTTAATAGATCAGACAAAACTCTATTCTCTCAAGGAAGCTGTCGATCTCCTTGGAAACTTTCCCAAGGCTAAATTCGATGAAACTGTTGATCTACACTTCCAATTAGGCGTGGATCCCAGACAATCTGACCAGATGGTCAGAGGCACAGTGGCCTTGCCGCACGGCAGCGGAAAAACTGTTAAAGTCTTGGTATTTTCAAAAGAAGGCCCATCGGCTGATGCAGCGAGAGAAGCTGGGGCTGAATTTGTCGGATTTGAAGAATACATTGAGAAAGTGACCGGCGGTTGGGTCGGTTTCGATGTTGCGGTTGCAACTCCTGACGCCATGGTTGAAGTCAGAAAATTGGGTCGTGTTCTTGGTCCAAGAGGCCTCATGCCCAACCCAAAAACCGGCACTGTCACTGACGACACAGCTAAAGCTGTTAATGAATTAAAAGCAGGCCGAATAGAATATAAAGTCGATAAGTGCTCAAATCTGCACGTACCTGTAGGCAAAGTTTCTTTTGATAGTGAAAAAATACTCGAAAATGCCAGCCAGGTGATTTCGACTTTAGCAAAGGCAAAGCCGCCCGGTGTTAAAGGAACTTACATCAAAAGTATCGTACTTTCCGGAACAATGAGTCCATCTGTAAGGGTAGATCTGAAAGAGGCTGCTACCACAGCTGTCTAATCCCCTAGAACCTCAACAGACCAAAAAATGAGAGAAGAAAAGAAATACATAAGCCAAGAATATTTAGAGAGACTCGAGTCGTCACCTTTCTTCATTGTTGCCGACTATCACGGATTAAAAATGGGTCCTTTCGGTGACTTGCGTGATAAACTTCGAGAAGTTGATGCCGAGATTCACGTTGTGAAAAATAAGATCTTCGCTGTCACAGCCGCCCAAGTTGGTGCCGAAGACCTGAAAGATGAAATGGCTGGCCAACTCGCTGTCGTCACTGGTAAAGGTGAATTTGCGGCAGCTGCGAAAGTAGTCAAAACATTTGCCTCAGAATTCGAAAAGCCAGAAATTAAGTTTGGTTACCTCGACTCGGAAAGGCTGGAAGCAAACGAAGTGAACGCAATCGCAGATCTTCCGTCCTTGGATGTTCTAAGAGCCAAATTGCTTGGCGCTCTCCAAGCTCCAGCAGGTAACCTCGCTCGGATCATAGGAACACCGGGAACTCAACTTGCCCAGGTTATTAAATCCAAAGCAGATAAAGGGGAATAACCAAAACCCAGCAACTTATTGTGACGGTGCATTGCGCCAGAGCAGTTGAACCACAAAATTTTAAACTTTTACCGGCGATTTCTTTTTCTGAAACCCGGTAATTCAAAATAACCATAAACCCTTAAGTTAATTCGTTGGCCTAAATTTAGGCTTAATTCCCGGGATCAACTGGGGCAACGTCCATAAATAAAATGGCAGACTTAGATAAAATAGTAGAAGAGTTGGGTCAGCTAAGCGTATTAGACGCAGCTGAACTTGTTAAGAAACTGGAAGATGCGTGGGGCGTGACAGCCGCTGCTCCTGTTGCCGTTGCTGCGGCAGCTGGTGGAGGCGGAGACGCAGCACCTGCTGAAGAAAAGACTGAATTCGATGTGATTCTCGCGTCTGCTCCGGCGGATAAGAAGATTGCTTGTATCAAAGCAGTCCGTGGAATTAAATCTGGGCTCGGTCTTGCCGACGCTAAAGCTCTTGTCGAAGGCGCTCCTAAACCGCTCCTTGAAGCAGTTTCCAAAGATGAAGCTGAAGCAGCTAAAAAGGCGCTCGAGGAAGCTGGAGCAACCGTCGAAGTTAAGTAATCGACCCAGCTGGGCTTCTGCTCAGCTTCAGAACAAGCTTGTAAGCTTGTGTTTTTTCCAAATTTTAACAAAAGTCCTCAGTTTCAACCCTGAGGACTTGCTTTATTGAATTTTTTTGATATAAATACCAGGCTAATATAAATTTATCTTCCTAATGCGATCAAGAACCCACGAAAGAGTTAACTTTGCTAAGATCCAGGAAACCATTTCTCCGCCAAACCTCATAGAACTTCAACTCAAATCCTATGATGAGTTCATCCAAGAAGGAGTCCCCGTTTCAGAACGTCAAAATGTGGGGCTTCAGGCAGTCTTTGCCGAAGTTTTCCCAGTGGAAAGTTACGATGGCAAGATCGTTCTTGATTACCACAGTTATGAAATTGGTGACCCCAAATATGACTGGCTCGAGTGCCTCCGCGAGGGCCTGACATACGGCGCTCCACTCCACGTCACCTTCCATCTCAAAGACGAATCAGGAGTCAAAGAAGAAAAGGTCTTCATGGGTGAGCTTCCACTCATGACTCCTCAGGGGACTTTCGTTATTAATGGCGCGGAGCGCGTCATTGTTAGTCAGCTCCACAGATCTCCAGGATTGGCCTTCGAAGCGTCGCTTCATGCCAATGGAAAAACTTTGCACAGCTTCAGGATTATTCCTGACAGAGGGTCATGGTTCGAAGCCCAATTCGATACAAGTGACATGCTCTACGTCTATTTGGATCGTAAAAAGCGCAGAAGAAAGTTTCTCGTAACCACATTTTTTAGAGCTCTTGTATTTCTCGATGGAAAAGGAACAGGCTCTGATGAGGAAATATTAAAAGAATTTTACGATATAAAGGACCTTTCAATCTCAGCCCTTCAAAAAATGGATGAGATAGGATCCATGGTTCTCGTCGAAGACGTTGTTGATCCCGACAACGACACCGTCATTGCACGAGGCTTCGAACCTCTATCAAAAGCTATTGTCAAGCAGATAGCTGACCTTGGTATCAAAAAACTAAAAGCTATAGATACCACTATTGATGATGGGATTATTGTAAAATGTCTCAAGAAAGACCCAACGTCCAACGAAGAAGAGGCTCTCAAAGATATTTATCGTCGTTTAAGACCGGGCGACCCTCCAACTCCCGCAAACGCAAAAGCTCTTATCAAGCGACTCTTTTTCGATCCAAAAAGATATGATCTTGGCCGTGTAGGTCGCTACAAAATAAATCAAAAGCTAGGCATCGACCAGAGCTTGGAGCACCGTGTTCTTGCCAGGGAAGATTTGGTAGCAGCCACCAAGTATTTATTAAAGCTCAAGATGGGCGACGGCATGTTGGATGACATCGACCACTTGGGCAGCCGGCGCGTCAGAACCGTTGGTGAATTATTGGCTAATCAGTGCCGTGTGGGTCTTGCCCGTACCGAAAGATTGGTCAAAGAAAGAATGACCCTCTTCGATCAGACCACTGACACAATGACACCGCAGAAGCTGATCAACCCCAAAGCTCTGTCTGCTGTCATCCGAGATTTCTTTGGACGCTCTCAGCTGTCTCAGTTTATGGACCAAATAAACCCTCTGGCTGAGTTAACTCATAAAAGACGTCTCTCTGCTCTCGGGCCAGGAGGTCTTTCAAGAGATAGAGCAGGTTTTGAAGTCCGTGACGTTCACCCGTCTCACTACGGGAGAATTTGTCCTATTGAAACTCCTGAAGGTCCTAACATTGGGCTTATAGCATCATTGGCTAGTTTCGCTCGCATCAACGACTTTGGATTTATTGAAACTCCTTATCGTGTCGTCACTAAAGGGCGAGTTTCTGATGAAATCGAATATCTCACAGCGGACCGCGAAGAGAACTTTATCGTCGCTCAGGCGAACGTGGCTCATGACGAAAAAGGGAATTTCACAAGTGATTATGTCACGTGCAGACGCAAAGGGGATTTCATAGACGTCGAAAAAGAAAAGGTGGACTACATGGATGTTTCACCTAAACAACTGGTTTCTGTGGCAGCAAGTTTGATTCCTTTCCTAGAGCATGATGATGCTAACAGAGCATTAATGGGATCAAACATGCAACGCCAGGCTGTTCCTTTACTCGTAACCGACGCTCCATACGTTGCTACCGGCGTCGAAAAGAAGGTGGCACGTGACAGTCGAGCTGTTGTTTTATCCGAGTGCGAAGGGACGGTCGCATCTGTGACCGGAGGTCAGGTTATCATCACCGATAATGGTGAGCTTCCTGAAACCAAAAGACGCATAAAACATAACCCCAAAGAAGGCGTTAATGTTTATAAAATACGTAAATTTATGCGTTCCAACGCTGCGACTTGTATCAATCAGCAGGTCGTCGTCGAAAAGGGACAAAAAATTAACAAAGGCGATCTTATTGCCGACGGTCCATCGACCGAAGGCGGAGAGCTTGCCTTGGGGCGAAACGTTTTGGCTGCATACATGCCTTGGCAGGGTTACAACTTTGAAGATGCCATAATAATCAGCCAGAGAATTGTTAAAGACGACGTCTACACTTCTATTCATATTGACGAATACGAGGTCGGTGCGCGCGACACAAAACTTGGCCCTGAAGAAATCACAAGGGACATTCCAAACCTTGGTGAGGAAGCACTGAGAAACCTGGGTGCAGATGGCGTCATCCGTGTGGGGGCAGAAGTCAAACCTGGGGATATCCTCGTTGGTAAAATCACCCCTAAAAGCGAAACTGAGCTTGCACCTGAAGAAAGATTGCTGAGAGCGATCTTTGGTGAAAAGGCTGCCGACGTCAAAGATACCTCTCTCAAGGTGCCATCGGGAGTTTATGGCATCATAATGGATGTTAAAGTTTCCTCAAAGAAAGAATCAGAAAGAGGTATTGGAGCTAGGACTGCTAAATCTGATTCCAAAAAACAAGCAAAGCAAATAGAGGAAGAAAACAAAGGGAAGGTCGAAGAACTCAGGGAGCAACTTACCGAAGCCTTGAGTAATATTCTCTTAGGTGAAAAAATTCCTTTAGACGTTGTCAATTCCGAAACCGGTGAAATCATAATTCCTGCAAACAGGAAGATAACTAAAACTTTACTGCGTAAACTTAGCGCCGTTTATGATCGAATCGAGATAGATCCATCTCCTATTCGCAATAAAATAAATGAGATCATCTCTAGCTTTAAGAAAAAGTTTGATGACCTCCAAATGCAATTCGATGACGAGATGGAGAGATTCGAGGCTGGCGACGATGTGGACCCAGGAGTCATTAAGTCCGTCAAAGTCTATATCGCTTCGAAAAGAAAACTTTCTGTTGGAGATAAAATGGCAGGGCGGCACGGTAACAAAGGTGTCGTAGCTACAATCGTTCCCGAAGAAGACATGCCTTTCCTCGAAAACGGGACTCCAGTCGATATCATCCTCAACCCTCTAGGGGTTCCATCTCGAATGAATGTCGGGCAGCTGCTTGAAACCCACTTGGGGTGGGCGGCATCTACCCTGGGTATGTATTTCGCCACACCTGTATTTGACGGTATTCCAGAAAGCAAGATCCGGGAATTTCTAAAAGAAGCGGGCTTACCTGAACATGGTAAAACAAAACTCATCGATGGCCGCACGGGTGAGTTTTTTGAACAGGAAACTGTGGTTGGATACAAATACATCATCAAGTTAGGCCACTTGGTCGCCGACAAAATTCATGCCAGGGCCGTTGGTCCTTACTCATTGGTTACTCAGCAGCCCCTTGGAGGTAAAGCCCAATACGGTGGTCAGAGATTCGGAGAAATGGAAGTCTGGGCAATGGAAGCCTACGGTGCCGCCTACACTTTGCAGGAGCTTCTCACTGTGAAATCTGACGACGTCCAAGGACGAACTCGGATATACGAGAGTATAGTCAAAGGCGACAACTCTCTGGACGCGGGTGTGCCAGAATCATTTAACGTCCTTGTGAAAGAAATGCAGTCATTAGGGCTTAACATTACCGTTGGTTACACAGAAGGGGAGGACGCCGAAGACTTTCAGCCGGCCTCATTTGCAGACATCTAAATCCAAGTCACTTAACATGCCGGCTTCCCAATCGTCTGGGGCCGGCCACACAAAAACAATTTAAATTAGACATATGATATCTACCCGCGAAACTGCTCGAGAATTGCTTGGCCTGGACAAAGTGAATGCGGTTAATTCAATCCGCATCACTCTTTCTTCACCTGAAACCATTCGATCCTGGTCGAAAGGGGAAGTTAAGAATCCCGAGACAATCAACTATCGAACGTTCAAACCAGAAAAAGGTGGCCTTTTTTGTGAGCGCATCTTTGGCCCAGTAAAAGACTGGGAATGCTCTTGTGGTAAATACAAGAGAATCAAACACAGGGGTGTCATTTGTGACCGATGCGGTGTCGAAGTGACACTTTCCAGGGTTCGCAGAGAACGCATGGGGCATATAGAGTTGGCAGTCCCGGTCTCGCATATTTGGTTTTTTAAATGTATGCCCTCTCGTCTTGGTTTGATGTTGGACATGACAGCAAGAAACCTGGAAAGGGTCATTTACTATGAAGATTATTTAGTCATTGATCCGGGGAACACGCCTCTTGTCAAAAATCAGATACTTACTGAGACCGAATACCGGGAAGCCCAAGACAGCTATGGGCCAGATTCATTTACAGCATTAATGGGTGCTGAAGCTGTTCATGATGCTCTTGCAAAAATCGATCTCGAATCCTTGGTCGATTCTTTACAGGACGCTATGCAGGAAACCCGTAGTAAGCAAATTCGGAAGAAGCTTTCAAAACGCATCAAACTTGTTCAGGGATTCCTTACGTCGATGACGCGTCCAGAATGGATGGTATTGACAGTATTGCCTGTCATTCCTCCAGACCTTCGTCCGCTTGTGCCGCTAGAAGGTGGGAGATTCGCGACATCCGATCTCAACGATCTTTACAGAAGGGTTATCAATCGAAATAACCGTCTCAAAAACCTTCTGCAGCTAAAAACCCCCGAGGTGATTATCCGAAATGAAAAACGTATGCTGCAAGAGGCGGTGGATGCTTTATTCGACAATGGTCGTCATGGTCGTGCTGTAACGGGTGCAGGAAACCGTCCGCTCAAATCATTGAGTGACATGCTCAAAGGCAAAAGTGGCCGTTTCAGACAGAACTTGTTAGGTAAGCGAGTCGATTATTCAGGAAGATCGGTCATTGTTATCGGGCCGGAACTCAAGCTCAACCAATGTGGGTTGCCCAAGAAAATGGCTCTTGTCCTTTTCGAACCCTTTATCATAAGAAGGCTCAAGGAACTCGGCTATGTTCATACAGTGCGTTCCGCCAAGAAGATGATTGAAAGGCAAGCGCCCGAAGTTTGGGACATCCTGGAAGACGTCACTAAGGGCCACCCAGTTATGCTCAATAGAGCCCCGACTCTTCATAGACTTTCAATTCAGGCATTCGAGCCGACACTCATCGAGGGTGAGGCCATTAGAATACACCCATTAGTTTGTACGGCCTATAACGCCGACTTTGACGGTGATCAGATGGCTGTGCATGTTCCGCTATGTATCGAGGCTCAGATGGAGGCTCGCTATTTTATGCTTTCCACTAATAACATCTTCAACCCATCGAATGGAAAGCCTATCATGACCCCTTCCCAAGATGTGGCTTTGGGATGTTACTACGTGACATTGCCTCCTCGCGTAATCGAGGGGCAAGAAGAGGAAAAACATGTGCCTCTTTTTGATGATCACAATGATATTTTTTACACCTTGGACGACGGTTCTCTCGGCATCCACGATTGGATCAGGCTTAAGAATCCTGATTTTGGAAAAGACACTTACTACGGTAACAAAGAGGACAAGGTCATCAAAACAACTGTAGGTCGGGTGATCTTTAACAGCATTTGGCCAGATGAGCTGGGTTACTCCAATGAAACCATGAGTAAAGGTAAGGTTGGGGATTTTATATACCGCTGCTACAAAATATGTGGTCATCAAGAAACAATCGAAGCTCTTGATAGGTTGAAAGAGCTTGGGTTCAGAGAGGCGACCCGCTCAGGTTGTTCTATTGGTATTGATGACATGGTCATCCCAAGCGAAAAAGCCAAAGAAATTTCCGAAGCTCAGAAGCTTATCCAGCAAGTTGAAAAGCAATATCGGAGAGGTGTTATCACTGGCCGAGAAAGATACAACAAAATCATCGACATATGGACGAATTGTACGGATCAAATCGCTAATGTCATGCTGGCAACCTTAGCCACAAACCGTGGTAAGAAAGATTACAACCCAGTCCACGTCATGGTTGACTCTGGAGCTAGAGGTAACAAATCCCAGGTGAGGCAGCTTGCAGGTTTGCGCGGCTTGATGGCAAAACCTTCGGGTGATATTATTGAGAAACCAATTCTAGCTTCCTTCCGCGAAGGTCTTTCTGTCCTCGAATACTTTATCTCAACTCACGGAGCCCGTAAGGGTCTTGCTGATACCGCTCTCAAGACTGCTGATTCTGGTTATATGACCAGAAAGCTCGTTGATGTTGCACAAGACGTCATTATTCGCGATCACGACTGTGGAACTTCGAATGGCATTTGGGTACAGCCAATATGGGAAGGGGAAGAAGAGGTTGTTAAAATCAGCGAACGCCTCGTCGGCCGCTCCAGTTGTGAAGATGTATACGATCCAACAGATGCGAGCCACCTTCTGGTCGCTGCAAACGAAGAAATTGACGAAGTCAAAGCGAACGCTATCGATGACGCAGGAGTCGAAAAAGTAAAAATCCGCTCTGTCCTCACATGCGAGAGCCAGGAAGGAATTTGCGTGAAATGCTACGGTAGGAATCTTGCTACTGGTGACCCAGTTAAACTTGGGGAAGCTGTAGGTATTGTTGCTGCGCAGTCTATTGGGGAGCCTGGAACTCAGTTGACTATGAGAACATTCCACGTTGGTGGTGTAGCAGCTGGTGTCTTCAAGCAACCGGAAATTGCTTCCAAATTTGGTGGAACAGTCAAATACCAAAGCTTAAAAACGGTTGAGCTCGAGGAGAATACTTTCATTGTGCTCAACAAAAACGGCGGAATTTCAATCCTTGATGAGAAGGACAATGTTATAGAGGAACACAATATAGTCATAGGCTCCGTGATTTACGTTCCTGATGGCGGAACAGTCGCCAAAGGGCAAACTTTTGTTGAGTGGGATCCTCACAACGTTCCAATCTTGACTGAAAAATCAGGGACAATTCGATTCCATGATATTATCGAAGGGGTTACTATGGTCCAGGAAATGGATCAACAGACATCCCAAGAGGCTGTTGTTGTTATTGACCACAAAGAAGACTTACATCCACAAGTCATCATTTCCGATAACAAAGGTGAAACCTTGGCGAGCTACCCCATCCCTTCAGGCGCTTACATTGTGGTGCATGAGGGAGATAAAGTCCCGGCGGGAACGCTTCTTGCAAAAACACCAAGAAAGTCATCCAAGACAAAGGACATCACTGGTGGTCTTCCTCGTGTGGCCGAACTTTTCGAAGCCCGGCGTCCCAAGGATGCGGCGGAAATCTCGAAGATTGACGGTATTGTCGATTTCGGGCCAAGCGTTCGGGGTAAGCGCTGTATCATAATACGCGACCCAAATACTGGGCAGGAGGAAGAACATCTCGTTCAGATTTCAAAGCATGTCATCGTCTTTAAGGGGGATTATGTTCACAAAGGGCAACAGTTGACTGAAGGTCCAGTAGTTCCGCATGAGATTCTCGAGGTTTGTGGCCCACATGAACTTCAAGAGCACTTGGTCAATGAAGTCCAAGAAGTTTATCGCCTTCAAGGTGTGACTATTAACGACAAGCACATCGAAATTATTATCCGCCAAATGCTCAGAAAAGTAAGAATCACAGAGCCCGGAGATACTCCTTTCTTATGGGGTGAGCAGATTGATAGAATTGCTTTCGATAGAGAAAATCGTAGGGTCGAAGAAATGGGTGGAGATCCAGCGGAGGCTTCCCCAGTTCTTTTGGGTATCACCAAAGCCTCACTTGAGACAGAAAGTTTCCTCTCGGCGGCTTCGTTCCAGGACACTACGCGAGTTCTCACAGAAGCCGCGACGCTTGGTAAAGTAGACTTCCTGAAAGGGTTTAAAGAGAATGTTATCATGGGACATATCATCCCTGCTGGAACAGGTTTCCCCGAACACCGTGATCTCAAATTAGATATACCTCAGGTGGAAACTGAGCAGGAATTTGAGTCTGAAAAGGTAGATCCTCTTGATAAACTCGTCGGATAGTTCTGATTTCTAGACTGACTATCGAAATACTTATTTCAACCAAAAAGACCCACCAAGCGTGGGTCATTTTTTTTATGTGGGTAATAAAATCAGATCAAATAAGTCATAAATGCCATCAATTTTGATTATCAAAGGTTGAAAACCAGCTATTTAAAAAAAAATTAAAAATAAGTTTGCACAAAAAAATCAAATCTATAATATTTCGGTCCCTTTACTGAAATTTAACATATAGTTTCCAAGCGGATAATATGCCGACAATCAATCAGCTCATAAGAAAAGGAAGAAAGAAAATCATATCCAAGTCGAATTCTCCGGCGTTGGATTCTTGCCCATTTCGTCGTGGTGTGTGTGTTCAGGTGATGACAAGAACACCAAAGAAACCTAACTCAGCTATGCGTAAAGTAGCCAAGGTCCGCTTGACTAATGGGATAGAAGTCATTGCTTACATACCGGACGAAGGTCACAATCTGCAGGAGCACAGTATAGTTCTTGTGAGGGGTGGACGTGTAAAGGACTTACCTGGTGTAAGATACCACGTAGTAAGAGGTGCGCTTGATGCCAATGGGGTCGAAAAGAGACGCATCAGCCGTTCTAAATACGGAGTCAAAAAACCTAAAGAGAAAAAAGGGTAATCTCTTTTGTTAATTTTAAACCAACTATTACAATTTCTTTAAGCTAACTAGAAGATGTCAAGACGACGCAGGGCAGTAAAAAGACCTCTCGAAAGAGATGCAAGATACCACGACACTTTGGTCTCACGACTCGTAAACACTGTTATGCAGGACGGTAAAAAGACCGTTGCTCAAAACATTGTTTACAAGGCGTTCGATGTTATCATTGAAAAAAATCCTAATTCGAATCCATTGGAAATTCTTCAAAGAGCTGTTGATAACGCCAAACCACGACTTGAAGTGAAAGCCCGTCGAGTTGGTGGCGCGACATACCAGGTTCCCATGGAGGTTTCCCCAGACCGACAAGTCGCTCTCGGAGTGCGTTGGCTCGTTGGATTCGCTAACAAGCGAAAAGGCACACCAATGAAAAGTGCCTTAGCCAATGAAATTCTAGATGCTTTTCAGGGACAGGGAAGTGCAATCCGTAAAAGAGACGAAGTGCACAAAATGGCGCAAGCTAACAAAGCATTTGCTCATTTCCGTTGGTAAGATTTAACAAATCCTCAGTCTATGCTTTTGCATACTGGGGTATTTTTATCGACTAATACTGGGGATCTCTGGTTCCTGACCTTTAGTCGTTACTAGTTTTAAAATTTTAATTTTGTTCATTTAAAGTAGTATATGACCGTTTTGTCGGACAGAAACTCTCCCGAGCGAGAGTATTCAATGGAGCGCACCCGTAATATCGGGATCGCAGCGCACATTGATGCCGGTAAAACAACGACTACCGAACGTATCCTTTTTTATACTGGGCTCGTCCACAAAATCGGTGAGGTGCATGAAGGCACAACAGTCACTGATTGGATGGAACAAGAACGTGAACGTGGCATCACCATAACCTCAGCAGCTATCACATGCTACTGGACCCAAGTAAGTGATGCCCTATCTAAATCCTTCGTCGACATCCCCCACAGGGTCAACATTATTGATACACCTGGCCATGTTGATTTTACAGCAGAGGTTGAAAGGTCAATGCGTGTTCTCGACGGTGCCATTGCTGTTTTCTGCGGAGTCGCTGGAGTGCAGCCTCAGTCGGAAACGGTCTGGCGGCAAGCTAATAAGTATAACGTCCCACGCATAGCGTTCGTCAATAAGCTCGATAGGGTTGGTGCTGATTACACTCGGGTCGTTGAAGAGTTAAGAGAAAAGTTAGGAGCGAACGCTCATCCTGTATGCTTTCCTATAGGTTCTGAAAGCGAACTATCTGGATTCGTTGATATCATAGGCAAGAAGGCCGTCACCTACGATGAATCCGATTTACTGGGTTCTACCTATAATGTCATTGAAATACCTGACTCACTTAAAGAGACGGCAGAGCTTTTATACTCAAGCCTGATCGAAGCAGTTGCGGATATTCATGATGAAGTCGGGGAGTGCTTTCTTGAAGAAAAGCCTGTTCCAGATCAGCTTTTAAAGCGTGCGATCAGAGAATGCACCTGTCAAATGTCTTTCATTCCAGTTCTTGGTGGGTCCGCTTTTAAAAACAAGGGAATTCAATTTCTCATTGATGCTGTAGTCGATTATCTGCCTTCACCACTTGATATCGACACCTTCACAGCCACAAATGCAAATAATTCAGAAAAAAGTATTGAAATTAAATCCGATGATGGGTTTAAATTCTGTGCTCTGGCTTTTAAGCTCTGGTCTGACCCGTTCATCGGTAAACTGACCTTCTTTCGTGTATACGGAGGTAAGCTTAAAAAAGGTGAAACGATTTACAATACTCGAACTCGCCGCAAAACGAGAGTTAGCAGATTGCTAATGATCAAGGCGGATGAAAAGATCGACGTTGATGCGGTTTATTCGGGTGACATCGCGGCTCTAGTTGGGCTTAAAGATGTGCAGACTGGTGATACTCTCGCCAATCAAAGTTTACCGGCTTTATTGATGCCGCCTTCGTTCCCTGAGCCAGTTATCTCGATGGCGATTGAGCCAAAGTCTCAGGCCGACCGAGATAAGTTAGTCGAAGCTTTGCGGCGACTTTCTGATGAGGATCCTACTTTTCGATCTTTTACAGACGAAGAAACTGGGCAACTCATCATCTCCGGAATGGGGGAACTCCACTTGGAAATCATTAGAGATCGACTCTTCAGAGAGTTCAAAGTGGTGGCTAACTCTGGAACTCCACAGATAGCCTACCGCGAAGCTGTCTCTAGTGTCGCCGAAGGTGAAGGAAAGTTCATCAAGCAGGCTGGAGGAAAAGGTCAATTTGGCCATGCGATCGTATCGATCGAACCCCTCGAAAGAGGTAAAGGTATTGAAATCACTTCCGAAGTTACGGGAGGCGACATACCAAAAGAATTTATTGAACCGGCCCTTGAGGGTATCCGCGAGGCGGTTCAAAATGGCATTATTGCCAACTACCCTATGGTGGATCTCAAGGTCCGTCTTACAGGTGGTTCATTTCACGAGGTAGATTCCTCGGAAATTGCGTTCAAGATGGCTGGCCTTTTTGCATTTAAGGAAGCTGTCAAGAATGCCGGTCCGGAATTGCTCGAGCCTATAATGAAACTCGAAGTCAGTTCTCCTGAAGAAAACCAAGGAGACATCCTTGGTGACCTCAACAGGAGAAGGGCCAAAATAACTGCAATCGACACAAAGTTGAAAAGATCTGTTGTCGATGCAGAGGTGCCTCTGGCCGAAATGTTCGGTTACGCGACCGCAGTAAGAACCTTATCGAGTGGCCGAGCTGACTATACGATGGAACCATCGCACTTCGACTCTGTCCCAAAGAATATTGAACAGCAAATCGTTGAGAAACTCTTTGGAACCCCACTCAACCTGTAAATTATGGAATTCATTTTTAGTAAAAAATCATGACTGGTCAGCGCATTAGAATTAGATTGAAAGCATATGATCACCGCATCATCGATGCGTCGGCTACCGACATCGTCGAGACGGTAAAGCGCACTGGAGCAAGAGTCGCGGGACCTATTCCATTGCCTACTCGCATTGAGCGTTTCACAGTGACAAGGTCTCCCCACGTCGACAAAAAGTCACAGGAAACCTTTGAGCAAAGAACTCACAAACGGCTTCTCGATATTATTGAACCAACAGCCAAGACAGTGGATGAGCTTAAAAAACTCAACCTTCCAGCTGGTGTTGACATCCAAATAAAAGTCTAACCCCACATAAAATGATTGGATTAATAGGAAAGAAACTGGGGCAAACCAGAGTTTACGACAAAGACGGTAACATACACCACGTCACTGTGGTTCACGCTGGTCCGAACCGCGTCATGCAATGCAAGAATGACGAAACTGACGGTTATCAAGCCGTTCAATTGGGCTATGATGACCAAAAAGAACAAAGGCTAAACAAACCAGATCTCGGGCAAGCCTCCAAATACGGTGTATCGCCGACCAAGAAACTTAAAGAATTTAGGGATTTCTCAATAGAGGTAAAACCCGGAGACACCCTCAACGTTGATATCTTCGATGAAGGTGATTTTATTGACGTCATCGGAATCACCAAGGGAAGAGGTTTTCAAGGCGTTGTGAGACGCTACAACTTCGGCGGCGGTCGCAAAACACACGGCCAAAAAGGATGGTATCGACGTCCTGGTGCCATCTCAGGTGGCTCCACTCCAGGATGGGTCATCAAAGGTACTAAAATGCCGGGCCACATGGGTCAGCGTAAACGCACTGTTCAAAACCTTAAAGTCGTTCGAATTCTAGCTGAAGACAATTTAATACTCATCCAGGGTGCTGTACCTGGAGCAAAGGGAGATTACATCGTTATTCGCGACAGTAAGAAAAAACCGAAAAAGGGCTGATCTGAATCTTAGATTTTAAGCCAAAACATTTACACGATCTCTAAAAAGTGAAGATTTCAATTATTAACAATGCCGGTGAGCAGGTTGAAGAAAGAGACTTATCTTTTGAAATACCTGAAGGCGAAAAGGCAGCTCATGCGGTTCACGAGACTGTTGTTGCTTATAGAGCGGCCCAAAGAACAGGAACTGCTTGCACAAAAACTCGAGGTGAAGTCAGTGCGACCACTCGCAAGCCATGGCGCCAAAAAGGAACAGGGCGGGCACGCGCGGGTTCTTATGCGTCTCCCATCTGGAGAGGTGGCGGTGTCGTATTTGGACCACGCCCCAGAGACTTCTCCAAAAAGACCAACAAAAAGGTTAAACGATTAGCTCTGAGAAAAGCCCTTGGCGAGAGATTTATCATGGGAGACGTCATTGTTGTCGACTCCATAGAAATACCTGAGCCAAAAACAAAAGCAGCTATCGCTTGGTTGGATAAGGTAGGAGCTACAGGAACAGTTCTCGTCATTCCCGAGGGAGAAAACACTAACCTTTTTCTTGGTGCGAGAAATATTCCGCACGTCGACGTTTTAACAGCCCCTCAGGTTCACACATACTCTATCTTGCGTCAGGACAAGATAGTCATTAGCAAATCGGCACTTGAAGCACTAGAACAGAGAATTTCCAGCTGAAAATGACTAACTACGATATTATCAAAACAGTAAAGATTACCGAAAAAAGCTCGGGTCTTTCGGAGGTTGGAAACCAGTATGTCTTGGTTGCTGATCGTCGAGCAAACAAAGTGCAAATTAAGAAGGCCGTCGAGGAACTTTTCAGCGTCAAAGTAATGAGCGTCAACACAATGAACGTGGCAGGAAAATTGCGACGCAAAAGAACAGCCGCTCAAGGAAAAACTGCCCAATGGAAAAAAGCCATCGTCCGATTACAGGATGGCGATATGATTGACCTTACCTAAAGAGTAAAATGCCAGTAAAAAGATTCAGACCCCTGACACCGTCACTCCGATATATGACGGTAGTCAAAGAAGAGGACCTCTCTCATAACCGTCCTCAAAGATCCCTGGTTTACACCAAAAAACGAACCGGTGGGCGCAACAGCTATGGCCGTGTCACAAGCCGTGGTATCGGTGGTGGTCACAAGAAGAAAATCCGCATAGTCGATTTTCGCCGAAACCGTCACGGGGAAGAAGCCAAAGTCTTGCAGTTGGAATACGATCCATCTCGAAGTGCCAATATTGCGTTGGTTCAATATCCGGATGGCAAAAAGACATACATCTTAAGTCCTGATGGACTCAAGGCCGGTGACTCCATTTACTCAGGTCCCGAATGCAGTCCAGTCGCTGGAAATTGTATGCCATTATCTTCGATACCTGTCGGACAACCTGTTCACAATATAGAACTCACGCCAGGCAAGGGCGGGCAAATGGCTCGTAGTGCTGGATGCTCTGCCGTCCTCATGGCCGTCACCGACGGATATGCTCAGCTAAAGATGCCCTCCGGTGAAATCAGAAAAGTCAATGCAAAGTGCTACGCTACTATAGGAAGCGTCGGAAATGCTGAGCATGAGAAGACGGTTCTCGGTAAGGCTGGAAGAAGTCGCTACCTCGGTCGCCGCCCAATAACCAGAGCGGTTGCTAAAAACCCAATTGATCACCCAATGGGCGGTGGCGCTGGAAAAACTTCTGGTGGTGGCCATCCTATGACACCCTGGGGTAAGTTGACCAAAGGGTATAAAACGAGAAAACGCCGCAAATATTCAGATAAACTCATCGTCTCACGCCGCGATGGAAACCCATTCAAACGTAAATAATTTCTGCTATGCCACGATCAATCAAAAAAGGTCCATATGTAGACCACAAGTTGCTTAAAAAGGTGGAAAAGGCCCAAGAAAGTGGAAGCCGCAAACCTATCAAAACCTGGTCCAGAAGATCGATGATCATACCAGATTTTGTCGGCCTCACATTTAATGTTCACAACGGCAAAGTTTTCACGAACGTCCTCGTCACAGAAAACATGGTTGGCCACAAGCTCGGTGAGTTTGCCCCAACACGTACTTTCAGAACACACGGAGACCACCCAAATAAGAAGTAACAATAAAAATTTAAACTTAAGTACCAGAGTTTGAAGCAATGGAAGTTAACGCAATAACAAAAAATGTCAGGATGTCCCCACAAAAGGTGAGAGAGGTGCTGAGACAAGTACAGGGACTCAATGCTTTGGAGGCAAAAGCCATCCTCGATGTTATCCCGCGCAAATCGGCGTTCTGGGCCTTAAAAACCCTTAATAGTGCGCTTGCTAACGCGGAAAACAACCACGATATGGACATCGAAAAATTAGTCATCAAAGAAGCTGTCACTGGTGCTGGGCCAACACTCAAGAGATGGAGACCGAAGGCAAGGGGGTCCGCAGGTCGCATTCTCAAAAGAACTTGTAGAATAAGAATAACTTTAACAGAGGCATAATTTAATGGGGCAAAAATCAAATCCAGTCGGTCTTCGACTTCCGCTAAGCCGTGATTGGCAGTCAAAGTGGTATGCATCAAGTTGTGAATTTGGTGATTTAGTTGCAGAAGACAATTACATAAGAACTTTTTTGAAGAAGAAGCTGCAAACAGCTGCTGTTCCCCGTATCAAGATAGAGCGGGCAGCAAGCAGGTGTCGAGTTACTATACTCACAGCTCGCCCTGGTGTTGTTATCGGGCGCAAAGGTTCAGAAATTGAAAAAATAAAAGATTACCTAAGTAACAAAACTGGAAAGGAAATCTATTTAGATATTCAAGAGGTCAAGCAACCCGAGACCGATGCGCAGCTTGTAGCTGAAAGCGTTGCCCTGCAGCTTGAACGAAGAATTTCCTTCAGGAGAGCAATGAAAAAGGCTGTTCAGACAACCATGGATTTTGGTGCTGACGGTATTAAAATTCGTTGTGCAGGAAGATTGGGCGGCGCCGAACTTGCGAGGGTCGAACAATACAATAGAGGGAGAGTGCCTCTCCACACTTTAAGGGCCAACATTGATTACGGCTACGCAAGGGCTTCCACGTTATATGGAATCCTCGGAGTAAAGTGCTGGATCTGCCAAGGTGAAATTGATACGAGCGCGCCGGTAATTGTTCCAGTTGCAAAATAATAAATTTTAAACTCAGAATTTAAATAGGAGAAAATTAAATGCCTTTAATGCCCAAAAGAGTGAAGTACCGCAAGATGCACCGTGGCAATCGTGCCGGGCTTGCGCATCGTGGCTCTTCCATTTCCTTCGGCCAATATGGCCTTCAATCTCTCGAAAGATGCTGGTTAGACACTAAGGTCATCGAAACCTGTCGTATTGCCATAACCCGGAGAATGAAGCGTCGGGGTAAAGTTTGGATCAGAATTTTTCCATACAAATCATTCACCAAAAAACCACTCGAAGTGAGAATGGGTAAGGGTAAGGGTCCCGTCGAAGGATGGGTCGCTGTTATAAAACCGGCGACAATGCTATTCGAGGTCGACGGCGTATCTGAAGCTGTCGCTAAGGAAGCCATGCGTCTTGCCGCCAACAAGCTTCCTATCAAAACTAAATTTGTAGTCAAACCTAAGGTCTAACTAAATTAAGAGGATTTTAACATATGAAGATGAGTGAGATTCGGGATATGACCCAAACCGACATTGTCGCAAAAACGAGAGACTTAAGAAAAGAACTCTTCAACCTGCAATTACAGAAGGCGAGCGCCCGGCTTGAAAAGCCATCAGCTATTCGCAATATACGACGCGATATCGCAAGACTCGAAACCCAACTCACCGCCCTCAAAGCCGGACAATAATTTATCATAATGAGCGAAGACAATCAGAAGGTATTACGCAACCTCAGAAAATTCAGAATCGGAGAGGTAGTCTCCAACAAAATGGACAAAACTGTTGTTGTCCGGGTGACTCGCCGTTACGCCCATCCACATTTTCGCAAGGTTGTTAAATCTTATAAGCATTACTATGCCCACGACCCTGAAAACTCGTTAAACATCGGAGACGTCGTGAAGCTTGTTGAGACCAGACCACTTTCAAAACTAAAGCGTTGGCGCGTTGAAAAAGTTGTTCGTGCCACAGCTGAGAAATAGAAATTTTAAGCACTAACCAAACCACTTTTGACTCATGCTTCAACTTAGATCCATCATTCAGGTCGCCGACAATACGGGTGCCAAAAAGGCTGCTACTATTCACGTATTGGGTGGCAACCAAAGGTATGCACGCGTTGGTGACATCATCAAGGCACATATCAAAGAGGCTTCACCAGACGGAACTGTCAAGAAAGGTGATGTTGTCAATGCCGTCGTTGTTCGCACTAAAAGCGCTATCAGAAGAGACGATGGATCATATCTTCGTTTTGACTCGAATGCGGTTGTCATTATCGACAAAGACAACAATCCGCGGGGAACACGTATTTTCGGGCCGGTTGCCAGAGAATTACGTGAGAAGCGGTTTATGAAAATTGTATCACTTGCACCTGAGGTAATCTGATCATGGCTAAAAATCATATTAAAGTAGGCGACACCGCCCATGTCATAGCTGGCGCGCACAAAGGGTCTAGCGGAAAAATCCTAAATATAAATTGGAAGAAAGAGCGCGCTATCGTGGAAAACGTGAACATTATTAAAAAACATACTCGTAAATCTCAGGCAAACCCTGAAGGGGCTATCGTTGAAAAAGAGGGAACCATTCATGTTTCTAATTTAATGAACGATGAAAATTACAAGGCGTCTCGGAGAGCGACCTCAAGTGAACAGTAACAAAGAGACTCTTTAGATACAGGAACCGATAGATGAAACCACGGATGCACACACATTACACGGACTCAGTCACCCCTAAGTTGGCGGAGTCACGTGGTATTAAAAATCCTCATGCATTACCACGCATCACAAAGATAGTCGTGAACATGGGGGTTGGTACTCAGCACGACAAAGCTGCATTGGATGATGCTGCCAAAGACCTAATGACTATTACTGGTCGGAAACCAGTGATTAATCTAGCGAAGAAATCGGTCGCTGGCTTCAAACTAAGACAAGGCCAGGCTATCGGTTGCCGCGTGACTTTGAGACGCGAAGCAATGTATGAATTTTTCGACAGATTGGTGACGGCTGCGCTCCCTGGAATCAGAGACTTTCGTGGCATCAGCCTCAAGTCCTTTGATGGTCGAGGTAATTATTCTCTCGGTATTTCAGATCAATCCATTTTTCCCGAGATCGAGTTAGATAAAGTAAAACGAACACAAGGTATGGACATTACCATTGTAACCAGTGCCACCAATAATGAGGACGCATTGGAATTACTAAAACTTATGGGAATGCCATTCGAGAAAAAGAATAACTAAATAAATTTAAGACGAACGATATGGCTAAAAGAAGCTGGGTAGAAAGAAATAAAAAGCGTCAGCGCGTCGTGGCTCGCTATGCGGAAAAACGCGCGGAATTAAAGGCAAATGCGGACTATGAGGGATTAACCAAACTCCCAAGAAATGCTAGTCCTGTGCGAGTAGTCAATCGCTGCAAGATCACTGGTCGTCGTCATGGATATTTCCGCAAATTCGGTATTTCAAGAATAACTCTGCGCGAAATGGGAAATCTGGGACTGTTGCCAGGTGTGCAGAAATCTAGCTGGTAATCAAAAACAAGGAAGATAATGACAGATCCAATCGCAGATATGTTGACCAGAGTCCGGAATGCATCCATGGCATTATTGCCTGAAGTGGCCATCCCGCACTCAAATGTTAAAGAGAGTATTGCCCACATCCTCAAAGACGAAGGGTATGTAAAAGACTACAAAGTTGTGGGAAGTAGCAAAAAAGAAATACAAGTATCTTTAAAATATTCAGGGCGTCAAGGCGTCATAGCTGGCCTGAAAAGAATAAGCCGACCAGGAATAAGGACCTACGTAAAACACAACGAAATACCAAGAGTGCTTGGAGGTATGGGGATTTCCATAGTCAGCACTTCTAAGGGAGTCCTCGAAGGCCAAAAAGCAAAAAGACTAAAAGCTGGTGGAGAAGTCCTCTGCTACGTTTGGTAATTAAACAAAAAACAGAAAGAATTTAGATTCATGTCAAGAATAGGAAAGAAACTGGTTGCTATTCCATCAGGCGTTAAAGTGGAGATTGATCACAGAACAATCAAAGCGTCTGGTCCGAAAGGAAATCTTGCGCTTGACCTTACCGACCCTATCGATTTGGACTTGCAGGAAAGTAGTATCCAAGTGACTCGAAAGTCGGACGAGCCCAAGGTAAAAGCGCTTCACGGCATGACTAGGGCCCTGGTCAACAATATGGTCCAAGGCGTACACCAAGGATTTTCAAAGAAACTCGTTATCTCCGGTGTGGGTTTCAAAGCCGAGCTCAAAGGCAAGCAGGTCGTTTTAGCTCTTGGTTATAGTCATCAGTGTATTTACGACTTACCAGAACAAATCACAGTGAAGGTAGAAGAAGGTGGAACTGTGGTTTCAATCGAAGGCCCGGATAAACAAAAAGTTGGGCAGGTCGCTTCCGAAATGCGTGCCTTTTATCCTCCGGAGCCATACAAAGGCAAGGGCGTTCGGTATTCTGATGAAGTTATCCGAAGAAAAGAAGGTAAAAAAGTTCAGTAATACCATCGGCTTTCGTTAAAAAATTCATCCCAAAGATAATAAGGACTCAATTAAGAATTTTATTTAATCAACCATGAGGGTAGAGAAAAAAATCAAGCTTAGGCAAAAGCGCCACCTCAGGATTAGGCGTAAGATCAGTGGCACTAGTCAGCGTCCAAGACTGGCTGTCTGCTTTTCTGGAAAGAATATATACGCCCAAGTCATAGACGACGTAGCTGGAAAAACGATAGTTTCAAGTTCCACGATCTCCAAGGATTTGCCAAAGGACAAACCTCTTGGTGCTAATATTGAGGGAGCATCGGTCGTCGGAAAAGTTATAGCTGAGAAAGCCAAAGAAAAAGGTATTGAATCAGTTATTTTCGATCGTGGCGGATTTCGTTTTCACGGAAAAGTAAAGGCCCTTGCTGAAGCAGCAAGAGAAAATGGTCTCAACTTTTAATAAATATTAATTTAACGGACTGAAATAGTGGCAGAAAATCAACAGCAACAGAACCAGCAAAGGCCCTCCTCTAACAATGGAGGCCGTCATCGTGGCGGTGATCAAGGAAACCGCCGTGGTCCACGACGTAATCGCAATCAGGATCGTGATAATCAAAAAGATGATGGCATCATGGAAAAGGTCATCTTTATTAATCGCTCCTCAAAGGTCGTAAAAGGGGGCCGCCGTTTCAGTTTCTCAGCGCTTGTCGTCGTTGGTGACAAAAATGGCAAAGTCGGCCTTGGACTGGGAAAAGCTAATGAGGTTGCAGATGCGATACGCAAGGGCAACGAGGTCGCGAGAAAGAAAATGACGTCGGTAGCCATAACTTCAGGGACCATTCCGCACGATGTGGTCTGTGATTTTGACGGAGCAAGAGTTCTCTTGAGACCTGCTGCCGAAGGTACTGGTATTATTGCAGGAAAGACTGTTCGAGCTGTTTTGGAATCTGCTGGAATTCGCAACATCCTTTCTAAATCTCTGGGAAGTAGAAATCCGGCCAACGTTGCCAAGGCATCTCTGCACGCATTACTTCAGCTTCGTCAGAAACAAGAAATTTATAGTCAAAGAGGAATCAAACTAGATCCTCCAGCTCAGGCAGAGCCGGCTTCTGAATCAAAGGAAGAAGGCGAAGCTGAAAGCGCTCCAACTGCCTGATTTGGCTGACCTGTGATCAAAATAGGATAAAAAAAGAATAAAAAAATGAGATTACACAATTTAAAACCGGCTCCAGGGTCTAGGCACAGAAGAAAGCGTCTTGGCTGTGGTGAAGGAAGTGGTCACGGAAAAACAAGTGGCAGGGGACACAAAGGCCAAATGTCCAGATCTGGTGGATCAACCAGGCCTGGTTTTGAGGGTGGTCAGATGCCCCTGATACGTCGATTGCCAAAACGCGGCTTTAACAATGGAATGCATCGCAAATATTTCGCTCCGGTGAATATTTGCCAACTCGACAAACACTTCGAAGATGGCGCATCCATTGATCTCGATGCCATTATTTCCGCTGGTTTGGCTAATGGACAATATAACGGTATTAAAATCCTTGCTCGTGGCTCGACAAGTAAGAAATTTAATATTAAAGCACACGCTGCTAGCCAGTCTGCAGTGAGTCAGATTGAAGCTGCCGGAGGTAGTTTTACCAAGTTAGACTGAGCACTATTTAAAAAAACGACCCATGTTTGGCCAGATTTTCAGCACATTCCGAAACAGCTTTAAAGTTGAAGAGCTAAGGCAGCGGATTATATTCACGGCAACTTTGCTTCTCACCTGTCGTTTCATCGCTATTATACCTATTCCTGGCTTGGATGGGGCGCAACTAGCTGAGTTCTTAGCGGAACAGGCGAGTAACCAACAAAGCGGTAATGTCCTTGGTTTGTTTAATGTATTCACGGGTGGTGCTTTAGCTAGATGTGCTGTTGGGTCTTTGGGAATCATGCCGTATATCACGGCTACGATCATAATCCAGCTCTTGAGTGCTGTTATTCCTCAGCTCAGCAAATTATCAAGAGAGGAGGGTGGTCGAGTCACCATAATGCGGTATTCCAGAATCCTGACTGTCCTCTTATGTCTTGGACAAGGTGCCGTCATGAGCCTTGGTTGGTTAAATCCCGGAGCTCTCTTTAATGGTTTTGAGGGACAACTTGTTATCGTTCAAAATAAATTTCTATATGTCGCTCAGACGACTATATTCCTAACCGCGGGCACAATGCTCCTTTTGTGGCTTGGTGAGCAAATAACAGAAAGAGGAGTTGGTAATGGTATTTCCTTGGTAATTACTATCGGTATCATTAGTGGATTGCCAATGACTTTTGCTCAGCTCAACAATATGTTTTTCCCTCCTGAGGGAACCACATCAAACTATCATTTATTGCACGCTGTAGCTTTAGTTGCCCTGTTGATTGGTGTTGTGGCTGCCGTTATCGCTGTAACCCAGGCCGTGCGTAAGATTCCAGTTCAATACGCGCAACGAAGCGTGGGTAGAAAAGTAGTTCCAGGCGGCTCCTCCTACATGCCTCTCCGTGTCAACATGGCCGGAGTCATGCCTATCATTTTTGCACAGGCCATATTGATGTTTCCCGAGCAGCTATTTAGCACGATTGGTAGAAATTTTGACATAGGATTCTTCCTAAGCTTAGGTCGGGCCTTCAGCGCAGGCTCTCTCGTTTACATCCTGACATACTCACTCATGATTTTGTTTTTCTCATATTTTTGGGTGTCCACCCAATTCAATGAAATCCAAATATCGGATGATTTGAAAAGAAATGGTGGATACATACCCGGAGTGCGCCCAGGAAAACCAACAACAACTTTTTTACACAATACGATGAGCAGGATAACACTCGCTGGTGCTATCTTTTTGACAATTATCGCGATTATTCCGCTCATGCTTTCTAGTAGTCTAAAAATACCATTCGCCGTATCACAGTTCTTCGGAGGAACTTCGATCCTGATTACTGTCGGCGTCATGTTGGATACAACAAGACAACTAGAGTCATATCTCATGCAAAGACACTACGACGGCTTTTCCAAAAAGGGAAAAGGGACAGGGCGTGGCCCTCGTCTTAGAGGACGCAGCTAGTCACTCCTGTCGGCTTTGCTTATTAACCACTTTTATTGATCTGATTTTGGAGGGACAAGCTAAGCTCAAATCTGAAAAAGATCTGGAGGCCATGAGACCTGCTTGTCAATTGGCCAGGAAGATTCTTGATCTCGTTTGCGACTTCGTCCGACCAGGCGTGACCACCCTTGAGATCGATCAGTATGCAGCTGAGCTAATTCGTAAATTCAATACGAAGTCCGCCTTTTTGGGATACCGACAAGGGAGAAGAGTTTACCCATGTCACATATGTATTTCCCCCAATGAGGAAATAGTACACGGATTAGCGTCAAAGAGGGTTTTGGAACACGGGGACATTGTGAGCTTGGACGTCGGCGTCGTCTTCAATGGGTTCATTGGGGACAATGCCCGAACAGTGCCCGTTGGTGGATGCTCAATAGAAAATCAAAATCTGTTGGACGTTACAAAAACATCCTTGCAGAAGGGTATCGAAAAAGCCCGTGCAGGCAACCGATTATCAGAAATATCGGGTGCCATACAAGATTGGGTGGAATCCCATGGATTCCACATTGTTAAAGAATTTGTGGGGCATGGTGTCGGGAGGAAACTCCACGAACCGCCTCAAGTACCGAACTTTGCGGACGGTAGTCGATCACCGGTATTGAAGCCGGGGATGACACTGGCGATTGAGCCGATGGTCAATGCCGGAACGCCCGAGGTTCAATTTATGGAAGATGGTTGGACAGTCCTTGCAAAAGACAGGAAACCATCGGCTCACTTTGAGCATACAATTTTAATTACTCAGGGTGATCCTGAGACATTGACAGTGCCTGAAGGTTCTGTTTAGATAACCGACTCGTTTAAAAATGAAAGTTCGTGCATCCATTAAGAGGCTTTGCGAAAACTGCCGAATCATCCGGCGGAGAGGGATAGTTCGTGTTGTTTGTAAAAACCCGCGTCACAAGCAAAGACAAGGCTAGATTTAAAAACATAAGAAAATGGCTCGTATCATTGGTGTAGAAATTCCTGATAGGAAAAAAATTGGTTTCGCTTTGCGTTATATCTATGGCATAGGACCGAAGATCTCTGAAGAGATTCTCGAAGCCTCAGGCGTGGATCCTAATCTTCGTGCGCGTGAATTGGATGAACAGCAATTAGCAAAAATAACTCAGACCATCCAGAAGGGTCAGTATATCATCGAAGGTGACCTAAGGCGTGATATTGCTATGAACCTGAAGCGTCTTCAGGCCATTAAGTGCTATCGAGGCTGGAGACACATTAGAAGTTTACCTGCTAGGGGTCAAAGAACTTCCACTAATGCCAGAACAAGAAAAGGTAAGAGAAAAACTGTCGGCATTAAACGCAAATAAAATATTAACCCATTATAAACAAATTGATTTTTTGATCTCCAGTTATGGCTGAAGAAAATACAAACCCAGAACCTAAACCAGAGGCTGCTCCGGAACCACCGGCAGCTGAGGCTCCCATTGCTAAAGAGCAAGCCGAGAAAAAAGAACCTGCGAAGAAGGAAGAGAAACCTGCAAAAGGTGAGAAGACATCTGAATCAGGAGGTCTCGTTGCGGGAACGGCCCCCACGTCTTCAGAGCTCTTAGGCGCAGAAGTTCAGCCAGTTAAGGTCGTCAAGGCCAAAGGCTCTAAAAACATTACCAGTGGTATTGTTACAATTTCTGCTACTTTCAACAACACGCTCGTCACAATATCTGACATGCAAGGCAACACCATAGCATGGTCTAGTGCTGGTAAAGCGGGCTTCAAAGGGTCAAGAAAATCCACTGCTTTTGCAGCGCAACAGGTCGCACAAGACGCTGCTCGCTCTGCAATGTCTCACGGCCTTAAACAGGTTGAAGTTCGGGTCAAAGGTCCGGGTTCTGGACGAGAATCGGCTATTAGGGCTCTCCAAGCTGTCGGATTTGAAATAACTTCAATTAAAGATGTCACTCCGGTTCCTCACAATGGGTGCCGGCCACGTAAGAAGCGTAGAGTATAATTAATTTTATCCCACAATGGCACGATATACCGGACCAAAACAAAGAATAAGCCGTCGATTTGGCACGCCCATCTACGGACCTTCGAAATACCTAGAGCGTAAAGCTTATCCACCTGGAACGCACGGACCTCGCTCCCGTAGGAAGCATTCTGACTACGCGCTCGGTTTGATGGAAAAGCAAAAGTTCCGCTACTACTATGGCGTCTTGGAAAAACAGTTTAGAGCTGCTTATGAAAAGGCCAAAAATATGCCGGGGGTCACAGGGGAAGTCATGCTTCAGATATTGGAAACACGACTAGATAGCATCATCTACCATGTCGGCTTCGCTGTCACACGCCGCGCCGCGAGACAAATGGTGAGTCACGGGCATGTCAAGGTCAACGGAACTCGTGTTGACGTTTCTAGTTACGCAGTAAAAGTCGGTGATGAGATCGAAATCAAAGACTCTACTGTTTCCAAACAGCTAGCAACGAGAGGCATAGAATCTTCCACTAGCCGAGCCATTCCTGATTGGGTCTCACGGAACAAAGAAACTTTCAAAGGCAGTCTGGTCAGAATACCAACATTGAAGGAAATTCAGCCTGTTGCCAATGAGCAAGCCGTTATCGAATTCTATTCCCGTTAATTAGTGAATATATGGAGGCTCGTCGAGGGAGTGGGTAACACCGGCTTTTACTCATCCGATTTGTCTCAGTTTAAATTCACAACCATAAAAGTATGCCAGTAAGATTAGGACGTTTTGAATTACCGAGGCGCTTGATGAAAGATGATCAAGTGTCTACTGACACCTACGCTAAATTTGTAGCTGAGCCATTTGAGACCGGCTATGGTCACACCATCGGAAACTCCTTAAGGCGTGTTCTTCTCTCATCATTAGAGGGCGCTGCAATCACCACAATTAAGGTCGATGGCGCGATGCACGAGTTCACAGCAGTCGATGGCGTCGTTGAGGATATGACAGAGATTATCCTCAACTTGAAAAAGGTTCTGCTCAAATATAAATCCGACGAGCAAAGAGAACCGCAGAAACTTCTTCTTTCCGTTGAAAAAGAAGGTGCTGTAACTGCTGGTGACATTCAGGAAACTCATATTGTGGATGTCGTCAATAAAGACCATGTCATTTGTCACCTCGACTCTCATAGAAAGTTCGAGATGGAATTTGAAGTCCGGATAGGCAGGGGCTTCCTACCTGGCGATGCAAATAAAAAGGCTGACCAGCCTATCGGTGAAATAGCAATCGATTCAATCTTTTCACCCGTCAGGAGGGTGAGATACGGCGTTGAGAATGCTCGGGTCGGTCAAAGAACGGACTATGACAGACTTATCCTTGAAGTTTGGACGGACGGGAGATTATCTCCTGACGACGCATTAACAAGAGCCTCAGCTATTTTGCAACACCACTTGCAAGTGTTCGTTGGCTACGATAAAGATGCGGTTGAATTTGAAGAAGTTGAAGATAAGAAAGACGAGGAACATAACAAGCTCAAGAAGCTCTTGAATATGAGCGTCAATGAGATCGAGCTTTCCGTAAGAGCCGCAAACTGCTTGAACAATGCCAACATCACAACGGTAGGTCAATTGGCAAGTAAGACCGAAGCTGAAATGTTGAAATACCGGAACTTCGGCAAAAAATCACTCAACGAAATTAAAGACAAGCTTCACAGCCTCGGTCTTTCTCTAGGGCAGAAAATAGATCCATCACTTTTGGACTCTCCCGCATCTGAATAAGTAAAAGAATTAAAAATTTAAGCGACATAAGCACATGAGACACCGACTAAGAAATGCAAAACTCGGACGAAATGGTTCCCACAGGAACGCCATGATGGCAAATCTCGTCAAGAGTCTCATAAAGAACAAAAGGGTCACAACTACTTTGGCCAAAGCCAAGGCTGTTGCCCCGGTGGCCGAGAAAATGGTTACATTAGCCAAAAAAGGTTCTTTAAATGACCGGAGGCTTGCATCAGCCAGACTACAATACCAGTCACGCAACCCTTACGACCATAAAACCAAGGATCACAAAAAGGCATACAGAATGCATCATGATGTTATTCGTATCCTGTTTGAAGAGCTTGGACCCCAGTTCAAAGATAGAAACGGTGGTTACACTCGCATAGTTCGTCTCGCAGAAAAGAGGCGTGGTGATGCGGGTGAACAGGCCATTTTGATGTGGGTTGAAGGCGGAGCTCCTGGGGGTGAAACAAAAGCTGATACTGTCACTCAGGCTACAGAGCCGGCAATTGCCGAAGCTGAGGTAGTCACCAAAGAGGAGCCACCTGTTGTGGAAGCAGCGGATGCTCCGAGTGATGAGGAATCCACACCGAGTGAGGAAACCGTCCAGCAGGAAGAAGATTCAAGTTCTGATGTTTCCTCAGATGACTCTGAGGAAAGTAAAAAGTCAGACTAAATCTGATACTAATTTCTTTTAATAACAAAAAGTTTTACAAGGGCCACCATAAGGTGGCCTTTTTTGATGTCAAAATAAGTATTGCTGGTTGATTTTTAGTAATTATTGCGGTCCTATTTATTTCATGTTGAGCGCGACGAGGTCACCTCTTGAATTCCTGCAGTAGAGGATCCCGTTGGCCAACGTTGGGACGGTCCAGGTTTTTCCTCCATAAATTTGTTTCCTGGTTACGGGCTTAAATCCGTCTGGCGATGCCTTTGATATGAGGATTTGTCCGCGCTCGGTAACGACAATAAGGTGGTCATTTGAAAGTATCAGACCACCAGACCCGATGTTTTTCTCTTTCCAGATGAGTTTACCAGTTTTTGCCTCGATGCAATTTAAAGTGCCTTTGTCCGAGGTATTTCCATCAACTCCATAGAAATACCCATTATGAAGTATCGCTGCATTGAACTGGGTGCGTAAGTTTTTGTTTTTCCAAACTTCTTTAGCCCCTTGGTCATTCAATGAAATAAGAGTAGCGCCTTTGCCATAGCCAGAGCTAAGTAGTATGTGGGATTCATCTAAAAATACGGGATCCGCAGCATTTACATCATACATTGTTACCCAGTCATAGCTCCAATCCTCGGAACCCGATTTGGGGTCAACCGAATACAGTGCCTTAGCTCCAAAAACTGCGATTCTATCTTGCCCTTTCCATTTAAATGGGACAGGTGTCGCATAACCATTTTCGTTGTTCCCTGTCGACCAGAGTATTTTTCCATCAGATTTTGAAAGTGCCACGCCACATTTGCCAGCATTGACAATGACTGTGTCTCCATATGCAAATGGAGAGCCCGTGATCCCCCATATTCCAATTTTTAAATTTAGTTTGGATTTGATGTTATTTTTCCAAATCACATCCCCTGATGACATATCGAAACAAAATACGGATCCAGTCTGGTTAGCTAGATAGGCTTTTCCGCCATCTATTGTTGCCGTGCCACTTGTTCCACCGTCATAAAACTTTGGTTTGAATGTTGTTTTGTAACTATAGGACCAGATTTCATCGCCAGATTCAGCATCCAGACATGACAGAGTTTCTTCGGATCCTTTCAAGCCTAGAATGAGAAGTTTTCCCTCTGAAACCACAACACTCGAATAACCTGATCCGATCGATTTTTTCCAAAGAACATTCGGTCCACGCCTTCCTCCAAAATCTATTTTCCAGTCTTTTTCTTCCGATATGCCGTTATAGTTTGGTCCTCTCCAATGAGGCCAATCAGCGGCCGAAAGGTTTTGCTGAACCGATGCTGTTATGACGAACGTGAATGCAATGAGCGGACACATTCTACTAAAGTTTAATAATCTCATTTTGATGTTTTGTTAGCGAATTACCCACCAACAATACGTAATGATTTAAAAAAGATCAAAACCAATCAGGTGCATCTATTGGTTCGAATAACCACAGCTTGGCAGTTACTCAATCGGTTCTGTTCAGTTTTAATTTTTGACCACTTTATTTTGTTGGATCCGTGGCTTCAAACAGTTTGATTTATGTCCGAATTCAAAAGAATACCAGATTCAAAGTTCTTCAGTGATTTAAACGCAGAATTTCGGTATTATTATAATCTGAATGAAGATTAATGTTCTTTTTTTAGGGGATATAGTCGGACAACCTGGTCGAGATTGTCTCAGGGGCTCACTTTCTTCAATAGTCGAGAGCGAGGGTGTTTCTTATGTTGTGGTAAATGGGGAGAATGCTGCCGGAGGCTCTGGAATCACCCCGGGTGTTGCAGATGAAATATTCTCATATGGTGTTGATGCAATTACCATGGGAGATCATATCTGGAAACAAAAAGACGTTATTCATCTTCTAAACAATGAAGAAAGATTTTTTCGGCCATTTAATTATCCGGATGGCACCTCAGGTAGTGGTTTTGGCGTTATACAAAAGGAGGGGTTGCCTTGCTTGGGTATTATTAATATTCAGGGGCGCACTTTTATGAACCCTCTTGAAAATCCATTCAATCTTATTGATGGGGTTGTCGGGATGTTAAAGTCCGAGGCTTCAATGATTCTGGTTGATTTTCACGCCGAGGCTACAAGTGAAAAAATTGCCATGGGCTGGTATTTAGATGGCAAAGTTAGTCTTGTTGTTGGAACACATACCCATGTCCAAACGGCAGATGAAAATGTGCTGGAAAATGGAACAGGTTATATAACTGATGTTGGTTTCTGTGGCGGGCATGGTGGAGTTATAGGAAGAGAAAAAGAACCCGTTATCAAGGGGTTTAAAACGCTTGCCCCATCAAGGTTTCCTGTCTGCGCGAAAGACAAGAAATTGCATGGAATCATCGCTAGCCTGGATTCTGAATCAGGGGTTTGTACGGCTATTAAAAGAGTGTCCCGGTCCGTCAATGACTGAAATAATATATGGGCCGCCTTTTCTAAATTCATAAGCGTAAAAATGAAAAAAAAATTATCCAGTCAATGGGAGTTTGATGATTTATTTGAGAATGCTCCATCTGCTAAAAAAGATAAAGAGGAGGTTCGCCCAGTTACATCGGAAACTGTTGAGGATACAGATAACCTCAACACTCCATTATCTGTATCAGAATTGACAGCAAGGATTCGGTCGGTTTTAGAACTGGAATATGGTTCTATTAAGGTTAGGGGCGAGATAACTAATTTGAGAGTTCAAAGCTCTGGACATATTTATTTTTCCATTAAAGATGCTTCGGCTCAGATACAATGTGTTTTATTTCGACGACAGAGGGGTGTGGATAGAGATTATCTGGAAGATGGACAAGAAGTTATTATAGGTGGAGGGATTTCCGTCTACGAAGCAAGGGGACAATATCAAGTTATAGTGAGATCTGTTGAACCCGCTGGCCGAGGAGCCCTGCAAATTGCATTCGATCGCCTCAAGGAAAAACTGAATAATGAAGGCTTATTCGACCAAAAGAATAAAGCTCCTCTGCCAAGATACATTTCCAGATTGGGTGTGGTGACATCCACCTCGGGGGCAGCTATTAAAGATTTCCTACATGTTCTGGAGAGAAGATATGCTGGATTGGAACTGTTCATCATTCCAAGTAAGGTTCAAGGTGATGGGGCTGCGTCAGAAATAGCCACAGGTGTTAAAACGCTAAATCAATTTTCGATCACATCAAAAAGATTGGATGCCATACTTCTGACAAGAGGTGGTGGAAGTCTAGAGGACCTCTGGGCATTCAATGAAGAACTTTTAGCTCGAACAATTTTTGAAAGCAAAATCCCAATAATTTCAGCGGTTGGCCACGAAATTGATTTTACGATTTCAGATTTCGTAGCAGATTATAGAGCAGCCACCCCGAGCGCAGCCGCTGAAATAATCACAGAACCCTTTGTGAGGGCCAAGGAGCGCCTGGAAGACCTCCTTCATCGTCAATCTAGAGTTTTCCAGCAATCAGTTCGACTTTTCAGACAAAATCTGAAGTCACTCAATCAAAGGCATGCTCGATTACACCCAAGAAGGAACTTGGAGCAAAATTTTCAGCGATTAGATGATTTATCTTCCAAACTTAACAAGGCGGTTCAATCCGGTTTCCAAAGCAAAATCAATAAGTTTGCATCTCAAAAACTTTTACTTTCGAAATGGTATCCCAAATCAGAGTTGCAAAATAAGAAGAATCATTTGATTCAGATTCATTCAAGACTATCCAATACGACCATAATTCAGTTGGATTCCTTGAGGCAGAGGTTGAAACTATGCATGTCTCAAATTGAGATTCTTTCGCCCAAATCGACCTTAGATCGCGGTTTTTCTATTACCCGATTGGAAAAAGCTGGGGAAAAATTACCCCAAAAGCCAGTTGTCCGAGACGCCAAACAAGTTAGAAAAGGCGATTCAGTTGAAATTTTGCTAAAATCTGGTTCTATTAATGCAGTTGTTCAATCTAAAGAAACTTGATTTTGCAGCATAATTTGATCGAATGGTATTACGATGCTTATTTTTAAAAGACTATTTCTGGTATTCGCCCTGACTTTATCGGGGGTTTGCTCAGTAAGTTCATCTGAATCAAAAAACACTTCTGAAGGAGTTGGTGATTTTGCCTTGTTCACAAACAAAGGGGAATTCTATCATCTTTATTACCACGAAAATGACCCTAATACTCAGGCCATCGTGCTATTTGTCCAAGGAAATGGATGTCCGATAGTGAGAAAGCGGATCCCACATATCGCGGCCCTTAATAAAAAATACTCTAAAAAGGGGATTAAGTTCTTAATGATAAATAGCAGCTACCAAGATACTAGAGATGAAATCATTGAAGAGGCCAATGAATATGAGTTCCCAGTTCCTGTTTTAATAGATGAGGACCAACTTGTCGGGCAGATGTTAGGTTTGAAAAGAACTTCCGAAACCCTACTTATTGATACCGCGGATTGGAAAATAAAATTTCGAGGTCCAATTGATGATCGCCTTAATTATGAAAAAGAGCTTCCAGCAGCAAAGAATAGCTACCTTGAGGATGCACTCACAAATTTCATTTCAGGTTCACCAGTTGAGTTGACTACTGCCCCTGTGAAAGGATGTAAGATTTCATTTCCCGAGCTCAAGGATTTAAATGAAAATCCACCTCAGTTTGCTAAAGACATTGTCCCAATATTGAAACAAAAGTGTATAACTTGCCATACCAAAGGAGGTATTGGTTCATTCGCCATGTCGAGCCACAGAAAAGTCAGAGGTTGGAGCGAAATGATTGAAGAAGTCGTTATGACTGAAAGAATGCCCCCTTGGCAAGCTGACCCGCATATCGGGCACTTTGAGGGCAATATTGATCTCACTATCGAAGAAAAACAAAAGCTAATCCATTGGGTGAGGTCGGGAGCTAAGATTGGCGATGCCGAAGAAGACCCTTTGAAGAATTACCGCCCCAAATTTTCAAAGTGGCCTTTGGGGGAGCCACAGCATATTGTAAAAATTCCAGAGCAAAAGGTGCCGGCGGAGGGGGTTGTTGATTATAGATATATAGCCATAGATAACCCTTTCAGCGAGGACACTTGGATCGGCGGTGTTCATTTTCAACCAGGTAATACAAAGGTCCTGCATCATATCATTGCGTACCTCGAAGAGTTTCAAAATGGCGATTGGAGAAGAGTGGGCTTCATGTCCGGATACGCCCCAGGTGCAACACCAAAAGACTTTCCACTTGAAACAGGAAAGTTGCTCAAAAAGAATCAAAGGTTCCTTTTCGAACTTCATTACACGACGTGTGGGACGGCCGAAGTCGATAATTCTTCAATGGGGCTTTATCTTCTAGCACAACCTCCAATTCATACATTGGAAGGGGGATTGGTAATCGATCAAGACTTCAAAATAAAACCACATGATCGTAATTACAAAAGGTCACAATCTGTTGATATAAATAATGACATAACCTTGTTTTCCATGAATCCTCACATGCACTTGAGGGGCAAAGCCATGGCATACGAAATAGAATTTCCAAACAAGACTCGAAAAACTATTCTATCTGTCCCGCATTATAATTTTAATTGGCAAAGGGACTACCATCTTGCCAAACCTTTGGAAATTCCAGCTGGATCGAAGATCATCGTTCATGCTGCTTGGGATAACTCGGCTTTAAATCCTTCAAATCCCGCTCCTGAAAAAGAAATAGGCTGGGGACAGCAGAGTTTTGAGGAAATGTTTTTTGCAACGTATAGCTTCATCGATGGACATGATTATCTTTCCGGGAGTAAAACTATCTCTCTGGTTGAGTAATTTTTGATATCCAACTTTCTTTAAATTATTCGCTCATGATATTTTAGAGGCCATCCGCAATTTATGCGGATGGCCTTATTTTGGGCTATGTTACGGCAGTGCCATTGACCATTAATTTGTTTTAAAAAAGAATAGAGCTTTGATCTGAGTTGCTTAATGAAGCGCACTTTTTTTAAAATTTATTAATTAAACCTAGAATTTGATCTGCCGGCTTAGGGGGCATTTTGCGAAATGCAAAATTCTATTTACTGGTGTAATGGCGAATAAACTTCATTAAAAGGATAGCCCAGCCACGCAAGACTCCTGTGCGCATGGGTTGGCTTTAAGATTACCACGAGTATGAGTCTGACTTTCCAAATCTATCTAAAAATAAACCGTGTTGCTCTTTTGATAAGTTTGAAATAGTTGAAAAAAGGTCAGGAACCACCTCTTCAATGGATAAGTCAGCCTCTGGCCCCCCCATATCTGTCTGCACCCACCCTGGACTGATAAGTGAGGTGATCCATTTAGGCGGTGTTAATTCGAAGGCCAATGTCCTAAAAAACATATGCATTGCCGATTTACTTGGGCCATAGCAATACCTTTTGTTCTCCTGAAGGTTTGAGATTGATCCAGCCCCAGATCCTATTCCTATTATTTTAGGGTGGTCGGCTTCCACCAGAAGGGGAAGAAAGGCTTTTATGGTATAGATTGATCCCAGATAGTTAGTATCTACAGCTTTTTTAAAATGATTGATATCAATGTTATCAAAAAGGGTTTTCCCATCTTCAGGGTAAACACCTGAATTTATTATCAACGAGTCGATTTTTCTCCATCTTTTAGAAATTTCAGGCAGCACCGAGGACAAGTCTTGATAGTCCGAGACATCGGCTTGAAAGTGTGCATAATTATTGTCTTTGTGAAAAATAGTAGATCTGCTTCTTGAGATCCCAATAACACTGTGCCCCTTTTTAAGGGCATGCAACGCGAGGCCTTCTCCAATCCCCTTCGACGTGCCAGTAATCAAATAATTCATATAGGATAAATCGAATAAGTATTTTGTGTGGGCAAAACCACTCAGGCCATGGCACTAATATCGATCCTTTTACGTTTTCCATTCAAAAAATAATTTAAATGATCGTGCCCAGCTATTTTTATCAGATTAAGTGCTTTATCGAAAAATTGTCCAACCGATTGTGGCATATGGGCGTCAGACCCAATAGTTAATTCAACTTCCTCCTCCTTTGCCCACTTCATTATTATGGGGTCTGGGTGAATTTCAAAAATTCCCTTTGTCAGGCCACTCGTGTTGACCTCAATGCAAGTGTCTGTTTGGTGACATACTTTTAAGAATTCTCTAATTACCTTTTCGTAGTCTGAAGGATCAAAAGGTTGGACTGTCCCATAAATTCTAATGACATCCGGATGCGCGATGCTGTGGAAGATGCCCGTACGGGCTCCTTCGCATAACTCAAGAAAATACCCCTCTATAATTTCAGAATCTTTCATTCTGCCTCTTGAGTCAATGTGGTTTCTGTAAGACGGGAGTTGATGGTGCAGTGACCCTAATACATAGTCGAAATTTTCCTTTGTTATGAAATCTCCAATCCTCGATTGGATGTGGTTTTCTGGAAAGATCTCTCCTTCTATTCCATACAGCACATCAATCCCCATGGCTTGCCCAATTTCGCGAGCCTGATTAACCCATGCTAAATAATTTGGGAATTCTGATTCTGGCATACGAATTCTAGGGCCTCCGAACTCGGGTAAGTCAATGGGCACGTGGCATGTTATGGTAATAAGCTTTAATCCCTTTTCCTTAGCAGCTTTCAAAAACTCTAACGGCGTTCCAATAGCATGGCCGCATAGCGGCGTGTGCATGTGACAGTCAAATTTCATACTTTTTGTATACCTAAAAAAATTTAGCCCCATAAAGACTACAGGGCCGAAGCGTGACGTTGAATTTTCCGGGATGAAGTTGCCTTACCAGAAAATTATGACTCGGCAGCCGGCTCCGGATCACTCTCTTTTGGTGGATCTTGAGAGCCCTTATCAGGGCTGTTCTCTGCTTCTTTATCCCAAACATATGCCAGGTATTTCTTTAACTCATCTTTTACCATAGGAGAGAAGAAGATGATGGCAAAAACATTTGGGAAGGCCATGGCGAAAATCATTGCATCTGAAAAATTGACGACCTGGTCCAAACTTAGTGACGACCCGACAACTATGAAGGTCAAGAAAATGAATTTGTAGATTAGATGGGATATCTTCGATTGGCCGAATAGGAAACTCCACGATTGCATGCCGTAGTAAGACCAACTTATCATTGTTGAAAAGGCAAACAGAACAGCGGCTAAAGTCAGGATATGCCCCATCCATTGCCAATTGTGTTTGAAAGCTTCAGTTGTGATGGCAATGCCTTCAAGTTCTACCCCATTAATCGTGTAAGGTAACTCGGTTCCAAGGGATATGACAATGACCAGAGCCGTCATTGTGCAAACGACCACGGTATCGATAAATGGTTCCAGCAGAGCGACAATACCCTCACTTGCAGCATGGTTTGTTTTGACTCCAGAGTGGGCTATGGCTGCTGAGCCAATGCCAGCTTCATTTGAGAATGCTGCCCTTCTAAATCCGGCAATTATGGCACCAATTATACCTCCGGAGACAACATCAGCATCCACCCTAATAAATGCTCCAGTGAAGATCGCTGAAATGGCACCTGGCACCTCTGTTATATTTGCCCCAATAATTACCAGGGCAGATAAGACATAAATGCCACACATGAAAGGGACAATGATACTGGTTACGTTGGCAATCCAAACGAGTCCACCAAGGATGACCAAGCCTGTGATTGCCGCAAATAAAATACCGATTACCCACCGGTTCTGTGTCAAAAACTCGGCACTCTGAACGAGCAAGCCCGGCTCAGTTTCGCCAATTTCTTCAGTTCCTGGTTCAGTGGGGGTAACCACAGTCGTTTTTTCTACAAATTGATTGTCTAGAAATGCAACGATCTGGTCTGTAGCATTTCCAACTTGGAATATATTCCCTCCGCCTATCGCTCCACCAATACACATTAAGGCAAATATCCCACCAAGAAGTGTTCCTACTTCGCCGAGACCCAGTTTTCGGAATCCTTCTGAAAGGTAATACATCGGGCCGCCATGTACTTTTCCTTTTGAATCGATCTGTCGAAATTTTACACCTAGGGTACACTCCACGAACTTTGACGACATGCCGATGAAGCCGGCTATAATCATCCAGACGATCGCTCCCGGACCGCCTATGCTGAGGGCCACCGCAACACCAGCTATGTTTCCTAACCCAACAGTTGCAGATAAGGCAGTGGTCAAGGCTTTAAAGTGGCTCACTTCTCCTTCGCTGGAGGCGTCACTGTATTTTCCTCTAACTGTTTTAACGGCGAGTCCAAATAGTCTTAGATTTGGGAATCCGAAGTAGAATGTGGCCCAGATACCAGCTCCTAATAACCATACCAGAACGAAAGGAAATGAAATGGAATTCTCCTTACCCGGATCTTTGTCATCCAGAAATGGTAAAGCTATATGTAGCCCTGATTCTATTTCTGCTTCAGGATCACCTTTACTCCATTTTATTCCATACTTTTTCTCGGCCTCGAAATTCTGTTCGCTCACATGAATTTGCCAGAAGATTATGTTGGCAAAGGCCTTGGTAAATGGCTCCATGAAAGCATTTATTTTTTCGTCTATGCTTTTTCCCTTAACTTGCCTTTCGTTAGCGGGGGCCGCATCATCAGTCTCCTGATTAGATTTCGTTATCGTCACCTCTGATTCAGGCTGATTGGGCGCGGTAGACTGGTCGGGAGATTCTGATTCTTGTTCGCTTGAATCCTCGTTGATGGTTTCAGCCTGCGTAATAATTTCGGAAGCTGAATCCTCAGTCAGTGTCTCTTCTGCCTGGGCAAGAAGACAGAATGGCGTGAGGAGAAATAACAAAAGAGCTATGTGGTATTTCCAGATTTTCATGATGGTGAGTCGATAAGACGAGTAAAGCAGATTAAATGCTAATCTAAAGAACTTCTGTTGGCAACTCTAGGAGATATGTGATGGTTTTTCATGGATAAGGATATTGTTTTTTCTGGATCTCTATTTGATTTCCTCGAGGTTTTAACCTCAAAACACCCTCTAATGATGAATTCCTGAGATGTATTGAAATTAATTTCAGCCTCATGATGCATTTTTCTCATCCAATCTCATTGTAATTTCTGTGGAGAAAAATGTTGGATTTGATAGTGTTTGTGCTTATGTCCCGTCAAATGAGTATATTGACAAGAGATTTGTTTGTCCTGCTGATTTTTCTTGTTCAGATTGCGCCTCATGCCTTTGGTTTTGAGGCGGCGCAAAGGACTGGTCCAAATATAGTCGTTATTTTAGCTGACGACCTAGGTTATTCAGATTTGAGTTGCTATGGCGGATGGATTTCCACCCCAAATATTGATAGTCTCGCCGATTCAGGAATAAGAATGGGCGACTTCCATAGCAATGGAGCTGTCTGTAGTCCTACGCGTGGAGCTTGGTTAACTGGCCGATATCCTCAAAAAACAGGAGTTGACTCGGTTGTTTATGCTGATTCAAATCGCGCACAGCACATCAACGGATTACAACCAGAAGAATTTACAATTGCGGAATTTTTCAAGGCGAATCATTACCAGACTGCGATTTTCGGCAAATGGCATTTGGGATACTACAAGAAATATAATCCAACCGGGCAAGGCTTTGATAAATTCAAGGGGTATGTCAGTGGTAATATAGATTTTTTTTCCCATATTGATCAAAGTGGCCAATTTGATTGGTGGCACGACAAAACTTTTGTAGAGGAAAAAGGGTATGTTACTCATTTGATTTCAGGGTTCTCTGTGGATTTCATCAGAGCTCAGTCAAAAAAGAAAAACTCCCAAACCCCCTTTTTTCTATACGTTGCTCACGAAGCACCTCATTACCCTTACCAAGGGCCAAACGATTCGGCTGAAAGAACAGAAGGTGGAAAGTTTGCAAACTCGGGATCAAGAAAAGACAAAAAGGAGGCTTATCGTGAAATGGTGGAATCAATGGATCGAGGTGTGGGTGATATTTTAAATGCTCTCAAGGACACAAATCAGCTGGAAAACACACTCATTATTTTCTTTTCAGATAATGGGGCTAATAATCTTGGGTCTAATAAACCATGGAAAGGAACTAAAGGAAGCCTTTGGGAGGGTGGGCACCGAGTCCCTGCTATATTTTCATGGCCGGGAACCTTGGGCCATCAATCTAAGTGCTCCCAACTGATGTCAGGTATTGACCTTTTTCCTACGATCGCGGGATTCGCTGGGTTAAAAATACCAGACCAACGACTGCGAATGATTGACGGATTGGATCTTTCCAATGTTCTCAGAAAAACAGCACCTGTGACAAATGATAGATTTATCTATTGGCAGCATGGGAACCAAAAAGCACTACGCCATGGAAATATGAAATGGATCGATTTGGGTGGAAAGAATAAACAAGCTGTCTACGACGTCGGTCCGGATATTGACAAGCCCGAGCAAAATATCCTTCTCAAGGATCAAGCACTTTTAACAAAAAAATATGCTCGAAAGTGGCATGAATGGAGAAAAAAAGCTGATTTTGTTCGCACCAAACAGCCATCCGAAAATGAAGAAACAAGGAAACCTCGAGTTCTTGTACTGGGTGATTCCATTTCGATCGGTTTTATGTCCTCGCTCAAAGCCATGAGGGATGATGAATGGGAAATTCATCACAACCCTGGTAACGCTAGATACACTCAGTATGGATTATCAAAATTAGATAACTGGCTTGGTGAGGATAGATGGGATGTCATTCATTTTAATTGGGGGCTGCACGACTTGTGCTACCGCCATCCAGAATCGGAAATACAAGGGAAAAGAGATAAAAGAAAAGGGGTTTTGACGACTAACCTGGATGATTATGAAGTCCAGTTAGAGCAAATCGTCAAGAAGCTCAGAAGGTCTCGCGCTCGACTTATTTGGGCTTCTACTACGCCTGTTCCTGAAAATGAGCCAGGTAGGTATGCAGGAAGTGAAATTCTTTACAATGAAAGAGCAAAAAAGATCATGGATAAATATAGCATATCCATAAATGATTTACATGCTGCCACGAATCATCGATTCCATGAATTGACCAGGGCCCCCGGTGACGTTCATTTTACCCCAAAAGGAAGTGAACTATTGGCTGAATTTGTTGTAAAAGCTATTGAACAAAAACTACTCGAAAAATAATCGTTGCCAAGGGATTTAAAAATTAAGCTTTTGGATTATCTTAGATCAGACTCATTTAAATAAATTATGCGGTTATTTGGGAATTTTAGATGTGTAGGAATTTTTAAAGTTGCTTTTCTAGGGTTAATATTAGGGATTTTATTTAGGTTGGGTTACGTCGGTTTTTCACCTGATTACCCTTCAGTTTCGTTATCACCTCTGGTTCAACTCCAGCCAGAAAACATTTTTCAGAAACCATTTATTACGAGCAAACCAGGTGTCAATCCAAGCCCCAATAAATCCTCAGCTTCAGCGAATTCGAATGACGAGGGATTCTCAGAAATTCTGGGCTTTGATCTTAATCCAGCCCAAGCATTTTCACCGACTCTGAGTGAGCTCGTATCAAAAATTGACGCTGGATGCCCTACTCGTTTGGTCACAAAAACCTCGCAAGGGCGATTTGATTATCAAATTGCATGGAGGCCAGTTTCAATACTTGCTGATAATTTCCGTTACACTCTGGGCGATGAACTGCAGGCAGAATGGGGAACTCGAACGTATCAAGGTATCAGGCTCATAGACGACAAAGTGATAACAGACCATACCGAGGTTTATAGCCTTGCTGTGGTGCAAAATGCTTTGTTTGCAAATATAACTCATTCCGATGGAAGCCAGACCTTGATTCGATCCAGTGAAAATGGTGGTTTCGAGTCAGTATACCATTCGCATGACAGGTTTCATTACATATGCGAAAAGGAAAGTAATTCTTCACTATGCCTCATGCGTGCGATGGGAAGGACTCAGACAAGCGACTTATGGGAAGTGGCTGGCGAAGCAGAAATCCTCGTAGATGGATTAACTGTAGCAGAGCAGGGAGGATACAATCCTCAAAATGGTAAGCTTGAAAAATACGTGCAAACAATTCCATCTGGGGATATGTATTTTCGCTCACTCCGGCCAATGCTGATGTTGGCTGTTTTGGACAAAAAAGCTACTGGTGGTCGTTCAGAAAGCTTATTGCAAAACAAGACATCGCAGTGGCTTGCCATGATTTCAAATGTTGCCTCTGTATACGAAAACCAACTTGGTATACGCCTCCTCTTGCAGGAACTCGTTCTCACTCCAACATCGAATGATTTTAATGACATACCTCAATCTCTGGATCAATTTAGAGCGTGGTGTAATCAATACAGAAGGCAATCTCTACATGGCTGGTCATCTGCCGTTAAATGGGGTAATGGCCTTTCCGGAAACTCCCTTGGTGTCGCTTTTTTAAGGTCCATTCAAGGGGCTTCATCCGTAGCCATAATAAGAGAAAATACCGGTTGGCCGACTTTAGCTCATGAAATGGGACACAATTTGGGATCGGAACACTCAGATGGCGGAATTATGAATTCTTTTGCTAACGGAGATGGCGGAAGGAATTTTTTTACAGATGTTCAGAATGGAGTGACATCTGCATTTTCCATTTACAGCCATTCCAGAAATAGGTTGCCTGGCGAAAGACTGCTGAGAAATCCCAGAGAGATACCATTTGCCAAAAATGATTCCGCCGAAACTGAGGTGGGTAAGCCAGTTACTATTCCGGTTCTTAATAACGACCTGACTTCAGTCAGGCATGGAGAGGTGAACCGATTAAGCATTGCTGAAGTCAGTAAGGTCTCGCCTCAAAATGCGGGTGAGGTCGCCATTGATGGTGCTAATATCATTTTTACACCTTCACTGACTTTTGGAGGTACTGCTTTTTTTAGTTATTCACTCCAGGGAGATGTGGGAAATAGTGATTCGGGCTGGCTTCACAAAGGTGATGTTGCTGTAGTTGTTGGAAAACCGACTTCTGTTGATTCATGGACTTTGGCTCCCGGTGAATCAATTTCTTTTGATGGAAAAAGGAACGGCTCAATTTCTGTTGTGAAGCGCCCAAATATGTCAATAGTTCACGTCAGTAAAGATGATGATTCTTTGATTGTTGTGCGAGCCAATAGAAATGCTAAAGGAAGTGAAGTTTTTCAATATCGTCAGGGCGGAGCCAACTTTTCCGTAAGGATTATTTATCAGGAAACCAAATCAACCACTGTTAATGATATCATTGTTTGGGACAAGTCGATGGGAAGCGTAACTTTAAATCCGCTTTCCAATGACTATCTTGCTGGAAGACAATCTTTACAACATTTGAATTTAACATACGGGGTTGGTTCACCAAGTAATACCCAAACAGGCACTGGCGATATTGGTTGGGGGAGCCGAATTGTTTTATTCCGGAATATGAATTCCGGAAAAGGTATAATGGAAGTTGAAACAATTAAAAGCTCATACAAAGGGGTAGCCCGAAATAATTTCTATACCGGCAGTGTTACCTTCACTCCACATGACGGAGCGCGCGGCGTTGCCAGAATAAGGTACGTTGTTGAGGATGCTGCATTCAAAAGGCATACAAACTTTATTACTTTTGTATTTCCATTAGTTGACGTAATTTCTCCCAAGCAAAATATTGTGAGTATGCGGGCTGGCGATTCACTCGAATTAAAGGCTCAAACATATGTACAATCTATAGCCCCTCTTTCTGGGGAGCTAAATATTAACTGGCGAGTAACAAAATCACCCACATCTGCTGAGTATGCGATATCTGGTGGTGACCTCGAGGACGCGGTCTTTACAGCTCTGACTCCAGGAAAATATCTTATTTCCCTAACCGCCCGTGACGGCGAATACTCTACTCAAAGAATGCTGACAGTTATTGTCAAAGCATCAGAAACGGCTGCCTCACCTTTCATGTCCTCTTTGTTCGGCCATTGGCCATTAGATAAAATCTCAGGAGGCAGTATTCTGGATGTCAGTGGAAATAATAACACCATATATCACAGAAATGTTGATGTCTTTGTAGATGGGGTCCGAAATCAAGCGTCTCGATTAAACGGCTCGAACGAATATTTAAGACTTACCACCTTGGTTGATGCTTTGAAAGCGATGGGAGAAGGAAGTATCTCGTTGTGGTTTAAAACCACTGAAGCAGATAAGCAAATCATTTTTTCAGCCAGTGATCTAATAGATGGCACTCAAAACTATCAGATTTATTTAAATCGCGGTGAGGTTTATATCGAACGTAAAGAGTCTCAGGGGAATATGGATCTCATTCATTTTTTTGAAGATAGGCTCGATGATGGGGAATGGCATCACCTTTTATTAACTGCCGAAATATCTGGATTGACCACCTTATATATAGATGGGAATCCAGTTGTAAAACAAAGTATGTCGTTTATTAAAGGTCTTTATTCTATCGATGAGGCAAACTTTGGTGTTTCTAGAAATGGGAATTCGACCTCTGATTACTTCCGTGGGGCGTTCGATGAATTAAAGATTTTTAAGGAAGCTTTGGCCCCTTCGGAAGTTTCAGCCCTCTTAGGACAAGACCTACCCGATGCTGGTACTATCTCAGGTCTTTCAAACCTCTTGGTTCTGCCAGTCGGGGTTTATGATCCTACAGATTTTGGTGTTTTCTACCTTGATGAAAATAATGAGAAGCAAGATGGGATTGGCCAATGGTTACAGATTCGTGGGCCTGAGGATATAGATACTGATATGATTAATTGGGAATTCAATGTTCCTGGTACTTATATTTTTAAATTTATCGCCAAGCTAAATACACAGTCTCTTTCGAAAGAATTAGAGCTCCAGGTAATCGATAAGCCATCACTCAATTTTGGTTGGGTGCAGCCGCGATTAAAAGTTTTCAATCAAGAGGGTGGTATATTGAGGTTGGACCTCAGCAACTCGATTCGAGATATCAAGAGCTTAGGAGCCCCGACCGACATGGAATGGCAGTTTGTTATCCATGATGTTCCCGAGAATTATAAAAATAGAGTGGGGATAAGTGACGGTCATATACTCGAAATAGATGTCATTCCCGGAGTGACACAAGATCTAGAAGTATATGTTGGAGTGCATGATGGGCCCGAAGTTCTTTTACCTGTAAAAATAGGTTTTGAAAGAAACACGACTCCATATCAGGACATCAGCTTAAGCGTCCCTGAAACACTTGCTCCGGCGACTGTGCTTGCTAATCTGAAACAGCTTTTGGGAATAAATGAATCGGCAGTCTATTCAATAATTAATGGAAATGAACTGGATTTATTCGCTCTAAACACTCTATCTGGCGAACTTAGCCTGAAAAGTGAGAGATACTTGAATTACGAACGCAATACCAAACATTTTCTTCAGATTCAAGTTGCCACATTAGATAAAACTGGCTCACTGACTGTGCAGATCGCTGTGAGTGACATCAATGAACCGATTTATGTTCCAGATCAGATTTTTCAATTGAATATAAGCGAGTCCAATAATGAGATCGGGACTTTGCAGTATTCTGACCCAGAAAACTTTTCACCCGAATTTAGAATTTTAGAAAGTGAATATTCAGATCTATTCACTGTTTCTAATCCCGGTGGGGCGATAAGTTCCCTCAATAAGGACTCATTATTAGCTTTGGATGAAGAGATGCTTCTGTTGCAAATGGAGGCAGTGGATTCGAACTCGGGCGGCAGTTCAATAGAAAATTTTTCACTTGCGGTTCTTCTTCCCGGCAAGGTCGTTGACGGCAACTCCATGCGAAAGGTCAAGGTTCCTGAAAACGGATTAGAAAAGTTAAATTGGACAAATATAAGGTTTTTGGACGCCAGCTGGAAAGAGGGTAAAGGTGGTGTTGGGTATGAAAGGAATTCTGGGTATGAACGATGGATTTACACTGATCTCGAGTCCTCAATGTATAATGAGAATGCTTCAGTTTACATACGAATTCCCTTTAATGTCACAGATCCAGATATAGTTAAATCTTTGGATTTGCGGATGTTTTACGATGATGGGTTTATCGCTTATATAAATGGAAAGATTGTAGCCTCTTCAAACTCACCAAGTATTTCTGCATGGAACTCAAGCGCAACAAGGAGTCACCCTGATAGCCGAGCGCTTGTTGGTCAGGACTACCCGATAGAGGTATCCACTGATTTATTGGAAAAGGGGGAAAATATTTTAGCTATCCATGGTCTTAATAGCTCTGTTTCAAGTTCGGATATGTTGATTTTTCCGGAATTGTTCATGACCGAATTGGATAATGATGCCCTAGGGTTTCCCCAGGTCTCCAGAATCGTTAAAATTGAACAAAATGGTTATGGTAGAGCGAATCTATCTATAGAGCTTCCAGGGATCTCTGATGAAACTGAACTCACCTTATTTTTTGGGAAAACCCCTGCTGGGGGTAACGAAAAGCTTTGGGAAAACAGTCAATCCTTGGGATCAGTTACCAATCATAAAATTGAGCGATCCATTGCAGGACTTGGACACGGCCAAATTTGGTTTTTCAAAATCTTGAGTAAAAGCTCAAATGGAAATTACTGGTCCAGAACAGAAAGCCTGTTTCTCAAAAATGAAGATGATATTGTATTAGTCGATCCTTTAGATTCTTTAAAGTATATCATTCCGGAGAATAGCGCTGATTTAATTGGTTGGAACGATTCAGACTTTGAGGATACACAATGGTGGCAGGGTTTCTCGGGAATTGGCTATGAGTCCTCCTCTGGATATGAACCATTTATCAATACGTCTGTCCTAGATCAAATGCGCAATAAAACAGCATCAGCATTAATAAGATTCAATATTCACAAACCTAATAATGCCACAATTGAGAATATCGCCTTTGAAATGATGTACGACGATGGCTTTGTGGCTTATCTTAATGGTAAAGTTCTAGCAAGTGCGAACGTCAGAAATCTAAATTCACTCGGCTGGAATTCTAGAAGCAGTGCATCCAATAGTGATAGATCAGCAGTATCCTTTGAAACATTTGACATTTCTAGTGATCAGCTTCTTTTTAATAAGGAGCAAAATGTCTTTTCTATACACGGACTCAATTCATCGCCAACGAGTTCAGATTTTTTAATACGCCCCAGAATGACCGGTATTATATCGCTTTCAGGCCAAGTCGTCTTGCCTATGAACGTTGATAATGATGCCTTGCCTGATGATTGGGAGTTGGAGAATTTCGGTTCACTGAAGTTCAATGGCTACCAGGATAACGACTCCGATGGTAAGAATAATTTCGAGTCATATGTGGCATCTCTATCTCAAGACAGTAAAAACCCAAATGACGGTTCAGATTTCATTAATCTATCCATAAGTTATATGGCAGAGGATAATTCATTATGGCTTTACGGACTCCAATCGGTCACGGGTATTGATGTTTTTAGTCGGATACAAGTCTCCAACAACCTTGAAACATGGGGTGCAATCAATCCATCCGCAATTGATTTAGTCAATAGAGACGGTGCCGACATAATTGCAATTGACCTAGATGATTTATCTTTTAATGATTCTGAGATTCAGTCCGAATTATTCTTCAGACTCATTCCTTTAAATGAATAAATCCAAATGATACGCCATTGTCACTTGGACAAATTATTTCCTTCTGGCATCTTGATCTCTGAAAATGGGCTCAAGTGAAATGACATTAACTTTCGTATCTGATCTAATTCATGAATACGAAAAGAAAATCCCTCGCAGTTACTTGCGGGATAAGCCGGGCCTAGTCAAAGATCTTGAATTTTTTCAGCTTTGCTTGGCACAACAAAGGCTTCCCAATAAGTCTAAAATAGAATCTGCAATAAGGAGATTGCAACAATCTCTGAAAAAAGTCGAAAACCGAAAAGAGTCTTTACCGAATCCCTCTTTTCCGGGAGCACTTCCAGTCAGTGAAAGGTGTGAGGAAATAGTTCGGGCAATCCAGCACAACCAGGTTGTGATCATAGCTGGTGAAACCGGTTCAGGAAAAACAACCCAAATCCCTAAAATGTGTCTCGCAGCAGGATTGGGGACTAAGGGATTTATTGGCTGCTCTCAACCTCGACGTGTTGCCGCTCACTCTATTTCAAAACGAGTTGCAGAGGAACTGGAAGTCGAGTGGGGGAAAACGGTGGGCTGTAAGGTGAGATTTAATGACGATACCTCGTCCGAAACATTTATTAAATTTCTTACCGATGGAATGCTTTTAGCTGAGGCTCAGGGAGATCCAAAACTTTTGGATTACGAAGTCCTTATTATAGATGAAGCCCATGAAAGATCTCTTAATATCGACTTCATTTTAGGTTATTTAAGAAATCTTATAGATGAACGCCCCGAGTTAAAAATTATCATTACTTCAGCAACAATCGATACAAAGGCATTTTCAAAAGCATTTAATGAGGCACCAATTATCGAAGTTTCAGGTAAAGTTTTTCCTGTCGAAGTCATATACCAACCTTGGGATGAAGAGGATCTAGAATATGAATATGGTTTTGTTGAGGCTGCCGTCGACGCTGTGGAGTCGTTGTTGCATGACCCTTCTCCGGGTGATTTTCTCGTATTTATGCCAGGGGAAAGAGATATACGAGAGTGTCGCGATCAAATGGAAGCCAGATATGGTGGTCGACTTGAAATTCTTCCCTTATTTGGGCGTCTCTCATCTGCAGAGCAGCAAAGAATATTCTCCAGTAGCTTAAGCCGGAGGGTTGTCATCGCCACCAATATTGCTGAAACGTCAGTAACGATCCCCAATATTCGATTTGTCATTGATTGCGGGTTAGCACGCATGAGCCGATATAGCCCTAGGACACGGACTAAGCGTCTCCCTATTGAGCCCATCTCTCAATCGTCAGCAAATCAAAGAAAAGGCCGCTGCGGAAGGGTGCAAGATGGTATCTGCGTTCGCCTGTATTCAGAGGAAGATTTTTTAGAGCGGCCAAAATTTACTCAGCCTGAATTGCAAAGATGCAACCTAGCCGAGGTCATTCTTAAAATGAAGGCTTTTCGTTTAGGTGACATCGAATCTTTCCCATTTCTCAACCCTCCTCAGGAAAAGGCAATCAAGAACGGCTATAAGTTGCTACAGGAGCTCGGTGCGCTAGATCAACACTTCGGGCTAACCCCATTGGGAAAACGTTTAGCTCGCTTGCCAGTTGATCCCATGATTGGAAGAATGGTTATCCAGGCAAGTGAGGAGAACGCACTCCATGAAGTTGTGATTATTGCATCTGGTTTATCCATTCAGGATCCAAAAGAAAGGCCTTTGGAGCAAGAAAAGCAGGCCGATGCTGCTCATCAAGTTTTCAGAGATGAGAACTCAGATTTCATCACGATGCTCAATCTTTGGAATGTACTTCACGAGAATGCAAAAAACCTTAGGTCACAGAATCAGCTCAGAAAATTTTGTAAGAAGAATTTCATATCCTTTATCAGGTTCAGAGAGTGGAGGGACATACATACGCAATTAAAATATACCCTGCGCGAGATAGGTGGTTTTAAATTTAATAAATCTGAGGCTGGAGAGGATGCGATTCATAGATCAATTTTAACTGGGCTTATTATACAAACAGGTTTTTGGGTCGAGAAAAATTGGTATAAGTCTCCAGGTAATAGAAAAGTTATGGCCTTTCCGGGGTCTGTCGTTTTTAGAGCAACAACAAGCCGAGAAAGAAAACTCAAAAATAAAGGGAAACTATCACAAAAGTCTTCTGACCGAGCAGGGCAACCAAGATGGATCGTGGCCGGAGAGTTTCTAGAAACGAGTCAACTCTTTGCTCGTAATAATGCAAAAATTCGACCCGAGTGGATTATTGAGTTCGGAGAGCACCTTTGCCAATTTACTTATTTTGAGCCGAGATGGGATAAAAAATCTTCTCGAGTTGTTGTAAATGAGAGAGTGGCACTCAAAGGGCTGGAGGTCATTGTTCGATCAGTTGATCTTAAAAAAATCAACCCTGTTGATGCTACAGATATTTTTATCAGAGAGGCACTTGTTGAAGGTCAGCTAAACCAGGTTTTTCCGTTCATGGAGCACAATAAGGGTGTGATAAATGAAATCCAAAACTGGCAGAGACGCATGCGAGACGTTTCCATGTCTCGTCTCGATGATAGGATTTATGATTATTATCACAAAAAATTTCAGGGAGCAGAGATATCATCAATTCATGACTTTAACAAGCAGCTAAAAGAATGGAATGAAAGTGATCCTCATTATCTCAATATGTCTCTTGGTGATATCATTCAGGATACCTCTTTGGAAATCGAGAAAGCTAATTATCCAGACCAGCTTTCATGTGCTGGCCATATTGTAGATTTTGAATACTCATATTCTCCAGGAGAGAAAAACGATGGGGTTACCATTTTTCTACCTGCAATTCTGAGTATGAAAGTAACTCAGGCACTTTTGGACTGGCTTGTGCCAGGATATAGATATGAAAAAGTTGAGAACTTGCTCAGATTATTGCCACGCCAGTTCAGAAAAGAGTTGATGCCCATATCTGAAACGGCACAGGAAATCGTTGGTGACCTAAAACCAAAAAGTAAATACTTATCACAGGATCTCTCCAATTGGATAAGGATTAACAAAAAAATTGATATCCCACCTTCCATATGGGAGTGGGAAAAGCTCCCTGAGTATTTGCAGGTCAAGGTGGGTGTAGTTGATAAAAATGGGAAAACTCAATTCCAAGGTAAGGATATTTTTGAGTTTCAATCTTACTTGCAAAACCAGAGTGCGAGTGCTCACAAAGGGCAAATGGTCAGTGCCGTGAGGTCTTTTGAAAGGCATGATGTAAGGACCTGGGATTTTGGAGACCTCCCCGAGCATGTTGAAATCAATACACCGGGAGCTCGCACGTCCTGGATATTTCCAGGGCTGTATCTTGAAGGGGGGCTTGTTCATGTGCGAACTTTTCGCTCTTTAAAAGATGCCAAGCTTTCATCCACACCTGCCTACCGCAGATTGGGAAGTCTTGCTTTAGGAAAAGAGATGCTTTGGCTCGAAAAAGATTTACTCACCATAACCCATCAAAATTTGGATGCGGTGACATATCCTGACCTTGAATACCTTGTGCAAGATGTAACGGAATTTTGTCTCAGAATATTATTTCCCGCTTCTAATCTTTGGCCATTGAAAAAGAATGATTTCGAATCGGCAGTGATAGCCGCACGCGCATCCATACCTAATTTAGGAAAGTGGGTGGCCGGTAAGGTTACAGAAACATTGCGCTTGCGGCAGGAAATTCTATCCCACACCCCTGGGCCGTCGATTGTAAGAGATGATTTGCAGTCTCTTTTGCCGAAAAGGTTTTTCCGAAACATGCAGTCGAAAGAGGAGCTTTCCTATTTACCTCGTTCCCTCAAAGCGCGGTTGATCAGAGTGCAAAGAGCGAAAACAAGTCCAAGTAAAGACCAGTCCAAATGGGAAAAGGTAAGACCTTGGCATGCTTTATCTGAGAAATGGCAAAAATCTCAACATTTTTCCCCAGAATCCATAATGAAAGCGCGCGAATTCAGAGGAATGGTTGAGGAATACTATATTTCAATATTTGCCCAAGACCTGGGAACTCGTTTTTCGATTTCGGAGAAAAAGTTAGAAAATTTTGTCAAGGAATCTCATCGTTTGGGTTTTTTGCGGTTGTCGAACACCGATCCTAAAAAGTGTTAAAATTTTGATTCTCAAATGTCCGCCTAGAGTGTTTACTGTCACGATTCCTCGGCGTTTTGACCAGTTGCCATTCTGCGTCTTTCGGCTAAAACCCGGGGTCATTATCTAATGAAAATATCAACTGACCAGCATAGAACGAGATCCAAAGGAGACCGAATCCTCTCACTAATGCGTGGGAAAGCAAAATACACGGTGCGGCTAGCCACTTCTGAAAAAGAGATAAAGGCGGCTCAAAATCTCCGATTTGTGGTTTTCAATCTGGAAATGAATGAAGGGTTGGAACATTCGTATGAGACTTTTCTGGACTCTGATAAATTCGATGAAGTATGCGATCACCTATTAGTTGAAGATAAATTATCTGGTGACATTGTTGGAACGTACAGGTTGCAAACTGGAAATTCAGCACTTAAAAACTATGGCTTTTATAGCCAGCAGGAATTTGATTTCTCAGTATACTCTCCCATTGTTCCAGAATTGATAGAACTTGGCCGAGCCTGCGTAAGAAAAGAGCATAGAAACTTAGTTGTTCTGGGAATGCTATGGCGAGGAATAGTAGAGTATGCGCGGAACAATGGTGCTCGCTACCTCATTGGTTGCAGTTCTTTATCTTCACAAAATCCCAACGAGGGCATTGAACTCTTCAACATGCTTCAAAATGAACACTTGGTCGAAAAACAATTTCAAACCAATCCCCAGGGAGTTTTCGTATGCAACCCTGATGAAAGTAAGGAAAAGCTCAAAGTAAAAGTTCCAAAGCTTTTATCTGCTTATATGGCTGTCGGGGCTAAAATTTGTGGACCTCCAGCCATTGATCGTGAATTTAAAACCATTGATCTGCTCACCTTTCTGGATCTCAACCAACTTAATCAAGAAGTTGCAAAAAGATTGGGTTTAAACGTTTAGCCGGACCTGCTACCAAATTTTTCATCATGAGGAAATTTCATGCTATTTTCAAATTCCTCGTTTTTGTTTTTGTCGGAATCATAGGTCCATTGGATTCTCGTTTTCGAAGTTTTCTTAAATTAAGAAAACTTAACCCAAGAGAAAAATACCAATGGGCTACATTGTGGGCCGCTGTATTGAGGTGGAATTTTGGTATACGTGTTCATAACTATGGAGGTAATATCAATCCCGACGCCCAATTGTTGGTCTCAAACCACTTGGGTTACTTAGATATTATTTCATTCCTGAAATTGTGTCCCATGAATTTCGTGAGTAAATCTGATGTGGAAGAATGGCCTTTAGTGGGTTGGCTCGCAGACTGCGCGGGTACTCTTTTTTTAAACCGAGAGAAGAAGTCAGATATACCAAAGGTTCTTAATTCATTTAATCAGGTTTTGGAATCGCGGAGTCGTGTTATATTTTTTCCTGAAGGTACGAGTTCAGGAGGAAGTTCTGTTCTTCCATTTCATTCCTCTTTATTTCATTTAGCTGCCAAAAATGAATGGGTTATTCAAACACTTGCCATCAAATTTACCATACCAAAAAAATGTGAAGGCAGTGCTTCGGAGCGAGTTTGCTACTGGGGGGATATGGAATTTGTTGACCATTTTAAGCAAATGATTTTACTGCCGCGAATCGACTGCCACATATATATAAATGAATCAGTTTATTCTGGAAAAAATAGAAAAGTCCTTGCAGCTGATCTCAATATGGTGGTAAGCAAAAATCTTGATAATTTAAAATCGCTTATTTATGAGTCAACGGAGTGACACCTAAGTCTGATTTGTAATAATAGCTGTAGGTAACATTATATAGCATGTTTCAATGATAGTGGATTTCCCCTCAATAAAAGACCAGATAAAGGACGAGGCATTAAGTCTGGGGTTTTCTGATTGTCGAATTACATCAGCTGCTCCTCCGGAGGAAATACACAAAGAAGCATTCGGGATTTGGCTAGACCAAGGAATGCATGGTGAAATGAAATGGATAGAGAAGGGAGCCGAAAAAAGATTGATGCCTCAAAAGATTCTACCGGAAGCCAAAAGCGCCATTGTTCTTGCTCTAAATTACTCCAATGAAACTGGTTATCCAAAGGGAAAAAATGTAACGGCTTCTAATGCGGCTGTGATAGCCCGTTATGCACAAGCATCAGATTATCATGACTTTATTGGGGATAGATTGAAATCTCTTAGTCAATTTGTGGATCAATTAACCGGAGTGGAGTCGCGATCTCTTTGGTATGTCGATACAGGACCAATCCTCGAGAGATGTTTTGCTCAAAGAGCCGGAATAGGATTTGCTGGAAAGCACACCAATCTCATATCTAGAAATTTTGGTAACTGGTTTTTTATTGCTGAGATTCTCACACAAGCTGAAATGCACCCGGATGAAGCGGAAAAAAATCGGTGCGGGAAATGTGAGGCCTGTCTAAATGCCTGTCCCACCGGTGCCTTGCCCAAGCCATTTGTTCTCGATTCAAGGAAATGCATAAGTTATCTGACTATCGAACATAAAGGTTCGATCCCTCTCGATTTAAGGCCGAAAATCGGACAACGTGTTTTCGGTTGTGACGATTGTCTCAGTGTCTGCCCATGGAACAAATTTGCTAAGCAGGCATCCGAGCTGCAAAAGTTTTCCAGGGAAGATTTTAAAAACTCAACTTTGTCAGAATGGCTATCACTAAGTGATCAAGCTTTCAGGAAAAAAACACGAGGAACACCTCTCTTTAGGACAAAGCGATCTCGTTTTTTACGTAATGTGTGCGTGGCAATGGGAAATTCAGGAGATAAATCCCATATCCCAGATCTTATGAAAGCCAAACTGGATGAGGATTCACTCATCTCGGAACATGCCGCGTGGGCGATAGACCAACTTGAGAAATAAAGATTACACGTAACCAATAAGAGGAGAAATCACCTCATGCGTTTCTGTGTAAACCGAAACCCGCAATCTGAGCATGACATAAAAAAAAGTGTCCCTAAATTAAAGAATCCAAGCAGAAAATTTATGGGCACTAGAATTATATTTAATGGGTTGAATGGCCAGACGATGACGTGTATCGACCCGCAACGTGGACACCTTTTTTTGTATTTTCCAAACACTTAAAAAAATATTACCAATAATAAGTAAATACTCAGCTTATATATCCAGTTAGTTAGCTTACTTTTCCCTCAAATGTGCTGCTTTCCCAAACGCGTAGGCGACTATAAATATGAACCCGCTGAACAAGGCCCCCATTTTTGCTGCTCCCTGTGAAACCAGATCAGTATAAGCTTGGCCAGCCACAAATAAAGCCACGGTCAGACCAATGCCAGCGATTATACCAGCGCCGACGAGGTGCTTGAAGGACATCCCTTGAGGCAACGGGAAGCCCAATAGGTGGCCGATCCAGGAAAAAGCCGTTATGCCAACCGTTTTTCCGACAAATAGTGCTAATAGCACTACCCACGTGAGATTATTAATACCTGAGAATGGAACACCAGCATTTGCGAACGAAAAGAAAAATAGTCCAAAATCGACAAATAATTTTAAATTATGTTCAAAATTTTCAAGTGGGCTGTGTTGTGCATGTGAAGCTGCATCATAATCTTTTTCTTCTCGATAAAGACCGAAATCTTTTTTGGGGCCAGGTAAAAACGGCACGATAAATACTAGAGCAAGAGCTGGGTGAAGGTGAGCAGAATAAAGACCATACCAACTCGCAATCCCCCCGAACAAAATATAGGGAATCCAGCTTTGGACATTCATCCTGCGAAGGATGTAGGCCGCTAACATCCCAGGTAATATCCACAAAGTATTGGCCCACACAACTGGGTTGTGCGGATCTGGGTATGCCAAAGCAATTATGCCTAATCCAATTCCATCATCTGCAACCGCCAAAAGAAGAAGAAAACTTATGGCCGGATGGCCTTTGCCAAAAACAATCCTGGCAACCAACCAGGCTAAAGCAATGTCAGTGGCAGTCGGAATTCCCCAGCCATTGGACCACTCTTGCTTTCCCATAAGGCCATTAAACAAAAAGAAAAACCCAACTGGGCCCAATACTCCTCCCAACGTACCGAGTAGTGGGTTAATTGCTTTATTAAGTGGGTTAAGGGCTCCACCGGGGAGAAGGGATTCTGTGATTTCTTTCGCTGCAATGCCAAAAAATATGACCATGAAAAGATCATTCACTAAAAAATGTAGTGTTAAATAGTGGTCTAAACCGCCGTGTGACTTGTGTGAAGTGTCTTTTCCATCGGGAGAACTTTCATGGCTTCCATGCGCCTCATTCTCCTTGTGGTGAGAGTCCTGGTGGGTTTCATCTAAATGGCTTAGTGCATCAGGCAGCTGATGAAGAGGTGTATGCGTAAGTGTGTGATATAAATGCTGGTCGTAATTGGCTACTATGAGGGCCAAAAATACTCCGAATATCAATGGGATTGAAAAATCCTGAAGAATAGATATTACGCTCTTTGTCTTATTTTCGTCAGCCATTTCGATTTATCGCCTAAGCATTAAACAAGAAAACCTTAGAATTTCAAATGATGATTTGATGATTTAATGATTTTATTGATTACAAAAGAATTGAATATTGCTAAGACATCAGAAAACTGTTTTGTGACGAATTTCCATGTTAAAAAAACAATCATTGTATCCTAGGCTGCCAAATCGATTGTTGATGGTGTTTCTGGTTTTTCTCACTTTGGGAAAATTACAAGGCGAAATCCAATTCGACTTTTTTCCGGGATTTAGGGAAAACATTGTAAAGGGATCGGCTGTCCCATTGGCTTTTGAGATCTACAGTGATGATGCTCCTATCAATGGAGACATCTTTATCAGGAGAACTAAGAATAGCCGCCCGATGATGAAAGTTCCCGTTGAGGTTGCCGCTGGCACTCGCAAGAGAATCGCTTTTCCTTTGATCGTGCCATTAAATAACGCACTGAATTCATTGGTAGCTGAGCTCAAATACAGCGGAGGGGAAAAAACGGAGATTAGAGAGAATTATTCATTAAGAGTCCACCAAAGGCCCGCCGGATTATTCCTTTCTGTGACAGACAGCCCTATTCGAGGGCTGAAAATTCCAGACCAACTGGCCCCCGACCCGGCAAAATTGAATATTAATAATTTCAAGTTTTCAAACCATTATGGAAGTATGGTCTCGCTCCGTCCGGAGGAATTTCCCGACCAGGTCTCTCTTATATCTGGAGTCTTTGGGGTTTTTATTAATGCGGATGTTTTGACGGGTTTCACTGAAGCTCAGATATCTGCTTTGATTACCTGGGTTGAAAACGGAGGTAATCTTGCGCTCTCTGTTTCCCAAGCGGGAGAATTGACACAGGTCAATATGGTTAAGAATTGGTTGGGAGTTCAACCTGGCAAGCGACCCTCTACCCTCGATTTAAAAAGGTTTTGTCAATTTTATAAAAATGAACTTGGTAAAAACCAAACTATTAATTCTTATTTACCGAATCTAGGAGAGGTTGATGCTTCCGTCCCGGTCATCGGGCTGGAATTTTCAACACCCCATAGATCTTTTTTGGATGAGGCTAATCAGATTCCAATCGTCCACAGGTTGAACAAAGGGCTGGGTTCTGTTTCTGTTTTTCCTTTTGACTTGAAGAATTCTGAAATCACTAATTGGGATGGCCTTCCCTGGGTTTGGGTCGTTGAATTCAATACACAGTTGGTCGCAAATTACGCTCTGGATTTTAGGGCAAAAAAAGTGAAATCGGCGCTCAACCAAGGGAGAGATTGGAATATGGATATGGACTCACTTTTGGATTACCAATTTAACCAGATTGTAAATTCCTCGCAGATAAAAAAAATCCCAGTCTTCCTTCTGATGGCCATGCTAATTGTTTATTTAATTATAATCGGTCCAGCTGATTGGATTTTTCTCAGAAAGATAAATAGGCCTATGCTTACATGGATAACATTTCCCTCGGCCGTCATCGTTTTTTCATTATTGATTTATTTCTTGGGATATACAGTGCGCTCCGGTCGGACTGAATGGAGTGCCGTTCACTTATTTAAGATGCCCTCTCCAGATTCGGGGGGTAAAGTGACTTGCCGGACATATGCTGGGATTTATTCGCCGTCAAACAGAGAGTATCCAGTTGTTGTAAATGCACGCTCTGGCGCCGTGACTGCCCTGGAGGGCGCATCTCAACAACCCTTGACCCAGTTGAACCCATCCTCCGGAAATGTTTCAACTGAGCTTTCCGTGCCAGTCTGGGTCAGTGAAAAGTTTAGATTTGATTATGAGGTAATCCAAAGTCCTGCAAGTGGTGTCGATGTTAAATGGGATGATTCAAATCCAAATGAGGCACAAATTGTCGTGACCGTACCACCTGATTTTCCCGTAAATCGATTTTATCTCATAAAAGATGGTTATCTCGCTTCTGTTGAAAGGGGACTATCCGACGTCATTCAGATTCCTGTTGGTTTGAAAAATAGTCGATTCACTAACCATTACAACAAGATCATGAATTTATGGCGGACGTTGATTAATGATTATAGGAAGAATCGGTCAATCAACCCTTATACGACTAATGATGATGTCGTTGACCCAGAGAAATGGGGGATTTCCAACGATCGGTTTCTTGCTGTTTCTACTTTCAGCTTGGGGGAATTCATTAAGACTTCCAATATTGCCTCATCTGCTCGTCGAAATTCCATTCAGGCACCGAACTATTATTCAGACTCGTTTCTCTTACCTCTGGGAGATTCAAAAAAGAGGTTAATTTTAGTTGGAGTTGTTGATGATTATCAAAATACTTCAATTAAATTGGGGGTTGGTCCCTCCATACGGAAAGAGAAGGGCATCTATAGATGGGTTATCAATGATCCGACACAGCCAAACTAATTTAATACTGATATTAAAGATATGAGCTATTCTATTGACCCAGCTGCCAAAGCTGTAGAGACATCAGGGCTTACTCGAACCTATGGTTCACTTATTGCCCTTCATGATCTGGACCTGATTGTTAATAGAGGTGATCTCTTTGGGTTCATTGGCTCGAACGGGGCCGGTAAGACAACGACACTGAGAATCTTATCAACATTTTTGATTCCCTCATCAGGAAATGCAAAGGTCTTGGGGTATGACGTCCTCAAACAGCCGGACGCCGTCCGTCATTCCATAGGCTACATGCCCGACTTCTTTGGTGTTTATAGGGACATGGTGGTTTGTGAATATCTTGATTTTTTCGGAGCCTGCTACCAAATCAAATCTAGCGAAAGGGAGCAGACCGTAAAAGATGTCCTTGAGCTTGTCGGGTTATCTGACAAAAAAAATGAGCTTATTGGAGCATTGAGTCGCGGGATGCAACAAAGACTTGGGTTAGCTCGTGTCCTTATACATGACCCGGAGCTACTACTTCTCGATGAACCCGCGAGTGGCTTGGATCCGAGAGCCCGAGTTGAGATGATGGAAATACTCCAGGAACTGCAAAGGATGGGTAAGACGATCATTATTTCCTCTCATATTCTGAGCGAACTCCAAGCTCTTTGTAATCGGGTTGCTATCATTGAGAAAGGCGTTCTCAAATATTCAGGAGCCATCGAAGGGGTAGGTGAGGGGGTTGCCACCAAACGTATCATAAAGGTTAAATGCGGCAATGATCCCAAACAATATCTTTCTCTCTTTCAGGAGTTGACCTTGATAAGTAATCCAATTATTGAAAAGCAGCGGGTTCAATTCTCTCTTTTGAATGATGATTCCGATCCTGCTCTCATTCTTAAATCTCTTATCCAAAGTGGCGTGCCCGTTACTGATTTTCATCAAGAGGAATTAAGCCTTGAGGATGTATTTATGTCCTACACCAGCGGGGAAACGCAATGAGCTGCAAGCTCACAGTGAAATGGATAGACTAAAAGTTATTTTTGGAACAAGAAAACTATGAAAAAGCTTTGGCCCATAATCGAGCGCGAGTTGCGGTCATTGGCGAGATCTAAGCAAACGGTAGTCACAAGGTTTGCTATTGGTTTTGTAGGTATCGCACTAACTCTTTTTGTTGCTCTTATCGATCAATATGATCGCAGCCCTAAAAGCAATTTAGGTGCAGTAATGATTGGGTTTCAAACTTTCTTTATGCTCGTTTTTTCTGTGTTCTCCTGTTTGGCATTAACAACCGACACCATTTCTAGCGAGAAAAGAGAGGGGACACTAGGACTGCTTTTTCTTACAGATTTAAAGACCATTCATATCATTCTTGGAAAAATTTCAGCTGGGACCTTTGTAGCTTTTCTTAGTATTATTTCAATGATTCCGGTCATGAGTCTGTCCCTTTTATACGGGGGAGTCAGCGATCGGATGATATTATTGTTATTTCTCATTGCCATTAACCAACTTGTTTTATCTTTGGTTATTGGTGTTTTCTGTTCTGTGCTTTTTGAGAAACCCCGCACAACTCAGGCCGCTTCGCTACTCATGATCCTCGGAGTCCAGTTTGGTGTCCCCATTTTGGTCTCGTGGGCGTCTTCGGGTAATTCCAACTGGGCCTGGGCGATGAATGCATTCGTTCAGGCGGGTGCTCTGGGGGCTGGTGGAATATTTCCCGGGGGGCGGGTATTTAATCAATCCTTCTTTTGGGGCGGCCAAATAACGACAATATCTTTAGCTCTAATCCTTTTGTTAATTTCCGTTCGGCATTTGTCATCTCGATGGAGGTCTATTTATGGCTCTAACCCGGTTGCCGATAGATCGTTAATAAAAAAATCTCGTGTCAGAAAAAATGAGACTGGCCAGAAAGTATCGCATGCAAATCCCCAGAAAAAGCTCAAAATTAAGGGCACTCGGGGTGGTGTGCCTTTAACTCACATTCACCCGCTGAGATATATTTTTAGCCATAAAAAATTTGAGATAGGCTCGACAATTTTTACTACTCTTATATTCGCTCTTTATATGACTTTTCTCGCCACGACTGGCGGCTTTGACGAATCAGAGGCAGGGGTTTTCGGAATGGTCTTGTGCGGGATGATTTTTAAATACCAATGGAGCTCTGTGGTTGTTTCCATGTTCAACAGAGAGAGAAAAGAAGGTACATTGGAATTTTTGATGTCCACTCCCGTAAAGCTTGGAAACATTTTTTCAGATATGCGTCATGCCGGATTACATGATCTAAAGGGAACGATTTCAATATGCGCTATCTGGCAAGCTGTCAATCTACTCATTGTTCTGGGGAATCATGAACTTCAAGGCTCCAGCCTATGGATTATTTTCTTTGGAATCATCGTATTCTGGTTTCTCGACTTTGAGGCTATTCTGCACGCCGGAGCCTGGCTCGGGCTAACAAATACAAATTATAGTCAAGGATTCATAAAAACTTTTATTTGGATTGTTTGTCTGCCTACATGGCTTTTTTGGGCGGCAGTGACATCTTGCGCGATTGTGATTTCAATTTTTAGACTCAATCCCGGGAATGATTTAATGCAATTTATGCCTCTTTTATGGGCTATATTTGCGGCTGTATGGTCCGTCTGTGCCATCCGATTATCTCGTAATTGGATGCACAAGTATTTAAGGATCATTGCCTCATTACCATTAAACCATAAAATTTCCTTCAAATCACTTAATCAGATTGAAGGCCAGGTTTCTTCATCAAGTCGTGGGCGGTAGGACGGCTTTCTTAGTTGATGTCGATATTTACTTTTTGGAATGAGGATTTTTAAGCTTTGTGGTTCTTGATGTTGTTGACCCGTTGCTTGGTTTGTCCTTTTTGGGCTTTTTGATTTTCTTTATCTTTCTAATAGAATTCATCACAGTCATGGCGATTCTATTAGCCTCTTCGACACTGGCGTCAGGGATGATGACAAGTTTTCCTTCAGCCAATCTTGTTCTAATGATGGGAGCTGCAATCCACTGTTGCTCAGGGTAGTCAACAAATATTGCCAGACGTTTGCCGCCATTCGTTGCTGTATAGGATTCAAGGAGCCAAGTTCCTCTTTGGTCAAATTGCACTTCCAAGTGGAAACCATACTGGTTGTTGACCAGTCGAATTTCCTGCATCAAGGACTCCGTGAGTATGGGGCTCTGGTCAATAGAAACTTCTATGGGACGCCTTCTAAGAACTTTTACGTTTTGACTGCGTATTCCGTCCTCGTGGACCTCGAGGAAAATTCTCATCTTACCAAGATATTTCTCTGGATTTACCTTGGACGGATCTTTTGGCTTTTCAGAGGTAGTCGTCTTGCATCCCAACAAAATTCCACAAAGAATAAAGCACGAAAGAAACCAAAAAGTATTTTTTATATATTGATTCATCGACAACATAAGGATAGCTTACCGTTCTATGGGAAAACAATACAACAAGATCGAAAAACGCCGTCGGAGACTTAAATATCTCAAGAGAAAAAAGCAATCAGCTAAATAGGCTTCAGCATTTTCTTTCATCTTCGCCGGGGATATGGTTCATATCCTCTTTTTTGTTTCCCTTTACGATTTGGCCGCTGAGCCTCCGAGAAAATGAAGAGCTACTCAATTTTCCTGCCTTTGATACTCTTTTTCTGTTTCACAGCTTTGCCCTCAACCTTTGCTGAAACTAATAGGGTTTTCACGTCGGACGTTTCTCAAAACCTTCCTGAAACAAACGCCGCATCAAATTTTGACCCAATTCGCTCAAAAGATAATTCTGTTTCAACAAATGATATATTCAGCTTTTCTAATTTGGTTGATCAGGTTAGGGGTGCCCGCGATCCAGAGGCAGAGAGAGCAGACCCTAAAAAAGCCACACCCTTTATTTTTTTTGGAGCCATTGTTTTTACCATCAGCTGTTTGGTTGTTCTCGGGATACTCAAAAATCGTTACTCACGTTTTTAACATTTTTCAACAAGCCCTGAAACGAGCCGCAGGGGCTTTAACAAATTCCTGCGGCCGAACATAATACGGCTCCACGGTGTGAAAGTTTTCTTTTGAGTAATTGTTCCCTTCACAATTGATTAGATCTGTCGCGTCGAGGGTTAAATTTCTCAGTAAATTTTTTGGAATCCATTTTTCTAAATCGCAACCGAAAATGATTCCGTTAGTCTTGGATATTCTCTCACAAAGAGCATCGGTAGGCATAAGCTCCCTATCAGAATCTAGTTTTATGGGACCATTCTGGCTGCCTCCTGTCACCATGTTGACAACGACTTCTCCCCTTTGTGCATAGGAAGCGATACAACTTCCATTCATATTAGTTATATCGGAAGCCTTATTGAGCTTAATCAAAATAGCATCATGGGTATCTACTGTGGTTACTGTGAGGTCATTGGAATCTGACGCTGCGCAAATTCCTTGAATAGTGGCCAAAGCAATCCTTATCCCAGTGTAACTTCCCGGGCCACGATTCACGATGATTCGATTAATTGAGGTGGGTATTTCATCCGCCTCAAGAAGCAGCTCATGGATCTTGTGTGCAAGTCGCACATCCTCCTTTATTGCAAAGGAAAAACAAATTGGATTTGCCCCATTCTCCCTCTGTAGAGCGATGGATCTACGGGCCGTTCCCCATTGTATTGATAAAATGCTCATTTAGCGGAGTTCAACCTTTCCATCACAATGGATCTTTTTTCACTGCAAATTGTTTCTATTTTAATTTGGAATCGCCCGACCTGTTTTGCCAAAGGCCATCTCGATGCCCATTCGATCAATGTAATGCCATCAGGTTCCAGATATTCTTCCAATCCTGCCCTGGAAATTTCTTCAGGATCCTCAAGGCGATATAAATCAATATGGTAAAGATTTATCTCTTCTGAGCTATAAATATTTAACAATGAAAATGTTGGTGATTGAACAAGGTTGTCAGGGGCTAAATTATCAACGACACCCTTAACAAACTCAGTTTTTCCTGCCCCGAGCCCTCCATCCAGCAAAACAGTGTCCCCTCTGCTAAATTGGCGGCTTATCTCTCTGCCAATAAGCCGGGTGTCATCTGGGGACTTTGATTCATACTCTGACATTTCAACCATGTTCCAATACATTAGATTTCATAAAAACATCAAAATTCATTAATTTTGTTAACAATCTGCTTGATTTTATTCCATAAGACTGGGATATTCCCCTTCCATTTGGATCGGCGGTAAGGAAATCAACGTTTGGATCCACGAGTTTTACAACAGATTTACATCAAATTACACGAGAATTTAACACATGAGCATAAAGTCCATAAACTTGGATGATTTTAAATTGCACGACGGTGACACTGGATCCGCCGATGTTCAGATTGCTAAGCTATCCAGCAGAATCAATCACCTCACTGATCATTTAAAAGCACACCCTAAAGATTTTAGTACAAGACGCGGGTTGTTAATGCTCGTTGGTCGTCGACGCAGGTTGCTCGATTACCTACATCACACTGATTTAGAGAGGTATCAGGGCATCACCAAGAAATTAAAACTTCGCCGATAACCATTTTCATCCTTCCAGATATATCCTTCTGGAAGGTTTTATTTTAAGACCCTTGGCTAATGAAGTGATGTGACGGGTAATTTCAATGGATACATTTAGGACGAACTTCCTTGAGTGTTTCCATTGAAGTTCCTCAAAACATCTCCTCCAAGTCATCGGTCTTTTTAGTTTTTCACCCATAGAAGAATCATGCAGGAATACATAAAGACGTTTGAAGTTGGAGGTTCTAAAATTACCTTCAAAACTGGGAAATATGCAAAGCAGGCCGACGGAGCCGCATTAATCCAATTAGGTGAGACAGTCGTTCTTACTGCCGTAGTCGGTGCTAAAACAGCTCGAGAAGACGCAGGCTTTTTCCCACTCACAGTTGACTACAGAGAAAAAGCTGCCGCTGCTGGGCGCTTTCCCGGCGGATATCTCAAAAGAGAAGGGCGACCTACCGAGAAGGAAATATTGACCTGTCGTCTCACTGATCGCCCAATAAGACCCCTTTTTCCAAAAGGCTGGTTCAATGAGGTGCAGGTACAAAGTTCTGTCCTGAGTGCCGACGGAGAAAATGATCCGGATATTTTGAGTATACTTGGCGCTTCTGTTGCATTGTCCATAAGTGATTTGCCATGGAGCGGGCCACTAGGAGCTGTTAGAGTTGGCAGAATTAATGGCGAGTTTGTCAGTTTTCCAACGCACTCGCAAATGGAAGAGAGTGATTTAGATCTCATTTATGTTGGTAACAAAAACGATGTCGTTATGTTCGAAGGCTCGGCCAAAGAAATCAGCGAGGAAGACTTTAATGCTGCCCTCGCTTTTGCTCAGGAAGCTTGCCAGCCGACGATTACCGCTCAAGAAGAATTAGCCGCCGAGATCAACGTCTCCAAAAGAAAAGTCGAAGTTTCTCAAATTCCCCAGGAATATATTGATGAAGCAGGAAATCTAATCAGCGAAAAGATTATCGACGCTCTTCTGATTCAAGAGAAGCTACCTCGCGAAGTCGCATGCAATGAACTCAAGGACCAAATGGGTGCAGCTCTGGCCGAAAAATTTGGTGAAGAAAATATTTCCGACAAGACTGTAGGAGAAATCTTCTACAAACTTCAGAAGGAAGAAGTAAGAAAACTGATTCTTACCGAAGGCAAGCGCCTGGATGGGCGTTCTTTTGGTGATTTGAGGCCTATTTCATGTGACGTTGGATTGCTTCCAAGAACTCATGGTTCAGCGGTCTTCACCAGGGGAGAAACTCAAGCCCTGGCCACAACTACTTTGGGAACAAATGAGGACAGCCAACAATTTGACTCCTACACCGGTGGCACCACTGAGAAAAGCTTTTTGTTACATTATAATTTTCCAAATTTCTCGGTAGGAGAAACTGGAAGAATTATGGGACCAGGTCGTCGAGAAATCGGCCACGGTGCTCTAGCTGAACGATCTGTCTTACCCATTGTTCCTGTTGAAGATTTTCCATATTCCGTTCGGGTCGTAAGTGACATTCTCGAATCAAATGGTTCCAGTTCGATGGGGACTGTATGTGCCGCTAGTTTAGCGCTCATGGACGCGGGGGTTCCCGTTGAAAAAGCAGTGGCAGGTATAAGTATCGGTATTTGTACTGCGACTGATGATGACGACAAAATCACATCCCACCAGCTTTTGACAGACATTCTCGGTTGGGAAGATGCCTTCTGTGATATGGATTGTAAAATCGCCGGTACAACTCAGGGCATTACTGGATTTCAGCTCGATCTCAAGCTTAAAGGTCTCCCTTTAAATATCATGACTGAGGCTGTAGGGCAGGCTAGAGATGCTAGACTGAAAATCATCGACGTCATGTCCCAAACGCTTGCTGAGCCCAGAGAGGAACTTTCCAAATACGCCCCTAGAATTGAAGTTCTTAAAGTTAACCCGGAGAAAATTGGTGCTATCATTGGCCCTGGCGGAAAGAACATCAAAGCTTTGGTCGATCGCTCAGGTTGTGAAATCAACATAGATGATGATGGCTCAGTATTTATATACTCTATAGACGCCGATGGCATGGAGATTGCCAAGCAAGAGATTCAGGGTATCACTGCAGAAATAGAAGAGGGGCAAATATACAAAGGTAGAGTTGTCTCCATTAAAGAATTTGGCTGTTTTGTTGAGGTTTTGCCTGGTCAAGAAGGACTCGTTCACGTGAGTGAACTTGCCAATTTCAGAGTGAAGCGTCCATCTGATATTGTTGAGGAAGGCGACGAGATCGTCGTCAAGTGTATCGGAATCGATGACAAAGGGAGGGTCAAACTTTCAAGAAGAGCGGCTATGGCAGATCGCGACGAAGATTACCAAATGGAGTCAGAGCCCGAAGATGAAGAAAATTTTGATTCTTCATCCCTTGAGGATGAATCCAAAAGAAAGGACAGGGGAGACCGAGGAGGACGGGGAAAACCTTCTGACAAGGATCGCGGTGGAAATGGCGACAGAGGTCCCGGTAACAGGCGTCCTCGAAGAAAAAGAAGAGATTGATGTAGATTTTCTCTCCAATATTTTTAGTTACCAAAGCCTCCCACATCTGAGAGGCTTTTTTCGTGTCTCATTTCACAAGCAAGAACCTTCTAATCTTCCACATGTAAGTTGGCAAAATAGAGAGATTATCTGTAAGATTAGGAAATGGATAAGAGCGAATCATTAAATGTACTGCTTGTTTCCGGCAGCTCGGGCCAAAAGTCAACGACTCGGGTGGTTTTATCATGTCTTGATGAAAGGTTAGAGTCATTGGGCTGCAAGGTTGATTTTTGGGATTTAGCACAAAACCCTTTGCCGCTGTTTGACATTGATACCACATACTCAAGTGAAGCATATGCAGAGGTTTCACGAAGAGCCAATGAAGCTGATGTTCTCGTCTTGGGGACACCGGACTACCACGGAACAATGAGCTCGAATCTAAAAAATTTCCTAGACCACCTTTGGAAAGAACTTGCCGGTAAATTGATTGGTAGTGTTGTGGGTTCCTATGAAAAAGGTTTAACAGTCACGGACCACATTAGAACAGTATCCCGGCAATGTTACGCCTGGAGTCTGCCGTATGGAGTATCCTTTCAGGAGAAATCGGACGTATGCTTTGAAAGTGGAATCAAATCGGAGGATCTAAATTCCAGAATCGATATGATGGCATCAGATTTATTCAGATACGGGCAAATTTTATCGGATCTCAGAAATGAAGGACTACACGGAGACATGCCTTCATTCATGGCGCATTATAGGAAAAAATAAAAATGGATAAACTTCAGGTGCAAACAATCGACCACGTAACGGTCGTCTCAGCGGACTTTGAAAAAAGTCGGAATTTCTATCACGGACTGCTTGGTATGAAAGAAGAGAAACGCCCAGATTTCCCTTTTCCAGGTCGTTGGTTTTCGGCCGGGGAAACAATGATTCATTTAAATCCCCAATCACCCGAAGCTGGGAAACCTGGCTGGGATAGTGGTGCAATGGATCCTCCTAGAGGGCCACATATTGCTTTCAGAGTATCAGATATTGATGCTGCAGCGAAGGTCATAAGCGAAGCCGGAGTCGAAATCGAATTTGGACCTCGATCTCGACCAGATGGGGCAGCCCAATTCTATATCAGGGACCCTGATGGTCATCTCATAGAAATATGTAATCAACCAAGCTAGAATTCATCGGGATCTGAGAATTCTTTCAATTTCATCTTTATATCCTTCGACGTATGTCGGGTATTTTAAAGTCCAATCGAGTTCGCTTATCGCCTTGTGATTGGAGATCTTTTTATTTGTTGGGGCCCTTTTCGATATTTTTGGTTGGCACTCTCCTCGTGGCATTGGAAGTTCCAATTTTTCAGAAAGGTGCTTTAAGAACTCTGATTGGAGAACAGGTTTGGAATCTGTGATATGATAGATGCTTCCTGGTGTGCCTTTTTTGCAAGCTGCGATAATACCAGATGAGGCATCGTCCTTATGAATCATATTAATATACCTATCGTTATTTGGGTCGAAAGAGGCTTCCCCTTTAATGAATTGCTTAAACAAAAATCCTCGATCTGGCCCATATATACCGGAAAGTCGGACAATCACATTGGGGACGCCTTTATTCGCGACCGCTTCCAGTAATTTTTCTTCGGTTTCAATGAGTATAGAAGCTTTTTTATTCAGTGGGTTTGGCGCAGTATTTTCGTCGACAACACTTCCATTTGTGTAACCAAGCACACTTGAGCTGGAGGTATAGACATACTTTTTTGTTTCAGTATTATGAAGCCAGTGGATAATTCTAATAGAAGTTTCAAGATAGACTTTCTTGTAAACCTCGGTATCGCCTCGGCTCGAGGAGATGCAATTGATAACCCAATCAAAATCCTGTTCGATGTTTTGCCAAAAATTTTCAGATGTCGCGTCGCCAACAATTGGCCTGATGCCGGTTTTTTTCAAAATCTCAGCGGTCTTTCTAACTATGCCAACCACTTCATGGCCGTCGGAAGCAAGCTTGGACCCGACAGATTGCCCAACATAACCGCATCCAATAATGAGAACCTTCATCGAATTTAAGTCTAACTCGGCTCTCGTATAATACTAATATTAAATAATGCTAAATATTCACAGGTCACTTGAAGCCACCGCTGAATGGATAAGACTTACTGACGAGTCAAAAAGGTATGCCAACTGGAAGCGCTGGGGCCCATATCTTTCTGAAAGGCAGTGGGGCACTGTGAGAGAAGATTACTCTGAATTTGGCGAATGCTGGGACTATTTTCCCCATGACCATGCTAGAAGCAGAGCCTACCGCTGGGGGGAAGATGGCCTCTTGGGTATAACGGACCGCCAATGCCGCCTTTGTTTCTCCATGGCCCTTTGGAATGGTAAAGATGATATTTTAAAAGAGAGACTCTTTGGTTTAACTGGCCCGCAGGGAAATCACGGAGAAGATGTTAAGGAAGAATATTTCTACCTGGAAAGTACTCCGACACATAGTTGGATGAAAGCTCTTTATAAGTATCCAATTTCAAAATTTCCATACGATCTCTTATTGAAAGAAAATGCGAATAGAGGCAGGGAAAAAAGTGAATTTGAACTCATTGATACAGGCGTCTTTAAACAAGATAATTACTTTGATGTTTTTGCAAGTTATGGGAAGGCCTCTCCTAACCATTTATTGATTGAAGTTGAAGTTGTGAACCGCAGTAGCGAAGTGGCTCCAATAACTTTTATTCCTACGCTCTGGTATAGAAATACCTGGTCGTGGACTTGCCGCCATGAAGGGTGTACTTTGCCCCCAAGAATCACACTTTCCAAAGAAAACCCCGGACGCCTGGACTGTAATCATGAAACTCTGGGGAATTATTTTTTTGAAGCGGACTTGGACTCAGAAACTGACAGTGCCAAGTGGCTTTTTACCGAGAATACCACCAATTACCAAAAATTATTTGGAGTCAATGATAAAGGGAAGTATCACAAGGACGGCTTCCATGATTATGTCATTGATGGTAATGAGGACGCCGTAAATCCCAGAAATATTGGAACAAAGGTTGGTCGCATGTATCAACTTAAACTAAATCCCAACGAATCGAAAAAATTTCGATTTAGACTTTATCAGCATGACGAACAATTTAATTGTGGCGGTTTTAGAGAATTCGACCCCGTCATGATGGACAGGAAAACCGAACATGATGATTTTTATTCTCGTTTACAGGATGGGGATGATGAAGAACAAAGTCGCCTTCTGACCCACCAGGCACATGCTGGGCTCTTTTGGACCAAACAGTTTTATCACTATGTTGTTGATGAATGGTTTGAAGGGGACCCTGGAATGCCTGAGCCCCCTGAAGGAAGGAAAAAAGGGAGAAATAAAAATTGGAGAACACTATTTGCCCGAGACATCATCAGCATGCCAGATAAATGGGAATACCCATGGTTTGCCGCTTGGGATCTAGCTTTCCACATGATACCGGTTGCCAAGGTCGATCCATTCTTTGCAAAACGCCAAATTATCCTGTTTCTGAAAGAGTGGTATATGCACCCTAATGGGCAAATACCTGCATACGAGTTTGCTTTTGACGATGTCAATCCACCTGTTCACGCATGGGCTGCTTTGAGAATTTATCAGATAGAAAAAAGAGCGGGAAGGAGAGACCGCGCCTTTCTTGAAAGGGTGTTCCAAAAATTGCTTTTAAACTTTACCTGGTGGGTTAACAGAAAAGACGAAGGAGGTAATAACCTGTTTTCAGGTGGTTTTCTCGGATTGGATAACATAGGGGTATTCGATCGCTCTCACCCACTACCAACAGGCGGTAAATTAACTCAAGCAGACGGGACCGCCTGGATGGGGTTTTATTGCTCTGTGATGCTGGAAATGGCTTTGGAGCTGGCTTGGAATGAAGGTGAAGTAAGACGCGCCTATTCCGATATGGCTACAAAATTTTTTGAACATTTCGTTCAAATTATAGATGCCATAAACAATATAGGTGGTAATGGGCTATGGGACCCCCAAGATGGCTTCTATTACGATCAGATTCAATTTGAGCATCACTCACAGCCCTTAAAATCCAGATCACTGGTTGGGTTAATCCCTCTTATTGCAGTTGCGATACTCGATGGAGAAAAAGTGGATAGAGTTCCCGGTTTTAAGAAGCGATTCGAATGGTTTTTAAATAACAAAAAAAATCTCTCCAGACACCTAACAAAGCAAGAGACAAAAAGCGGTGTCAGATGGTTGTTATCAATTCCATCAAAGCAAAGACTTGAGAGTATCCTTGGGTATCTTACCGATGAGAATGAGTTCCTATCCCCCTATGGAATAAGATCATTATCAAAATACCATGAGGAATCTCCTTTCGAGTTTGAACAGGCTGGATACACTCATTCTGTTGATTATACACCTGGAGAATCAACAACATGGATGTTCGGTGGAAACTCAAATTGGAGAGGCCCCATATGGTTTCCTGTCAATTACCTCATAATGGAAAGTCTCGTTACTTACTCCAATTTTTATGGAGACCAAATACAAGTGAATATTAAAGGTCATGATAAGCCAATGCAGCTCAATGAACTATCCATTGAAATTGGTAAAAGATTACTCAGCATTTTTTATAAAAATGCGGATGGAGTTAGGCCCTTTGCTGGAGAGCATCCATCTTTAAATGAGGAGAAATCATGGCAAAATTTGATTTATTTTCATGAGTATTTCCACGCAGAATCCGGAAAAGGCCTTGGAGCGAGCCACCAAACTGGATGGACAGCCCTAGCTACAAGTATACAAGATTGGATCAAACAAGGAAAACCCATTCACTAAGTGCTATATTGAATTACCATTAATTACCAATACGGCAGGATGCTCGATCGAAATTCTATTTTAAATCCTACAGTCTTATTTTTTCGGATTTTTTCAATAAGACGCATAGGTGTTTTATCTTTTGGGATTTTTATTGTAGTTCTTTGTCTGTCTTCAGCAGCCAACATCGAAGGTAGTGAAGAAAAAAAGGAGGTCCTTTTTGTTTACAAACCGAAATCGACCGTATCTCTGAAGTTTATTGAAAGTTTTGGATTTATAGAAACTTTTGAGCCTTTGAGAAAGAGCTCTCAATCGAATGTCAGGTTGTCGAGGGGGGGCCAAGGGGCACCGAAACGATCCAAGACCTCTAGATTTGTAGGTAAAATTTATCGGGCCAAGTTACAACCTGGGCAGAGCGCTAGCGTAGCCGCCAAAAGTTTGGAGCGTCACCCTGATATTGCTATTGCTGAGCCGGTTATACCGTTGACAATATTCAACTCTGTTCCTCCGGAATTCCAAGACGTGCTCCCCAATGATGTGCAATTTTCAAAATTATGGCACCTGTTCAATGACGGCCAAGGAAGTGAAAGTAGAGAAGGAGAAGATATAGATATATTAAATGCATGGAAAACCTATAAAGGTGATCCTGATTTCTTAATGGCAATAATCGATACAGGCGCTGATTTTTTTCACCCTGATTTGGTTGATAATTTATGGGTAAATAGTGGTGAAATCCCCGGTAATGGTATTGATGATGATTCTAATGGATACATTGACGATATACATGGATACGACTTTCAGAATGATGACTCTGATCCTTATGATGATAGTGGTCATGGAACTCATGTATCAGGTATCGCAGGCGCTGTAGGAAATAATGGACAAGGTATTGTCGGTATCAATTGGAAGATCGATCTGATGCAACTGAAGGCCTTTAATAACAAAGGCCGTGGTAACACTTCAACTGGAATAGCGGCTATTGAATATGCCGTCGAGAATGGTGCTAAAATAATTAATGCATCATGGGGTGCTGAAGACAAAAGCAGGCTTTTAAAACAAGTCATTGAAAAAGCAAGGGAGGACGGGGTATTGACGATTGCGGCTGCCGGAAACGACAGTAAACAAATAAAGAATTATCCAGCGGCATTTGAATCTGTTATTTCAGTCGCCTCTGTTGATTCTGGGGGGCGAAAATCTGAGTTTACAAACCATGGGCCCACTATTGATATTTCGGCACCAGGTACAGCTATTTTTTCAACCAAAGTCAATAATTCTTACGGTTCTCTCAATGGGACTTCAATGGCGACCCCCATTGTCTCAGGCGTCGCTGCGTTGGTTTGGGGGAAAAACCCGGACTTTTCTCTTGTTGACGTTGAAAACATACTTCTTTCAGGTGTTGATGTTATTGATGTCAAAGAGGAACTTGGTGCTGGAAGAATTAATGCAAATAAAGCACTCGAGTTCCAAGAGCCCATTCCCACTGTAAGTTTGGTTATGCCCGAAAAAGTTGGTGGACAGTTTGACATAATCGGTACGGCTTCAGGTGATACCTTTAAAGAATTTACCCTAGAAATTGGTAAGGGTAATTCTCCAAAAGATTGGACATTTATTCACTCATCCCAAATACCCGTTTTATCAAGCACGCTCTACAATGGGTTTTCAACAGCGGATTACCAGGATGGCCAATATACCTTTCGTCTAAGAGCTAAAAATTCTCAGGGTAAAGAAAGTACGACACAAAAGAGGGTAGAAATTGAAAATGTTGACATAATTTATCCTGATAATAATGATTTTTTATCAACCCGGAATCCAATTGAAATCAGAGGTTCTGTTTTTGGTCTGAATAGGACTTATAAACTCGAATATGGAGAGGGGATAAGTCCCGCCCAATGGAGCGATTCTGGAATTGAAATACCTGATCATATTCCAGGGAATATCCAGAATGACGTCTTGGGAATATGGAATGTCCAAAATCTGCCAGGTGAGAAATTTTATACGCTGCGACTCACCGCCACCTCTCTGGATAATGAGGAGCTTATTGATCAAGAATATAGTTGGCTTATATACTTTGATGATAGGATTTCATCCGGTTGGCCAGTTTCTGTGGACCTTCCCACAAACGACTTAAAATCAATTGATTGGACATCATTTAAGATAGCAGACTTCGACAATGACGGTTTTCAAGAAATTGCACTTGTTAAACCTGGTGACGGGGAATTCATTCCCGCCGAAGTAATGGTTCTCTCTCATCAAGGAAACCTATTGTGGTCAAAGAAACTGGGCATAGGAAGGCCTTCCACCGGTAGCCTAGTCATAGGAAACCTCAACCAAGACCCAAATTTGGAAATTGTGGTGGACGGAGGTGCCAATGGAAAAGTTTATGCCTTTAACTCGAGTGGCCAACTACTTCAAGGCGATTGGCCTGTAGATCTTCCCGGTAGCCGGATGGGAATTTCTATTGTCGATCTCGATACGGATGGTGTGAATGAGATTGTCACTTTTAACAACGAGGCCTTCTTTTTGGGTAATACACCCCGACGGCAATTAAGTATTCTCGATCCGCATGGTCGGGTCTTAAAACTTTGGCGTGTTGATGATTGCTTTCATGAGAATGATGTTGTTGAAATCGTACCGTCATACGGTGATTTGGATAGAGATGGAAAATTAGAAATCGTTATCCCAAGTAGCTGTGGTGAATTAAGTATGTTCCACATCGATAAATCTAGTGAACCTGAATGGACATCTGATGTTAAGGGGCAAATATTAACATCCCCCGTAATTGGGGATCTCGACGGCAATGCCACACTCGAAGTGATTGTGAGTACCTACGATGAGCGTTCGCTCAATAGAGGAGGTGTTTACGCCTTTGGTGGAGATGGTAGAGTATTTGGTGATTTTCCTGTTTTAGTGGAGTATTCATTTCTCGACGCCCCTGTTCTCGCCGATTTTGATAACGACAGTGATTTAGAAATCGTCATCAATGATAGAATCGCAGGACAAATTCATCTCATTCACCATGATGGATTCCCGGCTGATGGTTGGCCGAGTGAGCCTCTGATAAATGAAAACTTTCGAGGGCAAGTATCAATTGGCGATATCGACGGAGACAGTGAGTTAGAAATCTTAAGCACCGTTCACGGAATATTCTACCTTTTCGCTAATTCACTCGATGCCGAGAAGCTCGGAGGAATCAGGAGTTATGAATTCGATGGCACTAGGACCATGTGGGAAAATCAATTTAACCCGAAAAATATGATCCCTATTCCATCTCCGGGGGTTAGTATAGCGGATAAGAATCATCTCATACAATTCACCGATTTGGATTCTGATGGCTTTTTGGATGTTTTATTGTCCACTGCTATTGATATGTCCTATGTACCAAATCAACCTTCCTCCATAAAAAGTAAAAATACATTCTCAATATTTGCTTGGGAGCTGGGTGTGAATTACAGAAGCGACCTATTCCCATGGTCTTCCTATCATGTAAATGCAAGTCAGTGGGGGCGGTTTGATATCCCCCCCAAGCCTAATCTGCCTCCGGAGATTAAAAGAATACCAACTCAGATTGCCTCGATATCTGAGCTTTGGGTTCCATATCCTCTAAAGCCCTATATTTCTGACCCCGATCATTCTATGAATGAACTTAATATTAATATCTCTGCTGATCCAGTTCTTGATTGGGAGCTAACAGATGATTGGGTTTTATTCGTATCTACGAATGACCCAGCTTGGCAGGGTACTGCTGAAGTTCAGGTAACGGTAACAGATCCTCGCTTTGACACTAATACTCAAATTATTCGATTTATCGCAAACGACCAATTAACCTTCCCTGTAGCTAATCCAGATTTTATTACATTATCTGAAGACCAAAGCATTGTTGTTGACGCGCTAAGTAATGACTCAGATCCATCGGGGGAAAAGCCAAAATTGATCTCAACCGGAACGACTGAATCCGGTTTCTTGGAAATTAACGAGGACCAAAAAATCTTATTCACACCAAATGCTGACGTTAATGGAGAAGTAAAAGTTCAATACTTTATCCGAGGTTCATCCGGAGGCCAGTCTGTTGGACTCATTACTTTTAGGATATTACCTCAAAATGATCCGCCAACTACCGTTGATGACAAGTTCCTTATAGATGAAGATAACAAAATAACAGTGGATATTTTGTTAAATGATTTTGATGTGGATGGTGACGAAATAAAAGTCGCCGGATACGGGGCCCCTAAAAATGGATCTTTTGTCCCTACAGAAAATGGCACATTCGAATATACCCCAAATCAGAATTATTTTGGTCAAGACCAATTGGATTACACTATAAGGGATTCATCGGGTCTCGTGTCTTCAGGCCAAATTATGTTTATCATACGTCCTGTTAATGACCCTCCGGTTGCTGATGATTTATCTATTACAGTAAACAAAAACTCTTTTGAAACCGTTATATTTTCAGCTACTGATGTTGATGGCGATGAGTTGGAATTCGAAGTCAATCAAAACCCCAAAGAGGGTGACGTATTGGTTTTTCCAACCTTAGCCGAGTATAGCCCAAATGAAAATTATGTAGGGGAAGACGACTTTCAATACATAGCAAAGGACGAATTCAGTGAAAGTCTTCCTGCATCTGTTAAAATTTTAGTTCTCGATAAAAATAACCCCCCTAAAGCTCAAAGCGACAGATATACAACTCTTGTTGATCAATCTATTGATATTGAATTTAAGGCGAATGACCCTGACGGAGACGCTTATTCGATCGTAATTGGAGAATCCCCAGAGAATGGTCAGTTGTCAGAAACTGATGATGAATTCATATATAAATACACGCCTGATCCCGGATTTATTGGAGACGACGAAATTAGTTTTTTTGCCAAAGACATGGAAGATGCAGGTAGCACTGCTCGCATTAAAATTGAAGTAACTGGAGAAAATTCATCTCCCACGGCTAAAGATCAATTTGTATCTACTCGTCAAAATATTCCCCTAGAATTTGATCTTTCAGCGATAGATGGAGAAGGGACAGTTCTCCAAATAAGGCTCCAAGAGGCACCTGTGAATGGTGATGTGCATTTTGAGGGGGTGCGCGCCATTTATACTCCAAGGAAAGATTTTCTTGGCCTGGACAAATTTAGTTACTCTGCGTTTGATGGTGAGTTTGAGAGTCTTGTCGCTACGGTATTTATTACTGTAAAAGTTCCCAACGAAGCGCCTGAGATTTTTGACAAAAAGATTATATTAACTAAGGGTAAACGTTTTTCATTTCAATTGCCTGTTTCGGATCCCGATGGAGATTCATTAAGGAGTGCTATTGTGGTTGGTCCCGAAAATGGATTTATTTATGGGCTTGGAACAAATTACACCTATAAGCCTGATTCATTTTATTCAGGCTCTGATTCTCTCACATTCAGGTCATGGGATGGAGCCACTTATGGTTCCATTGGTCGCGTTGAATTTGAAATTGTCTCTAATCCAGATCCAATTCCATTAAAGATTAGACAATTTCACGTTTCTCCAGGCGGTGAATATTCCCTGGAAATATCAGCAACTCATGGTTTATCTCTTACCCTGGAATATTCTTATGACCTCAAGAACTGGTCCTTTGCCAGTGAGAAAGAAGTTTTGTCCAACACACTCCTATTCAAAGGGGGAATTCCACAAAATCCAACACCTGGAAATTCGATCTTCTTCAGAGTTTTATCAAACGAAAGAATCTCATTTTAATAATATCTAGAGAGAAATTCCTTTTGTTTTTTGAATACCCTGCATCACATCATTAGAGTGGTTTTTATAATTTTATTCCTTTGTGGAATTACATGATATATGGTCTTGATTAACAATTAGGCCAATATATGCGAATTCAATACACATTCTGGAAATTAGTCATATTTGCATTTTTCTTTCCCTCAAATATCACCACAGCAGTCGACATTCTCAAGACTGGTAGTGAACTTAAAATGGTTGCCTCAGGATTTGCATTCACCGAAGGACCAGCTGTTGATTCGAACGGAGATGTTTATTTTACGGATCAACCTAACGACAGAATTCTTAAGTGGCGCTCTGATAATAATACCGTTTCCGATTGGCTTAAACCCGCCGGGCGCTCAAACGGCATGTATTTTGACCAAAATGGAAACTTGTTGACCTGCGCCGATGAGCAAAACCAAATTTGGTCCATTTCCCCTAATAAGAAGATATCCGTACTGATCAAGGATTTCGAAGGGAAGTTATTCAATGGGCCGAATGACTTATGGATACACTCATCTGGAAGGATTTATTTTACAGACCCACTATATAAAAGGCCTTACTGGAAAAGAGATCCTAAAATGCAATTAGATGGTCGACATGTTTACTTGCTGGATCCGATGGATAACAGCGTGACTAAAGTTGATAGTAACCTTATTCAGCCGAATGGTATTGTTGGGTCGCCGGATGGAAAATTCTTATATGTCGCTGATATTAATGCAGGAAAAACATACAAATATAGAATAACTCCTTCTGGAGAACTCACAAATCGTGAACTTTTTTGCCGTCAAGGGTCGGACGGTATGGCACTGGATCAACAGGGAAATCTTTATCTGACAGGAAAAGGAGTTACTGTTTTTAATTCAAAAGGGGAAAAAATACATCATATTCCTGTTCCGGAGAAGTGGACTGCGAATGTAGTTTTTGGTGGAAAGAATTTTGATCAGCTTTTTATCACAGCTATGGACAGCGTTTATACGTTGCAGATGAATGTAAAAGGTGCCCGCCAAAATAAAAAATTTAGTAGAATTCAAAAGAAATTTTTTGGCGAACTGGAGGATGGTCATGAAGTTTTTCAATATACCTTAAAAAATAAGGATGACATTGAAGTAAAGATCATAAATTACGGAGCCATCATGACTGCCATCATGGTGCCCGACAGGTCTGGCTTATTTCAAAATGTCATTGTTGGCTCAGATTCATTAAAAGACTATTTAAAGTCTTTTCCTTCTGCTGCCATTATTGGGAGATTTGCAAACAGAATTAAAAATGCAACTTTCTCCATAGACGGCAGAAAATATCATATCACCAAGAACAATGGGCAAAACCATATTCATGGGGGCAAGGTAGGGTTTTCCAAAAAACTATGGAAAGTCGTAGGGACACAAATTGAAGATTCTAGTTCTTCATTGATACTCGAGTGCTATAGTAAAGACGGGGAAGAGGGTTTTCCAGGGAACTTGACGACCCGCGTGACGTATTCTCTAGATGATACCAACACATTAAAAATCGATTACCACGCAAAAACTGATGCTCCGACCATTGTGAATTTAACTAATCATGCGTATTTTAATTTAAGTGGGAGCACGGATGTCCATCCAAATGATCACACTTTATGGCTTCATTCAGAAACAGTTACAGAAGTCGATAAATCACTCATTCCCACAGGTGAAATCCTTGAAATAAAAGGAACTCCTCTTGATTTTCTCAAACCAAAACTCATTGGCCAGGATGTAGGAAAAATGACTCAGTTCCGTCGCCCAATGTATGATAATAACTTCATTATTTGTCATGACCTCGATGGCTGGACCACATTCGCAAGAGTGGAGGAATCAAAATCTGGGCGATACATGGAAGTTGCTACGGACCAACCAGGGGTTCAATTATTCACAGGAAATCCAAAAGGGTTATGTTTGGAAACTCAACATTATCCAGATTCAATAAATCATTCACACTTCCCTTCACCCGTTTTAAGGCCTGGAAAACCTTTTCAAACTTCTACTAGCTTTACCTTCGGTTGGAAGTAATCTAAAGATCTACTATGATTGAGTTATTGGGAATATTTAGTTTGTTATTCCATATCGCTTGGATTGGAATGATCGTTTCAGTATTTGGACGAAAAATTGGTTGGGTATTCACCATTTCATTACCATTGGTTGGAGCTCTTGCCTCTTTAGTTTACACTTTCAAGCATTGGAAGATTACTAAATTAAATGAAAAGATTTTCGGGATCAGCTATCCCGCATGTTTTTTCATAGTCTTTACAATCTTAGTCCTAGACGCTGAGACCAGCGCCAATACTTCAGGTAATCAAGAGCCAATTCTCTCATCCGAGACGAATTCACTTTCTTCAAGTATAGTAAACAACGATCAAATAGCCGCCATTCAGAATGAAATGAAGGGGCAAATGTTGGAGACAAATCTCGGATATTTCAACTTAGTCGATCTCCCTTTAGAGGGGGAGTGGGCTCGGATTTCCGATAACAAACTCTTCGAATTGGTCCAGCTAACTACTGAGGCAGAGGTAGTCACAGCCGTGAGAACCACTATCGACTCGCGTGTGCCAAAGGGAGAAATAGTTTGGAAAGCCGATTTCAAAACTGGTGAATTCAAAATTCGAGTTGCTAAAGATAATTTTAAAGATCCGAAATGGGTAGACGGTGCCGTCTCACAATTGGCAACAAATGTTTTAGTTGTTCTACCTTTATATGACGGAGAAGCTCATCGCCCTTTCGCAAAAGGAAGCGAACTAGAGATGGTTTACATACCCAAACCTGACAATGTCGAATAATCTAATACCCTAGCGCAATCTCTCTGGTCGATTGTTCCTGCACGATTTTTCGCCAAGTTCACAAAGAATATGGCTCATTTTGACATCATGATGGCTAATTGGTGCTTCCACGGAGTCCCTGATCGTTGAGAGGAATGACTCAAGCTCCAGTCTGTAGGCCTCCCTATATCTGGTCGGGAATGAATATTCAATTTTCGGTTTAATAAGTCCATTATCATTGCTCAAAATCGTGCTGGTTGAGGATCTGTTTTGAGCTTGCAGCATTCCATTATTCCCGAATACCTCTATTCTTTGATCGTAGCCGTATGCTGAAAAACGATTCACGTCGATACTGGCTATTAAGCCTGATTCATATTTTAAAGATACCAATACATTATCGTAGTCATTTAACTCTTTTATTCCTTCCACAAAATTTGATCCAACCGCATACACCTCAATCGGGTCCTCTTTTGTTATATATCTGAGCATGTCAAAATCATGGACGATACAATCGTGAAATATACCATTGGAGTGTTTTATATACTCCATTGTGGGAAGCGGCGAATCCCTAGATGTGACTCTTATCATTTGTGGGGTGCCAATACATCCCGATTGAACTTGCTGGGCAAGCGATGAAAATGTTGGGTCAAAACGTCTGTTGAATCCGACAAATAAAGGTTGGTTTTGCTTGTGTGCTAAATCAAAGCAATTATCGATTTCATCTATGCTATATCCCAATGGTTTTTCGGAAAAAACCGGAATCCCGGCTGATAAAAAATCCTTAACCTGCTTGAAATGTTCATGAGTAGGTGTCGCTATGATGACGCCATCAACGTCAGATCTATAAAGGACCGACTCATAGTCTGTCGAATAATCACATTCATTTGATTCCCCGACTTCTTGTGCTCTATTCTGATCTTTATCGACAACATGGATTAACCTGAGGTCTGGAATGGCTTGAATGCTTTGAATGTGAAATTTTCCAGCTCGACCCAAACCTAATAAGGCAATTTTTATTTTACTTTTATAAGAAGACACGGTGATTTTTATAGGTTCTGTAAATTTTTACTTCTGATCCCAGAATTTATAAGGGTCATTTAATCGCTGCATTTCTTTTTGTAGTAACGATTCCATTTCTTCTAATTTTTCCTGATAATTCGGGTGTTTAGCAAGATTCGTTTGGAGTGGGTGAGGTCTTAATCCAGTGAGTTTTACAACTTTTATTTCTTGATGCTGATCAATCCATTCGTGGGGATTTATTCCGAGATGAAAGAGCTGCGTCTGCCTTACTGATCCATCTAAAACATCCCATTTAATTAATTTCCATTGACCTTTTCTAATAGACCTCATCCCAGGTTTTGTGCCTCCACAATATACCCCGTAAAGAACATCTCTTACTCTGTCTTCATTGCCCATTAACACAGGTTTAAATGATTTTCCTTCATTTGTTGGCGGTGATTTAATTCCTGCCAGGTCACATAGGGTGGTTAAAGTGTCCAAGAGATAAATATTTCCTGGTCGCCTAATTCCTGACTTTACACCTGGGCCAGAAACAATGTAAGGAACCCTCCATGTGTGTTCATACAGATTTTGTTTTCCCTGCAAACCGTGACGGCCAATCGCCATGCCGTGGTCAGCAGTATAAATGATAATAGTGTTTTCAAACTCACCCTGTGATTTTAATTGCTCTATTACTCGCCCAATTTGAATGTCTATGTTCTCACTGCAAGCAAATTGACGTCCGATTTCATTACGAATAGTAACCGGGTCTCTTCTTTCCCAAACACCAGAGACATTTACCTCATCCCTTAATCTTGGATGACCATGATGAAATGGATGCTCAGGTAAATAATTTGGAGGCAGCAATGGCTGCTTAGGATGAGCTTTAGGAAATGAATTTTTATCTCTGTGGTTTGTTGCATTATATTTCTTGAGCAATTCAGGTGTGCCATCTCTTACATCATGCGGGTGAGAAAATCCAAAATAGATCAAAAATGGTTTATTGTTCTTTTTGTCTGATCTTGTCTCCAGGTAGTCTATAACCTGATCTGCATGCCAGGCACTTCCAGATTCTTCAGTGCCTCCTCTTTTTGTTGCATCTTTCCTAATCGTAAATTTATTATTCGCTGCTTCATAGCTATTACCCTTTTTACATGTGCGCATCGTTTCATATCCGGCCCTATTGAAAACTGCTGCCATCGTATGATCCTCGAGGTCAGCTGGCACTAAATTAGGGTCGGCGACATTTGGGTTATTAGATTTGCGATTGGGCTTATCTGGAATATGCCATACCGTTCTGCCCGACATGACCATATGCCTTGAAGGCGTGCAAACGCCACCAACCCATGCTCCCATATGGTAAGCCGCATCAAAGACGACTCCATTTTGAGCTAGCTTATCTATGTTAGGAGTATCCAACTCTGAAAGTGGATTATAGACCTTTAAGTCAAAAGGTGATTGATCATCAGCAATGATGAATAACAAATTCGGTTTGGATTGCGCACCCTTTGCCAAGTTGCCGAGTGAAATGAACAAACTTATTACAATTATAGTAAAAGTGTTCACTCCTTGTCTCAGCCCTATTTCTAATTTCGAGTTCATAGATAACTTAAATGAAATTTTGGGATTAGGATTATTGATATCACGCACTGGGTATTCATTCCATAGGAAAGATCAATCTTTTCACCCATTAATTTTGATGGATGTGGAGCGTTGATTTTATCGCTCCCTTCATTAGTATTGTAGTCACTAACCATCACCATTTTATCTGACTCAATGATTAATCGATATTTCATTCATTTTCTATCTCTTACCCTATTAGGGCTTCTAATTCCCCTCTCAGGACAGGCCAGAAAACCCAATATCATATTGATAATGGCTGATGATGTCAGTTGGGAGGCTTTTGGGTGCTACGGAGGCGAGGATTATAAAACACCGCGGATAGATCAAATGGCTGCAGAAGGTATACGGTTTGATCATTGTTATTCCACACCGATTTGCACTCCCTCACGTGTGAAGATAATGACCGGAAAATACAATTTTAGAAACTACACCCACTTTGGTTATTTAAACCCTAACGAAAGAACTTTCGGGCATATGCTTCAGGATGCCGGGTACAAGACTGCTATTGCCGGTAAATGGCAACTCAATGGTTTATACTCAAAGCATCCAGGACACAAAGACCCGACACGTCCTCTTAAAGCCGGGTTCAATCAATCCCTTTTATGGCAAGTCACTGAGGGAAAAGGCAACAAAGGTAGAGGAGGGGAAAGGTTTTGGAATCCTCCTTTGGAGAAAAGTGGAATCTATGTAACAAAAGAACAGAATAAAGGAAAATACGGCCCAGACCTGCTTACAGATTTTGTATGCGATTTCATCGATGAAAATAAAGATCAACCTTTCTTTGTGTATTATCCAATGGTCTTGGTTCACGACCCCTTTGTTCCCACTCCGGACACCATTGGGGATCAGCCTTTGGAAACAGCCAATAAGCAACCAAAAGAATACGATAAGAAAAAAGCTAACTTTGTTGCCATGGTTCAATACATGGACAAACTGGTTGGGAAAATTGTTGATAAAGTCGATAGCTTAGGTCTTAGCGATGACACCATCATCATGTTTACTGCTGACAATGGAACGCACCCAAGCTTGAGATCTATGTGGAATGGCCGTGAAATTCGTGGTGGTAAAGGTGGGATGAAGGATAATGGAACGCACGTTCCTTTGGTCGTAAGGTGGAAAGGATCAAAAGTCGAGGGCGTCGTAGAAAAATCGCTGGTTGACCATTCTGATTTCTATGCCACTTTCGCTGAAGCTGCCGGAGTTCAAATCCCCGACGAAAACCTCGTGGATGGTGTCTCTTTTCTGCCACAACTCAAAGGAGAAATAGGCAATCCACGGGAATGGGTATTATGCCATTACCAACCCTATTGGGGAAAGAAACCAGGGCAGTATGTCAGAAATGCTCGTTTCAAACTCTATCGCAGCGGCTCATTCTTTGAGGTGCCAGTTGATCTTGAGGAAGCCAATAATTTAAGTTTTACTAAAAATCCAGAAATGCTCAAAGTCTTGGCCCAATTAAAAAAGATAGTTGACCAATGCCCACCTGTTCCGGAAGACCCAAGGGGGCAAAAAGGAGATATTAGGCCGACATACCCCGCTCAGGTGATTGATTAGTCATTGTTTTCGACTTAAAAGCTTTCGATCGATCAAGATCCAATCTGCGACTCTTTTAGCATAGTATTTATCAATAGTTTTGATGAATGCCAAAATCTCCCCGTCTTTCTTTTCCAACATTTGGTAATCAACTGTCAGAATGGCACAAAGCTGAAGAATTTCATCATGACTATTTAGGTGTTTTTTTAATAATTTGATTGGGGATTCAAATATTCCTTTTCTGGTCAAAGCTCTGGCTGCGATTATTTGAACTAATGGTTCCGGGTCTTTCAATAATTTAAATAAAGCTTTGTCGGGTAAGTTGACTCCTGCTTTGCTAAGGCTGCAAAGGGTTCCCCAATATCTTATTATAGGATTTTGAGAAATTATGCTTTTTTGCATAAAATTCTGTGAATTTGTACTAGCTATCTCGTCGGTCAAAGTTTTTTTCTTTTCGTTACATTGAATAAAATCGATAAGTTCGTAAAGGTCCTTGATGGGGTATGCTTGCTCGTTTTGAAAACTCCAATAATTGCGGGACCCTAATCCCTCAGCATAAAAAACGCTATCTTTGGTGGCGATGATGTGGTTTTTCAAAGCTTTTTTATGCTGGGATTTTAAGAAAGAGATTTCACTCTGTTTAAGCTTTGATACATCGGAGCTTATAATTTTCTTCCACTTGTTAGATTCTTCAAGAAACGGCCCATTTTCTTCATGTGCATAAAAAAGAAATTCTGGGCTTGAAAGCGTGTTTTTGGAATCTGTGGATATAGGAATACTTGAGATAGCATGATGACTGTCATAAAAGGATTTCAAGTAATTTTTGGCCCAATCGGTATAGCTGGGGATCCCGAATGAGTAACCATTGTGTTCGAATAGAGGTTCGTGAGGGGTAAAGTTTCTTATATAGAGAAAATTTTTGCTTCTGACACCTCTCATTATGTTATACCTCTCACCTCTTCTTCCTCGAAAAGTAAATACATAATCTCTTTCTTTTCCGCTATCAGGTCCCAGGAAGGGAATGCCTTGTATGTAATCAGGGATTTTAAGACCAGCTAGGTTCAATACCGTTGGAGCAAAATCGACAAAACTGACAAGGCGATCCAGAGATTTTGAGGGTTGTGTAGGTCTCCAGGATTTCCATTTCTCTGGAATATAGACAATAAGTGGGACTCTTGTTCCGCTATCATAAATATAACTTTTTCCTCTAGGCAAGGAGCCACCATGGTCTGAAAAATAAAAAATAATGGTGTCTTCAAATAAACCGGCAGCCTTTACTTCATCTATCAATTCTCCAAACCTGGAATCCATTTCTTCGATGCAATCGTAGTACCTGGCTATGTCTAGTCGAATGGTTGAAGTGTCAGGTAGATACTTGGGAACGGTTACATTCCTGGGATCTGTTTTTAATTCTCTATCTTTCCAAACTTTGGGGAAGAGTCTGCTTTCGTGGGTTTGCCCTAAGTTGAACACGGAGAAGAAGGGTTTTCCTTCAGGTCTATTTTTCCAATGGGCCTTATTGCTGTTCTGGTCCCAGGCTTCTTTCAGCCCAGCTTTTCTATCCTTTGGACCGCCGTTATAGTCCGTCTTATTATTGTTGGTTGTGAAGTATCCATTGTTTTTGAGAAAAGCAGGGAAATATTTAATGTGGTCGGGGAATGTAACATCCGATCGCATGTGTTGCCCGCCGAGGCTTGTTGCATAAACACCGGTTATCAAAGTCTGCCGGGCTGGTGCACAAACTGCCGCATTTGAAAAACAGTTATCGTATCTCGAGCCGAGTTGAGCAAAGGCATCGATATGAGGTGTGCGAGCTATTTCATCTCCATAACATCCCAGGTAAGGACTATTATCTTCACTGGTAATCCAAAGTATATTTGGTTTGTTATCTGCACTTCCATAACTAATACAGGTTATAAAGATCGTTATTGAAATGATAAAGTTTTTCATATTTAGGATTTCCAAAGGGTATATCCAATCCTTCCGGATTTCGAACTTCTATTTTTTCAAGAATGTAAAATTCCTTTAAATAAAATCAGTGGGATAGAACCGTTTACCGTTTTCAATAATGATATCGTTTTGTAATCTATTCGAATGTTCCTATCATTGATGAAACATGCGCTCGCTTGCTTTTTCCTAGTTTGTTTAAACCAACTAGCCATGGCTCAAGACGAGTTATTTGATGGTGCTACATTTGATGGTTGGCAGGGAAATACAAATGAAGTCTGGAGTATTGAAAATGGAGTTATTGTCGGTGGTTCCTTGGATGGGAATCCCCATAATGAGTATTTAGCCACAAAAAAATCCTATAAGAATTTTCATCTTAAATTAGATTATAAATTAATTGGCACTGAGGGATTTGTGAATGGGGGAATTCAGTTCCGGAGTAAATGGCTAGATAATACAACCCGAAATATTTCTGGTTACCAAGCGGACATAGGGCACGGTTTCTCAGGGTTTATTTACGATGAACATAGAAGAAATAAATTCTTAGCTGAAGGTAATATTGATTTTATTTCTAAGGTGGAAAAACCTGGGCAATGGAATACCTATGAGATAATTGCTGATGGAGACCTCATACTACTTTTTATAAATGGACAAAAAGTTTCCGTATTTAGAGAGAATGATGATTCAATGGATCATTCTGGACTGATTGCACTTCAAATTCATGGCGATTGCAAAGCTCAAATATCATTCCGAAATATTTTTATAAAAGAATTACCTGAGGAAGGTGTCCCTCGTACCGAATCCATTATGAGTCGCTTTGGTAATGCTCAGCCTAATTACCCTCTGCCACCATTTAAAGATGGTGAGTTCAACCTGCTCGACAATGAGATCATAGCAATGATTGGGCAGGAAAACTTCGTGCGTGAACAAAGGGCTGGGGTTTTGGAATCAATCCTAGTTTCTGCATGGGTAGATAAGAAACCCAAAATTCGATCAATGGCCTGGGAGGCAGACACTGTATACGAACAATGGAGAGACCTGAATTTTGGTGATTGGGGAGACCAATTAGATGCAATGGGAGCCACAATGATAATTGTCCAGTTTGGCCAAATGGAATCTTTGGATGGTAGCGAGAGGATTTCCGAATTTGTGTCGGCTTACCATAGGTTGTTAGATGAGTTTGCCTCAAGAACTCAAAGGATCGTCTTGGTTTCGCCAATGCCATTCGAAAAACCACGTGCCAAACATGCTCCAGATTTGACTCAAAGAAATTCTGATGTCGCCAATTATGTGGAAGCAATTCGGCTGATTGCCAAGCAAAGGCAGGCTCATTTTATAGATTTGTTTAACAACGAGGTGATACGCAGTAAGGAATTGAACCTGACAAATGATGGAATTCACCTAAACCAAATAGGTTTGGAGGTGATTGGGGAGCAAATAGCAAAAGGGCTTGGGATTGCTTCATTAAGCAAGTCGATAAATGACAAGTTGCGAGATGTAATAATTCTGAAGAATCAGCTGTGGTTTGATTGTTGGAGGCCTGCCAATTGGTCGTTTGTATACGGGGATCGGGTGAATCAAAGGTTTGGGAAGTCCGGGGGCAATAAACCGTCTTTACAAAAGGCATTTGAAAACCAACTGCCTTTGGTTCAAAGGGCAGAGAAGATAATCTATCAAATGGTTGTTGGAAAAGAGGTGGAGGAGTTAAATTTACCGCAAAGGCAAAAATCACAGGACATCACAATAGATACCCTTTCCGCAATAGACCAGTTAAAGGCATTCACTGTTGCAGAAGGATATCAAATAAATCTTTTTGCATCCGAAGATGATGGTGTCATTAACCCAGTTCAAATTAGTTGGGACGCCGAAGGGCGCTTATATGTTGCTTGTTCTCCGTCGTATCCACAATCTTTGGCCAGTGCTATTCCTTCCGATTATATTCTGGTTCTTGAAGATTCTAATAAAGACGGGCGAGCCGACAAACATTGGAAATATGCAGACAAGTTGACCATGGTTCAAGGCATTGAACCTGGTAATGATGGGGTCTATGTTTGCGATTTTGATAAACTTCTGCATATACGAGACACCAATGGCGATGGTGTAGGGGATGAACGTGAAGTCCTTTTTTCAGGATTTGGAATAGGTGATACTCACCAGCTTATCAATAGTATCTGCTACGGTCCTGATGGAAGTTTATGGTTTACTCAAGGATTACATGCCATGTCCCGGGTCGAAACACCATGGGGAATAGCGCGGTTGGACAGATCTGCGGTTTGGAGACTCAGGCCCAAATCATTAAGACTGGAAGGCTTCTTCGGTGGTGGCATGGCCGGAATGAATTGCTGGGGCGTTGCCTTTGATGATTTTAATCAAGTATTTCATAAATCAGGAGATCGCCCACAGGGTTATTGGTCCGTGCCGGGATTAGTAAGAGGTGCTGATCCCAGTCATACAAGCTCCGACACAATTTCTAATGAATCATACAAGGTGACTCCATACCAGTATCATCCTGTTGGCCCTTTATTTGATACGTCCCCTAAAACGACTTCACTCGATATTATTGGAACTAAGGCCTTACCGGATGATATTCAAGGCACTGCCTTGATTGCTGGATATTTCGGGTCCGTGGTTGAGTTGCATCATTTTCATGATAGTGGGTCGGGATTCAAAACCACTCAATTACCTAAGCTTGTAAAATCCAGTAACAACGCCTTTCGTCCTGTAGACGTATCGGTAGGTCCTGATGGTGCTATATATCTGTCGGATTGGTTTAATCCAGTTATTGGTCATTACCAGGCGAGTTATGCGGATCCAAAAAGAGACAAATCACATGGTAGAATTTGGAGGGTTTCCTCAAAAAATCATAAATCAGTTCGTCAGCCTAAACTTGTAAATATGGATTTTGGTCAATTATTAAATCAACTCAAGTCTTCGGAGAGGTGGACGCGTTACCAAGCGAAAAAATTACTTTTTAATTCCCCAACAACTGAAATCATCAGGGCTGCTGATCAATGGGTTAAGGCGAATATTGATAATGATCATGCATTACTTGAGGTAGTTGGTGTTTATGTCGCACATGAAAAACCCAATCAAATACTCGTGAATCAGTTGCTAGAATCCGAGGATGCACGCATAAGGTCATATGGTGCTCGGATTGTGGGTATTTGGGGAAATCGGCTAAAGGATGCTTATGAAATTCTTTTAAAGTCAGCAAGGGATATTCACCCTAGAGTACGATTGGAATCGGTCATAGCCGCCAGCTACCTTCAACAACCGAAATCTATTAAAATCGTTGCCGAAGCCCTTGAAGAATCAATGGATCCCTTCTTGGAATATGCAATGAGACAAAGCACATCAGCTCTCAGACCTTATTGGGAAAACTCATTTCGCTCGGGGGAAATAACTTTTAATTCTGATAAGCAGAATAATTACTTGTCTAGTTTTCTTGATAAGAAATATGAGCCGATATCACCAGGTGAGCGACTCTACCAAAATGCCTGTTTAGCTTGTCATCAACCTGATGGCAATGGTTTGACAGGAATTTATCCCCCTTTGACAAAAAGTAGATGGGTTCAGTCTGATAAAAAGGAAAGCTTGATAAAAATTGTTCTGCATGGGCTTAAAGGAAAAATTACTGTCGATGGTAAAACCTACGGTGATAAACCAGGTGCTGTGCCAATGCCTCCAATGAGCGGGATGTCCGATAAAGAAATTTCCCAAGTCCTGAATTATGTGAGGAAGACTTTCGGGCCGGGGGTTTCCAATATTAAAGAATCTGAAGTCCATGAAGTTCGTCGATCTACCAAATCCCGCACCTCAGCATGGACAGAGAAGGAATTACAGGAATAAATGACTTTCCTCAATGGATGTATGATATAGACAGATTCTTTACTACCTACATATTGGTTTAATTACTTTAATAAGTGGCGGACTTTATCGTATTCAGGGTTGACACATTTATTTCCCCAACGCTTCAGAGCGGACAATAAGCCAATGTCCGATTCAGGCTCTTGCCCTTTGTCCCCAGTTTCTCTGATCCATTGTGCCAGAAATGCACGATGTTGCTTCAGTGCCTGAGCATGATTAGGATCTTCAGCTAAATTGTGAATTTCGTGAGGGTCATTTTCTAGGTCATAAAATTCCTCAGGTGCTCTGTCGTTACCAAAAAAGATAAGCTGCGTCTTATTCATTTTTCCATCAGCCATGAGTTGTCTAAGTTTCTTGGAAACGGGCCATGGATCTTTGTAGGTTGGTTGCATGTATGGCCTATCGGTAAGATAGTTTCTGAGATATTTATATTTAGGAGTAACGATAGCTCGAATTTTTTCGATGGTGTAATCACATCTGTCTCTGGCTGCGACGACGAATTTCCTTGGTATATAATCGTCAGCCAAAAAATTCCTACCCTCCATTTTCCCATCGGGATTTATTCCAGCAACAGCTAAAGATGTTGCAGAAATATCAATCCCGCTTATAAGATCACTCCGTGTCAATCCAGAGGTAACTCCTGGCCCCGAAACAATCAATGGCATATGAATTCCTCCCTCAAATAAAAATTGTTTATGCCGGTGGAGTTTCATTCCATGATCGCTGAACATGAAAATAATTGTGTTTTCATAAAGGTTATCGCGTTTTAACGCGGAGATAATTTCACCAACCTGGGCATCAGTTTTGAGTAAGCAATCATAATGATGTGCGATTTCTTCACGGACTTCTGCGACATCAGGATAATATGGAGGGATTTTGACGCTTGCTCTGTTTATTATTTTTTTGGCTCTTTTTCCAAGTTTTCCGCCTCCGAGTTGGACTTGTCCAAAGAAAGGCTGGCCATCTTTACGCCTACTCCAACAATCTCCTGAAACTAACGCTGCTGGTCCCCATCCTCTTTTCTTAGGGACATAGTCATAGAATTCTTTGAGGTTGAATTCAAAATTATAGTCGTCTTTTCCTCCCTCATTGAAGGTGAAGTAACCAGCATTTTTGAAACGAATTGGAATAGGGGTGACATCGCTTGGAAGAACATTCTTATCATAGGCTCCCATACTTTTACCTCTGAAAGAGGCTCGAGCACTTCTATGATTATGGGCCCCAATAGTTGTTTGCATCATCCCTGTGATAACAGCTGATCTGGTAGCTGAACAGACACCAGCTGGAGTATAAAACCTATTAAACCGTGTTCCTGATTTTGCCACTTCATCAATGTTTGGAGTCTCGATAAGAGTCTCTCCATAACAACTGAACCACCCACTCACATCCTCAAGGTATATCCACAATACATTTGGCCTTTCATCAGCATTAGAATTGGGCGAAGGAGCCGTTATAATAAACAAAGCCAAGAGAATGAGAAATGTTTTGGGTTTCATGGCGGTCATCATAAAGTGGTAAGGCAAGAATTCAATCCTTAGGTTTTAATTTCTCAGGTAGGATTCAGCTAAAAGCTCTCCAAGTCGAAGAATACCCGGGGTATCAATGACGAGTCGTTTCTCTTGAGTAGGGAGACTGAAGGCTTTGATGTGGAATACGTTTGTCTCTTCTTCAAGAACCTTACTAATTGAATTTGTAACATTAAAACTGTTCACATTTTTGTGATCGGTGGGTGGTTGCTGGCTGACATACCATCTAAGCTGAGGGAGGTCTAACTCTTTGCGACTTCCTCTAATGAGTTCCTTAATATTTTTCGCCGCAGCTTTTCTAAAAGGAGTATATGACATATCATTCTCTCCAATATGGTAAAATATACCCTCTAAAGAAACTCGGTGACCTTTGGATTCTAATTCCAAAATTGATTTCTTTATGGATTCAATAAACGGAAAGAAAATATTTCTGGTCGGGGCTTCACTTCCATTAGGTGTCCAATCAATAATTTGGGAACCACTATGAGTATACTTTAAGATAGCAATATTCTCTATATTTGCTTTTTGTAGTTCATGGCTAAAACTGAGTTCAGGCCCAAAAGAACCATAATAATCTACATCACCCATCGGCTCCCATCCTTCAGAGATCTTATATCCTCCTCCCAGACTATACTTATAAACAATCGAGGGGTTTTCTTTTGCTAAGTCCATTTTTCCCAATGGTTTTAAATTTTGAATAAATGCTCTTTCCCCCTCCATATTTCTGTGCCCTGCGAGAACAAAAAGCTTTATTGTTTTTCCACTATCAAATGGCCAATTTTCCAGTTTTCTAGGTATAGTAAATTTTTTCCCGATGACATTAAAGTAGGACTGGGCATAGTTGATGCCATGCTGGAGCTGTCCCAGGGTGCCATAATGATAGTGTAGTCCTACTGGGTTTCCTATTTCGGCGCCCACATGTGAGGTCGGAACATATTCTGTAAATGGATCCTCAGATGCGACCTGCTTTTGGGCAAGGCTGATAGTGAACATACGGGGTCTCAGATCCATTCCCCAAATGGTTTTGGTACATAATTCACCAATGTAGAAATGGAGCTTGGGTGAATTAAGTTCTTCTCTCCATCGTTTTATAAAATTCTTTAGATTGGCTCTGTAATTATTCATGTAGCCGCGATTGAACATGTCATTCTCTCCCTGGTGCCACATAAATCCCTCTAGCTTGTATGAAATTTTTTGTTCTTTTAATTCTTCAAGAGCTTTTTTGATTCTGGAAAGAGCTAATGGAAATAATTTGAATCCACTAGGATGATCAGGATTCCAATCCCCACCAAGATGTGTGCCGCCTGCTGCGATTTTTATAATACCTATTTGTCCGTCAGTATATTTTGTGAGTTCCTTTGCAAAGCTCAGTTCTGGGCCAACGACATTGTTTACTGGTTGTAAAAAAGTCCACCCTTCACTTTGCGTTTTGTTTTCACGCCCTATAACATAATTAAATAAAACCGAGTCTTGCGGATTACCTAACCCCTTGTAAGGTGGAAATGTTCTAATGTCATTGACCTTGGAATCAGATCCCACCATGTTGGATTGTCCAGCAAAGATGAAAATGCGTAATGGGGATTGCTCGCCAAATCCAATCGTTGGAATCAAAAATATCAATAGTGTGACAATGTGGTTAATCATATTTGCGCCACCTAAAGCGAGCTGTGGTTTTGGTTTCATAAATGTAAAATTTTCAATCTAATTTTTGCTCTAGTTCCTAATAGGTATCTCGCGGTATTACTGGCGCCAGATGGGACCGTTTGTGCCCAACTCTGACTCGAACATCGATGCGAGTCAGATCGTTGGAATTTATTTCATGTTAAATTGGATATCAAAGGCCTGGCCTACAAGTGAAAATTTTTGTCCTCTGCATATTTCGGCTAAGAAATGCTTCTTTTGTTTCAAAAGCTGCCCATGAAACATGACTGAAATTAAAAAAGCAGCACAATATGTGCTGCTTTTGGCTAATATTTATCTTTTCGTCTTTTAAATCTATCTGATAACCCGGAAAAATTGGTTGTTCAGATTCATTGGGACTGATGCGGGTGATGTTAGTCCAGTTGGTGCCCATGGGCCATCTAGAGAGCTAGATGATTCCAGTGTCCCCGGCCCGTCCCAATTTATTATAAGATCGTTTCCATTCATCAGTGCGGACAAGTTTAATGGTGGCACCGGTCCGGGCTCTTTGTCATTAAACATTTCAGGTATTCCCTGTGCTGATGGTGCTCCCAAAAAATCGATTTCTTCTGAACTCAATTTTTTGTCAAATATGGCAAGAGAATTTAAATAAATTTCGCCATTTTCGCCATCGTTGTCATTGAATAACCAGATTGTTTCACCAGGAGACTGGCGGCCGTCCAGTCCGCCGTTTGCTTGAGAGGAGTGATAAATACCATCAACATATTTATCGTATACGCTAGTAGATAGATCGAAGGCTAGAACGACCCTGTGCCATTGTTCCCTATTGATTTTTACCTCTGGGTCATCAGGTTCATATCCACCGCCGCCTTGTCCAAGGCCACCATCATTGCGCCGCCAGAAAACATCCCCGTCACCCGAAGCATCCAAATTAGCTAAAGAAGCCCAGCCTCCTCCATTACCACTAAAATAAATGTCGAAAACTAGTGTGTATTGATTCAGTTTTGACCCGCCGCCATTTGGTGCGATTCCGTGTTTCATTAGGTAACCAAAATCAGCATTTGAACCAATATGGCCAACTTTCATAATATTGGCAACTTGACCTCCGATGCTTTCGATCTCAAAAGATTCTGTCGATCCAAACTCCGTTGCCCCTTGTGTTGCTCCTTCTTCTCCGTCGAGATAAGCTAGGTTTTTTCCAATGGTTGCTGTGAGATCGCCATTATCGAATTGCCACAAACCCCGGATAGGCGCTGGAGGTGGTATGACTGGTGGGATGCCCGCTGAATTGACTCCGCCAAGTGCCCGCGCTTCATTAGGCGAGAGCGGTCTATCATAAATAGCCAGAGAGTCCAAATAAACTTCACCGTTTTCTCCATCATTATCATTAAATAACCAAATAGATGGGCGAGCTGCTTGCCTTCCATCAAGACCGCCGTTGGCTTGAGATGAATGAAAGACCCCGTCCACATATTTATCATACGTGCCGGCTGCCAAATCAAAATTAAGGATAATTCTGTGCCATTGTTCCCGATTGACTTTAACTTCTGGGTCATCGGGTTCATAACCACCGCCGCCTTGTCCAAGGCCACCATCATTGCGCCGCCAAAATACGTCGCCATCTCCGCTGACATCTAAGTTTGCCAAAGAAGCCCACCCAGCTCCATTACCACTAAAGTAAGCGTCGAATACAAGGGCATATTGGTTCAGGTGTGAACCACCGCCATTTGGGGTAATTCCGTGGTTTAATAGGTAGCCAAAATCCGGATTGGCTCCAGAACGACCGACCTTCATCACCATGCTGGTCTCTCCTCTTGGACCATCAATTTCGAATGAAAGAGTGGACCCGAATTCCGTGGCTCCCTCTGTAGCCCCACCAGCGCCGTCTAAATATGCGAGATCCCTACCAACCAAGGCGGATAGATCCCCGTCATCAAAGGTCCACAATCCTCTGAGCGGTTGTGGTTCTGGAATGTTTCTTGGAATGCCCAGAGCTGTAGGATTACCGAGTGCTCGTGCTTCCTCCACACCAATGGCCTGGTCATAGATGGCTAAAGAGCTGAGATAGATTTCCCCATTCTCGCCGTCGTTGTCATTAAATAACCAAAGGGTTTCTTTAGCACTTTGTCGACCATCGAGTCCGCCATTTGACTGTGATGAGTGGTAGATTCCATCGACATATTTATCATATCGACCCGCTGCTAAATCGAAGCTGAGTATGACACGGTGCCACTGCTCTCTATTGACCTTAACTGATGGGTCATCGGGTTCATATCCGCCGCCACCTTGTCCAAGGCCCCCATCATTACGTCGCCAGAAAACATCTCCATCCCCGGAATTATCTAAATTAGCAATTGAGGCCCAACCAGAGCCTGATCCCGAAAAATAAATATCATAAACCAATGCGTATTGATTGACTCGATTACCTCCTCCATTTGGAGCAATTCTATGGTTTAAAATATAACCAAAATTGGGATTGGGACCAACATGTCCAATCTTCATAACCATTGGGTCTTCGCCTTTTATGGTTTCAATGCCAAAGGAACTTGCGGTGCCAAATTCTGTTGCGCCAGCCGTCGCACCATCAGGCCCATCAAGGTAGGCTAGGTTGGCACCAATAGTTCCAGATAAATCTCCGTTTTCGAAAGTCCATAGACCTCTTATTGGTTGGGCTTTTACAGGTAACGGAATGCCATTTGCAGAGGCCCCTCCTAAAGCAGCCGCTTCAGAATCAGTCATATATCCATCTCGAATCTGAATGGCGGAAACAACTACTTCACCATTTTCTCCGTCATTATCATTGAATAACCAGATGGCTGGTCGAGCGGCTTGTCTACCATCAAGTCCAGCATTGGCTTGTGATGAATGGTAGACCCCGTCAACATATTTGTCGTATTTTCCTGCCGCCAGATCGAAGGTTAGGATGACTCGATGCCATTCTTCGCGGTTGACCTTCACTTCAGGATCATCAGGTTCATATCCGCCGCCGCCTTGTCCAAGGCCTCCATCATTACGCCGCCAGAAAACATCACCATCACCGCTTTTATCAAAATTTGCCAGCGAGACCCATCCGCCGCCAACTCCAGTCAAGTAGATGTCATAGATGAGGGTGTATTGGTTGACGAAAGTGCCCCCACCGTTTGGTTTCACTCCGTGATTTGCCAGAAATCCGTAGTTTGGGTTGGCTCCAATGTGTCCGGCTTTCATTACATTAGCCGGGCCATCTGGTAGATCAGGAATTTCAAGAGATGTGGTGGTTCCAAATTCGGTGGCGCCTTCTGTTGCTCCACCAGCACCATCCAGATATAAAAGGTCTGTTCCGATGACCGCTTGAAGTTCATTGGAAAAATCCCAATACCCAGTCACCTGAACCTGTTTTCCTGCATTTACTTTGAAAGAATAACTGCGTTCGAGTAATAGGTTCGAATCGTCGTCGAATAACTTTAAAGAGGCATCGATTTCAGCTTCACTTGCAAGTGACAGTCCGAGGGGGCGGCTTATTATTAAAAGGCCGCTCTCCCTATTTGTTTGAAGATCTGCAGATTGACCATCTATGAGAAGTTCAATTTTGTCTGTGTCTACCTGATTGTCTGGGTCGTTGATCACCAGCTCCATTGGTAGTGCTGGATCATTTCCTGAGGTTCCTGGAATCGGGGTTGCTGAGATAACAAAGGGTTGGGAAACATCTGAAATCGCATAATAAGCTTCGATTGCAGAATTGTCATCTGGATCATTGATTAACCGCTTCTGCCCTGATTCAGTGTCAACCGAGAATAGTTCTAATCCTGCTCCAGACCCTTTATTCCAATAAACCAATCTAAACGGGTAATATCCTTCTTCTGTCACAAAAAATTCAAATAATGTGTCATTTGCGCCTGCAACAAAACCTTGGAGCGTTAATTCAAAATTGCCTATAGCTTCAGAGAAAAGATCTGAGGCTGGGTTGCCCACATACATTCGCCAGTTATCGTTATCATTTTTATCTGGTTGTGAAACATGAACATTCACCCCCATTTGGTAAAACCCAGGATCAAGCTTCAGATACCCTAAGGCTTCGGTAGAAAAAAGCGTCGTGTGACCACCTTCTCCAGGGATGCCTGGGAACATTTCGAAATTTTCAAAATTGCCAAATGGGTCGCCATTTAATTCAAAATCAATAAACTCAGATTTCGTATACCCGCCAGCTAATTCACCTGGTGTTGCTTCATCTCCGACAGTATTGCCCTCGGAATCCTTCAAATTGCCAGCTAGCTGATTAATGGCCCTTCGAATGTCTGATCCTATGGAAGATTCTTCTGGGGCCTGAGCACTCCTTGTTAATATTCCCTTTTTTAATCCCGAAGAACTGTTTCTCGAGATAATTGGATCGAGAGTGACGTAATCGGTTACTGAAAAAGTCCAATCACGCTCCAATTCATTTCCCTCACTGTCCTTGCCATTAATGACAACAGTGTATTCTGCTAAGGGCGCCAATAGACCAGAGTAGTTGACCATGACAGTTGTTAATTCACCGGATTTATCAACCGAAACTGGGGTCTCTTCGCCATTTATGGTTGCCGTGAATGAATCCGTTTCAGCTGATGCCTGGCCGTCTTTCCAAATCGCCTTTATTTCAACATTAGGAAGGATGTCGCTGGGGACCGGTCTCAGTCTGGAAGTCGATGGAGGTTCAAATGCTACGACATATGGTTTAACAGGTTCTTCAGCAGGGATACCTGCAGCCGTCGCTCCACCTAATTCATCAATTACCGATTCAGGAAGTGCTTCATCATTAAATTGTAAGCTATTAATATATCCGCCTTTGGATATAGTGACTGATTGAAATAGGTAAAAATCGTCCTCAAGGGAGTGAGAACCAAATCCATCGGATTTCCCTCCGATATTTTCTTCACCTACTTTCCCCCCATTTATATAGTAAGTTGCTTTCTCATTTCCATGATCTACAACGATGGCTAATCGGTGCCATTCCCCTGCGGATACATTTCCAAAAAAATTTCTACCACCAAGCTTATTTTGGTTGTTTATCTTAACTAATGGGTTGTCATTAAAATATTGGACGACCAAATTCTTATTTTCACCATCCGATTCCTCTTGAAATAATACATCCATGATGATGGTGTAAGAATTGATGAGAAAGTCATCTTCGGTCTCGGGTTGAGCCCCGTGAAAAACTTGTATGCCGCCAAACTCAGAGACATCTGTCGTATCAGGAAACTTCAGAACCTGAGCCACTTCTCCTGCAATGTCAGGAATTTCAAGATCGGTAGTTGTGCCGAACTGCAATCCTTCTGCGTCCTCAAATAAGACCCACTCAAGGTCCTGGCCGATGGTGGAACGCAGATCTTCATTGAATTCCCAGTGTCCGGTTATGTCGCCCTGAGAAATTGGAGCGCATAAATACAACATCGCAGTGAATATTCCAATGCTCCTCAAAAAATATGTTAATCTTGTCATGGTTTTTGTAGGTTTTAATTGTTGGAGTCAAAGCAAATAATAGACTTAATTAAGCCCTTAGCAATTGTTTTTGGAATAGCAGGAAAATGCTAGGTTTTTCAACATGTTCCTCCACTTCTAAGTATAAATTTTAAGGTTTGCAGGGCCAACTGAAGAAGTGGTCCGTTCATTGTTTTATGAAAATTGGGGGCGAGAATTAGAATAATGGTCGGTATCATTGCAGCCCAGTAGCGTGCAAATTCTCTCTAAGTGATCAGCGGGTGCTATCTAAAAATCTATGTCCACGGTCCACAAAGTCCGTTTTTGAGCACAAGTGTTTTTATGTGACCCGACCGACTGCACAAACGGGGCACTTTGATAAATTCAAGGTTTGAAGTTGAGGTTGTGATGCGAGATGGATGCCGGGCCTGAGCCACAAGCAAGTTATTCGAAGAAAAGACTAGACCTCTTTATATTGGGTTCGCCGTCAAAATAGCTTAAAGCCTCGGCTAAATCACCCCTGTCAGTCCGCCATTTTAAATAACTATCGAAATGTTCTGGTGATTGCCATTGAGTCCAAATAGTAACTAACGACTCTTCAGGATTCACCGACCCAAAGCAGCCTTCGCACCCCTCGTAGTTTTTGGTTACTTCTAAACGGTTTTCAGCAAATAATTTTAAACATGCCTCCAGCTTTTCTGCCGCTACCCGACCTTCTAATATGACAACGTGTGACGATCTCTTTAGTATTTCTGCTTTCACGTTCTTTTATATTTAAGAACGCCTGCACTAATCGCAACTAAAAATTCTACCTCTGTGACAAAGTGTGGATTAGGCCCATCTGCTCTTGCCCCAAAAGTAAATTCATCCTTTGCTCAAGTTGAAATTGAAGAACGGCGAGATGAGTTTATGAAAACAATCCAGGATTCTCTGATAAAAACAGAAAACCACACTGCTCGATTCGGGCGAACACGTCGTCGGCAAGCTGATTTGGATCAGTAGTCTCCGTAACTTGCCACCACTTTTCCTTCTTGCTCGGAAATAGCTGTCCAATCCGGGTTCGGACGCGCAATCGTATTCCTTCAGAGTACCCTTCAATGGAAGTCCTTCCGACGCGGCGTGAAGCTCTTCTATCTAGATTCCGAGATTCACGGTGGGCTGCGCTTCAGTGGATGAGTTCCACTTCGAAAGCTGGACATTAATAACCTGCGGCCGCTCGCCTGCGCGAATCCAAGTGTCGCCGGATTTGCGGAATCCGAGAGGCTTCATGTGTAGCTGATGGAGACTAGACACCATCGCCTTAATGATGTCCTGTGGAGTCGCTATCTATTTCTTGGAATGACAGTTTTATTATGCTGATAATGATAATTCGGGTATTTTGGACTTAAGCTACATGGAGTGAAGAATATTCTGGGAATTTTTCATATTGGTGATCTTGCAGACGAAGGGAAAAATAGGTCGGAATTGGTGGGATTTCAGTGAAAACGGGGGATTCGAAAAACATAATGCAGAACCTAATAAAAGTTATGACACATGCTCGATAATTTTTGTTATTAGTTGCGATCATAGGGTCAGATGAGTTTTGGCCCTCATATGCTCTGCTGATATTCAGCAAAGTTCATTTTCGGTCACACACCTTAATATTCCTCTAAAAATATTTGTAGTGATTGGTAAAGCACCAGTTTGCCCAAATACGGATTTTGATCGGATAGTGTAAGCGAAGAGCTGCAAGAATTAGTCGATGAGAATATCGCAAATCGAGGCCACGTTTATGCCCCAAATACTGAAAAGGTAAACTTGGAAGCTCAGTATCGACTTGGTAAACAGTATGGAATATACACCAAGGATAACATAGACCTATTAAGGAGAGGAAGAGCTCCAATAGTCACTAAAGGCAAATACAGCGGAGAGAAGTTACACGTGGATCACATTCTTCCTTATGCAGATTATCCTGAATTAGAGAACTCGATGGCGAACTTGAGCTGGTTACCTGCAAGTGTAAACCTTAAGAAAAGTGCCAGGTTAACCAATGCAGCAAAGAGGAGGGCCAGACAGATAATGGAGGAAACGGGATGGGCATTAAGGTGGGCTCAATGAAGAAAAATGCATGCCTATAGATGTATCAATTACGAATTAATAATCTACACATCTTGGTTAGCTTTGGAAATTTCATTGATTAGCTTTTTAGCTCCAGCCACTTGCCCTCATCTGTCGCTTGAGGCTCGGCTAAATCCTTGAGCACCACTAATTCAACTTGGTAGATGCATCTTTAGGATAGGTATTCTGTTCCTATTCCACATCACGCACTCCTCTTTCATCAGCGAACCGCTTATTACCTATGCTATATTCTGACTCATCTGCCAGCTTTTGAAAAATAGTCATTTCAAAGCCTCTATGCTGGAAACCACTGAGAAATTGATCCGATGCTACAAATGATAAACTTGCGACATTGCTCCGTAACATGTTTAATTCGAGTATCTCATTTGAAGGTGACAAAATCTGCCAGAAGATTCTTTCTTTCAGTGGAAAGGTCGGTATTGGTAGTAACGGTAGGGAGCAAATTATAGCCTCGTTGTTGTCTGGGTTCCGTTGGGATAATCCATGAAACTACAGTTAATTATGCTGTCTACAGTGGCGTGGACTGTGATTAAAATTGTAATGTAATTCGACATAATTAGACCTAGAAAGGCGACGAGAGGATGTCCAGATTCTATGCGCACACTAAGCAGGACAGGCAGGAAAAACCACTGCCGACAACTGAATGGGAGCCATTGTTTACCAAAATAGGCGATGGACCGGCGTTTTTATGTGCGGGGAAGCAATGCAAACGATGTGAACGGCTTGATGAACAACACGGACACCTTAACAAAGTCGCCTGGTGGACCGCCCAATTCGCCACCCAGATGTTCCCCGTTGGCCCTACCCGGGGAACCGCCCATCAATGGGGATACTTCACCGGGCTCTGGCATGATTTGGGGAAGTTCTCGAAGGAGTTTCAGAGCTTTTTGAGAAAAGCAGGTGGCGCACCTCACGAAGGAGAAGTTCACGGAAAAGTGGACCACTCCTCAGCAGGTGCACAACATGCAATTAAAAAAATGGCCCCCTTCGGGCACATTCTTGCCTATCCGATCGCCGGGCACCATTCGGGTCTTTTGGACGCGAAGGAAAACACAGCTTCCCAGAGAATACGACTGCAGAAGATTATCAAACCAACCGAAGAGGCTCCTGCTGAGCTTTTGAACTATGAACTTTCTGAGATTCCTCCCTCGATTAAGACTGCACTAGCGAATCCAACGTCCGCAGGCTTTTCCATCGGATTTTTTACCCGAATGCTATTCTCCTGCCTTTGTGACGCTGACTTTCTCGCGACTGAGAAGTTCATGAATCCGAAACAGGCTCATCAGCGCTCAGACGTGCCTCAGAAAATTTTACAGCGGATGTTGAAATGTCTAGATTATCATCTGGATTCATTAACAAAAAAAGCCATTGATACTCCGGTCAATCGCAATCGCGCCGATGTTCTGACCGACTGCCGTGCTTCAGCCGAATCCGCCCCCGGGCTTTTCACGCTCACCGTCCCCACAGGAGGCGGCAAGACTTTGTCCTCGCTTTCCTTCGCGCTGCGCCACGCAGTGAAATACGATCTTCAACGTATCATATACGTGGCGCCGTTTACCTCAATTATTGAGCAGAATGCTGAGGTATATCGCGAAGTTTTCCAATCACTCGAAACACCTGATTTCTCTCCCGTCCTCGAACACCATTCGTCCCTGTCGCCGGAAAAGGAAACCACTAGGTCCCGCTTGGCGACTGAAAATTGGGATGCACCTCTCATCGTTACAACTGCCGTTCAGCTCTACGAATCCCTGTTCTCATGCAAGACTTCCAAGGCCCGCAAACTGCATAACGTCGCTCGTTCCGTGATTGTTTTGGATGAGGCTCAATCGCTGCCAGTCAATCTTCTCAATCCCTGCCTGTCAGCTCTTCGCGAGTTGACCGAAAACTATGGAGCCACTGTCGTCCTCTGCACAGCAACTCAACCCGCCATCATATATGACGAACAGTTCTTCCCGATTGGATTCAAACAATGCACCGAGATCATACGTGACAAAGCAACGCTTTTCGCCGCTTTGGAACGTGTGAAGATAGAAAACAAAGGCACGATCTCCGACGCAGATTTAATCCGCGAAATCTCGGAGCAGCCACAATCCCTATGTGTGGTCAACCGTCGCCAACACGCCTTCCAGCTTTTCAATCTGTTGGGTGAGAACGAGTCCAACTACCACCTCTCCGCGCTGATGTGTCCGGAACATCGCAGCGAAATTCTGAAAGCTATCAAACAACGTCTCAAAGACGGTCTCCCGACCCGAGTGATCTCGACCCAACTCGTTGAGGCCGGCGTGGATGTCGATTTCCCGGTTGTCTTTCGCGCACTGGCCGGCCTTGACTCCATAGCTCAGGCAGCAGGACGCTGCAACCGCGATGGTCGGCTGACCGAACCGGGAACGACTTACATTTTCAAACCCGAGCATCAGGAAGAAGAAGCCTATTTCCGACTAACCGCACAGATTGCAGCACAGGTTATCGATTTACATGAAGACCTACTTGGCGAGGACGCCATCCGCTGCTACTTCGAACTCTACTACCACCAACAAGGCAAAGCCTCGAAATGGGACAATAAAGGCATCATGGACTGCTTCCGGGTTGATGCATACGACGCTGAGTTTCCATTTCATTTCGATTTCAAGAAGGCAGCCTCCGAGTTTCGCCTGATCGAGAACGATTATCAGATGCCGGTCATCATTCCCTTTGATGAAAATTCCAGACAACTGATCGGTCAGCTTCGTAACGAAACAGTCCCCTTGCACCGCAGACTGTTTAGAGGGCTCCAGCGCTACACCGTTCAGATTCCGATCCCCTTGTTTGCGGAAAACCAAACCGCATTTGAAATACTTAGGGATGATCAATTTCACGTTCTAGTTTCGCCAGAACTACACTACTCGCCCAATTACGGGGTATCCTTTGATGACAAACATCAAAGTTCTCAAATTCTTGGTGTTTGGTGAAAAGGTGTCATTACTATTTTCAGCCCGCAGCGGGATTGCTCCGATTCTGAATAACAAGCAACGCTAATAAGGAAAACGGAGCAAAAGGCTTGGTGTTTGCGCTAAGTGTATGTTCAACAAACCCCCTAATCGTACGGGAAGGTTTGTTGACTCTTCATTCCAAGGGACTCTTTCTGTAAGGATCGCGATCTACTAGCCAAAGGATGTTTAATTTTAACTTGATTTTTTAGATACTTCATACCATAAAAAAATATTACCAACAAGGGGCCATGAACTACGGAATTACTCTCGAAACCAGTGGCGACTATGCGCTCTTCAGTCGCCCTGAGATGAAAGTGGAACGCGTCTCTTACGACGTCATGACCCCGTCAGCCGCACGAGGCATTCTTGAGGCCATCTACTGGAAGCCACAGATCAGATGGATCGTCGACGAGATCCATGTCCTCAAACCCATCCGCTTTACCAACATTCGACGCAACGAGATTGACTCCAAGATACCCGTAAAAGGAAAGACCGGTGTCAGCGCAGCCATGAAAAACGCCTCCGTCATACCCGGTATGGATGTGACCAGCCGCCGCCAGCAGCGTGCCTCGCTGCTCCTCAAGGACGTGGCCTATTTGATCAAGGCGCATTTGGTCATTTTGGATCGGTGCCTCGACAAAGGCGGCCCGGAATTGCCTGAGCACGAAGCCGTTGGCAAGCATTTGGAGATGTTCAAAAGGCGAGCACGAAAAGGACAGTCATTTCATAAACCTTACTTCGGTTGTCGGGAATTCCCGGTTGATTTCAAACTCATTGAAGACGAGGCGGATGTTCCGCGCCCGCCCGAGGATTTTCCGGATGAAAAAGATCTCGGCTTCATGCTACATGACATCCAGTTCGATCAGGACCACGCCAACAAGAAGGTGAGAAGAACTACACCTCACTTCTTCCGCGCTGTTATGGAACACGGTGTCATCCGGATTCCAGAGCTCCCATTCAACGTTTAGTCATGATCCTTCAATCCCTTAACGATCTCTACTCGCGCCTCGCCGCTGATCCCGACTACGAGATCGCACCTCCTGGCTTCTCACCCCAGAAAATTAGCTTCCGCATCGTACTCAATCTAGATGGAGAACTCTTCGCCATTGAGGATGCGCGAACACCGAACGACAAAGGCAAAATCATGACCACGCCTATGCTGGTGCCAGGTGAAGCAAAACCTTCTGGATCTGGCATCAACCCATGCCTCCTCTGGGACAACCAGACATACCTATTGGGGCGCCAGCCAGAAGGCAAGCGTGATGGTTTTGGGCAGGAACGATTCGACGCATTTCGCGACAAGCATTTGAAAGTGGAAAAGGAAATCAACAATCCTCAATTTTCAGCAGTCTGCCGTTTTCTGGAGTCTTGGAATACTTCCTGTATTGATGAGTTTCCGCTGCTCAACGAAGTCGGAACGGGGTTTGGAGTGTTTCAAATTCAAGGAGAACGCCTGCACGTCCATGAACAACGCGAAATTCTGGATTGGTGGAATCTCCAGCAATCGAGCGACAGCGTCAAAGTCGTGGACGTGGCTCAGTGCCTGATAACGGGTGAAACCGCTCCGATCGCTCGACTGCATCCAAAGATTAAAGGGGTGGCGGACGCTCAGTCTTCTGGTGCATCGATTGTTTCGTTCAGCGACACCGCTTACGAATCTTTCGGCAAGACGCAAAGCTTCAACAGCCCCGTCTGTGAAAAAGCCGCCTTTCAATACGGAACCACTCTCAATTCACTGCTCACCGGCCCGAAGTCTACCAAGCACCGTTTGCGAATCGGCGACACTACCGCTGTCTTCTGGACCGAAAAGTCGACCAAAGTTGAAAATGTTTTCGCTGATCTGATCGGCAGCGGCTCCAATGCCTTAGAGGAAGTCCAGAGCGAGAAGGAGCGTTTCACGATTGAACGCATCCTCAAAGCGATCCGCGACGGGGGTCACTTTCAGGACTTCGGCGATGAATTGGAGACACCATTCTACATACTCGGATTGGCCCCCAATGCAGCTCGGCTCTCGATTCGATTCTTTCATCGGTCCACGGTTCAGGAACTACTAACCAAGCTTCACACCCACCATCAGGCCATGCAGATTGTCCAGGAATTCACCCTGCCCAGAGGAAAGCGCCACGCCGATCCGGAGTTTCCCGCTGTATGGCAGATCCTTCGTGAGACAGCCCGTGTTTCAGATGAGATTCCTCCGCTGCTCGGTGGCGCACTCACTCGTTCCATAATAGAGGGTATCTCCTATCCAGAAGCGCTTCTTTCGGCGATTATCCGCCGGATACATGCCGACCGCGAGATCCATTACATACGGGTAGCCACCATCAAGGCGGTCCTGATACGAAATCACAAAAAACAAATACCGATCATGCTAGACTCAACCAAGACAGATACCGCCTATCGACTCGGGCGCCTCTTCGCAGCCCTAGAGAAAACACAAGAAGATGCACTAGGCTCTGTGAATGCCGGAATCCGTGACCGCTTCTACGGCTCGGCCTCAGCGACACCCGCCAGCGTCTTCCCAAGACTGCTGCGCACCTACCAACACCATCTAGGCAAAATCAGTATTGGGCAAAAAATCCGTCGCGAGCAGCTGATTCAGGAAATCCTAGAGCCCATTCAAGATTTTCCCAGCCAGCTCAATCTACGGAAGCAAGGTCTCTTCGCCATCGGGTACTACCATCAGCGGAAAGACCTCTTCACCAAGAAAGCTGTTGACGTCACCACGACGGAAAACACCGAATCTCATGACTGAACCGATCCTAAACTTATTCACAAAAATCTAAACACGAAGAATCAATACCTATGAACAACCGCTGCGACTTCCTCTTCCTCTTTGACTGCCAGGATGCCAATCCCAATGGGGATCCTGATGCCGGAAACCTTCCGCGTCTCGACGTGGAATCAGGCCAAGGCCTCGTCACCGACGTCTGCCTCAAGCGCAAGGTCCGCAACTTCATCGCAATGACCGCCAACGGCGACGACACCAGACGCATATACTTTTCCGAAGGTGCAGTACTCAACAACCAGCACAAATCCGCCTACGAAGCTATTGGCGAGAAACCAGAGAAAAAAGTTAAACCCGAGGTGAAAGACAAAGCCACTGCATGGATGTGCGAGCACTACTTTGACATCCGAGCATTCGGAGCTGTCATGTCTACCGAAATCAATTGTGGCCAAGTCCGCGGTCCGGTTCAGCTTTCTTTTGCCCGCTCTATCGACCCAATCGTTTCAAGCGAACACGCCATCACCCGTTCCTCAGTCACTAATGAAAAGGACAAGGAGAAAGAGCGCACCATGGGGCGCAAGTTCACCGTCCCATACGGACTCTACAAAGCCCAAGGATTTGTAAATCCATTCCTCGCAAAAAAAACCGGTTTTAGCGATGAGGATTTAGAACTCCTTTTCAAGGCACTAGAAAACGCCTTCCAGTTCGACCAGTCTGCTGCCCGTCCCGCAGGTAGCATGAACGCTCGCAAACTCATCGTCTTCAAGCACGACAACGAACTCGGAAAAATTCATTCCAACAAACTCTTCGAAGCCGTCACCGTGAAGAAAAAGAAAGACGTTGAGATTCCACGGTCCTTCAATGATTATGAAGTCACCATCGATGAAAACGCTATCCCCGAAGGCGTCAAAGTTATCGAACGAATTTGAACTCGTATTGTGTTCACTGACGAAGAACTTCTGCCAATTTCCGCGCTGCAGCACTACCTGTTTTGCCCTCGTCAGACAGCGTTGATTCACATCGAACAGGCGTGGGCGGATAACCGTTTCACAGCTGAAGGCAAGGTTATTCATCACAAAGCGCATGACAGCGATGACGAATCGCGATCGTGCGTGCAAATCACACACACGCTACCTGTGGTGTCACGCCGGCTGGGCATCGCGGGGCAGTGTGATATCGTGGAGTTTCATTCGGACGGACGGGTGATTCCGTTGGAATACAAACGCGGCAAACCAAAATCGCACCGTGCAGATGAAGTACAACTCTGCGCCCAGGCGATTTGTCTTGAAGAAATGTTGAGTATAAAAATCAGCGAATCATTTCTCTTTTATGGCCAGCGCAAACGAAGAACGGTGGTATTGCTGGATGATGAATTGCGCAGATTGACAGGGGAAACCGCACACTGGTTGCGCGAGCTCGTCTTGTCAGAAATAACACCACCCGCCGTTTATGAGAAACGTAAGTGCGATAATTGTTCGTTGATCGATCTTTGTCAACCACATGCGTTCCGGTTGAAACGCGGCGCAGCAGCATGGTTTGACGCCGCATTGGAGATCGAACACTAGACCTTCTCAGGAGCGTCGAGCGAATGAAAACACACCTTAACACTTTGTTCATCACACTGGAAGGTGCGTATCTGCGTAAGGATGGAGCCGCTGTCGAGATCCGTCATGAAAGCGTGACTAAACTTCGCGTGCCGCTCCACAATCTCGACGGTATCGTCTGTTTCGGATGGGATATCATCGCCTCGGCGTCCTTGATGCATGCCTGTGCCGAGGCGAATGTGGCTTTCAGCTTCCACAATCCTCATGGAAAATTTCTCGCTAGCGCCAATGGTCCTGTAAGTGGAAACGTGCTTCTGCGACGCGCCCAATATCAAGCAGCTGACAACAGAGAGCGCTCAGTAGCCATCGCCCGAAACCTAATCGCAGCCAAGCTCGCCAACACGCGATCGCTATTGCAGCGCGCTGCTCGTGACCACGGGGAAAAGGCCCCAGAACGGTCATCAGAACTATGGCGTGTGTCCAATTTTCTCGGTGTGCGCATCCCTCTCCTTCGACAAGCAACTACACTCGATTCCATTCGGGGAATCGAAGGCGACTCGGCGGTCGCTTACTTCGCCGTGTTCAATCAAGTGATAACCTTGAGTGAACCAGGAAAGCTTCAGTTAAAGGGGCGCACACGCCGTCCACCGCTTGATCCTGTGAATGCGCTCCTGTCATTTCACTATGCTTTGCTTGCTCATGACTGCCGCTCCGCTGCCGAATCAGTGGGTCTGGATCCGCAGTGTGGAATCCTGCATCGAGACCGCCCCGGCCGCCCTTCACTGGCGCTGGATTTAATGGAGGAACTACGCCCAGTATTGGCCGATCGAGCCACATTGACCTTAATCAACAGAAAGCAGATCAGAGAAGAGGATTTCGAGGAAAAGCAGAACGGAGCGGTATTGCTTAAGGAGGATTCGAGGAAAACGGTTCTTCAACACTGGCAGGAGCGGAAGCAAACCGAGATCGTGCATCCGTTTCTTCAGGAGAAAATCACCATCGGATTGCTGCCTCACATTCAGGCTAGACTTCTCGCTCGTCATCTCCGTGGCGATCTGGATGCATATCCCGCTTACCTCGTCAAATAGTTCGCCCAAGACATCATGTACACCCTAATAACCTACGACGTTTCCACCACAAGTCCTGCCGGGCGCAAACGCCTGCGACAGATTGCAAAAGTCTGCCTTGATTATGGACAACGCGTACAAAACTCTGTTTTCGAATGCAAGGTCGACCCAGGAAAATTCGTAGAATTGAAAAACAAGCTGTGCAAAATTATGAAACCAGAGGAAGATTCCATACGGGTCTACAACTTGGGGCGAAACTGGCAGGGTCGCGTTGAGCATTTCGGACAGAAGGAACCCTACGACCCGGACGGTCCGCTCATCGTTTGAGTGGGCTTCCGCGAACCCCAAGTAAACACTGGTTGAAAATTGGGAAAACACTGCTCTTTGACATATTAAAAATCCAGGTTCGCGGAAACACCACTGGAACCTGTTGACACTTTGTGGCTTAACAGTCACGCGGTCGCTCCCATCACGGGAGCGCGGATTGAAACCAATCATTAGACCAAAAGACCAGTTGCCTTTGAACCAGCTCTTTGAGTCCTTAAAGACTAATCAACATACGCTCTTTACTCAAATTCTAAACTCTCTACTAAGACTCTTGCCGAGAACACATTGCTCGACTCATTGTATGCTCTCAGTATTAGACCAATATAAACTTCAAAGCATCAAAACAATTAGCCAAACACTCAGATCCTGATCTGAGGAATCGTTCGAATGTGGCTATTTACCCGGAGCAATTTAATCACTGAAGAACACCCAAAGAAGAGCATATGGCTTTAGAAACTTTGAAAGCTACAGATTACTGATGATGGCTCAACGTGGATGACATTTAGATGTTAGTTATGAAAAAATGAACATTCCCAAACTTTGGGTTAGCCCCAAAATAGTTGCTAAAACAGTTGCTAGAAATCGGTGTTTTCCTGCATTTTCTGGCACATTTAACAAATTTGCCAGTTTTGTGAGAAAATCAGTATTTGGTCGTTTTTCTTTGTTTTTTGCAGGAAAACGATAAAAAAAGGTGGTGGCCAGACCCGGAATCGAACCGGGGACACGAGGATTTTCAATCCTCTGCTCTACCAACTGAGCTATCTGGCCATTTGGGTCCCGAAGGAAGGCACATGAAACGACATGAACAGGACCAATGCAAGAAAAAATCATAAAATCTCACTTGATTTTTCGAGAAATAAGTGGGAAGCAAGAATTATGAAATTCTCCATAATGCCAAAAAATGCAGATTTCTTTGGCCTTATAGTCTTAGTGACATTTTTCGCCTCCTCTTTTATGTGCCTTAGCGTGGAGGCGGAGAGGCGCCTCGATGTTTTTTGGGTAGACGTTGAGGGCGGGGGGGCGACTTTGATGGTCACGCCTTCGGGCGAAAGTCTTTTATTCGACAGCGGAAATCCAGGTAATCGAGACGCCAGCCGCATACATCGAATGGCTACCGAAGTCGCGGGGCTCAAACAAATCGATTATCTCCTCACTAGCCATTTTCATATCGACCATTATGGCGGTGCCGCTGAACTAGCACAGCTCATGCCAATCAAAAATATTGTCGATAAAGGAATTCCGGAAAAGTTGATCGAGGACAGAACATTTCACCTCAAAATCAAATCATATAAAGCAATAGCCGCAAACAGGATCACCATCAAAACGGGCGATGAGCTCGCATTAAAACAACAAGCCGGACTGCCTAAACTCACTATAAGGTGCATCGCTGCGGATCAGGTCGTTGATACTAAGCCCATCTCCCCAGACATTTTGACTAGTGCTCATGCTCCTGAATTTATTCCCCGAAAAATTGACCCTACTGACAATGCTAATAGTATTAATTGGATTGTCAGGTTTGGAGATTTCGCCTTCTACCACGGAGGGGATACGTCCTGGAATGTGGAAGCTCAAATAGTTTCCCCCATTAATCCACATGGCCAAGTAGACGTCTATCAGGTTAATCACCATGGCCTCGACTCAAGCAACAATCCCATATTGCTTCAGATGCTGAGCCCCACAGTGACCGTGATGAATAATGGACATAGAAAAGGTTGTGGCCCAAAAACCTTTCAAACACTCAAAGATACCCCGTCCATCAAGGCCATGTATCAAGTGCGTAAGAACCTAAGAGATGACATCGAGAACAACACAGCGGATGAATTTATCGCAAATCTCAATAGGGTTTCAGATGAAAATGTTATCAAGCTGTCCGTAGCTTCTAATGGTTTGTCTTACAGTATGTCAATCCCTGCTAGAAATCACTCTGAAACCTATGCGACAAAGCAAAAAGGATTTAATAGTAGACTTAAATAACTCCAGATCTTTCCATTCGGCATGCCGACATCAAAAAGCGCTTTTTAAAATAACTGCCAGCCGAAAATAACGCGTCCTAGATCGCGGCTTCCTTAGTTGTAAAACTAAAGCTTGGATAAATGAGCTTTGGATGCTTGCCCCAAAAGTCAGTAACTTCTCCCTGCGATAATATTTTAAAAAATTTTTGAAAAACAAAAGAACCTTTGTGATTTATTCGCTCACTTCAAACGACCCTTTCTCACGTCTTCAATCAATAAGTGCCTTATCTGCTTATGTTCGCTGCCCAACACCTCGATTTCACTGCACATTAGTTCATAAGTCAGCCGTGGGTCTATTTTCCCATCCCCCAAAATTTGCTGTAATTCTTGGATAAATAGAATTCTCTCTATGATCTCTAAATGCCGAAGGATATGAAATTCCCTGTTGATATGTCTCGGTAACCGAATTTCTTCCCTCCTTGTAAACTCCTCAGAACTATACTTTTTTTCGGGGCTCATGTTTTGTTCCGGTTCTCGGCTTCCAAGAAATACAACCTCCGATGCCACAATTGGAAAAGCCACCAATATAACCATTAAGATGCACGCTACTATATTTTTTATCATTTTAAATTAGAAATTTTTACCTGAGTGTAATTGAGTTGTTGTTATATCCTACCTCTCTAAAAAAATCTGAAACTTCTTTAGAAACTAGAGATGAGGCCCATTTTTTATATAAGGAAAGAATGGAAGCCTGAGTAAGATTAGACCTAGAAAAAAATTGTCATCGTAAAATGGTTCCAAGGCGTGGTTTGCATTAATAAAAAAATATTTATAATATTGATTTTTGTAATCATACCAAAATGCCGCCATTCCAACACCATTATCTATTGAGGGGGAAGTAATGTATTCTTCTCTCAAAATATTGAAAATTTCTGGTTTTCCGCTAATTCCAAGGCTACAAATTAATGCTGTTCTATTTAGGTTTGTTTTTAATTCCTGACTATTGCCGGTGATGAGATTAGGAATTGGAGTTTTTAAAAAATCTCGAATTTTTTCAAGGCTAGCATTGTTTTGGATGCTATTTGCCAACGCGATGTAGGAAAACTTTAATATGCCGTATGAACTGATTTCTTGGTTTGGTAGCTTTGGGAATCCGTCGGAGATCATGTCTGAATAGATAGCATCAAATATTTTTTGATCTGAAATCCTACACATTTTTTTATAAATTGTTATATATGCATCGCTATCTTTTTCCTCTAAAGTATTGTAGTTAAGAATTAAATCCCCTGTTAATTTTGTTTTTTGGTTTGTTTTTTGAACCAAATCATTTGAGCTTTCTCTACCTTCTTTATGCTTAATTTTATTATCAAATTTTCTAGTTTTTTCATTTCTTTTAGTTGCAAGGGAAGTATTAGTAATGCTCGTTTTTGGGCTGAGATTTTGTTGTTTTTTGGTGTGAAGACTTTGCAAAAAAAAGAGCAATATACAAAGACTAATTAATGATTTAACCTTACCTTTCATAAGTCAATTCCTTGCGAAATCTGATTCTCCGATTTTTATCCATTCAAAAGCGTTTAATTCATTGCCATGAATAGATAGACTGTTTAATAGAGCCCTGTTCGCTCCCGATGTCCGGGCTGGCCTATGAATTAATCCATGATTTGTATGAAAGTATTCATGGAGTAAAACGTTAGTATTCAGCTTTGTGTCAAGTATGGTGAATCTTCCATCTACATTAGAAAACGTGTGAGCATTTCTGACCATGCCACTATAGCGGAGATCTGGAATAAGGACTGTATCGACAATGATAATATTACTGCTCGTAGGAGACATGTTTATTTTTTCGGAGAATGCGACCAACTCCTCTATCGTGAAAATTTCAGTAAACAAACCATCATCTAAATTGTTATGGCTGTAGAAGGCTAGGTTTCCGTTATGGGAGCCTTCCTTTTCAAGTTTTGCTGATATCCACCAGCGAACGTGATCGGGATTGTCTATGTTGGCCCAATTTCCGTTAGGGTTCATTGGGGTGCACTGGTCTAATTCAGTGCTAAGAGATGTGAAGCCTGCGAGCAGTTTACGGTTTATTTCGTCGGTGATAGATTTCGAGTAATCAATGATAGATATACCTTTTGGCGGAGGAGGGGTGTTGAATGAAAGGGGGCTGTGACTGGCGATTTTCCAAGTAAAAACAGGTTGGTAATTTTTAAGAATTGTGCGGTTTATGGGATTTGTGTCGTCCAATCTTATATCGTAACTGAATACTTTGGTGTTGTTCCTTCCGGGGGTAAAAGGTGCAACAATAAAGAAACCCGATTTTCCGTTGCAGTCGGTGACTTTTTCAATAGGTAAAGAATGGGAGCTTTCAGTTTGACTGATTTGAATCGGGAAATCCCATCCGTTTTTTTGTCCTGAGTCGACGGAGGTTATTAAAAATGAATTTATATTTGGGGTAATTGATACTTCATGAACTTCCGAATAATCAAAAATGATTCCTCTGAAGACGGAACCAATGCCGCTTTTTGCCCAGTCTGCCAGCGAAGTTGTTACTTCAAGATTGAATGTGTATCCTTTTGAGATGGAATGAGTGGTATGCTTGATCGTTTTTGAAAAATTATCTAATGTAGCAATACTTGCTTCCGGTATGTCGTCGATATTCCCCTTAAAAGGTAGTCCGTTTAGTGGAGTACCATTTTCCATTCCAAACTTCGTGATAATAATATCTTGTAAATTGATATCCCATGAGGTTGTTTTTATGAAATTGGTATAACCATATGTGGCATTGTAGGAGTGTGTTCCTGTCACAAGTTCCATTGATGTGCCATATCCCATATTGAGTAGGTTCATATTCTGGTCTACAGCAACGTCATAGTGGTGGTAGGACCGGTAAGAATTTAAAGCAATACTGCTACTCGAAATTTGCTCGTGCTTTGTTGAAATATCAACAGATGCAGAATAGTTGAAGCTGTCTGCCTCACCTGCTAGTAAGGTTTGGAATGCTAAACTTAAAGAAATGAATACTATTCCAGTGAGGAAATTATTCGGATGCGTCTTAATTATTTTAGTTTTAAAAATGTCGACATCACCTTCTTTCCTCGCTGTGCCGTAATTTCTCCACATAATTTTTTTCTATGTAAGATACATTCTTGGATCAAGCTTATTTCTATGGATTTGGTATAATTTTTATAAATATATTTTTTTTTGAAATATATAATGAATAGGACCGTATAATTTTTATTGTGTGTATGACTTTTTAGAGTCGTGAAGTATTTGAAGATTTGTGCGCCGGACGAAAAAGCGTCTGGTTTTCGATCGAAAAATCATGAGTTTTTCCTTTCGAGAGGGTGTTTTTTTAGGATCGTTGCATATTTGTATTTAAAAACGTGCGCTCTGAGGTGTAGAAAATTAAATTCACACGCACGAGTATGAGAACATTTCGCCCGATGGTAATACGACGGGTTTTACTATTAACGCTTTTCCTTGGGAGAAATAGCGAGCAGTTTTTTGCTTGAGGTTTTAAGATGGCATAACCTCGTAGGCATTGATGTAAATATTTAGAATTATTCTTCCCCAAGTTTGACCCTGAAGAAAGAGAGCTGGCTTTCTTCATTGAATTGGAAATTTAATTTTACCTCTGCTGGCCAATGATATTCTCTTGGCAACTTCCCATCCAAATTTATCTGGGTCCAATTTTTTAAGTCATCTGATTTTTCCAGGATGATCTTAGGGACAGGAAAATGGGGTGAATAATCCAGCCCGTCAAAAGTTAGTAAGTGAGTTTGTTCGTTAAAAACGCCGACTATCTTTCCTAATGCGTTGACGTTGGCCTCTATTTCGTATTCAGATAGATTCTTATATGTTCCAATAAAAACTATATCGGTTTGGCGAAAATGAAGTTCTTTATTTTCCTGGAACCATATTTCGTGAGGGACATCTGGAAGGCCAAAGAATGGCTGTGGGAATTTATCCAGAGATTTATAACTCGTATTCTTCCATCTAAATGGTTCATTAAATTGAATCGCGATATTAAATCCGTCACCCTCGGTGGATATCTCTATAGCAGGTAGATAGAACGGATCGGCCGTTTGAGCGTTGACTTCAATCGCAGAGGCTGCCAAGAAACATATAACTAAATACTGCAATATTTTTTTCATAATAAATTATCGCCAACTAATTTCAGCCTACATGGTCCTCATTTTTTTCTTTTTTTACAATTTCAATTTCGATTGTACGTTTTGACTTGGAATAGATGCGTTTGGAGTGCAACCAAAGAGCTTGGTAGTTGTTTCCAACCGCGTTGTTTGATAAATTTTTAAATGTAATGAGCGGTCTCAAAAAAACTGAGAATCCCAATATGGGTGGCGGGACAACGAGAAGAAAATTCTTCAAAACAGCCAGTGCTATGGTGGCGGCCGGTATACCTGTTCCTTTCATGAACAATATTTCGGACCACTTCACCATAATGGGTTGGTCTCAACCCATTCCAGCAAACCCCATGGATGGTAAACTAGGTTTGAGAGTTCTGAGTGACCGGCCTTGGAATGCCGAGACCCCCGCCACTTTATTAGATAGTGAAATTACTCCTATATCACGGCACTTCGTACGAAATAATGGTCTTGTTCCCAAACGAGCGCTTGAAAAGAACCTTGATGGATGGAGTCTTGTTGTAAACGGTGAGGTATCTCGTCCCTTAAAGTTAAATATGGATGCTCTTCGAAGAAAGTATTCTAAAACTAAAGCGGCTCTCGTTATAGAATGTGGTGGCAATGGGCGTGCCGGGTATCACCCCCCGGCTTCTGGAAACCAGTGGACCATTGGTGCCGTAGGGTGTGCCGAATACGAAGGAGTGCGACTGAGAGATGTTCTTGAAGATGCTGGTGTTAAAAATTCGGCAGTCTATGTTGCTTATGAAAGCGAGGACATCCATCTCAGTCGAGATCCTAAAAAACAAGCTATTTCAAGAGGTGTCCCAATCGAAAAGGCACTCGATCCCCACACTTTGTTGGTATGGTCTATGAATGGCCAACCTTTACCTGCAATTCATGGATTTCCATTGAGATTGGTTTGTCCTGGATGGCCTGGTTCGACCAGCGGAAAATGGTTGAAAAGGATATGGGTTCGAAATCAAGTCCATGACGGTGCCAAAATGACGGGCACTTCCTATCGCGTACCCAAAAATCCCGTGGCTCCCGGTACTAAAGTCCCAGATAAGGACCTTGAAATTATTGAAGAAATGCCAGTTAAATCTTTAATCACGCGCCCGGGCTCCGGGGTTGAGATTGTGGATAAATTCTCTCTTCCAATTCGTGGTCATGCGTGGTCTGGATCAGGGAGTGTCAGAGAGGTACATCTCAGCATTGACTTTGGGGCAACCTGGATAAAAGCCGGATTAAAGAAGCCGCGTAACAAATACGCTTGGCAAAGATGGAACAGCCTTGTTGAGTTTCCATCAAAGGGATATTTTGAGGTTTGGGCCAGGGCGACCGACGACACGGGTCGAATGCAACCAATGCTTGTGCCCGGATGGAACCCCAAGGGGTATTTAAACAACGCCATGCATAGAATAGCTGTAAAAGTCTCATGAATTTTATACTTATTTCACTGGCTATTTCTTTATTGGTCACTGGTCAAATTACTTCTGTTGAGCAACCTCAACTCGACGTAGATCCGTCATACAGGCTTAAGCCAGGGAACGGGGTAGAACTTGTTCAAGCCAACTGTATGCCCTGTCATTCAACTGCAATTGTCGCCGCCAATCATATGTCCAGAGAAGGCTGGTCGAAAACCATTGATATCATGCAGCAAAAAAATGGCATGTGGCCTTTGCCAAGAAAAACTCGAAATCAGATTCTCGATTATTTGGAAAATGCTCAACGTGTCGAAGATAAGGGCTTGGAAGAGGGGAAACAGTCCCCATGGGCAACTCCGCTTTACCAACCCAATCCTTTATGGGATTAGTAGCTGGATAAAGATATTCCTTCCTGAAGTAGATTGATCGATCGCTTCATGCGCTGAAACAGTTTTCTATTTATCGGTTTCATATAAAGATTCTCAATAAACTTTAATATATAGACCTATGGGATAGTCATAAGTTCTCTTTCCTGTCGCCACCCAGATAATCTATTCAGATCCTAGCGAGTATGGTCATTTAAAAATTCATTTATTGATTCGCTATCCCGAATGAATTTTGATTTATCTCGATCACCCAACTGTCATTTTCGCAATCTATAACGAAGTGACCGTCCCAATGAAGACATTAATACACGTCGATTTTTATAGGGTAAACCCAGTTCAGTGCGGTTTCGCTACCCTACCAAAATTTTGCATCTGCTGAATGAATACATGTACTTTTCTGCGCATTTTAGAGGAACATTAATTATTTTGTCAGAAAATAGGACCACGCATGGAGAAATTGATGAAGAAGTTAGTAACATATTGAATTTGTTTTATATCTGAGAACAGCAACACTGTGCTTTAGTCGTCACAGACCTAGCCTATCAGGCTGAAAGCATATGGTGTTTTTGTTTGTGAGGCGCACCAAGTAAAGTTGATTCTTATTCTATTTTTAATGATGTGATGCTTGCCGTTTGCCTGAGTAGGAATCCGCAACTATATAAACTTCTCATGTTGTGAATCCACGGAGGCTTAAATGCAATAGTATCAGCCAGTTTATCCTTTTATAGACGATTCCAAAAGTCATTCATAAACCTGTGTAAACAGAAAAAACAATCCATATTTTATAATCTTATTTCAATGTATTTCCCTTAGAACCAGAGGATTGGTGCGTTGCGTATGAACATAGTGGCAAGGCTCCAGATTTTCAGTCATTTTAGACCTGTTTTTAATGGGGGTGCTGATTTTATTTTTTTAAGTGATGAATGAGAAATGAGGTTTGATCTTTAAATTTTTTAGGGGATTTTGGATAATTAAGGTAAACAGTAACTCCATTTTGTTTTAGTTTTTCCTCCATTGCTATTCCAAAATTGACGTGATGAATAGCCCAACCGCGAGCGCGTTTCCAGTTGCTTGGAATTGGGTCATTCGGGTTCATGCCGTAGCTCATAAAAGTAGGTGGGTCATCCGCAGTAATGTGGTTAATGACAGATATCTCATTGAGAAGTGCCCGCCTCTCAATCAGGGATAAATCTTTTCGCGCGTTTTCTTTTTTGTTGTGGAATTCTCTTTTATAACCAGGGATGTTTTGGGCCCACCAATCCAAGTCAAGGGTTGATTGTCCTCCCCACATAGCAACGGCTTTTAGGCGCGATGATTCTCTCGAGATTGGATCTTCACTTTTAGGGTCGGCAAAATCATTTCCCCATGCCAAGTAGGCAACGAGTTGTGCCCCGGCAGATCCCCCGTATCCAGCGATACGATTTTTATCAATACCCCAATCTTTAGATTTTGAGCGAATGAATTGTAATGCCCGCACACAATCTTCATGAGCAGCTGGAAAGTCGGCATGCTTAAGAAAGCGATACTCTACTGATGCATGGTGAATGCCAGCATCGAGGTATTGTTGAACAGCTTTGTTATCAATTTTGTCGTGTGAACCTCCTGTGAAGCCTCCTCCGTGAATAAAAACAACTAAGGGCGCTGGGTTATCCACATCAGCTCTTCGAAAATCGATAACCTGATTGGGATGGTCTCCATAGGATATATTTTCGTAAGTTATCGCTGGTATAGAATTTTTCTGTTGTGCTTTTGCGTTATTTTGAGCGGAACTCAAAGCGAGGATAGAACAGAGGGCAAGAATACTCCTGTGGAATAATTTTTTTATTAGGTCGCTGGAAATGATGTTTAGATTATTTTTCATAAGAGAGATGATGCCGTATTCAAAGTGTTTTTTAAATTAAGATCGGTGATTCCGTTATTATTGTAATGGTATGTTTGCTGTCTTCGTTTTTCTGCAACTTTCGTTCTGGCTGTGCAGAAGGTGTCGATTCTCTAACCCTATCCGAGGAAACATGAATTTGTCTAGTGACTTGGTTGTATTTTGGTATGTCAGACCAGGTCACCATATTGGCAATTCGAAATTTGTCGATTCCTTAACCACCTTTTGATACGGATTCCAGCTCAATATTTCTAGCTATCCAAAATATAATAATTCTTGGCCCATACCGCCCAATCAAAATTCTAATGTATGAGTGGCTTCGAAAGTGCAATTCCCATTTTTCTCATTCTTTTTCAAGGAGTCTCACAGGTTTAGTACATCCGTGAATTATTTTTTATTTGTGACTTCTTTATTTAGAGTATAAAAACACGACTCTTTCCAATCGTAAAATTTACCATGTCTCGATTATTAGCAATTGGCCTTTTATTGTTTTTCGCTTTTCCAACTCCGAATATTTGTGGAGCACAATTGGCGTTTCCTGGAGCTGAGGGTTTTGGTCGTTTCTCACAAGGGGGACGCGGTGGGGAAGTAAAATTTGTGACTAATCTCAATGACAGTGGACCGGGAAGCTTGCGAGTAGCTGTTGAAGCGGAAGGTCCCAGAATCGTTGTTTTTAAAGTGTCTGGGACTATCAAGTTGCAATCAACGCTACGCATTTTAAATCCTCGCATCACCATTGCGGGACAATCAGCCCCTGGCGATGGTATTTGCCTCAGGAATTTTCCGCTAAATATTTCAGCGGATGATGCTGTAGTTCGATTTCTTCGTGTTCGGCTAGGAGATGAGGCAGGAAAACTCATGGACGGGATTGATGTCTCAAACGCGGAGAACGTTATGGTGGATCATTGTTCAGTGAGCTGGACTTTAGATGAAGGGGTCAATACTTACCATGGGTCTAAGAACATCACCATTCAATGGTGCCTCATCTCTGAGTCGCTTCATAATTCGCCGCTGCGCAATGGTCATGGCTTTGCTGCATCATTGGGGGGGACAAACTCTTCATACCATCACAATCTATTCGTGAACAATGCGGGCCGAAATCCAAGCATTGCAGGAGAGACTAGCGCCCCAACTATTAATTTGGATTTTAGAAATAATGTGATTTTCAACTGGCAAAAGCGTCGGCTTGACGGCCGCCCTGAGAGCATAAACGTAGTGAACAACTACTACAAGGCAGGACCTGCGTCCCGAGAGCTTCTGAGTGTTGTTAAAATGCAGTGCCTAGACACGGGAAGTTTTGGTAAGTGGCACGTTAATGGAAACTTGCTGGAGACGCATTTGGGCATCAACAAAGGGGACGACTTGATTACTATTGATGATCGTAAGCGAACAGTGGCCTCGGTTTTGGTGGACCGTCCCGTCGAATTTGCCCCCGTTCTTACAGATACTCCGGAGCTTGCTTATGAGAAGGTGTTGGACCAAGCCGGAGCTCTACTCCCTAAGAGGGATTCTCATGATAAACGAATCATTCGTGAGGTCCGCACCGGCCGAACCACATTTGGGGATGGAATTATTTCCAGCCAATCCAAAGTCGGTGGTTGGCCGGTCCTCAATTCAGCGCCTGCGCCGACTGATTCGGATGCAGACGGCATGACAGATACTTGGGAACGGAGGTTCAATCCAAAAAACGATCTATCTTGGACTAGCGCATCGGATGCTGATGGCGATGGTTATACGAACATAGAGGAGTTTTTGAATAACACCGACCCCAATAAGAAGTGAGCTTGGACGGCGTGTCGAATCGTAACAGGACCGCACAAATGCAAGGAATCTCGCACGAGAGATTCTCCGGGATCTATTTTACAGCTCCGACTCCAAGGTTGCCAGTATAGTCTGCTGAAGCTTGCAGTGCCCGATTATCAGAGCCGACAATTTCTGCATTCTCAAGTCCAACCGTGATCTCGATCAAAGGAAGAGCGTGAAGTTCATTCTCTGCAAAGCGACGACCTGCCTGGTCCCCAAAAGTATGAAAGCAACAGATAAAATTGAGAAATATAAGATGCTTTTTTATAAACATCTCCACGAGGTTTATTATCGAGAGACCCTAACACAATGGCGAGGTCAAAATTAATTCAGCTCACTCATTTATCGCGTAGCCAAAACAAGAACCAATATTATTGAAATTAAGCTCTCCCCTGAACTTCATGAACATTTGGTTTAGGGTGACGTTCGACATTAAAAAAATTGCTACATATCGAACGACTCACCCCTACCGCCAAGTCAATCGGTGCAAAACGGGAAATGCAGATTGTAGTATTTGCGCTGAAGTGGTTCCATCTCTGTCGGCTTCATGAATAGAATTACCATTAAATTTTCAAATTAATGCTTTGAAATATTTTGCCACCTCAGAAATTAAATCTTTTTCAAAGCTGGTCGCTGCAATGCCTGACGCCAACGCCTTAATACAACCACGACAAGTTGGCTATCTGGTTTTCTATCTCGCTACCTTTAATTCTGATTGAAATGCCCAAGGAAAAACGTTTTTGAGTAATCAGGACAAAGATTAGATGAAGCGTATCACTACTGGGGGTATACCAGAGCTCGAAGATAGTTCGAATGATTTGAGGCGCTCTTCGGAGAATCCAAGATTAAAGGAGAGGTTTCTATTAATTTCCAGCACTAGTGTGTAATTCGCTGAAAATTAATGGAGCGGGTGAAGGGAATCGAACCCTCATGACCAGCTTGGAAGGCTGGGGCTTTACCATTAAGCTACACCCGCGGCGTATATTCCCCAGGGAAGGATTCCCTGATGGGCTATGAATGATAATGCCGAACGTTGCTTGGTCAACTAAATTTTGATACGATTTAACAGATATGGAGCGTTTGAGAGTTTCAGGAGGCAGGGTCATTGATCCATCCCAAAATTTAGATCAAGTCACTGATGTAGTCATTGAAAATGGTAAAATTATTGGCGTTGGGAGTGATATTGAAAAATCTGAGTCTGAAACCGTCTTTCAAGCCAATGGAAAGGTTGTAGCCCCTGGGCTGATTGACATACACGTTCATTTTAGAGAGCCGGGTCAAACCACTAAGGAAAATATCCAGACTGGTGCCTCAGCAGCGGCGAGAGGGGGGTTTACAACTGTGGTTTGCATGCCAAATACAAACCCTAGAATAGATAATGCAGGCACTGTTGCACTAATCCAAGACAGGGCTAAAGAAGTTGCTCCGATTCGAGTTGAAATATGTGGTGCTTTGACTGTTGAGATTAAGGGAGAAGAGTTGGCTCCTATCGGGGCACTGCATAAAGCTGGCGTGGTGGCCATTTCGGATGACGGACATTGCATCCAAAACAACGATTTAATGAGAAGGGCCCTGGAGTATGCCAGGCAATTCAACATTCCTGTATTTGATCATTGTCAGGACTACTCTCTTGTCATGGATGGTGTGATGCATGAGGGATATTGGAGCCAGAGGCTTGGTTTGGCAGGATGGCCTGCTGCTGGCGAGGAACTTATTGTTGCCCGCAATATACTTCTCGCAGAATTAACGGGTACTCACGTTCACTGCCAGCACCTCGGTACCGTCGGATCAGTGAGATTAATCAAAGAGGCAAAGAAAAGGGGGGTGACGATCAGCGGAGAGGCCTGCCCTCATCACTTCACTCTCACGGATACGTCCATAGCTGGTAGCGAGAAATTCTGGGCGGAAGATGGAAAAGATCTATTCATGTGGGAAAAGATTAAGAAAATGGCCCCATCGTGGGATTCTTATGATACCCATTTCAAAATGAATCCGCCTTTGCGCAGTGCCAAGGATCGAGAAGCTATTCTAGATGCTGTTGCCGATGGAACTCTTGAAATAATCGGATCAGATCATGCCCCTCACTGTGACTATGAAAAAGAAGTAGAATTTGACTATGCGCCATTCGGTATAACTGGTCTCGAAAATCAATTGGGAATTTCTTTAATGCAGCTTGTTCACTCTGGAAAAATGGGATTAATGGATCTCATCTCCCGGTTTACAACGGGTCCCGCAAAATTACTAAATTGGGAAAATAGGGGAAATCTCAAGACGGGGTCTCTGGGGGATATCACTGTCTTCGATCCCGATCTGGAATGGGTTTTTGATCCCGATGAATGCGCAAGCCTTTCAAGGAATAACCCCTTCAATAATTGGCCAATCAAAGGCCGGCCCACAGCAACGATCGTGGGGGGAGAAATTGTTCACAAAATTTAATCCCTAATCGTTGCGATTCAAACCGTTTTTGGGTCGATAATGGATCTCTTTTCCATACTCCATTGCGAGGTGGAAAAAGTTTTTAGTATCAAATTCGATATTGCATTGATTTCAAATGCATATGTGTTAACCATACTTTTTTAAAAGCTGCGGCTTTTAGAATCAATGAAGAGAGCAATATTAGCCTTAGAGGATGGTTCCGTATTCAAAGGGACGGCATTTGGAGCCAACAAATCAACCGTAGGGGAGGTTTGTTTCAACACTTCGATGACGGGTTATCAAGAAATTCTGACAGATCCATCATATAAGGCGCAGCTGGTCACCATGACTTACCCACTCATCGGGAACTACGGGGTAAACACTCAGGATGTCGAATCCTATAAACCCCATGTCCATGGTTTTGTCGTTAGAGAGCTTTCGCGAGTCGTCAGTAATTGGAGGTCTGATCAAGCTCTTGGGGAATACCTGGAGCAAAATGATATCCCGGGAATTTCGGGTGTAGACACTAGGGCTCTGACCAGAAAGTTACGCGTGAGAGGTGCTATGAATGGAGTTCTCTCCACCGATGACATTTCCGAAGCTGAAGCTATCGAAATGGCCCGCTCATGGGAAGGCCTACTGGGCGTAGATTACGTGAAAGAGGTGACCCACAAATCCGCTTTTAAGTGGGACCCAGATGACACTTTAAGTCCGGAGTTTAAATTGGTTTCGGGCAGTGAGAGAGATAACCCCAGGGAAAAGCGTTTACCCTTGCCTCCAGCGGATATTCCAATAGTGGCTTTGGATTTCGGCATCAAATATAACATACTAAGAATGCTCCGGAGATCCGGCTTTCAAATCACAGTCCTACCCGCTTCGGCATCTTTGGAAGAGATAAAATCGCATAACCCAGCGGGCGTCTTCTTATCGAACGGGCCCGGTGACCCGGCTGCTTTGAATTACGCAGTGAGTTGCGTGAAAGAGGTTGTTGCTCACGGATTTCCTGTGTTTGGAATTTGTCTTGGACACCAAATTCTATCGCAAGCCTTGGGAGCCAAAACCTTCAAGCTCAAATTTGGGCATCGCGGGGCCAATCAACCCGTCAAAGATTTGGATACTGGAAAAGTGGAGATTACATCTCAAAACCATGGGTTTGCAGTTGATTTTGAGACGATCAGGAAGATAGCGGTTGTTCACAAAACAAATCTGAATGACAATACCGTTGAGGGAATACGTCACCGATCAAAGCCAATTTTCAGTGTTCAATACCACCCTGAGGCGAGCCCGGGTCCACATGATTCAGCACCATTATTTGACGATTTTCGCGACTTGATTCAGTCCCATGCCTAGGGCTGAGTGACATCCAGTATATCTCCGTGTTTGCTCGCAAAATTTCTAAGCCTCTTGCTTAGAACGATAGGTGTTGATAGTATCTTCATAATTCCAAAAGTTATGAAAAATCAATTAACTCGTCGTAGTTTTCTGGCGAACACAGCGATGGCTTCTGCTGGTATGGTTTTATGTAAGACCAATGCCTCAGGGCAAGTTGCAGGTGCTAATGATCGTGTTCGTTTAGCAATAGCAGGTGTTAATGGCCGTGGTGGTAGTCACATTGGTGGGTTTTTAGGGCAATCCAATGTAGAGATTGCTTACCTTGTTGATCCGGATCCAAATGTTTTGGCTAATTCTCTCAAGAGCTTGGATAAAAAGCTTGGTGGAAAGTCTAAAGCAAAAGGGATTTCAGACATTCGTTATGCTCTTGAGGATCCGAATGTCGATGCCATAACCGTTGCAACACCGAATCATTGGCATTCACTAATGACAATATGGGGAGCCCAGGCTGGCAAACACGTCTATGTTGAAAAACCCATGAGTCATGACGTCGTCGAAGGTCGAGTTGCTGTTGAAGCCCAAAGGAAATATGGTGTGGTCATTCAGCATGGGACACAGCGTCGCAGTAGTGAATCAATAGCTGGCCTTCACGAGGCTATTCAAGCTGGGAAATTTGGTAAGCTAAAGATTTCATACGGTTATGCCTGTAAGCCACGTGGTGGGATCGGGCACAAATTGCCATCACCTCCTCATGCCAACCTAGATTGGAATCATTGGAAAGGTCCGGCTGTTCTCCATCAGTTCCATGCGAATTATGTCCATTACAATTGGCACTGGTTTTGGGCAGCTGGTAATGGGGAATTAAACAACCAGGGAACCCACCAACTCGACGTGGCTCGCTGGGCTTTGGACACGGACCAGACTCACCCGGTGCGAGCCATGGCTATTGGCGGTCGGTTCCAATGGAAAGATCAAGGCGAAACTCCCAATACGATGTTCGGTATTGCCGAGTATCCAAACGGACAGCAGCTTTTCTTTAATGTTAGAAATGTCAACTATGACGGTTATCAGCGCCAAGTTGAAAACGAATACTACTTCGAAGATGGTGGTAAAATTATCCGAGGTCTCTATTACGCTAAAGGGAGCGATAAAGGGGAGAAGCTAGATCTGCCACCAGGAAACGTGACTCCTGGAGGAAATTGGGGAAGCTTTATACGGGCAATCAGGGCTAACAAGCCAGAAATGGCCAATGGCAATGTGGATGACGCTCACTACGCCTGTGTCGTTGGTCACTTGATCAACAACTCTTATCGCCTTGGCGCCTCAGCTAAGTTTAATAAAGAAGCTGGTAAGTTCGGAAGCAACAAAGATGCAGCTGAGCACTTTGGTCGCCTTCATGATGTCATGTCTAAGGGGGTAGGTATCAAAGAAGGTGAAGAGGATTATGTCGTTGGTCCTTGGCTTACATTTGATCCCAAAACAGAAAGGCATGTTGGGGATCATGCCGATGAAGCAAATGCCTTGCTCAAAGACGCTAACAACGCCGAGTATCAGATCCCGGATATCGACAAAGTCTAGTTTCCAGTAGGCTCACTTAGAACCTGCAATTTGAATCCCGGGCCCCAACCCGGGATTTTTCTGTTTTGAGCCAGCGGGGTTAAAGTTCTTCGCGAAAAGGCATTGATGGCTGAGCCCCGGGTTTAGTCACGGATTGAGAAGCAGCCTTTACAGAAAACTTCAATGCTTCATCTATGGTTTTACCTTTTGACAGCTCGCAAGCCAATGCTCCATTAAAGCAGTCACCAGCACCCGTGGAATCCACCGCATCCACCTTATCGGCACTGCAAAGAAAGTAATCATCATGGCAAACTTTCAAAGCTCCCTTATTTCCCATCTTGACGATGACATTCCCAACCCCTTTGTTCAGCAAGTTATGAGCTGCTTCTTTTATTTTTTCTGTGGATATTAGTTGATTAAGTGGGGTTTGTGTCATCGTTGATAATTCAGACAAATTGGGAGTTATAAAATCTAAGAGAGAAAACCACTCATCCGGAATGAGTTTCGCCGGCGCTGGATCTAAAATCGTCGTAGTCTTCATTTTTGAGGCTTGATCAAGTGATTTTTTGACTGCTTTCATTGGTGTTTCAAGTTGAAGAAGGAGCACGTCAGCCTGAGAAATGAGATTCAAATGATTTTCTACAAAAGACTCCTCTATATCATTGGCTCCTGAAATAACTATAATTCTATTTTCTCCATTCTCATCAACTTCGATCATGGCTGTTCCTGTATTTTTTGAGGAATGAACACTTACAAATTTGGTATTAATCCCAATCTCATAAAGATTCTGTATCAGCTTCTCACCGAAGTCATCTTTTCCAACTTGTCCAAGCATGGTCACATCTCCACCTAATTTTGCAGCAGCGTATGCTTGATTAGCTCCTTTACCCCCACAATAAATTTGAAAATCCTTGCCTTGGATTGTCTCTCCGGGCCTTGGTGATTTTTCCACCTTTGCCACGAGGTCCATATTTAAACTTCCCAGGACTGTAATTTTCATTTCTTATTTATCCTGATACTTCACTCGCTGCCCGTAGGAAAAGAAATATGAGGCGTTTCGTCGTCCATCAGGAGTATCCCGTTAGCTGTTTCGTAATATTCTTCAATGTCTGTGATCATTTGCGGCCCCCCGACGAGCAGCGCAGTACTGAGCGCGTCGGACAGGCTGCAGTTTCTATGTTTGATTGAAGACAATTGAGCAAGGTTTGCCGGCCTTCCGGACTTGGGATCAATAACATGGCCAAGATAATGCCCTTCAATGGTAAAGCCACGTCCATATATTGAGGAAACTGACAATGATATATTGTCCAGAGACTCAATGGTAAGAAATTGATTTTCATTCCCTGGATCGATCAATTCTTCCTGTTGAAAGCTTGAATACTCTTTTGTGGTTGATGGCTTTTGAATGGCAATTTTCCACGGCTTATTTTCCGGGGATTGCCCCCAGGCGATTATCGAACTTGTCCCTCCTTGGATCAAACCGCACGGTACTTCCAAATCTTGGAGAATTTCGAAAGCTAATTGGAGAGCAAAACCTTTTCCGATAGACCCAAGATTAATCTCTGCATGCGGGTGAAGAAATCGTATGGAATAGTTGTTATTATTTAATTCAATAATTTTTGAATTTGAATATTCAAGATGGCTTTCAATTTGAGCATCCGATGGCATGGAATCGGATGCTTTCGCCTTGTTCCACATTTTTATCAGCGGAGAAACTGCTATATCAAAAAGTCCCCTCGTTTTCTCCGAAATTTCAATACAATGAGAAATGAGATGAAATGTTTCCGGGTTTATCTTCACCCAACCATCAGTGGCTTCTCTGTTAATTTGTGAGATTTCACTGGAAGGAGAATAATAATTTAGTGCTTTTTCAACGCGTGATATTTCACCAAGTGCTTCCTCCGACGCAGACCTCAAATAGGAATCTGGTTTGCCATGCAACGCAAACTCAAATCTTGTAGCCATGCCGTCTTTGGCAATCTGAAACAGTTTTGATTCCATGATTCGTACTAATGAAACAAAAAAAAGCCCCGCTGGAAAGCGAGGCTTTTACGAATATTGTAAATCGAGTCGTGATTATGAAAGTTCCACAGAACCGTATGTGATTGGTTCGACTTCGCGACCATCGCCTGTGGTCACTTTGCGTGTTTTTTCGTCGAATAGGCACATAATGTTCAGCCTGTCTGACATTTCTGCAAGTGAGACAACGGTTTGTACCTTAACTGCAAGATCAATGTTTGCACTTGGTTGGTTGCCACTGCGTATGGCGTCAAATAGGTTTTTCTCATGGGATGAGATACTTTCTCCAGGTTGTAAACCGTTGTGTGTTTCTGGGTCGAATTCATCAGCGAATGGTCTTTCAGGTCTGAAGTCGACTTTACCATTTCCGAGATACATTGATCCAAAATGACCGCGGATCATTTCGGTGATCCCTTGTTCGTTTACAGTGCCACTGGTGAGAAAGAGGTTGAACCCACCAGGGAATTCAGCAAGAAGCTGAACATTTTCGTCAACACTTCTCATGTAAGTATTTGGTGTGTTTTTATCGGTTTGGAATGCGCTATTACCAAGACTGACTACGCGGGTAGGAAATTGAACGTTTCCGGTTGCCAGCATGAGCGGGTGCAATCTATGAGGGAGAAGGTCCCCAAGAACACCTGCACAATAAGGGTAATATTTTCTCCATCTGCGCCAGTGGTCGGCATTGAAAGGTTCTTTTTTGTGGACGCGCCCCATCCATTTTTCCCAGTTAATGTCTTTAGCTGTTGCATACGCGGGAATTTGATAATTCCACTCTCCTTTCGGGTTATTACGCATGTAAGATCCTGTGGCCAACACGAGAGGGCCAGCAAGGCCTTCTTTGTTCATCGCAGCTGCTTTGTGGTATGCACCGGAGCTTGTTCTTTGAGCACCGACTTGAACGAGTTTGCCTGAGCTTTTCGCTGAATCATAAATGCGGAAGGCTTCTCCCAGGTATCTTGTCATTGGTTTTTCACAATAGACGTGCTTTCCACTTTCCAAAGCAGCACAAGTGATATCTGTGTGCCAGTGATCTACTGTGGAACAAACGATGACGTCTATGTCTTTTCGCTCGACCATTTTTTCATAGTCTTCGTAACCTTTAGCACTGCCTCCTATATATTCAACAGCTTGATTTGTGCGTGTTTTAGAGACATCACATGCGCCGGCGATAGCTACATTGTTCGCGGCAGCGTTTCTTTTGATACTTCTGACGTGTGCCATGCCCTGACCCCCGACTCCGACAAAACCAACAACGATTCTGTCATTGGCACCAATAACACGACCGGCTGAAGGGGCTTGACCATAGACTGGGGATTTTAGGGAGTTTGCAGCAGCAGCAGTTGCAGCAACTGCTGCGGACTTCTTAATGAATCCACGGCGTGATTCACCTGCATTGTTCTGGGAGTTCTTTTTCTCGCTCATTTTCTAATATAAGGGTTTGTCGTTAATAATATGTTACACATAAGAGTGGTCAATCCAATTCATCGACCATTCATATGTCAAAAAGTCCTAATTTTTCTCCGTTATCGTAGGTTTCATTAGGATAAGGTAGTTGTTTTCGTCCTTTAAGGATTTAGACCTGGAAACCAGGTAAAGTGTTGTTCCTAAAGGGATTTTGCCAGCCCATTCACAATCGTAATTTGCCTTTTTATTGAGATCGTTTTTTTCGGGGACTTTGTCCCCGATACCAAAAACCAACTTCATTTGAAGATTATTTTTGTCTAAGGAACTGGAAATTATCTTTAGAAAACTGCTTTGAGCATTGAAGTGAGCGATTCCCAGGAGTGCTTTCCCCCCAAGGAAAGTCTGTAGTGAGGTATTGGCGATCTTTTTTCCGCTTTGTAATTCGATCACTTTTTTGAATGTCTCGACTTCCTTTTCAGACAATATTCCTTGCCCCATGGGGTTTCGGCGCTTCAAATTTATTAGGTTTTTATCCCAAAAAAATGTTGATGAAGATGGGATGTGGTAGACCTGAGTGTGGATTTTCAAGGGTTCTTGATTCCTTTTTTTGGCGGGCAAAAGTTTGATGAGCTTCTGCGTGGCCAGATCCATACGAATACTCTTTTCCTGCTCTTGTTCTGCCAAGGAAACTTGAGAGCAGAGACATATTGAAAAAAAGTATTTTAGCAGTGTCTTAATAAATTTAAAGTCATCGACTTCCGTGGTCATGTTATCAAATTTATATAGTGTTTTAGCTGAGTGAATACGTCTTATTTGGCTTCATCTAATACAGGTTGTAATATTGGGGATATAATAACCACATAGTTATCATCGATTTTTAGATCTTTTGAGCGGGAGACCAAATATAAACTTGAACCAAAGGGAACTTTGCCCCCCCAACCGCATTCAAATTTTTTCAGCGGTTGATGATCTGGGCTTGATCTTTTTCTTTTAAGAACGCCGAAATTAAAATCAAATTCCAAATGATCCTTATCGATGGTCACATTTTTTATTGATATTTTAACATTATGACTGACCCCACTTGTGGCCATGGATGCGTTGCCATTTGGAATTGTTACAACGGAGCCATTGACAATCAGCTTTCCTTTTTGTAATTCGATAACTTGTTCAAATGTCTCGATTTTGTTTTTAGGCAGAATCCCTTGTCCAGTTGGATTTCGGCGCTTTAAGTTGATAAGGTTTTTGTCCCAAAAAAAAGTTGAGGAGGAGGGGATATGGTAAATTTTCAGCCCGAACTTGATTCTATCGCGTTTAGCTGCGGGAACTGGTTTGTCTGGCTTTTTCAATTCCTCTTTAGGTGCGGAAAATAGCGGGAAGTCTGTGATAAATATGAAAACAAGAAAAACGACAAAACCTTTCACTCCTTTAGTAAAATACCTCGACCTTTTCATGTTGGTTGCTTTTGTTTTGTAAGGCAAAATCAAAAATTTTTTTAGTTTAAAAAATTGGGATAACTTTCTTGATGACTATCGGAAAATAACATTTGGCAGGAAATGAATCAACATACCTAGCTAAGTCGATCAGTCTAAAATGACAAAGTGTTTGAATAGACGACACGGCATTTAATAATTATCAAATTCAATCGTGATGCCCTAAAGATCAGCCTTCGGTTGACATCTTTGTTTGTAACTGGCATTCATTACATTGGATGTTTCAGGAATCTAAATTGTTCAATTTTTTTCCATCCCGAGGTTGTGCCAATATCTAAAAATCGAGTTTCCTGAAATTTGATCCCTTTGACTTTGCCCCCTGCATTAATAAATTGCTGCATCACATCTCCAACGTGCAGTTCTTTCACTTCTTTCTGAATCGATTCACTGCTTTTGATAGATTCTACTTTTTCCTCTATGACATGATGCAAAAACTCGGTAAATCTTGGACTCCATGCAGCCCAAATCCACGCTTGCTTGTTTACATCTGTTTTAGGCTTCGGGATTATCTTAGTGATTTCACCGTCGTCATTCATCTCCACCACATCAATTTTTTTTGGGTCTTCACAATGAACAATGCCCAATGTGACTTCGAAATTACCTTGTCTAATCTCGTTTATAAGAGGAACGAATGGGTTGGGGTGATCTATTAGAATATCTGGAAAACCAAGAAGAACGATTTTGCCTCTTATATTCGAATAGCTCTCGTTTATTGTGAAAGGAGGGCCATGTGGATATTCCATAATATTATAACACATTGGGATGTCAAAACTGCGCCCGCTTCCATAATATTGAGGGATATCCCATTTCCCTTTTCGGATAACCCAATTGATTTGTGATGCCCCGGCGCGTTTTAGGTTGTTGATCAAGAAAGTCCCAACTGGAATGGGGTGCTCGGAATGGCATGGTATAGGTAAAAGCTCTTTACTGCAGGGTAAATGACCAAGCCGGCTAGCCACTCCACCTGCCGGAATAATTCCAATGATAGATGCGTCCCGGGGTTCCATTGTTAAAGCTATGAGTTTCAATCTACAAAATGAACCTCATTGCTCATGAGAATAGCTTGGGCTAGCTGGGCGAGGGGTGGAAAATCCTTCTCATTGGAGCTCGAAGAGATAAAATTTAAGCATGACTTGGCTTCTGATGAACTCGGCATTCGTTGGTATGCCAATTTGAAGATTGCCTTTATTTGGTTTTCGTCTGACTGACCAGCCTGTTTCTCTGCCCGTGAGGCAAATGCTTTTGCCTGGTCCTGGAACCAAGGATTGTTCATCATAAAAAGCGGTTGCTGAGGCACCATTGTCGTAAATCTTTTGGGGCTCGTTGTGTCCGGACTGGCAAAATCAAATGTTTTGAGGACGCTGGGGAGGTTTTGCCTTTCAATGAATCCATAAATGGAGCGCCTTGGCTCAAATGGCGGTTTGTAAATGGACGCTGGCAGTCCTCCAAATGCTCGGTTCAGCCGACCAGCTAGATGAAGCATTTGGTCTCGCATGGGTTCAAACTCGAGCCTTTTTCTATTCATCTTCCAAAACAAGCTATTATCAGGGTCTGACATTTCATATCCATCTTTTCGAAAACTACTTTGCTGGTAAGTTTGGGAGGTCATTATCGTCCGGATCAGGTTTTTAATGGACCATCCATTTTCCATAAACTCCCAAGATAGGTAATCTAATAATTCCTGGTGCACGGGAGCTTCAGAGCGGACGCCAAAATCACTAGGAGTGGCAACAAGTGGGCTTCCAAAAAGGTGCCCCCAGACTCTATTTACAAAAACTCGAGCAGTTAATGGGTTGGATTTATTTGCTATGTCAAGAGCGAGCTCTTTTCTTCCGCTTCCAATTTTATAGGGAGTGCTCGCACCTTGGGTGAGAATTCCCAAAAATTGTCTCGGCACTTTTCTTCCTCTTCTCCTCGGGTTCCCTCTTTCCAGAATAACTGGCTCCACCGGGGAAGGTTTGTCAATAAGCGCCATTCCTCGGGGTGGGGCCCCGGGGTGCGTTGCTACATGCTTCTCGATATCTCGTTTTAATCCTCTAATTCGCTGCTGCTTGGCGACATCCAACAATCGGGTCGCCTGGTGAAGAGGGATTGATGGAGGGGAATCATTTGACATGACCCAATCCCTGATACCCATTAACCCAGAGGCTTCGGTGGTGAGCGATTCAGAAATGGATCTGCCATAAATACTAACCACATCATCAAAGCTCTCAAGTTCTTTGGCCAAAAGATTTTTTATCAGTTTGACCCACTTTTCTTTGTCTTTGTCTTTGGAATTTGAATTTAATAACTCGAGGTAGGATCTGGATTTGGATTTGAAGTCCTGGTCAGACTTAATCTTTTTTAAAACTTTCCACGGCTCCCAAAATGGTTCGTCCAGTTTTTCAGAATCCTGTAATTTAGAAAACCAGCTATTTAAGATGCCAGGATCAAGTTTGCTGCTTCGTGCAGCATCTTCTCGCTGACTTGAATTTTTACCCATTGATTCAAGATAGACTTCAAAATATTTGTCGGTTTTTTGACGGGCAAATTCAATAGCTTTTCTTTGGTGTGTTTCTTGGTAATCTCTATGTGCCTTCTCTTTTTTTGCTAATTGATTTTTAAATTCAATATATTTGGGGTCATCTTTATTGAATTCCAATAATGGATAGGTGCTAGGTATTTTAGAGCTATCGAATATCCCGTACAAGCCATAATAATCAGCCATGGATACGGGATCGTATTTGTGGTCGTGGCATCTTGCGCACACCACTGTGAGTCCCATCATTCCTCTTGTGACCACATCTATTCTATCGTCGATGATATCGTGTTTGTTGTTTAAAAAGGACCTTCCTAGTGTAAGAAACCCGAGAGCTGCCAGGGATGATTTATCTTTCGTCTCCTGAACAAATTGATCAGCAGCCACCTGTTCCTTTAAAAACTGATCATACGGTTTATCGTTGTTGAAGGCAGAAATGACGTAATCACGATAAGTGTAAGAATATGGAAATCTCCGCTCAGACGTGAAAACATAACCACGGGTATCCGCATACCTTGCGACGTCGAGCCAATGCCTTCCCCATCTTTCTCCGAAACCTGGATCTGCTAGGTGTTTTTCTATAAGCTTACCATAATTTTTTTCGCTGTTATTCTTTTCGAGCTTATTGACGGTTTCAAATGATGGAGGAAGCCCTGTGAGATCAAAGGCAATTCTTCTCGCTAAAATTCTAGGAGCGGCCCTTTTTGACTGGGTCATGCCTTTTTGTTTTAGTTTTTGACTCACAAAAATATCGATTGGATTGGTTTTCGATGGCTGTGTCGCCTCCGTGCCGTCTTTGATAAATGATGGAGGGTTGGGGCGGACGACAGATTTAAAAGCCCAGTGATCTTTCGGGCTCTTAGCCGACTTTAAAGGGACTCTGGGGTCTGGGAGCTTGCTCAAAAACCATTTTTCGAGCAGTTGGATTTGGGATTGATTTAATTTTGGTTTGTCTTTTGGCATTTTAATCTCTGGGTGTTCATGCCTTATGGCTTGAAGTAAGAGACTATCATTAGGAGAGTTCTCATTATATCCGGTCCCGTGATTCCCACCGATGATAATGCCTCCTTTTGTATCAAGAGAAAGCCCGCCGCGAATTTTTGTTTCATGGCTGTGGCACTCGAGGCAATGATTTTCCAAAATTGGTAGGATTTTATTTTTGAAAAATTCTTCGCCTTTGGCGTTTGTTGAAGCTTCTGAAGAAAATGTCCAACAAAAAGAAAAGAAAAAGAAAAGAGCCAGCTTGGTTCGGAATTTTTCCTTATTCTGTTGTTTTTCATTTGCTTTGCGCATCATGTGCATAGATTCAGTTTAGGTGTCTCGAAGAAATCATCAAATCCTAATCTTTTGTCAATTGTCATTTTCTCAAAAACAATTACGATAATTGCCTTATTGGTAATCGCCCAATCAAAGTATGTCAGACAAAACAATTGACTGAAAACAAGCATGGAAGACCAAAAAAAACACCAGAAAAAGCCAAAGTCAAAAAGACTAAAGAAAAAATTGATAGGGATCTTATTTGCTATTCCATTACTTGGAATAATTTTATTTATAGGTCTTTATGCTTACATAACTTCCGAGGGTTTTTTTCAGAACAAAATTCTTCCTCAAATTAATAGTCAGCTGGGAGGGGTCATTGAGGTTGGAAACTCAAGAATTAATCCTTTAAGCCAAGTTAAATTAGCACAACTAAAAGTGCAGTCTTCGGATAAAACTCAAGAATTACCGGTTCTGCAAATTAAAGAACTGGATATCAGGTATGACGCTTTGAAATTACTTTTCGGTGGGGAATTATTGGTAAAAAAAGTCTTGGTTGAATCACCGGTGATCTACTTAAAGAGGTATAAAAATAAAAGTGCTGATGCGATTTTCAAGCCTGCTCCGAAAGATCCTGATACGGAGCCGATTGATTCGGGCTCTCCCTCCCAGCCAGCCAACATTCCTCAGGTCCTTATCCAAAATGTAAACATTAGTAATGCCAGTATTACAATAGAAACTGAGCAAGAGGACAATTCATGGGCTACACAGAAGGTCGCAGGTTTCAATTTTACCATTGATCAGCTTGGGAATGGTAAAAAAGGGAAAATGCAAATATCTTCTACTCTGAGTAGTTCCAAAGGAGAGGATAAAGTTCTTGCGGCTTTGGCTGGGCGACTTGATATGGAGTTTAGCCAAAAGTTGACCCCTGTGAATTTAATCGGTGATATAACCGTCGGTGTTAATGAGGCTGCTGGTGCGCTCTCAGAACTTGCGGATGTCTCTGCATCTTTTCAGGTTGCATTCAAGCCTGGTTCCCTAGAAAAATTTGACCTGGTTGTCAGTCGGTCCGAGAATGTTCTGGCAAAAATTGCAGGAAATGGTCCTGTAAATACCAAAGAAGGGACTGCGGACTTATCCCTTTCAGCAAACAACATCAACAAATCTGTTTTGAATTTGTTCGCCATAAGTTCAGGTGGTGACTTTGGTACGACTAATTTATCTTTGGATTTGCAATACAAAGCGCAGAATCAATTCAAACAGCATCAGTTCAACGGAAGTGTGACTGGCCAGTCAATCCAGTGGCGGACAAATGAGGGCTCCATCCCGACCGTTGATCTCAGTTTGTCTATTCAATCCTCATACGACGCGATCAAAAAATTGGCTCTGATTCCTGAGTTTAATATAACGATGTCAGAAGCCGGGGAAAATTTTGTTGATGTCAATCTAAATAAGCCTTTGTCAGTCGATATCAGTGGTGAAAAGCCAATAATAAGTAATACCCAATTTTCTTTAAATCTTAAGGACTTCGATTTGGCAAAATGGAGTAATAGTGAGGACCCACAATCAGGTTTGTCTGGAATGGTTCAGTCAACATTGCATATTTCATCCCAATCTAATGGAGATGATTTGCAGGCAAATCTGTCATCAAGTCTCACTGGATTTTCTACTGGGGATAAGGAAAGCCCATTTTACAATTCTTCAATTTTCATAAATGTTAATGGGGCCATTCAGGAGTTCGCCGATTTCTCCGCTGAGGATATTGGATTTAGAATCGACGGGAACGAGGGATCCCTGCTTGCTATGCAGGCTCGCGGAGGTTTCAGTGCTGATGGAGAGCTCTCTCTTACGAGTACGACAGACCTTGTTAACAACAAAGACCTCGACCTATCAGAAAAGCTAGGTTTGGAAATCAAATCCTCAATCAAGCCGGATAAAGTCGACATAGAATCCATTAATTTATCATTAAAATCATCGGAAAAGGTGCCAATGAATTCTCTTTCGATTTCGGGTGTCTTGCCTGGTCATGAAAATCCCGATATGAAAGGAAATCTTGATGTGGTTTCCGAAGGTTTGGACCTCACCCGATTGAATGGCTTTATAACGAGTTTAAGTTCCCAAGAGAATAAAGAGGAAAAAGACGAGCCAAAAGAAGACAAAGAAGAATCCGAGCCTGATGCTATTACTCTTCCTTTCAAGCACCTAGTTACCAAGCTCAAAATTGATAAGCTAGTGTATGACAAAATGACAGCGGACAATGTCGAACTCATCAAAACTATTAAAGATGGGAAAATCGACGTTAATCCGCTGCGGTTTGATATATTAGGGATGCCGATTAATTCAAAATTCTCAGCGGACGTTTCTGTTCCCGGATACGAATACTCTGGAAAGGTCGATTTTAGTGACCTACCACTGGCAAGTCTGATGACATCATTTGGTCAGAAAGTTGATCCATCAAAACATACAGGCCAATTGGACTTCGCCCTCGGTTTTTCGGGAAAAGGACTCACATCCGACAGTATAAAAAATAATTTCAAAGCCAATACCCAGCTTGATATGGGAGGGGGCAATTTGGCGATAACTGGTGGGTTTAGAAAATTTGTCATCCTTCCCATTGCTACAGTTTTGAGAATAGATCCCATGCTGGATGGAGTTGTCAATCAAATCAATCTAGATGCAGAATACGGTAGTAACAATCTGAATATCAAAAAAGCTCGTGTTGCTACAGAACCCTTTGAAATATCAGCCGATGGAACGGTTTCTATTCAAGAAAATCTCAAGAAAAATACATTTAAACTCCCTCTCACAGTGAGCCTCAGGAGAGACATAGCCGAGAGCGCTAATTTTCTTCCTAAAAACACGCCAGAATCTCAAAAATATGTTCCTATGCCCGACTTTGTTCAGCTGGTAGGGAAGTCATTCTCTGAAGTGCCTAAAGTTAATATCAACGAAAAGCAAATTGCCCAAATGCTTTTAAAATCGGCTGCAGGCCTGCCTGGGGAGGCGCTTGAAAACGCCACCGAAATTATTCAGAATCCAGCAGGTGCAGCCAAGGATATCATAAAAGGTGTAGGTGGATTGATCCCCGGTGTTGGACCGGAATCGGAATCCATTGAAAAAAACAAAAAATCAAGAACTCCAGGTTCAATCATTAAGGGTCTTTTCGAATAAACGAGTTTTGCCGTCCTGTTATTTGAGCTTTCTCCAAATAGTAGCATGGGCAAATGTAAGCTGGAATTTTCTTCTGTGCTCTCTTAACACAAATGGTAGATTTTTATTTTCTATCAATTCGAAGTGTGGCTCTAATTCCTGTCTCAAACCGGTGAAAGTATCTACATGTGGGTTACCTTCCTTGCAAATCCACTCTGACTCAGGTGAATACTCTTCCAGCCAAGTGTAGGGAGAGGTTATTATCACGATGCCACCTTTTTTGCAAAATTGTGCCAAAGATTGCAGGAAATGCTTTGGTTTGGGAAGTCTGTCTATCAGGTTGCCTGCGAAAATGGTATCGAACTGTCCGATTGAGGTATCCAACTGGCCTGCATCCCCTTGCAGGAATTGGGCTTTGGATTTGTCAATCGATTCGTCGACTTTTGCCAAGAAGTCTTTCTTTTGGTTTCCTTCGACGGCTATTGAGCACCTCACGTGTCCTGATTCTTTTAGAGCGTTGGCCGTCTTGATGAAACCATGGGAATAATCAATTCCAATCACTTCATCATGATATCGGCAAAGCTCAAAAGTCGACGCTCCAACTGCACAACCTAGGTCTAAGGCTCTTTTGCCAGTTGGCGAAACAGCGGACGTCGTACCTTCCGGTTGTTTCAGCTCAGCATAACAATGTTCTATGCAACGCGTCGGGTATTTTGTGAATTCAGGAAAATGAAATGCATCAAAATCAAAAATATCTCCTGCATTGCCATAGTGAAAGAGAAGGTATTCTGTAATACCTTTATCCGACTCGTAATAATCTTCCATGACTCAAGCAGTGGCAGCAATGCCCATGGCAGATAGGATAAAGTCAGATGGTTCATAGTCTTCAATAACAACTTTAGTCTCTCCATTCTTTGTCAGGCGGGCCTGAGGGATGTTTATTTCAGGAGTTTTGGTAGGGGAAAATAAAATGTCATCATGCGTGGCGTTCCCTCTTTCTGCGAATTTATCCGGAGTCAGCGTGCCCCCCAAATGGTCACTTCTTCCCGTGGCAACATGAAGCGTTCCAAGTATTTTTTCATCCTGAATATCTCTGCCTGAAACAGGGAGGAGCTGCGTCCCGAAACCTAATTCTCCAAGTTCGCCCGTTACCGGATCATTTTTAATCTTGGCGTTGTGCGCGTCGATAGTTTCTTGGCTACCCGATAAGAGATCCGCGTGAGAAATTTTACCTCCACTCACATTCATTACGCCTATTGTTCCGTCTGTAAACCGCATGGGGAATTGTCCCTCAGCTCCCTCTGGGACAAAATAGACCTCACCAGCCGGCAGGTTGGCGACATCCGGTTTTTTTCCCAGGCACAGCCCATGGCTTTTTTGGGCTTCTTGCCCGTTCAAAATGAGTTTCAAGGTAAAATTCTTGTCACTTACAGCAAAATCAATGTCAATGTGGTCAGCCTTGGTCATTTCCAGTCTGAATTTCTCAGCCTGGTGGCTTACTTCGTTATAATCAACCGATAGTCCACTGTTAATGATAATATCATTAAGCCCGTGCAGGGTGGCTCCCCTAAATCCATACTTTTTAGCAAAAGCAGTAAGTGGAGCCGTTGCGGAAAAAGTGGAAACGCAAAGAATGATGTCATACGACGTGTATATGTCTTTCTCAAGGCTCATTTGTTTGCCGTCTGGAGTGTAGGCCTCATCTGGGAGGTCGAGGTTGCTACCTCCTGTGATCTCGTATGCAAAGATATCCCCTTGAGTGAGTCCGAGCTCTGGCATGGCTTCCTCGTGGAGGCCCTTGTAAAAAACTCGGTGAGCTTGATGCTGAACAGTTAATTTTGGATCTTCTAGAAAAGCGAAGTCTTTAATTTCTGTTGGATCATCTAAATCTATTAAAACGCACACTTTCTCCCCACCTTCAGGTTCGAAAGTCGTTTTAATTAGTCTGGTCAATGAAAACGGCGGAAAATCTGATAAGCTAGCGGTCATAATATTAGAACAATATTAGACGTTTTGTTTATTTAAAGGCCAAATGCACAGCTGCGTCATTCTTACTCGTTTTTTGAATCAAAACTGTTGACGAGCTTCCTCATGCAGGCGAGATAACGTGATTGATAGAGCTGCGTGACAAATGACAACGGAAATTTTAGTCGATTGTCTGGTTCCAAACATCTGGGTAGCATGTGGTATTGCTTTGGCTCTGAAATTTGTCTGGCCCGATTTGGAACTAAATGCAGATTGACATTTTCCGACTTTGAATTAATTTCTGATGATTAAGCGTAAATTATGATTACTTCAACAAAACGTGCATCTACCATAAAAGGTTTTACTCTAATCGAGCTGTTGGTCGTGATAGCTATCATAGCTATTTTGGCATCAATGATTTTGCCAGCATTGGCAAAATCCAAAACCAAAGCACAGGGAATTAAATGCATGAATAATAGCAAGCAAATAGCCCTCGCTTGCCAACTCTATGCCGATGACAGTGAAGACAATGTCGTTGATTCCTACAGATGGATCACAGGCAGTGTTGATTTTAACAGCGGCAACAGAAACAACTGGGACAAAAGAACTCTCCGCGAAGGTCAGATAGGAAAATATGCTCCTCAGGTGGATGTCTACAGATGCCCAGCTGACTTCACCATGGCAAGAAACAATCGCGGTGAAATGGTCAACAGAATCAGAAGTATTTCAATGTCACAGGCATTTATTAACTACGATCTAAATCCAGGCAGGGAACCTGACTGGCTCAACCGAGGAGCCCCTCGTCCCGGCAACTATTATGCTTTTTTCACTAAATCTTCTAACATCAAATTCCCATCAAGAGTTTTCATGACTGTCGATGAACACGCTGATAGCATCAATGACGCCGCTTTCGCCGTGGACGCCACGCTCAAAGGCATCCGTGCCAAGATTATCGACTACCCTGCAGGCTACCACAACTATGCTGCTGGTTTTAGTTTTGCTGATGGTCATGCCGAATTAAAGCGTTGGAGGGATGGTCGGACGACTCCAAAGGTCACATTTAGAAACAAAATGGCCCTTAACATAGCATCTCCCAACAACGTTGATGTTAAATGGATGCAGGACAATGTTTCCTATTTAACAAATTTCCGATAACTTCATTTTTGAAAAGTTCAAAGCTTGGGCACATTTTGTTGACAAGGTGTGCCTTTTTTGATTTATTTCACGACCCAATTTGAGAAGAATGCACGCGGTAATCGAAACAGGAGGAACACAACACCGAGTAACTGAAGGTGACATCATCGAGATTAATCGTCTAGAGGGTGATGCTGGATCAACAATAAAGATTGAAAAGGTCTTCATGATCCATGGTGACAATGGGGTATCAGTGGGTACGCCAATTTTAGACGGAGCAAGTGTTGAGGCAGAAATAGTTGAACACAAACGTGGTCAAAAATTGATTGCTTTCAAAATGAAGCGGCGCAAGGGGTTCCGAAAGAAAAAAGGACACAGACAAGACCTCTCAGTGATTAAAATTAACAAAATCTCTGGTTAACCATCAATTTGAAAAGGACTAATTACAATGGCACATAAAAAAGGACAAGGTAGTTCAAGAAACGGTCGCGACAGTGAAAGTAAGCGTCTTGGAGTTAAAAGATTTGGTGGAGAACTCGTCTCAGCCGGCACCATAATCGTCCGTCAGCGCGGGTCTAAATTTCATCCAGGAAACAACGTGGGAGTTGGACGTGACTGGACGCTCTTCAGCCTGGTTGATGGCCATGTTTCTTTTCACAAATCAAAACGCCAGGTAAGCGTTGAGCCACTGGCTTCGACTCAATCTGAATAGTATCTAGACAGACTTTCTTGATAAAGGCGGGCTAAGTCCCGCCTTTTTCGTTTAGACGTTTGATGGAGTAAGTTTATGGCAATGTTTATAGATGATATTGTAATTCACGCGAAGGCTGGGAATGGGGGAGCTGGCTGCGTGGCTTTCCACAGAGAGGCTTTCAAGCCAAAAGGGGGGGCAAGCGGTGGTAACGGCGGGCGCGGTGCTAGCGTTCTTCTTGAAGCTTGCAAAGATTTAAACTCACTCGAAAAACAGTTTTACCAACCTTGGCTGACAGCAAAAAACGGGCTGCCCGGAAAAGGTAAAAAAATGGATGGCAGGTCCGGCCGTGATCTTGTTGTTAAAGTACCTTGCGGAACAAGAGTTTGGAGGATTGTTGAAAAGCCTGTCAATGAATCGCTTGAGCAGGACCCGCCTCATGAATCTCCTGATGAAACAGACGAGGCAGATGAAATGTCTCAAGACATGGATTTGCCGACTACTGTCGCCAGGGAGGTTGGCGGTGAGGTAGCCTCTTTATCTCAAACCGATGGTGGAAAAATTAAGGCAATAGAAATCGACCTTGAGGATCTTCCCGAAGAAGTTACTGAAGAACAAGAATATGAGAAAGTAGAGGTTTTTGAAGTCGACCTCCTGAATCATGGACAGCGCCACGTGATTTGCAAAGGTGGTCGAGGTGGAATGGGAAATAAAAATTTTTCTTCTTCACGCCGGCAGACTCCACGATTTGCCCAATCTGGGGAAATGGGGGAACAATTCGATTTTCGACTGGAGCTGCAAACTATTGCCGATATTGGTCTTGTTGGATTTCCTAACGCGGGTAAGAGTACTATCCTATCTGAGTTGTCAGGCGCCACCCCTAAGGTGGCGGATTATCCCTTTACGACTTTGCACCCTAATGTGGGAATCTTGGAATATCCGGATTATGAAAGAATTACGCTTTGTGATATTCCTGGATTGATCAATGGCGCGCACAGGAATGTCGGCCTCGGGCATGATTTTCTTCGTCATATTCAAAGATGCCGTGTTTTGGCAATCATTTTGGATATGTCTGGTGCAGATAATCGAGATCCTTGGGAGGACTATCGTCACCTTATGGAGGAACTGGGCCTCTACGATCAAAGTCTTATTAAAAAAACCAAACTTGTGGTGGCAAATAAAATGGACGAGGATGTTAGTAGCAAAAACCTCGTGGAATTTACAAAAGTAACTGGAATTAAGCCCGATTTGGCTATATCCGCTGCCTTTGGAATTTCCTTACCCGAATTGAAAGAATCCTTTCGCAAGGCAGTCGAGGCTTGCGAAAAGGGTCCATAGTTCATTAAGTTCCGTCCTGAATTATGCTAAGAGCTGGAATAGTTGGATTGCCAAATGTTGGAAAATCGACCCTTTTTAATGCCGTCACAAGAACACGGAATGCGGAATCGGGAAACTACCCATTTTGCACGATTGATCCCAATGTAGGGATTGTCAATGTTCCTGATGACCGCCTCGATACGCTTGCCACTATAGCTAAAACCAAAACAATCATTCCTGCTGCCATTGAGTTTGTTGACATCGCTGGCTTAGTGAAAGGGGCAGCCGATGGCGAGGGACTTGGAAATAAATTCTTGAGCAATATTCGCGAAACTGACGCGATTATCCAGGTTGTAAGGTGTTTTGAAGACGCTGACATTCATCATGTTGAGGGATCGATAGATCCAATTCGAGACATAGAAACAATTTCCACCGAGCTTATTTTAGCGGACATGGAATCTTGTAAGCGCCAATTTGAAAGGTTGGCGAAAGAGGTCAAAAGAGCAAACAAAGAGGCGGTTGCCCAAAGTTCTGTTCTTGAGAAGTTGATCTCTCACTTGGATGAAGGCAAACCCGTTCTCACTTTGGAATTGGATTCAGAGGAGTCAGATATTGCTAAAGGCTTTTTCTTGCTCACATCCAAACCCACTTTATTCGCTGCCAACGTAAAAGAGGACGAGCTCAGCAGTGCTGCTGAGAATGAATACGTCAAGCGAGTCATTGAATATGCCAAAGAGCATCACGGCTGCGAAACGGTAATTATTAGTGCTCAAATTGAGTCTGACCTCGTTGATTTGTCTCAGGATGAGGCTCGGGAGTTTTTGGCAGACCTTGGGGTCCAGGAATCCGGCGTAGGAGCCCTTATAAAGGCGGCGTATTCGCTTCTTGGTCTAAGAACCTACTTCACGGCAGGAGAAAAGGAAGTGCGCGCATGGACGATACATATCGGTGATACGGCGCCTCAAGCTGCTGGCGTTATCCATACTGATTTTGAAAGAGGATTTATTAAGGCAGAGACAGTAGCCTACGAGGACTTAGTCGATTGTGGGTCTGTCTCTGCAGCCAGAGACAAAGGCCTCTACAGAATCGAAGGAAAGGACTATGAAGTGAAGGACGGTGACGTCATGCTTTTCCGATTTAATGTTTAATTTTGCTTTTAGACGATCAAAGTACTTGCTTTTTTTCACAAATTTATAAAATTAACGCGGTCAACCGGATCAAATTAAAGTTTGAACTGGTTCTTGTCCCAGGATTTGGAAGGGTATCGAAAATGAATCGTGGTATGTTGTTGGGGATGCGACTTGGATAACGGTGATAGTTAGACGTCGGGTTGTTTGCCTCCGTGGTTTCATAAAATTCAAAGTAGTTAAATCGAATGCAGAGGAGCTTGTTTAGTGAATTACAGGTCTCACCGGAGATTAAAAGTGCGGTAGAGAAGATAGGATTAGAAAGGTGTTCATCACTCCAAACGGAGTGCATCCCACTTATTAAAGAAAGAAAAGATGTTCTTGCCAAGTGTCAATCATCTGCCGGAGTTGTCGAGACATATGGATTATCTGTTATTGATTTAGTTGATTCTGAAAAGTCAGGTATTCAATTTCTTATTGTTGTCAGTAACCGAGCTAGGGTGCTTTCGGTTACTCGGTCATTACGAACTCTCAATGCGGGGACACCCAATATTTCAATTGCGAATATTTACAATGGTCAGTCTGCGGATTTACTCGAAAGAGTCGTAAAAGCCCAGCCTCACATATTGGTCGCCACCCTTTCGGAGCTCACCAAGCACATAGAGGAAGAGACGATCAGTTTTGACGATTTAAATGCCATCATCATCGATGAGCTATCTGAGGTTGTAGCTACGACAACCGATGAAATTATTGAAACTCTATTGGAGTCTACTACTGAAGATACCCAATTCGTCGCTTTCACGAATTCGGATTCAGAAAGTGTCTTGGGAGTCACGGAACAATTTACTGAAGAATATGTACAAGTTTCCATTGAGCCTTCCGTTGACCTGGAATCCAGCCTAAAGGAAGAGGTCTTTGAAACGGGTAAATTATCTAAGCCTGAAGTCCTCGAACGTCTCCTTGAAACCCAACTCGTGAGCCCGAGTGTCGTTTTTGTCAATTCCAGGCAATCATTAGAGTCCATAAGTGATTTTTTTGCAGAAAGAGGCTATAAAACAGCCAAGCTAAATGGCTCAACTGAGGACTCAGTAAAGAATGACACAATGGATACATTCAGTGCTGGAGATATTGATTTTTTGGTAACGACTGACCTTGGCAGTGTTGGTCTTGATATGGATGGAATCAAGTCCGTCATTCAGTATGAGCTCAGTGATGAGATTGATGACTTTGCTGACAGAGTCAAAATACATGAGAAGAATATTATTCTTGTCGCCAAGGATGAATTAGGCCAGATCGATGCTATTGAATCCGCCCTCAAGAAATCTTTAAGAAGATTTCAGGTGCCTTTCTTGGATGGAGCAGGCTCGGATGAAGAAAATAAGTTGGTAGATTTACTTAAGGCAAAGCTTGCACGAGGTGACTTTCGACAACGTCAGGATATTGTTGAGAAACTTCTCTCAATTTCAAAAGGTTCTCATGAAACCATTTCTGTTTTGATAGAGCATGCTTTGGATTTACAAAGTAAGGCACGCGGCAATAGTGAGCCCCGTCAATCTCGAAGGCACAGCGGACAATCAGGGGGACAGAGAGATAATAACTTCAAAAGATCTGCTGCACCTAAAAAACAGAGACCAGCCAACAGCCAGGCTATGACCCAAATTTCTCTGAATGTTGGATACAGGGACCAGATAAAGCCTAATCACGTCGTTGGAGCTATTCTTGGTGAAACTGGCCTTTCTGCAGATTGCGTCGGTATGATAGAAATTTTTGATAATAACGTCTTGGTAGAAGTAGCAAAGGAACATAGTGATCTAGTTCTAGACAGTCTTAACCAAACAAATATCAATGGCATTAAGATTAAAGCAGAATTTGGCCATTCAGGCGGGAGTAAAAATTCCAATGACAGAGATAGAGGCAGAGGTAATAGGTCTGGTGGTGGTCGGCGAGGCGGAGGGGGATATCGCAACAAAGGAAATAATCAGTCCTCCTCATATCACAAGCGCTCTAACGGCGGTGGAAGCTACGAATAGTCATTCATTTTGAAGTTTTGAAATAACCCCGGACACCATTTTACCGGGGCTTTTTTTTGTCGTAATAAAATGCCACCAAAACCAAGTGAAACAGCGGTCATCAGTGCCCAAGAAATCGTTCTGAAATATAATGATTTACAAGTTCTGAGATCGGCCACAGCAAGCTTGGGGCAAAATGATAAAATAGGACTCGTGGGACAAAATGGAGCCGGTAAATCCAGCTTTTTGAAAATTTGTGCCGGCAATCTGATTCCAGATGATGGGAAGGTCCACATTAGGAAAAATCTGCGCATACACTATTTGCCCCAGGAAACGAAATTAGATCCCGAATTGTCAGTTTACCACAATATCCGGAAAGGGGCTGGAGATATCCTAGAATGGATTAGTGAATATGAGGAACTAGATGGCTACGGTAATCGTCACGCCGAGTTAGATGCTTTGATTCAGTCTGCTGGGGGGTGGGATCTTGATCATAGAATTAAGGTGATTGTTGAAAACCTCCGGACTCCACCCCTGGAGTCAGCAACCAGCCATTTAAGTGGTGGAGAAAAAAGGCGAATTGCTTTGGCTCGAGCTATTGTGGGGCAGCCCGATTTTCTTTTATTGGATGAGCCTACTAACCATCTCGACCCCGACTCAATTGATTGGTTGGCGCAATTCCTAAATCAGTTTTCCGGTGGGTTTCTTATGGTAACACATGATCGATATTTTTTAGATCAGGTTTGTGATAGGATTCTCGAGTCTGCAGCCGGCATTATTCACTCTTATCAAGGCAACTATTCAGACTACCTTGAGGCTAAAGCAGAGAGGTTGGCCTTGGCCCAACGCAGCGAAGAAAACAGACAACGTTTTCTTAGAAATGAAATTGAGTGGGTAAGAAGAGGTCCTAAGGCAAGGACGACAAAGTCCAAAGCCCGTTTAGACAAGTATCATGAAATCAAAAATGAAGAAGGGCCTGAAAGAGAGCTAGAGGTCGATCTGATCATCCCGCCTCCGCCGGCTTTGGCAAATCGAATTCTAGAACTGGACAATGTCGAGATAAGCTTTGGAGAGAAAAAGCTTATTCATTCCCTAGATTTTCATTTCGAAGCGGGTCAGAGAATCGGCATCACGGGAAGAAACGGGCTGGGTAAAACCAGTTTGCTCAGAGTCATTACTGGAGATCTCAAACCCACTTCCGGATCTGTTTTCATAGGTGACCGAACCGAATTTAATTACATCGATCAAAATAGGTCTGATCTGAATCCCGAAAATGACATCATTCAGGAAGTAGGAGAAGGAGCTGATTGGGTCATGTTTGGAAATCAAAAACTTTCGGTTCGAGCTTATCTAAAAAGATTCTTGTTTTCCGACTCCAGTCTCAAATGCAAAATAAGTCACTTATCCGGAGGTGAGAAAAATAGAGTCGCATTAGCAAAAGTTATAAAAAATGGTGGTAACTTCTTGATCCTCGACGAGCCAACCAATGATTTGGATTTATCAACCCTGAGGATTCTTGAAGAGGGCCTAATGACATTCAATGGGTGTGTTTTAGTTGTCAGTCATGATCGATATTTTTTAAATCGAGTTTGCAATGGCATTATCTCATTCGAGGGAAATGGTCAAGTGGACTATTCCGTTGGAAATCTTGATTATTACATCGAAAAGAAAGACCAGAGAAAGGAACAACTGAAATCAAAATCTCGATCCCAATCAAAATCTAAACTGGTAGAAAACAAGGCCAAGGATAGCCACCAGCCACTTAAAGCGAGAAAATTAACATGGAATGAGAAAAAAGAGCTTGAGGAGATAGAGTCAAAAGTGATGGAGGCCGAATCAAAAGTAGAGGAGATAGAGAATACTTTTGCAGACCCTGAGTTCCACTCTAAACACGGCACAAAAATAACCCAGTTAAACGAAGATTTAGAAAAAGCAAAACAAATGACCTCGGATCTTTACGCCCGCTGGGAAGAATTAGAAAATATCAAATCACAATCGCAATAAAATCCTTGAAGCAATGCAGGTTTCCTTGATTCGCTCATGAAAAACCACTAATTTATACTATGGCCAGCCAAGAATACATCAACCTTCAAAGCACCGAGATTGGAGTCTTGGAATCTGCTGCTTCAATTTTCGCAGCGAAGATTCAATCCGGTTCGGTGAATAGTGACAATGAACAAGATATGATCAACGAGTCCGTCGCCCAAGCAATCAAGCTCGCTAGAAAAGTCGACGAATCAATTCGTGCAGAAGGCGAGATGGGATAAGAGTTATTCTCTAATTATATCTGTGCAGAAGGTGAACGTTGATGAATACTTTTAGTTAAGAATAAAGATCGTAGCATTTACTTTAAATTAAACAAAAAGAGCCCCGATTTTGGGGCTCTTTTAAGTTTTATTTAAATCTCAGCATTCACTTATAAATTAATGCTCGGCGCTGAGATGTTTCGCCAAGGCCGAAGCTCCAAAGTCATTATCAAACCTTCTATAAACAGCGTGTGCATGATTTGCACCATTTTGAGTGTTGGCATATTCTACTAAAAATTCTTTGCCTTGAATCCTGTAATAGTGCGGGTTGAATTGTTTTGGGCTACCTATAAAGGTAAAAGTTACAGTCATGTCTTTCTGTATGGCTTTCCATTCTTTTGTTGCAATTTTTTTATCGTGTCGGAAAACATATTCTCTAATGAGCTTGTGAAGGAGACGCTTTTGCTTTCCATTCATATTAGTTATTTTGAGGCCTTTTGGCTCAATGGGGTTTACGGACTGCTGAGCCGACGTTAAAATATCTCTAGGTACTTTCCCGCTCGGGATGGCCATCTGCCTCTGCTTGACAGAAAGAGTATCGAGAAGCTCAAACGCCAAGAGTTGCTCTCGGTCTAATATTTGACTTCCTTTGCGTGGTCCATCTAAAATGATATCAGGATTTGTTCCATAAAAGGAAGGGGAGGCGGAAATAATATTTCCGTCAAATATAGTAAAGTTTAACGACAAGTGGTGACCTTCGATACTTAATCCCCAATGCCCTTTATCTGATACTTTTCCAAAAAAACTGAAGTGATACATGGAGGAATCACGGTGGGGAGCTTTATTTTCATTTTCCCAAAGAATTTGCTCAAATGACATTATATTCAGCGACTCGAGGCTGCCTCGTTTGCTCATGCACTGATAAATGAGAGCGTATGCCAAATGCTGTTGATCCTGGGCTAAATCTTTTAATGGCAACCCCTTCCGAGACTTAGGAATAAAGTGCCAATCTTTTCTTTCTTCGCTCTTCCAATCAAAGCTAGCCAAGGCTCTCTGGTCCTCATCAAGCGACCCCAAGAATTGTTGTGATGCCTCCACTAAATCTGAAGCAGTTGCTTGATTTAAAAATCCTAGGCACATCGCCGCCATAAGCAGCCCTCTGCATATCACTTCTCTTGCTTTATTCATAGAATCGCCACCATCCAAATCCATTCTCCCTCATGTTTCAAGAATTTAACAAATAAATAGCTCATAATAATTCAGGAGACTCAGATATATCCTACGCTTTTGAAAAAATATTAAAAATCATTGGGTGCATAAAAAGGTGGGCAGTTTTGATGTGGCACTGACATGAGAAAATAAACGCAAACCGGGATTAAAATCTATTCAGAAAGTGGGGCAGATCGTAAAAGGGGCATGTGATTTATAATAAAAAGCTTTTTTATGATCTGATTGATTGCCAGTAATTATTTCAAAATTTGAGCACCATTAAGGGGCAGTGGTGGGACTGTTTTTCTTAGAAACGGGATTGAGAGCCTCTGACATAACTTTGCAAATTATTTTTAAAACCTCAATGCGAGCGAATTTTTTATTGTTCGCATTGATTACTGCCCAAGGGGCAGATTGGCTGCTTGTTTTTTGAATCATATCATCTGTAGCAATTTGGTATTCATCCCACTTGCCTCTATTTCGCCAATCCTCTGGTCCAATTTTAAATCTTTTGAAGGGAATATCTTGTCGCTTTTGAAATCTCTTTAACTGCGTTTCTGGTGAAATCTCTAGCCAAAACTTTTGCATCACATTTCCCGGAGAAATCAGTTGGTGCTCAAACTCTATGATTTCCTCATAAGCTCTTTGCCATTCTTTCGTCTTGGCAAACCCTTCTACACGCTCTACCAGAACTCGTCCATACCAAGATCTGTCAAAAATAGCCATTCTGCCCGCTCTTGGGAGATCCCTCCAGAAGCGCCACAAGTAATGTTGATCATGCTCTTGTTGGGTTGGAGCTGAAACTGGAATGACTTCAAAAAGGCGAGCGTCAATAGATTGAATTATTCGCCTGATGCAACCGCCTTTACCGGCGGCATCCCACCCCTCAAATATAAGAAAGGCGGTTTTCTTTTGGTAATAGAATTCCCAAGCCAAATTAAAAAGTTTTTCCTGCAACTCGGGCAAAACAGTTTCATACTCCTCCTTACTTATATTCGATGCTGGTTCTTCTTTACTTCCGTTTGGATGGGCTAATGGTCTAAAGGAGTTTGGCACAGGGGCTGGGCTTTGGTTTAAATTCTCTGCCTCAGAGTCTCCCTTAATTTCTAATTGGACAGATTCTACAAATTTTTTTGCAACGAGGTAATCTCTATAATCCGGGTCCGCAGCCGGGATGCTTATCCAACGAGCACGCTCATGATCCGTTGCCTGTAATACAGATTCTGATACCTCCCAAAATTTTTGATAATGCCCCTCATTGAACCAATCATCCGGTTGCGTTTTCCAATGGAACTGGGTGTTTTTTTCAAGGTCTTCTTTTTTTGAAAGTTGCTCCTCTCGCGTCAAATGAAGCCAGAATTTCAGGAGATGAACACCATCCATGGTAAGCATTTTTTCAAAAAAAAGGATTTTTTGCTTCTGAAGGTGGAATGACTCCTCGCTGATTTCCCCATAGACTTTTCCTGCAATGAGGTCGGCATACCAGGAACCGAAAAAAATAGCTGTCTTCCCCTTAGGTGGCATGCATTTCCAATAGCGCCAGTAATACGGTCTATCTCGCTCCTCGTCAGAATGATGCCAAAACGAATGAGTTTGGACTGTGCGAGGGTCCAACCATTCATTAAATCTATGGATTATCTGTCCTTTACCGGCACCATCAAAACCAGTGACAAGAATTATGGTGCTGATGGATTGCTTTTTCAGGTATTCTTGCATCTCTAGAATACCTGTTCTCAAAATCTTTATTCGAGACTTGTAGTTTGGATCTTCAGCCATTGTGGAGCAAAGATTTAAGATCTGACTATTTTTTCGATTCAGGTCGACACCTGTCACCTGAAACTTTGCCGGATCATACTCAACAGTTACTATTTGAAAACAAAATATTTATTTTTGATTTCAATTTAAACGCTGATGTTTAAATTGAACCACATACAATTTCCAATGAAAAAAACAGCCAGAAATATGATGCGTCCGACATTCCTTGTAGCTTTATTTCAATTTGTTTTGAATCCGTGTTTGAGTGGGCAAGAGGAGGTCGATAAGTGGTGGCGAGGAAATTTGCATACTCACACCTTGTGGTCAGATGGGGATGATTATCCGGAAGTCGTTGCCAAGTGGTATAAAGACAACGGGTATCATTTCCTTGCTCTCTCCGATCACAATATATTTCAAAATTCAGAACGGTGGACATCCCCAGAGAAAAATAAAGGCGGCGTAAAAGCCATGAAGCGATATGTCAGCACCTTCGGCGATAAGTGGGTGGAAAAAAGGGTCCGAAATGGGCAAACAGAAATCAGATTGAAAACTTTTTCGGAATTTTCAGATAGGCTCAGTCAGGATGGTCGATTTCTCTTAATTCCCAGCGAAGAGATCACAGCTAGATATTTGACTTCTCCTATCCATATGAATGCATCAAATCTTCAGGGTGTCATAAAGCCGGCTTCCGGGGAGAGCGTCCTCGATGTCATGCAAAACAATGTCGATCTCGTTATTCAGCAGAGAAAAGAAACCGGGCAACCTATTCTTATCCACCTCAATCACCCCAACTTTGGGTGGGGTGTCACTGCAGAAGAACTTATGAAAGTGGAAGGAGAGAATTTCTTTGAAGTCTACAATGGCCATCCCTCGGTTCGCAATATAGGTGATAAAATTCACGCTAGCACGGAAAAGATGTGGGATATTATTCTAACCTGGAGATTAGCCGTATTAGGGATGAAACCTATGTATGGACTCGCAACGGATGATTCGCACAATTACTTTACCGAATCTAGGTCTGCAAGTATCACGGGTAGGGGGTGGATCATGGTTAAATCACCAAAGCTGGAACCTAACGAAATTATAAATGCCATTGAAAATGGCGACTTCTATGCCTCTTCCGGAGTCGAAATTAAAAAAATGACCTGGGAAAAATCAAAAACTTTATCATTGCATCCGAAAGCTGAAGAGGATGAGGAATTTACATTTACATTTATAGGGACGCGCAAAGGATTTGATCGGACCAACAAAAAAATCAGGACGACAAGTGGTGATGCACTAAGAATAACCCACAGATACAGCGATGATATTGGAGAAATTTTTCAGATTACCAAAGGCAAATTTGCTAATTATAAGCCCAAAGGTGATGAGCTGTATGTGCGATGCTTGATAGAAAGCAACAAAGATATGGAAAGACCACTTAGGGATGGAGACAAGAAAAGGGCTTGGATACAGCCTTTGGTATTTTAAATTTCCATAAAGCTATTTTAGGATTGCATTGAAATTTTTGGTCGATTGACCACTAACATGACGAGAGTAGGGGGACACCTTACCTGTTAACTTCTTGTCCCTCTTGCGGTCAAGTATCACGTTTGGCTTTTAATTAAAAAAAGCGCGTGAAATGTTTTTTTAATTCAGTTGACGATGATGATGGCCAAAGGAGCGTGTTTATGGAGATGCCGTTTTAAGATACAAAAAAGACGTGGTAACCAGAAATGATTGGCCAGAGTATGATCTGGTTTTTCTTTCAGGAAGAGCTTGCCTGAAGTTAAGCCTGCATTCAAATGGTGTATTGCACTTTAAGAGAAGAACGAAATCACTTCACAAGGGACCTCTTGTTTCGTAATCTTCCGACCAATCCAATGACTTTAATAACTTTCTTTTTCTTTACAGCCCTGGTTGGGGTGTTGACATGGCTTATTACACGGAGTGATGACCACTCCACATCAACGGGATACTTTCTGGCTGGAAGAACACTCACCGGTGGGTTTATCGCCGGCTCACTTCTTTTGACAAATTTATCAACGGAACAGCTTGTTGGTTTAAATGCGGATGCTTTCAAAGATGGGATCGCAGTTATCGCATGGGAGGTAATAGCTGGGGCTTCACTTGTAGCCATGGCCCTCTTCTTTTTGCCAAAATATTTGAAAAGCGGAATCGCGACAATTCCTGAGTTCTTGGAGAAAAGGTATAACTCTACCACCCGAGCTATTACCAGCATCATCTTTATTATTGCATATGCTGGAATTCTTCTCCCTATGGTTCTCTACACGGGAGCTACTGGATTGTCTGGAATGCTCGATCTACAAAGTCTGACAGGAATAGAAAACGAAACTACAATATTGTGGCTTGTTGTTTGGCTCATCGGAATCATAGGGTCGATATATGCTATTTTTGGTGGGCTTAGAACTGTTGCTGTTTCAGATACAATTAACGGTTTTGGACTCTTGGTTGGAGGTCTTGTTGTCACCTGGTTTGGCTTAAATGCTGTTTCAGATGAAGGTGTATTCGCTGCGTTGGCAGAATTGAAAAAGGCTCACCCTGAAAAATTTAATTCTATCGGGGGCCCTGATTCATCAGTCCCATTTTCCACACTATTTACCGGGGTTTTGCTTTTAAATTTATTTTACTGGACCACTAACCAACAAATTATCCAAAGAACCTTTGGCGCGAGCTCACTAAAAGAAGGGCAAAAAGGAGTACTTATTGCCGGCGTTTTTAAAGTGCTGGCGCCATTGATTTTGGTGATTCCTGGGATTATTGCATACCATCTTTACGCGGCAAATGCAGGAGACCTTACCAATGAAGAGTTCATAAACCTGTCTAAGCAAGCTTACCCGAATCTTGTCCGGGATGTGTTACCAGGATGGTTAACAGGGTTCTTTGCAGCCGTTATTGTCGGAGCCATTTTGAGTACTTTTAATTCAGCTCTCAACAGCACTGCGACTTTATTCTCATTAGGGGTCTATAAACATTTCATTAACGAGGATGAAGCCTCAGATATAAAAACCATCAACAATGGGAAAATCGTTGGTTTAGTTGTCGCCATTCTAGCTATGTCTACAGCCCCACTCCTTGCTGGACAAGATAGTATTTTCGGGTATCTCCAAAAAATGAATGGCCTGTATTTCATTCCAATTTTCTCAATTATTCTAGGTGGATTTTTATTTAAGAAAACGCCAGCCTGGGCTGCAAATATTGCGTTATTAGCCAGTACTTTAGTTCTTGTTTTGGCCTATTTTGTTCCTCCATTTATAGATATTGCTGCTCAAGTCCACGGCTTTCACTTATTAGGAATCGTCTTCGGTGCCTCTGTGCTGTTTTTATTCATAATCAGTAGGGTAGCGGGTGAAAAAGAACCTTGGGTCCAACAGGATGCAAAAGCAGTGGATTTAACGCCTTGGAAATATGCGAAACCTCTAGGAGTAGGATTGATTGTTTTTGTGGTTGGGATTTACATCTACCTTGCTGATACATCTGTTTTAAATAAAGCAGAGGCGAAAAATGAGGAACCTAAGGAATTGGCTTCCAGCCTATTCGAATAAAAAAGGCGAATAAAAAAGGAGCCGTTTTCTGCGGGCTCCTCATAAAATTTTTTTTATTGAGCAGGATCCCTTCAGCTGAAGGCTTTTTTGACTTCAGCTTTCATTTTTTGAAAACCATTTTTAAGTACCAATTCAGCATTCTGTTCCCAGTATGTTCTGTTAAACAATTCTAGTGAAAGGACACCTGAAAATCCATTTGAATGCATTGTTCTGAGTATCTTAGAAATTGGGGCGATGCCGTCACCGGGAAAGACTCTATCGCCATCACCGATTGTTTCACGCGGGGGATCGGATGGGTAATCATTCATGTGCAACACTGTTAACGATTTACCCGCGAAAAATTTCAGGCCTTCAAAGTCTGAGCCTCCTTTGTAAATATGATAGACATCGGTTAAGACACACGCATCCGGGTGTCCCGACTCAATGGCGACATACGCGACCTCACCAAGCTTTGAAAGGTTTTTAGAAAAGCCCCAAAGCTCTAACTGTGGAACGATTCCAGAATTTTTGCCTGCATCAAGCAAATCCGCATATCTTTCAGCTGCCGCGCTGAGATTTAATGTAGGGGAGTTGTTTCCCGAAGCCCCTGCAGGCGGGGCGGCAATTCTTTTTCCGCCGATTGCTGCCAATAAGTCCATATCTCGTTTAGCGTTCTCCAATCCCTTTTTTCGGGTGGCTTTATCATCGCTAATCCAATTGGCAAATCCAATGGCGCTCTCAACTGTTAATCCTAGATCAGCGATCTGCTTGCCTAAGTCTTTCAAACTCCCACCCTGTTCTTTGTGCTTTTGAATCTCACTAATCCAGGGCTCGATTGAATCATAGCCAGCCCTCGCTATCATGCCCACTTCCTTAGCAATAGGGATTTTTTTCCCTCTTATCGTACTGGTGTTCAAACAGTATTTAAAATCGGGTATTCCGTGATTTGGCTTTTCAGAATGATGATCTGCATGGGCTCGTGGAGTAGCACTGGATACGGCAAAAGCAGAAGTGGCTCCTGCAATTGCAGCCCGCCCTAAGAATCCACGACGGTTTAATGGTTCAGAAGATGGTTTTTCCATAAGTCAGAGAAAGGCTGATATCATCACTTCATAGGAACCTTTGGTCAACCACGGTTGTGAAAATTGTAGAAATCCCCATTAAAAGGATTCTTCCTATAAAGGGTGGCCGCGCTGCGTGAAGAGGCCTTACATCATAGCCAAAAGGGTTTCTGCCATATCTGATGGAGTTTCCGCAACGCCGATTCCGGCTTCCTTGAAAGCTTGTTTCTTTGCTTCTGCTGTTCCCTGTCCGCCTGATACAATAGCACCAGCATGTCCCATTCTTCTTCCTGGCGGGGCTGTCGCTCCAGCAATAAATCCAGCAACGGGCTTTGAGCAGTTTTCTTTTATCCACGCTGCAGCTTCTTCTTCCGCTGACCCTCCAATCTCACCTATCATAATTATTCCATGCGTGTCCGGATCCTCATTAAACATTTTTATGACGTCAAGATGAGATGTCCCATTAACCGGATCTCCACCGATGCCAACACAGGTAGATTGCCCAACACCACGCGACGTTAGCTGCCAAACGGCTTCATATGTCAATGTTCCTGATCTTGAAACAACGCCGATGTTTCCTTTTTTGTGTATATATCCTGGAGCGATTCCGATTCGGCATCCACCATGGCTGTCTTCCCCCTCTCCTGGGACCACAATTCCAGGGCAATTTGGGCCAATCAGGCGAGAATTTGACCCCTTCATAGCTTTTTTGACCTGTACCATATCATTGACAGGTATACCCTCCGTTATGGCTACTACAAGATCGACTCCGGCATCTACCGCTTCCAATATTGCGTCCGCTGCGAATGGGGGAGGGACAAAGATGGCTGAGACCGTTGCACCTGTTTCGCTGACAGCTTCGCCAACAGTGTCGTAAACGGGAACAACATCATTGAATTTCTGGCCGCCTTTTCCTGGTGTTACGCCAGCTACTACTTGACTACCATAGTCCAAACTAAGCTGAGTGTGCTTTCCTCCGAAACTTCCAGTAATTCCCTGAATAAGAATCTTGCTATCTGGTTTGACTAAAATTGACATATATAATTGGGATAGTGATTTAGAGATTAAGGGATTTACGATTTATTTTTGACTGCGTGTGCTATTTTTTCCGCTGCATCAGATAACGAGTCTGCCGAAATAACGTCGAGGTTTGATTCTGATATTAATTTTTTCCCCTTTGCGACATTTGTTCCTTCAAGACGGACAACCAGTGGCAATTCGAGACCTGTTTCCTCGACCGCTGCTAAAATACCGCTGGCTATAATATCGCACTGCATAATTCCTCCGAAAATATTAACAAGTATGCCTTTTACATTTGGGTCACTAAGAATGATTTTAAAGGCAGCGGTTACCTGTTCCTTCGATGCTCCTCCTCCGACATCCAAAAAGTTAGCCGGTGAGCCACCATAGTATTGGATAATATCCATCGTTGCCATGGCTAGTCCTGCGCCATTTACGAGGCAAGCAATGTTACCGTCTAACTTAATATAGTTTAGATCGTATTTGCTGGCTTCTACTTCCAATGGTGACTCTTCTGTAATATCTCTTAATTCCTGAATATCTTTATGCCGGAATAGGGCATTGTCATCAAAAGACACCTTGGCATCAACAGCAGCTAGTGATTTTGAGCCGTCGGGTTTTTTGACTATGCACAAAGGATTGATTTCCACCAATGCTCCATCAGTTTTCCACCAAGCTTTGTAAACTGAGGTGAACATTTTTACAGCTTGGTTGATAAGTTTACCTTCTAAATCAAGTGCCTTCGCGAGTTTTCTCGCTTGGAATGGCATGAGTCCAAGGCCTGGATCTACCCATTCTTTAACAATTTTTTCGGGTGTTTTTTCGGCAACCTCTTCAATATCCATTCCTCCTTCGGTGGAAACCATAATGACTGGTTGGGAATTTGCCCTGTCCAATAAAACGGCCAGATAGAATTCGCTTAGAATCTCCTCTGCTCCTGCGATCAAAACTTTGTTGACTTGTTTTCCGTCAGGTCCGGTTTGGTTGGTTACCAGGGTGTTGCCAAGCATTTGTCCTGCAATCTCACTTGCCTGATCAGCTGTGTCACATAGCTTGACCCCACCTTTAAAGCCATTGGTAAATGTTCCTTTACCTCGACCTCCGGCGTGAATTTGAGATTTAATAACAAATTTAGCGTGCCCCTCGCTGGCGAGATTCTCAGCTACTTGCTTTGCTTCTTCTGCCGTTGATACAGCCTTTCCTGGTGGAACGACCACGCCAAAACTGGCCAGCACTTCCTTAGCCTGGTATTCGTGAATATTCATTTTAAGTTATTTGGTCACCTCTCAAAATCGAGCTAAAGCTCAGCGAGAAGGTTTGAGAAATTATCTTTGAGCAATGGGAGTGAACTTAAGATCATCAACTCCATCATATTCGCTCATTGGCCTTATTAATCTGTTGTTGGACAACTGTTCGAGAATGTGTGCCGTCCACCCCGATGTTCTTGCGATTGCAAAGATAGGTGTAAATAGATCGGTCGGAATGCCCAGAGAGTAATATACCGTTGCAGAGTAAAAATCGACGTTGGCATGGAGATTTTTTTCTTTGAGCATCAACTCTGCAATTCTCTCCGACATATCTATCCATTTGGCTTCACCTAGTTTTGAGCTGAGGATTTTGGCCATTTTTTTCAAGTGCGGTGCCCTTGGGTCGAGGGTTTTGTAGACTCTATGGCCAATGCCCATGATTTTCTTTTTCTGGGCAAGGGCATCAGCTATGAATTCATCAACGCGGTCAGTTGAGCCGATCTCTTGAAGCATCTTAATAACTCCTTCATTGGCTCCGCCATGCAGAGGCCCCTTGAGTGTGCCGATCGCTGAGGTAACAGCAGAGTAAATATCCGTTAAAGTTGCTATGGTCACCCTTGAGCTGAACGTCGAAGCATTCATTCCGTGGTCAGCATGCAATACATAACAAACATCCATTGTATTTACCATCTCATCCCCGGGCTTTTCACCATTAATCATATAAAGGAAATTAGCAGCCTCTCCAAGTGATGGGTCGGGTGCCACCAATTCTTGGCCCATACGGTGGCGATGAAAGTAAGCAATGATAACAGGCACCTGAGCAATTAATTTTAAAGCTTTTTGGCGCGCCGATTCAATTTCGATGTTGTCTCTATCTGGGTCGAAACATGCCATCATGGATACCCCCGTTCTCAAGGCATGCATTGGTGGGGTATCCTTCGGAAGTGCTTTGATTACGGAAATAACTTGTTCTGGTAAATTTCGGTAGGAAGCCAGCTGAGCCTTCATCTGATCGAGCTCATCTTGGTTTGGTAAGTGCCCTCTGTGTAATAAATGGACAACTTCTTCATAGCTAGCCTTACCGGCAAGCTCATTGATATCGTATCCGCAGTATATCAATTGACCAATCTGACCCCTGACGCTACTCAGCTTGGTCGTCCCTGCTACTACACCCTCTAATCCTTTTGTTGCGGCTACCGAATCTGAACTTGCCATGAATTTATAAGATCTAAATTATAATTTTTCGTATCTTTTTACCAGCTAAAGCAGCAATCCTCATTAGGCACCGCATAAAACTTGTTATTACCTATACTAGTTAAGCAAAAAAAACAAATTGGGCAACTTTCTGAGCCAAATATTTTTTTATCCATGCAAAATTAACCCCATATGCGGCATATAAACCATATATATTTATGATGTTGCTCATTGATTCAACTTTTTTCATGATTATCTGTCCCGTTTCGGCAGCACATGAGTAAGGGGAAGGTTGAATGCCCTTATGATATTTGCAAAGGTGCCTTTATTTTGAATTAAGTCATTCCATTTGTTTTCTAAGCCTCGGGACTCATAAAAATCATAAAATTCTATTCTCAAAAAAGATATAGGCAGAGCCGAGGCCGAATGGGTTGGCGATTCTGAGTCTCTATTGAATGAAAATAAAATAGTTTTCCCTCTTTGTAAGGTTTTTTGGGTGCTTACGATAATTCACGGAAAATTTCGAGGCTCCCACGGCGTAGCGCAAAACTTGTGAAAAATGGATTCCTACTTATACAATAATCACTTTGCATTCGTATTTATGGGCTTGTCCACCACTAGCGGAGCAGGGAAATCAGCTGCTTTTTTACCTCCACGTGAGCCCAGCCTTTTATTTTGCGAATTGCCTCGAGGTTGATTTAACGGTATGAACATACCCCCTTTTTCACCCAACATGCTGTAGAGCTTATTCTCCATTTGCTTTGCAATACCGCGGAATTTGGGCTGAGCGATAAGGTTTTTCGACTCGGTTGGGTCATTCTTTATGTCGTAGAGCTCATCTGTATCCCACAGACCATAGTAGGTGATGTATTTGTATTGGTCTCCTCTCAAACTAAAAACGGTAGGGGATTGGGGAAAGTTCTTTTCCCAGTAATAAACATAAAGGAAGTAATCGCGCCAGCTTGATTTTTCACCTCGAGCAATACTAATAAAACTTTGCCCATCCATATGTGATGGGGTCTTTAAATCTGCCGCTTCTAGTATGGTGGGACCTATATCGATATTGGCCACTACCTGCTCAACCACAGAGCCTCCCTTGAATAAATCTGGGCACTGCATCAGCATTGGAACACGGATGGATGTTTCATAAGCAACTCTTTTATCTATAAGACCATGTTCACCAAACATGAATCCATTATCTCCCATGTAAATCACCAAGGTATCATCGTAGATTCCCATCTCTTTTAATTGATTCATGACCCGAGCAATAGAATCATCGACCGCAAGAAGCGATTCACAATACCGTTTGTAATAGCGCTCTACATCTAGCTCACTGTGATAAGGGAAATCCACACCGTGCCAGCTGTTTCTCTGGTCCTTTAACCACCGAGGTTTACCCTCATAGTTTTTTTGAGTATCAGCTTGAGATGCTGGTTTTTTGAAAAGGCTGTCCTTGTATTCATCCTCGTGTCTTTCCGCTGGTGTGAAATTCGCATGCACGGCTTTGTGTGAGAGATACAACATGAATGGCTGTTTTTTGGGATTCTGTTCCTTCAACCAGTCAACGGCGTAATCGGTTAATTCATCCGTGATATACCCCTTTTGCTTCACTCTTTTCCCATTTACGTTAAGTGTGTATTTCGGATTTGGAGGAAGATAATGCCCTTGCCCTCGAAAGCTTACCCAATGATCAAAACCTTGTCTTGGTTCGTCAGTGGCCCCTCCCATATGCCACTTACCGACGTAAGCGGTAGCATATCCCGATTTTTGAAGCCATTCAGGAAAATATTTGGTTCCCTCAGGCACGAGCCTGTTGTTATCAATAACTCTATGTTTGTGTGTGTATAGACCCGTGAGTATGGAAGCTCGAGATGGAGAACATAAGGAAGTTGTTACGAAAGCATTTTTCAAGTGGACGCCTTCGCTAGCCATTCTATCCATCGCTGGGGTTTTCAAAAATGGATGCCCCATAAATCCCATGGCATCATATCTATGATCATCAGAAAGAATAAAAACTATGTTTCTTCTATCATCTTTGCCTAATCGTTCAGGCGTAATTCTAATTTCTTCTGATTGAGCTACAAAAATAGTCAAAAATAGCATCATTGCTAAAGCTGCCATTTGAGCTCTAGCTATCGGAAAAGCGCTTTTAAATGATTTTAGGTCCATATGAAATCTCTATATTAGTTTGTGGGCTCAATATAACAACTCAAACCATGAAAAATCCTCTCGCAGGGATGTCGAGAGGATTGCGATTTGCAAAATTAACTCAAATGACCTCGAATAATATTAAGGATTTCTTTGCCCTCTTTGTCTACCAGCAGAGCCAAGAGCCTCTGTTAATTCATCCCGGGTAGCAATCCCGTCTTTGTTTTTATCAGCCCTATTAAAGATACTACTCAACCTGCCCGTTACTTCGTCTTTTGATAGCTTGCCGTCACCATTCTCATCATATTTCATTATTCTATCCACCAAAGTATTGGTGTTATTTTCAGAGTTGCCTGGTCCCCCTTGACGAGGCCCATTACTTTGACTTTCAGGTCCTCTTGGTCCCCCTCGAAACTGTGGCGGTCTGGGCATCATCTCCGATGCATCGAGCTTTCCATCTTTGTTTTTGTCCAACTTTTTAAGGGCTGCTGTCGCATTACTTATTTCTGTTTCAGAAATAATTCCGTCCGAATTAGTATCAAGTGCCACGATTATCGGGAACATTCTCATGAACTCAGCTCCTCCACCTCTTTGTCCTCGTCCCCCAAATCCTTGCCTTTGCGCTCCCGGCCCTCTGTCTTCACCTTGTCTTGGGCCTCTAAATCCTTGTCTTTGTCCCCTCGGATCTCGCTCACCATTTTGACTTTGCTCCCCAAAACCAGGGCGGTTTGGTCTTCTCCCTTCACGGTCTCTTTGTTCCCGCTGTTGAGCTGATGACTCCAGATTTAAAAGTGTGATTGCTATTAATACTGCCAAAGCTGTTTGTGTAAATTTTTTCATGTTATACGTGTAGATTAATATTTCTTTATGTCGATGCGGCTGGATGCGGCTTTTAAATCATCAACCATTCTATTCCGCCACCACAATATTTGACGCAGAGGGCTACGACCAGGTTACAATATGGCCAAAACTATGGTGCTTTTAGAGATTGAAAATTAAGCTAACTGCTTGGTTAAAAAAATGGGGCGCGTCTCCTATTTCCACATTTCTTCGAGACCGTCGTCATCAAATAAATAGTCGAGGTCTTCGTGTGTTAATCCTTGAGCAAAACTGTCTTCTCCCAGTATGTCTGAGATTTGCTGAGATTTTTTCTGCTGAAGATCCCAAATCTTTTCCTCAACAGTCCCTGGTGTTATTAACCTGTAGGCGTTGACAGTCTTTGTTTGCCCGATTCTGTGACTTCTATCAATGGCCTGTGCCTCGACAGCTGGGTTCCACCATGGATCATAGAGGACTACGTAACTCGCCGTTGTCAGGTTTAAACCTGTTCCCGCTGCTCTCAATGATAGGAGGAAGACTGATGGGTTATTGTCTTCTTGAAATGCTTTAACAACGTCCTGTCTGTTTTTAGTTTCACCCGTTAAAGTATAGGTTGTTTTTTCTCGTTTTTTTAGTTCGGTATCCAGGATTTCTAACATCTTCACAAATTGGCTGAAGACCAAAACCTTCTCCCCTCGATCTAATAAGGGTTCGACTAACTCAAAAAATGTCTCAGTCTTACCCGAAACGGCATCACTGCCTACCAATTTTGGATGACAACAAATTTGCCTGAGCCTGGTTAAAGCTGCCAATACATGGATTTTACTTTTATTGATCCCATTCTCCGAAACAACTTGGTTTACCTGGTCTTTACTTCTCTTGAGTTCGGCAAGGTAGAGTTTCTTTTGCGCTTTTCCAGGAAGACTATCTCTTCTTTCTTCAATTCTTTCAGGTAAGTCCTTGGCTACCTGGGTCTTTAAACGACGGATGAGGATAGGCCGTAATTTGGCCGCTAGGCGCCTCCTGGAAACTCTTTGCAAAGCTGGGGATTCTTCATTTCCCTGATATCGATCTGTGAATTGCGATTGAGTACCAAGATAACCTTTGTGAAGAAAGTCTACGATGGACCATAGGTCGAGAATTCTATTTTCTAGGGGCGTGCCTGTCAGGGCAACCCGGTGTTTTGATCTTAGTTGCTTTACTGAAAGTGTCACTTGTGCCCCAGGATTTTTTATAAATTGAGCTTCATCCAATATGACAGCCAGAAAGTTGAATTTTTTGAGAGACTGAAGGTCTCTTCTTAATAAAGCATAGTTTGTTACAATTAAATCGTAATCAGGAATCTTGGATCGCAGGTTGTGCCTTTCTTTTCCACTCTCAAGCAAAAGGACTTTCATCGACGGGACGAATCGATTTGCCTCCCTTTTCCAGTTGTGCAAGACAGACGCTGGGCAGATGACAAGACTTGGTCGATGACTTTTATTATTTTTTTGCCTCAACCATTCGAGGGCGACCAAGGTTTGTAAGGTTTTTCCCAGCCCCATGTCATCTGCCAATAATCCCCCTAATCCTGATTGGAAGAGGTTTGCCAAAAAACTAAACCCTTCCTTTTGATAGGGACGAAGTGTTGCTTCAATGCCATCTGGAATCTCCATGGGTTCTATACCCTGGAATTCTGAGATTTTTTTTCTTAAATCACGTATCTTCTCTGCATCACCAACTGTGTCGATTTTCTCAATTTCCAAATTTCCGGCTTGCCCAAAATGGATTTTTTGTGTGTTTGGTGCCAGTCCGTCAACCCCTATGTCGGCCATGACCTCATGAGCTGTCATGACCTTTTCCTCGTCTACCTCAACCCAGCCCGAATCCGGTAGCTTTATAAACCTTGAATTTGCATGCTGAAGAGCTTGAAGATCTTTTGCTGTGAGTTTTAATCCTTCAATCTCCCAATCTGTTGACACCGAGAACCAATCAATGCCGGTGGATTTGACTGAAATTTTTGGGCGAATCTGGTTAGATCTAAGAAAAAGCCTATGAAACAGAGGGTTTCCAAGAAATTCTGTTTCTTTTGGCCGCGATTCCCAAATAGCAGCCAATTTTTCAAGAAAGTAGTCCTCTGCATCTGCGACCCACAATCCCGGCTCCGGTGAAAAGCAATTGAGCTGTTCTAGCCATTTGACTGCGGGTGGTAGCCTGTCATCAAATAAAATTTCTGGTCCTTTTTTGGATCTTGGCAAAGAATTTTGTCTTTGCCAGCTTTCACCTGACCAAAACCACTCTGATCCATCCTTTTCGCTAATTCCATTCAGTCTTATTTTTATGGTGTCGTTGTCTATTTCAAAGACCATCTGCGGCTTGGCTGGGTGAGCGTCACAAACTTCTTCCCAAAGTGGATCTTTTTCCGCGTAATGAGTTCTCATGCGGGTTAACAAGCGGTCACTCAATTTATCCGTTTCAAAATGAGGTGTTGTGGCCAAATTAGCAATCAGGTCTTCATTTGGCGGATTTTCTAGAATGAAAAATTCTCCGTGAGCCAGAGCAAAATAAGGCGAGCCTTCAAAAATTTTGATCTCCTCGATGGGGGTCCGTAATCCATTTGGCCCCGAGATTAAATCGTATCCGATTTTGAGGTTGTCCTGCTCCCTGGAGATCCTGGGTTCAATCGAAGCATAATTGCCTGCGTAGCGAAGCGTTGACTCCGTATTCGGGTCCTCAAACCTTTCAGATATGGCCCATTGGGCAAGCCATTCTAACAAGTTCAAGCCACTTAGCTTTATTCTCTCCGGAATATCTTCAAATTGAGACACTTTCTTGCCCACCCACTTGATGAAGTTCCAATCATCAGAGATAAACAGCTCTTGCTCTTGTGAGCCTCTTTGGGTGAGGTCGACAAGTTCCTTCGGACTTCGGATTTTTTCCCCAGTTCTGGGACGAAAAATCAGAAACTGGATTCCCAAAGAGTGTAAGCCCGGTTTGCTTTGGATTGATTCGGGGTTGCAAACGACTCGCAGGCTGGATTTCGGTATTTCCGTCTTTCGTTGAGGTCCCGGAAATAACCAATTTTCAAGCAATTGAGAAAGATGTTCGTTTGCCTCTTCTTTCTCGAGCTCAGCAAATTTTTCAAAATTGGCATAAGTCATTAGCTCGGGTGGGAGCGGGTGGTCTGCTTTCATGAATGCCAAAGCGGTTTCCTCCAATCTCCTGGTTCCTCTAGCCTCCATGACATCGGTCCACCAATCGCGAATGTAGAAATCTTTCCTAGATAGAGAAAGTTTCTCGAAGTAATCCTCGAGAAGCAGCCATGCCCTTTGCTGGTCATCGCATTCCGCAAAGCTCTCCAAAATTTTGACTCTTTCTTCTTTGGATTCGGAGGAATCAGCTAGTTCTCGGCGCAGATCGGCAAGGCTTCCATAGGTTTTTCGCATAACGCTGAATTCAGCATCATATTTATTCTCTGACCCTGTATGGGTTTTCTTATCTATTCTCCTGTATTTTGTTGGTCGCCCCATGTGCTTTGTTCTTTCTTTCCCCTGCTATTATTTCAAGGGTCAGTCTAAGCCTTAACCCATTTGGTATTCTATAGTGAAATAAGGTCTGCTTGTAAACCAAAGGCTTGCTTAATCTACTTACTTTTTTATTTGTTTGTGCGGTCTTTCTGTAACCCTTATAGTTGTAAGTTTGTCGAGTTATAATTTTCGCTTTCTTATGGGGCATTCAGCAAAAATAGCATGCACAAGAATCATACTATTTGCGCTTACCTGTTTATTGCATTCGGGTAATGTGTGTTGCTTTGAACTCCTTTTAGTCGAGGGAAATTCAGAAAAAAGCACTCGATCTCTGCCCGTAAAGTTATTCCTCTTAGATGGTAAAAATGATGATCTTTATCCGATAGCGAAATTCCCATCAACGACCGGGAGTTCTGGGGGTATTGAAAGTTCATCAATGTTATCTAGAGGATACCTTTTTTCAACTTCAGCCGGGCACCAAGGACTAGATTACCTCCTACTCAATGATGACTTTGCAGTTGAGTCTTACCCTTATTGGGTTCCATCGACTCAATTGGGCAAGATCTTTCAAGTAAGCTCGTTTGGAGCTAGGATTGTTCTGCTCGCTGAGTCTGGAATCTATTCTCATGATCTTTACCCCACAGACAATTTGCATCATCTTTACTGGGATATTTTTGACTTCAAAAAAATCTTCAATGGGTATGCTCCGAATACTCTTCTAGACTACTCTAATTCTCTAGAGATAAACAAAATGGGTGTTTGGTTTTTAGATCCCCAATCCAACATTTTGTATCACTATTCTGATGGAACGGGTGAAAGCAAATACCATCTTAAAAATTTAGACGGGTTTAGCACATTTACCGTTATCGAAGATTATAGGAGCGGTGAGCTATGTCTAGTTTATGGCAACAATCAAGGCTGCCATCTCAGGGATTTAGCTGGGACAAAAAATATAACACTGACAAATAAACCCTGTCTTGACATGGTGGCTGGCCTGCCGCACCTCGCAGTCTTGCACATGAAGGAGGAGGGGGAAGAGAAAAGGCAATTCTTATCCCTGGTGAATATGGATCACCCAAATTTTCCATATAAAAGTTATAAAATCCCTTCTCGCTTTTATAACTATTCTCAGGTCGTCGCAAAAAAAAACTATATTTTTCACAACAGCTTTCTCCCAAATTTTACACATTTGGATTTCCATAATTTCAAAGCTCAATATATAGCTACCGAGGGTTTTAAGTTTTCCCAGACATTTGATTTTAATGCGGAATTTAATTTCCAAACATATCAGTGGGTAAAGGACGGTATCCCTATCACTCCTAAATTATCCTTCCGGCACGATGTCCAGCTTCAGATTGATGTGGCTACTCAGACAGACAATGGAAATTACTGGATGGTAATGGAGTCATTCGATCAAAGGGCCGTTTCTCCATCGTTTATGCTTAAAGTGGTTGAACCCGAGCTTAATATTCACTCGTTGGAAATATCAGATGATTCTCAATTTCTTGATGTTTACTACGTAGCACCTTCGAAAGTCATTGCTTACACCCTTCAACATTCATTCGACCTAAAAGAATGGAGGAACATCGAACAAATAACACCTACAAATATTGGGCTTAACACGATTCAATTCTCAATTACTGAAAGCCCTGAGGAAGGTTTTCTTAGGATTATCCATGCAAATAATTAAGACCATGAGACCTCAATTATTTGTTTTATTATACCTTTTTTTCAGTTCGACTCTATTCGCTCAGACGGTCATCACTGATGGGTATATAACCGATCACATGGTCATTCAAAAAAATAAACCATTCTGGTTCAGGGGAGAGGATGATCCAGGCCAAATCATTTCTTTAGACGGCTTTGGAATTAACATAAAAAGTCAAACAGACGCCAAAGGCCAGTGGGCTATTAAATTACCCCCATTAGCTAAAAACCAAAAGAGTAACATTTCAATTCACGGTTCATCATCTATTGTCATCAGGGATGTTGTTGCTGGGGATGTTTGGTTTGTTGTTGGGCAATCAAATATTCAAATGCCTTTACATGCTTCAGATTTTGACATCGAGGAGTTGGGGGAGGAATTTGATAAAAGATGCATTCGTGTATACCACCAACCCAAACTGAGATCTTCTTCGGCTGTGGGAAATGGCAATGGCCTTTGGCTACCATTAAATAAAAGGAATGCATCGAAATATTCTGCTATCGGAGTTATTTTTTCATATTACTTAAGCCATTCTTTAGATCATCCAATTGGAATAATAGTTTCTTCCTGGGGCTCGTCTCATATGAATTCTTGGTTTCCGGGTGATGATGTTTTTGGGGTGACTTCTCTTGCTGAATTTACTTTCGCAATAGATCAGAAAAAAATATCACTTTGGCAGTCCCGATACGGTATATACCTAGATGAAAAGCAACAATACCCGGATGGTGGTATGCCTCGATCAATCGCTGTTCCTCGAAAACCTCACTCCACCGGAGATTTATTCAATGGTATGGTACTTCCATTCACTAAATTTCCTGTAAGTGGTATTGTTTATTATCAAGGAGAATCGGATGTGAAGCAGCCCAATCACTTAAGAAATTTATTCCCACCTCTTATTCGGTCTTATCGTCGATATTGGAATATTTCTGATCTTCCTTTTCTCTATGTCCAGATCCCTAGATGGGATTTTGATAGAAAACGTGATCCCAAAACTATCGAATCTGAGATTCAACAACAGTCGCTTTTAGCTGAATTAAGAGTAGCTCAAGAAATGGCCTCTCATGAGGTAAGTCGCACTGGGATGGTCGTCACAATTGATACCGGGGATTATGATGACATACACCCTAAAGGCAAATCCGTCGTAGGGGAGCGACTTGCAAATGCCGCTCTAGATATCGTATATAACAAAAAAACTCTTTGGAGAGGCCCAACCCTGGACCGCAAGGCCGTCCAGCAAACGTCTGATAATGTCATCATAACCTTCAAATATGTTGGGAATGGTATTGAAATATTGGGCGATGAGATCAAGGGGTTCACGATTGCTTCCGATGATAGCCTTTTTCGACCGGCAAATGCTGAATTGATAGGCCCTAACCAAATTTCAATAGAAAAAAATATGGCCAATAGTCATATTACTATTCGATATGCTTGGAAAGATTACCCTTTTGGGAATATATATGACTCAGCAAGAAATCCCGCAAGGCCATTCAAGGTCACTATTCCATTACACAGATAAAATCTTTTTGCTACTTCTTCTCTGTAATTCAATTTAGTATATGATCATGTAGCCATGCCAGTCACAGGCATAAGACCATAAATAGTTTTCAGATAATGGCTATTCATGAACTCACGTTTTAGAATGATACTTTACCACAAAATTAAGTTAACCATCATGATATTCGGCTTGGCTCTTGCCATGAATATTCCAGTTGTTACAGCAAAAGAAAAAGCCCATTTTTCAGGACCAAATGGAGGTAGCTACCATTTTGTGGGTAAGTGGGGCAGTGGGAAAAACAAGACCTTGCTGTACTGCGAATGGTTCGTTCATCAAAGTGGAGAGGTTAAATTGTGCATGCGACAATCCAGAGGCGGGCGTTTGGTCAATGAACCTCTAAAGATAAAATCTACAGTGTCATCATGGGTAAGCTTGCTGGGGAATGAGGGCTTAAGCGCTAAAAAATTCTCCTTGAAATCTCAGAAGAATAACTCAGAACCCTCAACCTTCACCGTTTTTTCGGGGCAACTTCCAAAAAAATTTCATGGGAAAAAGTTGTTTGTTGTTATTCCAGAGGTAGTCATTGACGGTAACAAATTTCGCTCCTCAGGGCCTGTCTTTCCGGTAACTACCCCATCGAAAAAGGAAATTAAAAATAATATAAAATGAATTTCGGCCCACACTTTTCCGGGTTCGCCAGCTCTCTAGATAGCATTATTGGCAGTGGCATATTTCGTCTGCTAGAGACCTTTTTTGAAGCTGCCCCATTCTTGCTTTCCGGAGTTTTATTCGCTGGTTTAATGCGCGGTATGCTGGGGCACCAGCAATTGAATTCGTTATTAGGTGGTGGTGGGTTCCAAGGAGCTCTCAGAGGCTGGATTTTAGGGATTTCGCTACCGGTATGCGCCTTGGGGGCATTGCCCGTCGCTTTGGAATTAAAAAGAGCTAGATTGTCAAATGGGACACTGCTGAGTTTTACGACTGTTGCCCCTGTCATGAACCCTATTTCGGTTGCTTATGGTATCAGTCATGTTGATTTTATGACTTTCATGGCATTCATGTTTGGAAGTTTTTTCATATCTGTAGCATTGGGGTGGGGGTGGGATTCTATGATGGGTACAGGGAAAAATTCAGATAACTTTTCTGATGCCGACCCCGGAATTTCTTATTCCTTGCAGAGATTGAAATTATCAGGGTGGAACCTATTGAACTCATTGAATTTAAAAATAGTTGGCGACTTGTTGTTAGTTATACTTTTTATGGGTTTTCTGGGGGCTATTCTACCTTATGGGATTCTTCAAGGCCTATTTATTAATGGGAATATATATTCTCCAGTCCTGATGGGAGTTTTCGCTCTGCCAATATACGTGACTCCAATGGAAATCATGACGCAATTCGAGCATGTTGTTCGTGATGGCTATTCCATAGGTGCGGCTTTTGTTTTGGCCATCCTTGGGGCCGGAGCAAATGTTGCCGTTTTAAATTGGATCAGGCGCGACTATGGATTCAAAAGAACTTTTTCTCTCATCATTTTCTTTTTTATTATTACTTTAGTCTTCTCCTTCTTTATGGAATGGCTTCCCTGGCGAAATAAAGTTGGATCCATCGATCATACACATGCCTTTGATGCCTATTCTAGGCTGCCATCTTCTGCATTAGATTCATTAAATTTTATTGTTATTTGGAAGGAAGTCGTTGGCCGAGTTGATACCACCCAAATCATAGGGGCTTGGATTTTAGTCATTGGGATCACCACATCCTTTTTTGTAGATAGGTTATTTCTTAAAAAGGTGGGTGGGATTGAATCCCGCATAGTGACTATTTTTAAAAGACAGAAGTCCAAACTTAATAAAAATTTGGAATCTCAGGAAAAACACATACCTTTGCCAACTGTTCTAGCCTTTGGTTTGGCTATAGCAGTGGCAGGGGCATACTTCTTTGGCATAGTTATTTATGATCCGCCACAACTAACCGTTATCAAGATGGGAGACGTTAGGGGGGAACTCACCCAAGCCATAATTGCAGAAGACATGGAACAAACTGAAGAATACCTAAACCAATTGGATTTCTTAACGACTCAATTAGATCTTGGGTATCTTTTGAGGAGGTTTTCTTTGCCTGAATCTGATGTTCATTTGCCAAGCGCTTATCAGTCTAGGATTCGAAATGTCATTGAATTCGCGCACGATCAGGACATACAAGCGGTCAAAAATCTACAAGGTTACCTCTACGAAATCTTTAGGGATATTCAGAAAACTTATGGGAATTGAATAAAGCAAGTTGATGACTTTTTTCCAAAAAACGTTGAGAATTTTCCAGTTGATACGAAACTTTACCTAAGCAAAATTACGTAATAAAATTTTTCATAAGGCATCACTGAAATGAAATTTAAAAAGCATCATTCATTATTACCAATCTGTCTCCTTTGGGTCATAACGCTCGTGGTTTCAACGATTCTCTTCCAATTAAACGCCCAACAAAACGAGAGACTTCCCTTAGATCCACAAATTATCAAAGGAAAGTTTGAGAATGGCTTGCAATACATGATTCGGGAAAATTCAAGGCCTGAAAACAGGATGGAATTACGACTTATCGTAGATGCTGGATCCCTGCAAGAAGATGAGGACCAATTGGGGCTGGCTCACTTTATTGAACACATGGCATTCAATGGTACTGAGAATTTCGCTAAAAATGAATTAGTTGATTTTCTGGAGTCCATAGGTCTTCGTTTCGGCCCAGACTTAAACGCTTATACCAGTTTTGAAGAAACTGTGTACATGCTTCAAGTCCCGCTCGATGATGAAGTCATTATTGAGAAGGCTTTTCTGGTTCTTCAAGATTGGGCGCGAGGAATTACTTTTGATCAAGAAGAGTTGGATAAAGAGCGAGGCGTAATTTTAGAAGAATTACGTCTGGGTAAAGGAGCTCAGAAAAGGATTATGGACAAGCAACTCCCTGTTCTTTTTCATAACTCCCGCTATGCGAAGCGTCTCCCGATTGGAGACGCCGAGATTATAAAAAACGCCCCGAGAGAAGTTTTCCTTAGATACTATAACGACTGGTATCGTCCTGATAGGATGTCCATTGTGGCTGTCGGTGATTTCGACAAGGATAATATTCTTAGTTTGATTAAAAAATACTTTTCAGGTCTCGAAAATCCCCCTGCCGCTCGCAAGAATCCGTCGAATGAAGTTCCTGACCACACCGAAACACTCTTCTCTATTGAAACGGACCCAGAGCTCCAATATACAACTATTGGAATTTCAAGAAAACTCCCCACGAGTGATCAGCAAACTTATGAAGCCTACAGACAGTCCATCGTTGATGGGCTTTTTTACCAGATACTGAATCAAAGGTTAGCAGAAAGGCTGCAAGAAGCGAATCCTCCTTATTTATACGCTGCCGGAGGAACAGGTTCGATGGTTCGTTCTAAAGAAATGCTCATGATTAATTCAGTAGTCAGGGATGGGCTTTTTGAAGAAGGACTGAAAGCTGTTCTTCTCGAGTGGCGAAGAATTCAAAGAGATGGTTTAACACAAACCGAACTTAAACGAGCTAAAGCTGGCTTGGCCCGTTCGTATGAGTCTTTGTATAGTGAAAGAGATAAATCAGAATCCAGCTCATTCGCTTCTGAATATATTAGGCATATCCTCGAGGGTGAAGCCGTACCCGGAATTCCCAAAGAATTTGAAATGGTAAATGAAATGCTAGCATCCATATCACTAGAGGAGGTGAACGCCACTTCTGCCTCACTAGCTTCTTCGGAAAACAGAGTCATTGTCTATTCCGCACCAGAAAAAGATGGCGTAAAAGTTCCATCAAAAGAAGATATCCTAAAGATTCTTAACGAAACAGATGCTGCCGAAATAGGCCAATATGATGACGGTTTAGGAGGTAAACCGCTCATGGCAAATGACCCAAAACCAGGATCTATCATTTTTAGGCGGAATCACGATAAGATAGATGTCAGGGAGTGGGTGCTTTCAAACCGCATGCGAGTTCTTCTTAAGAAAACTAATTTTAAAAATGATGAAATTTTAATGAGTGCATCAAGTCCTGGCGGATATAGCTTGGCAGAGGACAATGACTTTGTCATTGCGTCAACTGCTGATATGCTGGTTGGCCAAGGAGGAGTCGATGAATTTAGCGCCGTTGATCTCAGCAAATTGTTATCAGATAAAAATATCTCATCAGATATTTCAATTGGAAATTACTCCGAAAGCTTCAGTGGTTTTGCCTCGCCTAAAGATCTTGAATATATGTTCCAGCTGCTCCACCTAAAGCTGACCAAGCCGAGATTAGATCCTGAAGTCTTTCAATCCTATAAAGTGCAGATGCTTGATATCATCAAGAATAGATCAAATAACCCATCCTATGTCTTTTCAGAGGAGATAAGAAAAGCCATGTATGGTGACCACCCAAGACATAAACCCTTGGATGCAAAATGGATTAATAGCCTCGATCTTGATATGTCGTATGAATATTACCAAAATCGTTTTGAATCACTATCAGATTACAATGTTGCTATAGTAGGAAATTTTGAATGGGATAAAATTGAGGAATACGTCCGCAAATATTTAGCAAGCCTCCCGGGTGGATATCGCGATGAAAAACCGATCTTTAGAAAAGATGACCCCACAAAGGGTCAAGTGAATGTAAAAGTTAATAAGGGTCTGGAAGATAAAGCCACTGTCCAAATTCTCATGCACGGAGATACCAAATGGGATCATAAATTCTCTTATCCTCTACGCGCTGCAGTTGACGTGCTCAACATCAGATTACGTGAAGTTTTGCGGGAGGCCGAAGGGGGCGTCTACGGGGTTCGTGCTTCAGGATCTCTTTCTAACGTCCCAAAAGGAACCTTTCGTTCGTCCATCTCATTCGGGTGCAGTCCTGCCAATGCCGACAGGCTCATAAAGTTGGCTTTAGAGGAGGTTAGAAAGCTCCAAACAGAGCCAGCCTCTGAGGCTAATATAGAAAAAGTTAAAGAAATACATAGAAGAGGCTTCGAGACGGGAAGTAAACAGAATTCATTTTGGACCTCTAACCTCCTTTACAGATTTAATAATGGTCTCGATCCAGACGCGATCATTGATTTTCCCTCTAAGCCTGAAAAATTAAAACCACAGAATATAATGGATGCTGCAAAAAAATACTTTGATACCTCCAATATCCTTATTGCTCAACTTCACCCGGAGGAAAGTGGCTCAAAGTCAAATACTGAAAACAAAGATTAAAAAAATTCAAAGGATATTAAAGGCTCTTTTTGCGTTGCCCTAATAAATGCTTTTTCATTTTCTCAATCCTGGAATCATAGCTATCCAGGTCGTTATAAATGCCAAAAGTATGCTTATGTAAAAGAAGTCGGTCGTTTTCCCCATTGTATAGTATGTGATCACGGTCAGTGCTCCGAGAGAGATGCCAAGTGCCCCAAATAATCCGAATAGGATAACGCCAATTTTACTTTCGTTTAAAGCGACTAGTGACAATGGAATGGCACTAACTACCATGGATACTCCCATTCCCATAAAATGACTAACAGATGGGATTAATCCCATTAACATGAAAGCTAGTCCCCCCAAGAATGACCCCCCAACTAAACTTCCATCTAGCTTTTCCTGCTTGTTGAGGGAAAGTCGAGCACGCTTGTCCAAAAGAAGGATGAAATGACCAACTCCAGAAGCTAACCATACCCAAAATATAAATAGCATATATATGAGTGCCAGCGTGATAGCAAAGGCGGGGTTTATTTCGCTTAGGTAACTTTGGAATACTTTATACCCTATGAATAGACTAATAATTATCAGGGTTTGACTTCTACCCTCGAATCGCTGCATGAACAACGCCCACTTAAGGTATAATCTATAAAAAACTGACCGCGTTTTGTAGGCCTCTCGTAACCCCTGCCTTGCATACTCTTGTTCTGGATCTAATCTCAGTGCTTCGAGGAAAAGCCGCTCAGCTTCCTTGTATTTTGATTCATGTAATCTTGTCCATCCGGCATTTGAAAGTGCAAATGGATCTTCCGCATCTTGACTCAGTTGCAAATCGGTAAACAAATTCGCTTCTTGCGTTTTACCCTGCACGCGGAGATAGACCGACAGGAGATTGTTCGCCTGAGAGTTGTTTGGGTCAATTTCTAGTGATTTTCTTACGGCCGCCTCTGCTTCTTTCCATCTTTCTTTTCCTCCAAGTGATCGTGCTTTGGCTATCCATGCTAGATCGCACATTGCATCAGCAGCGATCGCCTCATCAGCTGATTTCAAAGCTTTGTCAAATTTTTCTAAGTCACAAAATGCAAAGGATCTTACAGCCTGCATCCAAGCATTATCAGGTGCCAGTCCAATGGCCTTTTCGATTGACTCAAGAGCATCTTTTTTACGTCCACTCATGCTCATCCTTGTCAAGGCGAGCTCACAATGGCCCTCCGCGCTATCTGGACAAGCCGAAAGATACACGAGAAGCATTGCTTCTGACTCTTCATATCTATGTCGGTCACGTAGGAACCTGGCTTGCTCTATCTGATTGGACTCCATCCTTTTTCAATTGAATAAATTGGATGCCGGTTTTTACTTATTCATTTTAAGATAAGACAAAATATCATCGTAGAGCCCATCCTGGTTCGCATAGAGCGCATAATTTTTTGCGCTCTCAAACCACTTTTTAGTTGATGGCCGAATAGATTTTGTTGCTTTGATTAATGATTTGCCAGTAATGGGAACAACCTCTCCGCCTTTTTTCATGGCTTCCATCAATGCAGATTCCGTTGCTCTTTCAAAAACAGATCTTATATCTGCTCCAGAGAATCCTTCTGTTTTTTTTGCAAATTCATTTTTATCAAACTGAACAACTGGTTTTTCGTTTGTGTGAATTTTAGCAATTTCAGACCGAGCTTTTAAATCCGGCGGAGGGACAAAAATCACACGATCAAATCTTCCTGGCCTCAAGAAAGCATTATCAACATGCCACGGTGCATTTGTTGCTCCCAATATAAGGACTCCTTCGTTTTCAGCTTTGGCCCCGTCAAGCTCGTTCAGAAATTGATTAATCAAGAATCGGCCACCGGATTGTCTCATATCCCTTCTGTCTGCCGCAAGGGCATCAATTTCATCAAAAAAGAGAACACATGGTTTATGACGTCTTGCTAATTCAAAAATCTCGTGAAGCCTTGATTCACTTTCACCGATATACATGTTCAATACCTGATGCAGGCCTACATTTAAAAAAGTTGATTTTATTTCACCCGCCGTGGCCAGACTCATAAGTGTTTTTCCACAACCCGGGGGGCCGTATAGCAACACCCCACCTCCAGCAGTTTTTCCATATTTGGAAAATAGTTCTGGCTTTTGCAGAGGGTAAATTATTTTCATTTTAATCTCCTCCTTAACATCTTCCATTCCTCCGATGTCCTTGAATGATTTTTCCGTTTGAAGTTGAAGGTCGACTTCTAAATCATGTGCCATTACACCATCTAATGATGGGATAGAGTCATCACTATCTTCATCAAATTCGGAATAGCCACTTTCCATTCCAAATTCATTTTCCGCATCATCTTTATCTAATTCAGGTGACTTATTACCAAATTCTCCTCCGGCTTTGATGATATCCTTGAGGAGTTTTTCATTTTTAAGATCAGGATTAATTCCAATGGCTTTATCGTAGCAGGCTCTAGCTGACTGCCCATCATTCTCAGTCACTAATAAAGACGCTCTCAAAAGCCATGCGTCCGCGTATTCCGGATTAGTCTGGCAGATAGATTCAAGCCTGACCATGGCCATTGAAATCTTGCCATCCAAGCTCATTCCTTTTGCCATAAGATATTGGACCTCAGTATTCTCTGGCTCAAGTTTCAAGGCGTCATCCAAATGCTTGGTAGCCTTTTCAATATCGAATTGATCTAAGTAATGTCTGGCAATCAATACCAACAACGGCACGTTTTCTGGCGAAGCTGATAGAGCTGCATGAAGTCCATTCACGTCCATATCATTAAATAATTATTTTTTCCCGTTTAAGCGATTCATCTAAGCTCATCGCAGGAACGAGAGTGTTTCTTTTTACGCTATTCCTGTCTATGAATTAGTAGAGCATAATGCACGCATTCCGCCGATATATCCAGACTTATAAACCCGAGATCCAGGGTTTCCCACTAAATCAAAACCATTACGACAAAATATCTCGAATAATGTGACCATGAACATCGGTGAGTTTTCTTTCAAAGCCATTATGTAAAAAGGTCAGTTTTTCATGGTCAAGGCCCAATATGGCCAAAATTGATGCATGCAGATCATACACAGAGACTGGGTTCTCTACGGCTTTATAACCAAAAGAATCTGTAGCTCCGTATGAAAATGGAGCTTTGACTCCTGCCCCAAGAAGCACTGCTGAAAAACCATCTGGATTATGGTCTCTACCACTCGCGCCTTTTTGAAAAGTAGGCATTCTTCCAAATTCGGTGCACCAGACAACCAATGTGTCCTCCAAGAGCCCTCTGGTTTTTAAATCCGAAATAAGAGCTGCCGTGGGTTGGTCTAAAACCGGACCATGCTTGCTATATTGTTGGAACAAATGTTTGTGCCCGTCCCAATTGCTCACACCTTCCCCTCCAGTTTGATAAGCGCCGTTGAAAAGTTGGACAAACCTGACTCCCTCTTCAAGTAACTTTCTCGCAAGTATACAATTCTTGGCATAATCTGATTTGAGCTTTTGAGAGGGGTCATCCGCTCCATAAATTTTCAAAATACTCGCCGGTTCTTTCGAAAGGTCTGTCGCTCTGGGAATGCTCAGCTGCATTCTTGCTGCTAATGAATAGCTTTGTATCCGCGCTTCAAGTTCTGATTCTCCTTCAAATTTAGATTGGTGAATTCGATTAATTTTTTCTAAATAGCCTTTTGTTACCTTATCTGAGAAATGACTTATACTGGTTGGCGTATGTAGATTTCGAAGCGGTTTCGATGAATTGAAATCGGTTCCCTGAAATGACGACGGGAGAAATCCTGAGCTCCAGTTATTGACCGATGATTGCGGAGTCCCCCTTGGGTCTGGAATAGCGACGTAGGCAGGTAGATTATGATTTTCACTTCCCAATGCCCATGAAACCCAGGCCCCTACGCTTGGATAGCCTTCGAGAATATTTCCAGTCGACATGAAGTTTTCGCCTGGCCCATGCGTATTTGTTTTGCTATGGAGCGAATGGATAAAACACATATCATCCGCGTGCTCGGCAATTTTAGGAATTAAATCTGAAATCATTTTCCCAGATTGGCCACGAGGTTTAAACGCCCAAGGGCTTTGAGTTAAATTCCCTTGCTCGCCTTGGAATGTTTTTAAACCCTCTGCTCCCGGCATTGGATGTCCATTATATTTTATGAGATCTGGTTTGTAATCAAAAGTATCAATATGACTGCAGGCCCCTGAACAAAATATCATTAAAACACGCTTGGCCTTTGGTTGGTTGAGCGGCTGTTGCGCTTTTTTTATTCTGCTTTCTGTATTCGCAAGAACACCGTTGTCACTCAGCAGACTGAGCAAAGCTATATTGGATAAACCTGTTGAAAGGTCACTGAGAAATGTTCTTTGCGTAATCATGGAGACAAATCGGTTTAGTATATAAATGTAAACTCATTAGAATTAAAAAGAGCCCGCGCGAGTGATTGTAATCCGGCCTTTTTAACTAGATCCATAGAAAGTTCTATTTCTTCCAGAGATGGGGCGCGACTAAACATATCCCAAAAGGCTCCTTCAATCTGATTTTTTACATTGTTTTTGTAACGATTCTTTAAATTGTTCGAATAGATATTGGCTTGTTCGATGACAAATTCACTATTGAATAAATTTAACGCTTGGAGTGGCGTTGTTGATCTTGGTCTTATGGCTACACTTTGACTTCCATCTGGGCAATCAAATATACCGAATACTGAATCCTTTTCTTGTCTGACCCTGGTCATATATACCATCCTTCTCCATTCATTGGGGCCATAATTTTTTCTTGGGTGGTAGTGCCTGACATTTTCCAGTTCCACTTCAAAAGCACTAAATCCGGGGCCACCTCTTTTAGTGTTTAAGGAACTGGAAATTTTTAAAATGCTATCTCGTAAGACTTCAGCTCGGATTCTTCTCGGAGTAAATCTCCAATAAAATTGCCCTTGAGCATCTTGGTTCATCCCATCTTTCCTGGGCTTGCTGGACTGTTGCCATGTCTTGGATTGAAGAATGATTTTGTGAATGTGCTTAATAGACCAGTCTTTCTTGATAAATTCACAAGCAAGCCAATCCAGCAACTCTGGATGTGAGGGAGGAGTTCCATTACGGCCAAAATCATTTGGTGTTGAGACTAGTCCCCTCCCAAAATGGAATTGCCAAATCCTATTCACCATAACTCTCGCAGTGAGTGGGTTTGAATTGTCAGTTATCCAATCGGCGAGTTCCAAACGGCGCTCTTTATCACTCGAGTTTCCGTCAATTCCTATCGCCCCGAGGTTTTTTATAACCCCGGGTTTTACAATCCCTCTCGGTTTATTAGGTTCCCCCCTATATAATAATCTAGTTTCCCCCGGAGAGGTGAACTGCCCGGCATAAACTGGGACTTTTTTAGGGAATGACTCTAATTCTCGGTCTATTGAATTAATTTCGCTATAGAGCTTTTTTAGAACCACTCCCTCGGAGGCATTGGGCGGTTCCAGAATTTCAGTGATTTCAGGTAAGGGTTGGTTGTCATTTAAATACCCTCTTCTTTTGTGAGATGCAATTATCGATGCGTTCTTATCTTTTAAACCGGCAATTATTTTGTATTTTTCTGGTAATCTGTCCGAGAATTTTCCGGTTCTATCTCTTGACCATATAATTTTGGAAATCATGGTAGGTTTTGGAAATGTGAGTTGTACCCAAACATTGCTTGCCTTATGTGCTATCCAACTTTTGGAATTCCCATGAAATCCATCATTTATGTGGGGGAGTCTGTGCAGTGGGTGTTGAAAATCGCCCGAGGAAGATGCTTTCACCCCGAGACTCGATAGGGCAACGTTTTCTTTCCCTGAGTAGACCTCAATTTCATCTAGACACGGCTCGCTGCTTCCTTTTGTTTCGCTGATCTCAAATCTTACATAATCGGCTTTAATTGGTTCAAAGGATTCAATATTTTTGACTCCATTAATCGCAGGTAAGAAATAGTTTTTCGTGATTTTTTTTAGTTTTTTGAAATTTTCAGACCGCGAATTTTCTAGTCTCCTAAGTTTATTGGTATCAAATTGACCTGAGTAAATATCTCTGTTGCCATGTTTGACACCTTGGAAAATTGCTTGCATGGCATAATAGTCTTCCTGGCTTATAGGGTCAAATTTGTGGTCGTGACACCTCGCGCAACCTAGCGTCAGTCCGATAAATGTTGTGGATGTGGTATTGGCAAAATCGTCTAATTCATTTTGTCTTTGAACTAATCCTAGAAGCGGGTCTTGGCCCTTTACGATATCTATCGGCCCTGCAACTAAAAAAGACGTGCCGACTGGGTCGCCTAATGAATCTCCCGCTAATTGGTTTCTGACAAATTGATCATAAGGCATGTCTTTATTGAAGGCGTTGATGACCCAGTCTCGATAATGCCATGCATTAGGCCTTTCTCGGTTTGTTTCGAATCCATCGGTTTCCCCGAATCTAACAAGATCTAACCAATGACTCGCTATATTTTCACCATAGCCAAAGCTGTTTAAAGTTTTGTCAACCAGTGTTTCCCAATTTTCATTACCTGTATTATCGAGGTGGCTTTTTATTTCCATTTTACCTGGAGGCATCCCTATGACTACTTGATGCAACCTTCGGTGTAGAGTTGTCTTGTCTGCCGGAGGAGAAAGGTCTAGCCCTTTTTTTGCTAGCGATTTTTCAATAAAATAATCGATCGATTTTCTACGATGGTCCGGATCGTCATGGTTTATTTCTTGGAAAGCCCAATGTTGGATCTCATAATCATAATTATAGTTTTCAGGCACTGAACCTCCTGCGTGAATCCAAGAAGAGATTGCTTTGATTTCATCTGAGTTTAATCTGCGACCTTTAGGCGGCATGGTTTCCTTTGGGTCTTCTCCCGAAATCAGCCTCATCAATCTACTGTTTTCCGGTTTCTTTTGAATGACCAGTGACGGGTTTGAAATCAGTTCTGAGATACCACGGTAGTTATCGAAATATAACCCACTTTTCTTGTCATAACTATTATGACAAGGCATGCAACTTTCTCTCAAGATCGGGAAAACTTTTGCTGTAAACTCAAAACAATGCCCTGACGGTACGAGATGTAAGTGAATATGAACAAAAACAGCTATTTGCCAGATGATCAATTTCCTGAATAACTGTAATGCAACTATCATAATGATTCCTGAAAAGTAAATCGTCTCACTTTTTTCAACGCCAATCAAGGATACTCCATAGTTGGGTTTATTTCGCGAGCATGACTACAGCTCTTCCAGGTTTAATTGTATATCAAACCATAGCCGGTTGAATTCCATTTGAAGTTGGCGCATTTCCCAATCCATTTGACATAAATAAAGCGAGTTTTTGGGTTTTTGTAATTGAAGGATTTCCATGAAATCGTCCACATTAAATGAGGCAACCTTATAACGCCCTTTTCTCAAACCAGCTTTTCTCATTTTAACCAATAGATCATCAGCTTCGTTTTTAGATTTTTTTAAAACCCAAATTTCTGCTTCTGGGGCTTTAACCGCCAGCTTATTGAGTTTGTCTACTGAGCAGTCTCCACACTCACCCCAAAAAGCTACTTCGAGTCGATAATCAAATTGCACCAAATCTGGGACGAAAAGAACATCATCTCTAGGTATTTTTTTTTCGATTTCCATTCTGTCCCTATAGCAAATGGCAAAGCCTATTCCTTTTAATAATACGTGGGCCTCGGTTTCGCCAGATTTCATGCCGACCATGACTTTTTCTGGCAGTCTCATCCGTGGATCATCACTGGTTAAATCGAATCGATACCTGCGACTCATATGACTATTGTTTTGGCATTTCGATAGTGACAAACAACATCTAAAAGATAACCTGTCAATATCATATGAATTTGCAGGCTTTATTTTTCTTGTTTTGTCTTTTTTACAGCGTATTCATTGCTCAGGCTCAAAATCCATTTCAGGCAAATATCCGGCCTACCGATCCTCTAAAGCCCGAGGAACAACAAAAAACTTTCTCATTACCAAAAGGCTTCTCAATTTCATTGGTTGCGTCTGAACCCGAAATTGCAAAACCACTTAACTTGGCATTTGACCATCGAGGTAGGTTGTGGGCTACGACGTCAGATGCCTACCCATATAAAATTGAGGGAAATCAATTCGAAAAGTACTCTGACTCCCTTAAGATTTTCGAGGATCATGATGGTGATGGCACAGCTGATGCCATTCATACTTTCGCAGATAAATTAAATATTCCTATCGGTTTTTACCCATACAAAAATGGAGCTGTCGTTTGGAGCATTCCAAATATTCTTTGGTTGGAGGACACTGATGGTGACAACAAAGCCGACCTTCGTAAAGTGCTCTATGGCCCCTCTGGACAAGTTATTGATACCCATGGAATGCATAACGCCTTCCGCCGCGGCCTCGATGGATGGCTCTATATAAATCATGGATTCAATAATACCTCACAAATTAAAGGCTTAGATGGTTCTGAAATTCACCTTCATTCTGGTAATACCTACAGGGTGAATTTGGATGGAAAAACGGTTCAGCAGTATACTTGGGGGCAGGTCAATCCATTTGGTTCTGACTTCGATAAATTCGGGTTTCTCTATACGGCTGATTGTCATACGCTCCCAATTTATCAATTGATGAAAGGAGCTTACTATCCGAGTTTTGGAAAACCTCATGATGGTTTGGGATTTGCGCCCAAGGTAATGCAACACATTCACGGATCCACTGCTATATCAGGGCTTGTCTTGGTCGATGACCCAATATGGCCGCAAGAATATCAAGAAAATATCTTTGTCGGAAACGTTATGACTAGCAGGATTAATAGGGATGTTATGCGTTATGAAGGAAGCTCTCCCAAAGCAAAAGAAGCTATTGACTTCGTCGTATCATCTGATCCCTGGTTCAGGCCCGTTGATTTAAGGTGGGGGCCAGATGGTGCCATGTATGTTGCCGATTTTTACAATAAGATTATCGGACACTACGAAGTGCCTCTCGATCATCCAAAAAGAGATAGAAAAAGAGGCCGAATCTGGAGGATTACTTATAATGGGGACAATGAGTCACAGCGCTGGAATTATCCACGTCTTAATCTATCCAAAGATAATATCCATTCAGCTGTTTCAGAGCTTTCTAGTCATAACAAAACGAGGCGGTTGCTTTCTTTAAACTACTTAGTTGATCAACACCCAAACAGAGCGATTAGGGAATTCAATAAGATTCTTTCTAACGAATTTAGCCCATCTATGGCGAGGCCTCTAGCACTTTGGGGTCTAGAAAGGCTGGGGCAACTCTCCGATGCCAGGATTTTAAATGCCATGGTTGATAAACAAGAAAACATGCGGGTGCAGGCATTCAAAATATGTGCTGAAAGGCCAGATATTAGTCAAGTGCTCTCCCGGTCTTTAGCTCAGGGCATTCGAGATCGGTCTCCAATGGTACAGAGAGTGGCCGCTGCTGCTTTATCAAGTCACCCAGAATCAAAGTACTTAAGGTTGCTTCTTGAATTTAAATCGGAAATACCCCAAAAAGATGATCACCTAGCTCACAGAGTAAAGCTCTCTTTGAGGCAAATTGTCAAAACCCTGGATAACTACCAGCTCGTAAAGGAACTTTTTTCTAATCAAGATTATCTAGCACATATACAAGAGTTGCTTTTAGCAATTCCATCTTCCAAATCATCTCAATTTCTTGCCAATAATATTTCTGATCTAACGGTTGATCTTAAAGACTCTCATACCTTATTCCTACATCTAGTAAAAAATCTTCCCCCCAATGATTTTGTCAAGTTGATCTCTCTGATCCCTGCCGCGACTGATGATACACATACTCAATCTCTCGAGAGAATGAAGGTCCTGGTTGCTGAGACAAAAGCTAGAGGGATTTCATTTAATGTGCTACCCGATGCCATCAAAAGCCGTTTAAATCAAATCAGTAAGTTTAGTCTTGAGAATCTTACATCTCTTCCACTGCGATCATTTCGCTTCCTCAGGGACTATTCCAACCCAAACAAAAATATTCCCTGGTTCGTCCAGAATAGATCATCATTAGATGGAAAAAATGATGAAAAATTTATGTCTTCTTTGCCCAACGGGGGGGAGTCCTTTACTGGAACCCTTCGAAGTAACGAATTCAAAATACCTGGTAAACTTTCGTTCTATTTGGCTGGCCATTCTGGGTATCCTGAAAATAAACCCCATGAAAAAAATTACATTCAGTTGGTCGATTCAAAAACTGGTCGAGTTATCAAAAAATCATTCCCTCCCAGAAACGATCTCGCCCAACCGTATACTTGGGCGCTCCGTGAAGAATCTGGAAAAACCGGTTATATTGAAATTCATGACGGCGATGCCGCTGGGGCATACGCCTGGTTAGCGGCAGGTCGATTCTCCGATCCCAAATTGGAAGTCGATGATTTAGGACCCCGACAAATCCTTAATAGAATGTCTCAGGTCATTGAAGGTATTAAAAATATTGATTCCTCTTCAAATGATGAACTTCTGAATAATCTATTCCAGCGCCCCGACTTACCATCACAAGCAAGACTACTCCTTGCTAACTTAATGGCTAAAAAACAACCAGACCAATTCTGGAGTGCTCTCAAAGAGCGGCTTGAAGGCATACGTCGCACGACTCCCGGTTTTTTTCGCGAGCTCATGGAATGGGCTAGCTCCAGAACAAATCAAGAAGCCCTTGATATGGTTTTGGACGGTTTTCCTATTTTGGAATTCCAATGGCAGAGAAGATGTGCAAACAGTCTAGTAAAACATGATAAAGGATCCAACCTTCTCGCCAAAGTCGTAGAAATGGGGGTCGCCTCTCAGTTCCTGCTCAAAGAAGAACATCTTTGGGAAGCAGTCGCTCCACACTTTACGGCGCAGAAAAAAGCGGATTTTATGGAAGTGAGAAATCAGCTCTCTCGATCAAAATCCGATAGTGAAATTACAATTCCCGAAATTGAAAAAAATATATCTGAATTACCCTTTGATTTGGTCAAAGGGGAGGAGCTTTTCAAACTACATTGCTCCATATGCCATCAATTTAATAATGTTGGAAAGCTCATTGGCCCCCAATTAGATGGAATAGCCAACAGGGGCCGATCAAGAATCTTGGAGGACATTCTATATCCAAGTCTCAACCTTGACGTGGCATTCCGGTTGAGAATGATAGAACTAGACACAGGGGAACTCCTTACTGGACTTTTTAAACATGTCAATGGCCAGCAGAAAGTATTTATTGATATTCAGGGAAATGAATTCTCAGTGGATTCTGCTGACATTGTTGATGAGTCCATTATAGCACAATCGCTCATGCCTTCGTCTTTTGATCAAATTCTTAGCAACCAAGACCTATCCAATCTTCTTAGTTATCTTTCAACAAATTAACTGTTATCCAGTTTCTAGTTGATTAATATTCATGAGAATTATTTTTTATTGAAAATGAACGTAGTTGTAACAGGAGGTGCCGGTTTCATCGGGTCCCACATAGCAGAAGCCTGCTGTCAGCGTGGCTTCCGAGTGTCAGTGATTGATAATTTGAGCTCTGGCAAAGAGGAAAACCTTAACTGGAAGGGTAGTGATCACAAACTCGAATTTTATAGAGCAAATATCAATGACTCTGATCTAGTGGCGCGGATTATGGAAGGCGCAGATTGGGTTTTCCACCAAGCTGCCATGCCTTCTGTTCCTCGATCTATAAATGAGCCTGTCACTTCAAATGATGATAATCTCACAGGCACCATAAAACTTTTGGACCAAGCTGCGAAATCCAAAGTAAAACGATTTCTGTTTGCCTCTTCATCAGCTATATATGGAGATCAGCCCGTGGAGATTAAATCCGAGAGCCTGCCTCCTTTGCCTTTAACCCCATATGGGCTGCAGAAATATGCTTCAGAAAAATATGGTCAAATGTGGTTTGACTTTCACAAGTTACCCACTGTCGGGCTCAGGTATTTTAATGTGTTCGGCCCAAGACAAGCTTTTGACTCTCCATATTCTGGCGTAATAGCAAAATTTTGCACAATAGTTCTCGAAGGAGGTCAGCCAAAAGTATTTGGGGATGGGTTACAAACGAGGGACTTCACATATATTGACAATATCGTAGCTGCTAATATCGCTGCCGCTGAAGCTCCAGAAAATCAAGTCGCTGGGAAATATTTTAATGTGGCTACTGGATCCTCTATCTCCCTTCTGGACCTGATCAAAGAATTAGGGGAAATTAAAGGGCAAAGCATTACACCTGAATTCTTCCCGGTGAGAGAAGGAGATATCAAATCTTCCAAAGCTGACATATCAAGAGCGATCGAAGCCTTTAAATTATCAATTAAAGTAAATTGGAAAGATGGTCTTAAAAAGACATATCAATGGTATAATGATGCCGCTTTAAAACCTGACTAACTCGGTAGTCATTGGAATCGATTTTTCCTGAATGAATTGACCAATGTATTATTCCATTCAGATTTATTTTTTAACTCTCAGTGACTTTGGCAAAAAATCAGTTTCCATGGGGATTCTTTTTCCTCCTTTCACTTCTATTATCCCATCCAGATTTTTTTTGAGGAAAGGCTTGGCTGGGTCCGCTTTATAAGTTGTTCGCAAAAGGAGATCCCCTTTTGGATTATATATATTGTAGGTGTATGAAGATCTCCCATATTGGCAAAGAATATGAAGGTTGCTAGCGGGATCTATCTTTGCTTCTGGTTTTGAAAACGAGATCATCTTGCAAATAGGGACAGTTCTAATAATGCGGTCCGGATCAGTATCTTTGATCTGAAAAAGTAGCTTTTTGCCATGCCTGCCGGTATTGGACATGAGGTTGTATGTGAATACTGCCGGCGTCCCCCCAATCCCAGAGATTGATGGCGCCGAGTAGTTTTGCTTCCAAATTTTCGTGCCCGAGACGACATCGAAAAATTGCGATTTACTCTCAAACGGATTTTCAAATGACTGGATCCTCAACCGCGCTGTCACCGTATAGCGAGAAACTGTCATCAGGTCGTAGAGTTCATTTATTTGCAATGGGATATTTTGGGATTGGCCCGCCGAGATTAACAGCCCATCATTATGAGTTAGGGAACCAATTTTTACAGCAACTCCATCTGATTTTTGTTCAACTTCGATATCCAACCATCCAGGAAAATCACCAACTTTAATATCTTTACCGGCGTTATTAACAATCTTTAGGAAACCATAAAGCGGTTCACCTTGAAGTATTCGCGAGTCTGAAAGGGAGATTGACACATCCACCTGCGCACGACCCAGTGACGGTGCAAAAATGAGAAGAAACAAAGATAACTTTAAAATATGAAAGTGTGCTTGAGATTTATTAGCCATGGGAATAGGGAACGAATTTATTGTTTTACATAATTACCAACGATCTATTTGAAGTAATCACGGTGGTCAATATTCATTGCTTTGAGTGGAAAATCCTTTTTATCATTAAATCTATAGGTCGTCGTTATTCTGTATGTCTGAACGGCGTTTCCAAAGTCGTCTGGACCAGTGTAGGCAGAAAGTAGTTCTCTTGTTTTGGCGTGTATATCAAAAATAGGCGGATTCGCCTTAATGGAGTCGCCAATAGTCATATCCACGTAAAAAATGCTATTGGTATAAAAAGTTGAATCAATTCTAGCCTTGATACCATCGAGCATTATTGGGGCCCTCCTATTCATTTGGATAGAATAGTTAACGAATTTTTTATGAAAAGTTGCCGAATCAAATTTTTCCAATCCGATGGAAATAAGCCAAACGATGACTGCCAGTAAAGCAATTTTTAAAATCCATTCTGTTATTGTGGCAAAAGCATTTGTTACTTTGGAACTCATATAATAAACGAGGGGTCCTTAAGTGGATTACAAATGTATTTGGCAGTCCTTAAAAGTCAACAGATATAAAGATCTTTAAAAAAAACAGGTTTCATCAACTTTGAAATTACACAATAGAGAATCATTACCTAGATATTGGGTTTGCAACGATTTTTTCCAGTTTTCTGGAAAGGTTTGAGACAATTTCAGGGTGTCGACTGTAAAGATTATTCGTTTCGAAGGGGTCTAATTTGAGATTATACAATTGTCCCTTTGGTCCTCCTGGGGAGACTTGGATTGACCTGGGTTTTGAAAAGCCTCCTGAACCAAGCCCGGTGATTAGCTTCCATTTTCCTTCGCGAATGGTCATCAACGAGGATCCTGATTTTATTACAAGTGGTGCTCTGAATGAAGTATTGGATTTATATGATTGGCGTAGCAGAGGTAAAAAGCTGTGACTATCAGGTGCCTCTTGCGCTTCAAGTGGTACATTGACAATCTCAGCTAAAGTAGCCAACACATCAACAAAACTTATGGTGTGGTTGCATGTTGAGTGACTTTCAACTACTCCGGGCCATTTCACTATGAACGGCATCCTGTGTCCGCCTTCCCATGCATCCGCTTTCATCCCTCTAAATCCTCCGGTGGAATCATGATTAAATCTTTCGACGTCCTCCTCGTACCAAACGGGGCCATTGTCTGACGAAAATATGATTATCGTATTTTCATTCATATCCAATGAACTGAGAGTTTTTATCAAATTCCCAAAAAGGGAATCAACCATCATGACAAAATCTCCATACATAGAGGCTTCACTTTTCCCTTTGAACTCGTCCGATGGCAGCCATGGTGTATGTGGGGCAGGTAGCGCCAGGTAAAGGAAAAGAGGATCATTGTGATTTTTTACCTTATGTGTTTCTAGGACTTTATTGGCTTCACTAAAAAATCTAGGGAGAACGTCTTCGAGTTTCAGGTCTGGTGAGATTCCGCCTTCCCTCCAGAACGCACCTTGGATGGGGGACCAATTTGGTGATTTATTAGCAGCAATTTTATTGGTTGGAGGCATGATGGCCTTGTTGTTTTTGATGTAAAAATATGGAGGGATATCCGTAGATGCTCTTATTCCGAAGAATGAATCGAAACCTCTATCGACCGGACCACCGGGTAATGGCTCTTTATACGATTTTTCATCAAAACCTAGGTGCCATTTGCCAACCATAGCTGTTCGATAATTTGCAGATTTCAGCATTTTTGGGATGGTTAGACGGTCCGGGGCAATTGTTGCTTGCTTTCTCCAAGCACCTGGATTTGCCCTGAATGGGTATTGTCCAGTCAGTAGTCCATAGCGAGATGGATGGCAAAGTGTTCCGGCGGAATGAGCATCGGTAAATCTCATGCCTTCCTGAGCAAGTTTATCGAGGTTAGGCGTTTGGATTTTTGAGGAAGGATTATAACAATTCAAATCCCCGTATCCCATATCATCTACGAGTACGAAAATGATATTTGGGTGATTACTCTCGATTACTTCAGACGGATATGCTGATTGATCGACAATTGAAAGTGATGCAATGACGAAGAAGAATTTGATTTTTAGAAGTTTCACAAATTTTGAATTCATTCTTTTTTTCCTATAGATAGACTAACTCAATCGAATGACGGGTGAGCTTTTTTTATTAATTTTTTTCCTGTAACTCTATCAAAGCCGTCCGGAGTTATTTGTGAAATATTTTTAGTAGGGTATTCGGTAGAGATGCGCCATTTATCGTGGGTTTCTCTCATGGCTTTTAAATTAATTTTATAATCGGGGTCTTCTGCAAGGTTGTTCAATTGAAAGGGGTCTTTCTCTGTATCAAAAAGTTGTTCATGCGGTCTTGGCGATATGAAACAATCAAATTGCTTATTGTTTAGCCTTCCAAGGGATAATAACTTTCTCATTGAAGACCATGTGGGAGAATTGACGGCATCAGCAGGTGGTGTAAGGGGTAGGTGGGGTAAATCATTTGAAATATACAAAAATTGCTTTGATCTAACACTGCTTTCTCTAGCCATATAATCATGCCAATTATGTTCCGCAAATACAAATTGCCTGACGCTTTTGGACGGGTCTTTCAATAGAGGCACAAATGATACACCTTGAAAAGATTTGGGTTGCTGAATATTGGCTAGATCTAAAATAGTAGAAGCAAGGTCAATCGAACTAATAAGGTTTTCGGTTTTTGAACCCGGTTTTGTTACTTTTGGAATCAAGGCGATAACAGGTGTTTTTATCCCACTGTCGTAAAGTGTGGTTTTACAGCGAGGAAATGGCCTTCCATTATCCGACATGATAAAAATTGCTGTTTGGTCCATAACCTTTTTTTTCTCAAGAGCTTTTAGAATACGCCCTATGTATTCATCAAACCTTGAAACCTCGTCGTAATATAAAGCAAAGTCATCACGGATTTCTTGTGTGTCTGGTATAAAGGGAGGCAAAATGACGTCATCTTTCGAATGAGGTTCTGAAATTGAGTTGGGCCGGTATCCTCTGTGAGGGTCGGAGGCCGCTAGCCAAAGGAAAAATGGTTTGTCGGATGGGGCTTCATTTATCGACGTGACCCATTCATCGGCTCCACTAACACCACCTTTTTTGTATATTTTGTCAAAGTGGGTTTTAATATGATTTCCAAGATGCCATTTGCCAGCCGAAGCGGTGTAGTATCCATTTTCCTTTAATACTTTTGCCAAAGTTATCTTATTGTTGGGCAATGGAAGGTGTAATTCACCAGCCCCGGTGTTATGGGGGTATTGGCTAGTCAAAATACTACATCTACTTGGGCTGCAAGAGCTCGTGGTGAGGTAGGCGTTGGTAAAAGTTAATCCTTGAGATGCGATGCGGTCTATATTTGGGGTTTTTATAAACGGGTGTCCGTAGCAGCCCAAATCATTCCAGGCTAAATCATCTGCGATAACGACAACAAAATTTTTGGATAGTCCATTCTGTGGCTGCAGAAACAGCATGAGAAAGATAGCTAATAATTTCTTCATTTTTAAAACTTTGAGAATTTGAGCGTGGAATATCATCAATACGATGATAGGGCAAACGAAGAGATATGGAAGAGATTTTGCCTGGTGGTCAGGTTTAGACTTGGCCTCATTGTAAAACGAGTAATTGAATAATATGGGTGTAGAATTTATCCTATTCTTATACTTGTCTGAATTCGATATGAAGAGGAGAACTTTTTTTAAATTGGGCGGATCGAGTTGTTTTGCATTAGCCGCCAATCGATCTCTTGCTAATTTACCACAGGCCAAGCGGTCTGTTTGTATCATCGGTCATACGGGGAGGGGCAACTACGGCCATGGCCTCGATACAGTATGGCTCCGATCTCCAAAAGCAAATATTATCGGTGTTGCCGATCCAGATCGTAATGGCTTGGGTAATGCAATATCTAGGTTGAAATTGCCAAAAGACAGAGGATTCAATGATTATCGAAAAATGCTATCTGAAATGCGGCCTGATGTCGTTGCCGTATGTCCTCGCCAACCAGATCAACATTTTGAAATGTGCAGTGAAGCCATAAAAAGTGGTGTGAAGGGGATATACATTGAGAAACCCTTCGTCAGAACCCCGGTTGAAGCTGACACTCTTAAGTCGCTCTGCAAGACTTCAGGAGTTAAGATGGCGGTTGCCCACAGGAATCGATACCATCCAGTTATTCATTTAATAAAGGACTTCCTTGATGAAGGGCGCTTTGGAAAAATTCTAGAAATCCGCGGTCGAGGGAAGGGGGATCACCGCGGTGGTGGAGAAGATTTGTGGGTGCTTGGAACACATGTCCTTGATTTAATGGCTTATTTTGGCGGCCCAGTCGAATCATGCTCTGCTCGTTGCTTTGTCAAAGGTCGGCTGGCGAATAGGAATGATGTAGTGAAAGGTAATGAAAACCTCGGCTTAATCATAGGTGATGAGATACATGCCCGGTACTGGCATTCTTCAGGAATAGCCTCTTATTTTGATTCTATTGCAAATGATGAAACTCAAAACCACGGGTTTGGATTAAACATCATAGGTAGTAAAGGGGTCATAAGAATATTTTGCGATAGGGATCCCGTAGCCTATTTTCAAGAGGGTAATCCTCTTAGCGTTTCTCCTGATAATCGTTCATGGAAACCAATTGCGACAAATGGAATTGGTATGGCTGAACAAAACCAAGGCATTATTAATGGGGTGCAAAATCACGATATACCCGTTGATGATTTGTTAACAGCGATTGAACTTAACAAAGCCCCTGTGTGTTCGGTTAATGAGGGTGCACAGACAGTTGAGCTAGTGCATGCCGTTTTTTACTCGCACATCCAAGATGGCCGAGAAGTTATGTTGCCATTGAAAGACAGATCCAATTCTTTGGAGAGTTATTCTTCTGTAGATATAAAGAGCAGATAGGTTCTCACTATGCTTTATTAAGCTCGGCTAGGTTCCAGGGAGCTCGCGCTTTGCGGTGAAGGTGTTTGTTCGCGGCCTCATCTCCAATAAATTCCTCCTTTTTCGGATCCCATTTAAGAGGTCTGTTTAGGAGGTAACCAAGGTTGGCAAGGTGACAAATGGAAGCTGATCTATGGCCTATTTCAGCGGTACAAATTGGATCTTTTCTTGAATGAATACAATCTAACCAGTTGCGCATGTGATTGGTCGAGTGGTAGACAGGGGTGTCTGTTGTCTTTAATTCTATGTCAAGAATATGAGATGGATCAGCGCTGATCGAACCTCTTCCAACGTTAAGTGTTCCCTCTGATCCAATGAAAGTTATCGAGCCTTTTCCCCCATGAGTCAGTTTGATTCCATTTGCATACTCGAAAACAAGGTCTCTTTTTGATCCATTCTCAGGAGGTGTAATGGAAATTGGGCCAGTGTTATCCATGCCCAATGCCCATTGAACGATATCGAAATGGTGAGCTCCAATATCGGCTAAAGGCCCCCCGGCAAATTCAGAATATTTCCTGAATGCAGGGAAGTGGTTGTGAATGCCTTTTGGACATAGGATAGAGTTATAGTCACGATATGCCGCAGGCCCCAACCATAGATCCCAATCCGTTCCTTGTGGGATTGGTTCTCCGGGAAGATCGCAAGGAATAGGCGGAGCCCCGACATTAACAAAAACTTCTCTGATTTCCCCAAGGTAACCGTTTCTAATTAATTCAGCGGCTTTTTTAAATCTGTGGCCGTATTCGCTTCTTTGTTGGCTGCCTGTCTGGAAAACAATTTTTTTCTCCTTCACGACGTCGGCAAGTACCCTGCCTTCATGGATTGTTAGTGTAAGAGGTTTTTCACAATAGATATCCATTCCCTGTCTTGCCGCAAGGAGGCATTGGACGACGTGTGAGTGGTCTGGCGTTCCGATGATGACAGCATCGAGATCGTGATTAGAAAACATTTCACGGAAATCAACATAACCTTTCGTCTGGTTGGATCCCCCTTTGCCATTTTTGTTTGCAGCATTTAAACCGTGCTCAAGTCTGCTTTTTTCTACTTCGGCAAGTGCGACTATATGGGTGTCCGGATTGCGCAGTGCGCTATTAAGAAGACTGCGAGTTCTTTTACCATAACCGATGACGCCAATGTTTATTTTGGAATTCGGACTATTCTCCGCCCCTTGACTATTTTTGATAAAGAAACTCGGTATGCCCGTGGCCAAGCCGAATGAAGCTGCCGATGTCTTTAAAAATTTTCTTCGTGTTGTGTTTGTGATTTTTTTATTCATATGATTATCGGCATGGGTGATGGAAAAGTTATCCAACCAATTCTTTAATTGGTAAAACCCCTGGGTCGACTAAAAAGTGCGGGCGTCCTTGAGTGTCCTTGATTGTTGCGGACTTAAGATCCACTCCGATATTGTGGTATAGCGTGGCAAACACCTCTTGGAATTTAATGGGTCTCTCAATGACGTCTGATCCGGTCCTATCTGTAGCTCCAATTACTTGCCCTGTTCGCATTCCTCCACCAAACATCAAGGCGAATGAAGCCCGTGGCCAATGGTCTCTGCTATTTTTGGCATTGATTCTTGGCGTTCTTCCAAATTCGCCCCAAACGACTACAGACACATCTTTATCAAGTCCTCGTTCATGAAGGTCAGTGATTAGTGCTGAAAGGCCTTGGTCGAATAAGGGGAATTCTTCTCTAGATCTTGGGAAATTCATTCCGTCGCCCCCGTGCCAATCCCACCGGCTGTAGTTCAGTGAAACAACACGAACCCCGGCTTCCACCAAACGGCGGGCAATAAGGAAATTGCGTATCATTTTTGGAGCCCCATCTCTCTGGTAGGCTGGATCATTGACCCCGTAGCGATCGAGAGTTTTAGAATTTTCAGAGGAAAGGTCTAGCGCTGCTGAAAGGCCCCCACCGCTTAAGATTTCCAAGGCTTGTTGATGGAAGCTATCAATACCTTGCATTTGCCCCGTTTGGTCGGCTGATCTTTTAAAAGTATCGAGCGCGTTTCTTAAATTTTCACGATCTGATAAGCGATTAATACTCAATCCATCGACAGACATATTTCGAGCTTTAGCATTAGGATCTTTGTCTACGAGGCTTATCGGGCCATGCTCTAACCCAATAAAGCCACCAGTTCCCGGTCTTCCCCAATCCCTAAATCTCGTCGGATACATCAAAGAAACATTAGCAGGCATGCCTTTATGGGATCCTTTCAATTTGGAGACCCACGATCCGAACGAAGGCCATCCTCCTGGAGGAGCCGTATTGGCGTCACTCACTCGCCTTCCTGTCATACACTGGTAGCAATCATGTCTGCCTTCCGAGTCGTGAATGGACCGAATTATAGAGTATTTATCGGCCATGGTAGCCAACTTTGGGAATAGTTCACAAATTTGAATCCCCGGCACGTTTGTGGAGATTGGCTTGAATTCTCCTCTTACTTCACGAGGCGCATCCGGTTTGAGATCGAACATGTCGATGTGAGAAGGGCCACCTGGAAGGAAAATGTTGATTATTGATTTTGATGAGGAGCTTGTGCCCGCCTGGGCTTCTATATCCAGCAGTTGACCCAGACCCAGGCCTCCTGCTGCCATTCCCCCAATTTTCAGAAATTCTCTGCGGCTTAGATTGTCACAAAACGAACTTCTTCCAGACGGTTCACCAAATAAATCAAGCATGTTGGAAAAGATTTGAGATAGACCTATAATCTTGCAAATTAATCCTTTTTCCAAGGAAATAGTTCAAATTGATGCTTTCTCATCTTCTTGAGGCAGCAAGGGCTCTTTTCATTTCTCTATCTGCGTCTCTTTCTTTTATGTCCTGCCTTCTGTCATGTTGTGCTTTGCCTTTGCATACCCCGACTTCGACTTTAATTTTATTTTTTTTCCAATAAAGGCGGAGTGGAACTAATGTATTTCCAGGAATATTTGATTTATGGAACAATTCTTCAATTTCCTTTTTATGGAGTAGTAATTTTCTCGCGGCGGTGGGTTTATGATTAAATTGATTTCCGTGAGAATATTCCTCGATATTTGCGTTATGGAGCCAAACTTGGCCATGATCGACCCTGATGAAAGCCTCTCTTATTTGGGCAAGACCATTTCGCACCGCTTTAACTTCAGTACCTTTCAATACGATTCCAGCCTCATGAGTGTCCATCACCGTAAAGTCGTGTCTTGCCTTTTTGTTGACTATTATATCTGATGGTTTGGAATCTTTACCCATTTTAAAGCGAGGTTTGCTAATAAAAAATACCAAAAGCCACGGCTTTTGGTATTAGAAAATTGTCTTTGAATTGGAACTGGTTTTGATAGGAGGCTGGCTAAGGGGCTATTTCTCTTCAATATCCATAAGTAATTCCCACTCGAATTTGTCCTCTATTAACTCGGTCAAAGCTATTTCAGAGGCACTCATAGTGGCTGATTCTTCAAGTAGAGGCCTTCCAATTCCTCCGCCTGAATTAAGTTGTTTGACCCTTCTGGAGATAATGTTAACAAGAACATTCGGGTTGCCTACTTTTTCTAGGGCTTGTTTATACAATTGAGCTTTCGACACGTGACAAAAATGTTAAATGATCCAGCCAAATTCGGGCGGGCTACATTGATGAAGAATAGTTAGATAATTTGCAATCATTTTTTGAGAATTTCTTTGACATTCATAATTCACCATATTGAATTTGCATTTTTACGGGGAATAGGACCAAAATTGGCATTGGTCCGATTAGTTTGATATTTTAATGGAGACTCGAGAATTTTTAGCAGATACGGCAAACCTTGTGGATCGCGCACTGAATCAAATGATTCCGAGAGCGCGCACAAAGCCTTCCACGATCCATGAGTCAATGCGGTATTCAATATTTGCCGGGGGGAAAAGAATAAGGCCTGCAGTCGTCGTCGCCTCATGCCTTGCCTGTGGTGGCCAGAAAGAAAAATCACTTCCATTCGCCTGCGCCGTGGAATGTATTCACACCTATTCTTTGATACATGACGACCTTCCTTGCATGGATGATGACGATTTTCGCAGAGGAAGACCGACAAACCATAAGAAATATGGCGAGGGTATTGCCGTGTTAACTGGCGATGCTCTTTTGACCATAGCTTTTGAAATGCTTCTGGAAGCCGATGCCACTAGACGCTACAAGCACAAGGATTTTGTCAATGAGCTTGCCCAAGCTTCAGGATCAAAGCAACTTATAGCGGGCCAGGTTGCTGACTTGGAGGGAGAAAATTCGAAGAATCTCAAGGTTTCTGATCTCAAATTTATCCACGAGCGAAAGACAAGTGCCCTGTTGAGGTGCAGTGCCAGGCTGGGTGGTATGGCCGCCAATGCGACCCCCTCTCAATTGGATGCATTGACTACTTTTGGTTACAAAGTAGGGCTGGCATTTCAAGTCATCGACGACATTCTTGATGTCACCCAAACCACCGAGAAGCTCGGTAAAACAGCCGGCAAAGATGAAAACTCTGGGAAATCGACATATCCAGCATTGATGGGGTTGGAAAAATCTAGGAGATATGCAGAGCGCTTGACTCGCGAGGCTTTTGAAAGCTTGGCTATTTTTAAAGGGAAATCCGAATATCTCGAAGGATTAGCCCAATTTCTATTATCTCGAGATCACTGATTTGTGCCAATTTGTCCTTAAATCTGTGAAATCTGAAAAAATATTGCAAAATTTCGCGAAAGAGGCTTCACATTTCTTTGCTGTGAGCTCACATTCGCTAGCTGGATTAGGGTAAAGAAAGATTTAATAACAAAATAAACGAAGAGAAGAACTGAATTATGGGAGCTGATACAACCCCTGCTAATGTCGTGGAGGCACCGCCTCTAAAACCAATATCAATGACCTCAAAGCTTTCACCAGCGCCAAAAGAGGCACCTAAGTATGCTGTGACAGTCAAAACGTCCTCTGGTGAATCCATAGAGGTTGGGGATCCAAATGTCACTCGAGCCTTAGTCGCATTAATGGATGTTCATGCGGTCGTTGGTGGTGCCGCCTGCCACTGGGGCGGTCCTGCAGCCTTTGCTGAAATTAACTCAGCCATACATGGAATCATGTTTTCCGCAAAGGATCGATCATGGCATGATGCGTATAATTATATTAACGACGCTGGTCACGCAGAGAATGGAGTCTACGCTCTTCGTGCCAATCTGGGTTTTGATGGTCTTGAATTCACCGATCTTAGAAAATTTAGAAGTATAGAGAGCAAGCTTACAGGACATGGCGAATCACATTTAAATCCCGAGGGCGTTCTCTTATCAAATGGTCCTTTAAGTTCCTCCATTCCCCAAGCTGAAGGTCTTGCCATGGCTGACAGGAATGCAGGCAATGACCGAACAACTTTAGTTGTTGCTTCCGATGGCGCATCGATGGAAGGCGAAGCTAAAGAGGCCTTTGCTTCCATACCTGGCTTGGCAGCCAAAAATCTACTCAATCCTTTCGTTCTCATTCTTTCTGACAATGATACAAAATTGTCTGGAAGAATAACAAAAGACTCGTTCAGTATGCAGCCGTCATTTGAGGCAATGGACGATTTGGGATGGAATGTCATTAAGGTCGAAGATGGTCATGACATTCAGGGTGTCTTTACTGCGATCGAAGATGCTATTGCCCAGGCAAAAGCTAATCCATCAAAACCAGTTTGTTTGTGGGTTAAAACCATCAAAGGCTATGGTATTCAATCTACGATTGACCACAGTGCTGGCGGTCATGGATTTCCCCTCGCTGACGGCCAGAAAATGCCGGATTGGATGAACGAAATTTTTGGCGGTAATGTGCCGGAAGAATTTCAAGCTTGGGCGAACGAGTTAAAGGCTTTGGCTGAAAAAGCACAGGCTGAAAAGGCCAATGCTCCAGCCGCTTCCGGACCGAAAAAAGAAAAAGTCCAAGCAGGATTGGCGCGAGCTGCCATTAAGGCTGCTCAGGAAGGGTTGCCTGTGTTTAGTATTTCAAGCGACCTGGCAGGATCTACCGGCATGGCCGGATTTCAAAAATCAATCCCAGGACGGCACATTGATATGGGGATTGCTGAATCAAATATGGTCAGCGTAGGTGCCGGTTATTCCAAAGTGGGATTTATTCCGATCGTTGATACTTTCGCTCAGTTTGGGGTGACAAAAGGAAACCTCCCACTAACCATGGCAGCCTTGTCTCAAGCTCCGGTAATAGCTGTATTTTCTCATATCGGATTTCAGGATGCAGCTGATGGTGCTTCACACCAAGCGACGACTTATTTGGCGGCACTCAGTGCCATTCCGCATACTAACTTGATAATGCCCTCATGCTCTGGAGAGGCTGAGTCTCTTATGTATCAAGCTATAAAGCGTTTTAATGATGACAGATCTAATGGTAAAGATGGGGAATCATATATATTCTTCGTCGGTCGGGAAAATTATCCTCAGCATTGGATTGATGGAGCTGATTATGCTTGGGGTAAAGCGCAAGTTGTCAGAAAAGGGTCTGACGTCGTTCTTGTTGGAGTTGGAACTTTATTTAGCCAAGCAGTTATTGCTGCAGAAAAATTAGCTGAAGAAGGAGTTAGTGCCACAGTGATAAATAGTCCTTTCATAAATAGCCCAGACATTGAGGTTATTGGTGATGCCGTGAAGGCATCCGGAGGTAAGTTGGTAACCGTTGAGGACCACCAAGTAGTATGCGGTATGGGAGCACAGCTTTCTCATGCGCTCTCTCAGGCTGGGATCTCTCATTCAATAAAATCACTTGGTATGAATGGTGGCTTCGGTCAATCTGCCTACAAAGCAGCTCAGTTGTATGATAGACACGGCATGTCGGCGCCTAGCATTGTGGCAGCCGCAAAAGAATTATTAGGCTAATTCTTACATCAATAAGCCTAAATAATGTGTGAAGCCGGTTTGACACCGGCTTTTTTCTATTCATAGTTCTGTGATCTGGTTGATTGCAAAAGAGATGAAGAAGATTAGGAATATTATTTTTGACTGGTCTGGAACACTTGTCGATGACTTGCCTGCTGTTTGGCGTACAACAAATCATATTCTTAGCCGGGCGGGAAAAAAGGAGATGTCCTTAGACCAGTTTAGGGAAAAATTTATTTTACCATTTTCTGAATTTTACAAGGCATACGTGCCGGAAAAAAATTTAAGTGAGCTGGAATCATGGTGGCATGATTATTTTCCGACTGTTGAACATTTGGTTGAGCCTTTGCCACAATCAAAACGCTTTCTTGAATTTGTTAAGAGTGAAAGCTGCAGAACTTATATTTTTAGCGCTATTCATTCCAAGCAATTTGAACTCCAGTCAGAACGATGTGGTTTTATGCACTTAATTGATGCTCCCTTTATCGAAATAGATAATAAGGTCAAAAGAATTCATCATCTGCTGACCCATAATGAACTAGATGGAAGTGAGACTCTTTTTATTGGAGATATGGAGCATGACATTCAAGCTGCAAAATCAGGCGGTGTGTTGTCCTGCGCTGTCTTGACTGGTTACAATGGGTTGGAACAACTTCGGAAATGTGACCCGGATATAATCGTTGAAAACCTCAATGAATTGAGTGGAGTATTGAAAGACAATAAGTTTACTTTAAAAATGCACCAGGAGAATAAAATTTCACCTCAAGAATCCTTTGGGAGCTCGGACGAAAAGTCATTGCCAAATCAATCTCCTTTAGCGAGGCCGATTGCTACCGTGGGTGCCTTAATTTTTAACTCACTAGGAAACGTTCTTATGGTTCAGACGCACAAATGGTCGGATTTATGGGGAATACCTGGAGGCAAGATCGAGTTAAACGAACCATCAGAAGAGGCGCTGATAAGGGAAATAAAAGAAGAAACACAATTAGAAATTACGAATATTCATTTTGTCTTTGTTCAGGACTGTATTCAAAGCACTGAATTTTATAAACCAGCCCACTTTCTTCTCTTAAATTACACAGCTGAGGTATCAGGAAAAGAAGACGTCGTTTTAAATGATGAGGCTCAGGATCACAAATGGGTTTCCTTGGAAGAGGCTCTTCTTCTCAAACTAAACTTTCCTACTCGTAAACTCTTGGAAGAAGTCAAAAAAAACACAGCATGTAGTAGGCAAAATCATCTCATACAAACCATTAAATTAACCGGTATCGAAGTGAGTGTCAGCATTGGCGTTCCTGATTGGGAGAGAGAAATTCCCCAGCTTCTTAAAATAGACCTTGAATTTCAGTTTAATGCGGGCACAGCTATCAAGACAGACGATATATCCTCCACTATAAATTACGCAGAGGTTGAGCAGCATATTTTAGATTATTCAAAAACGAGGTCTTGGAAGCTTCTTGAGCAATACATACATGAGCTTTCGCAATCATTATCCAGAAAATTCCAATTTCTTTCTGGGAAAATTGTGGCTCATAAAAAGGTCCTGCCCGGACTAGATCGAGTCTCAATAATCTGTAGCTTTTAAACTTCGAATTATTTCAAATATCCATTTGGATTTTTGGAATGCCAATTCCATGCTGATTGAATTATATCTTCAAGGCTTGCGAATTGAGGGCTCCAACCAAGAACCTCTTTCGCTTTCGTCGCATTGGCAACAAGTATAGGAGGATCGCCTGGTCGCCTATCAAGTGATTTAAACGGGATTTCCTTTCCGGTGACTTTCCTGCAAGTGTCAATGACCTGCCTTACAGAATACCCATCCCCATTACCCAAATTGAATGCTCCTGAAATCCCAGGTTTTAGGGCTCGTATATGAGCATCCGCCAAATCAGTGATATGTATATAATCTCTGATACAGGTGCCATCTGGAGTCGGATAATCCTCGCCAAAAACCTGACATCCTTCGGATTGCCCCAGGGCAACTTTAAGAACATTGGGAATCAGGTGTGTTTCGATTTTATGATGTTCTCCGAAACGTTTTGTGGCTCCAGCTGCATTAAAATATCTAAAAATAACCGGTTCGATATTGTAGGTTATTTGATACCAATGGAGTATTTTTTCGAACATTAATTTCGATTCTCCGTAAGGGTTAATTGGTTTTTGGTTGAGCCCCTCATGCATGGGCATGCTTTCAGGGACTCCATATGTTGCGCAAGTTGAACTAAAGACGAATTTTTTAATGCCGCGCTTTGTCGCACATTCTAACAAGTTGTGAGCATTTCCAACGTTGTTGGTGAAATACTTTCCTGGGTTTTTCATGGATTCACCGACAAGGGCAAAAGCTGCAAAGTGTATGATTGCATCTGGTTGGTGGTCATCAAGGCATGCGTCGATTTTATCTTTTTCGGCTAAATCTCCTTTGACGAAGCTTGCTTCGGGGTGTATTGCTTCCTCATGCCCCTCTGTCAGATTATCGAAAACAGCAACCTCATATCCATTCATTATAAGAAGTTCAACACATGCTGAACCGATATAACCAGCGCCACCTGTAACCAATATTTTCACATTGCCAATTCTATTCTGTTTCAAAACGACCTCAAGATTTATAAATATCGAAGCACTTTATGACTAAACCATTTTTTCATAAATGTGAGATACCTATAGCGTCATACAATCTTGGCCTCACATTAAATTCTGGTCAGGCATTCCGTTGGGAGGAAGTGTTGTATGAAGACGGTATTGCTTGGGAAGGAGCTATTGGTTCGCGATGGACTAGAGTTTATCAAAGGGATGTATCGCTATGCATTGAATCTGCATGCCATCCGGGGAATTGGGGTTGGGCTCGTGATTATTTTCATACAAAATTGGATTATAACTCCATTCTCGCCTCATTCCCGAATGATGCCTTCATGCAAGAGTCGTTGGATTCATGTCAGGGACTTCGCCTCTTGAATCAAGACCCTTGGGAAACTCTCGCCTCCTTCATTTTATCTAGTAACAAGCAAATTTCCCACATCAGACAAATGATAAAAGCGATATGTTTTAATTTTGGAACTCAGCTCGAAGGGGTGGGGGGAAGATATGGGTTTCCCAGCCCCGAAATTTTGTCTGAAAAAAGTGAAAGCCAACTCAGAAATCTCAAGCTTGGATACCGAGCGCCATATTTATTGGCGGCGTCACGAGCGATTGCCTCAGGGTCATTAAATTTATCAAGTCTCTATTCTATGACTGCAAGTGACGCAAGGGATCAGCTTATGCAGTTACCCGGAGTGGGGCCAAAAGTAGCCGACTGTGTCCTATTGTTTGGATTTGGTAAATATGATGTTTTCCCGATCGATACATGGATCAAGAGGGTCCTTATTGAGCAATATGGTATCAGTGCGCCGCATTCGATGAAAAATATGCAAGTTTTCGCTGAACAGCATTTTGGTGTGAATAGAGGGTATGCTCAACAATTTCTTTTCCAGTGGGGACGCACAAAGTGATCCCAAACTATCAGACAAAAAAAGGGGGCTTTTAAAGCCCCCTCAAGACATGCTTTGCTTATTCAGCAAAATTATTTTTGATAAGAACGGATTCTGAAGAATCCCTGAGCTTTGGTTTCATCCAAGGCTGCTTTGAACTCTGCAGATTCATCATCATTTGAAACAAATACCACTTCCCAATTGATGAAGTCTTCTGTCATTTCAATTTGATAATAAGTATTTGGTTCGACTGGTAATTCGATTTTGATGGAATCCTCTGTTACTTCAGTGTTCTTAGGTCTAACTTCTTCTTTCTTAGGTTTGAGTCCCGTGATTTGAAAGTTAAAGTTAACCTGTGCGAAGTTGTCACTATCATCAGGAACAAAGGTGGCAGCTACGCTGTTTGCCCCTGATCTAATCATTGTGATTCCGTAATGGATTTGTGTTGATCCATTGAGTCGTGCTTGAAACGAACCTGGCGTGTCGGCTTGTATCCCTGAGAAGAGATAGGCATCCAATGGCGTATCAGTTGGCCAGTTGCTTGTTGGGTTCCCAACTAACTGAGGAACAGCTTTTTCAACTGTTATGTTCACGCTGATATCGATTGATTCGAATTCATCACTGTCAGGCGTAAATTTAGCCTTCAATTTATGTACTCCAGCATTCAGTATAGTTCCTGCCGCAGGTTTGTATACGAATGATCCTGGGGTTGTTGTTTGAGCATTTAATTGATCATCGCCGAGAGGGGTTCCATATGTAATGTTTGCTGGCGTCGGCCAAAAAACATTAATATCTGGTAGACCCTCGTTTAATGAGAACTTTTGAAGTCCCTCGAGTGTCGGTGGAAACGATGGAGGTGATCCTGCCCCTCCTGTTTTTTGCTCGAAAATGTTCGATGCAAAATAGTTAGACCCTTTATCAATCGCTTCAAAGAATTCTGGCGCAAAAGCAGATTCCCAGACCCTGATTTGAACAGTCGCAATATCCCCTGGTGTAATATGAGAGAATGTCCTAATTGGGGTAATTTCTTTTCTGTAGATGCCAATTGATCCTTCACCATAAAAAGGAACAGCGGGGCCGACAGGTTTGAGGTCAAACGGTGATGTTCCTATGAATGGTTGCGCCAGCCAAGCCCGTCCAGTTAGTGGCCCGTTTTCGGGATGCTCAACTGGAACTTGTCTTCTTTCTGGTCCAATTTCAATATTGCAGATATTTAGCGTCGCCCCTCTTGCAAGTGGTAGAATATTGACGATGGCTGGTTCACTTAGAACTTCATTACCATTTTCATCACTCACGACAACATCATATGTGCCTTGCATATCTAATGTAGCCATTTCTGATCCTATTTCAGGACCATTTGCATCATCGATGGGATGCCCGTTAAAGTACCACTGGTAACTTAAGCCTGGGCCATCAGCAACGACAGTTAGGGTGGTTTTTTCCCCTTCGTTTATGAGAATATGCTTCGGTTGTTCAAGAATGACAGCTTCAGCTGGTGGAAGGCCTTCGTTAAAATAGAATTCCTCTAAACCATCTATATCCACGGGAATAGATGGAGGCGATCCCGCTCCGCCAAGAACTTCTGTGAAAATATTCGAAGCAAAGAATTCTGATCCATTAGCGAGTGCAGATTCAAAATCAATTCCTTTCCCCGATTGCCAAACACGAATCTGGAAGACAGCTTCGACGCCCGGGTCGAGGTGAGAAGCCTTTCTGGTTGGGTTTGGGCTTTTAATGATAAGGCCAGCTGCTTCGCCATCGAAAAACGGTGTTGCAGGCCCGACAGGTTTGAGATCGTATTTATTTGTTCCGACAAAAGGTTGGGCTAACCAATTTGCCCCTGTCACTCCTCCTGAATCTGGGTGTTCGACAGGAACATTTCTTGTTCCTCCGTCAAAACCAACATTGCAGAAGACAAATGATCCTCCTTGCGTAGGACTAATAAGAACCACAATGGGTTCACTTGACGCTGAATTATCATTTTCATCAGTAACGACAACATGGTAGGTGCCTTGGTCGGATTCATTCGCAGAAGCTACATCGAAAGATGAGGAGTTACTGTTGGCAAGAGCAACACCATTTAGGAACCATTCATATTTGAGACCGTCTCCTTTAGCATCTACGACTAGAGATAGCGGATTGCCAACGGTTAATGATGTGTGTGTTGGCTGGTTTACAATCTCTGCAACCTCTGGTGGTAACCCTTCATTGAAAAAGAATTTATTCAATCCATTGATTTCCACTGGGAATGTTGGTGGGTTTCCAGCACCGCCCAACGTGGCAGTAAAGATATTTGACGCGAAATAATCCGATTCATTGTTTAAAGCTGATTCGAAATCTGCTCCTTTGCCCGATCGCCAAACACGAATTTGGATTGTGGCCACGCTACCAGGTTCTACGTTTTTTGCGCGACGAGTTGGAGTTGGGTTTTTTAAAATTAACCCTGCAGCATCTCCGGTGTAAAAAGGTACAGGAGGGCCAACTGGTTCTAGGTCGTTGGTAGTATTCCCAACAAAAGGTTGAGCAAACCACTCCGTTCCTGAAATAACCATTTGTTCGTGAGTCACTGGAACATTTCGTTGTCCACCATCTAGACCTATATTACAGAAATTAAAGGTTCCCCCTGAGGATGGATTGACGATGACTATGATCGGCTCGCTGACTGCAACTTTGCCATTTTCGTCTGTTACAAACACCTGGTATGTTCCTTGGTTTGCTTCAACGACAGATGGGATTGAGATGAGCCCAGTTGTAGCATCATTGACGGGCAATCCATTAAAATACCATTTGTATACTAACCCAGGCCCTACTGCTTCCACTTCAATGTTGAGCGCCTGACCTTCCGATAGGGATTGGTGGGAGGATTGAGAAACGATTGAAACCTCTGGGGAAGGGAGTCCCCCGTTAAAGTTAAATTCTTCAAGCTCATCAATAAATGTAGGAACCGATGGAGGGTTGCCAATGCCTCCTAGTGTTTTAGTGAAAATGTTTGAAGCAAAAAAATCTGATTCGTTTTCTAGAGCTGATTCAAAATCACTACCTTTCCTTGCTTGCCACACTCTTATTTGGATGGTGGCCAAAGTGCCTGGAGCAATATGCGATGCCTTCCGCGTAGGGTTAGGGCTTTTCAAAATAAGTCCAGCAGCTTCACCATTGAAGAAAGGTGTCGCTGGTCCCACAGGCTTTAAATCATAAGCATTATTGCCAACCCAAGGTTGAGCTAGCCATTCCATTCCTTCTACTCCGCCAGTTTCAGGGTGAACGACTGGAACGTTCCGAGTGCCTCCGTCTAATCCAACATTACAAAATATGAATGAACCTCCGGAGATCGGTGATACCATGGCCACGATTGGTGAACTCACTGCTGTGTTTTCGTTTTCATCAGTGACAATGACGTGATAGGTGCCGCTATGACTCTCATTGGAATTCGCAATGGAATAACTTTCAGAGTTGGAATTTTCAATTAAAGATCCATTGAAGAACCACTGGTAAGACAGTCCCAAACCAACAGCTTCAACATTCAGTTCAAGTGGGGATCCTTCCAAAATTGAGATGTGATCTGATTGACCAAGTATTGTTGCTTCCTCAATTGGCAATCCATCATTAAAGAAGAATTCCTCGAGAGCATTAATATTTGTTGGAATACTTGGAGGTGTTCCAACTCCCCCCAGAGCCACCTCGAAAATATTTGAAGCGAAAAAGTCTGATCCATTCTCAACTGCAGATTCAAAACTGCCACCTTTTCCAGATTGCCAAACCCTGATTTGCATCGTGGCAACCGTTCCGGGTTCTACATGGGTCGCTTTCCTGGTTGGAGTCGGGCTTTTCACGATCAGTCCGGCCGCTTCACCTGTGAAGAAAGGTGAAGGAGGACCAACAGGGAGCATGTTGTAGGCATCTTCGCCGACATATGGTTGTGCTAGCCACTCGATACCCGAAACTCCTCCAGACTCAGGGTGGATTACTGGAACATTTCGTTGGCCAGAGTCTAAACCAATATTGCAAAAATTGAATGTTCCCCCAGTGAATGGGAGGACGACAGTGATTATGGGCTCGGAGATAGCAGATTTACCGTTTTCATCAACCACTTCAAGTTGGTAGGTTCCAGAATTAGCAGCTGTGGCATTTTCAAAAAGAATCGACCCTGTGTCGGAGACATCTGATGGCATTCCATTGACATACCAATTATATGTCAACCCAGGTCCATCAGCTTCAACTTCTATAAGGACAGTTTCACCTTCGGAGTAAAATTTATGTGTCGATTGTGAAAGAATAGTTGCTTCAGTAATGGGAAGCCCTGAATTAAAGAAGAATTCTTGAAGACCATTAACTGAAGGAGCAATTGATGGCGGGCTTCCGGCACCACCTGTTGTGTATTCAAATATATTTGATGCGAAAAAATCGGAGTCATTTTCGAGCGCTTCTTCAAAAGTTTTTCCCTTTCCCCACTCCCACACTCTGAATTGTACTAAAACTTCTCGGCCTGGGGCGACCCCATTTATTTTTCTAATTGGATTAGGGGTTTTAAACCAAATTCCTGTTCCTATATCAGATTCGTAAAATGGAACAGCCGCTCCAGTGGGAGCTAAATTTTCAATGTCATTACCAACATACGGTTGGGCAAACCACTCTCTTCCATTCAGCAATTTTCCAGTTTCCGGATGAGATACGGCTACTCTGCGCGACCCTGAATCCAGAGTTGCGTTACAAATGTTTATCGTACCACCAGATGTTGTGGATACGTTGAGGATACCTGGGCCGGACCATTCGGTATCATTCCTATTATCTCGAATTCTTACGTGGTAAGTAGCAGAGTCATCAAAGTCTACACTTGATAAAATGAGTCTCCGACTTGTCTTTCCGTTCAGGCGAATACCATTTTTATACCACTGATATCTCAATGACGTACCGGTTGCGCCAACAGAGAATTCAACTCGGTCACCAGCATTTGCCTCGATAGACACTGGCTCGGTATTGATCGTGACCCCAGCATACAAGGACTCCGTAACAAAGGGAGTCGCTAATGCAAACATGAGTGCGAAGACTATGCTTCCCCACAAACTATTTTTTCTTTCAAACATACTATTTCTCAATTTATTTCTAATAGACCTTGTATCGAAATCGGATGATTACCGCATTTGGTAAACCGAAAACTTTTTAATTTCATATGGGTATACTTGGATTTATTAATTACCTTTCACTTTATTTTTTCCCGTTGATTTAATTGAGTTTTGTGCTCCAATCGGCACCCTTCCGGGGACTAGAATTTCTAACTAATTCATATTTATCAGTTTGCGGCGTGGATATTTGGTTTTGATGTGGGAATGACCTGGTTTATTCTGGCCCTATGTATTTTCGATATTTAATAATTTTATTTTCATTTATTTTTTTTGTTGATGCTGAAATTTCATGGGCAAAGAAAAATATTTTAATGATTTTGGTGGATGATTTAAAACCAGCCATTGGTTGTTATGGAGACAAATTGGCCATTACCCCAAATATCGATGAGCTCGCTTCCAGAGGTGTGAAATTTAAAAAGGCGTATTGCAACCAAGCTGTCTGTGCTCCATCAAGAAATAACCTACTTTTGGGGGCTCGCTCTACGTCATTAGGAATCTACGGTTTAGGAACCCCATTCAGAAAAGCATATCCTGAAGCTATTTCATTACCTCAACACTTTCGCAATCATGGTTATACAGCAGAGGCAGTCGGCAAAATTCTGCACTTCGGACATGGAAATACTGGGGATCCTGCCTCATGGAGCCGCCCTCCTGTTCGCGAAAAAGTCGTTGAATACCTTAAGCCTGAAAGCACTGGTGGTGGGCAATTAACGAGAGAAGAAGCATACTTCTCAAATCAAAAATTAGGCAATATACGCTCCTTGCCCAAGGGCGCTGCTTGGGAATTTGCAGATGTCCAGGATGATGCCTATGCCGATGGCCGAATTGCAAAAGAAGGAATCAAAAGACTTGAGACCGCCGCAAAGAATCCAGATAAGCCATTTTTTCTGGCACTTGGTTTTGTGAAGCCTCATTTGCCATTCACTGCTCCCAAGAAATACTGGGACATGCACAATCCCTCAAAATTTGAACTTTCTCCATTTCAAAATCATCCTGCTGGGGCGCCTTCATACGCAGGAAAGCGAGGTGGGGAGATCGTTAATTATTCTCCATTATCAGTTGAAAATCTGAAAACAGATAAAATTCAAAAGACTTTACTGCATGGCTATTATGCAACGACAACATACACGGACGCTCAAATTGGAAAGGTCACCAAAGCTCTCGATAATTTGGGTCTCAGTAAGAGCACCATCATTGTGCTCTGGGGGGACCACGGGTGGCACCTTGGGGACCATGGATATTGGACGAAGCACACAAATTATGAACAAAGCAATAGGATACCCTTATTGTTCGTTGCTCCGGGTATAGCGCAGAAGGGGGCTGCAACGTCTCAATTGGCCGAGACTGTGGATATTTACCCGACCCTGGCGGAGCTTGCCGGACTCCCCAAACCTGATGGCCCCCAACCAATGGATGGCAAAAGCCTATTGCCCGTATTAAAAAATCCTAAGAAAAGTATTGGTGATCATGTTTACCATTGCTTTCCGCGCAGAAATAAGATGGGAAGGGCTATAAGGACCCAAAGATTTAGGCTTGTTCAATGGTATAACATGAAAAATCCAACTCTTGAGCCTGAATATGAACTCTACGATTACCAATCTGACCCAATGGAAAGGGTGAATATAGCTTCATCTAAACCACAGGCCTTTAACCGGTTACTCAATATTCTTAAAAAACATCCCCTTCCCAAGAAATGGTATAGGGCTCATTAAAATGATGAATTCTGACTTTTACAGATAGTTATTTTATTAAGCATTATTAAGTCATTCGGGGATTCTGATATGATATAAAGACTATTTTTACTGGTGAAATAAATGAAGTAATCCCCTTTCCTTGAAGCAAGAAATTTGATCAGACGTCGTCGGTGCAGCTCATATGATCCGACAGAGAAATACTTTTTAGATAAATTCAAACAAACTAGCTCCTTGCGAGTGAGCTTTTGGCTGCTCGGGTATTGAAATTTTAGTAATTATCATGAAATCCGGTAGCAAATGGGCAATATGAGTCATTATTCACGTCTTATCTCGTTTTCATGTTAATCATTGAACTTAAGTAAGTTATGAACATGACGATTTATATATGAGACAAATTATGGTCATAAATAAGCCAGATGAACCTGGTGCCAACTTTAATGCACCGTTAAGACTGAACTTTAAATTAAGCTCCATGCATAAATTGCTCATTTGTTTTGTTATTTTGTTGTCGAATCAGATTTACTCAGGTGCGCAACAGTTTTCTGAAATTCTCAGGGATGCAAATAATGGTGATGTCCGAGCTATGGACAAACTGGGAATACTCTATGCTGAAGGCAGTGGAGTTTTAAAAGATCAAGTGAAGGCAAAAGCTTGGTTCGAGAGGGCGGCGAATAGAGGCCTTGCTGCAAGTCAATATAACCTCGCTGTCATCCTCATCATGGATTCTAAATACTCCGAAGCAGCTCTTTGGTTAAAAAAATCCTCTCAAACGGGTCATTTGAAATCATTTCATAAGTTGGGTGAACTGTATTATGACGGTAAAGGAGTGCCTAAAAGTAGATCGGAATCTCTAAAAAACTTTCTTATACCTGCTAATGCTGGCGTCCCAGCTTCTATGAAACGTGTGGCTGTTATGTGGCAAAATGCCGAAGGAGGGAGCGCCCGGTTGGAGCCCGCTGTTGAAGTGCTTACTTACTTAGCCAACTTAGGTGATGTCCAAAGCCAAATCATGCTCAGTAACTGCTATGATGGAGCTATAGGCGTGGATAAAGATGATAAGCTCGCCATACATTGGTGTCAGTTAGCTGCCAATCAAGGCCATCCTGCTGCTAAAAATAATATGGGAGTTCTGCTTGCTCCTAGAATGCTTAATGAAAACCCACATTCAGATGTTGTTAGATCATTCATGTGGTTCAATCTAGCTGCTGCAGATGGAAATGAATATGCTGCAAGACAGAGGGAGAAACTTCGAAGACATATGACCGAGGAACAAATTAAGAGGGCAGAGGCAGACTCACTCGAATTCCTCCCTAAACAAAATAAATTTGATAATTGGAGGCCGCTTGATATTTCGGACACCCTTCGGAGTTACTTCAAAATAAAGTGATTTGTTCTCAGTCTGATAATCATTCCGGCGTTTGCTGAATCTTTATAGTCATTAACAATGGTCTGTGATCGGAGGCCAAATCCCAAGCCTCTCGCTCGACAATAAAGGTATTTCCGTAATCAATCAGATTCTTTAATTGTCTATTTATTAAAAAGTAATCAAATCGGGAATAAGAGTCCTCTTGTTGGTAATAATGAGTCCACGCAATGCCATTATTACTATTGCGAGAAAAACTCGTCTTTTCAGTTGGCCTTACATCATACAATCTTGAAGCCAATGTTCCTTTTAGTACTTTCAGTGTTTTGGAGTTTGGGTGGTCATTCAGATCTCCACCAACAACTATGAGTGCGTTAGGGGCCTGCCTCATAAATGAATTTAGTTTTTTCCTGACCAAAATGGCTTCTTTTTCTCTCATTATTTCCTGGTCTCCGAACACGACTTCGCGATGAGATTTTAGGTGTAAGCATATTATCGCCAGGGCCCCGAAGTGCTGTGTTTTTGCGGTGCAAAAGAGAATGCCTCTTTGTATTGGAAGCAATTGGCCCATATGTAGGTAGTGATTCAAACCGTTGTCGGGGATCTTCTCTATAACGCAGGTGCTCAACAGGGCAGTATTAAGGACATTGGTTTTTTCACTGCTTATGAGTGAGGCGGAGTATGGCATGGCCCAATGGTATTTTTTTATTAAATTTTGAAGGTTTTTTATTGAGTTTTCATCACCGATCTCTTGAAGCAGCAGTATGTTGGGCTTATGATTTGCAATCGCCTCCGCTATGATATTTCTGGATCTGAGTGACTTTGGCTGTCCGAAATCTGAAGGTGTGACCCTGTAGTTTTCGAGATTCCAAGTCATTAGGCGCAGCCGTCTTAAATTATCGCCATTTGTTTCATCTATCTCACTCTTTTCTTCCCCTCTGACGGGCGTTACCAAAATTATGACTGCCAGAATTATAATTTGATTAACTTTTGGAAAAATCTGAATTTTGGTTATGATGAAACGAATTTTAATAATATTACTCATCTAAATAATGGAATCTCAATTGGATTCAACTTCACATACTTCACAGCTACCGGACACTCAAAGCCTGAGTGATCATAGACACATACCCATTCGAAAAGTGGGCATTCGAGAATTAGAACTCCCTTTGGCTTTAAAAATAAGCCATAATTTCGAGCAAAATACCATAGCAAAATGTGCTTTGGATGTTTCATTGGAACCCAGCATTAAAGGGACTCACATGAGTCGCTTTGTCGAAACATTGGGTGAAATGAGCAAACCTCTAGATCTTTTTGATCTCAAGAGCTTCTTGGATCTTTTGTTGGAGAAATTGCCATCTTCTCGAGCCGGATTTCATATCGAATGTCCTATATTCTTGTCTAAATCGGCCCCCGTATCAGGAAAAAATGGACCAATGAAATACTTAATTTCTGCCTTGGCAGAAATCAAGAACGGACAATTCTCTCAGACCAATACTCTTAAAGTGTGGGTGACGACCTTATGCCCATGTTCGAAAGCTATCTCCGAATTTTCTGCTCATAATCAAAGAGGCGAAGTTACCTTGAAATTTCAAAGCTCAACTAAGCCCGACATATCTGAATTGATAGAAATAGTAGAAAAATCCGCAAGCAGTGAGCTTTATTCCATTCTGAAAAGGGTTGATGAAAAAAAAGTTACCGAAACTGCCTATTTAAACCCGGTTTTCGTCGAAGATTTGGTCAGGAATATTGCTAGTGAACTCAAAAACATAAAATCCTTATCGTGGTTTCAAGTGGAGGCAGAGAATTTTGAAAGTATACATCTGCACAATGCATACGCTTTGGTAAACTCCTCTGATTTTCCCGATATCAATTAAATTTCACATCACTAATTTTTTTTCAGAATTTAGTGGCTTAATTGGATCTTATCGGTAATATACCCGACTCTAACATGTTTTGATGGTCCGAGTGGTTGTCATGTAATACGTAACTAAAGTGGCTACTAAAAAGAAAAGCAAAGATTCATCTGCTAAAGCTAATGATCTGCCAAAGGCAACGGTCAAAAAGGCAGCTAAGAAGGCAGTTGCTAAGAAGACGGTTGCCAAGAAGGCGGCGGTCAAAAAGGCAGTAGCAAAGAAAGTGGAGCGATCATCGTCGATCTCCAAGCCTTCCTCTCTGGCAGCATCAATACTCGGACGACCATCGGCTAAAGAGCGGAAAGAAGAAGCAGAAAGACAAAACCAGGAATTTGAATCCGTTGATGTTTCCATGATTAAGCCGGAATGGGTTAGTTATTTTAAAGAACTCATACGAATCAGAAACCAAATTTCAGCGCAATTATCAGGTTTAGCCAAAGAATCAGCCGAAGAAATGACTGGATACAGTCTTCACATGGCCGATTCCGGGACAGACAATTTCGATCGAGATTTTAACTTGAGCCTAATGTCTTCTGATCAAGATTCTCTTTATGAGATCGACGAGGCCCTCAAGCGTATAGAGAAGGGAACTTTTGGTATCTGCGAACTTTCAGGCAAACCAATCCCTAAAGCCCGATTAGTTGCTATACCCTGGACAAGATTTACCGTAGAAGCTCAAGCCCAACTCGAGAGAAATGGTGAAATTAAGCAAAAAAGGCTAGGAGCCCTTGGCAGCCTGGACAAGGCAGCATCGTCTTCATCGAGCGATAGCGATGACGACGACTCATCAAATTCAAGAACAACTAAGGATAAGGACTAATCATGGCACGTGAAATAGTAACTATAGAATGCACGGAGGCGAGAAAAGAAGGTGCCTCTCCATCGAGATATACAACCACAAGAAATAAGAAAACCCAGCCTGAAAAACTGGAAATCAAGAAATACAACCCTTTCTTGAGACGCCACACATTACACAGAGAAATTAAGTAATGCTCAACTGGGTCCTCGTACGATTCAATCCGAACCACAAATTTAGAAATGCCACGTAAAAACACTCTCGATAAAAACAAAAAAAGAGGACAAAGGACGAACGAATACCGTGCTCCTAGAACCAGGCCACGCGTTGGATACTCGCTTGACTTGCTCGATTACAAGAATGTCGAGTTCTTAAAGCAGTTTGTTACCGACCAAGGCAGGATCTTACCTCGTAAATATACTGGTCTGCCTGCTCCATATCAGAGACGCTTGACAAAGGCTGTTAAACGAGCCCGTCACGCTCTTCTGATGAAGTAAGCATACAACCTCAAAAACCATTCACTGGTGCTGCCCAAATTTTAGTGATTAGGGTAACTTGCTTGCGTACAGGCACAGAGGCTATTTGGGAAAAATACTAAATTTAAAGTCAGTCTTTATTAATATTATATTGTAGTGGAATTTATGAGGTAGATTCCTCATTTTCCGAAGGAGTTATCTGGTGTAAGACTTCCTTTACTTTACGCCTCTCATACCGATGTTTTTGTGTCTTTGTACCTTTTCCGTCAGCATGGTGGAAGCGATTGTGCTCGCTATTTATAGATTCATCAATATCAACTTTTGGTCTTGTCATTTTGCTTTTTAATTACTTGATTTATCTTTTTTTCCCTCAGAAAGTAAGGTTTTAATTCCGCAATACGGAATATGAGCCACAAATTTGATTTAGCTGAGGCTGGGGATTTATACCTGATGAGGGGGGCACGAAGTTACAGGTAAGATAGCGGCATCTACCCGTTTTCAACCTTGAGTGGAGAGTTCTAGAAACAAACATAATCCTACACGGTTGGGCTTGGATAAACATCCAAGACTTTTGTATAATCGAATAAATCTTTTTATTTGTCACCAAGATATTGCAAAAGTTTTATCTCGGTGTAATCCCAACTTAAAAACTGCGCCAATCAATAATCACAAATAAAGACATCAGAATTATAAAACTTAAACCCTAGATTCGAGTTCGGCTTCATAACGAGGCGGTCGCTGCCTCTATTTATACCTCATTAGCCGGAAGTTTTGGCGAAAGTGCCGGATTTCCATTCTCCTTCTCGCCTAGAATCGATTAAAACAAGTCCCTTTTGAGAAAAATACATGGAAAGATTCTCAAATTGCACATCAAGAATTCCGGCGACTGATAGATGCCCTCCTATCCTTAACCAAGAACTGAGCTGGTCGACGTATTGGAGAAGCGTTTCAGAAAGGATATTAGCCACTATAAAGTCAAAATAACCACTTTTGGAATCTAGCTCACCGATTTCTTTACCAAGTTCCGCCTGAAATATCGAAAAGGAAACATTATTTTCCTTTGCATTATCTCGCGCGCACTTAACTGCCTCGTGGTCGTAGTCAAATGCTTCGACTACTGAGTATCCAAGTTTTTTGGCCGCAATGGCCAAGATACCAGAGCCACATCCTGCATCTAGGAGCTTATTTGTGTCTGGTTTCTCTTTTTTTAGTGAAGCGATTTTGGTCAAACAATATCCCGTGGTAGCATGTTGCCCAGTCCCAAAGCTTAGCCCCGGATCTAGGACAATATCCATCAGGTGTTTTGATGGTGGCTGCGCTTCCCACGAGGGACGAATCCACAAGGAATTTTCAATTTGAATTGGCTTGAAATGAGTCTTCCAAACTTCTGCCCAATCTTCCTTCTGAACGATCTCTTGCGTGTAAACGGGATTTTCAATATTTAAATCGAATTCTGATAAGGAATCGACATAGGCTTTGAGGTGATTCAGGTTAATAATTCCCGGCTCGTTTTCTGGCTGATAGATTGAAATGATCGAGGAATGAGCGTGTGGGGTGGAGTAAATGGACGGAGCAAATCCGGCCTCTTCCTCTATCCAAGATGAAAGCAACTCTTCGCATTCTTTCCCGACTGTGACGGAAGTTTTTACCAAAGACTGATTTGATTGCTGCATTTCAAATGTTTTGCTTACCAAGAAGGATTAAAATTTATACTTTGGTAGAATCTTACCTTCAAGCTAAGGCTTAAAAAGGTGCTATGCTTTTTCCATAAGACTACCTCATTAAAGCTTCATCTTGGGCTTTAATGAGATTGTTTATTCCCGGGGCGACCAAATCTAACATTTTAATAAGTTGGGTTTGAGGGAAGGTATTCTTTTCACCTGTTCCTTGGATTTCCACGAAATCACCTGAGCCTGTCATAACAACATTGAGGTCGACCTCTGCATCCACATCCTCAACATAAGGCAAATCCAATACGGGCGTTCCGTTTACAACCCCTACGCTGACCGCTGCAATTTTTTCAATGATTGGATTCTCTAGAAGAACTCCCTTATTGATTAAATTTCGAAAAGCGAGTGACAAGGCGACGAAGCCTCCGGTAATGGCTGCCGTTCTGGTGCCCCCATCGGCTTGTAAAACATCGCAATCAATCCAAATTGTTTTTTCGCCCACCTTCTTCAAGTCCACTGCAGCTCTGAGTGCCCTGCCAATGAGTCTTTGTATTTCTTGGGATCTACCATCAACTTTACCGCGTGATATATCTCTGGTTTTTCTATTTAGGGTGCTGTAGGGAAGCATGCTATATTCCGCGGTAAGCCAACCTCCTCCTACTGATTGATCTCTCATCCACCTCGGGACCCCGGGTTCTATACAAACAGAACAAATAACTTGAGTGTGGCCCCATTTGATCAACGTGGACCCTGTTGCATTAGGCGCAATTTCGTTTTCAAATGTTATTGTTCTTAAATCACCTGGTTCTCTTCCATCTGATCGCATTAGTGATTATCTACCATTTTATTGGGCCTGTTGTCTTCCGAAAAATGCAATATCTGAGAATGGTCAACCATTTATTTCCCGTCTAGCGAATCAAATAACCCCCTAACATCTTGCGGATCTGTGATTTGAGCGGGGGGATTTAAGGAGTTTTTAAGGTATTCGATGGCATCATTTACATGATGAATTATTTTGGGAAGGCTGGCACCACAAGCATTTGGATGTCCTCCTCCTTGAAGTCTGCGAGCATACTCCAAAGCTTCACCATTTCTTGATCTTAGGCTAACAGTCATGGGGGCGTTAGTCCTTTTTCCAAGAGTTAATAGTATTGGGTGAGTGGTAGTTTTTTCTTCAAGCATCCTATCTATGATCAAATTGACATTGCCTATGGTTGTTTTGATTAGAGCAATTTCTGGAGTGATTTCGATTATATTATTTTTACTCCATTCAAAGCCAATGGGATTTTCAACCTGTCTCTTCATAGTGACAACCTTCAAGAGAGGGTGATCAAATAAATTTTCTAACTGGCCTTCGATTATAGAATAAATAGGCCAGAATCCATAAACTTTTATGATTGATGCATAGTCTGTTGCTACGTCAAAAGCATCGTCATCCCTCATGAACAAATCCGCCAGATTGTTGTAATGGACTAACTTGTCCAATTTTTCGTTTTGAATGCCGTTTGCTTTGCATAAGTCATATGCCAGCGAGCCAGCTGATTTTTCAAGGCTATGGACTAGTGTGGCATTAGAAGGCTTATCGGTGTATGTGTGATGATCGACAATTAACCAGCCCGGACGATCGAATCTTGACTCAAATGAGAGGTCTGAAATCCACGCTTGTTTATGTCTGATTTCAAAATTTTCCCATGCTCCGTAATGGTATGCTTTCAGTGGAATGTCTTTTTCGAAGAGTTTTTTTGCCAATTGTTTGAGGAGCAAACCCGCAACAAATCCATCTAAATCACTCTCGTGAGTAAATATAATTTCCGGTTCAGGTAAATTCGTCATTTCAAAATTTTCAGTAAATCCGCTGCCCCAAAATGAACTTATGCTATCCAATTTGATCTCACACAAATTAGAGACTTTATCTCTAATTCTCAGAATATTGAGGGACATTATAATTTATGCAGAGCAACAATTTGCTCAAATCTAATCACGTTTCCAATAATTTTTTTAAAAAATTTGTGTTTTGGAACATCCGGGATATTGCTAGCCAATTTTGGGCTTATATGATTATGTCTCCATATATGTCGAAATTGTTTGATCTAACAGGAAAAGTGGCTGTTGTCATTGGGGCAACTGGCGAATTAGGTGGGGCTATTTCCCAAGCATTTGGAGAGGCCGGAGCGAAAGTTGCTGTTCTTGGGAGAAGTGAAGATCGAGGACAGAAGAGAGTGGCTGCATTATCAAATACAGGAGCTACGGCAAAATTTTTCAAAGCTGATGCCATGGAAAAGGAAAGCCTATTGGAGTGCGAAAATCAGATCGCTGAAGAATTAGGCACCCCTGATATTTTGTTAAACGCTGCCGGGGGAAATGATCCAAAAGCAACTGTTACGGATGATAATCCTTTTGTTTCTTTACCTATCGATGCGTGGAGGCAAAATTTTGATCTTAACCTCGTCGGCGGTGTTTTGCTTCCATGCCAGGTTTTTGGTGAAGGAATGGTCAAGAGAGGGCGCGGGAGTATTATAAACATTGCAAGCGTTACTTCGCACACCCCTTTATCTAGGGTAGTTGCCTACAGTGCTTCAAAAGCGGCAGTTCTGAGTCTTACTCAGTTTTTGGCGAGAGAGTGGGCAGGTGCTGGCGTCAGGGTAAATTCAATTACTCCTGGATTCTTTCCAGCGGAGCAAAATAAAAAATTACTTTTCAATGAAGATGGAAGCCCAACTCCTCGAGCTGAATCTATCTTAAACCATACATCCATGAATCGCTTTGGTGAAGCAAGTGAGATATCAGGAGCTGCTGTATTTTTAGCCAGTCAGGCTGCCTCATCTTTTGTTACCGGGACTGATATTCGGGTAGATGGTGGATTCCTTTCACAAACCATATAATTCGAAAAGAGATTAAAGTATGAGTTATGGTTTGAAGGCTACCTCATCTTCAGGTTTGAACAAAGAGGAGATAGAAAAGGTCATATCGGATCAAATAAACCCTTCTCAATTCGAAGGATTAAATGTCCTCGTCGTAGTTCCTGACCACACAAGAACAGCGCCCGTAGGGAAGGTCTTTAAATCGCTTTTCCATCACATCGGACATGTGACACGGTCTATGGATGTCATTGTCGCTTTGGGAACTCATCCGCCAATGACAGAGAGTGCAATTCAGGAACGTTTAGATATATCTAATGAGGAGAGAGAAGGGAAGTTTAGTAGCGTTCGCTTTATCAATCATCAGTGGGACAATCCCGATGCATTACAGTTGATTGGGACAATTCCAAGTGGCGAGATTCGAGACCTGACGGACGGTCGATTTGAAATGGATGTTCCTGTTGAAATCAACAAAATCGTCATGGACTATGACCACATAATAATCATAGGTCCGGTGTTTCCGCATGAGGTTGTTGGTTTTTCAGGTGGTAACAAATATTTTTTCCCAGGAATTGCAGGGCCCAGGATTCTTAATTTTTTTCATTGGCTGGGAGCTGTGGTTACTAATGCTCAAATCATAGGTCGGCAGAAAACTCCGGTTAGAAAAGTAGTCGACGCTGCTGGCGCCATGATTCAGAAAAATAAAACATGCCTTGCGCTGGTTGTAGGGGATTCGAAGGAGTTGGCAGGCCTATATTCCGGAACCCCGGAGTCAGCTTGGGAGCTTGCAAGTGAACACTCGCGAGCCGCTCACATTATATACAAGGAAAAATCTTTTGATACAGTTCTTTCCGTAGCCCCTCCAATGTATGAGGAGTTATGGACAGCCGGTAAAGCCATGTATAAGTTGGAGCCGGTTGTCGCCGACGGTGGGGAACTCATAATTTATGCCCCTCACCTCAGTGAAATCTCAGAAACGCACGGTGAAATTATTAAAAAAATTGGTTACCACGTTCGTGATTATTTTTTAAAACAGTGGGATGATTTTAAAGATATGCCTTGGGGGGTTATTGCTCACTCGACTCACGTAAAAGGAAGCGGAACTTACCAGAATGGTATTGAAACACCCCGAATTAAAGTCACCGTTGCTTCGCAATTGCCCGAAAGCATTTGCAAGCAAATAAACTTGGGCTACCGAGATCCAGCATCCATTTGCTTTGATGACTACAAGGATAAAGAAGATCAAGGTATTCTCTTTGTACCTAAGGCTGGAGAGAGATTGTTTCTTCTTCAGGAATAAATAAATAATGACCTTGCTCTAATATTATAGAATGAGACAACTCGCAATATTTGCCATAATCATGCTTTGGGGAAGTTGCTTTGCTTTCTCTGAAATGGTTTCGCGCGATATTTTTTCTCCTGTAGAACGCCATACTCATTCCAGCTCTATTATTGAGACAGAGAACGGATGGTTTCTCGCCTGCTGGTATGAAGGATCAGGTGAAAGGAAAGCGAATGATGTTTCCATTAAAGGGGCTTCGCTTAAATCTCATTCACAAACGCATTGGTCAAATGCTTTTTCATTAACAGATACTCCAGATCTTCCAGATTGTAATCCTGTCTTTTTTTACGATGATCAAAAAAGGATCTGGCTCTATTGGATCGTTCCAATTGGCAACCGTTGGGAGAATTCTTTATTATTTTTCAAGAGAGCCAGTGGGCTCAAAGAAAATGGAGAGCCCTTATGGAACTGGCAGGGAAACATTATTTTGAAACCGGGGCATGATTTTCTCGAATCAATGGTCGCTGGTTTTAATGAATTAAGAATGGACGAAAATATGTGGTCGGAGTATGCACAACCGTATTCCAAACAACTCATTAATGCCGCCAATGATCCCTCAAAAAGGCAAATGGGTTGGATGACTCGAAATCACCCGCTCCAGCTTTCTAAAAACCACTGGATAGTGCCTATGTATTCGGATGGGTTTAATGTGTCTTTGATGGCTATTACTTACGATGGAGGAGAAACATGGAAATCAAGCAAACCAATAGTGGGGCTGGGTCCAATCCAACCAACATTAGCCTCTCGCAGTGCAAATGAGGTTGTTGCATTTATGCGAGATAGTGGCCCAAATCCTGGAAGGGTCATGGTGAGCTATTCTAAAGACGCTGGAAATTCATGGTCTCTGGCACAAGACACTGAAATACCCAACCCTGGCTCTAGTGTCGCAGTATTGCATTCAAATAATGGTCATTGGCTTTTGGCGGGAAATTTTAATGAAAAGGATAGGTCCTCTCTTGGAATTTTAGGTTCTTCAGATTATGGCAATAATTGGAATTACCGATTAGAAATTGTTAGTGACCTGAGCGATGATCAAAAGGCGAGTTATTCATATCCATCAATAATTGAAGATGCTCAAGGACAATTCCATATGACTTTCTCTGTGGCTGCGAATGGCAAAGAGACCATTCGGCATATTGCGATTGAGCGGGACGTAATTTTCAATAAAGAAAATCAATTCGCAGGTTGGAAAACACTTCCAAATGTTAATGAAAGATAATTAAATCTCGTAGTCCTTTTTTGGTTTTTTTCTAAAAAGTGCTTTTATTGTGCCTCGTGGTATGAATTGCCACATCCTCTCATGGAGGTAGTACAATAAAAATTTTATCACGAAGTCAGCTGCGGCAAATTGTAAAGCAACGTCCATTTTGCCTGTTAATATCATAGACATCGCAAAAGCAACCAGTGTCCCAGTAATACGCCATGTCAGTCCTTTGAGAAGACTTCTAACATGTGACTCTTTTTGTTGTTTCAATTTTTTTAGGTCTTAGGTGGTGGGGTCGACCTGCTTCTCAGCAGCAATACCAGTGCAATCAAAACCACTGCAAAAGCCACCACTATATAGAGGTTCCAACCTCCTCCAGTTTTCAATGTTTGGCATATGAGCAGCACCATTATTGAAAATGCCATGCTCATGGACCAACTGATAATAAAAAAATGTCGGAATGGTACTTTGTAAACTGCCAATATATAATGCCGCAGAGTCTGGCTGAGACCAGGGAGTAGTTTAATAAAAAATATAAACTTAACCTGGTCTTTATTTTCTAATTTAAGTATCGGGAACTCAAACCAGTCTGAGAGGTTTTTAATCACTGGAGTTAGTAATTTTTGGCCTATGAGGTAGACAAGCGGCAGCTGGATTGCTTGTGCGATTGCCGTTCCAATTAATACCGACCAAAAACTAAAAGAAAATGAACCAACCACCAAGAACGGAATGATCGGAAATCCTATGACCGGGAGCACTGATTGCCCAATGTAAAAACTTAAATAACCTACTTTTTTTCCAATGCTTGCGACTTCCCCGATTGATTTGCTGCCGGGAATAATCATCCAAATGATGATTAGAGCGAAAGCAGCAATAATGACTTGTATTGTGTATTTTCTTTTTTTGGGGTGTGCGAACCAATTTGAAAAAATATCAAGAATTCGATGCAGTATCACCGAAAGAGATTCTGAATCCTTACGCTCATTTGGCTTTTCGGAAAACTCAGATATTTCTGACCCCTTATTTATCTCTGCATCATCGGTGGACATAATTCAATAATGTCATTTTGGTTTGGAAGGCATCTAAAGTGATTTAATAAAACGCATCATCCGATCAAGCCCTTTCTCAATATTCTCCAAACTAGTTGCGTAAGAAATTCTGATATGCTGGTCAGAACCGAATGCCGCGCCCGGTACGGCTGCTACTTTAGATTCTTCGAGTAATTTTTTACAAAAGGCAGCACTGTCCAAACCTGTCTCAGAAATATTTGGAAATAAATAAAAAGCCCCCTGCGATCTGAAACATCGAATTCCTGGCATTTCATTAAGTAACTTAAGAGCCGTCAGTCTTCTCTTGTCAAACTGAACAAGCCATTCCGCAATGTGTCCCTGCGGTCCATTGAGTGCCGTTATGGCGCCAGATTGCGCAAAAGAAGTAGGATTACTCGTGCTGTGGCTTTGAAAGGCGTCGATTGCCTTGGCGATGGGTAATGGAGCTGCTGTAAATCCTATTCTCCATCCCGTCATTGAATATGCCTTTGCTAAGCCGTGAACAATGATGGTATTATTTTTATGATCTTCCGAAAAAGATGCAGGGCAGGTGTGTTGCGCATCATCATAAAGAAGTTTTTCATAAATATCATCGCTCATAATTAAAACTCCCTTTTCAAGACATACGTTTGAAAGTTCTTTAATTTCCTCTTCGGAATATACCGCCCCAGTCGGGTTGCCGGGTGAATTCAAAATAAAGATTCTCGATCTTTGGGTTATCGAATTTCTTAACTGCTCAGGGGTCACCTTAAACCCATTGGTATCTGATGCCTGGATAATGACAGGTTTGGCTCCGGCCAGTTTGGCCATCTCGGGGTAACTTAACCAATATGGAGCAGGGATGATGACTTCATCACCAGGATTGCAGACCGCGTAAATGACATTGAAACAACTATGTTTCCCCCCGCAATTTGCGATAATCTGTTTTGGCTCAAAGGTCACATTCTGATCTCTCTGAAATTTATGGATTATGGCTTCTTTGAGCTCTGGGGTGCCCGAACTGGGCGTGTATTTGGTGAAGCCATCATTGAGTGCCTTCACGGCAGATTGCTTGATGTGGTCAGGTGTATCAAAATCTGGTTCACCGGCACCAAAACCAATGACATCCAACCCCTGTTTCCTCATTTCCTTAGCTTTGGCGCTAATGGCCAAAGTGATCGACGGCGTGAGAGAAGAAACTTTATTGTTTATCGAATATTCCATTATTTAGTGAGCCTCCTATCTAGGCTGTTTTTTCTCATTTCTTTGTATGAGACCATCGATTTTTGGTCATGGTTATTTACGTTCAACTTATTCTTACTCTTAAGTTCAATATTCATGCGAGAATAAATCTGAAAGGTAGTCTATTTGACTCTAAAAGTGCAATGTATCAAATAGCATGCTTTAGTTCTAGTTTTTCCCACTGATCTCAAATTACGATTTTTTTTTCTTCTCAAATCGGTAGCGAATATAGTCTCTATTTACTCCAAGCAGCCTTGCCGCGGCAGAAACATTTCCCTTTGTTTGATCTAAAGCCTTTTGAATGAGGCCGTTTATGGCAGATTCAATGGAAAAACCTGATTGAGGAATAATAAAATTTTCATCCGTCCAATGAAAATTAGGTTCGCTCTCAATCTCTGGATGGCCAAGGTCTGCGATGCCTGTCATATCATTTTCAGCTTTAGGGCTGGTTAAACTCTGTAAATCCAGTTGCTCACTTTCTTCAAATACTACGGCTCTCTCTAGCTCGTGAATGAGCTCTCTCACATTTCCAGGCCATGGATAATGTATTAATTTTTCCAAACCTTCTCTCGATATCTGTCTGCCATTTTTTTTATGTTTTTTTTCAATTTGAATGAGAAGTTCCTTTGCAAGGCTGGGAATGTCTTCTTTCCTTTCACGCAAAGGTGGAATGCGTATGGTGAACAAATTTAATCGATGCATAAGATCTTCTCGGAATTCACTATTCTTGACTGCTTTAGCCAATGAAATATTCGTAGCCGCAATGATTCTTGTATCAATGGATATATCTCTTGAACCTCCGATTCTTCTGATTTTATTATCCTCTATGGCTTTGAGTATTTTTGCTTGTACTGATAGCGGAAGACTCGCCATCTCATCTATAAATAATGAACCTCCACTTGCCGCCTCAAAAAGGCCCATTCGAGATGCCTTGGCGTCTGTAAAGGCGCCTTTTTCATAACCAAATAATTCGGCCTCCGCTAATTTTTCTGGTAAAGCTGCTGCGTTTATTTCAACCAGCTGGGATTCACTTCTAGGCCCCTGTCTATGAACCCACCGTGCTATGGTCGTTTTCCCTGTGCCTGTTTCCCCTTCAATGAGCACCGGCGGGAGGTTTGATTTCATTCTTTTATCTGAATCGATAATTTTTGAAATCATGCCTTTTATTTGCGTTAAACCACCGCCAAAAATTATGCCATCTGATTTCTTTGATTCCTGGGTGAATTGTTGGATCCGGCCATCCATTTTTCTTTTTCGCCCCCTGTTGAAAACCAAAGAGATTTCCTCTGGTTCAAACGGCTTGACCAGATAATCACAAGCGCCCATTTTTATGGCCTCTACGGCTCCATGAATACCACCTTCAGCTGTCATCATGACGACCACTGTGTTTTCAGAAAAGTGGCCTTCCTTCAATAAATCAAATCCCAATCCATCGGGTAAATTGACATCTAATAAAGCTAGGTCGAAAGTGAAGCTCGAGAGAAGGTTTCTCGCTTCAGAAAGATTTGAAGCCTCGGAGATTTCACAACCTAGGTTTTGTAGATACCCAGATAATCTGCGTCTCAATAACTTGTCGTCATCCGTGATTAGTAGGTTGAGACCAGACAAGGGCTGAGTATCCATTGTTACTGAGGGACCAAGATTAAATCTTTGGGGAATGTTTATGCCATTCCGTGCGAGCCTGGAAGGCTTGAGCAATATTGAGGATTTTATCTTCCCTAAAAGTGTGGCCAGTGATTTGTAAGCCTAATGGTAGTTTGGGATTCGATGAAAACCCGCAAGGAATACTTATACCACAATTCCCAGCTAAATTAGAAGATATTGTAAATATATCAGAGAGATACATTTCTAAAGGATTCTTAGATTTTTGCCCAATTGGAAAAGCTGGCGAAGGTGTTGTCGGAGAAATAATCGCATCCACCTCATTAAAAACATTTTCAAAATCCCTTCTAATCAAGGTTCTTGCTTTTTGAGCTTTAACGTAATAGGCATCGTAGTATCCGCTACTTAAAACATAGGTGCCAAGTATTATCCTACGCTTTACCTCGGGGCCGAAGCCGGCACCTCTTGTCTTACAATTTAAATCGAATGGGGTGTCTGCTTCAATCCTGGCCCCATATCTAATTCCTTCAAATCTTGCCAGGTTGCTACTGGCTTCTGCCGTGGTAAGGATATAGTATGTTGCAACCGCATACTCAGTATGAGGTAGGGAGACATCGATAATTTCTGCTCCTGCTTCTTCAAAAACTTTAAGGGCGTCATCCCAGCTTTTTTGAACATCTTGATCGATGGCATGTTCCCGATATTCTTTTGGAATGCCTAGCTTAATCCCTTTGATATTATCTTGGATGTTAAGCCACGCATTATCTGGTGGCTTCGGGACACTGGTTGAATCTCTTTTGTCGTGCCCAGCGATACAGTGAAGTAGGAGTCCTGCGTCCTCAACATTTTTCGCTATGGGGCCTATTTGATCAAATGAGCTGGCAAATGCCACAAGGCCATATCTCGATACTCGGCCATAAGTTGGTTTTAGTCCAACACAACCACAAAATGCGGCTGGTTGTCTGATGGAGCCTCCTGTGTCGGTTCCAAGAGATGCCAAGCTTATTCCCGCACTCACACTTGCCGCTGAGCCCCCCGAAGATCCGCCTGACACTCTTGATTTATCCCAAGGATTTTTGGCAACGCCGAAAGCGGAATTTTCGTTAGAACTGCCCATTGCGAATTCATCCATATTCAGTCGGCCCATTGGAATAGCGCCAGCAGCCTTTAAGTTGGCTATTGAAGTCGCATCGTAAGGACTAATAAACTCCTTTAAAATTTTAGAGGCACAGCGCAATGGCTCCCCCTTGACCGCAAGCAGATCCTTCACCGGTATAGGTATGCCGTGTAAAGGTTTGCTCTTTATGGATTCGGGATCAGTGGACCTGAGCTTGTCTGCTTCTTGTGATGCATTGAGAACCTTCTCCCTATTTACGTCGATAAAAGCACTTATTTCAGGGTTTACAGCTTCTATTTTGTCCAAAAAATACGTGGTGATTTCGGTCGATGATATTTCACCAGATTTGATCATCTCAGCTGCAGATTTGAGCGTCAGGTCTTCAATCATTTGCTATTGGAAAATCTTTTAAAAATTAAAATGAAAGGGGCGGGGGTTAAATCCAGGCGGCCTACTCGACGATTTTTGGCACTACAAAAAGTCCGTTTCCTTTGTGAGGTGCGTTCATCAAGGCTTCGTCTTGAGATAATGATTCGCCAGGTGTGTCATCTCTGACAACATTATCCATGGGGAAGGGGTGGGATGTCGCCTCTATATCATCTACATTTAGTGAGTTTAAGGATTCAACGTATTCAATCACCTTAGATAGTTGTGGCCCCATTTCAGCTTTCTCTTCATCCGTGAGCTCTAACCTTGCTAGTTTAGTAATATAATCAATATTGAACAGTGACTCCGACATAATAAAATTAAAATATCATTTAATGAGAAAGAAAACGATATGTTACTTTTCTCTTAAAAATCTATCATTTCCGCCAATTGTGCGACATCTTTGTCACCGCGTCCGGACATGTTGGCTACAATGATTTTGTCCTTATCCAGCTCTTTAGCTCGCTTTATCGTTTCAGCCATGGCGTGAGCTGATTCCAGCGCTGGGATTATTCCTTCATTTTGAGCAACTTCTTTAAACCCTTTGATGGCCTCATCGTCTGTTGCGTAGGTATACTTAACCCTCTTCATTTCTTCAAGCCAAGCGTGTTCAGGTCCGACAGCAGCATAATCTAGTCCCGCAGATACGCTATGGGTTAGCTGAATCTGACCGACCTCATCCTGAAGTATATATGATCGAGTTCCCTGCAAAACGCCCAGTGATCCTCCCTGAAACCTAGCTGCATGTTGTTCTGGTTGAATTCCGGTGCCTCCGGCTTCGACGCCGACCATTTCTACGCTTTCATCGTTGAGGAACGGATAGAATAAACCGATCGCATTGGACCCACCCCCTACGCAAGCAATCAAAAAGTCTGGTAGCCTTTTTTCTTTTTCTAAAATCTGTTTTCTGGCTTCATCTCCAATGACTCTTTGAAAATTTCTCACTATCAAAGGGTAGGGGTGTGCCCCATAAGCAGTTCCTAGAATGTAATGGGTACCCCGGACATTTGTAACCCAGTCCCTCATGGCTTCATTGACGGCCTCCTTGAGAGTCTTTTGTCCTGCCTCTACTGGGCGAACTTCAGCTCCAAGCATTCTCATTCGAAAAACATTAAGCTTCTGTCTTTCGCAGTCATGGGCTCCCATGTAGATGACACATTTCATGCCAAACATAGCGGAAACCGTCGCTGTTGCCACCCCATGCTGACCGGCGCCTGTTTCAGCGATGATTCTTTCTTTGCCCATTCTTTTGGCGAGCAGGATCTGTCCCATTGCATTATTTATTTTATGGGCGCCGGTGTGCAGCAAATCCTCTCTTTTAAAATAGATTTTCGCGCCACCCAGTTTTTGAGTCAGTCTTTCAGCGAAATACAAGGGAGTTGGTCGACCACAAAACTCTTTTAGATAATAATCCAACTCATTCTGAAAGGACTCGTCTTTTTGGGCCCTGAAATACTCATTTTCTAATTCTTGCAGGGGGTGCATGAGTGTTTCTGGGACATATCTTCCCCCAAATTGGCCAAATCGGCCCTCTAAATCAGGGATTTCGGGTTTTGCATACATATTCATGGTGTTATTTTGGCAAAAGTATTTTATGATCAAAGTATTAAATTATATGGTTCGTGGTAATTCTCAAAGTAACTACTTACGTTGTTGACATTTAGTCGAACATATAATTACTATGACCCATCCCATATATCATATTCAGTCTTATAGGGCTTGTATCGACGACTTTCTAACTTTCCTCCCGGTAGGAGGATTTACGGCGGTCCTTCCTAGCACGATTCCGTGTGTGTGCCAGGTGGCCGCCGTTCCTTTTATTTTTGCAGCCCTGCATCTTAAAAATTCATTGAAGATTGCGAGAATGAGAGGGAATTTCAAAACAGCTTTCAAAACAGCTTTCAAGAAAGGTTGCGTATGAAAGGGGCGATTTATGGATTTATTGTAATTGTTTTATCTGGGGCATCATTTTCTTTGGGTTGGTATCTCAATAACTCAAGCCATTTCGATCATGCCAAAGACCTCTACGGCTCTAGAATTAATGCCTTGGAAGCTCAAAGTTTGGAGAATAATAAAAAAAGACAGGCATTACTCGACCAGTTGCATCAAAAAAACAACGAAATTCTGGAATTGAAAACTCAAGCTTTCCAAGATTCTACCTCCAATGAGTCAATTACTTTTCGTCTTTCTGGTAACAGACCACTTGCTGTAAGAACTTTCTTTGACGGCAAGCTTATTGGCCATTCTGAGTTGGTATTCGCTGGTTCGCGCCCTGTAAAAAACGGGGATGGCACTTTTAAAGTCGTGAAGGAGCCAGTTGTAAGGTTACCGATTAAATATAAATCTCTGTTCACTCAAACTCTCACTAATTTTGTTCAAAGGCCTACCCTAAAAAACCAGACGACCTACAATTCCAATTACTACAATGATAATCGAGGCTTTTATCCCAGTACGTGGGGTTATGGACCTTCTTTTAATGCCAATCCGGCCATTCCTCCTAGCGCACCTCGAGGGAACAAAGGCTATTACAACGGAAACCCGCATATTAGAAATGACGAAATATCCAAGCCCAGAGTAAGGTAGTTATTTCAATGTTCTCTATTTCCAAATTGATCCCATTGAGTTCCTCGCTTCTGTCTCTCGATAATGGAAATTTCATGGATGCTGAGATCTTGCATTTTTTCACCGTATGGCCCTTGATATGCAATTTGTCCACCTGGCGAAATCAATAATGAGCTGCCTATGCACTTGTAACCTTTCCATTTCCCTGAAGAAATGCGTCCAACATTACTGACTGCTGCAATCCATATTTTGAATTTTTTAGCCACGGGAATGTATGAGTTAACCCACAGAGTTCCATAGGGCTCCTGCTTGTTATTAAAATCTGAAGGTACGGCCCAAGCACAAGGAGAGAGAATGATATCTGCGCCCATATAGCAAAGAGACCTTAGCAATGATTCATGCTCAGCAAATGCATCAGCACATATTATAACACCAACATTTCCAAATGCTGTTTCAAAAACATCAAGCTTTTGGCCTTGGCCGTAAATTTCGTGCACTATGTCTAATTCGTATATCTTGTTGTAAGAGTGAATAATTCCCTTTTCTGGAGAAATAGTGATAGCCGAGTTGTATGTTTTATTCGCTTTCGAACGATTCAGTCCACAAGTTATATAAATATTAAATTGCCGTGATAATCTGATTAATGCTTGCTCGAAACTCTTTTCAAGTAACTGCCTCGATGACTTTTTAATGATGGGTTCAGACCATCCGTAGTCGGAGCACTCGGGAAACAATATCCAGTCGGAATTCTTCTGTGAAAGTTCCTCGCAAGCATATGAAATTCTCTGCAAGTTTTCTTCAGGGTTTCCAGAAGAAATTTCAATTTGAGCCATTCCAAGATTCATCTCAACACAATGGCAATCTCTTTGTTCGTAATCCAAGTAATTTTTTCTTTGCTATCAAATCAAGCATCAATTTTGGTTGCATCCATCAAATTAAATTCTCAACATTTAGGGATGGGTGGTTTTGAAACTCCATTAGACTGGGAAAGATTGCGCGAACTTCGGCAGATTTTTCTCGGAGAAAAGAAAACAGAGCAGGATTACTGGGATTCCTATGAAACATTGGATTGTTATGATAGGACTTTCGCTCAAAGGATTGGTTGGAAGTGGGATTTCGCTCTTTCTGAAATTAAGAAGTCCGGATGGGAGCCCATGCCGAGAAGTATTGTCTGCGATTTGGCTTGCGGCACGGGGATTGCCGGACGTTCCTTCCTCCACGCATTTTGTGAAAACTCGATCCAATCCATTCATTATTCCGACAGATCAACTTCAGCTCAAAAATATTCTGAGGATAGGCACATTGAGTCATTTAATGACATCTCCTTATCCGCGGAGTTTCCTGGTCGAGAGGCGCTATTTCTCATAAGTCACATTGGAACTGAAATTGCCGGTTCGGAGGTTGAAAAAATAATTTCTTTGCTCAAAGCAAAGGCCTACGGATTTATTTGGGTGGAGCCTGGCGCGTTCAACACAGGTCGAATGCTTTCCCAAATAAGAGAAAAATTACTCGATGAATTTGCCCCCTGGGCGCCTTGTCCGAGTAATGCTTCATGCCCAATTCTAAGTTCATCACACTGGGATGACTGGTGCCATCAGTTTGCAAAGCCTCCTTCAGGGATCTTTCAAGATGCTTTTTGGGCCCAGTTCTCGAAGGAGTTAAAGGTAGATTTAAGGAGCCTTCCTGTCTCTTTTTTATGCATGGATAGAAGAAGTGCCGTCCGTAGAATCGATATAGGCCGATTTCTTGGAAGGCCACATATCAATAAATATCAGGTCGAGATACAAACTTGTACTGGTGGGTGTTTGAAACGACTCAACATTTTAAAACGTAACCACCCAGAGCTTTACAAAGCTTTTAGAAAAGATAATTTTGAAAGCCTTTCAAAAATAATCGAAGAGGGAGGGGAAATAAAACAATGTAGTGATCCTCACCCCAAATAATTTCCATACTTTTAAATTTACTTATGTCACGTTTGTGGACTCTATGTGTAGCGATACTGTGCACGCCATGTCTTTTAATTGGACACTTAAAATCAAGGATGGATACCCCAAAAACTTGAGTGATTTTTTTTATCTTTTTCTTTTCCTTTCCTCGCAGCTCTAAGTTGCTTCTGATAAATAACTTAAATAAATAATCTTCTCAAAAATGTGGATTGTATGATAAGGATGCATTTTTGGCATTAAAAGTGCTCAAAATGAGACAATGGAGATGTTACTAATCGGAGGCGCTTCATTCGCTTCCACGTTGAGAGTGATTATCGTAGCTTTAATTCTTTGCAGTTTTCCAATTATTGGTAAATCAGCCAATGCGATTATTAGCATAGATGTATCAAACAAAGAAGATATCCAACGCAATGGACTTGGATTGCGGATAACAGGGGAACCTGGTCTGTATGAGGTCTATACTTCGACAAATACCGAGCATTGGTTGTATTTAGGTTCAGTTGAAATTGCCCCGAACCAAACCACAGCCAGTTTTTTCGATGAAGATGCGCAAGGCTTCGGCAGTCGGTTTTACAAACTTCATCCCATCGGCTCCCATACACAAACAACATTGAATAATATACCAGTCGTTGGAATACAAACCTCAAGATCCATGGCTTCGGAATATGGCGAGATACCGGCCATATTTTTTATTAGCCGAAGTCAGGGTCATACAGGAAAGTTGACTGTCGGACTCCGTGTCTCTGGAGAAGCCGAACCATTTAATGATTTTCGACCAATTCCAAAATCAGTCACTATCCCAGCGGGCCAAAATAACGTTAAATTATACGTATACCCAAAAATGGATGGAATTTCAGAGGGTGACGAATTGATACAACTAGCCATAGAGGAAAGGGGATACTATCAATTGTCCGAGGCATACAAAGCCAATGCTTGGATTTCAGATCACGACTATTTGACAGCAGAGCCAATTAATGATGTTCAAGATGGAGATGAAAGCGGCGATCCTTCATTCATTCAAAAAACGACTTTTGCTGATGGTAGCGCAAATATCCAAATTGAGATTTCGCAGAATCAAGTCGAGGAGGGCTCTTCAGACATGGTGATGCTTGTAATTTCACGCCAAGGTAATAATTTTGGGGAACTTCCCGTAAATATAGAATACTCCGGCTCAGCAATCCCAGGATACCATTATGGCAGACTTCCAACGCATGTCAGGTTTTCTAGCAACAACGACGTTATTAATGTGCCAGTTTTTATTATTGATGACACAACACACCAAGATAGCCGCTCATTGGTTGTGAAGCTCAGCCCAAGTCCAGGATACCACATATTTAACCCGGCTGGTGTTCAGCTTAATATTAGCGACAACGACCCAGCTAGCATTGACAACCACACATCAAGTCTCATTGTTGATGCTGGAAATCAATCGACGATTGGAGTCGACGAATGGCTGCAGCTTAATGGTGTTATCAAAATCGATGGCGCTACCTGGGTTTACGATAAAATCGATGATGAAGGCTTTTCAGAAAATGATGATCAATTCCAAGGGAATTCCACTCCAGTCATTTTGGTTGAAGCTGGAAATCATTATTCCACGGTGACTGGAGAATGGATGAATTTAAGCGGTCTTGTTGAAATTGATGGGCAGCTTTGGGATTACAAAAGCAATGAATCCGGTTCTGTCTCCTCCATCGGTTCTGCAAATAATGAACAAGATGTATCACCCCAGATAACGACTAACAAAGTGCCTTTGGTTGAGGCTGGGGATAATTTGTCGACCGATTTGGGCAATTGGTTGGAACTTAACGCGTCGGTTCAGGTTGTTGACGAGTCAGTTTGATATTCTGGCTACAAAAAGAGGGGCCATATGCATTCCGTAAGCTCCGTGCACTGTTCTTGGCTAAATTTGCGTCAAATCATTGTTAAAAGTGGTGAAACATATAGCATTGATCGAAGTTTGATTGCTTATTTCATGGCCGGAAGTTTTGGGTCATCTGGCCAGGCGTGCTTAGGATATTTTCTTTGCAGCTCTTTTCTTCTAGCAGGGTAATGATCTTTCCAAAAACTTTCCAAATCTTTGGTCACTTGAACGGGCCTAAAATTAGGGGCGAGGATATGAATGACTGGACTTATATTCCCTAGTAATATTTGTGGGAGCTTTGAAATTCCAAGCAAGTCTTGGATTCTGGCTAATAGGATAGGTTCTTCATTCTCTTTGTATTCAATTCTCACTTTCCTCCCATTTTTAAGCTCAATCTTTTCTGGTGCGTATTTGTCAATCAAGGAGAGTTGGTTAGGACTTATCCAACCTTTGACATGAGCCCAAACGTCTACTTCTTTCAATTCTTTTGGGGAACGAACCTCAAGGCATATTTCTGTGAGAATTTCAAACCTGGCTTCTTCATCAATACCAGGTATTTCCAATTCAGGGCAAAGCTGGCTCAAAACGTTTACTCGTGTAATCCAATTGTCAATTTTAGAGTCCCAATTTTTTAAAGGTATATTTCCATCAAGAATATGAGAGGCGAGTAATTTTGCTTTAGCTTCATCGGACGCTTCTCCGACGGCCTCTGATCTGATGAGCAGATCTCTAAAATAAGTTTGTTTAAATGAACGGATGCGTTTTGTTTGAGGGTCCAATTCTACCTCTTCTGAGGTATGAGTGTCCTCGGGGAAGTGTTGAACTAACCAATCTTCTTCCACTTCAGTCAAGTTTGAAAGAAAGGTTTGGACAGTTTTGTCGCGACCCTCGATTTCATTTATTTCTGCAGCAACAAATAATTCAGAATTTTTTAGGCACGAGTTTTTGGACACATCACCTCGCCTGTTGTTGACCATTTGGCATCTTGCTGTACCTCGGTCCATTTTTCTTCCAAGCCTATCGCTAAAGGCCAAAAGAAGAGACCGCCTGATATTCTCATCTGAAACTTTTTTCGGTTCCGTATCTAAATTTAATTGTTTAGCGATTCTTAAAAATTGATTGAACAAGGGCTGGACTTGTCTCGCCGAACCAGCGTGGATGCCAAGCTGTTTACACTCCCTGGTTTGAAATTTTTTAGCTAATGCAAACCGCCAAGCTCGCATGGATAGAAAAAAATCAGAGCTCACGGATACCCCTAATACGTCTTCACGCCTTTCTCTAATATTTTTATCTACTCTGGAAATGAGAATGTCCCTTCCTTGAGTCAATGCTGCAATAAGGCATGCTTGATTGACACAATCAAATTCAGATGCTGCTAGTAAAAGTCTTGCATACCTCGGATGGGTCGGAAATGTCTGCATTTTCTTCCCAAGCTCAGTCAATACATTGTTTTTATCCAAGGCCCCTAGATCTTGCAAAAGGGTAATTGCCTTTCTGAAACTTTTTTCTTCTGGTGGGTCAAACCAACCAAAACTTTCCAAATCATCAACCCCTGAGCATTTTAAATTAAGTAATACCTCAGATAGGTCAAGGCGATGGATTTCAGGTTTTTCGTTGTTCTGCCTGTGAGAGTGGTCTTTCTCTTTCCACAAACGAATACAATGACCCTCTTGGGTTCTGCCTGCTCGTCCTGTTCTCTGATCAGCCGAGGATTGACTAATATTTTTAATGTGAAGAGTGTTGATGCCTCTGACTGAATCATAGTCCGCGATCCTGGCTAGACCACTATCGATTACCAATTTGATTCCATCAATCGTTAGAGAGGTTTCGGCAACATTTGTCGCAACTATAATTTTTGGTGTCTCCTGAGGGGCCACAGCGGTATCCTGTTGCTCTATGGGTAATTCACCATGGAGAGGGAGAATCAAATAGTTTGATGCAGCGTCAGAAACTTGGAGGGCCTGTATGGTTTTTTGGATTTCAAAGTTCCCTGGCATAAAAATCAATATATCTCCAGAATGACCTTGTCTATTCCATGACTCGAATGCTTCAGCCGCGGCATCCCAGACTGGCGTTGTATTTGGTCCTATACTTTTTTTCCAATATTCTTTTGTTACGGGAAATGTACGGCCTTCACTTTGAACCGTTTTACACGGGGCTAAAAATTCTTCCAGTGGTCCCGGATCTAATGTAGCGGACATCACAATTATTTTTAAATCTGGTCGGCTATTTTTTTGGACGTGTAATGCCCTGGCTAAAGTAATGTCCCCATGCAAATGGCGTTCGTGAAACTCATCAAAAATGATTACTGAAACACTTGCAAGATTCGGGTCCCTTACAATTTGCCGTAGCAAAATAGCCTCGGTCACAAATCTAATTTTCGTTTGATCTGTAGTCTTGTTTTCGAATCTAATCTGATATCCAGTCTCGGAGCCTAGCTTACTCTGTCTTTCATGTGAGACCCGAGAAGCCAACATACGTGCAGCTATTCGTCGGGGCTGAAGAACAACTATCTGCCCATTTTCAGCAAGTTTATGATCTAGGATTATCTGAGGGACTTGAGTGCTTTTTCCAGACCCTGTAGGCGCTTGAAGAATAAGACGATTCTCATTCCTCAAAATAGTGCATATCTCATTTTCTGTTTCGTATATGGGTAAATTTTTTGTCTCAGGCACAGGACTTCATACATTATAGAGAATGAATATAGAGCGAAACTAAAATAAAATCGGTATTGATTTGCCGTATTGCAATTTTTAAGTCGGGTGGGCAGTATATTATACAAATCCAAACTTCTAGATTATGAAAACTTCTCGTAGGTCCTTTATCAATAAAACTACCGCATTTGGCCTAGTTGGCGGAGGTGCTTTCAATTTGAACGTTCTTTCTCATGCCGAGGAAAAAAAGGAAATGACTCATTTTAAGTTAACAAGAAGGTTAAGAAAAAAGAAACCATCGACCGACGCATTCGTTGAGCAAATCGAAAATATCGAAATCGAAATTGGACGCACTGCATTGATTATTTGCGATATGTGGGATTTGCATCATTGTAAAAACGCAGTCGATAGAGTTACTCAATTAGCTCCGCGGATAGACAAGCTTGCGAAGCATTTGCGCGAAGTTGGCTGTCAAATAATTCATGCCCCGAGTAGCTGTATGAAATATTATGAATCCCACGCGGCGAGGCACAGGGTCTCCAGCGTTCCGACGTTTGAGACCGCCCCAAAAGATATTGGCCAATGGTGTCATTGGATGCCGGATGGTGAAGAAGAAAAAAATTACCCTATTGATCAATCCGATGGAGGTTGCGACTCTGATCCGGTCCAACAAAAGAAATTTAGGCAACACCTCATTGATTTAGGTAAAAATCCGGGGGCTCCTTGGACACATCAAATCAAGGCCATACATATTGATGAAAAAAAAGATTACATAAGCGATGATGGAGTCGAAATTTGGAATATCATGGAGCACCATGATATCTCAAATGTCCTGCTGGTTGGTGTGCATACCAATATGTGTGTGCTCGGTCGTCCGTTTGGCCTGCGCCAAATGGCCAAAAACAAAAAGAATGTTCACCTCATTAGAGACCTTACTGACACTATGTACAATCCTCAAAGCGCCCCTTTCGTCGACCATCACGAGGGAACGCACCTTATTATCGAACACATTGAAAAATATGTTTGCCCAACTGTCAGTAGTGACCAATTCCTGGGGGGAGAGGCATTTAAATTTATTGCCCTTTAAACGTGGGTGTTTCATTTGGATATAGTTTGACTTGGGAATGAGTGATTCATTTTCACTTGGAATAGACGTTGGTGGTACCAAAATACTGATTGGCTTAATATCAACAAAGGGTCCACCTCTGCGCCAATTTACTGAGTTGCCAACTCATTCCTCTGATGGCGTCAGGAGCGCTCAACTGAGGCTGGTTGGAGCTATCGAGAATTTATTAAAAAAATCAAGCGTCAGTGTTAGTCAGCTTTGTTCCATAGGGATTGGAGCCCCAGGCCCTCTTAATTTGGATAATCGAACATTTGATAATCCATATACATTGCCCGGTTGGGAGGGGTGGTCGATGAGTCAGTTCTTATTTGATAAATATGGTCGCCCTATCACTTTTGAAAATGATGCTGATATGACAGCCTATGGTGAATACAAGATGAGAAAAAATTCTCCTGACCCAATGCTCATTTTAACCATAGGGACTGGAATTGGTGGGAGTTTGGTCACAGGTGGGGAAATTTATAGAGGGGCAAGTAGAGAGCATCCGGAAATTGGTTTAATTCCAACATTAGATTCAGGAGATGATTGTTACTCTAATGTTGTTGGATCCTTGGAATCCTGGGCTTCCGGTACATCATTTTCGAGGAAAGCAAAAGAATTTGGATTGAATGATCCCGGTGAGCTCTTTACATCTATGGAAAAGCCAGTCGTTTTATATAAAGCAAAAATAGAAATGGCTTGGAAAAGAGGCATACAGACATTCCTGCATTGTTATTATCCACAAGAAATAGTCTTTGCTGGTGGAGTAACAGATTACCACTTTGATTTTTTTCAAAAAGGAGCAATAAAAGCTATCAAAGAATCCCGTCTGATTGATGAAAAAAAAGTGCGAGTTTCTAGGGCTATTTTAGGTAAAAACGCGGGGGCCATAGGTGCCGCTTGTTATGCATTTGATAAATCAGTCTAATTTCGAGAAGTTTAACGCTTTATTTGGTGGTGAAATAAAATGAAAATAATCCGTTTCTATCCAACCTTTTCTATTTCTAGAATCGACTACTCTAACCCATCCTGACCGCTCATCTATCAAACTAAGATAATCACCAGGCTCAACCGTGAAGGATTCTTCGGCTTCCTGGACTGGGCCAAAACGGGCAGCGATTTTTTCCATAGAAACGATACCAACATCCCTGTTCCATTCTTTATTTGCAAAGAAGAATAATCCGGCTCCTATTATGCAAAAAACAAGTGTCAAAGGAGTCAGCTTTCCTAAATTCCTCATTGGGGTGTGGGGTAGCTGTGATAATCCGACTGTAATACAGAATGCGGAAGTAGCACAGGTGAATATAATGGCCCAGAAATTTAATGGAAAAAACCTCAGGAAGGACCTCTTTGGTAAGTCTGTTTTTTCTGGGTTTAATTCTATCAGTGTAAATTTTAAATTATTCATTAGCATGGGATTCCTCGGGCTTAAAATGAGTCCTCTTTCATACGCAATGAGAGCATTCGCCGAGTCGTTCAGCTTGATCCAGCTGTTTCCAAGATTTAGGAATATTTCAGGTGTCAAAAGCCCTTCGCTTATAAGCTCTAAATACTGATCTTTTGCTGCCGAATATTCCTTCTTTTCATAAAGCCTATTGGCGTTCTGGAATTTATCATCAAATAAGGAATCGTCTGAAAACACGGTGAGTGTGTTAAGCATAAAAAAAGAGCCGAGGCAGAAGAAAAAAACTCTCAAACAATATGGATTGTGAACATTCATTATAAATTAACGCAGTCTTTCTACCTCTATTTTTTTTGAGTTCTTCTTAAGCTTTGTAGTGCGCTTGAAACACTTTTATAATCACTAAAAGCTTTTGATAATAAAATTGTCTCTGGCTGAATTCCATAACGTACTCTATCGCACATGGTGAATAATTCTTCTAGGGTGAGTTTTTGTTCTTTTGCCATAGTCGCGAAAAAATCGCTATTTAGGATAATGTCTGAAGTTATAGCCTCAAAGGGAATGCCCGTTATTTGGCTAATATCTTGTTGGAGCATCCTAAACAACAGACTACAAAACCTTTCAATTTCATTATTCATCGCAAGCTCTTCAAGGTCTGCAATATCTTTTTCTCGGTTTTTATTTGCGAGCCTCGGCGAGGAATTGCTTTTTTGATTAATAAATTTTCGAGTCCACTGCGCTACGATGGTAATCAGCATAAATATAAAACTGGTTCCAGGTAAGAGCCAAAGCCACGAGCCGGTAGGATTTAAAACTGTTCCAATCGAGATATCTGATTGCTTATATTCTATATGAGCCAATGAGGATCCTGATTCATTATTTTTTTCTTCTCCTTCTAGACTGGTCGTTGATTGATAGCTCTCAGCATTTGCATTGTATGTCCCCGCCGAAACTAAGATTTTAGGTCCAGGCTTACTCATCGTCACATATTTGATTTTGTCTGGATCAAAATAACTTATATTTAAATCTGGCAATGAGGTCACCTCTGTTGTTTTCGGTATGACTACCATTTCAAAATTTTTCCTGCCTTCCATCTTAACCTTATTGGCGATCATGGAATCAGATTTGGGCTCATAAGTTTTAAAATCACTCCAGCTAAGTTCTCTCGGGAGTTGTATACTTGAAATATTCCCTCTTCCTCCGATCTCAATTTTTACTGTGATTGGATCACCGACTTTGACGGTTTTGGGACTTGCCGAATACGTCATGACATATTCAGTTCCGACTAATCCATTAAAATTATCTGGCCTTCCTGTAGATGGGAGCTCAACACTATTTATTTTAATGGGTTCTCCTTCAGCTTTGAAATTTTCAGTTACCCTTCGTGAAAACAATCCAAATCCTTGCGAGTTGCCAACAGGAACTTGCACATCGCTCGTCGCTGGCCCAAGTTGTAACTCCCCTGTTTTTAGTGCTGTTGCAATGCGCGTTGTCTCCGTTACTCCAAACCGTCGGTTTCCAATATTTATTTGGTATGAATCTCCTAACTGTTTGTATTCAAGATTAAACCCTTCAGTCTCTAAAGCTGGCCATTCTTTTTCTAGACAGCGTTGATCGTAGTATAAATTGACTTTAACAGGGAAGCTCTCACCAATGAATACTCGACTTTTCGCTGGGATGATTTTGATGAAAGCTATCTTATTAGTAGGTAATTTTCCTGCTGGAGATTTCCCCTTAGGATAAATTTTGAACTTGATATTATTTGAAACCAGCTTTTCTTGCCCCAAGGAAAAAGTAAACGATGGAATCTCCCAGTTTCCAGGCCGCATAGGAATTACCTGAAATGAAATCTTAATGGTTACCTCGTTGTTGGTTATTCTTCTTTCGGTTCTCTGGTTTTGTAGGGGTATCCTAAATCCTTGAAATGAGGGGAATTTAAATGAATTAAATTGTATCTGTCCGGTATTAATAAAAGTTAATGTAAATGTTCCAGCTTGCCCAATTTCCAAGTAATTGGGTGTCAAGGACGCCTTGACTTCCTGTCCATTGGAAATCCCGGTTAGCAAGATAATTAGGGAGAAAGCTATAAGCAATTGTGGTAATTTAAAATTTGTGATTACTTTCATTTTTTATCCTCTATAAATTCACAGCTCATCTTGAGACTACCAATCCTTAACAATTCTACCTCTTTTTTTGCTGACGTTATTTGTTGGTGAAAATAAGAGGAATCTGCTTTTTTGATCTACTGATTTTAAAAAGTTTTCAATCTGTTGTTTTGTTAATTGAATTGGATTCGATGTATCTGCTGAATCAGTTTGGGACAAACTATTCGGTGACTTTTTTTCCTTTTCTTCATCCCCAGAGCTTTCTTGTGTTGCGTTCGTATTATTTTCTTCAGAATCTGAAGGGCCCTCCAACTCCTCCTCATCGGTATTATTTTCCTCAGGTTGCTGATTATCTTTTTGATCACTTCCATTTTCATCGTCTGAGGATTCGTTATTATTTTCGTTGTCTTGCTTCTGTTCTTCTTCTTTGTTTTGATTTCTATCTTGTTGTTGGTCCTGGTCCTGGTCCTGATTTTGATCCTGTTGCTGTTGCTGTTGCTGTTGCTGTTGCTGTTTGAGATTTCTCAATTCATTTTCTATAAAGCTTTTATTTGAAGATGCATTTGAATCGGACGGATTAAGTTTTGTAGCGGCCTCCAGCATTTTTAGAGACGTCTCCCATTTTTGCTTTTTTGTTCCCATTTCTTCCTCACCTTTACCCTGGAGGTAATTAATATTTCCGAGCCCATAATAGGCCATTTGCTGGAGTTTTAGGTCTTCGTTTTTTAAAAGTGGTCTGTATAAATCACTAGCCTCTTGGTAGTTGCCAAGATGATATTCTGCTGTCGCTAAATTAAATTTTAGACGATCATCATTAGGGTGCCTTTCGATTAACTTTTTATAATGCCGCTTTGCCATTTCGTAATCGCCGGTATTCATAGCCTCTGCTGCCGATTTAAATGTGGATGAGGCAGACACAACTTGACCTGCAGAGCAGAGCGCTATAGCAAGAAAAATAATTGAGAGCTTTTGAGTCTGGGCCTTTTTTGAAAATTGTAAGCTTTTGCCAGATGGTCGGTGCTGTGGTATGAGAAATTCTATTACTAAAAGTATCATTGCAAATCCAAGTGGCCATTGGAATTGCTCGTTAAGTTTACTAAAAGTTTTAACTGAAAGGTCGGTTTGTGGCATTTTTTTAATTCCTTCTTCATAGACCCTATCTATTGCATTTACGTTCTGAAGATTCACATAAAAGCCATCTGAGGCTTCCGCTACCGATTTTAACACTGTTTCATTTAGCCTAGTCATAACAACGTTACCTTTGGAATCTCTGTGATAATCTGATTTTCCAGAGTTTAGTGTTACTGGAATGAGCTCCCCTTCGCTCGTGGCCGCTCCGACACTAAATATCTTAATGTTCTGCTTTTTAAGTGCTCTAGCGGTTGTCAATGCATCTGCACTGTGATCTTCTCCATCAGAAAAAATCACCACAGCTCGGTATTGATCATTCTCAGAGTCAAAACCTTTGACTGCTTCCTGAAGTGCGACTGAAATGTCGCTTCCAGCCGACGGTAGCATGTCTATTTGTAAAGCATTTATGGTGGTTTTTAAAGCGCCAGGGTCGGAGGTTAGTGGCGTTTGGATAAAAGCATTTCCTGCAAAGACCACTATCCCAAATCTATTTCCAGGGGCTTTTTCGATAAGGTCGATAATTGCCAGCTTGATTCGTTCAAATCTGCTTGGTTTTAAATCCTGCGCAAGAAGGCTCTTTGATGTATCAATGGCCAACATTATATCAACTCCCTTTTCAATAAACTCTTGATCAGATCTGCCCCACTGGGGGCGGGCCAATGACAGAAAGGCGAGAGTGAATGCCAAGAAAACGAGAGATAATTTAAACTTTTGAAGAATATGAGATACCCCAACTTTTAAATTTGAGTTCGCGATAAACTTGCTGACAAGGTTTTGTTTTTTCTTCCAGCTGTAAATTAAAAAAATTCCTAGCAGGAAGGAAAATAGAATGCCGGCAAACATCAAATCTTCGTATTCAAAATTCATGGTATTGTTCTAAATACTGTGTGCGTTAGGATGATTTCCAAGGATAGAAAAACTAAGCCGCATGCGACAAAATAAAAGAAAAGCTCCTGATATTGAGAATATAATTTAACTTCACTTTCTGATTTTTCGAGAGCATCAATTTCATTATATATCTCGATAAATTTTTCGGTGTTATCCGCCCTGTAATACTTTCCACCGGTTTTTAATGCTATTTTTTGTAATAAGTCTTCATCAATTGAAACATCCATCGGAACGTAGCTTATACCCCCAAATGGGCTTCTTTGCGGGAAAGGGGCTTTTCCTCTTGTCCCGACCCCTATTGTATATACTTTAACACCAAATGATTCAGCAATTTCTGCAGAGGTCAGCGGTGGAATCTCATTAACCGTTTCATCGCCATCGGTAATCAAAATCACTATTCTTGATTTTGCTTCCAGATCTTTGAGTCTATTTATGCTTGTGGCTAAACCATCTCCAATGGCTGTGTCATTTTCAATAACACCTATATCTAATCTGTCTAAATTTTGGAGAAGAAATTCGTGGTTTAAAGTCATAGGCACAGCGAGGTATGCGTGCCTTGCAAATACTACCATCCCCAATCTGTCATTGGGTCTTTTCTTTATAAATTTCTTTAATACGTCTTTGGCAATTTCGAGGCGATTAACTCTTTTGTTATTTAAATAAAAATCTTCTGCTAGCATGCTGTTCGACAAGTCCAGTGCTATCATTATGTCCACCCCACTGGCAGTAAATTTAGTCTGTCCTTCAGGAATTCGAGGTCGCGCTAATCCTAAAATAAACATGAGTATGGCTAACCATCTTAAAAAATTAATGAATTCACCCCTTCGGGATCTCGACACATTAGTTATTCCTTTGAGGATGGAAACTGAGGAATATAAGAATGCTGCTTTCTGCCCTGACTTGCCTCGTAAGAGGGCGATTAATGGGATTAATAAGATCAATAGAAGCATCCATGGATTGGCAAATTTCACCTAGTCCCTCCTTCGGTTACTTCTGTTTTTTCAGAATCTAATGTGGTTTTTTCTTCACTAATCCCAGTTTGATCTACAAAGTTTTTAGCTGTATCAAATAATTTTAGCAATTCGGTTTTCCCAGGTTCCAGCTTTGCAAATTTAACAAGGTCAGCTGTTTTCAAAAACTCATCTAATACAACTTTATGTTTGGGGTGGAGTGTCTTGTCATTCTTAATAAATTTCAGGAATTCCTCAGTTGTTTGCTCTGGTGCTGAAATTGAGAATTGTTCTTCAAGATACGATCTTATTGTGTTACTTACTTCTGAGACAAAAGCACGAGGTGCTGATTCAAGCGACATTGCCTTTTGTAATCGCAGCATAGCTTTTTCATATGCAGAGATGTAGACCTGGTCGTTTTTCGTGCGGGCTTTTAAGACCTTTAACCACCAAAAATATCCAACCGTCATGATAAGCAGAGCCATGAGCGAAATTACGGTTGGCCAAACCCATCCATAAGGATCGGGAATGTCTATGAAATTTACCTCTTCTGTAAATTTTAATCCAGAAGCCTGATCCATCGATATTTTGTTCAGCTGGTTAGTTTCGTCCATTCTTACTATCTATGGCTCTGACGTTTTTCTCGAGTCTCAAAAAAATGTGCCAGTGCGATGGAGTAGTCCTCGCCGGTTTTGAGGGGGATAGTATCTATATTTGCTGAGCGAAATAATCGGACAAGCTCAGATTGAGACCTTTGCTGTCTGTCCCTGAATCCAACTCTTTTCAATTTATCGCCGGTGTCAACTTCTAAAACTTCATCAGTCTCCGCATCCCTTAAGACTACTTTGCCGACTTTCGGTAAATCCAATTCATACTTATCAATTATTTGAATCGCGATAAGGTCGTGGCGCCTATTAATCTGCCTTAAATTGAAAAATGAAGCTTGCCCAAGATTTTCTGACAAAACGACTTTCCGCTTTAAGTAGGATAAAACATCCTTTCTGCTAGGTGCGGTCTGCCCCATAAAGTCTGATACAACAACGACAATTGATTTATGTCTTATGACTTTCATTATGAAGTCTATTGTCGTATTCAAATCCGTACCTCTTTTTTGGGGTTCGAAGAATAATATCTCTCTTATGACTCTCAGAACGTGGGCTCTTCCTTTTCTTGGTGGAATGAATTTTTCTATTCCCTCGGAGAATAAAATAAGGCCCACTTTGTCATTATTTCTAATTGCTGAAAATGCCAGAACAGAGGCAATCTCTGCGGCCAAATCTCTTTTACTTTGTTTCCCGGACCCAAATAAACCCGAACCAGAAACGTCAACAACAAGAAGAACCGTTAGTTCGCGTTCCTCTTTGAATTTTTTAACAAAAGGGTGATTCATCCTTGCCGTCACATTCCAATCGATCGCACGAACTTCATCACCTGGCTGATACTCCCTCACTTCATCGAAGTCCATACCTTGACCTTTAAAAACACTTTGGTATTGACCAGCGAGTTTTTCACTGACCAACCTTTTTGTTTTTAATTCGATTTGCCGAATTTTTTTGAGAATTTCAGCTGGTATCATTTTGAAGGATTGAAAAAATATCGCAGAAGTCTTGAGATTTACGGCACAGGCAGTTGATCAAATATCGACTTAATGATGTCCTCACTTTGCTTTTCTTCAGCTTCAGCTTCATAGGTAATCATGACCCTGTGCCTCAATACATCCATGCCTATTGTCTTCACATCTTGTGGAGTGACAAAACCTCTTCCATTGATGAATGCGTGAGCTTTTGAAGCTAGTGCCAACGAAATAGTTGCTCGAGGGGAGGCTCCCATCTGAATCATATCATCAATGCCTTGTATGTTGTATTGAGATGCATTTCTTGTCGCACACACAATGTCCACTATATAGTCTTTAACCTTGTCATCCATGTATATTTGGTTGACTACATCTCGTGCATCGAGGATTTGTTGCGCTGAAATGATTTCACCCACCCCTGGTCGCTTGTTTGTGTTTCCCATCAGCTCCAGAATTTTTCGTTCCTCGGGCCTCGATGGATAGTCAATTTTTAATTTCAACATGAATCTATCCACCTGAGCTTCAGGCAAAGGGTAGGTACCCTCTTGGTCAATTGGGTTTTGAGTGGCAAGTACGAGGAATGGTTGTTCCAATTGATAGGTCGAATCTCCAATGGTGACTTGTTTTTCCTGCATGGCCTCAAGAAGTGCTGATTGAACTTTGGCTGGAGCTCTATTTATTTCATCTGCCAGTAAGAGGTTGGAAAACACTGGACCTGTTCTGGTTGTGAATTCACCGGATTGTGGATTGAAAATCTGCGTTCCTACAACGTCCGCTGGCAACATGTCGGGAGTGAACTGGATTCTTGAAAATTTCACATTCAAGGCCTCAGCCAATGTCCTAACGGAAAGAGTTTTTGCCAAACCCGGAACCCCCTCCAGAAGAACATGCCCATCAGACAACAACCCAATGACCAACCTCTCAATCAAATACCTTTGCCCGACAATCACTTTTTCCATTTCTGAAAAAAGGGGATGCATAAATGCGCTTACTCGCGCGACTTCTTCATTTATCGATGTGATATCGTTACTCATTTTCGAATCTAAAACCTAGGACAATACAGTCCCGAATTTGTTCAATTATTTTAGCTGACCCATTTTCTTTCGGCCAAAATAAATTATACGACCAAGAGGTTAATCTACCACACGATCCTTTCAAGCGGGTAATCACCAAACATTCGAATTATTTTAAGTCAGGAGTGGCTATATTGGCCAAATTTGTTATTATTCCCGCCATGTCAACAAGTCGTGGCCGATTCTTAAGCGTGTTGGTAACTTGGCTATTAGTCTTTTTTGGGGCTAGTGACCGTAATATCCGGGGAGACGAAAATGTTCATGGGCGATCATGTCATTTGTTCATTTTATCTGGTCAGTCCAATATGGCCGGGTTGAATCCTGACTTAAGTTTCACTCCTGCCGTTGTGCATGCCTTTGGAAAAGATGAGATTCTCGTCGTGAAAGATGCCCTGGGAGGGCAACCCATTAGGCGTTGGATTCCCAATTGGACGGACGCCAAAGGCGAAAATTACCCCCAGACAGGCGATTTATATGAACGCCTAATGAAAAAAGTGAAAAAGTCCGTAGGTAATAAATCCTTGAAATCTGTGTCTCTCGTCTGGATGCAAGGAGAGAGAGATGCTAGAGAAAAGCATGGTGAAGTCTATGGTCAAAGTCTAAAAAAGCTGGTCGATCAAATTGCTATCGATACAAAAAGTCAAGTCGTCAACGTCATTGTCGGTCGGCTAAGCGACTTTGATATGAAAAATGAAAGGTATCCTCACTGGACCAAGGTGAGAAAGGCACAAGTTGAATTCGCAAAAAAGTATGAAAATGTTTCCTGGATTGATACGGATGACTTAAATGGTGAGATGAACGACCTTCATTACACAAAAGAAGGATACACAGAGCTTGGAGAACTCTTCGCAAAAAGTGCCATAAAACACATTAAAAATTCTGAATAAATTTTCAGCCTAAAGTTACTTTACTAAAAGTTATACCCGCTCAAAATTAAGTTTTTTCATTAATCAATAACTTATTGGTCAGGATTGAGTATTCAGACCCTGGCAGAGGTAGAGAGCTGTCGAAATGCCCGAAAACAAAGATCAAATTCGTTCCGAACTCGAACTATACGACACCATGTCGAGATCGGTTAAAGTTGTTAAAGCTAGTGACCAAAATGTGTTTCGCTTTTATTGTTGTGGTCCAACAGTTTATGGCCCGGCGCACATTGGAAACTTCCGTTCCTTCCTGATGCAAGATGTCATGAGGCGCACGGTCGAATTAACTGGTTGGCGAACAAAGCATGTGCGAAACATCACAGACGTCGATGACAAGACGATCAGAGATTCTCAAAAGGCAGGGAAGTCTTTAAAAGAATTTACAACTTTCTGGTACGAAAAACTCACTGTTGATTCAGAAAAACTGGGATGTCTCAGGCCACATTTAGAACCAGGGGCTGTTTCTCATATACCAGAACAGATAAATCTTATCCAAGAACTTGTCAAAAAAGGACACGCCTATGCGACCGAAGATGGCTCAGTGTACTATGATGTCAAATCATGGAAAAAATACGGAGAATTGTCGCGACTCAAAGAACGTGAAATAAAAACCCAGCAGATGGAGCGAGCGGACTCGGACGAATATCAGCCAAAAGAAAGTCTCGTTGATTTTGCACTTTGGAAAGGCCGGAAACCAGAAGATGGAGAGAATTTTTGGGAAAGTCCATGGGGGCAGGGTAGACCGGGCTGGCATACCGAATGTTCTGCTATGAGTGTTAAATACCTTGGGAAAACCTTCGATTTGCACTCTGGTGGAGTAGACCTTATTTTTCCACACCATGAAAATGAAATAGCCCAGAGTGAGTCCTGTCATTGTGCGACATTTGCTGACCATTGGTTTCACATTGAGCACCTCATGGTAGATGGTGGCAAGATGTCTAAAAGCCTTGGTAATTTATACACCGTCGACAATATTGAGGAAAAGGGGCATACCGCTAATGAATTGAGATATGTTCTTGTTTCTGGTCATTACAGACAACAGCTCAATTTTACTCTGGAATCTCTGACTGCCGCCAAGCAGGCCCTGAATAAACTCTCTAGATTTGCTCAAATACTTAAGGTCGTTGCAAACCAATCTATCCCTTCACAATTCAAATCGATACTTAAGAAAAAAATAGAAAAAGGAGAATGGAAATATTTCGGTAACGCTTGGGACGCTCTTCTCGACGACCTGAATACGCCAAAAGCTTTGGGACTTGTTTTTTCAACTATTAAACAAATTGAAAAACAAATGGTTGCGGAATCGAATTCGGGTGTTGATTTGCCCAGTGTAGCGCGCGAGCTAGCTCATATTCTCGGGGCATTGGGTATCGCCTTGCCTGAGCCTGAGAAATACGATGCCCCCGCGCACATCAAAGAGATTGCAGACAAGCGATGTGAGCATAGAGCCAAAAAGAATTGGGAGTTGTCGGACGCCTTACGAGATGAACTTAAAAATTTGGGGTGGCATATAATGGATGGCAAAGAAGGCTATCAGCTCGTTCCTTTGCCTGGGACACTCCAGAAGGAATAAATAATGATCGATAAATACCTGGTGGCGCTTTTACTCACCAATGAGGTGAATGACAATATTTCTGCGATGTGAATGATACCTGTGTTCCCAGAGATAGATGCCCTGCCATGTCCCTAACGCAAGTCGATTATCAGTGATGGGAATGCTTAAATTTACTGTCGTAAGAGCTGTTCTAATGTGTGCTGCCATATCATCCTTACCCTCAAAAGTGTGGATGAAATCTGGATCACCGTCTGCAACAATTTTTGAAATCCAAGTCTCAAAGTCAACTCTGACATCAGGATCTGCATTTTCTTGAATGAGAAGAGAGGCCGATGTGTGCTGAAGCTGAAGCGTTGCTAATCCCGTAGTTATTCCTGAATCGTTCACAAAACCATTAACTTCGGAGGTTATCATGGTAAAACCCCTTCCGCTGGTCGGGACCGTTAAATTGTGAATGGCTTGAAGCATGAATTTTTAAGGTGTCTTTTGGTAATTAATTTGTCCTTTGAATTCTCAGTTCAATTTCAGCATCCCGAGGGTGGCCCAGTCGAACAGCCTCTGAATAGTGATATTGTGCTAAAGCCTTATAAGCGGGTTTTTGAAAGAGGTAAGCGACGGTTAAATTGTAATGCGCTAGGGGATTTTTAGGGTCCAATCTTACGGCCCGCCGGAGTGACTCTTCGGCTGCCTTCCTGTGCCCAAGCTCACTCAAAATAGTCCCCAATAGCATATGAGCATTTGCATTTTTGGGAGACAATTCAATAGCCTTGGCCAATATCCCCACTGCTTCTTTGAAATTTTCTTCTCTCCTTGCAAGTAAAGCCCGGAGAACATATGGCTCGGATTCATCAGGAAACATTGCAATATTTTCATTGACGAATGCCCTCGCTTTTTTGAAATCACCCTTGTCCATCAAAAGGGCAGCATACCTGTTTCTCAATTTTAAATCATTTGGGTTGCTTTTAAGTTCTTCACTGAGTTCTTTTTCAATTTCTGAAATTTTCGCAAGTTTTTCCTTGTTAGCTTCATTGCTCAGTTCATTTCCAGTAGCGAGGTCAAATGCCCCGGGGTTTGTCTTTGACTTTGGAACCTCACCGGGTTTGTAATTCGTTAGCTGAGTCTTTGATCGGCCAATGACCTCGTTCCCAGAATCATCCATTTGGGTATTTAATTTGGTTAACCATTGTTTCAAAACAGCGTTTTCGTCTTTCAATAAATTATTTTGGTTTTTCAGGCTGCTCACCTCTTTTTGCATGACATTTATTGTCGACTTAAGCTCATTAACAGCTCCGTCTCCTACTGGTCTCGATTCAGCAATAGAATTCTTCAACTGATCATTAAGATCTCTAAGTTCCTGGATTTTAGATTGATAACGAGATACAGAAGCTTGAAATTGAGTGTCCATCTCAATTATTTTCTTATCCTTACCAGCTAGTAACTCGCTCAACTTCTTATTGGCTAATGAGAGATTTTGGATTTTCTCACTAAGAAGGGCATTATCCTCCTCTAATTTTTTGTTTTCTGAAGTTAATTTATTTATTTGATCGTCTTTAGTTGCCAAATCGCTTTCAAGCGCTTCTATATGGCTTTGATACTGTTTTAGTCCGTCAAGCTTAGATAGCTTTAACTCTAATTCCTTTACTTGAGATTCCAGATCAGTCTTATCAAGGGTAAGTTGTTGGTTGGAATCTTTGATGTTTTCCAATGCTTGGATTACTTCTGTTTCCGAACGAGTTTTAGAAAGCAGTTTTGATTTTGATGCTTGTAATTCCTTTTCAAGGAAATCAATGGTGTCCTGGAGTTCGTTCAGGTTGTTTCTATCACCGATGGTTGTTTTGATCTCTCCTGTGGCATCTATATTTTTAGATTTTAGTTTCTCAATTTCGAGACCAAGCCCCTGTTTTTCAAGTGTGAGAATTGTTATTTTGTCGCTCAGTTCTTGAATAGTCTTTTCGCTATCATCTGAGGGAACAATATTGGCAGCTTTTTTTACGGACTCAGCTAGTTGAACCTGCAGAAGTTGGTTTTCAATCGTGAGGTCTCGAACTTTGTTGCGAGTCCTTTCCAAGTCCTCGGGGTCCACTTGGTCAGGCGCTGCAGTCAATGCTTCTCTCAGTTTTTTTTCTAGGTTAGATTTTTCACGTTCGAGAGACTCGACTCTGGACCTGAGATGATTCAGAATTTGCCTGTCACCAGCCAGTTGGACTTCGTAATTCTTTCTATTTGTTTGTTCATCATCACCAGAATTATTGGTTTCCTCTTTCAGGTCGGATGGTGCTCCAAGAGCTTCTAAATTTTGATTAATGAACGAAATTCTGAAGTTTATGATACCTGGGTTCCATGTGGGATATTTTTTTCGAAAGGTATTTATCTCGCTGAAACTTTGGCTAAATAGTTTTCTTGCCCGATCTTTATTTCCCTGTTTTTGTTCCTTAGAAGCTGAGTTAATTTTTTTATAAATTTTAACGTAATCTAATTCTGGCGATGCGCATAGTAAGTGGGAAGGCATGAGGAACATTCCCAGCACCAGTCCTAGCATTAAAATCTTTTTGCCGACTCTATTGATCACATCTACATTATCCATTTTTCATTACCATTTCGCAATGGCCCAATAACAAAAAATCCATGTTTTTGCTGGAATATCGACCCATTTCCCGTTTCCCTTAGCGCGTGGTAGATTTAGTTATCTTCGATATGGATGGGGTCTTAACGGATTCTGAAGGCCTCATAAATGAGGCAGCCGTTCGTTTTTATAAAGAACTCGGCTATGATGTACTCCCAGAAGACTTCTATCCTTTTGTTGGGACTGGGGAAGACCGTTACATAGGTGGTGTTGCTGAGAAATATGGCATTGCCCTCAATCTTTCAGAGGCTAAAAAGAGAACTTACGAAATTTATCTCGATTTGGTGCCCTCAAGGCTCAAAGCCTTTCCTGGTGCGGTGCGACTAACTCGTGAAATTAGATCCAAGGGAATAAAAACAGCTGTCGCATCGAGTGCTGACAAAGTAAAAGTAAACGCGAATTTAAATGCCATTGGTTTAATTCCCGCGAAAGATTGGGATTTGGTTGTTTCTGGTGAAATGGTGAAGAGGAAGAAGCCAGCCCCGGACATTTTTTTGCATGCTGCCGAATCTTTGAAAGTATCTCCTTCACGGTGTGTTGTCATTGAAGATGCCGTCCATGGAATTGAAGCCGCTATTGCTGCCGGCATGTGGTGCGTGGGTGTTGCCCAGACTTTTGCAAAAGATAAACTACATATGGCAAGTGTCGTTTATCAAGACCTCGACGGTCTTATTTTCGAAGATTTAGTTCCTAAATAGCAAAGGTTAAAACCTTTGACTCCCAAATTTTCTAGCATATATTTCGGAGCCTAGGTTAAGATATAACTCTCAATTTAAATCAATAATCGAACAATGCCCTTATCAGTTGGTAATCAAGCTCCGGACTTTTCTCTAAAGTCAAAGAAACCAGGCCAAGATCCTGTCGACGTCAAACTAAGCGAGAATTTTGGCAACAAAAATACCGTTTTATTATTCGTTCCATTAGCATTTACGAGTGTCTGTACGAAGGAATTCTGTGATATTTCAGCCGGCCTTTCCGTATACTCAGATCTTAATGCCGATGTTATCGGTATAAGCGTAGATAGCGTTTTTGCTCAAGAAGCCTGGGCAGAGAAAGAAAACATTTCAATTACTTTAGCCTCCGATCTCAACAAAGAAACCATCCAAGCTTATGATGTCGTGATTCCCGATCTTGCCGGGTTTGGAATGACCGCAGCCAGGGCTGCTTTCGTGGTCGATAAGGAAGGTAAAATTGTTTATTCAGAGCAAACACCGACACCTAAAGATCTCCCAAACTTTGATGCTATCAAATCGATTTTAGAAGGCCTTTCTTAATATTACAGTATTAGCAATTTTTTTATTTTAAAGCACCGGAGATGTCCCGGTGCTTTTTTCTTTTCAATATTCATTTCAAGTGAATAGATAAAGAATGATATTACCTCGAATTATTTTTTTGGTTTTTTACGTCATCTCTTTTTCTATTCAGGCCCAATCAGATTTTAAAAGGCAAGAAAAGGGAACGAAAAATGTTCTTCTAATTGCTGTTGATGATCTCAATGATTGGACTGGATTCCTCAATCAACACCCACAGGCAGTCACTCCGCACATGGACGCATTGGCCTCGCGAGGGACTTCCTTTTCAAACGCCCACTGCCAAGCTCCTATTTGTGGCCCAAGTAGGGCATCGCTTTTCACTGGTTTATACCCACACCGTACCGGAATTTATGGTCAGTATAGAATGAAAGACTATGACCGGTATATGGAGGGTAAAAAGGAAATTATTCATCTGCCAGATTGGTTCAAAAATTCAGGATACAGGACAATTGCGGTGGGGAAGATTACTCATGGAAGTGCTTCAGCTTACTTTGACGTAGACCATGGAAGGTTCGATGGGTTTGGCCCAAAACCCACAGAAAGATTCTCCTATGATCCGTCCTGGTTTCCAGAAAAATTTGGAGGTACTCAAACCGATTGGGGGGCTTTTCCTGACAGGGATTCCAAAATGCCGGACCACAAAATTGCTAATGTTGCTATTTCCGAATTATCCGAAGACCAAAGTGCTCCGTTCTTTTTGGCGGTGGGTTTCATGCGTCCTCATGTTCCTTGGTATGTTCCAAAAGCGTGGTTGGAAAAATTTCCATCGGATTCCATCCAACTCCCTCCCTGGAAAACTAACGATCTAGATGACATTCCTGAAGCGGGAATTTCCGTAAATACGACGCCTCAAATGCCAACCACAAAATGGGCCCAATCGACTCAACAATGGAAAATGGCCGTCAGAGCTTACCTTGCTAGCGTTCATTTTGTTGATTACCAAATTGGAAGAGTCCTGAAAGCTCTGAATGAAAGTCAATTTAGAGATAATACAATCATAGTTTTGTTCAGTGATCATGGGTATCATATGGGTGAAAAAAATCGCTTTTCTAAGCACACCTTGTGGGATCGATCCACTAAGGTTCCTCTAGTAATAGCTGGGCCAGGGTTGCCTCAAAACCAACAATGCAGCAGGCCTGTTGAATTAATCGATATTTATCCAACACTTTTGGATTTATGTCATCTGAGTCCTAATGACACTAACCAGGGACAATCCTTATTACCCTTGATCAGGAATCCAATGGAATTATGGCCATACCCTGCTTTAACGGCCTATGGTAGAGGTAACTATTCGATTAAGAATGATAGATACCGGTTGACAAAGTATTACGATGGTAGTCTTGAGCTGTATGATCATCAGAGTGATCCTAATGAATGGAAAAACTTAGCTGAGATCCCACAATATAAGAATCTCATATCGGAGTTAAAAAAAGCTCTGCCGCGCAAGGACTCTGCCTGGGCGGCGCCATCAGATCATAAAGTGAACCAACACTTCCTCGAATACCAGAGATCAAAAGGTGTCAGATAAAATTAATCTTTTATTAAGTTTTTGGATCCTAATAAAAAACACCTTCCATTTGGAAGGTGTGTAACAAGTCGTAAATCTTTTTGAAAAATTTTCTTAGGCAAAAAGAGCAGGTAAGTGATGGGATTTTACAAGCTCTCTTGGTTGATTCAAATGGTTCATCACAATAGTTTGAGGGTCGATGCCAAGAGAATAATAAATGGAGGCAAGCAATTCACCTGGGTGAACAGGGTCCTCAGTTGGAGCTGAGGCAGTTTGATCGGACTTACCATGAACATACCCCCGCTTAATGCCAGCTCCGCCAATGACAGATGTGTAGCAATAAGGCCAATGATCCCTGCCATCATCGGTATTCCCGTTTCCAGATGTTGAAACACCTCTTTGTGGGCTTCGACCAAATTCACCCACAGCGACGACAAGCGTTTCATCTAGCAGCCCTCTTTCATCAAGATCTGTAAATAGACCCGATAGTCCCTTATCGAGCATCGGAGCAGATTGGTTTTTCATTCGCTTAGATAGATCTTTGTGATGATCCCACGAGTGATTGTCGGAATTTGCAACCTTAGGCCAGATCACTTCAACGACTCTAGTTCCTGCCTCTACCAACCTTCTTGCAAGGAGGCAGGAGTCACCGAAAGTATTACGACCATAAAGATCTCTTATGTTTTCCGGTTCACGTTCGAGAGCGAATGCATCCCGGGCTCTCCCGGAAATAATTAAATCAAGTGCCTGTTGATAATAAGAATCCAAAGAGTAGTTTTCAACGGCCTTCTCAATCTTTGGCATTTGTGCGTTAATAGCATCTCTTAATGAGGCCCTTCTTTTTAGCCTAAGCGAAAAGATGTCAGGTTGAAGCTGAAGGTCATCTATCTTGATCCTTGCCATTTTTTCCATATCCATGTCGCCTCCTTGTGGGTAAAGCGTATAGGGTTCGTAGGCCTTTCCCAAGAAACCGGCTGATCCACCCTTGCCGACAACATTACTCTCCTGAAGTGGACGTGGGAGCATCACAAAAGGAAGCATGGGCTCGGTAGATGGCTTCATTCGAATTATTTGAGAGCCAAAATTAGGAAAATCTTTTGGTGAAGGAGGTTCTAGCTGGCCGGACGGACTCACTTTGTCAGTCGTATATCCTGTCATCATTTGATAGATGGCCGCTGTATGGTTGAATAAACCATTTGGTGTGTAACTCATCGACCTGATCATAGTGAATTTGTCATTCACTTTTGCCAGGTTCGGTAAAACCTCACTAAAATGTATGCCTGGGATTTTGGTAGGTATATCACCAAATACGCTTCTGACATTATCTGGTACATCTCTTTTAGGATCCCAGAGGTCGATATGACTCGGTCCTCCTTGGAGGTAAACCATGATAACGCTTTTTGCTTTTCCCCATCCTGCCTTTGAAATGCTGTTTTCAGCTGCTGACAGGTCTTGGGCCCGGAATACCTGGTTCAGGGTCAAGCCGAGCATGCCGGCTCCTCCCATTCTTAGGATATCTCGTCGAGTGTACCCGAGATGCGGATCACAGAGGTCTTTGCCTTTTGGGCCTGGTATTCTGAACATAACTTATTCCTTTGCTTTTTGTATTAATGATTAAAGAGAAAGGCTGGACTATTAATGAGAGCCCAAGCTAAATCCTGCGCGACTGTTAGCTTAGGATTCGTTAACTGATTAGTACTGAGCTCAACGTCTAATTTGAGGCGCTCTAAAATTGGATCCCTTGGGACTGGCATCTCTGCTAATTTTACTGCGCCTTCCAATTCCGCTATTTTTGGATCATCAGGGATGGGTTTCTTGAGTTCAACAAGCTCTTTTTTGGTTTTTATATATTCTTCATTCTGGTCTGCAAAATATTCGACTAGCTGGCTAGTCTGGTCTTCCGACCGCTGTGATTGAGGGATTTTTACCACTGACGCTATCGATGCTGGAACTCCGAATTCGTCTGCTCGTTCCGAGTCCGTCATTTGTATATTAAAGCGACCGATTGAATGAGATTTACTTTTATAATTCTGGATTAAGCTCAATTTGAGAAAACTTCCAATATTTGGGTCAAGGTTTAGGGGCTTTTCCAAAGTAAAGAGTGCTGTATGGGGTTTTCCCATCTGAGGTGCGATAGCCCATCCATCATTTCCATTAAGATTCCCATTGATGGCCTTTTTAACCTCGAAACCATTTTGATTAAAATTCGAGACTGCCTTGGAAAACTTAAGTTTTGTGGATTTTAATTGGCCGAAAGGAGTTGCGGATATTTGATAAATGGTCGAAACCCCTTTCTTTGCTGAGGGATCCAGCCGAAGACTTTTTAATGGTGACTGAGCTTTGAACAAGAAACTAACATTTTGAATTCCTCCTGCTTTAGGGTCTATTAAAGCTCTTAAACTCTTTTGCTCTGAATATTGATGTGGTTTTTCCTCGCTGTAAAAAAGCTGAGCCTCAACTTGATCTTTTGTTGCTATCTCCATGAGGACATCGACCTGATACCAACCCGAAGGACCAGAGAAATCAACTGTAATATATGGATCAGCATCTTCGGATTTCAGAGCAAATAATCCACTATCTAGTTTAAGCCATTCAGACCTGTCATTCGGTTTCCACCCAGAGGCCTCTCCACTCGTTGTGTCCCAAACTTTGAGTTCCGATCCGGCTCCATTGCCTTTGGGTTGCGATACAGGTTCGAAAAGCTCTGCAACAATTTCGGTGAGTACAAAATTTCCGTCGCCTGATGCTCGTCCGGGGCCATTTTTAGGTAAACTTTTATCTGGTAAAGTGTTTAGTCTTAGTCCAGTGATCTGTTTTGAGTCGGGATGGAGATAAAGATCATAAGTGGTTAAATTAAGATCTCCACTCGCCATTATATTTCCGTTCTCAACCAGTCTTAGTTTGCTCCCATTGGTAGCCGCAAAGTAAGGGATCTCTGCATTGGTCCATTGAGTTTTTTCTCTAAGCTTGCTGGTGAGGTTTGAAAGATTTTTCCGAATGTCCTTTTTGAGCAAATTTAACCTGCTTGAGGTATCCGCAACCATTTGCTTTCTTTCCACGGTTAGCTTTTCTTTTTTAATGTTCCACTGATCTCGAAAATTACTTAGTGCTTCCCGAGCTGAATCAATTGACTCTTGTCTTTCTTTTTCCAAACGATCTCTATGGGGCTTTGATTGCTTTGTGTATTTCTCCAGTTGAGCAACCAGTCTTTTATGCTCCATGGGTTGGACTTTAAGGGTGTCTATGGTGGCTTGAACTTCAGCAGATGACGCGGGCCGGTTTAATATTCGACTAAATATGTCCTTTATCCACTCTTCATCTGATTGAGAATTTTCGATAAGCTTTTTCAATATATTGTCTTTATCAGAGATGGCATTTCCAAGTGTAGGCCCACTGATGAGTGCCATGACTGGCCCCAGCTGTAGATCGCTACTCCGTTCACATTCACACGACGACTCTCTGGCTGGTCTTCCAAAGTTTCCGAGAAATCCATCTTTGAGTTTTATTGCGGAATCAGGCAAAGCGGATGCCCTCGTTCCAGGTGCTACACCCGGAATCTTGGGGATGCTTCCAAGAACTTCGTGTATGGAATCATATAAAACTTCCGCTGGAAGTCTGCGGGCTTTTGCGTGGGAAAAGTTAATCTGATCGTCTTCATTCCATTTATTGGACTCAACAGATAGTTGATAGGTTCTAGACTGGCATATAAGTCTTATTATATGCCTACTGTTAAAGTTACTTTTAATAAATTCGTCAGTGAGATAATTAAGTAGCTGAGGGTTTGAGGGAGGATTTCCTGCTCGAATGTCATCGAGTGGCTCTATGATTCCAGTGCCAAGAAGATAGCCCCATAGCCTGTTAACATAACTTGAAGCAAAGTAGGGATTGTCACTCGACGTGATCCAGTCGGCCAAAACTTCTCTTCGGTTTTGACCCTCCCATTGGACTTCACCGGCTTTAAATGGAAATGATGGAGGTGTTTCAAGCCCAGTTCTTTGGTGCTTAATTTCTCCGGTATCTTTCTCAAAAACCATTTCAAATAAAGGTTTTGCTGATTCTACAGCGGTTCCCCCGATTTTTTTGTCTTTGCTTTCTGGGTCAGTTTTCAGGGATGTCCTCGCGAAAAAAGCCGCCATTTCATAATACTGATCTTGTGTCCATCTCTCAAACGGGTGGTCGTGGCACTTATTGCAATTGAATCTGGTTGCCAGGAATAGATGGGTCGTGTTTTCCATCGTGATTTCAGGATCTCTCAAAATTTTATAATACGAAGCCGGCGGGTTTGCTTTGTTTGAGCCGTTTGCTGTTATTATTTTGGAAACAAATTTATCGTATGGGGTGTTTTGGGCCACTTCATTGCGAATCCATTTCCTAAAGATTTGTGTGCCTTCTTTTCCGAGGAACTTACTATTGACTTGGAGTAAGTCTGCCCACTTATTTGCCCAATGATCTACATAAGCCTCGCTGTGAAGCAATTGGTCTATGAGGTTATTTCTTTTTTGCTCGTTCGGCAAAGGCGACTGAATGAAAGTATCCACTTGGTCAGATGTAGGCGGAAGACCAGTGAGATCCAAATAAAGCCTTCTTACAAAAGTGTAGTCGTCTGATAGACCAGACGGGTGGATTTTCATTCTTTTCCACTTTTCTGCTACGAGCTTGTCAATGGAACTATTGTATTCTGGCTCATTCCAAACGAATTCGGATCTATCCCCCATGACTGTTAATATGGTGGATGCGTAGGCCCCCTCATAACGGACAAGAAGAGGTGCTTCTCCACGCCGTGAAGCTCTAACTAAGCCAGGCCAGCCTTTTGCTGCTTGGGCGACTTCTGTGTTACCACTCTCAACAAAAGATTCCCTTGTGACGTCTCTTTGTTTGCCATCCGGATATACGGCAATGACTTGCATCTGCTGGAAAAAACCCTCCTTCTGAATAACTGGGTTCGTAGGATAAATTCTCAGCTCTGAAACCTTCTTATCAGGGGTAGGGGAGACATCTCCACCATCTAGTATCCAGTTTTCTAGAATCTTATAATAGTCATGTGCTGGGTTAACCAACTGGCCCCCTTCGTGGGGTATTTCTGACGAAGATTTCAAAAGCATCAAACTCTGAGTCGGGGCTGCAAAATTGACCCTGCGACTAGCTATGTCATCTGTGAGACTCATTATATCCATGACTGGGTCGTATCCTCGCAAAGAGAGCTTAAACCCGTTCTTGCCGTCCTTGGCTCCATGGCATGTGCCTGAATTACAACCGAGTCGTGAAAGAACTGGGTTGACGTGGAGGCTCCAGTCAGGGCGAAATTGAGAATCAATTCCACTGACGCTTACAGGTATAACCTTACGGATATCTCCGATACTTATCTCGATAGATGATTCTCCGTTAGCCACCGGACTGACAAATCCAGTCAGCGAGACATCGATGCTTTTATTCTCAAATTCATATTTAACCATTCGGGAGAGATCCCACATTTCGCCCTCGGGCGTGAAGCCGGTGATGGTAAGCTGACTGTAGCCAGAAGATTCTGAAATATTAATCTGGCTTGGGTTGACTTCTAAGGAAGCAATTTTTTTATCTTTGGGTAATGTTTGAAATGGGAGTTCCTCTGGTCGCTCGTTAGGTAAAATCCAATTTTTTGATGCTGAGTATTCCTCTTTATTTTTTACTTGAGCGACCTCTGAGATCTCCGGAATAATTTCATGTTCTTGGACTATTTTCGAGGTGTCTAAATCTACTATTGTTACAATCCCACCTTTACCTGAAGCGGCTACCTTGTTTTCATTCGGATCGAGGCTCACGCTAAATAACGGAGTTCCGGGAAATTCTTTCTTATAAATGACAGATGCATTGTTTTTAAAATATGCGGCCAATTTATTTTTTTGGTCTCCATTCCTTCTATGAGTCGGAGTGACCAAGATTTTCCTTATGTCTTCAGGGGGAGTGAGATTCGAAGTGACCTTTGATACGGATAAAAAACCGTCTCCTTTATACGAGCTGACCGAAGCGACAATCGTACCTTCGGCATTACTGTCGACTCCGAATATCCGGCCCGGTTGGTTCGGGAGTACTAAGATTTGATTGGCGTCATCGCCAATCTCTCTCTTTGTTTTTCTTTGATACCTATATATTTTCGGAGTTCCATCTGCTCCACCGAATATGATGAACTCACCTTTGGGGTGTGCCATGACGGAGTTGATGCCTCCTTTAAGGGCTCCCGGGGTTATCGAGGTAATATTATCAATAAATCTTTGTGTATCCAGATGAGTCAGTTTTGCTGTCATGTCTCGGCCCACAGAGATGACATAATCACCGTCAGTCGAAAATGTTGTGTCCAGCGGCCAATCATCATGAGAACCTTGATAAAGAATTTCCTCTCCTTTCGGAACGGAAATTGCCCTGACAACATTGTCAGTTCCTCCGAAAGCCACCTTTGTCCCATCGGGTGACCAGCTTACGCCCATCAAGGTATCATAAGTTGAGAAATGAGAGAGCAGTAGCTTGGACTTTGAGATGTCCCAGACCTGAATCTCTCCCGCCCTGCCTGGCGATCCGCCTGCCATTGCAATTTTTGATCCATCGGGTGACCATGCAATGGATTGAATCCTTGGGCTCTCCCCTATGAGTCTTTTTTGGATTTCACCGGTTTTTGCTGAGATGAGGAGTATTTCATGATACCCCGCAACAGCGATTTGTTGTCCATCCGGGGAAAATTTCAACGAAGTGATTGCTGGTTGACCATTGTATATGGGCGGGTTCTCAGTGGAGAAACTGATTTTTGAATTGGCCGGGCTGTCGTCTTTGGCCCCTTCATTGATCCATTTCGCAATAAGCTCGATTTCAAATTGACTCAAAGCATCACCATCTGGGGGCATTTCAGCTTCTCCATCAATCGGGGAAATCACCTCTAGAAGTAGACTTTTTGGCGCATTTCCCGGGATAATGGCATTCTCATCACTTTCCCCGCCCTGCAAAAGGGATACGAAATCCGTCATGACATAATCTCCCTTTTTTTTAGCTGGTTGGTGGCATCCAATGCACTCTCGCTGGAAAATGGGCTTTATTTGGCTGTAAAAACTGACTTTCTGACCTGAATTTGTCTGAGATTCCTCTCCGACACCAGTGGCACAAAATAAGATTAAAAGAGTCCGCAATAAATTGCTGAAGCTGGTGGAAGGTTTTCCGAAAAAGTAATTTATAATTCTCATGAGATCAGGGCAGCCACCAGTAATTTTAGTGAGAAAAATTGTCGGTTTTTAGGTATGCTGGGGCTGTTGGATAAATTATAGCCCCTCGAGGCTGTGGTGCAAGGCTTGAATATTTGGGGATTTGGGCTTGATGAGCAACAAAAGTCTATCAAGGAAGTACTATCACGCGATAAAAAGCATTTTCGATTCCGTTTGGAAGCTTGTGAAGGTATGAGGCCTTTTGGTTGCCAACGGTGAGTTTAACAAGTGGCCGCCATTCACTAAAATCACTCGTCCATTCAATCCTAATATTGAGTCCAACGTCGCCCAGGACTTTCAGGTCTACTTCTCCGTCGGTGATATTTGTTCTATCGACTATGAAATCTTCTAATTGGGGATCGCTATAGAGGGTTCTAAAAAATATGGATTGACCTTCTATGGGCTGTTTGAGTGTGAGTGGCGTCGGTTCTTTTTGTGTTCGCAGACTAATTATTGGCACCCAATCATTGAGATCTGGCGAAAATTCAAGCGAAAATCGAGTATTCTCGGTTCCATCAACTAAGAAGGACCAATTGCTGGATTCCTGATCGAAATCGATGATTTGGAAAACAAATGGTTTTTCTTCTATTTGGTCATTGGGCTCTCCGGCTTTACCTCCGGAGGCATATATTCTCTGAGAAAAGTTGGCAGCGGTTCTGCGATCACTAAAGATGCGTGGGCCGAATTCCCCGTTTTCTGCCTCTACATTCCAGAAATCCCGGAAGGAATTACCAATATAGACCGGGTCACTTAAGAGTATTCCGAAACTATCATTGGTGTTGTCAAAGCCTTGAGTTTCAATTGTCCAGGTGAAAACATTAGGCAAGATCAGGTCCTGATCAAATGATAGATCGCTGGCTTCGAAACTTATAGTATTCCTCCCAGGAGCTAAATTATAAGCCTCGGTCTGCAAAAGCAGCGTGCCGGGAGCCTTCGCGCCGGGAGCAACCTCGGGGCCATCATTGAGGTAAAATCTTACGATGACTTTATGATCATTGTCTTGAGTGAACTCAGCAAAATACTCCAATTCGAAAGACCTAAAAATTCGGGCTGATCCGGCCAATATCACCTCATCACCAAACTCGGTTTCCATCGAGAAATATTCCCCAGAGGTATTGAAAATGTTGTCATATACGATGACGCGCTCCTCATTAGCTTTTAAGCCACTGAAAAACAGCGTGAAAAGAAGCGTGGCGGCAAGGAACGGGTTAAATCTCAGTCTGGTGGAGACTTTTCTGAATTTCTTCATTTTTGAGTTTTTATAAATAATTTTCGATCAATAACCCTGGATTTATAAAATAGTTTTCCAACCCTCATATTTCAATCAAAGAACCGAGAAATATTTTTGATAAGCTTATGATTTGTCCTATTTGCACGTTTTGGCCGATTATTAAAAGAGATCCCACCGCTTACCTTTTGTCCAAGCGCAATGTATTGCATTCTCGTATGAAATTTGTTCTTAATAATCCATCATACTGGAAAGAATTCTGAAAATTTTAATCAACTTAATTAACGTTAAGATAGAGCCGCTCTTAGTACTCGTTATTGGCGGCGCTTTCTTTTTCTTTATTCCTTCTTTCGTTTTTGCTCAACAGGCCAATCAACAAGTCCCCTTAAAAAATCTTAAATATATGACCGGTAGATCTGTTGCTGCGCACTTCAGTGATGTCGGTCCAAAAGTTGACGGCAAACTGACTGATTTAGTTTGGGAGGAGGCAATTGCTGGGGGAGACCTCTACCAATACGAACCAAAAATCGGGGCAAATATGACCGAAAAAACGGTTTTTAAAATCGTTTATGACCATCACAACTTATATCTCGGGGTGTGGTGCTTCGATAGTAATCCTAGAGGTATTCTTGCAAGAAATCTGCAAAACGGGACCGGTATATTTGCAGACGACTATATTTATTTTGCTTTTGATACATTCCACGACCAAAGAAATGGTTTTGCTTTTTCAGTCAATCCCAATGGCGCTCGTTATGATGGTATTTTCTCTAATAACACAACTTTCAATTCCCTTTGGGATGGCATCTGGAATGTCAAAACTTCTAGAGATTCCAAAGGATGGTATGCAGAGGTCGTCATCCCATTCAAAACTCTATCTTTCGATCCAAACAACCAGACCTGGGGATTTAACATTAATCGAACCATTAGAAGAAAAAATGAAATGGGTAGGTGGACGGGGTTCAGACCCAACTTTAGAACCTACTTTGCTTCTGAAATGGGAGATTTAACTCAGATGAATGTTAAAAAAAATGGCGTTGGTATACAGATCAAGCCTTATGTCATTTCTCAGGTGAAAAAACCTGTAAATTCAGCCACTGAATTTGAACTGCGAGGAGGGGGGGACGTGCGCTATGAAATTACCCCTCAAATATGGGGGAGACTTGCATACAATATCGATTTTGCTGAGACAGAGATAGATGATCGCATAGTGAATGTTAGCCGTTTCCCTCTTTTTTTCCCCGAAAGGCGTGACTTTTTTCTAGAAGACTCAACATCCTATGAATTGGGAGCACTCAACAGGGGGGCATCAAGTTTTCCCGGTCTACGTAGCCTTTTAGTTCCTTATTTTTCACGACGTATTGGTTTGGATTCAGGAGGTAATGTCCTACCGATTGATTTTGCTTTCAAAATGAATGGAACGGTTGGGCCATATAATTTAGCGATCACCGATGCTTTGGTTCAGAAGCCCAATGGAGATGGATCTCAAAACCTCTTTGTCATGCGAGGCTCAAGGCAGGTGTTTGATCAGTCAAATTTAGGTTTCATAACAACCATCGGTGATTCTAACCAACCCGACTCAAGTAATCTCCTAGCAGGGCCAGATTTTACATACAGAAACACCCAGGTTTTTGGTGGTCAGACTTTTGAATTGAACGCCTTTGGCTTGGGCACGCACTCAGATTCTTCGAGGTATGCAGACCCTCTTGATTTCGCTTATGGCGGAAGCCTTTCCTATCCGAATGACAAGTACAGTATGAACATTAAGGCAATGTCGATCGGGGATTCGTTTAATCCCGGTATGGGGTTTACCAGAAGAACAGGAGTCAATGCGCTCTCCAGCTATTGGAGTTATCGTCCGAGGCCCGAGACCATTGATTGGCTCAGACAATTGAGACACACTTACAGGAACGAATTCTTCCTCACCCCTGATTATGACATGGAGTCGATGGAGCACGCGCTCTTTCCATTAAGTCTTAATTTTGAATCCGGAGATAGATTTTGGTTTATGGTCAACAGAGAATATGACCGTGTTTCTAATGCTTTCACTATCGGGGACACCGTCACTATCACCCCTGACGAGTATTGGTGGACAAATTATGCAATGGAGGTTGACTACGCGTCACGGAGAACAGTTTCAGGAGAGACTTCTTTACGTTACGGTGAATACTACAACGGCCAAAGAGATGGTATTGGTAATGAAATCAATGTCCGTGCCTGGAAGCATTTGGGTTTCGGCTTTGACTATTCAATAAATAGATTTCGATTCCCAAATCAAAAACTAGATGTTCACACTGTAAGCTCGAAAATTGGTATCAACTTTACAAGAGATTTATATTGGAATCATATATTTCAATACGACAGCGTTTCTGAAAATCTTGGTTACAATAGCCGAGTCGTCTGGGAATACAAGCCCGGTAATAAAGTCTTTCTCGTCTATAATCATTCTTTTAATCGGGATACCTTTGACCGTTTCAGATCGGCCTCGTATGACGCCACTCTAAAAATAGAGGCGACATTTCGTTTTTAACTATGGTTCGTTGGTGATCTTTCCATGCTATTGGTAGTTACTCAAAAGAATGAATGCATGGTTCTTTAACCATTCCTCAGCTTGTCTGACATGACTACACAAGCGTTTGAGGTTTTTCCAATACTCCAAGGAGTGGTTCATTTGCTTAGTGTGCAGAAGCTCATGGAGAATGACGTAATCGCATACCCAATCTGGACATTGAATTAATCGCCAGTTAAGTGAAATGTTTTTCTTTCTTGAGCACGTCCCCCAACTCCTTTTCTGGTTTTTAATAAAGACTTTATTAAATGGAAGCTCCCATTTGGAGGATAACTCTTCGATCCTTTTTGGCAGGAAAGCACTCGCTTGTGACTGGAGAAAATCTAAAACTTGAGCCTTTAGCCCAACTCGGGAAGTTGCAGGCTGAATTACGATGTTTCCTAAATGAATAACTGGCTCAGTTTTTACTCTTTTTATTGTGACCCAATCGCCGAAATACATTACACGGGTTCCTTCCTCCCAGTCCTCATCAAGCTTACATGCTTTGGCTATTAAATCTCTTTGGTTTTGGATCCACTGATGATTTTGAGCAATAAATAAACGAGCAACTTTTTCATTCCCATCTCTAGGAAGGCAAACCCTAACCCGGCCATCGGGTTCCATTGTGAGAGTATAGTTTGAAATCTTTGAGAGGTTCGAGCGTGTAAATCGAATGGGCACGCAATCATTTCCCATTTGGTAAACCTCTACATCCATCTTCCTATCATTTTCAGCTCTCAATTATAAGAAAACAGCTCGATCTAATCAATAACCCAGGCTTTAAAAGTAAAAACCCTCAAGTTCAATAGAACTGAGGGTTATTCATGAAATTTTACTGGTTGCTAATTTGTGAATTCTTCTGCCCAACCTTTAAATTGATCGGTTAAGCCCCAGTCTTCAATTATGTTTTCATCTACTTTTTGGCCAAAACTATTTTTAGACTTAGCATTTTCAAAACCATCTGCAATGTAAAGTGCCATTGCTGATGTTGGCGGTTTCCTCATTGTCCCAGTCGGATTATGATGATAAGCAACAGAACTGAGTATCTTGAATGGAATAGACCAAAGACCCATGAGTGAAGCTGCAACCTCGGCATGATTTGTACCAAAAACCTTTTCTTCCGCCTCAACTAATGGAACATTTTCTGATTCAGCGTAATTAACCGCCTTTAGGTAGAGGTCCGGTAAATTTGTTGCCATCAGCACTTTTCCCAAATCGTGAATGACTCCAGCTGTGCAAGCAATCTCCGCCGACTTTTTGTTTGAGTCGATAGACATTGAAATTCTTCTTGCGATAGCTGAAACATTAATGCTGTGTTTCCAAACGTTCTGAAGATTCAAGCCAGCTATTGATTGATTTGGATAAGAAGTGAAAATCGAATCAGCTAAAATCTGAGCTTGAGTTGCTTCTTTACCCAAAAACAAGAGGGCATGCACAACCTCAGTAATCTCATAGCCCAGAACATAGGCAGGCGAATTTACCGCTTTCAAAATTCTTGTTGCCATTGAGGGTTCTTTTGAGATCAATCCGGCGACAAACTCAATAGACCCATCTTCTTTTCTCAGTTCTCTGGTAATTTGATGGTAGAGTTGCGGGATGGTCGGCATCTTTTTCATCTTGCGAATGACGCTTAGAAGATTTGGATTTCCTGACAAACTCTTCATCAATATTCTTCTCGAGATGTGCGAGCAAATTCCTTCTTCTTCAAGGTTGTGAGGAAGAACAAATATCTTTTTCTCTGAGAGCGCAATCGATTCTTCTTTGCTGGGACCTCCACTTTTTCTTAAAAAACTGAGAACCCCAGGCTTTTCATGGCTGCATGAACTGATGACATCTAAACCCTTGTTATCGGACACTTCTTCATCACAGACAATGACATCAATGTCATTCCCACGAACAAAATCGACGGCATCTTTTGTGTTATCCGTTATGTTAACCGACCAAGAGCTGTTAATGGCAGGAATGTTTCTCCTGTATCCATTCCCTTGCGATCTATCTTTCAATACGAATAATATATTCGTCATATCATTTGGTGATTTACCTTTCATGACCTAGAATTGGGCAGCTCATGATCTTATTTCAAGATGCCTTCATCTCTAATACTCGTCGTAATGTGCTCATTCCTTGAGCCTTGTTGTTGATTTTAATCCACAACGCTATAGTTTTTGGACACATTAGATACAATTTTGATATGAATTCGACAGATCCACGAAAATCCTTGGCAAAAAATGGTGTTTTTAAGTTTGTTTTCTTCTCCTACTGTATCATTTTGGTCCTTTTAGGTCTCTTTTTTGCCTTCATTTACGAAGATCAGGAGTGGGTCCCTTACCTCGGAAACCAATTTGAATTTTTGGGTGGTTTAATCTGCGGCATCTTACTCTGGATAGGAGTCGTTTTCTTCTCAATTCTTGGTGGCTACAAATTTTTACGAACATTTATACTGGGAACTATTTTTTGTCTATTAGCGTTCGTTGGTCTATTTCGTTTCACTGAGATGGATGGTGATATGATTCCTAAATTTTCCCCTCGTTGGGTCGATTCCACCCAAACAACCCGCGAAACCAAACCAGAGGAAAATACATCAGTATTAACTTCAAATTGGATCTTCCCTCAATTCCAGGGCCCAAATAGAAATTGCATATTGACAAATATTCCTCCTATCTCAACTTCCTGGGTCGCAAAGGCACCAGAAGTTATCTGGATCAAACCAGTTGGTGAGAGTTTTTCTGGGTTTGTAATTCAGGATGAAAAAGCTTTCAGCATTGCCCAGGACACAGAAAACCCAGAGAACGAATCGGTCTTCTGTATCAATTTTTATACTGGTGAAATTCTTTGGTCGCATAGTTACCAATCAAGGCTAGACGCAGGGTTAGGAGGGATAGGCTCCCGAGCTACGCCTCTTATTTATGATCAAAAAGTATATTTTCTTGGGGGAACAGGTATTTTTACCTGCGTCGATCTGACTACCGAAAAAATTATCTTTCAATTTGATAGTAAGGAAAAATTTGGAGCGAAAATTCCTGAATGGGGGTTTGCTGGATCGCCTATGGTTTATAAAGACAGAATTATTATAGCTCCAGGCGGAGGACAAGCGTCTGCGACCTTGGTAGCCCTCAACCCCGCTTCAGGTGATGTCATTTGGCAGGTCGGAAATAAGAATGTCTCATGGAGCAGTCCCGCGATAAAACAAATCAATGGCAAAGATTATTTAATACACTTGGATGCTGAGTCTGTTGAAATTCGCGACCCTCTGAGTGGGAAATTGATTTTAGATATTCCTTGGGGGCTTGGATTTCCACAGGTTTCCATTCCCATCCTATCAAAAGATGATCACCTCATCGTTTCATCTGGTTACAGTGTAGGAGCCTCCTCCTACTCTATCTTCGCAGACGAATCGAATGGTGGTAGTGATTATAAAATCAAAAGGATTTGGAAAACCAAAAGGTTGAGATCAAAGTTTGCACCTCTGTTAATCCCTCCAAGCAATCCCGATTTAGTTTTAGCATTGAATGATGGTGTCTTTGCAGGTTTTGAAGCTAGCTCTGGGAAAAGATTATTTCAAGGAGAACGATATGGGCATGGACAATTTCTTTTAATTTCAAAAAAGGACCTATTGATTCAAACAGAGAAGGGAGCTCTTGTTTTGCTGGATATCTCAGGCAAAGAACCAGTTGAAAAAGCCAAGTTCGAAGTTTTTAAATCCAAAACCTGGAATCCTCCAGCTGTCGTTGGTAACTATGTTCTCATGAGAAACCATAGAAATATGGCACTTGTGCGATTACCTGTGCCAGACAATTCCTCATCTAACAAATCGGAGAAACTTTAAAAACGCATCCCCTTATTGTTTAATAAAGGAGGGCTTGTTTTTTTGACTTACCCGTCTCCTCCAGCTAAGCACCAAACCATCAATCAACATGCCGGAGAAAAACAAAATCAATGCTAATTATAAATGTCAGGAGAGCCAGCAAATATTCGAATCCAAGGAGCGAGGGAGCATAATCTAAAAAACATAAGTCTTTCCATACCTCGCAATCAGCTAGTCGTTTTTACCGGGGTCTCTGGATCAGGTAAATCCTCTTTGGCATTTGACACTCTTTTTGCGGAGGGCCAAAGGAAATACGTTGAATCTATTTCTTCTTATGCCCGACAATTTCTAAACCAGCTCCAAAAGCCCGATGTGGATTACATAGAAGGCCTTTCACCTGCTATAGCTATTGAGCAACGCCACAATATTGGAAATCCAAGATCAACCATTTCAACGACAACAGAAATTTATGATTATCTAAGATTACTTTTTGCTCATGCGGGTCAACCGCATTGCCCGGACTCTGGACACCCGATCAAGGCTTATAGTACCTCAGACATTATTCAAGATCTTCTTTCCTTTCCAGAAGATACCCGGCTGATATTGCTTGCACCGGTTGTTAAAAACCAAAAAGGGGAATTCAAAGACGTCATGGAAAGGATGAGTCGAGAAGGGTTCATCAGAGCAAGAATTGATGGTGAAATCTATGAGATTACAGAAAAAAGCGCGAGACCAAAACTGGACCCTAGGAAAAAACACCAAATTGAAATAGTTGTAGACAGACTTGTCATCAGAGATAAACACCGAGCAAGGCTTGGGGATTCGGTAGAGACAGCTCTCCGCTTGGGTGATTCGTATATTTATGCGCTCACCCAAAATAAGGGATCAGAAAATCGAAATGTTTGGAATTTAAAAAACTATTCTTTAAACTTAGTTAGTCCGGTTACTCAAAAACAATTTGAATTACCATCGCCCCGGCACTTCTCTTTTAATTCGCCTCTCGGAGCCTGTGAAGTCTGCCAGGGATTAGGCTCTATTCCAACTTTCGACCCAGAACTCATTATCCCATCTAAAAATAAATCGGTTCTTGATGGGGCTGTTATACCTTGGAAAGAATCAGGGAAAGCAATGCAGCAGTATTACAATAATCTGGCTGGTGCTATTTACAACTACCTCAATGTCGATGAGCGGACTACAATTTCAGCGCTTTCCCAAACTCAAATTGACTTTCTTCTTTACGGGGATTCCAATTCAGACGAAGGCATCGACCTTTCTCAATTTATAAAAGACAAGACTGGCGGATCCAAAATTCGATCAAAGTCAAAACTCATATTTAAAGGTGTCATCCCGGTATTAAGTGAAAAACTCAATAGCTCTGAAAGTGAGGCGTCTAAGAGAAAATTAAAAAAATTCATGAGGCCTCAGACATGCCCATCATGCCACGGTGGACGATTAAAACCTGAGATTCTTTCTGTGACGATAAACAGGCATGGGTTTGTGGAAAAGCCGCAGAATAAAAAAGTGCCAGGATACTCGATCTGTGATGTCAATAAACTGACTATTCAAGAAGCTTTTGATTTTTTTCAGAATATCTCATATCCAACCAATATTAAAGACGTCGCCATGGATATCGTTAAGGATATAACACTGCGATTACAGTTTTTAATTGATGTCGGATTGGGTTACTTGGGGTTGGATAGAGAATTTGGCACACTCAGTGGAGGGGAATCGCAGAGGATTAGATTAGCCACACAAATTGGAGCGGGTTTAGTCGGGGTTCTTTACATTCTTGATGAACCCAGTATTGGCCTCCATCAAAAAGATAATGATCGGCTTTTAAAAACTCTTGAAGACCTTAGGGATAAGGGGAACTCAGTTGTCGTTGTCGAGCATGATGAAGACACTATCAGGCGTGCCGACTTTTTGGTCGATGTCGGGCCAGGCCCAGGTAAAAAGGGTGGTGAAATTGTCGCTTCAGGTCCAGTAAGCCAAGTGCTTAAGAGCCGTGATTCGGTAACGGCTCAATATTTGAGGGGTGAATGTAGAATTGAAGTTCCTAAAAATCGAATGCCTTGCCGAGGATTGCGACCCTCCCTTCATATTTTCGATGCTCATGAAAATAACTTAAAGCACATAGATATAAGGATTCCACTGGGCGCGTTTGTTTGTGTCACTGGGGTCAGTGGGTCTGGAAAGAGTACCTTAATTAATGATGTGTTGTGCAAAGCTCTTTTTAAATATTTCCATAAATCGAATCAGAAAGTTGGTTTGCACCGCGAGATCACCGGCATGGAGCACATAAACAAAGTTGTCGTCGTTGATCAAACGGCAATAGGAAAGTCCCCTCGATCAAATCCAGCAACATTCACAGGTATCTTCTCCGAAATAAGAGATTTGTTTTCAAAGCTGCCCTCATCAAAAATAAGGGGATACGGGCCTGGACGTTTTTCCTTTAATAATAAAGGGGGGCGATGTGAAAGGTGCCAAGGGGATGGATCGCTTAAGGTAGAAATGCATTTCTTACCGCCAGTATTTGTTAAATGCGAAGAATGCAATGGCAAAAGATATAATCGAGAGACTCTTGAAGTTAATTATAAAGGTTTGAATATTGCTGACATTCTCGATTTGACTATTGATGAGGCAATATCTTTTTTTAGGTCCTTCCCGTCGATTTTCAATACCTGTGAAACTATGAGCTCCATCGGACTTGGGTATCTTCAACTCGGACAGTCGGCAACAACACTAAGTGGGGGTGAATCTCAAAGGATGAAACTTGCAGCCGAATTGAAAAAAAAATCCGTTGGCTCAACCCTCTATATATTAGACGAACCCACAACAGGGCTTCACTTTCGGGATGTTGAAACATTATTAGATGTTTTCTTTAAATTAAGGGAGGCGGGGGGGACTGTTCTTGTCATAGAGCACAACCTTGATGTTATTAAAACTGCTGATTGGCTCATTGATCTCGGTCCGAATGGAGGCGCAAAAGGTGGTGAAGTGGTCGCAGAGGGGACACCTGAATTTGTTTCTCGACAACCAGAAAGTATCACTGGTTCTTATCTCAAAAAAATACTAGCCAAAGGTTCAACCAAACCTATTTGATATTTTAGCGTAAAATTGATTGTTTGATTTGTTGTTCATTTGGTTATAATCGCATCATCGGGATTCAGCTGCATGAAGGCCACCCCAAAACCGGCAAATTAAAATGTCACCAATTTCACTATTATGTCTGAAATTATAAATAAATTGCTGATCCTCATCTTGGGGGTATTAATTCTCACCCCAGTCACACTACCAAGCCAAGAACAGGTCTTTGATCAGCAAGCTAATAACCGGTTAAAAGAGCTATCCAAATCTGCATCCAAAGCTGTAGAGGATGGTTTCTATTCTGATGTTGTCGATTGGTTTAAGGAATCTAATGAATTAAGAAACCCCGAAAAAGTTGATCAAACTGTTTGGGTGAATTCCATGATCATTTTTTCACATGCTCTTTTTAAGTCAGGTGACGATGCTGAGACCCTCAATACTTTGCTAAAAATAAAATCATCTGGATATAAAATTCCATTTGAATTTTATGAATGCCTTATTGCAGTGCAAACCCGGCGAGAGAGTCTACCCGAAGCCATAGCTGCTTTTGAGGAGTTATTCAATAAACGATTCGATGAGGGGTTTGGGTTTCAGTTTGAAGACGTTAAAAGCTATCTTTCTTTATTGCTCGCCAATGGTGATTTTGCATCTATCGAAAAGTGGTTTTCCAGTGAACAACAAAAAAAGTTTCTGACTGATTTGTATACCCAAAATCCAGGTCAATTTTTAGAACTTAATTTGATCCAGGCTGAGGCTATGAACCTGTCGGCTCAGTATGAGAAATTAACTAATTTAGCTAATCAAATCAGTAATTTCAGACTGACCCCATTTCAATTATGGTCCATTAGATATTTGCAATTCACTGCGGCTATGGAAACCCAAGAAAATAAAAAAGGATTGAAGTGGAATGAAAAAATTGAGGCCATTCAGCAATTAGCAAAAGCGACTGGGAATTCTGAGGCGATCTGGAAAACTGCTCTAGCCCAAAGTAAAGCTTGGTTGATTTTGAAGGAATATAAAAAGGCAAGGGAGTGCTTAATCCCATTAATAAAAGTCACTGTTGCTCCAGATATAAGAGGTGAGGCATTATTAAATATAGCTCAAACATTTCTGAGTGAAAATAAGTTTGAGCAGGCTTTAACATGGCTTGAGCAATATTCAGGAAGCCAATCCGACACTCAATATGAAGGTTGGGTGATTTTTACAAAGGCCCAAATTTATTTTAGAAAATATCTAGTTCTAAAAGACTCAGGGGATTCATTAGAGGCCCTCAATACATTAAAAATCGCTCAGTCAACATCAGAAAGCGTTATCAACCTGATTCCAAAATCGGATTTAGGTGGTTATGCACGTTTCCAACTTGGCTGGTGCCTCTTGGTGAGTGGTAAGCTCATACCAGCAAGAGAAGAGTTTGAAGCCGCATTTTCTCTTTTTCCACCAGGAAAAAACCAATTAGAGGCGCTCGTAAAAGTTGGCGAGATTCATCTTTCACTCAATTTATATGATGAAGCCATTGGTAGCTTCACCTCTGCTGAACAATTATTTGTTAAGTATGGTTATAATGACAGGCAATTACTAGGTCGTTTAAAGTTAGCGAATGTGAAATGCTTTATTGGAGATAAGCGCCTAGGAAGAGCACGAGATATTGTGATTGATATGATAAAAAATAGCCCGGACCATGAATCCTCGATTGAAGCCCTATTAAATTACTCACAGGCTTTAGTAGAGCTGGAAGATCCAGACCAGGCGATCAATCTTCTCAACGAGGCTTTAGGTTTTTCATCATCGAATCTAATGTCGGGTTTATTGCAAGAAAATATCATTTATGCTCTATCTAATAAGATGGAATGGGAATTAGCCGTCACAAAAGCTGAAGATTGGATTTCAAGGTTTTCCCAGCACCGCCATCTTCCAGATGTGATGTACCAACTTTGCTATCTGACATTGCAGACACAAGGAAGAGAAGAAGCGATGCATCGATTTAATCAATTTATTTCAAAATTTCCAGACCACCCAAAATCGTTGGAAATTCATTTCTGGATAGCGCAATATTTCTATGACGAAGCTGATTATGAAAATGCTCTGAGAAATTTTGATGTGATAATCAAAGCCACTCATAACACAGATATGCGTTTGATAGAGGAGTCAAAAATTAAGAAAAGTATTTGTTATTCAAGGCTGGGGAATCATACCCAAGCAACGAGTATACTTACCAAGATGATCTCCGAAATAGAAGGCGATTTGAAAAGCAATAAAGAAGCCATTCAAAGTGATGCCGTCATTAGAGCATATCTTAGTTTAGCTGAAGTTCACTTAAATAACCCTGAGCTTGGGGAAAATGCTTTTATGACCTCTTATGGAGTCCTCTCGGATCTTCTAAATATTTATGGTGATGGTGAAAATATAGCAGAAGTTAGAGCTTTCGCGGCGAGGTTGTTAATCCGAAATGTGGATACAAATCAACCCGATAAAAGTAAATTTAGACTTTCAAAAGCTGAATCACATTTTAATAAAATTCTGACTTCGGGAGATGCCAGTAATTCTCTCAAGGCGGAAGCTAGATATGGCCTGGCGATTATTGAGGAAAGACGTGCTATTATGGCTGATGGTAGTGAAAGACGAAACTTACAAAAAAAAGCATCTTCCCATTATAGAAAAATTTTTTACGCTTCACCCGGATCCGTGAATGTTTATTGGATCAAGAAAGCCGGAATCTCAGCGTATAAAATTGCAACACTTTTAGGCTCTGAGTCTGAAATGGAATCGATAAACAAGCGTTTTAAGTTACTATTTGGCATTAGTATCTAGAATGTTTTTCAGCGATAATTGCTGGTAAATAATAAGTGTATGAAATCAAACATAAAAGGCACCGTGCACCGTTTGCTTAATCTATTTTTAGCAATATTTGTCTTCTCGACTGCTTTACCGAACAGGGGAGATGAATTGAAATCAAATTTCTTTGCATTTGCTCATTCACACAATGATTATGAGAACCCTCGGCCTTTGCTTGATGCTTTGGAGAATGGCTTTAATAGTGTGGAGGCAGATGTTTATTTAGTTGGGAATGAGCTACTAGTTGCCCATGATTTAGATAAGGTCCAAGCTGGTCGATCACTATCAGCTCTTTATTTAGAACCACTGAAGAAAATTATTTCTGATCCCAGATTCGATTTTGCTCATAGAGATGAAACCTTTTGGCTTATGATTGATATTAAATCAGAAGGATCTTCGACCTATAAAATGCTCCACAAGAAACTTTTGGAATACAAATCATTTCTCACAGACTACTCAAAAATAAAAACTAAAGCAGGAGAGCTCAATCCGGTATCAATTGTTATTTCCGGAAATAGAAATCCACAACTCATTGCTAACCTCAAGCCATCGCTTGCTGCCTTTGATGCTCGTATTAAAGATATAGAAAAAAATGATTTTTCAGGGCCACACGTTGCTTGGGTGAGTGATAATTGGGCAAATCATTTCAAATGGAATGGACAAGGCTTATTTTCTGAATCAGAGTCAAAAAAGCTGAAGAGCTTTGCCGCCGCCACCCACAACCTAGGGGCAAAATTAAGATTCTGGAATATACCAGATAAGCCCGAAGTCTGGGAGGTTTTGACTGATCACGGTGTAGACCTTATAAACACTGACAGACTAGGAGCCTTTCATTTATTTTTTTCCGATAAATAACAAATTACCAAACCTGACTCCTACAAACCTTAATGAGATATCTACTATTTGTCATAACTTTTTTGGGATTACTTAATCCAATTTACGCAGCAAAATCATCCGAGGAAACTGCCCTTGATAGGTATGTTCATAATGACGACGGGGCTTTTCATTATGACGTGATCAAAGTTCAGAGGTTTGATGATGTTTCTGTTTACGAATTAAAATTGACCTCTCAGTTTTGGTTGGCGGAGGGGCTGGTTGATCGTGTCCAATGGGATCATTGGCTGACTGTCATAATTCCTGATATTATTGAATCGGAAACCGGATTCTTATTCATCACCGGTGGAAGTAATAAACAACAAAGTCAAGATAGCAACATTGACGATTTCCTAAAAATATCACGATTGTCAAAGACTGTTGTTTCACGTTTAAAACAGGTGCCAAATCAACCCTTGGTATTCGAGAATAAATCTGGCGACCTCTATGAGGACGCTTTGATTGCATACGCCTGGAACAATTACCTGAAAACTCTTGACCCAAAATGGTTGCCGCGATTACCGATGGTAAAGTCCGCAGTCAAGGCAATGGATGCTATTCAGGATCTCGTGAATAATAATCTGCCGGATTCAATTCAATCAGTACAAAATTTCGTCGTTTCCGGTGCCTCTAAGAGAGGTTGGACAACGTGGGTCACGGCGGCTGTAGATAAAAGAGTGAAAGGGATCATTCCAATTGTCATAGATATGCTCAATCTGTTGGACTCCATGGAGCACCACTGGTCAGCATATGGCTTTTATGCACCAGCTATTGGTGATTATGCAAGAAGCTCAATCATGAGTTGGAGAGGGTCCAAAGAATTTAACTCCCTTCTGCAATTAATAGAGCCTTATGAACTAAGAGACAGGTTGACTATGCCAAAATATATAATCAACGCTTCTGGTGACGAATATTTTCTTCCCGATTCATGGAGGTTTTATTATACACAATTGAGTGGGCGTAGTTATTTGCGTTATGTCCCAAATGCTGACCATTCTTTGAAAGGTTCAGATTCTTTAGATTCAATAATTTCGTTTCATTATGCAATTGCTCATGATAAGGAGTTTCCAAGTGTGCGTTGGGAAGCCAAAACAAGTGGGCATTTATCGGCATGGTCCAATGTTCAACCAACCAAGGTAACTCTTTGGACGGCTTTCAATGAAAAGGCTCGAGATTTTCGAGTTGAATCAGTGGGGAAAATTTGGAAGCCAAAAATACTTACGCCTGACCTAAAAGGTCATTATTCTACTCAAATAAAAATCCCAAGCGAAGGATGGAAAGCCTGCATAATTGAATTTACATTCGAGGATGAAGAATTTCCTGTCCCAATCACTTTGTCGACCGGGACTCAAATATTTCCAGATTTCCTACCGTTTGATTTTGAATCTGGTGAGAAAAAATTAAGGCCAGACTTTTAGAAACTGGTATTTCATCCACTAATAGAGCCATGGCTAATAAAAGGTAATCAAGGCATTAAGCTTGAACCTCATTTTGAAGAATTTGGTCTAATGTTTGCCTTTTACGAATTAACTCTGTGTCTCCGTTTTCCAGCAGAATGACTTCTGCTGCCTCGGGGTAAGTATTATAATTTTTTGCACTCATTGAAGAACAGTATGCGCCCGCTCCGTCTATGACCAACAGATCTCCGATGTTAGCTTTGAGCAGTTCTCTCTCCTGCAATTTTTCAGGGTCTGAGTGAGAAGGAGTGAGTAAATCCCCTGATTCGCAACAGTGGCCGACAACTATGTAATTTTCCGTCTCTTTCTCGCCTGATTTTAATACGTGAATCGGGTGCTGCGCCGCGTAAAGTGAAGGTCGAAGTATTTCCGTCATGCCCGTGTCGGTTTTGATAAATTTATGACCGGATTCACCAGTAGAGACTATGTCCTTCACTGTCGCAAGAATGCTACATGCATTTCCTATTAACCAAGTCCCGGGTTCGATCTCGAGGTGTAATTTTCTGCCTGTTTCTTTCTCAAAGGCGAGAAAGGCCTCTGCCACAGGCTTCCCAACGACCTGAAGATCTGTGGTTGTCTCATCTGGCATACGTCCAATTTTAAATCCTCCACCCAAATTGAGAATCTTGGCATCTGGAAATTTACGGATAATATCAATGCTTAATTTCGAGACCTTTTGCCATACTTCTGGATCACTGCCCGAACCTATGTGTGTATGAATTCTTTCAACCTTCAGGTTATATTTCGAGACTATCCTCAGCACTTCTGGCATCAACTCATACCAAATACCAAAGCTTGAATCAGGCCCACCCACATTCGTTTTTCCTGTTCCACCGGAGCCTTGGCCTGGGTTGAAACGTATTCCTAAAGTTCCCTCTGGGTTTAACTGACCAAAATTCTCAAGCTGCGATAATGAGCAGGCGTTGAACTTAATGCCCTTGTCATGAATTAATTGAAAATCATCATACCATTCCTGTGAGCTCAAGGATATTTCCTCACCAGAATAGCCAGCCCGAAAAGCTCGCAGAACTTCAAAACCTGATGAAGCATCTATATTTACTCCAAGTGCTTTAAATCTTCTAAGTAGTGATGCGTTGGGGCTTGCCTTCATGGCATACCTAACAGTGAGACCAAAAGAATTTGGAAAATTTAGCGCGGCTTGGGCATTGCTTTTTATGGTTTTTTCATCATAGACATAAACTGGGCTTCCGAATTGTTTCCTAATTCTCTTTGAAATTTCGTATTTTAAAAACCTGGATTGATTCATATCAACTTCTTTTGTCTCTTAATAGGTGTTCATGAGTGAGTAGAAAACTCATATCTATATCACTTTTCTACTCCCACTCGATAGTAGCTGGAGGTTTTGATGAGATATCGTAGGTGACTCTATTAATTCCCTTTACTTCATTAATGATTCTATTACTCATTGTTTCAAGAAGTTCATAAGGAAGCTTCACCCAATCAGCTGTCATTCCATCACTTGATTCAACCATGCGGATGGCAATAGTATTTTCATACGTGCGCTCATCTCCCATAACTCCAACCGACTTGATTGGAAGTAAAACTCCAAAGCTTTGCCAAATCTTGTAATACCATCCGCTCTTTTTCATTTCTTGAATTATGATGGTATCGGCTTCGCGAAGGATTCTAAGGCGATTCCTTGTAATATCGCCCAGAATCCTGACGGCGAGCCCTGGTCCGGGGAACGGTTGTCTGAAAACAACTTCCTTTGGAAGTCCGAGCTCCAAACCAAGCTTTCTAACCTCATCCTTGAAAAGGCACTTGAGCGGCTCAAGTAGTTCAAATTTCATTTTCTCGGGTAGTCCCCCTACATTGTGATGACTTTTGATCAAGGCTGCAGGGTTTCCATCGATTGGAACAGACTCAATGACATCTGGGTAAAGTGTGCCTTGAGCTAAAAATTTAGCCTTTCCTGCTCTCTTGGTCGCGTCTTCGAAAACCTTTATAAAAGTATTACCAATAATTTTACGTTTTTTTTCGGGGCTTTTTACTCCTTTTAACTTTGTCAAAAATTGTGAAGTTGCATTCTCATATTGGAGCCTCATCTTAAAATTGCGCCCAAATAAGTCTTTAACCGCTTGCGCTTCATTACCTCTCAAAAGTCCGTTATTCACAAATATGCAGGTGAGTTGATTGCCAATGGCTTTATGAATCAGCGCTGCAGCTACACTTGAATCTACTCCACCGCTCAAGCCTAATATGACGTGGGCATCTCCAACCGTTGATCTAATCTCTTCAACTGAATGGTCAATAAATGATTTCATCGTCCAGTCAGTTTTGCACTGACAAATCTTGATAATAAAATTTTTGAGTATGATTTTCCCTTTTGGGGTATGTGCAACCTCAGGGTGAAACTGGAGTCCAAAAAATTGTTTGCTCTCGTTAGCTATAATAGCATGGTCTGAATTTTCAGTAACAGCGATCGCTTTAAATCCTTTGGGGAGACCTGAGACCTTATCTCCATGCGAGTTCCATACTTGCGTTTTTTTACCCAGTCCTTTCGTAAGTATTGACTGGCTATCGGTTATTTTTAATGAGCCCTTTCCGAATTCACGCTTGGTAGTCTTTTCGACCAAACCACCAAGCATATGACCCATGAGCTGAAGCCCGTAGCAAATTCCCAAAATAGGACAACCGAGTTCAAATATTTTTTTACTGGGTTTCGGTGCTTTGGTTGCAAAAACACTGGAAGGCCCTCCGGACAATATAATACCCTTGGGATTTAATCTTTTTATTTCTCTGATGGAAGTATCAAATGGCAAAATAGAACAATAGACTTTTTCTTCTCTTATCCTTCTTGCAATGACCTGTGTGTACTGACTTCCAAAATCGAGGATGACTATTTGATCCATATTGGTTTTCGAAAATGATAAGTGTTAACCCTTTAATGGCACTCAAAATATGCAGGCACCAAAAAAGAAGTAGGGGAGAGGTTTTTTTATTTTTTATTGATTCTCCGCAACGATATCAACAACTCCGGTTTTAGGGTCATATGACAGTTTCGTTCGATACGGAACCTTTGGTAATCTTGTTAGATGATCAGATTGTAGCAAAGCGTCTAAACTAATAGGAAATTCTCCATTCTCAATCTGGTAATTCTGCACGGCTTGAGAAAGCTGAGAGAGCGCAAGTTTGCCCTCCATGCTTTTCTTGGCATTTGCTACTGCTCCCAAATAATCTACTGGTGCAGAAATGGCGTTGCTTTGAGATTCTGTCGACGCTCCGGAAGCGCTCGAATCTTTCTGGCTTTCTTTTCCACATCCCCAAAAAAAGAGAACGGATAGAATGAATGGTGAGCCCCATTTAATTATCATTGCATTAATCTGTGCATATTTGAATAAATTGCCAAGCTCAATTTCTAGCCAGATTGGAGACAAATGAAATACTTAGACTTGAAAACATAACTATCCACTTTTTTCGGTGGAATCCCCTCATTTTCAAACCTGGTAATATTCTTTGTTTCCTTTCGGGGCAATCTCAGCAACTACAATCTCTGTTTAGAAAAAATTGTAATAAGTTGTTGACATAATTAACTCAATAGTGGAATTACAACTTTGGCAATTGCGACTTGCCAATTAAGTTGAAACTGATCAACGACCCTCCTGTTTATTTGGGAGGGTCATTTTGTTTTTGGTGTTAAAATGCACGGGCTGCATTCAAAGTATAAAGCAACGAATTATTTAGCCAATGCTCCGATTTCATCAATCAGATAAGCGCTCATTAATTTTCCACGCTCAAAGCATTCAAGGGTGAATTTTTCGTTGGGGCTGTGCATGTTATCATCTGGTAAGCCAAGTCCTGGTAGCAATGTCTCAATCCCTAGTTTTTCTTTGAATTCATTTATTATCGGTATGGATCCACCTTCACGAGAAATGAGCGCCTTTTTACCAAATGCTTTTTCAACGGCACTTGAGGCAGCTAATGCAAATGGACCATTAGGTGAAGTCAGGTACGGCGCCCCGGCATGCCCTTTTTCAACAGTTATTTGAACCGATGGCGGACAATTTGATTTTAAAAAGTTCTCAACCAGATCGAGTATGATTTTAGGGTCTTGATTTGGAACAAGTCTCATTGTTAATTTTGCAGACGCTTTTGCCGGAATGATAGTTTTACTTCCGTCTCCATTGTAACCGCTTATCATACCATTGATCTCTACAGTCGGCCTGCATGAGCGCCTTTCATATGAGCTATAATCTAATTCTCCTTTTAAATCCGGTGCTCCTGTCAGATCGAGTAGCTTTTGATCGGATTCTGGTAATTGTTTGAAAGATTCCCTCTCTTCATCTGTTAAATTGGTCACACACTCGTAAAAGCCTGGAATTTGAACAACTCCGTCTTCATTATGAATTTTTGATAAAAGGCGGCATAATTCAGTTGCTGGATTAGCTATAGCCCCTCCATAGAAACCAGAGTGTAGATCCTTATTTGGTCCATTCAGCTCGACGTCTAGTGCACAAACCCCCCTTAGCGCGTATGTAATTGTCGGGTGTTCCAGGCTTGGTATTCCATTATCAGAGATATAAAGAAAGTCAGCTGATAATAGTTCCGGTTGGTCTTCGATAAATTTATAAAGACTCTCACTTCCAACCTCTTCCTCCCCTTCAATAACCATCGTTATGTGACATGGAAACTTCGAACCGGTTTTTAAGTATGCCTCTATCGCTTTAAGGTGAGAAAAATGCTGGCCTTTATTATCTGAGGCTCCGCGTGCGTAAATATTACCGTTTCGTATAGTGGGCTCAAAAGGTGGTGTCGTCCAAAGATCGAAGGGTTCCGGGGGTTGAACATCGTAATGTCCATAAAGTAAGATTTTCTTTGCGTTTTGGCCGTCTTCCACAAGATCATTAGGAACTTTGGCGATGATTATTGGGTTACCTGAAGTCGGATATTTTTCCACTTCCAACCCCATATTTTTACAGTGAGACTCTATCCAATTCGCACAGTCGTCTATATCCTTACCGTGTTTGTTTGGTTGGGCTGAGATGCTTGGAAACCTTATATATTCCATAAGTTCCTCAACAGAGTTCTCATGATTGTCTTTCAAATACTCGAGAATTTTTTCCATGGTTTATTATTTGTCTTTAATCCTTTTCAGGGAGAAGTTTTGCTATGTTGTCTGGAATTTTTGCAAGGTCGGAAAACGACGATTGGCCTTTCCAATTCTCAATAAATTTCGAACCATTATAAAATTGCCCGACATTTAGTTCAAAATTCAAAGGTGGATCTACTATTTTTGTTTTATCCAAAGTCTCATCTCCATTTATTTGCCGCCATTGATCGAAAAAATTAATCCATTGAGTTATTTCTAACTGGTCGGAGGATAAAATAATGGGAGTATCACTTTGCCTGCGTATCTGGCCTTTATCAAATTGAAGAGCTATAGGCTTTGACAATGAAAGCTGGTTATCCTCCTTAGGCGAATTCGGTGAAAAGTTTAAATTTGCCGATCGAATAAGTATTTCTTGATTAAAATAGCGCGCCTCAACTTTGACATCAAATGGCAGAGTCCGGTGGTCTACCCGGGTGAATCCTCTATTTCGGAATTTCTCTAATTCTATTTCGGAACTAATGATGACGTCATTACTCTTAGGTTTGGAGGATATTTTTGTTTTACCCCGTAGGCTTAGGTCGACAATCCTCATTCCTTTCAACCAGGGAGGCATTAGCATCATGGCTGCTTCTTGATTGAAGCTCAATATGTTGATATTGCCATCCATTGTGTTTTGTGGGTAATTCTGAGTCAAATTTCCAGCCAAAGAAAGTGCTAGCCTCGGACCAAATCTGACGTCAAAAGTGGCATTCGGAATACTATAACCTTTTTCCCTTGAATGTAGGGTGAAGCCTGATTCTATTCTTGCATCACTAATTCTTCTTCCAAATATCTTACCCCCTAATTTGCGTGTGTCGAAGTTCATACTCCACTTTTTAAGATTCTTTTCTACAGTACTATAGCTGGTGGTTATTCGAAGGTCTCCTTCTGGCTTATCTACATACGGTATTGGCACCATTCTCGAGAGGTGACTCAAATCCAGTAATCCAATATCGAGAAGTATGTTGTAACCGCGGCTTTTTCCCAAATAAAGAAGGTCCGCTTTTGAGTATGCTTTGCGCTCACTATTCTTGAGTAATGAGACCTCAAATATGCCGTGCTCCAATACTTTTAATTCATTGATTGGTCCATTTGTTTTTATATCGATATTGTAGTCTTCTTGAATAGAGGGGTCGTTTTGAGATTGTAAAATAATGTTTGAGTTATTGCTTTCTCCGGTCCAGGAAATTTTCTTGCCGTCATCCATAACAATTGCGGAGATCGCTAGGTTGATTTGCCCCCCCTTGATATATTCCGGAAGAAAATTTCTCCATTGTCGGAGGTCTGATTTAATATTTGCTTTGATTGTTGAAGGTTCGAACCCGGCCCTATTTGGGCCGTATGAAAAATTCGTTGCCCCTTCACTGTAAATATTGAGGGTATTGTTTTTTCCTGAATCAATCTCGAGATCAAAAGTATCTACCCTGAATGATTTTAAAGCTTTTTCCAATGCGACTCGACTTGAGACTGCGGCGTTCATCACAGGCAAAGTCGATCCTTTAAAATTGAAGGTAACCTGATCTGCTTTTACCTCGTGTGTTGTCATCCAGGAATTTCCAAACAATTTAGCAAAAAACGTGCTTTTGCCTTGGATAATTCCTTTTGAAAAATACCCGCCTTCATCACCAATAAGCGGATTCAAAACGGATAATGAGCCCGAGTAATTTATGATCTGGTTAGCTTCAATTTTTACTAAATCTAATTTGCCTGAGCTACTTAATCTAAATGCTTGATCCTCTGGAGAATTTACCGATATCAGAAATGATGATAGTAAATCATTTTCATACGTGGCATCTAATTTGTAATTTAGTCTATTAGAGCTGGCAAATATTCCGGTTCCCTTAGCGGGTTCACTTTCGCCTTTGAGTGAAGCTTCAATTAATGAACCTTTTGAATTGAGTTTGAACGCTCCATTCACCTTCATTCGGCAAGAGTATTCGTCCTTTATTTTTTGATTCTCCTCTTCCAGAAAAACATGTGGAGTAAATTCTAAATCAAACTTTCCTAACTTCCCTCGACCCCACTCGGGAATATTTAGATTAATATTTGATATGCCTTTTTTGGTCCGTTCGGATCGACTCTTTTGTTCTACCCACGAAATACTGCCATCCTCAATCTTGATATTTTTCAGGGAGAAATCTCTCAGGTCATTCTGCAATGGCTGGCGGTAAACGAAACTTTTCTTAAAATTATCTAGATTAGAACTTCCGTCTTCCAGGGTAATGATGTTTGCTGAAAGGCCTTTTGCTTCAAACTTAGATAATTTGATTTCTTTTTTAAAAATAACAAACCCGGGGGAGTCAACTGTAATACTTTCGCCCTTGAATACCTCGCCCTTGAATTTGGGGTCCCTCGCCTTTGCATTTTTCAGCGTAAAACCTGACGTGGGCCAATAACTCAAACTATCGCATTCCCATTGCAGGTTGGTAGCTCCACCAATTTTTGATAAAAGGAGGGGTTTCAGGACCACAGACCGGGTGCCAATGACAAAAAAGATAACCAACAAGAACAAAAATGCCCCCACCGCTTTTGCCACATGGGAGGTGTTAATCGTTGGTTTGTTACGATTTCTGCGTCTTGATCTTCTTTTTCGAGACATATAACGCCTCAAAAATTATTATATCTGCTGGGTTTTGGCGAGATTTTACCTCTGATGTGCTCCTTTACGCAGCAACTGAAAGATTTCTGCCTTTGATAAGCCTGGGACTAACTTTTTGAAGCACGCGGCCGCTGATATCGTGAAGCTGATAGGGGTTAATGCCTATGTCCTGGATTTTCTGAGAAAAAATTTTCGGCATCATTAGTTCACCACTTCTACCAATATGAAGAGCATGTATTAGAGCGTCAGCAAGATGGGTTACGGTAACCAATTTTGGGTGCTTTCTCGCATCTGAAGCTGCGTGATGGTATTCGATTGCTTCCTCTGCGAAAGATGGAAATTTCCACTCTTTTATAGCCTCTGCTCCGACTTCAGCATGATCAAAACCAAAAATTCTGAGTTCTTGAGATTGGAGGCTTCGATTTTTTTTCTGTGCCTCGAGCATGCAGACTATGTATTGTTTTGGCATAGCCAATGACATGATGAGCCTGCCAATGTCATGTAGAAGTCCGCAAATAAAATGGTACTCTGGATTTTTTTCTTGAATAAATTTTGCAATTTCTTCAGCTGCAACTGCTGTTGCATATGAGTGATTCCAAAATGATTCTAGATTGAAAAGCTGAGGAGGTATGACATCTAATACTGGATTTTTTTGCGATACCTCTGTGATGCGTGCTATTTCAACGCTTCCAACACTTGTGATCGCATCATTGATGTTTAAGACTTTCTCTTCATTGCCTCCCATGGCGACGCTGTTGGCAAGCTTAAACATTCTGATAACCACGGCGTAGTCAATTCTCAGCAGGTCGTTGATTTTGTCGATCTGCGTATTCATGTTGAGGAGGTATTCGTCTAACTCCGGTGGCTTACTGTATGGGCTTGGTAATTCTTTGATGGCCTTTACGACCGCGTTTGGAGAATTATATTTTATCAGCTTCATGACTTTAATGAGGCATAAAGGGCCCTATCAGAGATGACTTTGAGTTCTTTCACGAACGGATCAAATTCTACACAATTTGAAAACTGCATTTCATTGAGCTTTTCGATGATGTTTTGATTCTCCTGAGAAACTCCAGCGCGGTGAAGATCATCAATCTCCTCCTCGGAAATTCCGGATATTTCCGGACACAAAACGTCACTGTTCCTTATTTTATGTATTTTTTCATAATCCAAGGTTGACCCCTTCGCCATCATCATGCGCCCGTTTTTGTCTCTAAGGTCTTCACCGAGCTGCATACCCTGCTTCAGGACCTCTTTACGTACTCTTGGCATATTCGTTTCCAAACAAAAATTGAATATTTATGAATATCTAGTTTTTACGTCGGTAAATTAGGGTGTTTGCTTGACTAAATTTTTAATGCGGAGAGGTTTTTGAATTTTTTACACAAGGGGGCCATTCATCACATTTTGGTTTGCACGAATTATTAATTTGCGGGTTATGACTTCTCCACCTATCTAAAAATAGGATACATTGAGTTCAGATGATGAGTGATATGAAAAATTCTCATAGCCTTTTTTTGATAGATGGTATGGCTTTGGTATATCGAGCTTTCTTTGCCTTTCAGACCAACCCGATTAGAAATAGCAAAGGGCAAAATACTTCCGCTGTATTTGGTGTTCTTAATACATTACTCGAGATATTGGAAAAATCGTCTCCAACACACCTTGCGGTTGCTTTTGATACGATTAAGCCAACATTCCGGCATGAACTATTCCCGGCTTACAAAGCACAACGGGAGGAAATGCCTGAAGAGCTATCTGCTTCTTTACCTATTATCCGCCGGCTGCTTTCAGCCATGTCTATTCCTGTTATCGATATGGATGGGTATGAGGCGGATGACATAATTGGAACAATCGCTAATAGCGCAGCAGACATGGGGTTGAAAGTAACGATGGTCACTCCCGATAAAGATTTCGCACAACTCGTGTCCAAGAACATTATTCTCTTGCGACCTGGCAGAGGAGGGGGAGAACCAGAAATACTCGACGTCCAGGGTGTCTGTGAAAAATGGGCAATTGATGAGCCGGGTCAGATAGTAGATATTTTAGGCCTATGGGGAGATTCCTCAGATAATATCCCAGGTGTTCCAGGTATCGGTCAGAAGACTGCTTCCAAACTTATAAAAGAATTTGGGTCCATCCAGTCTATCCTATCAAATATTGACAAGCTTAAGGGTAAGCAAAAAGAAAATTTACAAACCTATTCATCTCAGGCTTTGCTGTCTAGACAACTAGCAGAAATAGTTACAGACGTTCCTGTTGATTGGAGTCTTTCTGATTTTGAAGTATCAAATTATAAGTCGGATGAGCTGAAAAATATCATCATCGAATTGGAATTTAATACAATCGGAAAAAAAATATTCGGTCAGGCCTTTAAGGCTGGAAGAGGATTTGGTGAAATTGAAACTCAAGGTGCATTATTTGCGGCCTCTGCAGATGGTAAAGAAACCCCCACTCAAGGTGCGCCTCTCAAGACCTTGGAGGATATTGATCATTCGTATAAAACTATAGAGACCCTAGAAGACTTTAATGAACTTATCCATTCACTCAAAGGAAAGCCTTATATTTGTTTTGATACTGAAACATCATCACTGGACCCACATGAAACAGAGTTGCTGGGAATAGCATGGTCAGCTAAGGCCCACGCTGGGGGATATGTAGCTCTTCCCAAGAATCTCAGAGCGCAAACTAAATGGCTAAACTGTATTCGTGAGTTCTTCCAAATTGAAAATACACTATGGATTGGCCACAATCTCAAGTTCGATCTGATTGTTCTTTCCAAATATAATCTAACGCTTTCCGGTTCTTTTTTCGACACTATGGTTGCTCATTCACTTTTGGAACCGGATCAACGTCATGGTATGGATTATTTGAGTGAATCACTCTTGGGCTATTCTCCAATTTCTATTACATCTTTAATCGGAAGTGATAAGAAGAATCAGATATCAATGAGTGATGTTCCAGTTCATCAAGTATCAGAATACGCTGCAGAGGACGCGGATATAACATTTCAGTTATTTGAGCTTTTTCAAAAATTGATAACTCAGAACAATTTGGAAAAAGTTTTTTATCAAATAGAGATGCCGCTATTAAAAGTGCTAGTCAGCATGGAGGTGCAAGGAGTCAAAATTGATGTCCATGCGCTGAATGAAATCTCCAAAAATCTAGGTGAATCCATTGATTCGCTGACGCAAAAAATATACTCCCAGGCAGGGGCGGAATTTAATCTCAACTCCCCAAAGCAACTCGGCAAAGTATTATTTGAAGATTTACAAATCGTAGAAAAACCCAAGAAAACCAAAACAGGGCAATACGCCACAAATGAGCAAGTATTACTGTCTCTGGCCTCTACTCACCCCATAGTGCAGGACATACTTAAGTATCGTGGATTAACAAAACTAAAGTCAACTTATGTAGATACGTTGCCATCACACGTCAAAAAGGGAACAGGCAGAATCCATACCTCTTTCGGCCAGGTGATGACAGCAACTGGCAGATTACAATCCCATGATCCAAATTTACAAAATATCCCAGTTAGAAGCGCAGAAGGAAGAGAAATCAGAAGGGCTTTTATCCCTGGAGATAAAAACCATGTTATACTCGCTGCCGACTATTCGCAAATAGAACTGAGAGTGATAGCCGCGGTATCAGAAGATCAAACCATGATTCAATCATTTAGGGACGGAATAGACATTCATGCAGCGACAGCTAGCAAAGTATTTTCAGTCCCACTCCAAGAAGTTTCAGCTGAGATGCGAAGGAAAGCTAAAATGGTTAATTTCGGAATAGCTTACGGGATTTCGGCATTTGGCTTGTCACAACGTCTTAGTATTTCAAGAACGGAGTCGAAGTCGATAATCGATGAGTATTTTAATCAATTCCCAGGCATTAGGAAATACCTCGATAATATCATCGCCCAAACAAAGCAAAAAGGTTTTGTTGAAACGCACTGTGGTAGGAAAAGGAATCTTCCAGACATTCATTCGGGAAACGCCACAGTAAGAGCCGCTGCTGAGCGAATAGCTATTAATACGCCGATCCAAGGAACATCCGCTGACATGATAAAAATAGCAATGTCGCGTATCGCTGAGGCTATTTCAGCAAATGAATTAAAATCAAAACTTATTATTCAAGTTCATGACGAATTGGTATTCGATACTTTGATTGATGAGGTAGAACAATTATCGCAAATTGTGAGGGAATGCATGGAGTCTGCCATTCCGTTGAATGTTCCCATAATTGTTGATATCGGTGTGGGCGAGAATTGGTTGCTGGCTCACTAAGTGTGATTTGATAAAACATTTATGGAATCCTGAAAAACCGCATCTCGCTGGCCAGATAAAACTGATATTAATTTGAAAGTAGTAAAGTAGTAAAGTAGTAAAGTAGTAGGGCGAACTTACCTCTCATCCTAACTTCACCAATCTCAATATACAAATCCATGTCGTTTAAAAAACACAAACAGCTTACCACGATGTTCTTATTATTCTGTGCACTGACCACTTTTTATCTTTGTTGGTTCTTTCTATCCGCAAATATGACACAACCCTCTACTGGAATTGAAAAAGACTCAAACGGAAACTTGCGTCTTGTTGATTGCCCATCAACACCAAACTGCGTTTGTTCGATGGATGCAGATCTCAGTCACCAAATAAATGCAATCCCCATACATCACTACGATAATCCTGCTGATCCCTGGAATGACTTTTTAAAAACAATAGAAGAGTCGAAAGGTTTTTCTACCTTTCTAAGTAAAACCACAAACTCCTGTCACGCTGTATTTAAAACATCTATAATGCGGTTTCCTGATGATTTCTTCGCTATCATAGATCACGAAAATAAGGTTATCCACATAAGAAGCTCTTCTCGAATCGGAATTTCAGACCTTGGGAAAAATAAAAAACGCGTGGATTTAATATCCAACGCGTTCCAAAAAATCAATGAGTGATGTTTTAAACTTCATTTATTTCATTTCTTCGATCTTTTTTAGATTTTCTTCAAAGAGCTTCGTTCTTTTTTCATCACCTTTAACTAGTGCAATGGCTTTCTTTTGAACTTCTATGGCTTTTGCCTTTTGGCCGCTCTTCGCCAAAGCTAAGGAATAAGTATCCATAATATTTGGGTTCTCTGGGTCTGATTCATGACCTTTAGCCGCCGCCATTAGTGCAAGATCAAAGTTTCTTTTTTGAATTTGTGGATGAGTAAGTATTATCCATGCCACTTGATTGAGCATAGTTGGATTATCATTGGAAGCTTCAATGATTCCTTCTACCTTTTTCAGGGCTTCCATATCCTCTGTGCCGCTTGCTGCTGATCCCAAATACTGATTAATAGCTTGCGCTTCTTGCATTCTTTTTTGTTGCTCTTCTTTTTGGGCTTTGGCATGTGCCTTTGCGGTGGCCACATCAAAATCACCGGCAATGACTTTATCTAAAACTTCTTTCATGCCAGCTAATGGGTGGCCTTCCCAAACAATGTGTTTGTCTTGGTTGACAATAAAAGCGTGTGGAATGCCTTGGCTACCAAAGGCACCCATATACTTCTTATGCGTGGCGCCACCTTTGCTCACAGCTACAGTGTAATCCATTTGCGAACCCATTTGATCCACGAATGGTGTGACCTTTGACTTTGCCTCATCGCTTATTCCTATAATCCTGACCTTCTTGTCTTTATATTCTTTCTGAAGCTGTGTCAGGACAGGAATCGATTGCTTGCATGGTCCACACCATGTAGCCCAGAATTCGACGACATAAATAGTGTCTTTTTCCCCTTTAAAATCAACTGGCTTACCTTTTACATAATCCATTGCTTCGAGAACAGGGGCTTTCATTCCAATTTCCCCATCTTGAGCTCCTAGGCCCAATGTGAATACAAATAAAAGGGAAAATACAAATCCTATTACCTGCCCATTTGATTTATTGTTTTTATACATTGTTATTGTTTTTTGACTTTTTCTATTATCGACGCTACCGGATTACTTTCAAATTCTATTTCCTTTCAGAATTTGATCACTCTGAAAAAAACTCACCAAATCAATCGAGTTTCGCACTAATATCATACAGAACTGAGCGATTTAGAAAACAAAATCATTAGCAACATCGCGATTAAATATAACTCGTTTAGGAAAATTTCTTGGAAGATCGGCGCATCTGGTCTTTGATTTCGTTAAATTCACCCATTTCACAATGGTTGACAAAACCTTCAGTCGTTGACTTGAGATCCTGCCAGTTTCTTCTAATTTCAGCGGCTTCTTTTCCTGAAATTTGGCAGTCCGCTGCTGCGCGCGCGATTAAGTGCAGAAGCTGAGCAAATTCCTGAAGAATCTGATTGGCTTCCTGCATTAATTCTTTTTCCTCTTTATCCGAAGATTCAGGGTTCTTCATAAAGAATCCATCACTTTTGCAGCTCAACCATTTAATGATGCGGTCATCTTTTGTGGATTCTATCAAGGAAATCACTCTGTCCAGTGGGTTTACCGCACCGCTTCCCGTCTCGCCTGGTTCCTCTGACCACTTATAAATCATAGATACAGAGAGACCGGCGTGGTCAGCTACTTTTTTGGGGCTAGTATCTTCAAAAACTTCTCTAAGAACTTCGTGAGATTTAAGCATAACAGACAGTTACTTTTTCTTGGACTGTCTATAATCTGTCAAAATAATAAAAAAATATCCATAAATTTGTTTATGAGCTCAAAATTATCCCCATTTTCCCGCACTATCCTCCTTGACCTTGAGCTCAATGAAATGATTCCTTTATCAGTAAATGTATAATCTTCTGCAGCAGTGTTCGGCTACAAAAGCAAGATATGGTGAGTTAATAACTTCAAGGGGGGGTATTAAAACCCCAGCTTTTATGCCCGTCGGTACTCAAGCAAGTGTCAAAGCTTTGGATAATCGAGAATTATTGGAAATGGGAAGCCAAATAATTTTAGGAAATACATACCATCTTTCTATCCGTCCTGGTATGGACATCATTAAGAAAGCTGGTGGGTTGCATCACTTTATGAATTGGCAAAAACCAATTCTGACGGATTCAGGAGGGTTCCAAGTCTTTAGTTTGGCCAAAATTAGAAAAATCGAAGAGGGTGGTGTTTCTTTCAAATCGCATTTCGATGGCTCTCCATTATTCATAGGCCCTGTTGAATCCATGGCCATTCAAAGACAACTGGGATCTGACATTGCCATGGTATTTGATGAGTGTCCCCCAGCGTCTGCTACAAAAAATGAAGCTGAAGCCGCAGTCGAAAGAACAATCAGATGGGCCAAGATATGTCTGGAACAACCCCGAGCAGAAAATCAATTGTACTTTGCCATTGCCCAAGGCGGTAAATGGCCAGATTTAAGACGAGCGTGCTCCAAGGAACTTGTTGCCATGGATTTTGACGGCTACGCCGTTGGTGGCGTTTCTGTGGGTGAGCCGGAACCCGAGATGTTTGCTGCTGTAGAAGCCACGGAACCTTTTCTGCCAAAAAACAAGGCCAGATATGCCATGGGCTTGGGAACCCCTCTTCAAATCGTCGAACTTGTCGCCCGAGGAGTCGACATGTTCGATTGTGTGCTGCCCACAAGGGTCGCAAGAAATGGAACAGCTTTCACCAGGAAAGGGGCTGTAAACATAAAAGCAGGATATAACAAAGAAGATTTTTCCCCTATTGAGGAGGATTGCGACTGTTTTACTTGTCAGAACCATACCAAAGCATACATACGTCATTTGCTCAATGTTGAGGAAATCCTCGGGCTAAGACTCCTTAGTATTCATAATTCCCACTTTTATTTAAAAGTGTCTCAGGAAATAAGATATAATTTAAAAAATGGGACATTCGGCGAATACAGGAAAGAATTTGCCTCGAATTACAAACCGTCATCAAAGGTATTACAGGATAGGGCGGCTTACGAAAAAGAGTTTAACAAGGATAACTAAGTAGCCATTTTGGATCTGCCACCTTGTTAAATCCCAGCCCGGGTATGTAAAAAAATTGCAAAAGTAGCCAACCAATGATCTCCCTCATAAAAGCCACTAAACACATATTCATATCCAACCTCAGCATGGGCTTCTGCCGCTTCTATTAACGTGGCTTTGCGTGGATCATTTGTATTGTAAACGCTTGCTATGGATTGCAATGTCCATGCTCTGGATAAATCCAAGCCTGCCAAATGAACAAGTTTTCCATCCGTCGGATCTGACACGGGAATGGGGCTTATGATTTTTTTAAATTTCGAAGGGGAATTTATGGATGGGCAAAATTTATCGAACCATTTAACAAATTCTTCTTTTGGCAAGATTCTTCTCATAACGTCAGCCTCGTTCAGGCCGCCAGAGAAAAAATCTTCACCCGATGGCTCATACGAAAAAGGATAATTAACATCATCTTTATAATAACTTTCTGCACGTTTTATGACCAATTGCTCCAAATCAATATCTTTCGCGACGCGTGCATAATCCAGTGTTTGTCCTAACCCCCAGGCTGTATCAGGGTGTATACCTAATCGAATAGGATAATTTAATTTCGGTAAATATTCTTTAATTCTATTCACAATAATCTTTTCAAGGTGTTTAAGGTTCTCCCTCCAGACCTCCCCATCCCTGTCCTCCCAGGCAATGAGTTCTGTCACCAATCTCAAATACCAGGCCCATCCATACATTCTCTCGAATGACTTGTTATGTTTTAGCTGAAAATACAAGGCTTCTTGATTAAGTTTTTCACTTGTAAATTGAGTGTTTAGTTTTTTTCTTATCTCATGACTGATCTCTAATTCAGGGTATAATTTAAGGAGTCTCAGAAGCATCCAATGTCCATGAACTGCACTGTGCCAGTCAAAACACCCATAAAAAACTGGATGCATTTCTGATGGTAATCGAGCATCCTTTTCTGTTTGCATCACATTCGATGGCTTGTTTGGAAATTCTCTATTTATATTTGTAAGTGCCATTCGGGCAAATGCATTTATTTGTGACTCAGATAATGGCTTGCCAAGCTTTGGTAACTGATCTGGCTTTTCAACGGACAATAAGGTTGAAAAAAGAAGTGGTAGGAGGATGAGCGCTATAAGAACTTTACTAATTATTTCCAGTTTCATGGTGTTCTCTTCATTAAAGATTTTAGACAGCGCTTTAATTCATAGAGCTGCCAATTAATAATATCTAAACCATTTTTACTTCACATATTTTTTTGAATTTCATATTTGGGGTGACGATTTCTTCCCTGGGTGATAATTAATCTTCATGAACCATTTGCGATGCCCTGTTTTGATGCTTTGCCTTTTTTTTACATTCATTGCTTACGCGTCAGACCCAATTTATCTAACTCATGGTCCTATGTTGGGCATGCCTGGCAGTGATAGCATGCGTATCTGGGGGCGGACATCTCAACCTGGGTATTTCCATGTCGCATATGGAAAATCACCCGATCAAATAATCTTAAATAGCACAAAAGCCTATACTCTTTTGGAAAATGATAACACTGGCTTTGTTGATTTAAAAAATCTCGAAGCAGATACAACTTATCACTACCGAATTGTCGTCAATGGCCGACCGCATGGGCAACCAGGCCAATTCAGAACTTTTCCCGATCCAGCGCAAACCAAAAACGAAAAATATAATCCCAACGGATTATTTAACTTCCGCTTTGAAATAGGTTCCTGCGCAAACCAAAATCCTCTCCACGGAATTGGGCACCAACTTCTGACTTATGAAACACTCAATCGTGACTGGGCGAAGAAAGTCAATTTTCACATCATGAATGGCGATTGGCTTTATGAGGAATTACGTCAATATCCAGTCGGTGCATGGAGAATGACCAATGGCTTAGAAAAATTTGAGATACCTCAAAATGTAAAACTTATGCCCTCTATCGTAGGTGTTTGGGAAAACTATAAATTATACTTAAGTCGCGGTATTGAATTATCAGAGTGGCATAGAAATGTTCCCTCCCTTTTTACTTTTGATGACCATGAACTGGTCAATGATATTTGGGGTGCGGGAACCGCTGGCAAGAGGCATCGAAGAACTGTCTTTCGTGATATTGGAACATACGCTTGGTATAATTATTTAGCGTGGGCTAACCCCGTGCACTTCAATCACGAAATTCATTTTGGCTTGGGAAAAATGGAGCGGGGGAGTGATCTACTTGTTGATCAACAAGCAGATTTTAAGAAATTATCACTCAACGAAATGTTGAACCTCCATGTCCATTGGGGAACTCCTGAGGCTGGAGTTAATGATATGAAGTATGACGACGACCAGGGGCACCCAAATTCGATGGTTTATGATATTATCCAGGTTGTAGACGAGCATACACTTCGACTGCACGCCCCAGCCAAGGTTTCAGGAAAAATGACTTATTCTATTGGGCGGACCAATTTCGGAAAATTTAGAGTCTCCAATTGTGAGTTTTATTTATTGGATACCCGTTCATCAAGAGACATGCACGATATTCGTGATAGAGGCAAAGAAGGTATTTCTATGTTAGGGGATATACAGCGGCGTTGGTTAAACGATTCAATGAAGAAAAGTGATGCAGATTTCTTTTTTCTCATTTCATCTGTTCCCTTTATGATTCCACACAGTGGCGCTGGAGGCTTCGAGGCCGACTTTGCAAATAAAGAAGAAGCATGGACTGGGTTTTACCACGAAAGAGAGCAACTCATTGAAGTATGGACTGAGATCGATAAACCTGTTTTTGTAATGACTGGGGATTTACACAATAGCTTTGCAATTAAGATCACTGATAAAATTTGGGAATTTTGTAATGGTCCGCACAATAGTGTAAACCATGTGCCAGCTTTAGATGAGGGAGATCGACCAATAAATGGTATTTATCAAAGTGGACCCAGGCAGTGTGATATACGCTGGAGTTCTTATATTTTACCAGACTTACCGAGGCTTGAGCGTCTCTACCCCTATTTTTGTATTGTTCAAGTTAATAATGTTTTTAACATGCCAGCAAAACTAGGTGGGAGTCGGTGGGTGACTTACCCACATCCGCAAGTCATTTTCCAATACTATGATGGGCGAACCGGACAGTTACAATACGCTGAGTCAGTTCAAGCAAAAAGGTAAGTCATCACTAATTAAGAATACGTTTTAGTCGACAGATAAATCTATCTGCTTAAATACAAAAAAGGGCCGGAATTACTTTCCAGCCCTTTGTTTCGTTTTGTTTTTTAATGCTTAAATTAGACGAATTTATTAGCCTGAACGCCTGGCATTGCAATGTCATAAAAGCCATCTTCATTAGGCGTAGTTGGTGGCTCGGCGTTCCAATCCAAAGCCTTAGGCATTGTGTCAACCTGAGAATTAATGGCATTGTCCCAAGTGATTTTCTTGCCAGTGTATGTGCACATTCTACCCAAGACGGAACTCATACTACTCGTTGCTCCATATTCAGCTTCATTGAATGCAATGTTGTTTCGGATCGCATTGAACAAGTCGTCATGCTCTTGCTGGTATGGGTTCTTATCACCTCGACCATTATGCCTAAACTGATTTTCTCCACGGATAATGTAACGGTTGATATCTGAGGAGCCTTTTGTGCCTGTGGCGTATTCTGAAACACTATTCCAGCATCCCGGGATATGGCGACATTGGCTGTAGAGTCTTGTTCCATCTGAGTATTCGAATTCTACAAAGTGATGGTCATAGATTTCTCCATGCTCTTTAGAAGTCCTAACTTGTCTACCGCCCATACCTTGAGCGCTCACTGGGTGCGCGTCCTTTACCCAGTTGCAAACATCGATATTATGGATGTGTTGTTCATCTATGTGATCCCCGCAAAGCCAAACAAAATAATACCAGTTGCGCATTTGATATTCCATCTCAGTTTGACCTGCTTGACGTTTTCTAGTCCAAACTCCTGCGCCATTCCAATAACAGCGCATGGAAGTGACATCCCCTATTGCTCCATCATGGATTCGCTTGATTGTTTCAATGTAACCCTTCTGATGGTGTCTTTGAAGACCGACGCCAACCTTTAGGTTTTTCTTTTTGGCTTCCTGTGCGGCAGCTAGAAGTTTTCGAACGCCAGGTCCGTCGACAGCTACTGGCTTCTCCATAAAGACGTGCTTGCCTTGACGGACCGCTTCTTCAAAGTGCGTAGGACGGAAACCTGGAGGGGTTGTTAGAATGACGACATCAGCAAGAGATATTGCTTTCTTGTAGGCCTCAAATCCTACAAATTTTGTGTCTTCTGTCACTTTAACTCTGTCACCGTGTCTGCCCTTGAGGTTATTTAACGAACTATCTAGGCGGTCTCCGAAAGCATCTGCCATCGCCACTAATTCGACTGGGCCTTGATCATTTGTTGTTAATGCCTGGTTAGCAGCACCGGTCCCTCGACCACCACAGCCGATGAGAGCGATTTTCAATTTATCATCACTTGCAGCAAAAACTCCTTTTCCGGTAGGGAGTGTCGCAGCCAATGCTCCGCCTGCAACAGCGGCTGTAGAGGCTTTTACAAACCCGCGGCGGTTAAGCGCTGATTCCTTATTTGAGGATTGCGAATTTTTCATATTTTTATCTATCTGTTTCGTTGAGTTAAAAACTTTAAGGATAAACACGGCCAAGCGACCACCACTTCTGCATTTCTTCGGGTGAGGGGACTTGCAGGGGCCTGATGACTCTAAATCCGAGGAATTGGGCGTCCGTATGATACCAAATACTTTTTGGCAATTGGGGGTCTTGGATTTTCCAGTCTGAAGTGCTCGACATCCGTGCCGCGCTTCTAAGGTCTTTGGCAGGGTGATCCCAAGATCCTCCTCTAACTGACCTAGGATAGAGCTTTGTTGGAATATTAACTGGAACTATTGCTGGTTTATTTTTGAAAGTGGCATAAAAGTTTGGATCAAATTGATCGATGCACCACTCTGCAACATTGCCATGCATATCGTGTAAGCCCCATGGGTTTGGCTTCTTCTTACCGACTTTTTGATATTTCCAATCGCTGTTCTCTTCATACCAGGCGTAGTCCCCCAATAAGGAAATATCATCCCCGAAGTGGTATTTAGTTTTGCTACCCGCTCTGCAGGCGTATTCCCATTCCGCCTCCGTGGGCAGTCTATAAAAATGTCCAGTTTTAGCTGACAAGAATTGACAGAATTGCAGAGCCGCATGTTGGGTCATCGAAATCGCAGGAAACCCATCTTTTCCCATGCCGAAACTCATTTCAACGTAAGGTGTAGTCGGACGTGCCAAAACGTCCGTCAGTTCGTTGAGTTCGCTGTCTAATTTAAATATGCTTCTTAGGGCTTTCTCTTGGTCCTGATAAGTGAATATGTCATAAAGATCCCAGGTGACCTCCGTGCTCATCATCCAAAATGGTTCAATTTCGACTTTTATTTGAGGCCCTTCGGAATCTTTGCGGTCCTCTTCCGATTCCGGTGATCCCATCAAATATTTTCCAGACGGTATGGGCACCATTTCCCAGGTTACTGCAGTTCCTGGTAAGTTTTGGCGGTATTTTGTCATCTGTATGCCTTTACTATCACCAGTGCCGGAAAGTATTCGAGTATAGAGAGCACCGACTTTCGCAGCATCTGCCTCGGCGTCACTTTCAGGTTCGGGTGCCTTGCGAGGCGTAAGGGTCAAGCCTTGTGGCCAAACAGCTCCCTGGGCAATCCAGTTTTTGATAATATCTGTTTTGTCCTTGGATAATGGGCCTCCTTTTTTAGTTGGAGGCATCAATTCGTCATCGTCAGCGTCCAATACTGTGAGAAACCATACGCCACTTTCATCAGGGTCGAACGGAATCAAATTGGGAGCATATTCTCCCGATGTGAGCATTTGCTCCATTGTATCCATTCTAAAATCACCTTCGGCATTACCCTCCCTGTGACAGCCAACGCAGTTTTGTTCGAAAATTGGCTGAACATGCTTAACGAAATCTATCCTAGGAGTGATCTCTAGTTCGACCCCATCAGGCCATTTTGCGCCTTCCTCAATCCATTGCCTCAATACCTCTGTTTGCGATTTGTCCAAAGGCTTCTCTTCGGATGGTGGCATAATATCATCATCGTCAGAATCCAGGATGGTTGATGTATACAGCCAAGATTCTTCTGGGTCTCCTGGTACGATAGCATCTCCACCGTCACCACCTTTCATTGCCCGCTCCTTGGTGTCTAATCGGAAACCGCCTTCATCCTCCTTTTCCCAATGGCAATGCAAACACGCTGATTCCAATATAGGTTTGACCTGTTTGACAAAGTCTACTTCAGCGGATAACCAACCACTCCCAGCAAACATGGCGCCAGTCAGTAGGCTAAAAAGTTTCAGTCTATCTCGTTTTTCCATGGATATTCATACTATCCCTACTATTACGTCTCGCTGCAAGTTCCAACCTCACCGAATGAATAAGTATTTTTTCATAATCATAAACATTTTGTTAACACCCATGCTTTTGCTAGGGGCAAAATGATTTAATACCTGCCATAATGTCTGCAAATTCTAAACGCCAGATGCTAACAATACCTCAAAGCATCTCATCAATTGACACCCCTAGCTCGATGGGCCCTCTGGATTTGGCCCGATTTAACTGCCCGATCCGTATTGAGCTAAAATATAGAAGTTAGGCTCATCTATTATCCTATCGTTTCTCAATTTCATGCATATCATTGACGGTTCATTGTGAAATGAAGTGCAATCTGCTTCAGTATTCCTATTTTTAATTTTCGTGGTTTTTAAAGAATGCTCATATAAATATGGCATTTTTTGACCCCATGGCGGCACTAGCACATGATTTAAATCCTTAAAATTGTTTGTTTTCCACTAAACACCAACCATCTTTCGAAAAGATAAAAACCTCGATCCAAAACCGGGTCAACCAGGGTAGGGTGGGGTAGTAAACCGGGGCCAATCTTCTGAGCCACAGCCATTTAGAACCAACAATACCTTCAATATCGGCGCAGAATAACTCTTCAAAGAGCATTGCAATATAATAATGTGCCAGGCATAAAAATAAACTTTTAAAAAAATCCGCAAGATTGCGGATTTCGTTTTTTTAAACTAGGTAGTCGTTGATAATGTTTTCGAGCATTTCCTGTCTCCCTGAGGCATTTGGCTCGGCTTCACCTTTTTGGAGCATGTATTTTTCAAGTGATTCAAGCGATTCATTGCCATTTTCAATGGAAGCGCCGATTCCCGAATCCCATGATGAGTATCGCTCATTGACGAATCCATCGAGAGCACCATCAGCTCTCATTTTGGCTGCGATTTTTAGGCCTCTGGCAAAAGTGTCCATGCCACCAACGTGGGCATGCAATAGATCTTCAACCTCGAAGCTTTCTCTTCTTACCTTCGCGTCAAAATTGACTCCGCCTGTTTTGAAACCACCCATTTTAAGGATAGATAGCATGGCGTAAGTGGTTTCGTAGATGCTCGTAGGGAATTGGTCCGTATCCCAACCGAGCAGTGTGTCCCCAGTATTAGCATCAATGGAACCTAGCATATCTGCAGCCACACTGGTCTCTAGTTCGTGGTGAAAGCTATGGCCCGCTAGAGTGGCATGATTGGCCTCAATATTTAATTGAAAATGATCCATTAAGTCGTATTGGCGAAGGAAATTGATGCAGGCAGCCGCATCCGAATCATATTGATGCTTTGTGGGCTCCTTTGGTTTTGGTTCAATATAAAAAGGCCCGTCGAAACCAATTTTCTTTTTGTAATCGACAGCCAGGTGCATGAAAGCTCCCAGATGGTCCATCTCTCGTTTAAGATCTGTGTTCAGCAGAGTCATGTAACCTTCGCGCCCTCCCCAGAAAGTATAACCTTCGCCTCCGAGCATATGGGTGACCTCAAGAGCCTTTTTAACCTGGGCAGCTGCATAAGCAAATACGTCAGCATTGCAGCTTGTGGCAGCTCCATGCATATATCTGGGATTGGCAAACAGGCAGGCGGTCCCCCAGAGTAGCTTAATGCCCGTCCTATCTTGTTCCTCTTTCAAAACTGAGGCGACGGCATCCAAGTTCTTGTGCGATTCAGCAAGGGTGGCTCCCTCTGGCGCTACATCCCTGTCATGGAAAGCATAATAAGGAGCTCCTAGCTTTTCCATCAATTCAAAGGCTACCCTTGCTCTATTTTGGGCATTTTCAACGGAGTCGGAACCATCGTCCCAAGGGCGTTGAGCTGTCCCCACTCCAAAGGGATCCGATAATGGGTTTCTGAAGGTATGCCAATAAACGACGGAGAACCTAAAATGGTCCTTCATGGACTTTCCTTCAACTATTTCATCGGGATTATAGTGTCGAAATGCGAGCCTGTTTTTTGTTTTCGGGCCTTCAAATTCGATCTTCTTAATGTTAGGTAAGTATTCAGCCATAAATTGAGATTGTTTCTAATATTATTGAATAAAGACGGATATGGAAAGTCGGATTGTTTTGATCCATTAATCAAAGCGAATCTCATGTATTTTCTTCACAACAATTGAGATATCCTTAAAACTTATCGTATGCCACTGTCTGACTTTAATAGCCAGAACCAGTCCGTTGGTTTATTGCAGCGAAGCCTCAGCCTGGGCAGGTTGGGGCATGCATACCTTTTTACTGGTGAAAAAATCAGCTTTTTAAATGAGTTCGCCCACGCTTTAGCCGCGACGATGTTATGCCCTGAAAATGGCATCGAAGCTGTTCGGGATGGTCGAAATGCAGATTGCTGTGGCCAATGCAAAGCCTGCCTTAGCGTTTTTGCGGGAACTCATCCTGATTTTCACATATTGCGCCCTGAATCGAAGCTTCGCCAGATTCGGATGGAGCCAACCCAAAACCTGATAAAGAAACTCCAGTCCAAGTCTTTTTACGGTGGGTATAAGATTGGCTTGATAAGTGGGATCGACCGGATGAATGATCAGGCCTCTAATGCTTTTTTAAAAACATTAGAGGAGCCAACCCCAAAAACCTTATTTCTTTTGCTGACTACTGAGCCTGATAGGCTGCTGGATACGATTTCGTCACGCTGCCTCAAACTGCATTTTCCGGGGAGTGGAAAAATAGATTTCCCTGATTTAATCAAAAATTCCGTTGTTGATTTTGCTGGAACGCTAGCTGGAGGAAATCAGAAAATACCCGAGACACTATGGAAATATAAATTGATTGGCTCGGTCGTTCAAACCCTTGCCGAGCTAACTAATAGTGTTAAAGGGGAGATAGACCAAAGAATATCTAACACGGCCGCCCAATCTGAGGATTTGAAGGCGAGAGAGAATTTCGAAGCAGAGCTAAAAGCAATGATTGAGGCAGAATACCGATTGCAAAGGTCACAATTATTTCTCTCTTTTGAGTGGTTTTTTCGAGATATCTGGCTAATCCAAAATGAATTAAGCCAATTGTCACTCGCTTATCCAGACCTATCGGAATTTAGCACGAAGCTTGCCTCCAAATTAACCTCGGAGGAATCTCACAAAAATATACTGACTATTGAGTCCTTACAAAAACAGCTTCATACTAATGTGCAGGAGTCATTGGCTATCGAAGTTTGTTTCTTGAGCTTGCATTTGGGGGATTACGGTCGTGTCTAATTTTATTCCAGCATCATGGAATCCAAGATCAAGAAAAGATTTTCTATCACTTGTGCTAGGGTTAACCATGGGACTAGGCTTTCTCAAGTTCGCAACGCCTTCAAACCTTGCAGAAATGGCCTACACTCCAGATGGAATTTTTGAGTTAATATTCACGTCTTGGCCATTAAGTTGGGGATACCTTCTTTATTGTCCCCTTCTTTGTCTATTCCTATACACCAACAGAAGTTTTATCTCTGTTGATCGTTCATGGTTTTTACTGCCCTGCATTACATGGCTTTGCTGGAACGGGTTTTCGTGCATTGACACTATTGACGTTGCACTAACCAAGAAGGTCATGATCAACTTTTGCGTCATTTCAATTGCTTGGTACGCGGGGTGCAGTGTTGATGTAAATAATGCTAGGGTAACCTATTTTCTCTCACCGATTTTTGTCGGATTTTTATATGTTATTTGGAGTGGTTTTGGTCAGAAATTTGGTGGCCTGGAGGAGACAAGGCAAATGATTTATTCCGAAACGGGTTGGGAGTCAAAATACCCTCCTGAGTTTTTATACCGGATAGCCAGAGACAGGATTTTTGCAACATTAACCTATCCGAATTCATTTGCTGCGCTAATCGTATTGATTTTGCCAGTCGTAGCTGTTTTTGGATCTTTGCTAGTTAAAGAGTTTGTAAATAAAAAAATACATTTACTTGCTTCAGCAATCATTCTTTTTGCTGGGCTATGCTGTCTCTGGTGGACGGGATCTAAAACTGCATTTCTCGTTGCTCTGTTTCAAATATTATTAACATTTCTTTTTGCAACCCCGTTAAAAAAGAATTTAAGAATCGGACTAGGGGTCGGAGCTGTATTTCTGGGGCTCATTGTTTTTTTTATTCAATTCTCATCATATTTTGAAGAGGGCGCCAAAAGCCTGACGCAAGGAAGGTTCGGGTATTGGAGAGCTGCCAAAATTAATTACATCGCCAACCCTTTAACGGGAAGTGGACCAGGGACTTTTTTTAGAGCCTACCAAAATTTAAAACGGCCCGACGATGAGATGGCCAGACTTGCCCACAATGACTACCTTCAACAAGCAAGTGATGCGGGATCCATTGCTTTCATTTCGTACTCGGTCATCATTTGCTTGGCGATTTTTACCGGATTTAAAAATTTTCCTAAACTTAAGCGATCAAAATCCAAATACTGGATGCTTTATTTTTGCATTTGGATCGGATTTCTCGGATGGGCTTTGCAAAGTTTACTGGAGTGGACACTCTACATACCTGCAATTAGCTGTGTTGCATTCTTTTTTTCTGGTTTGCTCACTCATCATTACAGGGTGAAACCCGATAATCCGGCGTGAAACACACTTTTAAATCAAATTCCCGAATGTTGACATTTGACTCATAAGCAAATGATAAATATTCTTAACGAGGACAAATGGCACCACCAAAAGGTGCCCGTGGTTTATCTGGATACATGAACAAATTGATGATCAAAACAAGTTTGGCGTTATTTGCCGGTTTTTTAGTTATCGGGCAAGCATCAGCGCAGAAACAGTACGAAACAATACAGCGGGATTTCCCGTTTCAGATGGCAGCCGTGACTGTTAGCGAACCTGCTGGCAATACCGCTAACAAAGGCATTGCGATTGATGTCGGCAACGAATCCACAATTCTTTTCGATATCGACCTAGTCAGAGTCGCCGGTGGTTGGACTGGTGGATTCATTACTGAGGATGGTGTGACTTTTAACGGCAAACATGGCAACAACCCTCTTTCTGACGGTGCAGTTGTTTTTGGGACCCCCGCGAAACCCGGTTGGGCAGACGATTTTGGGAGCTTTAACGACACCAGGCCAGAGCCCTTCGGTCCGATGGATAAGAGCGTCGCGCATTGGAAGGGAGTGCATGTCAGAGGAGATAAAGTCATTCTGGAATACACAGTGGGAGATCATGGTGTATTGGAACAACCATCAAGCCTATCCAAAAATGGCCAATTGGCCCTTGTGAGGACTCTTTCTATCAAGCCCGAAAAAGGGAGAAACATCAGTTTGCCCTTTCGTCAAATCTTAGCACAAGTTGATGACGGGAAAGCTGCTGTCATCAACAAAAGAGCAGCGAAGATCTCATCAGGCGACGATCAGGTAACTATGATCGGGCTAGTTGGAGCTCGGAAAGGACTATCTTTGGTCGCAAAAGGTGACCATGTAATGCTTCACTTGGAGAAAGGGACATTCGGCAGAAAACCATTTTCCATTATCTATTGGAAAGGATCCTCGTCTGATGCAGGTCAATTCAGGGCCTTTTTCGATCACCAGCCTGAGCTTCTCGATCTTACAGAAATGGGCAAAGACCACTGGCCTGAGCAAATAGAAGTTACCGGTCAATTGAATCATAATTCAACACCTGACGGAGCCTACACAGTCGACCGCATCCCAGTTCCTTTAAATAACAAGTGGAACAGAAGAGTTAGACTCGGTGGATTCGACTTTTTCAATGATACAACAAAAGCGGCATTCAGTACTTGGGATGGTGATCTGTGGCTCTGCTCCGGAATTGACAACGATCTCAACGAAGTTGTTTGGAAAAGATTTGGAGCCGGTTTATTTGAATCTCTGGGATTGAAAATTGTCGATGATGAAATTTATGTCTCATCCCGTGTTGGTATTCTCAAGATTCACGACTACGACAATGATGGATGCGTAGACTTCTACGAGAACTTTAACAGTGATTTAACAAGCTCAGTAGGATTTCATGAGTTTGTTTTTGATTTGCACACGGACAAAGAGGGTAATTTTTATTATGCCAAAGCAGGACCAGTGCGCGGCGGCGGTCGAGGCTTTGGAAGTAAGCCCGGTGAAAATGGTAAATTTGGGCATGTAACAGCTCACGCTGGAACCATTTTGAAAGTGTCTCCAAACGGCAAAAAATTAGATGTATACGCAACAGGGTTTCGTGCCCCGAATGGAATTGGTGTAGGACCAGACGGTCAGGTCACGGCAGGAGATAACGAAGGAACATGGATGCCGGCCTGTCCCATCCACTGGGTTGGTGATGGTACTTTCCACGGGGTCGAAACACTTGCCCACAAAGACCCTATCCCAACATTTTCCAAACCTCTCTGTTGGTTATCCAAAGGACGCCAATTTGATAACTCTGGAGGCTCGCAAATATGGGTCACAAGTGACCGGTGGGGCCCATACCAAAATGAGTTGCTTCACATGTCGTATGGTGAGTGCGCCATGTATTTAGTCATGAAAGAGCAAGTTGGTGATCAGATGCAAGGAGGTGTTGTTCGCATTCCTGTCCAGTTTGCGTCATCAGCGATGAGAGCCAGATTCAATGGTGGAGACGGCCAACTCTACGTTGCCGGTCTTCGAGGCTGGCAGACTAAAGCCGCAAACCTATCTGGATTTGACAGGGTCAGATACACAGGCAGACAAGTCAAAAGTGTTAGAGGACTCACTGTCGATAAAGATGGGATTCACTTGACATTTAGTGTCCCTCTCAACCCAGAGTCGGCGACAGATATTAACAACTTTTTAGCTCAACAATGGAATTACAAAAGAAGCTCACAGTATGGATCTAAAGAATACTCTGTCTATTTTGATGATGAGGAGGGTGTAGATGATGTCGATATCGATTCCATTTCGATTTCAAACGACAACAAAACTATCACGTTGAAGATAGAAGAACTCGAGCCTGTCGACCAATTCTTCATCCAATTCAACTTGAGCGCAGCTGATGGAAGCAAGCTTGAACAAAAAATCTTACATACCATCCATAAAATAGAGAATTGAGATAAACTAGGCTGCGGTTATAATAATCATACCTTAGTGAGTAGGGTGCCTTAAACCTACGTTAGTTAAATTGAATAATTTAGGCGTTCCTACCCGTCATATACGTGGGTAGGAATTTTTTTTGAAAATGACAAAATTAAACAAACATGAGTCGGTTCTTGGGTTAAATACCTTCCAAAGGGTTTTTCAATTGATAGTACCTCTTTCAGTTTTATTGGTATTATCATTCGACGCTTTTGGGGCATCCCGGCCCAGAAATAGGGGGCTTCTCATGACTGTGGAGTCTTTGAAACAAACCAATAAAATTGCTCATTCTATTTTATCGGGGCCTAATATTTTTATTCCAAAGGGAACCAGCCCTCACCCGACCATGAAGCCAGGCCCATTTAAAGCGACTATCTCTGGCGTTGTTCGAGTGCCGATTCGTGGTGATTATTTCTTTTCATTGAGTGGTGTTAATTCAACCCAATTCTTTTTCGACGAAAAGAAATTGCTTGAAATTGGGCCGGCTGGAGAACCAGAAAAAACCCCATTGATTCCGTTAAACAAAGGGTATGTTGACTTCAAACTGATCTTGGAAGGTGACTCATCGGTGTCAGATTCTTATGTCAGGTTATCGTGGGGTGACATTGAAACCCCGTTGGCCCCTTTTGCTTACAGGACTATTGGCTTCAATGCTGCTTCTGAGGTTCGCTCTTCTGTTAAACAGCAAATGCTAATTAATTCAGGAAGGAGCCAATTTGAACAGCTAAGATGCTTTAAGTGCCACTCTGATGAAAATGGTAAATATGTGAATTTCAATAATGAATTGGATGCACCTGAATTTACCGGAATAGGCTCCCGCAGAAATGTTTCTTGGTTTATTTCTTGGCTGAAAGACCCAAAAGCTATTCGTGCTAATGCTCGGATGCCAAAAATGTTTCATGGAGTGGGCCAGGATTCTGATATAAAAGCAGTTGCTGCATACTTGGGCAGCCTAAAGGATACTGGTCTTTCTAAATCAGAAATCCCTGAAATCAGCGGGGAACCGGATGTTGGCGGGCAACTGTTTGATAAGCTGCTTTGCAGTGCCTGTCACGAAAAGCCTGGCGGTGATGATATTTATATAGATCCTGATAATGAAAGATTTAGCTTAAGCCATGTGAATGCGAAATTTGCCAAAGGAGCACTCAAGCAATTTCTTCTTCAGCCATCAAAACATTACAAATCCATCAGGATGCCAGAATTTAGACTTACCGACACTGAAGCTAATAATTTAACGGCTTTTCTTCGGTCTAATCATGAAGGCATCAATGATTCGGAAATAAATATTTCTAATAATTTGGTAGAGAAGGGGAGAGGCATTGTGAGCCAAGCAGGATGTATATCATGTCATACTGGTCCTGCTGATAACAACTTGAGTAGCCCAAGCTTTATGGATTTAAAGAAATTAGCCTCTTATGATTCTCATTGTATAGATACACAGGCCCCTGAAAATAAAACTGCAGTCCACTATCAGCTCAATGAGCAACAAAGAGAATCTATCATAGCATTTCTTCAATCCGAATCTGATTACCTCGGAGGAAATAGCCCTTATTCACAGATCGACCTAACACTGGAAAACCTCCAGTGTGCTCATTGCCACGGAACTTACGAGGGATTTCCTTCTTTAGCTTTAATGCAAGGAAAACTCAACCCGACATGGGCTAAAAAATTTATTGCTGGTAAAACTGGATACCACACACGCCCATGGCTTGAGGCAAGAATGCCTGGGTTTGAATTTTATGCCGACGATTTAGCTTCAGGCATGGCCGTCTTCAATGGCTTCTCTCCCGACGGGTCAAACAAGCCAATTATAGAACCAGATAAAGCTGAGATAGGTAAAAATCTCGTTTCAGCAGCCGGAGGATTTGCTTGTATCACATGCCACAGTGTTGGCGATACAAAAGCCACAGCAGTTTTCGAGGCTCCGGGAATCAATTTGGCATACTCTGGAGAGCGTCTGCAGGAAGAGTATTTTACAAGGTGGTTGTTACACCCTCTGAAAGTCGACAGAAGTAGCAAAATGCCCGTGTATTTTGATAAAGGTAAAAGCCCTTTGGAGAAATATTTTAACGGTGATGCGAATAAACAAGTTGATGCAATCTGGCACTACGTGCTCATGGGGAATGATATGCCGGCTCCAGTGGCCGAAAGCAAAAGTGCTGATTCAGTAGCAGATGAGTTTGAATAAATTTGCAATCCTCTTGACCCTGGAGGCCTGATCTACTTACATAAAACTATTCCATTTTTAACAAACTTTACCGGCGTTGTGACGCCAATTTGTCTTATTAATTGCTTATGAAAAAATATATTAAATCAGTTCTTGCACTTGTGGCTTTAGTGAGTGCTTGCACCACATCCAGTGCTGGTGAGTGGGAAGTTCTTTTTGACGGTAAAAGCGTCAAGGGATTAAGAGGCTATATGAAAAAAGATTTCCCATGGGATGGTTGGAAAATTCAAAATGGGTCACTGACTACCAGGACCGATGGAAAACGAATTGATATCATTACTGCCAATACTTATGAAAATTATGAACTTGAATTGGAATGGGCAGTAACTCCAGCCGGTAATAGTGGCATTATCTACAATGTCATCGAAGGTCCTAGTGCAACCTACATGAGTGGACCAGAAATGCAGGTACTCGATGATTCCAAGCATCCGGATGGAAAGAACCCAAAGACTTCAGCTGGGTCACTATATGCGCTTGTTGCTCCAAATAAGGCTAAAGTCACAAAGCCTGTTGGAGAATTTAACCAAGCTAAATTGAAAGTTAAAGATGGCCAGGTTGAGCATTGGCTCAATGGACACAAAGTCGTCGAATATAAATGGCGCGGTCAAAATATTGTCGACATGATAAATAGTTCGAAATTTGCCATCTGGAAAAAAACATTTATGCAATCCAGCAAAGGGCATGTGGCCATTCAACATCACGGCGAAGAGGTGAGTTACCGTAATATTCGTATAAGATCGCTAGACGATGTCGATGGCGCAGAGAACAACAACTTATCTGCTGCCGAAAAAGATGGGGGCTGGCAATTATTATTTGACGGCGATTCAATGGACAAGTTTAGAGGCTTCATGAAAGAGGCTCTTCCAGAAAAAGGATGGGTTGTTAAAGATGGTGCGATAGTTCATTTATCCAAGGGAGGCGGTGGTGATATTATCACCAAAGAGCGATATGAGGAATTTGAATTCCAGTTCGAGTGGAAAGTCGCCCCGGGTGCTAACAGTGGTGTGAAATATTTTATATTAGAAGAGCGCAAAAAAGCGATAGGTCACGAATACCAGATAATTGACGACGGAAAACATCTCGACGCTCTAAGAGGTAATCAATATAAATCAGCCGCTTTTTACGACGTTTTTCCACCTCAAAGTAAAAACATCAAGCCTGTCGGCGAATATAATCATTCTCTCATTCGTATCAAAGGTACTATTGCCCAGCATTGGCTCAATGGACAGAAAGTTCTCGAATACGAATTGGGCCATCCCGATACACTCGCTGCGATTAAGAAGAGTAAATTCAAGAATGTGGATGGCTTCGGTTATCGCCATAATGGTCATATACTTCTTCAGGACCATGGTGATGAAGTTCACTATCGTAACCTGAAAATTCGCAAGCTCTAAGAAGTCAATTCTCTCTGAAATTATTCAAAATTTTAAGAGTGGTGCATTATATAGCACCACTTTTTTATTGCTCCAATTCCAGTTCTGAGAGACCAATTAGGAAGTCAATGCTGTGCTTTACAAATTTTGGATGAGACCAGGGGATAAAGTGGTCCACACCCTCTTTGATATCAAAATGCAGTAAATGGTTTAGGCTTATTTTTTGAAGTTCTTTTTCGATATATTTGCAATTCGAAACTGGCACTAGACGATCGTCGGAACCATGTAACATCACGATTGGCGATTTGAGTTCTTTAAAGCTGAATCTTAACTTTTCCAAATCTTTTTTGAGCTGTATCAACTCTTTGTTTGAAGAATTCAAAGAATTCGGAATCATCCAATTAAATAAAATGGAATTGCCAATGCGTTGAATCCAATAAATTTTCTCTAATTCTGGGTCCAGTGCTCCGCCAATTTGAATATTTCCCAAGATTTTTTCTTGGCGCTGGGTCATCATCTGCAAAGAGATAGGTCCGCCATATGAGTGTCCGACTAAAATCCATTTTTCGACATTAAATTCTTCCATAACTTCGAAGGCAGCATCCGCTTGCTTTTTTAGAGAACCGACTGGAACTCTAGACTTCGAGTTCCAGAATCCAGGACGGTTGTAGGATACAAGAACGGTGTGTGGCCAGGATTCATGGAATTGATGCTTGAAGTTATCAGCAGATCCCGGTGTGCCGTGTATAAACAAAATACCCAATTCATAATTCTTACCTTTTGAGTCATCGGAATAGATTGCCAATTCATAACCTCTGTCTGATTCAATAGTATATTGGTATGGAACCTCCCACTCATCCAATCCTCTGCCCAAAACGGATTCTATCTTCATTAAAACTACAATGATAAAAATTGGAGCACCGCCTACAAAAAATAATAAAGCGATCAGATAACGGCGCCTTAATGAGTTTAGAAACAATTTCAAACCAGTTTGTTGTGGTCTATCCTCAGTCATCGAATAAGTGCACTTTAAGTTATTATCAGCCAGAATTTATCAACACGCAGGACCATATTGATGTGAAAATGATCGAATTCAAATATAACGACGTGCTGGACTAGAATTTTTTAAGACTAGGATTGGAACAAGGCCGTAATTCTATATTCTTTAGGCATGCTTATTATCACTGTATACGTAAATGTTAAAAATGACTGCATCAAAGAATTTATTGCGGCCACAAATGAAAATGCCTCAGCTAGTAGAGGTGAACCTGGAGTGGCTCGATTCGATGTCATTCAGAACAACGAGGAGCCCAATAAATTTGTATTAATCGAGGTTTACAGAGACGGTTCTGCTCCGGCAGCTCATAAGGAAACATCCCATTACCTGAAATGGAGAGAGACAGTCGAACCTATGATGGCTGAACCCCGCTCCAATAAGAAATACACTGCCATTTCCCCAGAAGAATCTCAGTGGTAATCGAGATGAAAATGTCGAATTGGATTACACCAGCAAATGTTTCGGTAGGTGAGAAATCAGCCAAAGATATTAAGCAATGGATAGCTAACTCAAATGGAAATGTTGCTGTCATAACGGGTAGCCGCGGAGATGAAATTCTCGAAATTCTGGGGATTCCAAAAAATTCAAATCCATCAGTTCTCCACCTTTCTCAACAAGGTGGAGAACCAGAGCTCCACCAGATTTTAAAAATGGTTAGGAAAGCTAAGGAGCACAAGGTCACAAGCGTCGTGGGCATTGGAGGAGGGAGCGCCATGGATGCGGCCAAGGCGATTGCTGCATTATCAGTCGTATCTAAAGACGAAGATCCTCTTCAATATCTAGAAGTGATAGGCGAAGGGAAAACCCTCCCTCATAAGGCCCTGCCTGTTGCTGCTATTCCAACTACAGCCGGGTCTGGTGCCGAAGCTACGAAGAACGCGGTAATTCTATCAAAAGCCCACAAGTTAAAAGTTAGTTTGAGACATCCGTCTATGGTGCCCTCGAACGTGTATTTAGATCCAAAACTGAGCCTCTCCATGCCTAGTAGAGTTTCAGCATCAACTGGAATGGATGCCTTAACACAATTACTAGAGGCCTACATCACCAAGAAAAGAAATCCATTTACTGATGGATTATGCTTGCAGGGTTTGGAGATGGTTTCTCAATCTTTGACTAAAGTCATGGAGACTCCAAATGACCTTGCCAAGAGACAAAATATGTTAATAGCAGCGTATTTTAGCGGGGTGGCCCTTGCGAACTCCGGTCTGGGAGCAGTTCACGGCTTTGCCGGTCCAATGGGAGGAATGTTTGATGTGCCCCACGGTGAAGTGTGCGCCAGCCTCCTTCCATCTGTTATGGAGTTTAATATAAAGGTGATTGACTCCACTGATGGTGCTATCAAAGAGGATATAAAACAAAGGCTCACTCGCATCGCCGCCCTCTTTCTTCCTAGTGGTGAAACAAATTTTAATCTCTTGCCAGACTTTTTTTACAAGTTGAAAGAGGAACTTCAAATCAGAAATATAGCCGACATGGGAGTTCAAAAACAAGATTGGCCAACCCTAATAGAAAAATCCATGAATTCCAGTTCGATGAAGGGGAATCCCGTCATACTTGGACCTGGTCAACTTGAAAGTATTCTTCTCGCGTCCTAGTTTTATTACCTGTTTGATTCTTTTATGAAATTAATGATCTGATGGGCTATCTTTTTTGTCGTAGATGGCGACCTTAAATCACCAGCAAGGACGTGATCCGCGGGATCATCTGAGTCTGAAATAATTACAAACCTCTTGTCTTTTGCGCTCAAGTTGTCAAAAAATTCTTTTGCAGCAATAGGATCTACTATTTTGTCATCCGGACTCATGAAAATCATAGTCGATGTTTTAAAATGACTGAGATCTTGATCTCTTAATATTTTGGTGATTCCAAGAACCGCCCCTGCAGATTTTGTCGGGTAGGGAGACGTCCAGTGTTGCCTGTCCTCTTCATTATTAAATTGTAATGATTGGTATTTACCTGCAATCATCTCAGCCAGTTTTGTTCCCCATGGTAAAAGGAGGACATCAGCTCTTGGGTCCCGAGGCTTAATGTTTGGGGAAATTAAAAACAAGGCAGTAATTTCAGGGGTTTGTTTTCGGCAGGCTAAAACTGAGGCAATACTTGCGCCATTTGAAGTTGCTATGACAATGAGTTTTTCACCAATCTTTGAACCTATTTCCAACGCTTCAAGTCCACTCCTTAGCCAATCTTGTGGTTTAATATTCGCCAGAGCATCAGGCGTGCTTCCGTGTCCAGTAAAACGGTGGTAGTAAATGTTTGCTTGAAGTTGATTGGCGACTTGCTGTGTCAGAGGTGATACTTCGGTTTTCATTGCTGTGAACCCGTGGAGATAAACCAGAGAGTAGTCGGTTTTTTTAGGCTCTTTATAGGCCCAAACTATCTCTTTGACTGCATTAGTTGACAAGTTAACTAGCTTGCTTTCATTTTCACTCAGAAATGACTCTAGGTCTTCTATCTGAGTTGGTAGAGTGGACTTCGACTCCAAACTAAAAGAAGTATCAACACGCGGTCCCGATAAAAAAATAACAACTCCCAAAATAATAAGCCCAACCATTGATTTCAGAATTCCAATGATTTTGCGAGAACCTGAATTCGACTTCTCTGCCATCTAGATAATTATTAAGGAGAATACTGGGTTGGCAAATTATAAAAAAAATCCAAGGTGTTGATGACCTTGGATCTTTTTAAATTTTTTTGATCTTGAGTTTAATTGCTGTTTCTAGAAATTATCTTTGTCATTTAAATTTTTGTTTTTGCGCTTAAATTCCTCAGCTATTTTCGCCCGCGCTTGTTCAATATCCATTTTGGCCTGTTGAGTGATAATCAATTTATCTAGTTCGTCAGCGGCGACATCTTTGGCTATTTCTGGAGTAGGCATTACTTTGGGTTTGATAAGCACTATGAGTTCGACCTGGTTTTCTGATTCAGTTTTATTGCTAAACAGAGAACCGAGCACAGGAACGTCTTTTAATACTGGAACCCCAGATTTTGAAACACTCTTATTGGTAGTGATCATTCCACCAAGAATGATCGTTTGACCATCCTGGACGGCAACAGAGGCAACAGCCTGACGGTTGGCAACTACTGGAATTCGGTTTCCATCAATGGTTTCGAACCCGTTTAAATCTTTCACAATTTGCTCAATTTCCAGAACGACTAATCCTTCTTGGTTAATCAATGGGAGAACATGTAATTCGACGCTTATGTCCTGGTATTGTATTTGTGAGCTACTCGCGCCTCCACCAACTCCTCCGAAGTTTCCTCCAAAGAAAGTTCCTCCGACAAACGGTCTTGATTCACCAACCATGATTGAAGCTTCTCTGGCATGGAAGGTTTGAATTCTTGGTCGCTGTAATACAGAAACTTTTCTATCGGATGCCAAGGCCCTGATGGCTGCATTGATGTCTGACCCAATAGATGAGAAGTAGCTAAATCCACCCGGTAGGCCTGGGACTAGGGATCCATCCGCAGCGAATTGTCCCGGGGATAGCAGTGTATCGCTCAAACCTGGATCGGTTATGTTTCCGCCCACGCCATTTGAATTTCTATTTACAATGGAGATACCTGTATCAAGATTTTCTCCAAGTGATACTTCCATTATGACAGCTTCGATGAGAACTTGTGCCTGAACTACATCTAACTTAGAGATAATTTGTTTGATCATTGCCATATCTCTTTTATTAGCAAAAACAAGAATGGAATTAGTTCTTTCGTCAGGAAGGATTTTGGTGTCCCCAAGGATTTGAAAGTCACCAGCGGCAGCCCTACTCACAATATTTTGAAGTCTGTTCTGAAAAGCATTTCTGTTTTGAGAAGGGTTCGTAGTATTACTGAGCCCGCCTCTAGAGGTATTTCCCAATGTAGACCTTGATGATGAATTTCTGCTATTTGAACGACCACTTCCAAAACGTGAGTTGGATGAGGATCTAGATCCTGTGGTGGCTGCCCCGCTTGGTGTTAGAGTTCCGAGAACCGAGGCTATTTCGTCGGCGAGTGCATACCTGATTGGTATCAACTCGAGCTCCACTTCCAATGGGACGTTCACGTCAACCTTTTCTAGCATTTCAAGCATCATCCTAACGTTAGGCTCATTATCTCTAAGTATGAGCATGTTATTAGTGGGGATTTCAGTGACCGCGGAATTTTCGTTGCCCTGAGAGGCGAGGGGATCCAGGACTGTTTTCGCTATGTCTGTTGGAATATATTTAACTTTTACTGTAGCTTGAACAAACGAACCAAATAGTCGAGTGAACTCCTGTCCTGCAGAGTCCACTATTTTTGCGCCAATTTTTGGGGCATCGGCCACCTCAGTCGCCTGGAAAAACTTATCACCCCTTTTCATTATTGATATACCGTTTATGGAGAGCGCATATTCTAGGTATTCCATGGCCTCCTCTCGGTCTAAGTCTTTAAAATTAATATAAATCTGAGGGTCATTATTAACGGACGCCCTTCTGATTGGCATCAAACCTGATACTTCAGAGTAATAATCCAAAACATTGACCAAGTCGAACGGTGTATCCGGCGCATCAGGTGGAGGAGTCATGCTGAACAATTCAACTTCTTCCGCCGGAATATTACCATCAGCAGGTGGGAGGTTATCGGTGGTATCCAATTGCCCAAGTGTTTGTCCCGTAGTGGAATTTTGGGATAAATCCGTTGTTGGATCAGTCGTCAATCCAGTTGATGTTTTTTGCAGGGGGTTAATGGCATTATCCGCACTATCAGATTTTATTCGACTCACTCCTTGAGGAACTCGACCTTCTTTTTGAGCATTCAATATTTCTTGTCTTCGCTTTTCCAATAAAGCTTTTTGGCGATCCTCATCGATTTTGATTTCAGGAAATTTAGATGTCTTAGCTTTTGTCGTATTGCTCTGCTCGACACGAGATGCTGGTGATTTAGTTTCCTCCGTTGGTGGAGCTTCTTTTGTCGCAGCTCTCCTTCTTTCTAATGCTTCACGCAGCCGTTGACTGTATTCCGATTCGTTTTTTTCGCTGCTATCTTTGGCAGGTTCTTCGGCAGGGACGTCATTGACTTCTTGGCCAATAAGCCACCCTCCCACGATAGAGCACGCAATAAGTGATATTATAATTATGTTTTGTTTCACTTTAAAAATTCCTCCGAAGCGATTATTTGTTTGATTGTCCCCCTCGGGATGCATTACCCGATTTTTTTTCTTTTTGTTCTGACTTTAGAAAGCTTGCTACTAAGTTTAAATTTCCATCAAGAAGAAGACCCCCACTTCTTGATGGATTGAGAGTAAGAGATCGCACTCGGATCAACGAATCATCTTCACTTAAAGCATGAAGAAAATTCACGACCTGTTCCTCAGTTCCTTCGATGTTGACTGGTATCTCAAGCTCTGTAAAAAATTTGTTTGTTTGACCTGTGTTGGGCTGTATCTCTCGTATCATTGACTGCCTGCGGATTGTTACTCCTTTTTGTGTAGCCATTTGGTTTACCGTCCTTGAAAATTTAGATCTTTGCCCCGGGCTATCTTGAATAGAGGGGCCTGCCTGCTCGCCTAGTTCCATAATCTTAAATTCAAGATCTGGTATTTGGTTCGTCTTTAATTGATAGAGCTTAAGTTTGTTCTGGGTTTTTGTTATCTTATTTTTTGTTTGCTCCAGTTCATTGAAATTTGGAAAAACATACATGTAGTTTACAAAAAGAAAAAACACTGCAAAAAAGAGAACAGCTAGTCTTCTCTCTTTTGGTTCTAGATTTAACTTGTCGAATAAATCATTCATTGTTTTTTAAATTTCCCTGGTAGCCATGGCCTACTCGGGAAAATAGCACTCAATAGTCCACGACATGGCATTCCTGACATTTTGAATATTCTTTCTTTCGACTCTATCGAAAACCTTATTGCCCTCTGTATCCGCAGCTGCCGAAAGGTAATCGACATACTCGTCGACTTTACTATTACCTCCTCGAGGTCCGGCGCCAACTAATGTGAGAGTTTCTCTTTTTGTGAATTTAAATTGTTTGAAAGTTAACTCGGCCGGTAGTGATTCGACGACCTTTTGCCATGTCTCAAGTGCGGCAAATCTAAGCTTTAATTGGTCCTCTGTAATCCGTATCCTCTCATCCAATTTAAGAGCATTTGTATATGTCACACTAATAGCTTTTATCTGCCCATCGACTTGGGCCAATTCTGATTGAGCCTGTTTTAAGAAAACAAAATAAACACCAAGTGCTATAAGATATATGATTGCCGCGCAACCCAAGGCTGACATCCACAAACTATCCAGTTGTCGGGTCGAATTGGTTTTTCGAATGTCCTCAGGAAGTAGATTCGATGTCAGTTGCCCGTGACCAAATTTCATAACCGTGTGACTCAATGCTTCATCGGTTGATATTCCTTCAGAAAATTTAAGTGCTTCGAGTCCTAGTGAGGATTTGATTTCATTCCAGAGTGCTTGGCTTTCCGTCGCACATTGGATTTCAACAGAAGGATGATCTTCGATCCATCCAGCCATTTGACCAGCCCAAAAAGTTTGCCGGATATCCTGCGAAACCTGCGAGATTATTTGATCTTCCGTATCGCTTGAAACTTGAGATACACTTTTTAACTCACCATCAATCCACCACTGAATAAGACACTGATAGTCTCCTTCGGTTATGTTTGATATGACTTTGATAATGTTTGGATCTTGAGGGACAGTAGTGATTTGATGGATATTCTCGACGGTCAGTCTATCGGTGTAAAAATTACGGGATTGGAGATCTCCTAAGAAATCGTATATCACTTTCTGCTCCGCGATGATGACAATAACAGTTGTTGATTGTTTCTCGTTGGAGGCTGAAGAACCCTCCACTATTTCATAAGTCCAAAATATTTGAGCAGGGGGTAGTGGACTTATCTGTTCCAGCTGAAGCTCAAGCATCTCCTGAATTTCAGAGGATACGTTTGTCGGCAGTTCAAGTATTCTTAAAAAAACATCCGAAGCCGGCAGTAATGCAATATTTAAGTTGCTTTGGAATGTATCCCGCCAAGTTTTATCATACTTAACCTTGGGAAAGGCTTCTTCTTCAGTCGCTGTGAGTGATTTTGATAGTTGGAAAGTTTTACCCTTAGCTGCAAAGGAACGGAGCCATGTCTCACCACTTTTCTTTGTGACTACGCTGCAGGATGAAAATGTTTTCGACGACTGGGCCATTTATTCTATTAATTTTCTTCTATCAATCCAAGGTGTTCTTCAGTTTGAGTGACGCGCATAACTTCTTCTAGTGTCGTCTCTCCTTTCAAGACCTTTTCCCAGCCATCATGTCGCAAGGACCGCATCCCTTGCTCCACCGCTAATTGTGCAATAGTGCTTGCCGCAGACCTATTTAAAATAAGACTTCTAATCCCTTCAGTCAAAATAAGCAACTCATGTATACCTGTCCGTCCTTGATAACCCAAGCCCCGGCACTCCTCACATCCGACTCCGTGGTAGACCGGTGATTTACCGATATGCTCCTCCGGAAATCCGATTTTCCTCAAATACTCTGGCTGAACTTCTTGCTCGGTTTTGCAAGATTTGCAAATTGTTCGCACAAGTCGCTGAGCCATCACAGCTTCTACTGACGAAGCAACAAGAAATGGTTCAATCCCCATGTCTATGAGTCTCGTAAATGCACTTGGTGCATCGTTGGTGTGCAGTGTGCTGAAAACCAAATGGCCCGTTAGTGCGGCCCGTATGGCAATTTCAGCGGTTTCAAGATCTCGTATCTCACCAACCATCACCACATTAGGGTCTTGTCTAAGTATATGCCTCAAACCTATGGCAAATGTTAATCCAATATCCGCTTTGACTGCTATTTGATTAATTCCTTTGAGTTCGTATTCAACTGGTTCCTCAATGGTGATTATCCTTTTCTCTACCGAGTTGATCGAGCTTAGAAATGCATATAGAGACGTGGATTTTCCTGATCCTGTTGGCCCTGTAACCAGAACGATGCCGTGAGGTTTCTGGATAATTTCTCGCAACTGTTTTTCTTCGCGAGGTGTGAACCCCAGTCTGTCCAAATCAAAGAAAATCTTTCCACGAGTCAAAAGACGCAATGAAACACTTTCCCCCCAAACCGTTGGTACGGTGGAAACCCGGATATCTAATTCTTCACCCTGTATCCTCACATTAATCCTTCCGTCCTGAGGAAGCCTTTTTTCATCAATTTTCATTCCTGACATCACCTTGATTCTGGAAATAATTGATGATTGAAATTTTTTCAATTGAGGAGGCATTGGGGTTTGATGGAGGATACCATCAATACGATAACGTATTCTCAGTTCGTCTTCAGCGGGCTCAAAATGGATGTCTGTTGCCCGCTCCCTGAATGCCTCCCAAATGATCTGGTTGACGAACTTAATTACACTGGCGTCTTGATCGGATTCACTAATTTCACGATCTGACTGAAGAATGAGGTCGATCTCTTCCTCATCACCCTGACTGGCCTCTTCCATTTCGTCCAGCGTTTCAGCCCCGACTCCGTAAAATTTCTTTAAAGCTTTTTCAATATCGTCAAAACTAGCAATCGCCAGTTTCACGGAGCAACCCGCATCAAAGCGTATTGCATTCAAGATGCTCGCATCAAATGGGTCACTAACGGCTACCGCAAGCGTTTCACCTTCATAAGAAACGGGTATCACGTTGTATTGGAAAGCAACTTTGGTCGATAGTCGTTTTCTAGCTTCGTTGCTGCCCTCTAAATCAGCAAATGTCAAAAAATCTAATCCAAGCGCTTCCGCTAGCCTTTTTTTGAAAATTTCCTCTGACAACCCTTTTTCCCTGCGAAAAAAATCTAACAAAGATTCGTCTGAGCCATTCTCTGTAGCTACTTTCCAGCGCCTACGCCATTCCCCGAACTGGTTGCTGTCTACCAATCCTGCCGTTGAAAATACTTCCTGTATCGAGGCTATTGCCATGTGAAATCGCTTTTAATCTCAAACTTTTTAAACAAGAGAAAGCAAAATAAGTTTCAAATTTTCAATGATTTATAAAAAACCTTGTTATTTAATGTTCGGTAAAAATGGAAAGACATTACGCAAATATTTCAGTTATTGGTAAAGATAAGAGCGGCGTAGTCGCCTCCGTGACACAGCTCCTTTTCAAAAATAATGCTAATATCGAGGCTATTGAAGAGCAAGTCACCAGAGGAGATTTCAGTATGACACTTCAAGCAAGCTGGCCATCTGACGTCTTTCAGAGCGAGAAAATCTGCAGTGAATTAAATGGTTTAGCCGAATCTCTCCGAATGGAAATTCGATTCCAACATGTCCCGCCCAACGCTAAACAAAAAATGGCTATATTTGTGACAAAAGAATCCCATTGCTTGGAAGAAATCCTTTCCGCAGTCCAAAAAGATGAATTAGACGCCGAGCCCGTGGTCATTATCAGTAATCACAAAAATCTTGGTTCGATTGCAAATGATAAAAATATCCCATTTCATTATGTTTCCTGGCTAGATCGAAAAGCTGCAGAAAAACAAGCACTTGCCATAGTCGATGAATACGAGGCCGACTTTATTGTATTGGCTAGGTTCATGAAAATCTTGTCGCCCACTTTTGCCTGGAGGCACAAAAATAAGATAATTAACATTCATCCATCCCTTCTTCCTTCTTTTCCTGGCCCGCAGGCATATCGTCAGGCTTTTGAACATGGCGTCAAGATTGCAGGTGTCACTGCTCATTTTGTTAGCATGCATCTCGATGAGGGGCCCATTATCTCCCAGGGTAGTTTTCAAATCGAACCCGAAATGGAGCTCAAAGACGTCGTAAGGGCAGGGCAAGCACAAGAGCGGGTTGTCCTGGTCAAAGCCATCAAGGCCTATCTTTCAAAGAGGCTCGACGTCTATTGGGGTAAGGTAAGAGAAATTTAAATTTATTCCTCAATAATCGAATTTCATCACTGGGTGCATATAATTATATGCCTGGCACATAATTGTTGACATTCTTCGTTATTTCTTTCATTTTCTTTTCATTATGAGAATTCCTCGTTCCCTTTTGGTCTCCGATTCCAATCCGCAGGTCTTTCATGTCATCAGCCGCGTTGTCGATAAAAGATTTAT
>CBFHOE010000001.1:673691-678921 GCA_965657355.1 Limisphaerales bacterium | reverse complement strand
TTTCGCTGCCATTGGGTAAAAGGGTAGTGGAGTCGACATATAAAGGGGCTTGGCCGGGGCCAGCGCTACTGTGAACAACGGAGGCTGCTTCAGTGGTGCGGGTTGTCACGGCAATTAAACACAATACTATGACGCACTGTAGAGGCCGGAATTTCCCTAAAATTTTCGAAGCTGAGTTCATCTTTTTCAATTTAAATTATTCATGACGATATAATTTTCCATCCTTTTCCCCGGAAATCGAGAATTCGATCTAAAAACAAGCGATGTTGACTGATTTGTCACCATGGTTAATGTTTGACCATGCCCTTGAATGTAAATGGCGAAATAGTTAATCCAGACTGGGTTCATGATGAATTCAGCCAGATCAAATCTTATCACGAGCGGACGACGCATGCTTCTTGTTGTGAAAGAGATGATGAATTCATGAGCCAGGCGAAAGAAAATGTCATTCGAAGGCTGCTCATTGCACAGGAGGCAGATAAAGCAGTGCCTAAACTGTCCGATAATGAGATCGACCTAGCCATCAGACAACTGAAGAAAGAAATGGGCGGAGAAGCCCAGTTCTATGCACACTATGGAATTTTACCAAATCAAGAAGACATGATAAGACCATCAATTGATCAATCCGTCAGGGTCGATAAACATGTTCGCTCTATTTGTGGTACCCTGGAACCAGAAGGTGATGATGTTCTAATCCAATTCTACCAGGATAACATCAATAAATGGATGAGCGAGGAAACGATCAGATGTCTGCACATCTACCGTGGGTTTCGGTCAGACAGAAACCGTGATGAGCTGTATAAAGAGCTGGCTGCAGTTCGATTAACCATAAAAAATGAGGCAGATTTTATGCAAGCTGCAGAAAAATTTACCGATAAGGAGCAGGATGAAATTGATTTAGGATGGTTTAAGCGAGGGGATATCATGGAAGAATTTGAAATCATCACTTTCAGTATGAATCAAGGCGAAGTCAGCCCAGTTTTCTCAACTCATCATGGCTTTCATCTCGCTTTCGTTGCTGAAAAAAATCCAGCAAAACCTGCCCCATTCGAGAATGTAAGAGAGGAAGTGCTTGCCGAATTCAAAATAGAGAGGCGTGAAAAACGACTGCACGATCATGTCGATGAATTACGTAAACATGCTCAGGTTGTTGGAGATATTGATGAGAATTGAATTAGCGATCTTAATAATGATTTTAAAATGGGCTTTATTTTCAACACAAAATAGGCCTAAATGTGGTAATGACCTCAAGATTTCTTTCGATACTCATTTGTATACTGACCGCCAACTTTTTTGTGGGTTGTGGAGATGGTGGGAGCGCCGACCCAGCCCAAGGCAGTAAAGCTAATGCGAAGACAGTAGCTGTTATTCCAAAGGGATTAACACACGAGTTTTGGAAGTCCATTCACGCAGGGGCAGTCAAAGCGTCTCGAGAGATAAATGATGGCCTCGAGGCTCCTTCAATAGAAATCCTTTGGAAAGGAGCTCTGAAGGAGGACGACAGGGAGGCTCAGATCAATATTGTAGATACGATGATCTTGAGAGAGGTTGATGGAATAGTCTTGGCTCCAATGGATGACCAGGCATTGGTTAATCCCATAAACAAGGCCAAGTCTGTTGATATTCCAGTCGTTGTTGTCGATTCAGGCGTTCAGAGTGAGAACATTGACAGTTTTGTGGCAACGGACAACTTCGAGGGCGGTCGCCTTGGTGGGGAGCATCTAGCGAAACTTCTTGGAGGCAAAGGAAATGTTATCCTCGTTCGCTACCAGGAGGGGTCAGCTTCCACAACCAAAAGAGAAAACGGTTTCCTTAATGCAATGGAAGCCTACCCGGATATAAAAATTCTCAGCAGTAATCAATACTCAGGTGCCACGCGAGAAACGGCTTTGAAGTTAGCAGAAAATTTGGGCCGCACTTACGGAGATCAGCTTGATGGTGTTTTTTGCCCGTGCGAACCCGTTACGGTGACTATGGTCAAGGCTCTCAAGGATTTAAGTTTGGCTGGCGGGAAGGTCAAAATTGTAGGTTTTGATGCCTCCGAAGCATCGGTCAATGATTTGAAAGCTGGAGATGTTCAGGCTTTAGTTTTGCAGGACCCGGTCAAAATGGGATATCTCGGAGTAAAAGCAATTGTCTCTGTCTTGGAAGGAAAGCCAGTGGAAAAGCGCATAGATACTGGAGTTGAAATAGTCACAATGGAAAATATGAGCGATCAGCGCAGCCAAGAACTTTTGTATCCTCCTTTGAAAGAATTTCTTGGGGAGTAAATTTCTATGTAGCCCACAAAGGGTAAAAATCTAGACCCTCTGTAAAAATCGCCTTGTGAATGAAAAGCCAGTCATCCGATTAGCTCTAAAAGAAGTTACAAAGACTTTTGGTGCCACAACAGCTTTGGCTGGCGTAAATTTATCTGTTAGGTCAGGTTCCTCTCATGCTTTGATTGGTGAAAATGGTGCTGGTAAATCAACGCTGATGAAGATTATCAGCGGAGCTCACAATACGGATTCTGGTGAGATGTATTTGGATGGTGAGGCATTTCTTCCAAAACATCCCATCGACGCACGGAAAGCTGGCGTTGCTATGATCTATCAGGAACTTAATCTTGTCTCTGATTTAGATGCTATTGAGAATATTACTCTGGGGGCTGAGCCGGCCAGGCATGGAGTGCTTCATTTAAAAAAACGACGGTCAATCGCCCTTCAGGCACTGGAAAAACTACAGTACACCTCATTGCCACTTGGTATTCCTGTCGCTCATTTAACAATTGCTCAGAAACAGATAATCGAAATTGCTCGGGCTCTTATTCACAACCCCAAAATACTTATTCTTGATGAACCCACATCCAGTTTAACTAAGGTTGATGCTGAGAAACTATTCCAGACATTAAAAAAGCTCAAATCACAGGGTGTTAGCATCATTTACATTTCGCATTTTTTAGAGGAATGCCAGGAGGTTTGCGATGATTTTACGGTGTTGAGGGACGGTGCAACAGTTGATCAAGGTCTTATGTCAGAAAGAAATTTAGGTCAAATAATGACTGCAATGGTTGGGAGAGACATAAGTGATATTTATCCCGAGCCACCGGATAGTCTAAGAAGCGAAACCCTATCAGTTCATCAATTGAAAGGGGAAAAAAAGCCTAAAAATGTTACTTTTAAAATACGTAAGGGTGAGGTGTTTGGTATTGCCGGCCTGGTTGGTGCCGGCCGTACGGAATGTCTAAGAACCATATTCGGATTAGATACCAAAGTTTCTGGTGATATCTTTTTAGAAGGTAAAAAAAATCGAGTGACTTCTCCTCATTCTAGCTTAGCGAATGGGATGGGTTTGGTTAGCGAAGACAGGAAAGATGAGGGACTTTTATTAGACCAGAGTCTTGCCGACAATCTTACCATGACCCGATTTAAACCCGTCTCACGATGGGGCCTCATTTCCAATAAACTTCAGAATAAGGAAACACAACATTGGATAGACAAATTGCAGGTAAAGGCAACGCACCCGCAACAGTCCATATCTCAACTTTCCGGTGGTAATCAGCAGAAGATAGCTATCGGGAGGATCCTCTATCACGGTGCTGAAATCCTTCTCCTGGATGAACCCACTCGTGGGATTGATGTCGGGAGTAAAGCTCAAATTTACCAATTAATTTGTGATCTTGCGAAAGAGGGGAAGTCAGTAGTATTTGTCAGTTCATACCTTCCAGAACTCCTTGGCATTTGTCATACAATCGGAGTCATGAACAGGGGGAATCTTAGCGAAATTCGGCCAACGGACAAATGGGATGAGCAATCATTAATCGAAGCAGCAATAAAAACAGCATAGTAGGAACCGTTAAAGCCATATGCCAAATTCTTCATTTAAAATAACCCTGTTGAAGTTTGTAAATATTCTCGGTCCAATGATCGGCCTAGCCGTTGTTGTCATTATTTTTTTAATGTTCGAGCTACCGAGAGAGAAGGTTCTTACTTCAGGTGGTGGATGGAAAAATATTTTTATTCAAACATCTGTCATAGCCATTGGAGCAATGGGGATGACTTTGATCATAGCTTCCGGGGGAATCGATCTCAGTGCCGGTTCAATCATTGCAGTATCTAGTGTCTTGGGAGCCAAATTGGCGACCATGGGGCACTCACCTTTTGTCGTTGTGCTAGGTGTCCTTGGAACAGGCACGCTTCTTGGACTCATTAATGGAGCTATTATTGTGAAATTCAAAATGGTTCCGTTTATTGTCACATTGGGAATGATGGGTGTCGCCAGAGGTTTGGCCAAATGGGCAGGGAACAGCCAGGCTGTCAATGTTAACTCTGAAATGCCAGCAAGAGGATTAATCGACGGTTTTATGGGAGTCCAAAATATAAAGGACTTTTTTCCATTGCCTGCAGGTGTTTGGGGAACGGTTCTTCTCGCCGTATTTATGACCGTCGTCCTGAACCGAACGGTTTTCGGTCGCCATCTGTTTGCCATCGGGTCAAATGAGGAAACTGCTCGGCTTTGCGGTATTAAGGTCGGATTCAACAAAATGATGATATACACGCTCGGCGGATTCTTTTTTGGATTGGCTGGTTTGATGATGTTGAGCCGTCTCGGACAGGGCGATCCTTCAACGGCTGTTGGTAAGGAGCTGGAAATCATAGCAGCCGTTGTTATAGGCGGTGCAAGCCTCAGCGGAGGGTCAGGTTCCATCCCTGGTGCCATGATTGGTGTCTTGATCATGGGAGTGCTCGCTCAATGTACACAAATTGTGGGATGGCCGAGTTACTTCCAGGAGATTATTATTGGGGTTATTATCATTTTGGCGGTAGGTGTAGACAAATGGAGAAATAAACAATTCTCCTCGTAATTCTATCCTCTCTTGGAATTTACAAATCCCATCGGGGTTATATGCTTGACGATTGAGGGAGATTCCGTGTTTATAAATCGGTATATGAAAGGTTTTGCAGGCGTTTTTGTTTGTTTGATGTTATTGTTGACTCTGTCAAATGGCTGTACAAATGTCCCCGGTAAAGGTAGTCGTTTTAAAGTTCCATTTATAAAAAATGGTTTTGTCAGTCGTTACGAAAGGTCTCCTGATCAAGTCAGAGAGGCTGCTTTGAAGGTCTTGGCGACTCAAGGGCAGCTCACCATGAACGACGTTGTAAACAGTCAAATTGCGGCTAGGGTAGACAACAGAGATGTTGTGGTATACATCCAATCCATAGAGTCTGGAATTACCGAGGTAATAACCCAA
>CBFHOE010000001.1:669199-673592 GCA_965657355.1 Limisphaerales bacterium | reverse complement strand
ATTCATAATAAATGGGGAGGAACGGATCTAAACCTTGCCAGGGAGATCGACAAACAAATTGCTCTCCAGCTTCCCAGGTATCAGACACAAATCAACTCAGAGGGAATTTAAGAACCGAGATATTTTCCAACTACCATATTTTGAGTGAATTTTAAAAGGCGCCAAGCGGCGCCTTTTTCTTTGGCGCTGCGACAAGATTAAATCATCAATACCTTGGAAAATGACTGGTTTTCCAGTATTTTGATAAGGATGACCATTCAGATTGCACAAAGATATAAGATGAAATGGGTATTTCCGCTAAAAATTTGGGTTGCAGTCCTCTCCGTATTGGGGAATGTCGGTTATTCGAGTGGGGTTGATTTTGCAAAGGAAGTTTTGCCAATCCTTTCCAACAAGTGTTTTGAGTGCCATGGCCCCGACACCAAAAAGAAAAAGGACCTGAGACTGGATTCATTTGAGGCTGCCACTAAAGACCTCGGTGGTTACAAGGCTATTGATCCTGAAAATCCAGAAAAAAGCGAAAGCCTGATCCGCATTTTTGATGGTGACGACCCAATGCCACCGAAGGATGCTGCAAAACAGCTAACAAAAAAAGAAAAACAAATCATCAAGGAGTGGGTATTGAGCGGTGGTGAATATGCTAAGCATTGGGCTTTTGAGTTGCCGAAAAAGTCTTTACCAGAAAATTTTAAAGAGCATCCGAATCCTATTGATGCTTTCATTGAAAACACACTTAGCAAAAAGGGGCGAAATTTAGCCCCTGAAGCGGAAAACAGTGTTTTAGCAAGAAGAGCGGCGCTCGTTTTAACTGGGCTTCCTCCAGAGATTGATCTCCTCGATAAATTTCTAAATAGTAAATCTGAGAGCTCTTACGAGGATTTTATAGATTCTCTTTTAAGCGATCCCCGCTTTGGTGAGCATCAAGCAAGATATTGGCTCGATGCTGTAAGGTATGGGGATACACATGGTCTGCACCTTGATAACCGACGCGGAATCTATCCATATCGAGACTGGGTTGTGAGATCGCTTAATCAAAATTTACCTTTCGATGAAGCGATTAAGTGGCAATTGGCGGGAGACCTTTTGCCTGAGCCAACTACAGAACAGTTGCTGGCCACAGGATATGTTCGCATGAATCCCTCCACCTCAGAGGGTGGCGCGATTCCAGCAGAATTTCAGGCAAAAAATAACTTCGATAGAACGGAAACTTTAGGCACCGTTTTTCTTGGTATGACGCTTTCCTGTGCAAGATGCCACACTCATAAATACGATCCCATTTCTCATAAGGAGTATTACCAACTTCTAGCTTTTTTTAATAGCACCGCTGAGCGATCACTTGATGGCAATTCGTATACCTACGGTCCAAATATAAAAGTCCCAAATAGTCAGGTAGAATGGAACAAATGGGAGCACTTAAAAGGTAGAGTCAAAAACCTGCTGAATACATTAGAAGAGAGCCCTGGTTTTGATAAAGAATTGCTCGTATCCCACGGTCAGAAAATAGAATCATTGAAATTTTCAGATTGGTATCTTTCCGACTCAGTAGAAACAAATTCAGGCCTTCCTGGGGAAAAGCCTGAATGGAAGTCCATAAAGAAGGGTTTACCGGGTTCTATAAGAGACAGCCTCCCTGGCTTAGGCCAATCACGCTGGATTAAATTTAACGTTGAAGCGAGCATAGCCCAGACTTTGTGGCTTCAAATATCTGGCAGCTCGGGAACAAAGGCGGTGATAGCTGACAGAATATACTCAGGCCCGGAGAGAAAGGATCAACTGAAAACGGTTGTTGCGCTACCTATTGAGGAGGGCATCAACAAAATTGAACTCGAACTAACAGGTGGGAGTATTAACAATAGTGTATCCGTGCAATTTTTGGATTCCTTCAAAAAATTAAAATCTGCAGGCAACTGGGATTCTCTCTTTCCAAAAGAAAAATTACAAATTCTCGCATCAGATGAATCCCGTTTTGAGCTCGGGGCGTTGGTCGGTGATGTTCGATCTACCATACAGAAGCTATTGGCGACTGAGGGGAATTTTACGACGAGTCTGATAACCAGGGAACTCAGCGAACCTCGTGAAACATACATACTTAAACGTGGTGAGTACAATCAGCCTCAGGGGGAACCTCTACAACCCGAAGTTTTGAGTGTCATGGGAAACCTAGATAAAGACTTACCTCGCAACAGGCTTGGATTGGCGCATTGGCTCACGTCGCCAAAACATCCAACTGTTTCAAGAGTTATTGTGAATCAGCTATGGTCTCGCATTTTTGGAGAAGGATTGGTTAGGACTCCGGAAGATTTCGGGCTTCAAGGACAGCAGCCAACGCATCCTGGACTATTGGACTATTTGGCTGTCGATTTTATGGAAAGTGGCTGGAATATAAAGCAGATGCTAAAATTGATGGTAACTAGCCGAGCATTTAAGCAAAATTCGAGTATTGATCCTGAAATAAATGATCCTGAAAATTTACTTTGGAGTCGAGGCCCCTCATATAGGTTAGACGCCGAAGTCATCAGAGATATTGCCCTCTGGTCGAGTGGAGCCATGAATGATTATATGGGAGGAGAAGGGGTGAAACCCTACCAACCAGATGGGATGTGGTTTGCATTAGCCCATCCTGCAAGTAACACAAAAAAGTATGTTGCTGATATTTCAGACAGACTTTATCGGCGCAGTTTGTATGTGTATTGGAAACGCACGAGCCCTCACCCAATGATGACCTTATTTGACGCTCCTAGCCGAGAATCTAGCTGTTTAGGCCGTTCCAGGACAAATACCCCTCTACAATCTCTTGGGCTTCTTAATGAAACGCAGAGAGTCGAATTAGGTAGGGTTTTTGCTGAGAATCTATTACGAACAGACCTAAATGAAAGAGGCAAAATTAACATGATTTTCAAGCGGTTGACAAGTCGGTCAGCACGCGAGAGAGAGGCAAGGATTTGTCTCAATTTACTCGCTCAAATGAAGGACAGGTATAAAGCTGATCCAGATGCTGCTAGAGAACTTGTCTCTGTTGGTCTTTATCCGACAAAGACTAATGTTGATAACATTGAGCACGCGGCATGGACGCAAGTGGTGATGACCCTGCTTGCCAGTGATTTATCTATTTTGCTTTATTAATAAAATTCAAATTATTGAGGATACTTTATGACCGATTTACACCCAAAGAGAGAGCATGAACTACTGATGACGAGGCGGCAATTATTTGGCCGCAGCGCGCTGGGTTTGGGAACATTGGCTCTCACGGACATACTATCCCCTCATCTAGTTGGGGGAGGGCAAGCGGCCCAAGTTCGTGGAGGGATACATCATGCACCCAAAGCTAAAAGAGTGATTTATCTCTTCATGAGTGGTGGGCCAAGTCATCTGGACCTATGGGACTACAAACCCAAAATGAATGAGATGTTTAATCAACAGCTTCCTGATAATGTGAGATCTGGTCAGCGCATTACAGGAATGACCGCTAATCAAAAAAGCGGATTACCATTAGCTCCTTCCAAGTATAAATTTACCAGGGCTGAAAATAACGATCAAGGGGTTTGGGTTAGCGAGCTCCTTCCGCATACCGCATCTGTGGCTAAGGAACTTTGCGTGGTTCACAGCACATTCACTGAAGCTATCAATCACGATCCCGCTGTGACGTACATTCAGACGGGAAGCCAGGTTCCCGGACGCCCTAGCTTAGGATCCTGGCTAAGCTACGGCCTTGGAAGTAGTAATAAAAATTTACCTGGGTATGTAGTGATGCATGCAAAAAGTAGGCATGCCGAACAAAGCCTTTTTGCACGTTTGTGGGGCACTGGATTCATGCCGAGCGAACACCAGGGGATATTACTTCGTAGCGAAGGAGACCCAGTCCTTTATCTAAGTAATCCGCCGGGAGTGACCTCTCGAGACAGAAGGGCTCAGCTCGATGCTCTTACAGCTCTGAATAGCAACATGCATAAGGAGTTTGCAGATCCAGAAATAATTTCAAGAATCAGGCAACATGAAATGGCTTACAGAATGCAAACATCGGTGCCAGAATTGATGGATTTATCGCAAGAGTCTGATGAAACATTTGAATTATATGGCGAAGAAGCTCGGCAGCCCGGTTCCTTTTCGGCCTGCTGTCTAAATGCTCGAAGGCTTGCTGAACGAGGTGTTCGCAACATTCAGATTTTCCACCGCGGTTGGGACGCTCATGGCAATCTTCCCAGAGAGCATGGTGATCAAGCCAAAGATATTGATCAAGGAAGTGCCGCATTGATAAAAGATCTCAAAAGAAGAGGGATGCTTGAGGATACCTTAGTTGTATGGGGTGGGGAATTTGGAAGAACAGCCTACTGCCAGGGGGGATTATCACGGGAAAATTATGGTCGAGACCATCACCCCCGCTGTTTTACAGTTT
>CBFHOE010000001.1:664995-669101 GCA_965657355.1 Limisphaerales bacterium | reverse complement strand
TGGATGGCGGGCGGGGGAATAAAACCTGGCATAACATACGGCCGCACGGATGATTATGGCTACAATATCACTGATGCCGATGGTAATACTCTTGATCCGCAACCTAGTAAGGAGCGCTGGACTCCGGGGACTATGCATATTCATGATCTAAATGCTACCATCTTGCACCTGATGGGAATTGATCACAGAAAATTGACATACCGATACCAAGGAAGAGATTTTAGGCTCACAGATATACATGGGCATGTCATTAAGGATATTCTCGCTTAATATTTGTAAGCTATTGAAGCTACTGGTAAATCACAACTGAGCCGTGCCGATTTGTGAGCATCTAAACATTCTATTGGTTTAAATATCAATCCTGTAGGTAGACTATAACTCTATCGTGGACAAGAATGGCAAGGTCGCTTTTTTTGTCTCCATCGAAATCGGCTATACACATTTCTCTTGGCTCACCTGATGCTCCGGGGCCACTTCTGAATGACTGTTTTTCGAAGACCTTCCAATTAACACCTGGCTGAGTATTGAGCTCTGAATTAACGTAGGCAATTTCCAAGTGATTTAACTGAGCCTCATTAAAAATGATGTCAGTCGATCCATCATTATTCAAATCCCCAGTAATGACATCGAAGAGTTTTCCTCTGTTGATTTTTGTTTGATACTGGCCTGCTCGGCTAAGCTGTTTACTAAAATTACTCTGTGATTTCCATGCAATGAAATTCTCAGCAACAAAAGCTAGTGTTGCAATTTTGGATGGGCCATATCGCATGGTTTGGAGTCCAAGAATGTTTTCCACATTCAGAGTAAGATTTTTATTAATTGCCCAAATGCCTGAGTCGTCTTTCGTGCAGAATGAGACCTGGCTTTTTTTTATATCGAGCAGACATAAAATTTCTGGTCTTTTCTCTGACTGGGGAATGTAAACAGGTGATTTGATTTCCGAATTAGCTGCTGATCCATTGACCTGTTCGATAACTTTAAATTTCCAGCTGGGCTTATCTTCCAAACCTGAATTAACCAGGTTAGTTATCCTGATGAAATTTTTCATCGAAAAGATCAGTTCGTCTCTTTTGTCATTATTGATGTCAATAACTGTAAGGCTATCCTTATCTATTGATGCCCCGGGAGGGGGAACATCAATTTCATCAAAATCAGATGATGAACCTCTCAAAATTTTTAAGTCCTGGTATGGCGTTAGTAGAATAATGTCACTAAAACCATCCTGGTCTGCATCGGTCACTTTAATAGCTCCAGGGGTTCCCAAGTAATCTTTATTAAGTGCTTGTTTGTGAATGGATTTATTATTGTGAAATATTTCGAGATATCTTTGCGAAGTCTCTGTATTTTCTGCAATGAGGATAAGTCCGTTTTTGTCCCAGTGGGATAAAAAACCAAAGCCAAGAGCCAGAGGCTCACCAGAAAATGAAATTGGAGATGGGAATGGGATTTTACCAAGTTCATCTAACTTAGTAACACCGACAACCTTTTCGTCCCGACTTAAAACAAATACCTCTTCTGATTCGTCACCATCCCAGTCTCCGGTAGCCATGTCAGTGATCCCCGAAAGACTAGGGAATTTTTTTGAAACAGCGAATCCGTTGTTGGAATCTTGTTGGTAATAGATTAGTTGGCCGCTTTGTGGATCAGGAATAATCAGGTCATCTAGCTGGTCGTTATTTAAATCAGCTGAGACAAACGTTCTACCCACTCCTCCATCCACATCATAGGCCAGCAATTTTGTTTGACCAAATTTGATACCTGGAAGAAATTCTGAATTACCCTCTTCTTTGAGCTGATAAATACAGGCATCATTCGAGCGCGTCTCTATGCAAATAAGTTCCGAGATATTATCATTATTTAAATCAGCAAGGTCATACGAGGAAATGGAAGGAAGCTTATAATGCACTTCTTCGCCAATGACTCCATCGATTTGCCACTTTATTCTGATAGGTGACTTTGAAGCCCAAGCAAGTAGCAATAGGTCCTGGTAACCATCATTGTTTAAATCATAGATTTGGAGGCCTTTGACATCCCTGGATAAAGGTATTTTTACAGGATCTTCGAGTTGGCCGCCTACAGATTGATAAAAGACATAAGCAGCGCCTTCACCGAGTAAAATGATGTCATTTGCTTTATCTCCATTAAGATCTCCAATGTCCAAGGAATTCATTGACGTGAGACCATTTGGTACCACTCTTTCTTGAGCAGTTTCCCATTTTCTTTCTCCCTTATTGTAGTGGATGACCAAACCTGCAGTATTTCCAAAGTAGGCAATGTCAGGAAAAGAGTCGCCGTTAAGATCTCCTACAGCTAAGTCAATGATACGACGTTCAGATGTAATAGCATCTAATTTGAATCGAGCGTCTGGAGGGAGAGAATTTACATTCGCGGTGCCAAAGTTAGCCGTTATTTCGACAGGTTCGTCATCATCTCGATTCCATAAAAGGTGTATTTTAGCTCTATTATTTTCAACCAAGAGCAAATCTTCTTTCCCGTTTTGGTCAAAGTCAGCATTCACCAAGTTCTGCACGCCCCATTCAATGGGAAAAATCTCCTTTGGCTTGAACCAAAAAGATTTTCTGTTGCTTTCTTGGGCATGAACTACCTGACTGATTTGTAATTGGCAAATAGCTATAGAAACGATGGCCACAAATCGAAGTATCGTTCCGAGTTGCCGGCATATAAAATGTAATGAACAGTTCAACGTTTTAGTTTTTTCAATTTAATACCTGGAGTCGAGAATCACTGTAAATTGTTAAATGTATAAGTTCTGATTGTGCTAGTTAAGAAAAAACCATCATGGAAAATCCAGATGGTTTTAAATCAGGTTGCTATTTCAGAGAATAATTAGAATCCTCCTACTGGTGGTTTTTTATCTGAAGATTTCTCGGCCAATTCATGAACTGGTTTGGATGCAGGTTTCGCCGCCGCAGGATTTGGTATCACAATAAAGAAATCCTTAACTTTATTGGTCCAATCTTTCATTATCTCGTTAGCTAATGGAGATTCTGTTTTTTCCAAATGAAGGTAGATGAGTTTTTCGACCTCTTTTATATTCGACGGGTGCTGATCAAGTTTTTCAACCCTTACCATTTCGTCGTTATAATCAGTTGGTAAAACTCCTTTTGGATCATAGACGTAGGCTCTACCTCCGCTCATACCTGCACCAAAGTTTCTTCCTGTTTGTCCTAGTATGACAACACAACCACCAGTCATGTATTCACAGCCGTGATCACCAACTCCTTCAACAACAGCTGTGGCCCCTGAATTTCTAACGCAGAATCTTTCGCCAGCTTTGCCAGCTGCAAACAAGTGGCCGCCTGTAGCACCGTAGAGAACCGTATTGCCTATAATTTGGTTCTGGCTCCACTCAAATTTTGAAGCAGCAGGCGGGTGGAGAATGATTTCCCCGCCATTCATCCCTTTGCCTACGTAATCATTGGCCTCTCCAATGAGACGCATTTTTATTCCTTTAGCCAAGAAAGTTCCGAAGCTTTGGCCTGCACTTCCTTGAAATGTGACATCTATTGATTCGGGAGGGAGCCCATCATCCCCATACGTGTAGCCTATGTGGCCTGAAATGCGCGTTCCAATATTACGCATTGTATTGTTGATTTTATAGGATAATTTGACTGACCCTTTGTTGTTTAAAGCTTTTTTGGCGTCAATGATCAACTTGTCATCCAATGATGAATCGCCGAAACGCTCATTCCGCTCTCTTGTGTGTATGCGGGGAGTCGTCCCGGTCGGGTCGACTTGATAAAGGAGACGAGATAAATCGAGTCCTGCCACCTTGGTTCTAATATGTTCAGGGAAATCTTCTGGTGGTTTGTTTTCAAGCAAATCGGTTCGTCCGATCAGGTCGTCCAATTTTCTAAAACCAAGTTGAGCCATGATCTCTCGGACCTCTTCAGCGACACCATTGAAAAACGCTACAACATTTTCAGGCTTCCCTTTAAATTTCAAACGAAGTTCTTCTTTTTGTGTAGCCACCCCAACTGGACATGTATTCAAATGACATACCCGGAACATGGCGCAGCCAGCAGCGACTAAGGCAGATGTCCCGAAATTAAATTCTTCTGCACCTAAGAGTGCTGCCATGATTA
>CBFHOE010000001.1:661005-664898 GCA_965657355.1 Limisphaerales bacterium | reverse complement strand
TATATCCAGACCAGTCTTCATACCTCCATCTGTTCGGACAACGATGCGCGATCTGAGGTCATTCAACATGAGTGTTTGATGAGCATCGGCCACCCCGAGTTCCCATGGGCCACCCGCATATTTGATAGAGCTTTGTGGGCTTGCACCCGTTCCCCCATCGTGACCAGAGATGAGGACGACATCGGCATATGCTTTTGCCACGCCCGCTGCGACCGTCCCAACTCCAGCGCTAGAGACGAGCTTCACGCACACTTTCGCTCTTGGATTGACTTGTTTGAGGTCGTAAATCAGCTGAGCTAAATCCTCAATGCTGTAGATATCATGGTGTGGAGGAGGTGATATCAATGGGACTCCTGGCACACTGTGCCTGAGTGTGGCAATAATTGGAGTCACTTTGTGGCCGGGAAGCTGTCCTCCCTCTCCAGGTTTTGCTCCTTGTGCCATTTTAATTTCGATTTCTTTCGCGCTCGCCAGATATTCCGGGGTCACTCCGAATCGCCCAGAGGCAACTTGCTTGATGGCTGAGCTTGGGTTATCGCCGTTTTCTCTGACTTGATAGCGCTCTTTATCTTCTCCACCTTCACCGGAATTTGATTTTCCACCTATAGAATTCATTGCGATAGCCAAACATTCGTGCGCCTCGGGTGAGAGCGCCCCCAAGCTCATACCTGCCGTTGTAAATCTTTGTCTGATGCTTTCAATAGATTCCACTTCATCCAGAGGGATGGACTTGGTTTCTTTAAGTCTCAAGAGGTCGCGAGGAGAAACTGGATCTCTCTGCTTGACCGTTTCCATGTAATTCAAGAATTCATCTCTTTTACCTGTTCTTAGAAACTTATGCATCGTCTGAACAACCTTCTTGTTGAAGGCGTGAAACTCACCTCTGTTTTTTGGTAGAACTTTGTAGTTTCCGCCTTCTTCCAGTTCGGCTATTTCTGGATCAGCATAGGCTTTCTGATGCCTTCTTATGGCATCTATAGCAATATCGCTCATGGAAATGCCCTCGATTTGGGTGCTGGTTCCATAAAAGCATTTATTGATGACTTCGGAAGAAATCCCAACCGCCTCGAATATCTGTGCGCCTCGGTAACTTTTAATTGTCGAAATACCCATCTTCGACATGATTTTAAGCAAGCCTTTTTCAATGGCTTGTCGGTAATTTGCTAGCGCTTGATCTAATTCGATATCATGGTAAGTATCTCCGGTTTCGATCGATTCCCTTATTGTATCAATTGCTATGTATGGGTTTATTGCTGTCGCACCGTAACCGATTAAGCATGCAAACTGATGAACATCTCGCGCTTCACCCGTTTCACAAACGATAGAACATCGCAATCTCTTGCCCGAAGTGATCAGGTGATGATGGACAGCACCCACTGCAAGTAGCATCGGGATAGGAACATTGAGGCTGTCGGCTTTTCGGTCGCTAATTATAATTATGGCTGTCTCTTGATCTACCGCTGCTTCCACTTTTGAGCAAAGGTCATCCAGCGCTTCAACAAGACCTTCAGGGCCCCGATCCAATTGGAAAACGGCATCAAAGGTTGCTTGTTTGTATTGCTCTGCTGGAATTTGCCTCATAGCCTCCAATTCGTAATCGAGCAAAAACGGGCTGTCGATGCTTACTTTATTGGCGTGGTCTGGACTCTCTTCAAGCCAAGACCTGGTAATTCCAAGAGTCGTCGATAGAGACATCACAACATTTTCACGGATAGAGTCTATCGGTGGATTTGTTACTTGCGCAAATCTCTGGCGAAAATAGCCGTAGAGAAGTCTTGGCTGTAATGACAATACCGATAAGGGGGTGTCATCGCCCATTGAGCCGACAGCCTCCACACCTTTTTCGACCATAGGATTGAGGATTATTTTTATCTCCTCCGCGTCCCAGCCAAATGTGAGCTGTTGTACCGTGAGATCTATGAGGTTGACTGGATTATGGTTCGGAGCAAATGGTTTAGCGTGATCGGTCAGCGAAAAGAGGTTTTTTTGACACCACTCTTCATACGGTTGAGCATTGCAGACCATTTCTTTGATTTCAGTATCGTGAAGGTATTTTCCTTCCACGGTATCAATGGCCATTATTCGACCTGGACCGAGCCGTCCTTTCTCAATGACTTTCGCCTCATCAAGCTCAACTACTCCAGCCTCACTGCCCATGACAATAATACCATCGTCGTATTTAATGTAACGCGCAGGCCTCAGACCATTTCTATCAAGGGTTGCACCAACAAATCTTCCGTCTGTAAAAACTACAGCAGCCGGACCATCCCAAGGCTCACTAATACAGCTGTGGTATTTATAAAATCCTCGCAATTTACCTTTTACCTCGGGATTTTTCTCCCATGCTTCAGGAATGAGCATGAGTACGGTTTGGAGAATGTTTCTTCCACTCAGTTCCAATAATTCAACGGCATTATCCAACGCAGCTGAATCTGAGCTACCCTCTTGAATGATGGGTTTCAGCTGAGTGACTCGATCGCCCCAGAGTGGAGAACTGAGGTCAAGCTCGCGTGCTCTCACCCAGTTTGCATTGCCCATTAAGGTATTGATCTCTCCGTTGTGGGCTATCGACCTAAATGGGTGTGATAACTTCCAGTTCGGAAAGGTATTAGTCGAATACCTTTGATGGTAAATTGCTATCGATGTCTTGTAATTTGGGTTCTGCAGGTCTTCGTAAAACTTTGGTAATTGTGGTGCATTGAATAAACCTTTGTAAACTATGGTCCTTGATGAAAAAGAAGAAATGTAAAAATCCTCAAGTCCTTCACTCTTAGCTTTTTGACCTGAGGTTTTTCGGGTCAAAAAGAGTCGACGTTCAAATTCCTCTTGGGAAATATTTTCAGTTAATCCCATCAGAATCTGCTGGACCTCCGGCATGGTGTTTTTAGCTTTGTCTCCCAAGCACCCAGGCTGAACTGGAACCGTTCTCCATCCGAAAACATGAACACCAAATTCTTTTGCAGCTTCCTCTATGATGTTCTTGCCTACGCTTTGTTTATATGCATCACCATGTGGAAGGAACACCATGCCCACAGCTAGGTCGCTGTCTTGTTTCAGCTTTCCTCCGAGTCGCTCCACCTCTGGACGAAATATCTCGTGTGGAATCTGGGTGAGGACTCCAGCCCCGTCTCCTGTTTTAGCATCTGCATCTAAAGCCCCTCTATGTGCAAGGTTCTTAAGAGCTTCAATGGCGTATTCCAAAACTCGAAATTCCTTTTTCCCTGTTGAGTTGGCGACGAAACCAACACCGCAGGCGTCGTGTTCGAATTTTGAATTATATAATGATTGAGGTAATTCTGGATACATAAGCAAATTTGCCAAAATTAGTCCCACAACATATATGGATTACACTCTATATCAATAGTAAAAATGTCGCTTTTCATTTTCGGTAAACTCCTCTCATTTGGGCGCTTTAGTGTATTTATTTGGAATAATGAAAGAAATTAATTACTCCCTTTACTTTTTGAAACTGGCGAAATTTTTGGTGAGAAACTGTAAAATTTGACGAAATTCTTCGTTTTGAATCCGATTTTAACTATTTGACTTGAATTTTGAGCTCTGCGTTTGTCAATCTTCCTGTTTGAAAATGCGATCAGGCAAAGAGGAATTTCCAAGATTCAAACGATTCGTGCCGCGACCAGATGAAAAATCGAGTCACGATGGGCTTGATGAAACAATCAAAAAAACTCATTCCTATTTATTTAAAACTCAGAAAGAGAGTAAATATTGGGTGGGTGAATTGATTGTGGACGCCACCTTGGTGGCTGACATGGTCGCTTTTCATCATTGGGACGGTAGTGTAGATCCAATCTGGCAGGAAAAAGCCGTTAATCATATTTTCTCTATGCAAACAGAGGAGGGAGGATGGAGCATATATTATGGAGGTCCAGCCG
>CBFHOE010000001.1:651634-660908 GCA_965657355.1 Limisphaerales bacterium | reverse complement strand
AGAAGTTAACGCGACCATAAAATGCTATTTGGCTTTGAAGTTGGCGGGAGTCCCTATTACTGACACGCGGATGCTGCGGGCCCGTGAAATGGCGGTCCATCTCGGGGGGGTGCCAAGAATGAATACTTTTTCCAAACTTTATTTAGCTCTTCTTGGATTATATCCATGGGAATACGTTCCTACCATTCCATGTGAGATTTTACTTATCGGAAAATGGTTTTACGTCAATTTTAATGAAATGAGCTCCTGGAGTCGGGCAATGTTAGTTCCATTGGCAATTATCAACCATTATCGACCCGTAAGAACCATTTCAGAAAGTTTTACAATTGAGGAATTATTTCCTGAGGGGTTTCATGAACGTGATCTCAGGTTGCCCAAGGACCCGTCTTTTTGCACTTGGCGGAATTTTTTCCTCATGTTGGATAGGTTCATCCAGATTGTTGAAAAATTAAAATTGAGACCTTTTAGAAAGCTTTCTCTTAAAAAAGCTGAAAAATGGATGCTCGAAAGATTTGAAGGATCTGAAGGTTTGGCAGCAATTTTCCCCGCGATGCTCAATTCACTTATTGCCCTAAAGTGCCTTGGGTATTCCGATGATCACCCGCAAGTTATTCGAGCAAGAGAGGTTCTAAAAAATTTAGAGCATGAAACTCCAAACTCGGTACGAATTGAACCGTGTTTTTCTCCCGTCTGGGACACCGCTATCGTAGCCATAGCGATGAGAGAATCAGGTGTGCCGGCAAACCATCCAAGTATGGTGAATGCTTGTAATTGGTTAATTTCCAAAGAGATAAGATTTCGGGGGGACTGGGTTTACAAGAATCCAGTGGATGTTGAACCCAGTGGGTGGGTTTTCGAACATGAAAACAAGTGGTATCCAGATGTTGATGATACAGCGATGGTGCTACTCGCCCTTCGTTTAATCCCGACGGATAAGATACAAACCAGGGACGAGTGTTATAAGCGCGGATTAAACTGGATGGTAACCTTTCAATGTAAAGATGGTGGATGGGCAGCATTTGATAAAGATTGCACTCGTAGTATTTTGGAAAAAGTTCCTTTTGCTGACCATAACGCCATGTTGGACCCAGAATGTCCCGACATCACCGCTCGAATTTTGGAAGTTCTGGGGAAGGAATCTTGGGATTTGGATCACCCGCAGATCGCAAAAGCTTTGGATTACCTCAGGCGTACACAAGAGGAGGATGGAAGTTGGTATGGCCGCTGGGGTGTGAACTACATCTACGGCACTTGGCAGGTCTTGAGGGGTTTAGCAAGTTTGGGTGTGAATTTCTCGGAACCATGGATTCAGAAGGCTAAAGATTGGTTGATCTCGGTTCAAAATGATGATGGTGGTTGGGGAGAGCGTTGTAATACCTACGATGATCCTGTCTACAAAGGACAAGGACCAAGCACTCCGTCCCAAACTGCATGGGCGGTAATGGGACTTTTGGCATTCGAAGACCCTGATGAACCAGCCCTGAGGGATGGCGTTGAGTTTTTAATTCAAAACCAAAATCCTGACGGGACTTGGACCGAGCACGAAACAACCGGAACCGGCTTTCCGAAAGTGTTTTATTTAAAATATGACCTTTATCGTATTTCTTGGCCTCTGCTCGCATTGGGCAATTTTCAATCTTTACTGAAAACAGAGGGCAAAATTGAAAGTAAACCAATCATCAATAAGGTCACGGCCGAATAGTTAAGACTTATCATGCTAATCCTGTAATTGACTATTTTATGCTTCTTATTTGTTCGGCGCTGGAAGAGGAGGCTTCGATTGTTGATAGTATTTTTAAAAACATCGAACCCGGCATTTCTCGATTCACAGATAAGCTTATTCTAGGAATGGGGCCTCAAGTTGCTTCCACCACCATAAAAAATTACATTGAAAAAAAAGGTCCTCCTGGCCTAGTCGTGCTCTTTGGATATGCCGGAGGGTTGGACCCAAAATTAGAGAGTGGCGACGTCGTGGTCGAAATTTCATCTCCCAAAAACAATCTTCCGAACTTCTCCGATATTTACGACAGACAATGCAAAGTAGGTAGCTTTTTTGCCCAAGACGCAATCGCATCAACCCCCGAAGAAAAAAAGAAATTATTTGAAATTACTAAATGTGATGCCGTGGATATGGAGTCCAGTTCATTAACTCAGGTCTGCGCTTCATACGGCATATCCGTAATCATTATTAAAGCAATATCGGATACACAGACCACCCGATTACCGGTCGATTTTTCAAAATTTATGCAAGAAGGAGGTCGGGTTAAGCTCATTTCTCTAATACTGCATATCATAACACATCCTTGGATCATTCCCGGTATGCTTAACCTGGCTAGTGCTAACAAAAAATGTAAAGATCAGCTGTCTTTCAGGCTCGGTATTCTCTTGCCGATTTTGGCAAAATCACTAAACGAACCATCAAACTGATCCCATTTTTGATGTGCTAAAATATAAGGTTTTATTGGAAATTTTCATAATTTATACGATCTTATAACTAGTTGCGGACATAATTTTTGGTCCGAAGAATTGTAAATAGAAGAACATGAGATGACCTCTAGAGAAGAAAAATTAAGCTTTGTAAGAAATTATTCTAGTGGAGAATGGAGGATATTAGCTTCAAACCCGAGATTCCTAAATTCACTGAACGAATCCACAACAGAAGCTGGTCGAGAAGCCTCAATTCTTCTCAAGAGAAGTTCGAATCGGGACACCCATTCCCGGGGGATGTTTTCATCTGTTCGAATTGAAAAAGCCAATAAAACCAAGCTTGATAGATGATTTCATGAGGCATCTTTTGTTGCGACAAAGGAGATCTTTTTAATTACTTTTTTGGAAGTCCTCTCCTGAATGGATTTTCGATAAGTCTATATGTTAAGCTCGATATAAAAATTATCGCTATGATACCAAAGATCGTCACTGTGGTTGCTGCTGGCTGAGTTAAAATGATATATGTTCCTTTTCCCGCTATTGACTCCGTGGGGACTTTTAGGCTGAATCTAAATATTTGAGTTAATACCCACCAAAACCCTGCATGAACCATATAAATGCTGTAGCTGATAGTTCCTAAAAAAACGAGTGGTTTGACACTAAGCATTTTCCATAATTTCGAATCTCTTTTTGATAGGTATATAGAAACAATAATGCCTAGAAAAAGCATAGGGCATATGACTCTTTGATACGGAGATCTGAGATAACAGATGGCAGCCACTGAAAGTATAATAAATATTATCGGAACGCCCCCTGGAAGTTGTCGCTTTTGCTTCCACTTTTTACAGATTAACCAACTCAAAGTCCCCATAAAAAAACTGAACGTACACCGTAACATAGGATATTCATCCAAATTAATCTGAACGATACCACCGACCCAGATAGATGATATTAATACTAGAGAGCCGAAGAGGAACCATCTCATTTTTTTTCCATACACCGTGAGTATTGCAAAAATTAAATAAGTATAAAATTCACTGGAAATCGACCAACTGGGGTAGTTGAAAGACCTTCCGTCGCCAATCACCGCGTGTAGCATAAAAACGTGTTGGATGAAGACTCCAGTGTTGTTTATCGAGAATGCGGGAAAAGTAGAAGTATTTCCTGTTTTTTGTTCAAAGAAATATTTTGCTAATTCAATACCAAGGAAACCAACAAGCGTTATGATGTGGAGTGGGTAGAGTCTCCAAAATCTTTTTGTCTGAAAAACAAAAAGTTCTTTGGTTGATCCGAGTCGCTCCTCATAGTTGTAAGCTATGACGAAACCACTCAAAACAAAGAAAAAGTCTACCATTAATTCGGCATGTGCAATAAACAAATTGTCAGTGAGGAGGGAATAGCACCTGAAGTGGTAAAGGGCGACTGCGATAGCAGCTATTCCCCTTAAAGACTCAAAAGGGTCTATCTTTTCTTTCATGTCAATTGGCGATCCCCTGTAAGTTTAAGATTTTAATTTAGACAAATCAGGAGGTTTTTCTTTTTGTTTTGAGACCAATGTCCTGCTCGTATTCTCCAAGTTTTATGGGATCCTTTTGAGATAATACATCGAGTTCTCTTCTCAAGGTGAGTATTCGCTTTCTAGCAAGATCTGCCATTCCTGACTGCGGATCCTCATCGATAAATCTCGTTAGTGTCATTTTTGCTGCATCCAAATTAGCGAGTTTTTTGATTTGGATATCAACAAGCATATCATACCACCCGGCTCTTTGCCGATGGCTTTGGTGTGGAATCTCCAAGGCTTCTTGTAACCACTTAATCGCATCCTCTGGTTCATCCTCTTCAAATGCGAGCCTTCTTACCAATTCTTTACGAGCCGCAAAGTTCTTTGGGTGTTCAATCAAGTGGGCCATCAGATCTTCAATGGGCAAGTCATCCATTTGTTTTGTTAAGTTGTCATGAACGTAATCCCTGCCGTATTCCAATCCGTAATCTCGATCGTTTTTTTCAACAGTGAAATTTTTATTGGGTTCTCGTGCCTTTTTTGCGCTGGGTATAATTATTTGGGCAATTCGTTGCTCTGCCGACTGAGAGGCCTCAGAGTCTGGGAATTTACGAATTATTTCTTTGAAGTAAGTCTGCGCCAAGTCATGGTTTTTCAAATGTTCCAAACTGATTTCTGCAAGCTGGGTTAAGATAACCACTTGTGCAGGTTTCGGCGGTGGCGGGTCATTTCCAAGAAATGACTCTAGCTGCTCAATGGCTTCTTCAGGCTCCTTCCTGTCTCTAGCCAAAATTTGTGACTTTAGAATATGCCCTTTTGGATCCTCTGGAAATTTTTCTAGCTCTAAATTAATTTTTTCTAAAGCTTGAGAATAAAGGCCTTGGTTTCTGAGCCTCAAGGCGGAGCTGTATATAGGTGCCTCATCGATCTCTTCTGATGGAAAAAAGATATCAGTGAATGGTTTGATGACTAGGGTGATAATTGGTCCAGTCCAAATAATGGCGAAAATACCGCCCAATATTGCTGCAAGGAATGGAACCAGTGGATTGAAGCCAAGATTGATGACATAAAATATGCCAATGCATATTGGAATTGTTGCAACAATGCGGGAAGTGAGAAATTTTATCTCAGATTTTCTGAGCGAAAAGTAAGCAAGCCCGCCAATTGTTGTGAATAATACAATGGCCAAAACCCATTTCAATGGAGACATTTCAGCGATGATGGGAATTGAAAAAATCATGAAAGTTTTTTTGCGATGCTTTTGATGCCTTAGTTTGGTAAAGCCACTTGCGATGTTGACTTCTATTACAGGGATGTCAAGAAAGCCGGTAAGGAATCTCATATCCGGCTTATCTATGGCAAAATCTACCAGAAATTATGGCGTTAGTTGGATGGTGGAGCCAAGTGATTTATACCATAAACGCCCATGGGAGACCAAAACCCGTCTTTCTTTGTGCCTGATATGTTTTTAATCGGTGCATAAACGCACCCGGGAAAATTCCACTCTTCAAAAATCACGGGTTTGGACCCCGCGTTGAAGTCAACAGCCGTAATGCCACTACCAAAGTTATTGGGGATCAGTACGAGTCCATCAACCTGGATTAAAGAATGAGGGTAGCTGTCATGAGAAAAGCCGGCTTCAAAGATGAGCTCACCGCTATTCAGAAGTTTTAACGGCGTGATTTCGTATAGGCCGTCTTCTAAATGCCTAGAAATTATAATGCCGGAATCCAGTGAAAGTGTGCCGGCGAGGTTTGAAGTCAATGGCATGGAGTCCACCAGGCTGACCTGAACCTCGTCATAAGCACTTGCATGAAGGTGAAGGCTATTGGGAATCCTGCCACCATCATCATCAAAAGAATATCCGCTGGTATAAATTACCTGACCTTGGTGGGATATACCAATAAGCTTACCTGGTATTTCGATGGCAGGAAATTGTGTCGGAGTAACTGGGTCCGAGAAACTTATATTGATTAACTGATGATCTGTTGTCCATATTCTGAGTGGGGGGGGGGGCTGGATATCCGAATTCACCGCAGGCTGTTCTTTATCCAGTGTCGTTTCCATTTCTTTGTAACGACTTGTCTGTGAGGAGAAAATGACCCGATCACCCGACCAAAACATACCGGAGAATGATCTCCAAGTATTATGATTTGATTCATCATCAAAGCCCGGGATGAAAAGACTTGAGAAATTATTAACGACCTGGCCTTCGATGTTGAATGTTAGGAATAATTGCTTTTGATAACCGCGAAAATCTAATCCTGGCCGACCAATGAAATCATCAAGGAAAGGGTGGAAATTATTGATGCCGTTTGTGAAAAGAGTAAGATCTCCGTTTGGGAGTATGTGATGTTCAAGGCTGGGGTGCCAACCAAGGCCAGAGGACGGGTGCTTCAATTCAGAAACTTTAACAAGTGCATTCTTGTTTTCATTCAGAACAAAGGAACTGATTTTAACGCTTGTGTAATACTCAGGTTGGCCTCCTTTTTCTCTGCTCTCATCGACATTAATGGCATAAGGTTCGGAAGTCGTTACGGCGAAGATGGCACCATTGTGTACAAATAAATTACTGAGACGGTAACCACTTGCTGGATCCGTTTCATCAGGTTCAATTTTATATTGGCTGATAACGGTTGAGGTATCGGAAGGATTAATTAAAGTTAAGGTTGCCGAGCTAGAATTGTTATATGACGTGAAACCAGAAATCAAATAATCTTGGTATTCAACGACCGTGTCTGATTGAAGTGCAAGATCCAGTTCGCTAATAACCCGAGGGTTATCCCGGTCATCGGGATTAACCGTTACGAGTTCATGGTTGGATATTGAGTAAACTAAATCATTAAACATGGTTGCTCTACGCGGAGTAAATTCATGCTCTATCAAACCTCTTTTTGTAAGCGTTGTATCATTGAAATCTATAAGTTGAGTTCCTGCCAGGTTCTCCTCATCAAGCCATGCTGATACAGGGACTAAGATTAATCCTTCACTCTCAAAAACTTTAAAGGCTTTTTCTGTTTGGTTCGCTTCCGACCATGCCCATGTTTCTCCTAGTGGTATCTTGCTAGACAATGTCGGGTTCGCGGGATCTGAGACATCGAAAAGTTGAACTGCTGGCTTCCATCCTCCGACATTATCAATTCCCATGGTGATCAGTTTGTCTCCCATTGGGTGGATGAATGTTGACCATCCTGGAATTTCTAATTCACCAAGGATTTGTGGATCGTATGGATTCGTATTATCTACAATCCACAAGGGATCAATTCGGAGAAAAGTCACGATGTAAATACGGTCTCCATCAAACCGAGTTGCGAAAAGAGACTCATTTTTTCCGAGTCTAAGCGACCCGGCTCTGTCGGGCTTCGAAGGATTCTTAATTGAGTAGTTAATAAGTTCGGTATTTAAGATCCTGCCATTTTGTCCTCTGACTTCGGAAATTATAGAGAGTATATGATTATTCAAATTGATCTTGAATTTGTCTTTTATCCAACCATTAACCTTAATGGTGCTTTCCAGCTGCAGAGAACCATTGGGATTTGAGATGTCAGTGATGTGAAGTTCCGAATTGTAAAATGGATAGCTCCCTCTCGTGCCAACAAAGAAAAAAGCATCGGTTGCTTGAACAGCCGAAGTGTAACCGGGAACGAAGATGTCTGCGACCTTTTCCGGTTTTGAAGGGTCTGAAAGCTGTATTGAAGTTATTGAGGTCCCACTTGTCCAAATTGTTTTTCCTTCGGCATCTATCGAAGTCTTATATTCGCTGGCAGCCGTGTATAGGACATCTCCTACCAATCTTGTTTCTACTATGCTGCCGGGAATATGCACCGTTCCTGTGATTTCAGGGATCTCAGAAGCAGTGTCTACGATTACGACTTGGTTGCCTGATTTTTCAGAATAAAAACCGCAATAATCTCTAACAAGAAGCCCCACATGAGCATCATCCAGGACATACATTTCCTCTCCCGCTGCTGGCATGTTGAAACGTTTTAAAATTCTAGTACCTTTTGGATCACTCACATCGATGATTTGAAGACCTTGCAGCCTATTGAAAAAATAAAGTGTATTACCTCGGAAGGCCCAGATGTCTGATTCCTGAACCTCACGATCATTTCCCGTGATTTTCCCACCGTCTGCCCCAGATTCGGGCGTTTCAAATCGTGTGGCATCATCTATGGCCACTGATTCAAGGTTTGCACTTTTAGATGCATTAAATTCCGATTGACCACCATAGAAACTAGGAGGAAGCGGAGTCGACTTCTCGGCTCTGGCGCGAAGCATTTCCGTGGTCTCCGTCATTTCAATCCTGAATGTGACGGTTGTTACCTGTTCACTGCTTGGGTTTGGTATGTGTTTCACCGCTTTAGGAACCCAAGAGCCTTTTGATAATCGACTTTTTCCTTCTAGAATTATTCGGGGATACCCAGATTTGGTCACAACTACAACTTCCAAGGCATTATCATTCTTGGAAATACTTGTGATCATGACGTCCTCTGATGGGAGTCCGTCTTCCTGTGGGGACGAAAAACTACTAAAATGGGCGATCAGAAAAAGTATGGGTATTCCGAAAAGGAATAAGCGATGGACGGGCTTGTCGATATTGAGTCGGTTGCCGTTGGAACATTTAATGGAGTTCATGCTTTCAAAAACACTTGTAACTTAGTCAAATTATCACGCATTGGCCTTAAAATCTATCTGTTATCGAGTGATTTTGAACAACCCACTTGGTTTTGACAAAATCTTGTTGAATTTTGCCCAGATGAGTTTGTTAAGTGGAAAAATATAAATCCTCTTGTGGGAATGGCTCAATTTGTTCAATTTATATTTCAGTAAGTCATGTCAGAACAGAATCAGAACCCATCAAGTGCTTGGAGAAAATTTTCCAGTACATTGCTAGACGGCCCGGATAGAGCTCCCAGCAGAGCCATGCTATACCCTGTTGGATTTAAGAAAGAAGATTTTAATAAACCGATTGTTGGGATTGCCTCAACATGGAGTATGGTCACCCCATGTAATATGCATATTGACCAACTCGCTCGGCATGCCTCAGAAGGTGCCGACAAAGCAGGTGGTAAATCTATAATATTCAACACTATTACAATCTCCGATGGTATTTCAATGGGAACAGAGGGTATGAAATTTTCCTTAGTTTCTCGAGAAGTGATTGCCGATTCAATTGAGACCGTGGTCGGTTGCGAAGGCATGGATGGATACGTGGCTATAGGTGGGTGCGACAAGAATATGCCTGGCTGCATGATGGCTATAGCTCGCATGAATCGCCCCGCCGTTTTTGTTTACGGCGGCACTATTCTTCCTGGATGTATCACTGGCTCCGACAAAAAATTAGAT
>CBFHOE010000001.1:647905-651534 GCA_965657355.1 Limisphaerales bacterium | reverse complement strand
TCGTCTCGGTATTCGAAGCCGTTGGAGCGCATGCCAATGAAAAAATAGATGATGATAAACTTCATCAAATTGAGTCATGCGCCGTACCGGGGCCAGGGTCTTGCGGTGGGATGTATACCGCCAATACTATGGCATCTGCCATCGAAGCTTTGGGCATGAGCCTGCCAAATAGCTCGGCTCAAGCAGCCGTTTCAGAAGCAAAAGCTGAAGATTGTCGAAGGGCTGGTGCCGCTGTGGTCGATTTGTTGAGAAAAGGTATTCATCCAAGAGACATCATGACGAAAAAGGCCTTCGAAAATGCCATTACAGTTGTCATTTCTCTTGGGGGGTCGACAAATGCCGTATTGCATTTATTAGCCATGGCTTCGGCAGCAGAAGTAGAGCTGACAATTGATGACTTCACAAGAATTGGATCCAAAGTCCCGGTGCTAGCCGACCTCAAGCCCAGTGGGAGATTCATGATGGCCGAGCTCGTGGCAATCGGTGGTATTCAGCCATTGATGAAGCGTCTATTGGACAAGGGCTTACTCCATGGGGATTGCATGACTGTGACAGGTAAGACTTTGGCTGAAAATTTGGTTGACGTCGCAGACTACCCTGACGGTCAAGAGATCATTCGCGGCTTTGAAAATCCAATCAAACCTGATAGCCATCTCTGCGTGCTTTATGGAAATCTTTCGCCAGGGGGGAGTGTCGCCAAGATAACTGGGAAAGAGGGGATGGTCTTTTCCGGTAGAGCCCGGACATATGATTCTGAGGAACTTGCGATGAAAGCAATTTTAGCAGGAGATATTGTTGAGGGTGACGTTATTGTCATTAGATACGAGGGCCCTAAAGGCGGCCCGGGAATGAGAGAAATGCTGGGACCGACGGGGGCAATTATGGGATTGGGCTTAGGTGACAAAGTTGCTCTCGTCACCGATGGAAGGTTTTCCGGTGGAACGCATGGTTTTGTTGTTGGCCATATTACTCCAGAGGCGCACGTTGGCGGTCCTCTTGCTTTAGTCAAAGAAGGAGACACCATAGTGATAGACGCCGAGAATAAAACTTTGAGCGTTGATGTTTCAGAGAGAGATTTGGCTGAACGCAAAAAGCACTATGTCCCCAGAGAGCCAAGATACAAGCACGGCGTGCTAGCAAAATTTGCGAAGTTAGTTAATTCAGCCTCTCAGGGCGCCGTTACAGATCATGAATTAGGTCTTTAGTCCCCATTGGTATAGAGGATTCCTGTAATGGACGAAGTGGATGGCTATGGCACAAGACCAGATTTCAAAAGCCAACTTCAGGCACCCGGCAATGAAAATGACATCAAGATCGGTCACCTAAGGTTGACTGAAATGCGGCAGATCCTCCATGAGAGGGGGTTGATGCTAACCAAATCGTTGGGCCAAAATTTTCTCCACGACGGGAATATTCTTAAAAAGATAGTATCGCTCGCGAAAGTGTCCTCTGGTGACAAGGTTTTAGAAGTTGGGCCGGGGATGGGGGCTCTTACTGGACCATTGTTGGATGCCGGCGCTTGCGTTTTTGCCTTGGAGAAAGATCGGAGATTACTCAAATATCTTACCACAGGAAAATTTCACTTACATCCAAGGTTTCAAGTATCTCATGCCGACGCTCTTGAGTATTTAAAACTCAACAAGTTTGACTGGGCTGGTTGGAAGCTTGTATCCAATCTACCTTATTCTGTTGGATCTCCGATTATCGTAGAATTGGCGCTGCAAGAAGTTCCCCCTGAATCAATGACCATCACCCTGCAGCATGAGGTTGTCGAAAAGATTTTCTCCAAACCAGGTCAAAAAAATTATGGTTTATTGTCCATCCTACTCGCATTCAATTACCTTCCAAAGGAGTATTTTAAATTGCCATCAGGATGTTTTTTTCCTCCGCCAGATGTGATGAGTGCTTGTGGGCTGCTTGAAGTTCGAAAACATAAAATTTACAAAGATTCCCACGAATTATTAAAGGCGGCCAAAATAGCAAAATTGGCGTTTCAGCAGAGAAGAAAGACTTTGACTAATTCGCTAAAGTCTATTTTCCCCTCGGATCAATTAATAGAAAAGCTCAACTCAATGGGGCATCCGTCAAATCAAAGGCCAGAGAAATTGGCTCCGGCGGAATTTATAGAATTGGCTCGTTTGATTTCAATATGAAAGCGGTGGGATGTCTGACTTGGTGAGTCGGTATCTTTACAAAAATGGCAATCCGATTCATGATGTTGCGTATGAAATGCGTCAAATCGACCAAGGCTACGAAAGCTTTGGGCTGGACTTCTATGGCACTGGTTATTTTCCTTTTTCTCATCTTTACGGCTGCGGGAAGTGACAAACCGAATATATTGTTTGTATTTTTGGATGATTTTGGTTGGCGAGATACTGGCTATATGGGGTCTGATTTTTACGAGACGCCAAACTTAGATGAGCTATCGAGGGGGGGGATGGTGTTTTCCAACGCTTATTCCTCTGCTGCAAATTGTGCTCCAGCGAGAGCCTCACTGCTATCCGGGCAATATACACCTCGCCATAAAATTTACAATGTGGGAACGAAGCCAAGAGGAAGGGCGGAATTTCGAAGATTGGAGCATATTCCTGGGGTCTCAACTCTCGACACGAATATTAAGACGTGGGCACATCAAATCAAAGGGGCGGGATATACAACTGCCACAATGGGGAAATGGCATTTGAGCCAGGACCCTATTCCCTACGGCTTCGATTTGAATGTGGGTGGCGATCGACGTGGCGGACCACCACAAGGGTATTATCCCCCCTTCCCAGACGCGAAGGGATTAGAAGAGGAAAAAGGAAATCGCTACGTTACCGATGTTCTCTCAGAAAGAGCTGTAAGCTTTATTGAAAAAAATGCTGAAAAACCTTGGTTTCTGTATTTGACCCATTTTGCGGTGCATACGCCTTTAAATTCAAAAAAAGAGCTATTGGATAAATATGGAAAGAAAACACCAGGCCGCCTTCATAATCATGTCCCAATGGCGACAATGATACAATCTGTAGATGACGGGGTCGGTATGATAATGGATAAAATCAAAAGCCTCAAATTACATCAAAAGACTATAGTAGTCTTTTTTAGTGATAATGGAGGATATGGACCTGCAACAGACATGGATCCATTAAAGGGTTACAAAGGAACGTATTATGAGGGGGGGATACGTGTTCCATTATTTATAAATTGGCCCGGAGTTACCAAGAAAGGGAGTGTGTCTCATGAGCCTGTCATCGGAGTCGATCTTTATCCGACATTCTGTGAAATGACTGGTGCAAAGTTACCTGACAATCAACCTATTGACGGAAAAAGCCTTGCCCCAATTTTGAAAGGTGAGGTCAGGACCTTTGGTGATCGGCCAATATACTGGCACTTTCCCGCGTACTTGCAATCTTATCAAGTCATCGATGAACAAAGGGATCCACTGTTCAGGAGCCGGCCATGTTCTATCGTTAGAGTAGGAAACTATAAATTACATCAGTATTTTGAAGATGGTGGGCTGGAACTCTATGATCTCGAGAAAGATATTTCGGAACAGAAAAATTTATCTCCTTCGATGCCGCAAAAGGCTTTTGAATTACTAAAACTTTTGGAAGCTTGGCGCAAGAGTGTTGGGGCAGACATCCCATTGG
>CBFHOE010000001.1:640746-647806 GCA_965657355.1 Limisphaerales bacterium | reverse complement strand
AAAGAAACCCTAAGTTCGATGTGAATGAAGAAACCCGAGCCATAAAAAAAGCTTTGGCCCGGGTGAAAAAAGGGAATTCCAGATAATTAAAGTCAGACGGTGATAAAATTTTATTCTTTAGTTTGGAAATCGTTGCCTGCGCTTTTCCATCCATCGAACCCACCGTCTAGGTGATAGACTTTTCCAAAGCCGAGTTTTTCGAAAATAGCTAGCGCAGCAGAGCTTCTTCCTCCAGATTTACAATGCACAATGTATTCCGTATTGCTGTCCAAATTTGAAAGGTTTTTTGCGAATTCTGGATTTCTAAAGTCAATATTCAATGCAGAGGCAATCCTTCCCTGGGCGAATTCCTCCGGTGTTCGGACATCCAATACCTTAATTTCAGAATTTTTTTCGAGAAGTTCCTTGGCTTCAGATGCATTGACGTGGACAACTTCGTATTTCATTATTTCTTTTATTTTTTCTGTGGTTTCCTGAACGACTTGTTCAATTAAATCTTTCTTCGGCAGGGCATTGGGAAATGGTGGAGTAGGAGCAAGGGCTGCTGTCTCGGTTTTTTCCTGCTGTGAAATGTCTCCTGAATTGGCCTCTCGGGACGCTGGGGTAGCATTTTCTGCTTTTTCATCCATTTTTGGGAGGCTATTTGTCGAGCCGATACCCCCAGCTTCCGGTTCCGTGGTTGAATCTGGGCTGCATGCAGCAACAGCCAATGTCATGGTGACTGTGAGTGCAATAATTTTGTAATCTATTACTTTTTTCACTCCTCCATCGTTCCAAAGCTAAATTGCATTAACAATAATTATATTATGAATTAAAAAAAAAGTTCCTCATTGGATAAAATTATGCCTTACTTCAAAACAGAAAAACGCCACTCAAAACCGGGGTGGGCACTCGTTCTGGACTTCAATTTTTATGCCTCATTTCATTTCTCCTAGTTTATTTTTTTGAACCAATTATCTAAAGAATCAAACTTTGGGTTTTTTATCTATGTTTGGGATTATTTGACTGGATTTTTGCTGATTGTGAGGAGTTATTCCCTATTTCTCATGATTGGGCCCATTTACGTTTGGCCCTGGTGAATAATTTTAGGAGATCTTTATTAGCGAGAAAAAGCTCCTAAAAAAATTTGACGATCAAAACCTATGCTTTTTTGCTGCCACCGACAGCAGGGTATGAAACCTGTATTTTTGATTATTCTTTCTCGCTCATTCGCTCTCATATCTTTGAGCGACTTATTTGAGAAAAGTATTTCGCAAAATGGGTGGATTTTAATCTCGAATTAGTGTTTATTGACCAAACCCTAACCTGAAATTAATCATGACCATTGGGCGATTGGTCAGGCCTTGGTTTGACATCATGGCAGCAGAGAGTATCATCTCCGCCGTTTCCGTGACGTTTAGGAAAATTTAAACGTTTCAGGTTACAAAATTATAGGACTAATTGTGGCAGTTTCAGACGACTTTTTATTAGAAAATCTAGTGGAGCTCGGTTATGTAACCCAGAACCACGTGGATGATGCTCAGGTTGAGTCAGATAACACAGGCGATGGTGTGGTTGATAGCCTCATCAAGGGTAGTGTTCTTCAACCCATTGATTTAGCCCACGCCAAAGCGGCTTACTTTGGCAAGGAATTCGTCAATCTTTCTGAGCTTAAGCTCAGTGATGAGGTCATTTCTTCAGTGCCTCGACACATCGCCAAAAAATACCAGGCTATTCCTGTCTTTGCTCAAGAAGGGGAGATTACTGTCGCGATATCGGACCCTTCTGACTTGAACGTTATAGACGGATTGGAGCAAAGCCTGAACTCTGTAGTTAATATCAACATAGCCACCGAGGAGGATATTGAGGACTGTCTCAATCGTTATTACGAATCAAATGACGAAGGGGTGGCCAAAATGATTCAGGACATCACCGAGGGCAATGTTGGCGAAATGACGCTCTCTGATATTGGGGATTTAGACGACGATGATGGCGAGCTCGATGCGGACACACCAATCATTCGACTTGTGGCGCAAATTATACAGGACGCTTACAAAATTGGGGCCTCCGATATCCACCTTGAGCCACTTGAGTCCAAATTTAGAATAAGATACAGAATTGACGGTGTCTGCCAAGAGATGCCCAGTCCTCCTCGTCGCCTTTTTGCTCCAATTATCAGTCGATTGAAAATCATGGCCAAGATGAAAATCGACGAAAAAAGGGTACCACAAGATGGTCGAATTCAGACCCCTGTTAGCGGAGGTAAATCCATTGACCTGCGTGTCAACTGTCTGCCGACCTCACACGGTGAAAGTATCGTCATGCGTATCTTGGATAAAGAAGGCCTTAAACTTGGACTGGGCGAGCTGGGATTCTTTGCCGATGACCAACAAAGTTTTGAAAAACTTATTTCCCTTCCAGACGGTATTTTGCTGGTCACAGGGCCTACTGGTTCAGGAAAAACGACGACGCTCTATTCCTGTCTCAACTATATTAATAAACCGGATCGAAAAATTATTACAGTTGAAGATCCTGTCGAATATCAGCTCGCGGGAATAAACCAGGTTCAAGTCAACAATGACATTGATTTTACATTCTCGTATGCTCTCAGGGCAATGCTTCGCCAGGCCCCAAACGTTATCATGCTTGGGGAGATTCGTGACTTTGAAACGGCTTCAATTGCTATGCAGGCATCAATCACTGGTCACCTTGTCTTTTCTACTTTGCACACCAATGACGCCCCATCAGCTGTGACTCGCCTGGTCGATATGGGGGTAAAGCCATTCCTTGTAGCCTCAGCTGCTCGCGGTCTCATGGCTCAACGTCTTGTGAGAAAAGTTTGCAAAAATTGTGGAAAACCTTCCACGCCACCACAAGATGAATTGGAGGCTCTTGAAATCAATGTGGGTGAAATAGAGAATCCTAATTTTATGCACGGCGAGGGCTGCACAACATGCAATAAAACTGGCTATAAAGGACGTTTCGGCATTTTTGAAGTATTCGTTCTCAACGACGATTCACGAAAATTGATCTTCAAAAATGCAACGGCAAATGAAATTCGTGCTCACGCGAGAGCGATTGGAATGAGGACCTTACGAGAGGATGGCATCAGAAAGGCTATAGCTGGAGCAACCACGACGAGTGCCGTCATAAAGGCCACAGCTACTGATTCTCATTAAAAACCAATTAAGATGGGTGACTGCTCTGTAATGAGATGTCATCCAAAACTAGACTAAAATTTATTAAAAAAATTTAAAAAATATCAGTATGGGATATCAAATGTCAGATTTGCTGCACCTCATGGTTACACAAGGGGCAGCTGACCTTCACTTGAGGGTCAACATTCCACCAACTATACGTGTTCATGGTTCTCTTGCTCGCGTTGATGGGCCACCTTTGACGGACGAGACTTGCGAAGATTTGGTAAGAAGCATCGCCTCTGAAGACCATATCCGACAGGTTCGAGAAAAAGGAGGTGCAGATTTCGGATTCGCTTTCGGTACCATGGCAAGGTTTCGCGTAAGCGTGTTTAAAGAGCGCGGTCATTATGGCATGGTTCTGAGGCAAATCCCTACGGAGATGCTCACGATGGAAAAAATCGGACTTCCGCCTTCTGTAAAAGAACTTCTATGGAAACCGAGGGGCCTTATTCTTGTGACTGGGCCCACAGGTTCAGGTAAGACAACCACACTTGCTTCGATGATTAATATTATCAACGAAGAGCGAGACGACGCCCACATCATTACCATTGAGGATCCCATTGAGTATTATCACGATCACAAAGCAGCTGTGATAACTCAAAGAGAGGTACACGTTGATGTTCCATCATTTGCTGAGGCCTTGCGACGGGCTTTGCGACAAGATCCTGACTGTATTTTGGTTGGTGAGCTTCGAGATTTGGAAACCATCGAAGCCGCTATATCCGCTGCCGAAACGGGGCACTTGGTTTTTGGAACGCTCCACACTACCGGAGCGGCGAAAACTATCGATAGGGTCGTGAATGCTTTCCCAACAAATCAGCAGGAACAAATTCGTATTCAGCTTTCTACTGTGACACAAGCCATTATTTCACAGCTGCTTCTCAAGCGATTTGACAAGCCAGGCCGAGTGGCTGTTTTTGAAATCATGGTTAACACCCCGTCAGTTGGTGCTCTCATTCGAGACAATAAAACATTTCGTATCAACTCGGATATTCAGACGGGTGCAAAATATGGAATGATTACTTTGGACGCCTTCTTGATGGAAAAATACAAAGAGGGGCTGATTTCGCAAGAAGATGTCATCACTAAAGCACAGGACTCCACATCCATAATGGCCAAGTTGCAAGAATACGAAGAGCAGAAAGCCCTGGAAGAAGCAGCTGAGGCTGAATAAATACTGCAATATTAATCACTTTTTTCACTAATTAACTCAAGCAAACGATGCCTGAATACAACTCCATACCAGTTCTGAACCTCATATACGAAATGGGGATGGCGGAAGCTGAACAACTCCAAGAAGTTGCCGACGAAGCCGAAAGGAATGGTAAAGATCCGATCCAAGCCACTGCTGATTTAGGGATTCTTGATAAAGAATCCATCCTCCAAATCATAGCGGATTCATTGACGACCGAGTTTATAGACTTGGATTTTTCTGGGCCCAGTGAAGATGCAATAAAAGCTGTAGACCCCAATACAGCTCAAATGTTTTCTGCTATTCCAGTGGAACTTTATGATGAAACTCTTAGGGTTGCCTTTGCCGACCCTATGGACCCAGCGAAAATTGACGAGTTTGGATTCACTGTAGGTAAAGAAATTCAAGTCGTGGTCGCTGATCCGGAGAAGATCGCTGAAAATATTCAAAAATTTTACGCTGAGGAAAGCGGAGCTGGCTACAGTGAAATTATTGAGGAAATGGGAGATGCCTATGCTCATAATGATGTTTCATCTGAAGTTGCAGAAGTCATAAGTCTTGACGATCCGGAAGCCACTGACGTCACAAGACTTGTTAATGCCTACCTCATTCAGGCCGTCAAAGATCGAGCCAGTGATATTCACTTTGAGCCTTTTGAGGAAGATTTCCAGATTCGATATCGTATCGACGGAGCCTTGGTCCAGTTAAAAGCACCGCCATATCAGCTTTCAGCTCAAATCGCATCCAGGCTCAAAGTCATGGCCGATTTGAAAGTGGATGAAAGAAGAAAGCCACAGGATGGTCGTATCCCACTTAATTTGCCAGAAAAACAAGTGGAATTGCGTGTTTCGACGCTTCCAACACAATTCGGAGAATCTATCGTTCTCAGGGTCCTCGATAGGACGGCTCAAAAGCTCGATATGAACGCTCTGGGAATGCCCGATGACGTTTACAAGGGAGTGGAACAAGTCATCAATCAGCCAAATGGTATTTTTATTGTCACGGGGCCAACCGGGTCAGGAAAAACGACCACTTTGTATTCGTGTCTCCAAGCGATTAATGATCCCGGATCCAAGCTTTTAACAGCGGAAGAACCGGTCGAATATGATCTTGAGGGCATTATGCAAGTGCCGGTTAAATCTGGCACCAACATGACTTTCCTCGCAGCTTTGAGGGCCTTCCTTCGTCAGGATCCGGACATTATCATGGTTGGGGAGATGCGAGATCTTGATACCGCTCAAATTTCTATCCAGGCCTCTTTGACAGGTCACTTGGTGATGACAACTGTTCACGCCAACGACTCTGCTGGCACTGTCACTCGTCTTGTGGATATGGGGGTCGAGCCATTTTTGGTATCGTCAACTTTGAGAGGAGTTATTTCTCAGCGATTGGTCAGGACTATTTGTAAAAAGTGCCTGACCGCATTCGAACCTACGAAATCGCAGCTGGACGACCTCGGTGTCGCCACCTCAGACATCGAAGGCAAAACTTTTCATTTCGGCAATGGCTGCGGTTCCTGCAATGATACAGGTTACCGCGGGCGAAAAGGAATTTATGAACTGTTGAATGTTACAGACAGTGTTGCCTCTCTCATAAATGAAAGAGCACCGACTCTGGTTATCAGGGAAAAGGCTATCGAAGAGGGAATGAGAGGGCTCAGACAGGATGGGATCAAAGCCATCCTCAACGCCGAAACAACCATCGAGGAAGTCTTGAAGTATACTTGATTGAGATAGACCTTCTTCGTTATTGAAGATACAAACATAACCTGATAATTTTACAATAACCATTAAGCTATGCCTAAATTCAGCTACGTAGCATTAGACTCAGCCGGGAAAGAACAAAAGGGAAAACTCGATGTGCCCTCCCAAAACGATGCTATTACAGCCCTCAAAAACATGGGCTTGTATCCAACCAAGATCAATCCTTTGGCTGCTAAAGCTTCGGATAAAAAGTCAGCCAAAGGCGGGAGACCTGCTAGGAAAAGCGCAGGTAAAAAGTCAGGAAATATTAACATTGGCTCCCCGTTCGGAGGTAAATTCAAAACTAAACCGCTCGCCACGTTTACCCGTCAGCTGGCAACACTCCAAGAAGCTGGTCTTCCTCTACTCAGGGGGCTAAAAGTTTTGGAAAAACAGGCCCCTAAACCAGAACATGCAAAAATAATCGGAGAACTCGCTCACGCAGTCGAGGGAGGATCTACATTCTCCGAGGCCCTTTCACAGCATAAAAAATCTTTCAACAAATTATACGTCAACATGGTCAAAGCCGGTGAAATCGGTGGTGTTCTTGAGCTCGTGCTGAAGCGCCTGGCTGAGTTCATGGAGAAGGCTGAGAAGATCAAAGGGAAAGTCATAGCGGCCATGTTCTATCCGGTTGCCGTATTATTGGTGGCTATTGTTATTCTTGGGGTATTGATGGTTTTTGTTATTCCAAAATTTAGTGAAATTTTTGAAGACATGCTTGAAGGAGCATCTCTGCCAGCTTTTACCCAGGTTGTTCTCAGTATATCGGATGCCATACGATTCCGCATCTGGTGGATACTCGGTGGTGTAGCTCTTAGTTATGCGCTCTTCGTCATTATTGGTAAATTCTCATTCGGTCGGTATTTCTACGACATGGTAGGTTTAAAAATGCCCGTCATGGGGCCAGTAATGAGCAAGGTGGCCATTTCGCGATTTACCAGAAC
>CBFHOE010000001.1:638114-640648 GCA_965657355.1 Limisphaerales bacterium | reverse complement strand
CCCTTGGAACTTTGGTTTCCTCCGGGGTTCCCATCCTTCAGTCTCTCAATATTGTAAAAGAAACAGCCGGAAACGTGGTCGTAGCAAAAGCTGTATCTGGAGTTCACGAAGCGGTTAAGGAGGGCGAACCCATTACTAGACCTCTCGAAACTGCAAAAGGTGGCATTTTTCCGCCAATGGTTGTCAGTATGGTTGAAGTCGGTGAGCAAACCGGTGCCTTGCCCGAAATGATGCTTCGAATCGCTGACCAGTATGATGAGGAAGTTGACAACGCCGTTGCTGCGATGACTTCACTGATTGAGCCCATTATGATCGTCTTTCTTGCCGTGATCGTCGGTTCCATAGTTATTGCGATGTTCCTTCCACTTATCGTTATGATCGAGAAAATCGGAAACTAATCTAAATTTTATCCATTGGATCGAATGCTGGCAGGATACACTGCTGGCATTTTTTGTTCAAAATTCAAGTAGATTACGGATTAAGCCCAATTTATTACAAATGTGGTCTTTTTGCCCATAATATGTGTGTGAAGTCTGGACATCGTGCGCCAATGTCATTACATTGTATAGACAAGACGAGTAATGGATTTTAATTGGAAAGACATGCCATTCGATATGGGGGCGAGTCAACTGACGGAGGTTCAAGTTGAGGAATCGTTCGAGGACCCATTTTCTGTCAAGTTAATGCCCGAAGAAGAAGCATTTGGTTCTCGATCCCGTTTCTTCAATCTTGGAAAAACAGCAAATGGCTTGGGAGTCATTTCTTATTACCAGAGTAATGGAAAGAGCGTGAGGGTCATACACGCGAGGCATTTTGTGGAAGAGGAGAATTATTTCTATCTACAAAAACTCAATGAAACCCTGTTGAAATAAACCACCCAAACTTCAAACTTTAAACAATATGGGACAGCCAAAAATTGATATTCATACCAGTGAGCCAGAAAGGCTTGCTCGTTTAGTAAGACCCATTTCACAGTGGGATGACGTCCCAGTTTTTCAGGATGAGTCGGCCGAAGCAGAGTTTTGGGATACAAATCGACTGTCACTGAAACTTATGGAGTCTTCTGTCATGCAGACGAAATCGGCTTCAAGCGAATCCGTTACAATATCTCTCAGAATAGATGCCAAGATGCTCGCCCGGCTGAAAAGGCTCGCCCGAGCAAGGTTCCTGAATTATCAGAGCATGATGAAGCAGTGGATTGCGGAGAGAATGGAAGAAGAGGTAAGCAATTCGGATTAAATTGATTTCATCTTTGCTTTGAAAAATTGTCAAAAATTTGTTAACCATGAGCGTTCTTAGAAAATCCAGAATGAATTTACGGGAAAATCGCAAAAGACATGCTTTTACGCTCATTGAGATGTTGGTTGTCATTGGTGTGATAGCCATTCTAGCCTCAATCACATTGGGCGTCATTACTATGGCTAAGAGCACTAGCCAGGAAAAAAGAATACAAGGCCAACTCAATCAATTAATTACCGCTATCGAACAATATAAAAGCAAAGTTGGTTTTTACCCTCCAGATCATCAACTCAAAAATGCCCTTGGCAATGTAATGTATACTCGTTACGGAAAGCCTCAAGTTAACCCTGTTCTCAACTCTCTTTATTACGAACTCAAGGGAGCTCTCGTAGATATTAGTTCAGAGTCTTTCATAGCTATTGGCGACCCTGTAGAATATGCATTAGGGCAGAATCAGGTTGAAGCTTGGTTTGGTGTCAATGGGATATCCAATTCAGGAAAATCTGAAGATGCCATCAAATCTACCTTCGATGGTATCAGTGAGAGTGATGTTGTGCTTGTCTCTTCGAGCGATATAAAAAGTAATACAAGACCGTCTGGTAGCGTTAGGCTGCTCTCTGTTCCAGTTTCGTGGCCGCGGCAGATTCAAAATAAAAACCCACTCGGTAATACTTCAATAAATGTATGGCGGTATAATTCATCTAATCCAACGAATAACCCTGCGTCCTTTGATCTATGGGCTGAAATACCGGTGAAAAATAAAACTACCGGTGATTATGAACTCAAAATAATAGGGAATTGGGCTTCAGAATGATCGGATATTCTCCATGAGTTTATTTTTGAATTTCAGAAAAAGAAAAAGAATTTAAAATGAAATATAAACACGATTTGAAAAAACAGAGGAAAGATGCTTTCACGCTCATAGAGTTGCTGGTCGTCATAGCCATCATTGCTGTTTTAGCCAGTATGCTATTACCGGCTTTGTCTACCGCAAAGCAAAAGGCTCAGGTTACCGATGCAAGGACTCAAGTCAAAAACCTTGCGGGTGCTATCGAACAATATTATGCGACATACAGCAGGGGGCCCGCTTCGAAAAATGCAAGAAGTAGAGTGAATAACTCTGTCACTGACCTGACTTTCGGTACTGTGGATAGCGCATCCGGTTTGCTCACAAGAATTAAGCCCAAAGATCCGATGCCAGTCATCTCCATGGATAGGTATAAGGAGAGTAATGCTGAAGTCATGGCCATACTTACGAACACAGAGAGATGGCCAAACGGGCGGGAAACACCTAA
>CBFHOE010000001.1:633058-638016 GCA_965657355.1 Limisphaerales bacterium | reverse complement strand
ACGTCGGCAGCCAGCTCAATCCGCGGAAAACAGACTTTATTCTTCCAAAGCAAGTCTCCGAGGTCACGAGACCAGGACTAGGTCCTGACGGGGTTCTCCGAGATCCTTGGGGTAATCCATTTATTATTACCATTGATGCAAACATGGATAACCTTGTGCAAGATGCATTCTACAGTTTGCCACAAGTTTCACGCAAAGCTGGAAATATTGGGATTGATGGAATGTCTATTCTTCCAAACAAAGAGCAGCTTGGATTCCTGCGCAAGGGGAGAGTTATGGTGTGGTCGATGGGGCCCGATGGTCTTGCCGATCCTACCCAACCAGCTAATCAGGGAGTAAATAAAGATAACGTTCGCAGTTGGTAACGAGGCACATTGCCAACAATTTGAGGTAAGTTCCCAAAACTCAAATTAAGCGACTTTTTGTGTGATGCATAACATACTACATAATCCACGACATTTTTGTCATAAACGTGCGCGACGTGAGGCTTTTACCCTCATGGAACTATTGATAGTGATTACTATCATGGCAATCATGGCAGGAATCGCCTTTCCTGCTTTTCAGGGCTTGGGTAAGGGAAATGCGATGGACAGCGCTGTGAGACAAGTGATGGACGATTTAGCTTATGCTCGCAGGCTCGCCTTATCCACACGGTCGACTGTCATGTTTTTGATGGTTGCTGATGATCCGAGTAACAATTCCCAAGCGTTGGCAAATCTCAAATACCGCAGCTATGCTATTTTTGCTCGATCAAGCGTAGGAGACCAACCTGGGCGGCCTACTCAAAAGATGCTGACGGAATGGAGGGCATTGCCGGATGGGATTGTGTTTGAGCCGAGCAAGCTGGGTGTTTTTAGTAATGATGGTATCGCCAGACTTTCCAACTTGACTGATTTTTCCGTCAACCCGACCAATCGAGCTCATCTCTACTTGGGCAGAATGCCTGCGAACCTGCCCGCTAATCTTGTTCTTCCTCAGTTTCACAATGCCCCAGTCCCTGTAGATACCATGATTAGAGGCACCAGGAGACTCATTGATAGTCGCTTTGCATATATTGCTTTTAATCCGAAAGGGCAATTAGTCTTGGAGGCAAACGAATTCGTGAGACTGAGACAAGGAAGTGTCTTTTACCCTAAGGATAAGAATGGAAACTATCTTGCCAATGGTGTTGCCGATATTGCATTGGAGCTCGATAGCCCAGGAATGACGATTATGGTCAATTGGCTGACTGGAAGGCCAAAAGTTATTAACTACCAGCTAGACGGAAATATTTAACCCAAATAGACGTCCGAGCCAAAATGAAAAAATATTCTAAAGATCAATTTTCAAATGGATTGCCAAGCTTAGATAGAGCGGGTTTTACCATGATTGAAATTGCGATTAGTTTGGCTATCGTCGCTGTAGCCATGGTGGCTATCTTAGGTGTTTTACCAGCAGGCTTGTCGGTTCAGCAGGAAAATAGGGAGGATACTATTATTGACCAAGAGGCTGAATACTACATGAACGTCATCCGAAACAGTGGTATGGGGGTAGGGCCTCTTTTTATCGGTAGCCATGTGGAGCAAATTTCGATTACCCGCACTAATAATTTAACAGGGGCTTCTTTTGATGTGCTTTACAATCAGAATAGCACCACTGGGCTGGGATTTAACTGGGGAAGTCGTCAAGTCGTAAGAAAACTATTATCCACTCCCAGCTGGGATTTAGGCTCCCTAGAATTTATTCCTGACGCTGTATTCGATCCCCAAACTGGTATTAATATAGAAGAGCAATTTATAGTAAAAGCTGCTATCAAGTCTATCACTGGAACTGCGGTGGAACTGACGTCAACACACAATGAGGGAGGATTTAGATATGAAATGACTGTCAGCCTGCATCCAGTCATCACACCGGCGCTTTTTTCAGGATATGGCATTGATGCAGGGCCATCTCAAGTTTTCTTAAATCTTCAAGAATCCGGCTTGCCGGGGCAAGGTGAGCTTTTGAGGCAGGCGGGACTCAATGCCAATCTTTGGGAGCTCGAACTCACTATGCGCTGGCCTTTAAATTATATCGATAGGCAGGCGGGTACATATGTGTTGGGGAATAACAAAAGGACCTATAGATCTGTCATGGCAGGACACGTTGCTCCGGATGATCGCAGTAGGAATTTATTTGTTTTCCGAAGAGGGGTATTCAGCACTCCAAAAAATTAACAAATCCCATGAACTTAACAAACGGCCTACAACTTAATAAAAGTCTTGATAAGAAGACGGTATCCATTTCTGGGTTCTCGTTATTAGAGATGTTGATGGCTGTAACAATAACTACTTTTATAACCATTTCTCTTTACGCCATCTTTGATCAAACCCAAAGAGCTTTCCGGTCAGGTTTAGCTCAGGTTGATGTATTAGAATCCGGTCGGGCTGCTTCCGAGATTTTAGACTACGATATTCGCCAAATTGTTCCAAACCCACTGGAGTTTCGGAGTGGCAGGATGGCATTAGATAATTCAGCCAACTTTCGGGGTTACCCATTTAATTTTTGGGTAGATAATAGATCAACTTTCGGTTCCTTAGGCGGTAGCCTACTGTCGGGTAACAGTATCACAACTGCTCACCAAAATGTCCTCTTCTTTCATAGAAATAATGACGAACTGACGGCGGTGGGGTATTTTAATGTTCCAATTGCTCTTAATTGGGCTGGGAGAAGACCCCCGCGTGCCCCAGTGATAAGCACCCTTTATCGGTTCTCGGCCACTCGAAAATTATCTGCTCTGAATGAAGAAGTTTTTGAACGTATTCTTCAGGCCTTCTTGGCTGGCCCCATAGCGTGGCAAAAGAATCCCACCAGAGACTATCAATATCAGGAAATCATTTCCGGTGTCGTTCAGATGAGGTGGTCTCCATTTGCTCCTAACGGAGAGTGGTGGCAATTTATTGATGACCCTCTTGTCAGGCGATCTGGTGGAGGTTCCTTTTTATCGGGGCTGACAGCTGGCGGAAATGTCATCCCTGCCCAGGTGGAATACGAACTCATGGTTTTGGAAGAGGAAACTCTTAAACAGTATGTAATTTTGGGTGAAGCAAATGCACTTCAGGCTCGTGATTTCCTAGGTGAGCACGTGCAGAATATACATTATTTTCGCAAAAGAATCCCAACAGCGCTTTTCCAATAATGAAGAGGTTTAATAACAAGAGACAAGGGGTTGCTTTGGTAACCACAGTCATCATGCTTTCAATTGTCACCATCATGGCAATTGCCTTTCTCGGCGTTACCCGACGAGAGCGAGCCTCGGTGATCGCTTCAACAGAGCTAACTGTATCCCGTCAAATGGCTAAAATGGGATCTGAAAGAGCTGTTGCTGAAGTTGTTTCCCGAATGATCCGTGATAACTCCCTTCAATCTATAGATTTCATCGTTTCAACCAATTACCAAAATCCATTTGGTTTTCAATCTGGGATAGCGAATGCTGGTAATGTTAATTACTTTTTTAAGCGAGATGGAAGTGCCCTTAATGGTGCCGATCAAATACAAAATATTGCCAACCTCCAGATTGACCCGAGGCCTCCAGTCTTTTTTGAGTCCATACAAAACAGAAGGGCCGTCCAAGAATTTAGATTTTTTCTTGATCTCAATCGTAACCGGGCATTTGAGGATTCCGGTCTTATTCGATTGTCAGAAAACGGTCAGATAACAGATAATTTCCAGCAGCTTAGTGGAGACCCTCAGTGGATTGGGGTTCTTGAAAATCCAGATTTACCCCATTCGGCTACAAACAGATTCGTAGGCCGCTATTTGTTCTATGCTCTGCCCACAGGCAGAAGCCTCGACCTAAATTTTATCCATAATCAATCTAAAATTGCTCGCCTCAATGGAGATCCTAATTCCGAAGGATATTACAGGAATGACGGTGTCGGGGCCTGGGAGATAAACCTTGCGGGCTTCCTCCGTGAATTAAATCCTAACATTTGGGATTACTCTTATAATACTAATCTTGCTTCAGCGAGTGCCGGAAGGGCCTTTTCTGATGCTCTTGACCTCACTCTCCACAAATATTTCAGACTGAATCAAGCGAATCCCGGGAACTCAACCTTTGGCTATCAATCTCTTCTCACTCCAGTTGAGTTTTTTGCTCTTTCCCAAAATAAACCCGGGGTCATTAATGCTTTCCAAACTGACGGCGTTGATAGCTACGGCGATGCTTTGATTTTGCCAGACCCTTTAGGTAATGATGAGGAGAATCCCACCACCACGAAATGGGCTGGGTCAGGTCCCCCGCGTCAGTACTTTGACCCACAGGAATTATTCGTTGCTGGTCGGCCATATAGTTTGACATCCACAGACTCTCTTCGGGGTGGCTTTGCTTACCGTATGACGGCATCGATGACTAACTTGTTAAACAACAATACAGTGAATCGCTACACCTTTTACAAGATGTTAGGTCAACTCGGTGTCGACTCATTGCCCGCCCATCGTGAGCGACTTAATCTAAATTACGACAATCGATCTGAGCTTTCGTATTCCGTGACTTTACCCCCTGGAGATACGCGTTTCAAGACGTCGGAGTTTTTGCATTGGGACCCAGCAGTGTTGTATATGGAAATGGCCGACCGGGTCTTGAAGCAGAGATTTGGCCACATCAATTCATCCATCTCTATTACAAATATCAATGTCTTTCCCAATGGAGAATATGGTGCGGAGGTGCACCAGGTTCTGCAAATGTGTGCCAACATCGTTGATTCCAATCATCATGGACCTGCCTCTGAGCTACGAAAAGCTGCTTCTCCGAATGGCGGATTCTTTTCGTTCCCCATGGTATTTAAACCCGTCTTCCAGGTCGGCCTATCGAATACTGTGACCATAGTGAATTGGCTTTTGCTTGGAGAAGATGGTTACCGGGCCGTCACGGATGAGCCTTGGTTTGATCTGACCAAAGCTACCGACATTAATAGATTCGCTTCAAATCCAAATCCAAG
>CBFHOE010000001.1:618743-632959 GCA_965657355.1 Limisphaerales bacterium | reverse complement strand
CTCCATCCACTGACAGTACTTTTTCTTCCACAGCTAATGGTGATTCCTCATTTACCATACCCATAAGTGGTTCTTACCAAATTGTCACCAATGAGCAGTATGTTGCGGACAGTCTGATCCTAACAAATAAAACAATTTTCGAAAGGGACTTAACTCCTCTGCAACTAGATTTAGCGCTGACAAACAGGATGACGTATTTGATGTTCGATCAGGCCACTGGTCACATCCTCGATTTCGTCAATTTACAGCCGATGACAAACTATTATCGTCTGAGTGATGCGCTGGCTTCTCAGAGCGGCTCCAATGGAGATGGTCGGTTTTGGTTGACCAATACGGTGGACTCAATATTTTCCGCTACTCCAATAACCCAGGGTATGGAAAACCAGATTCTGGCATCCATGGGAAGCTTAAGCGTTCAAGAATGGAACTCATTCAGCCAGGATCCTATTCAGGGTCGGGATAAAGAAGACTCTATAGCAGCTTTTAGTGAGTTTATGACTGGAGTGACCACTTACCCAAGAGCTGTCCCTCGAACCCCACCGTCGCTTCAACAAACTCCTTTCAACCCTACTCGTAAATTCAAATGGCAAACAGTTTTGCAAGCCAATGACCCATTGGTCCACTATACTCTTGCTGATTTGAGTGACCCATTACAGCCCCCGTCGAGACCGATACAGGTGCCGCTCTCCATGATTAATAGTCCATCCATGACTAACAACAACCTTGGTAAATTAAACGATAGGTATAGGCCTTGGGGGGGCAGTCCGTCTGTGTCTACCTTAAGCACGGTAGCAAACCAGCAATCAAATCCTGCGATAAAGGATCCCGGAGTTACTGAGCCTTCTCTTCATAATTTTATAAGAAACAATGAAACCAGAGGGCATAAGTTCGCAACGTTGGGGACACTCGGTGCTATCCACAGAGGGACACCTTGGCAGACTGTATACATGAAAAGCCATGGGCAAGGGGATGATTTTGTGACCCCAGAAGAGTGGAACCAGTGGTCTGGACATTCCACCAGGAATTTTACGCATCCTACTAATGACTGGAACATGTTCAGCCTCTTCACAACAGCGATGTCTGATAATGCCACAAGGGGTTTACTTTCTGTCAACCAAACGAACAGTGCCGCATGGGCTGGCGTCCTATCAGGAATCAAACTAAAAACCTCTCCGTCTCTTCCTGTCGAGGATGCTGTCATCACTCCAGTAACGCCTGAATTTAATACTCTGGTAGCTGGAATAAATCAGGGCCGCCAGGTCTTTCCCACTTTCAATCAGGGAGGTAGAAACCTCTACCCTTACCAGGGAGGTATTTTGGCCGCCCCTGAGCTCTCAATTTTATCTCCTTATATCACTGGCGAACCTTCAGAGGATTTAGTCGAGGCTATACCGCGCAAGATTATGTCACTCGTTAAGGACGATGACCCACGGGTTGTTGTATACGCCTACGGTCAGACGTTGAAACCCGCTCCAAGATCTGTAGTCGGTACGGCAAACCAGTTCAATGGCCTTGTTACAAATTACGTCCCTACAAGTGAATTTGTTACCAAGACTTTAATACAATTTTTCAATGATGCTGGTGGGACGCTCCGATATAGAGCTGAGGAGTTCTCAATTATTGATCCGGCTGAATAGGAATATATCAGTTATCTTTACTATTTGAAGATCTAGAAAATAAAAAATTTATGCGACTTACTCGTCCCATATTATTCGCAGTTGGTGCGATCTGTATAGCTATAAGCCTTTTTGCTTGGAGGTTTGGAGATAAGCTTTTGGAAAGACAAAACAAGGAGGTTGTCACCATAGGGATTCTTCAAGAAACAGATATTAAACTAAGCCAAGTTCAAAATAAGGATCATGATATTCCTAAAGGTTCGGTTCAGACTTTGCTTTCCGAAGGGAACATCGATGTTGTCGCCTCGAGTGCTAACGGATCCGTCAAAGATAGTTCTGCAAAGACTGGCTCCTCCAACAAGCTTGAATCCCAGATACAGAAGTTAAATGAAAGACCATTGAGACTTAATAATTCTGATAAAACAATTGATCAGGTCATCAATTCCGATTCTGGGATTGTTTTGGAGAATGCGCTTATTGATACGGACAATGAAGTAGATTTAGACATTCCTGAACATTTAAAAGCTCAAGGGCCTGTTGGTGGGTATATCATACAGTTCTCCAAAGCCATAACTATTGATGAGTATAAATTGATTCAAGACCTCCATGGAGAAGTAGTATCATACATACCAAACAATGCTTTGCTCGTTTCAGGAGAAGCTCAGCATTTAGAACCAAGCGTAGGTCATAAAAATATCAAATCCGTCATACCTTGGGAGCCATATTTTAAACTAAAGGAATCCCTTCTGGATAGCGCGATGGACCGGGAACCGTTAGGGGATAATCAATGGCTTAATCTTATTGGGTATCCTGGAAAAGAATATGCATTGCGTGAACTTGTCCAAACTTTTGATGCAGAGATTGTTTTTGAAGACAAAAATCCCTTTGGCCCAAGTTTTGTAGTCGCGCCTCAATCAGAAGACTGGATAGATTTAGCCTTAAGCGACGCCGTGATGGCGGTTGAACCTTTTACTAGAAGAGAAATACTAAATGACATTGCTCGTGAAAGATTAGGCGTAGCACCAGACACAATAACCAGCACCAATTATTTTGGTCTGACTGGATCTGGGATACCGGTCAACGTAAATGACACTGGTGTCGACGCTGGCCATCCCGACCTTGCCGGTCGAGTTTTCCCCGGCGATCCCATTGATTTGACCACTCTCTCTGACTTTAACGGACACGGAACACATGTCGCTGGAAGTATCGCAAGCAGCGGATTAAGTTCTCCGGGACCAGATGAGGACGGCAATCCAGCTGCACTTGGTTCTGTTCCTGATGCTAATTTCAGAGGGGTGGCTCCGGAAGCGCAAATCTATGCGCTTCCGATTCAGCTGGATGTCGGACCTCCCAAAGGAGATTTTTACCTGATATCCAAAGCAGCAGAATTAAATTACCTTTCACTCAACAGAACAAATCCAATTATATCCAATAACAGTTGGGGCTATCTGGGGGCCTACGGTTATTCATCAGCCTCCGCCAGGTATGATGCTGCGGTAAGAGATGCCTTGGATACGACGACTGGAGACCAACCTATTGTCTACGTTTTCGCAGCTGGAAATGAAGGGCAGGGTGATAGCCTCGGTGGGGGAGGTGCTCAAAATACCATTCGATCACCTGGAAATGCCAAGAATGTTATTACCGTTGGTGCCATCGAAAATTATAGAAATATCACTAACAGCTTCACAATCGGTTCCGAAGATGAACCTATTGATTTGCCTTCGCCTTTCAGGGGAGATACAGATTCTGACAACCAAGTGGCACAATTTTCTTCCCGAGGTAATACTGGAATAGGGATAGAAGGACAGGCCGGCCGACGTAAACCTGATATTGTTGCGCCTGGGACTTTTATCGTTTCTACATGGTCGAGTGATGCCCCTGACGCATCAGAATCTATTGAAACGGAGGCTATATGGCTTGAGGACCAGCCATTTCGGTCTGATGAATTGACCTATTACTCATACCGGATTCCAGCAAATTCCAGAACCGTAACCGTTGAGATCATGAATGGTAATATCCCGGTCGATCCAAATGTTCTGTCGCTACCAATTTATGCTGCTTACAACACAATTCCTACATCGGAAGACTTGGTTGGAAACGCCGCTTTTGCTACCCCTGGAGATATAGACCTGCAAGCAGGCCAAATTCTCAACTATGCGATTTTGAACCAAACAGGTGATGACCAAACATATTCCATTAGAATTCTTGTAGAAACAATTGTGCCGGGTGGGGACGAGGAAGAAGACGCAAGGCAACAGCTCAACAAGAAAGTATTGCCCAATTATAAATTTCTGGACGGGACAAGTATGGCCGCCCCTATTGTGACAGGGATCGTGACTTTGTTTTCAGAATACTTGGAAAACAATGGATATACTCAAAGCCCGGCGCTTTTGAAATCGATGCTCATCAATGGGGCAAGAAATATTAATACTATCTACTCGTTTTCAGAGTCCTTCGGCATAAATTATCAGGGGTGGGGCGTTGTTAATTTAACAAATAGTCTGCCGGCAACGCCGTTTTCTTCAAATCCTTCAGCAGTGCAATTTGCGGATCAATCCATTGAAAACTCCCTCACCACTGGTGAAGAAATTAGCTGGGATCTCACAATTTCCGAGGAAGCCATAGAAGCCGAATCAGACTTAAAAGTAACTCTTGTCTGGACAGATCCACCGGGGAATCCAAATGCTGGCGTGAAGCTGGTCAACGATTTGGACCTAGTTATTACCAACCACAATGCCACAAATTACTTCATAGGTAATGATATTCCAGAGGGAACTGACTATGTGCTTCCGGCTATTGAAACCTCGGTGCACGACAAAATTAATAATGTTGAAAATATTTTTATCAGGGGTCCACTTTCGACTAATTACACGATTAAAGTGCTCGGTAATCGCGTCAACGTGAATGCTCTAAAAGGGCACGAAAACAAGATTGCTCAGGATTTCGCCCTGGTAGTTTCGACCACCGATAACGCCGTGACCAATGCTATTAGCATAGTTCCCACTCCTGTCTTTACGACAAAAGCCGAAGAAACAACCACTATAACAAATGGCTTAGCACTACTATACCAAAGAACATCGGCGAACTCGCCAATCTTAGCTGGGGAAAATGGACAAACAAATCAGTGGAAATTCTATGCCTTCACCAACACATTCATCCAAACTGAGAATGCCGTTTTAACTAATGGACAAAATGTAGCCTTCACCACCTTCCTTGCACCAAACCTCTCTAATCCAAGACGCAATCTTTCTGCTGATGTGGACTTGTATGTTTCTCGCGGTGATGCTGGTTTACTAGATCTAAATCCAACCTCTGTTGAAAATGCCTTTAAGTCTGTGAATGAGGGTGGTACGGAATCTGTCATTTTCAATGATGCTGCAATCGGAGAAATATTCTACGTTGGAGTGAAGGCCGAGGATCAAAAAGGCGCTGAATTTTCAATTATGGGAATATCAACGGATCAGCCATTTTCCACTATTGATGAAGATGGTAATCACCGGTTTGCGGGGTTCCCGGTCGGCAATTTAATCCCCGATGGAACACCCATGCTACCAGGCTTTGAACCTGTTGTCGTCCCCGGTGGTCAGGATATTCTTATACAAACTGTCACGGTCGAAGCCTCTTACTATTCGGAAAACTTCGGTGATATTTTAGGTAAGCTAAGTCATAATAATAAGGCCGTCGTTCTTAACAACCACAGTCAAAATTTTGGCCTACCTTTCGTCGATGGAGCCAGTGGGCTATATGATTCCTTTATTTATGATGATAGTAATTCTGGGCAGATCGTTTCTGTGGGCGTTACTACTTCTGACGGTCCCGGAGACCTGACTCAATTTATCGGCGATAGAGCGGGGGGACCGTGGATTTTTAATTTATTTGATAATGCTATAAACAATAGAACTAGTCTTGAAAGTTTTGAGGTTGTTGTCAAAGAACTCGTCGACATTACCGATGGCATAGTCAATGGCTCTGTGCTGCCCCAAAGATTTGAATTCTTTGCGGTTGAAGTACCGGGAACGGCGACGGCATTAGAGGTCTTTCTGTCAAACATTCAACCGACCCTACCATTGGATCTTTACGTCAGAAGAGATCTCGTTCCAACCTTGCTCGACTTTGATAAATCCGTCTCCATAAGCCCCCCCGGTGGTTCACTCACGCTCACGCCGAATGACTCTCCTCCCTTAAACGGTGGCAGGTATTATATAGGGGTCTTTAATCCCAATTCTGAAACAGTAGGTTTCTCAATTAATAGCATTATTACGGATGATGCCGAAGGTGTTGACTTATCGGTTATTTCACTGGGGCTAGCTCCCGAGGAGGCTATACCACTCATTGACCACGCCTCCACAGAATCCGTCCTCAGGGTAGAAGAAGATGAACGCATCGGAGAGATGCGAGTGGGTGTCCGAGTCGATCACCCTCGAGTCTCAGATCTTTCTTTCAGGCTGTTTTCTCCAAGAGGCGATAGTTTCTTGCTTTCTGAGGCCAGAGGCGGTTTTGATGCCAATCAACTAGGTAGCTCCTTGGGAGATTCTGTAAATGGATTGACAAACCACTCCTTTGCCGTCTTCACGATAGATACAAATATTGTTGCCGAGCCATTGAAATTCACGGATCCACCTTACTTTTTTGATCCGGAAACTTTAGTCTCAACAAACCGTATTTTGGTCGAGGAAGATTTCTTAAATTTAGAGGAAGGAGTCTTCACAACTGATTCAGAAGTTGGCGCCTTTTTCGTAACATTAGATGCCGTTGAGGTAATTGGTGAGGAAGAGAATGTGGGTGCCCTACTAGGGACGCAGTCTGGAAGAAGTGGTGGGTTAGCGGCTACCTTCAAAACGCAGTCTGGCAGAGACTACATCATCACTTTTGAATATGAACTATTGAGAAGTGGCCAGGGTGGCGTCCAGATTTATACAAACGGTCGACTCATCTCCTTCGACGATTACATAAAATCTGCTGCAAACCCTGAAAGAAAAGTGACTATACCAATCAGGGCAAAAAGCACACAAACAACATTTGAATTAAGGTCCTCACTTCGACGCAACCGCGCACGATTAAAAACAGTTACTCTTGAGGAGGTAGGGGTTCTTCAGGACTTTTATGTAAGACCAGAAGAAACATTTGAAGAACTAACCGGTAAGCGCGCAATAGGTCAGTGGAAGCTTCAGATTTCCGATGATAGGGCAGGAGGAACCGAAACAAACGCCAAACTTCTCGACTGGAAACTTGAGTTTAATTTTGCAAATCCTGATATCAAAGCTGTAACTTTAACTAACGGGATTACTTATTCTGGCGTTTTAACGAATGGAACTCGAGCTTATTTCAAAGTGCCAGTCCCACGTGGTGCAACCATCTCCACAAATATCCTGGATGGAGAAGGGGATCTGGTATTACTGGGAGACCGACAAGGTGCTCCTATAGGCCCTCTCGATACTATTGCTGCAGAAATAGATTATTTTGAAGATTTTTTCGGCGAAGATCTTGGTGAGTATATGGAGATCTCTACCAACTCTCCACCTTTCGCCCCTCTTCAGCCAGGTAATGTCTACTATCTTGGTGTGGACAACGCTGATGCATCCGATGACCGGGACCTTAATTTTCAAATTAGAGTCACATTCGATGCTGACGATGATTTCGATGACTCAGGCATTCCTGAATTAGTAAGTGGTACTTCCGTAACGAATACTATCCCTGCTGGGCCTGAGATGGTTTATTATAAATTTACAGTTGAGGATGAGGAAATAAGCTCCATCGTTGACCTTATTCCTAATGAAGATAACCTCGACCTCTTCGTTGCCAAAGGATTGCTTCCAACATTTAACCTGAATGACGTATGGAGTGGTAATGAGGGAGTATTACCTGAGCAAATCTCACTGGTTCTGGACCCTCAGTTCGATAGATTGGATCAATTTATTATAAGCCCTGGAACATGGTATGTAGGGGTTTTAAACCGCTCTGATCAGGATGTTGAATACGAACTTACATACACGGAAGGCCTCGCAGATATTACCGAACTCAATGATTCAGCATTTACTGAAATTGAAACGGTAGAGGCAGATTCATTCAGGTATTTTAAATTTACTGCTCCAGGCCCGACCACCTCACTGACAATAGAGACAAGCGATGCAAGTGGCCCACTCGATTTGGTCGCTGTCAGAGGGGCCCCAGTTCCGTCCTTTACCAGGTTTGATGTTTTGGGGGACGGAGATGAAAATGATAAAACGATATCGATAGATCGAAATGCACTTCCTTTAATTAATGGTGATTGGTACATAGCCGTCTTTAATGCCGACCCGGATGTATCGGTTAATTTTAAAATTCGGGCTTCTAGCCAAGAAGCGACTTTAATAGGTCTTGAAAACAAAGTCATACATAGTGATCAAATCGGTTGGGAAGGTTTTATCGATCAGCCAATAAAATATTTTGTATACGATGTTTCTGAAAATGCTGAAGCCCTGACCATTCAATTATTTAACAAAACAGGCCCAGATAATCTGGACCTTCTGGTAGTTGATTCTTTGAATAATGGCCTACCATCTGACGAGAATTTTGCTTATCAAACATTAATCGGGGGGCTTGCTGAGGACCGCCTAGACATTCGATCCAATTCACTCCCAGCCCCAATGCACTCTGGTCCTTGGTATATAGCAGTTATTCATAGAGGGACGGATGCCACATTGCCTCCAGTAGAATTCGATATTGTGGTTACTGAAAAAGTCACCGAAATAAATGAACTTACTGTTAATGTGTCTGAGACGTCTCAGGGCTTGCTTCCCGGGTTTGAAGAGTATTACAAATTCACCGTAGGTGATGATTCTCAAGCTATTAGATTGAGCGTCTTTGATATTATTGGGGATGTTGATGTTTACCTCAGAAAAGATGGGCTTCCTTCACCAGGAAAGAACGATGCTGAAAGTAAAAATGCCGGTCAAACAACTGAGACACTCTATCTGTCTCAATCTTTCGGGACAACGCGACTCCAACCAGGTGAGTATTTTGTAACGGTTAGAAATGTTGGTTCCATAACTGCAGACTACTCCATTCGCTACGAGGAGAAAAAAGATTCATTCTCCGTTATGGAGCCGGGTATTGAGGAAAGCGCAGATATCCGTTTTCTTGGTGAAGTTTTCAAAAGAGAACTCACGGTTCCGGAGAACACAGTAGAACTTGTGATAAGAAACCTCAGAACTGGTGGTGCCACAGATTTAGACATATTTGCTTCTAGAAGCGCTCGTTTCCCAACACAGTCCGATTTTGAATATGAATCTTCCTCATTCTTCCGGGGGAGCAATATGGAAAGAATAAGACTGGCAGATGCTGGGGTCTTTAATACCTTTTTTGGTGAAGCTTTTAACTTCGAGAAGGAGGAAAAATGGTATATTTCTTTCAATTCTGAATCTCAACAGCCTGGTCGTCCGTATAGGATTGTTGCTGATGTAGTCACTGGTATTGCTTTAGATAGCATTACTCAAGTGCAGGGAATCAAACCCAACCAGACTCAATATTATAGAGTTCCAGTCGAGGGGTTTGCTGACTCCCACTCAATTAGATTATTAAATGCAACTGGTAATTTGGAACTTAAAGTTGACCGATGGTTCAGCCAAACTGGCTATCGATCATTTGCTTTAAGAGCAGGATCAGAGGACCCATTTCAAATAGAAGTCCCAAAATCCTATATTCCTGGATTTCCACCGACGGAGCATCTCTACATCTCAGTCCGTAATACTACGGAAGAGCTTATTGACTACGACTTGGAAGTCTCGTCAGACTTAGTCATTACGGAGTTGTTTAACGGGATTCCATATGAAGGGACTCATCTAGTCGGAGAAAGGGAAATCGATAGTGATTTTTTCAAAATCGTCGTTCCAGAGACAGCTACCAAGGCTACGGTCAATGTCTACGATGCCGAATTCAGTGGCATACTTGCAGTTAAAAAAGGGAGAAACCCTTTACCCAGATTTGCCACCCGAGATTATGAAGCCTACAATAGATTTCACTCGAACCGGGAAGCTATAGTCGAACTCCTTCCTGATCCAAATGGCAGAGGGCAGGCTCTATTATCGCCCGGAGAGTGGTTTATTTCGGTAGAGGAAAATGATGATATAAGAAGGCCAGCGTCTGAAAGGAATTACACTATCCGTGTTGACCTGGAAGGCGTTGATCCAGGTGGTGGTGTTGAGATCATTACTCCTGAAATTTCAATCGAAGGAACTGATATCTGCCTAACATGGGATGCTGAGATAGGAACCAGATATAGACTTGAAGGATTGAAAAGTGTTGCTGCTGACGACTGGCAGTCCATTACAACCATAGTTGCGGATGAAACAAAAGAGAAATACTGCTTAGAAGACAAAGATCTTGATTTTGTTTTATTCCGTGTTGCTAAACTTCCTCCGCCTACAACAGGTGACCCCGATGTTCCAATACAAGTTTCTGGAATTAGCGTTAAAGGTGACTCCGAAGTCTGCTTGTCATGGCAGACCAAAGTAGACCGAACCTACTTGGTTGAACGCAGAGATACTTTATTAGGTGATTGGAGACAGTTCGGCTCAAGAATTATGGGAACGGGTGAAATTATCGAGTTCTGTATACCTGTTGATGAAGAGGTTCTCTCCTTTTTCAGAGTGCTTGAATCGACGGGTGGCAATTCAGGTATTCCGCCAACTGAGGTTTCGGAGGTCACTGTTGTTACAAAAGACAACGAGATATGTCTTCAGTGGCAACCCGAAGCTGGCTTTAAATATGACATAGAATTAAGTGCTGATTTTGGCCAAACATGGACGACTGTGAAGTCCGATTATTCAGTCAGCGGAGATGAAATTGCAGAATATTGTCACGTGGTCACAGAAGGTGTTTTTGAATTGCTGAGAGTGATGAAATACACGGAAGGAGGTTCCCCAGTTGGACCACCTGAGGAAGTTGCCTCTTTATCTGTCGGCATTGTCGACAATGATCTTTGTCTTAAATGGGATCCTCAATCGGGGATGAAATATGATGTAGAAATCAGCGATGATTTAGGGGCTACTTGGAGAACACTGTCATCCGATGTTTCCGTCACAGTCGGGCAAGAAGTTAGGTTTTGTTATACAGCATTGAATAATAAAGTCGAGTTGCTTCGCGTGATGCAATACCGAGTGGGTTCAAATCCAAACTCTGGACCGGTCTCTCCAATTCCAAGCGGAACAGAAATAGGGGGCGTTGCCCTTAACTCAGATGCGGAAGGACTCACGTTGACTTGGCAGGGCACTGAAAATGTTTCTTACAGGGTAGAGGGATTAAAATCTGTTAATGCTGAGTGGGAAACAGTCCGAAATAATTTATCTGGATCAGACATTATCTCAATTGATATTGATCAATTGACTGGGTATTTGTTTTTCAGGGTTGTTGTTAATTAATCACCATTCAAGCATCGGGTTGCATGACGTGATATCTCCGTCTTGGTGGTGATTTCAGCGAGGCAATTTCTATTGGGTTCTTTGTTGTGCTTACGTAACCCTAATTCGCCGCTTTGATCAGCCAATTATTCCCTCGCTAGTTCCGAAATGATGTACAATCAATCGGGGTCACGAGATACTGATCTCAGCGACTAATCGAGCTGGGCAGAAAAATTGCCTATGAGAAGTAGTAAATTTAACTATGGCGATTGGATTGAGGTTCGAGTGACAAGACACTGAGGTAAGGCGAGCCCGCTCATCCATAACTCTGGATCGTAGCTAAGATGAGTATGGCCGTTTAAGTCCAAAGTAGTTAATCGCAATAAAGTGGCGAGGTTTTTCAAATAATGCCGTGGACCGCTGCCTTACTATTAGCCTCCATTTTATTTTTAAGGTTTTCGCTTCTTTAGTGAGCCTATTCGCTTGCACTCTGTTATGAGAATGGGCGATTTTTTTGGTCTATTTTTTTAGATACTCAGCCAAAGGTATCGCTCCTTTTGGAACATAACCTTCCTTGTCTCGCTGGCGCTTGACTGGCCATGCTCTGGAACCCGCTTCTTTTTTGAGCTTGCTAGTACGATTGAGTGGCCAGACTGGATGTTGTTTATGCGCTTTGGAAAAAATTTCTTTAGCTCTTTTAACCAGCTCGGGATTTTCATCCGCAATGTCATTTGTTTCTCCGACATCGTTAACCAAATTGTAGATTTCGATTTTACCCATCGGCCTTGGCATAACAGCTTTCCACTTGCCCCAGCGGGCAGCGCGAATAGCTCCGCCACCATGACTGTTTTCGTGGAGCTCCCAGTAGAAGAAATCACGCTTTGGGGCATCTCCTCCTTTCAGGAAGTTAAGAAGTGAATATCCGTCGGTTTTGTAACCTTTTGGTGGAGTAATACCGGTCATTTCAACAAAGGTTGGCATCAAATCCCAATAAGCCCAGGGCTCCTCGGCGACACGGCCTGCGGGTACGGTTCCAGGCCACCAGGCAAATGAAGCCTGACGCAGAGCGCCTTCATACATACCCCTTTTAAAACCACGCAACTTCCCGTCCATTGTTTGATTGAATCGCTTTCCAATCTGGCTTTTGGGGTTGAACGATGAACCATTGTCGCCACCAAAGATGATTAGAGTATTTTTGTCGATTTTTAGTTCTTTTAAAGTGTCGACAAGCTCTTTGACATCGGAGTCAATGCGGGTGACTTGGGCAGCATACGCCTTCTCTTTATTAGACCAAGGCTTATCCTCGTAGATTCCAAAATCATCTATCTCATGACGGCCGTGTGGGAGGGTGATAGCGTAGAACAAGAAGAAAGGTTCTTTGCCGCGCTTTTTTACCCAGCGGATCATGTCGCGCTGAATGACTTCCTGGGCATAGGTTTTACCGACGGTTCGACCGTCATTTCCCGGTAAGGCGATAGGTTGGTCGTTGCTGTAGAGGTATGTGGGAAAATAGGAGTGAGCGTGGCGCTGGCAGTTATACCCAAAGAAGTGATCCATACCTTGCTTCATTGGGCTGCCTTCAGTGTCAAAAAAACCCATGCCCCATTTTCCGAAAGTAGCGGTGTGATAGCCTGCGTTCTTGGCGATTTCGCCTATGGTGACAATTTGATCATCGATGGGGAATTGGCCTTCTGGGAACCACTCAAAGTTACCGCGAACAGGACTATTGCCAGAGTGAAGTCCGGTGTAGAAAGAAGCACGACACGGCGCACATACTGTCGTTCCTGCATAGGCCTGATAGAACAGGGTCCCTTCACTTGCAAGGTGATCTAGGTTGGGTGTCTTTATAAGTTTCTGGCCGTAAATACCCATATCCCCTTGGGCAATATCATCCGAGAGAATGAATATGAAATTCGGCTTTTCAGCTTTTGCGAAAGCCGCAGCTAATACAAGCAAAGAGCATATAAAAAAAATTCTCATGGCAAGAAATATAACATACACAAAAATAACCGAATTCCAATAATTAGCTTAAAACGGTTTTCGCTCCTGGGACTTTGAATTTTGTATTCCAAACAAACAGCCCACGCTAAAAAGGCGATCGGAAATTAAAGTGCTTTGATCGGACCTTAATCAGGGTAATAAAAAAGCACCGTATGAGCGGTGCTTCTGATTTATTTAAAATGGGGATGATGCTTAATACCTGTAATGGTCTGGCTTGTATGGGCCATCAGCTGGCACCCCGATATATTCTGCTTGCTCTGGAGTAAGCTTGGTTAGTTTTGCTCCGAGCTGGCCAAGATGTAGGAAGGCCACTTTTTCATCTAGTTTCTTAGGAAGAATATAAAGCTCGTTTTTGTATTTGTCTGAATCTCTATTTTCCCACAACTCTATTTGCGCAAGGACCTGGTTTGTAAATGAGGTGCTCATGACAAAACTCGGGTGGCCAGTAGCACAGCCTAAGTTTACCAAACGGCCCTCAGCTAGAATGGTAAGCGCTTTGCCATCAGGCCATATCACTTGGTCGACTTGAGGTTTGATTTCAACCCTTTTAATTTCTGGGTCATTGAAAACAGAGGAGACCTGAACTTCGGAATCAAAGTGCCCTATATTGCATACGATGGCTTGGTGCTTCATGGCATCCATATGTTTCCGGGTGATGACATCGACATTACCGGTGGTTGTCACGAAGATATCCCCGTATTGTGCTGCTTCTTCCATGGTATCAACCTTGAATCCTTCCATGGCTGCTTGAAGTGCGTTGATAGGGTCGATTTCGGTGACAACGACACGAGCTCCCAAACCTTTGGCCGCCTGAACACATCCTTTACCAACATCCCCATATCCACTTACCACGACGACTTTTCCAGCCACCATGACATCAGTTGCTCTTTTGACTGCGTCAAGAAATGATTCACGGCAACCGTAAAGGTTATCAAATTTCGATTTCGTACATGAGTCGTTCACGTTGATCGCTGGAACTTTCAAAGTGCCTTGCTTTACCATTTGAGCTAAGCGGTGCACCCCGGTTGTTGTTTCCTCCGAAAGACCAAAAATGCCCTCAAGAGAATCGGGGAATTGGTCATGACACATCGCAGTTAAATCGCCGCCATCGTCAAGGATCATGTTGAGGTATGAACCATCAGGCCATTTGATGGTTTGCTCAATACACCATAAGAATTCCTCCTCTGACATTCCTTTCCAGGCAAATACTGGAATATTTTTC
>CBFHOE010000001.1:612026-618643 GCA_965657355.1 Limisphaerales bacterium | reverse complement strand
CTGCCATGGCGGCAGCAGCGTGGTCCTGGGTAGAAAAAATATTACAACTGGACCAACGAACTTCCGCACCTAATTCAATAAGTGTTTCGATCAAAACTGCTGTTTGGATCGTCATGTGAAGGCAGCCAGCTATCTTAGCTCCTTTCAGTGGTTTGGATTGGCCAAATTCTTTCCTGAGAGCCATGAGGCCGGGCATTTCATGCTCGGCAACGACGATTTCTTTGCGTCCCCATTCAGCTTGTGAAATGTCTTTTACTTTGAAGTCTTCCATAAATAATTATTTTTGCTTTTAAATTTAATATATTTTTTGTTGGTATTGATTTTTTATCAGAGTGCGGATTTAAGGGCTTCCACCTTGTCTGTCTTTTCCCATGTAATCGCGTCTAAGTCGTCTGTTTTGCCAAAATGACCATAGTTAGTAGATTTGGAAAATATGGGGCGGAGGAGATTGAGTTGTTTGATGATTTCAGCAGGTCTAAAATCGAAAACCTTTTGCACGGCTTGGCATATTTTTGCATCGTCTACACTACCTGTTCCATATGTGTCGACATGAACAGATACGGGATGCGGGTATCCAATAGCATAAGCAAATTGTATCTCGCACTTAGTTGCCAAACCTGCCGCCACAATGTTTTTGGCTACATAACGGCCCATGTAAGCTGCGCTTCTGTCTACTTTAGAAGGGTCCTTTCCTGAAAAAGCTCCTCCACCGTGCCGACCCATTCCACCGTATGTATCTACAATTATTTTTCTTCCTGTCAGACCGGAGTCCCCTTCTGGACCACCGATGACGAACCGACCGGTTGGGTTAATCAGGTATTCGGTATCGTTGTTGATCATTTCCTGGGGAATAACTTTCTTCACAACATTCTCAATAATGAAATCTTTAATTTCAGAGTGCGAGACATCAGCTGTGTGCTGAGTAGAAATAACAACATTCTTAATTGATTTCGGTTTCCCATTTTCATAAACGACTGACACTTGGCTCTTCGCATCGGGTCTCAGCCAAGGCGCGCCACCAGATTTGCGAATTTCGGTTAGCGATCGTCCCAGTCGATGTGCATACATAATGGGTGCTGGCATGAGTTCCGGTGTTTCATCGCAGGCGTATCCAAACATAATACCTTGGTCACCTGCTCCTTGCTCGGCAGTATCCTTTCCTTCAGCCGCTCTTGCGTCGACGCCCTGGCCGATATCAGGGCTTTGTTGGGTCAAATAATTATTGATGAAAACCTTGTCTGCATGAAATACATCGTCGTCATTCACGTATCCGATTCCTCGAATAGCTTTTCTAATTATTTCATTATAATCGAAATTCGATTGAGTCGTTATCTCCCCCCCAACGCACACGACATTACTTTTAACTAATGTTTCACAGGCTACTCGACTAGCTGGATCTCCTGACAAACAAGCGTCCAATATTGCGTCAGATATGGTGTCGCTTACTTTATCCGGGTGACCTTCACCTACTGATTCCGATGAAAAAATATAATTATCGCTCATGTTTTAAAAAATTTGATAAAATTGAATATATATATCGACGTATCGTGATTTGATGATATGAAATAAATTTTTCTCGTCAATGATTGAATTATTATGTCTTTTGGTGTTGGTGCATTATAAATTTAGAGTGTTTTAAGCTGATGTCATCGATAATCAAAGCCCTCAGATCGCTCTCGGACCCGACTCGTCTTCGGCTGATGGTTTTACTAAGAGAAGGTGAGCTCTCCGTCGCGGAGATTCAAGAGGTCACAAAACTGGCTCAATCGCGAATTTCCACACATCTCGGCAATTTACAGGATTCCGGATTAGTGAAATTCAGGAGAAAAGGGAAGAGATCATATTACAGCATCGCAGCTATTGGCGAAAAGTGCATCGAGATGGTGGTCCAAAGGGTCGGCGAGGGGGTTGACGAAATACCTGAGATTTCAGACGACGAAATTAACTTGATGAGGCTCATAGAAAGGCGTGAAAATAAGGCGGAAGCTTATTTCCACGAAACAGCCGGGAGATTTGACAGAGTCTATGGACCAGGGCGCTCTTGGGAGGCTTTTGGAAAAGTTTTACTAAAACTTCTTCCACCGTTAGAAATTGCGGATTTAGGATCTGGAGAAGGTTTGCTAAGTGAGCTGCTGGCCCACAAATGTAAAACGGTCTACGCCATAGATAATTCGGAAGAAATTATAGAGTTTGGGACAGAAAAAGTTAATGAAAAGGGGATCGACAACTTAAAGTTCATCCAAGGAGGTATTGAAAATGTTCCTCTTATTGACCATTCCGTTGACATTGCACTCCTGAGTCAAAGCCTTCACCATGCATCAAACCCAGAAAAAGCAGTTTATGAAGCCTGGCGAATACTCCGCCCGGGAGGCCGAGTTTTAATTTTAGATCTTTTAAATCATGATTTTGAAGATGCGAAGTCATTATTTGGTGACAAGTGGTTAGGCTTTTCTGAGGCAGAGATTCACAGATTGTTGAATGACGTTGGGTTTGAGAAGATATCGATAGACGTCGTGGCCACTGAAAGTCAAATGCCAAGTTTTTCTACACTTTTAGCTGATGCAGGGAAGCCTTCGTAGGCTAGTAAATCTGTTGGTTTATGTGATAAATTGACCCAATGTGTCCCCATTTGAGTTAATTATTGGACTCTATCGACCACTTTTTGGCTATTTGTCCATAAATTTTATTTAATTTTGGACGATTAAAGTTATGAATGAAGATCTCGGGAGTCAGAGTTTTAATACTCGAACCAGAGCCGGTTGCAAAATCCAGGCTCGAAAAGGTTTGCCTGCATTTTAATGCAGACTGTAAGTCTGTCGAAACTTGTGATCAGGTGCGCACTGAAGTAGCCAGCTTCCGCCCGCACATGGTTATTCTGGATGGTGAGAGCAAAGACGCTCTTTTCGGTCTTGTTAAAGACCTAAGAAATACAGACGCCACAATGTTTGCTCCAATATACGGCGTAGCAAAAAGGGAAAGAGATGATGAGAAAGCTGCATGGCTCAGGGCTGGTGTCGATGACTGTATTGAAACACCTTTTGACCTTAATGATTTAAAATATCAAATTTATAGCTTCCTCTTTCAAGCAAGCAAAATAGATCATCTCAGGAGAGAAAAGAGAACCCTCGAAGAAAGAGCCAAAAGCGCTGAAATTTCTAATGCGGCAAAAACAAAGTTTTTAGTCAATATGAGCCACGATATTCGAACCCCGATCAGTGGGGTGATAGGAATGACAAATTTTCTAACGAATAGCGACTTGAGAATTGAACAAAAAGCTTTTGTGGAAACAATTATGTCAAGTGGTGAGACAGCCTTGGCTATTCTCGAAGATATTCTCGATTACGGTAAAATTGAAAGTGGGAATTTAGAGCTTTTGGAGAAACCTGTAAGCCTAACACAATGCTATGAAGAAGCTCTGGACACGGTCTCACCCCGGGCCGCAGAGAAAGACCTCAGCATCAATTTTCAAATCGATGAAGAAGTCCAAGAGCTAATTGTAGGCGATGAGAAGAGAATTCGGCAAATACTGACAAATTTGATAGGGAATGCCATAAAGTTTACAAGCGAAGGCGATGTGACAGTGACTGTGGAGAGAAGTGGCCTCAAAGAAGGGAAAGACATACTTCTTTTTTCCGTATCTGACACTGGAATAGGTATAAAAAAAGAGCAGCTGGATAATCTCTTTGAATACTTCAGACAGGCCGATGTGTTTATAGGAAGTAAATACGGTGGTTATGGTCTTGGACTCGCGATATCTAAAGGCCTAGTAAATCTCATGGGGGGACACATTTGGGTGGAGAGCGAGTTTGGGAAAGGGACGACTTTTAAATTTGAGATCCCTTTATCAAGGTGCGATCAGGCAAGCACCTCCGAGACGAGTGCCAAAAATATTTTAGGCAGGTGTGATGAATTATCAGGGAAATCAATTCTCTTAGTCGATACGTTTAAGCCTGAGCGAAAAATTCTTGCTTCGTATTTCCGAAAATGGGGGATGCATGTTGATCAAAGAGACAACATAGCTGACCTCGTTTCGATAATAAAGACTTCAGCAACTCAAAATGATTTTATATTTGTCCATAGCTCAGATCAATCTGGCCACCTAGATCAAACGCTGAAAGAATTATCTGATTTCATTAAAGCTAGTAGATTCAAAACGAAAATTATTGCGTCTTTGCCCTACCAAAGATTTTGGGATACGGCTCGGGAGCATGAAAACAATTCTGTTTCGCTTGTTCCTCGACCACTGAAATATTCTGTGGTTCAGAGGGCGTTACAACAAGAGACTGAGGGTGGGTCCAGTATTTCTGCCGGCACAACTAAAATGAATAAAAATGAGAGTCCCGATCAGTCTTTGAAACAACATGGTAAACTTTCATCTGCTAAAAATAATTCTGCCATAGAATCCGAGTCCACTCTGGCTGAAAAATTGCCACTTAATATTCTACTTGTGGATGACAACCACATTAATTTACGTGTGGCTGGTCAATTAGTAAAACAACTTGGTTATAATCATTATCACACGGCGGAGAATGGCCAGGAGGCTATAGATATGTCAGCCGAGCAACACTTTGATTTCATCTTAATGGATGTGCAAATGCCTGTCGTTGATGGGCTCGATGCTACGCGTCAGATTAGAGATCAAGAGATGATCCAGGGAAGTAAGCCATCTAAGATTGTGGCTATGACAGCTAACGTTATGGCTGAAGATAGAGCCAACTGTTTGAATGCTGGCATGGACGAATATCTTTCGAAGCCGATTAGAAGTAATACACTGAAAAAAACAATTCAAAATCTAGTCCGCAATGTCCCGACTCCTGCGTCGCAGCTTATCCACGACCGGGCTAAGAAAAAGGAAAACCAAACGGATAATCAGAATCGAAATATGACTAACGACGGGTCGCTAGAAAAACAATTTGAGGATCACTTCGACAATTTCGATATAGGAATTGAAAACTCAGACATGCTTGAGAATTCCGACTCCTCTTACCAAAAATATGGTAATGATTACGATCGAGACTCCAATGTCGTGGACATTGTTCATCTTGAGGAAATATCAGGAAAAGACCAAGAAATCATGCGAGATATTGCTAGCCAGTATCTAAAGGATGCCTCTCAGCGAGTTGTTCAATTAAGGGCTGCTCTAAAGATTTCTGATTACGAAAAAGCGAGACGAATTTGTCACAATTTTGCCGGTGCCAGTGCGACTTGTGGCGTTGTTGGAGTAGAAAAACTTTTGAGGGAGATGGAAGTTCTTTGTAAAAATAAAGAAGTTCCCTATCAAGATCAGCTATTTCAATCACTTGATGAAGAGATTGCCAAAGTCGGAAGTTTCTTTCTAAACAATCAGTTGATGTTTGCCTGAAAAATATGGGCCGTTATGTTAGCGTAGAAAGTGCCAGTGCAAAAATATGAATTATGGGAAGAGGTGTGGAACTTCGTTGGCGACTTAAGAAAATTTTTTAAATCGCTAATGGAATCCGGTGATTACTCCACCCGTGTTTCGGCTCTGGATTCCCTTTCACATAAGTCCAAAGAGTTATCCCTGGCAGTAACTCAGTTGGGGCATAAAGAACTTCAATTAGTGTGTTCTCCATTTTCAATAAAGATGGATGAATTAGTTAAAAAGCCCAGCTCATTAGGTCCAGAGTCCCTTCGCTTTGTCGCATTTGTGCTCGATTATCTGTGCGAAGTGAGTGGGAAGGAGCCATCGCCCTTGGATTTCGGAAAAGATAGGCAGTTTAGGGTTTTGATTATTGATGACGAGCCATTGTCATTGCGAGCCACTGGCGTGGCGCTAGAGACTCATGGTTTTGTAATATCTACCCAAAATGATTCCTATTCCTCCCTAAGCTTGTTCGATTTAGAAAGCTGGGACGTGATGTTGCTGGACGTTGAGATGCCAGAACTGAATGGTTATCAATTGTGTGAAAAAATAAGAGAATCAAATTTTAATTCACAAACGCCTGTTATTTTTGTCACGGGAAACAATATTAAAGAAATAAAACAAAAGGCAAAGGAATGTGGGGCAAATGATATTGTTTCTAAACCATTTTCATTTTCCGAGCTAAGCGTAAGGTGTTGGATCTGGGCGTTTACATCAATACGCAGCCCTCAAAAGATAGTTGCCTAATTGAATGGCCTGATTTCCGTAAGTCTAAAAGTTGGGATGCATGTTAAATTATACTAAAAATCCCTGTCGATGCGAAATACATTGAAAAATAAATCAAGCGAGAGGCCGGATAGTAAATATTTAGCTGAATCAAAGAAAAACAGGCTGGATTTTAGTGGGGCTGGAGGCTGGACTGCTCATAATTCCAGAGTGCTTGTCCTATATGTGGGCTTTCAGATCGCACTTCTTTTTATTTATGAGGTCTTATTCATAAGGCCAATAGACCCTGAACGCCTCTTGATGCTTGGTATTCCGATCCTTGTGATCGCTATGATGCGAAATTTAACAAAAGACAGTGCAAAACCTGGTCTTGTCAGCATTTACCATGCTTGGAGCTCAATTTTATTTTTGGTAACAGCTTTTACTATCGGATGGGTTTATGGGGGAACAGGAGAAAGTGCTGTCATTGTAGCCTTTTGTCTTACTGGTTTGGCATTCCTTGTTGGTC
>CBFHOE010000001.1:608894-611930 GCA_965657355.1 Limisphaerales bacterium | reverse complement strand
GTCATTCGTTTTATTTTTGGCATTGGTATGGATTAAATATTCTTGGGTTATTCGGAATCGCCTGGATTTCTTTGGGTGAATGGTATTTTCTTCCCGAAAATAGACCTTTGTTATTTCAATCTTTCGCAGTTCTTTTTATTAGTGCGGTGTATTGTAAATCCAGAGTTCATGAGTTTAAGGAACAAGTTGATAAGACCTTTGCTTGGGCTGATCACAGAGAAGAATTGCAGGCAGCAGTGAGCTCTGCGGAGGAATCAACCCTCAGATTTCAAAAAATATACGAAGGTTCTTTCGAAGGAATTGTCCTTCACCAATCGGGATATATTTATGATTGCAACCCTGCATTACTTGAAATTTTTAAAGTATCTAAAGAGGAAATTCATAATCAAAGCATTCTTAAATTACTCAATCAGGAAGGGAATAGTGAATTATTTAATATTATTCTTACCAGCCACAATGAGGCCATTGAGATAGAATCAATAGATCGTAACGGGCAAACCCTCTATTTGGAGGCTTTGAGTAAAACAATCCAAACCAAAGATGGGGATACAGTAGCAACTGCTCTCAGAAATATCACAGCTAGAAAATCTGCAGAGCAGTCCATTGTTGCCAAAAATAAAGCCCTAGTGAAACAATTTAATAGGCAAAAAGCCCTAGCAGAGTGGTCTTCAATTCTTGATAACAATCAGGACATCCAAACAACCTCGGGCTTTATCCTGAAATATATAAATGACTTGCTACCTGCCAGAAGCGGAGTCTTTTTCGGCATACGGCCTGATAAAAATGGAGCATGGCAGGTTTTCGCCGCCATAGATGGTAAATTAAAACCGGAAGTCTGGTCTTCCGAACAAAACCGTCATTATAGGGAACTGGCTGAGAAAATTTGTGGGAACCATTCGACTGTCAAACAGGCACCAAGAAAACTTGGAGTGGCCAAAAGAGCCTTTGCAGCTATCCCTTTGGATCTTTCCCATGGTCAACAAGGGTTTATCATGGCACAGGACAAAGACTTCAGCCATTACAGCAACCAAGACATAGATTTTTTGTTAGCTGTAGGCTCGAGGTTTTCGCTTTGGTTAGACAATACCAAGATGCTTGAAGACTTGGTGGTGGCTAAAGAATTGGCAGAGGCTGGAAGTAGAGCTAAATCGCAATTTCTTGCGACCTTGAGCCATGAACTCAGGACACCTTTAAATGGCATCATTGGTTCGTGTCAGGTGTTGGAGCCTGTTCTTGATGATCCGGAAGACCAAGCAACTTTACTGGCCGTCAGAAACAGCTCAGAAACCATGACCAATATGGTAGACAGGATATTAAGCTTTACGCAGATAGCTGGCGATGGAGTAGATCTAAAGAGTGTTGAATTTTCGATTGAAAATCTGCTTTTGGATATCAAGGATTCGATGGAATCCCTGAGTGAAGCCAAGCAACTAACCCTGGACTTTGACATTGGTAAAAATGCCCCAACCACATGGCAGAGCGATTTCCAATCTTGCAGGTCTATTATACTCAATCTAACAGAAAATGCTCTCAAATTCACCACAAAAGGAGGAGTGAGAATTCAAGTTTCTCATACCGATTCAACGAACGATTCCTCCAAGACATTACTATTCGAGGTTTCTGACTCCGGATGTGGATTTGACCAAGAAAAAATTGAGGAATTATTTCAACCTTTTTCTCAGGCGGATGGGGCCCATTCAAGAAGGCATGGAGGCCTTGGTTTGGGGTTAGCCCTTTGCAAAGCTCTGACTCAACGCCTTGGTGGACAGATTGGCGCAAAATCGACGGGTCAAGGGTCTTTGTTTTGGGTCATGATTCCTGAAGGGATTCCTTCTTCCGGTTCTGGCGGCGAAGGGACAATGTTGGAGGATGTTTTTACTAAGATTGAGTCACATTCCAACGCGGTAACGACACCGCAGGCTCGCGATGTCAAGGAAGAGGAGCCCAAGATCTTCAACCCCGATAGCTCTTTGGGTTTGGAGGTGAACTTTGGTGAACAGGCAGGTTCCGATGAAAATAAACGCTCGCAATCAAGCTCTAGTGCATCGTGTGAGGTTAAGAAACAGATTGAATACCGAACCCTCATAGCTGAAGGAAGTCCATTAATTAGAATGGCGCTCATGAAATGTTTTGAAAAAGACGGTGTCCTTGCTGACTTCGTTAAAGGCCTCGATGAAATCGTTCCTAAATGTATCCAAAGCTCCTCGGAAGGTATTGTCTACAACGAGGTCATCGTTTCAGAAAAACAAGATGTCGATGAAATCTCAAAAGTTAAGGAAAAATTAGAAAAACTCATACCATCACAAAAAACAGAGTTTAAGCGACTTTCCAGAACCAAAGAAAAAGAGACTGACAAGAATATGTCCGGCATTCAACTAGATGCTCTCGAGGAGCATATTTCTTAATTCTTTGGATTACCAAAATTCATGCCTTCTATATTTTTATAAAACCAAAGGATAGGTTTTTAATTAACAAACAATTATGAGCCCTATGGCTTGAAATTTTACGAATTCAGGGTTTCATTAAAGGATATGTCAAATTCAAAAGAAAGTAGCTTCGTTAAGTATTTCATCTCTATTGGGCTGGTTATTTTGTTTCTGATGTTCGTGAATCGTTGGGGTATGTTTGCCTCGCCATCCTACAATGGGATTGAAGATGATCCCAATATAGTCACGGTTGTAGATGACAATTTTGCTGGGTTAGCCGGCCCCGAAAGTGGTTTAGTATTGTTGGATTTCTGGGCTCCGTGGTGTGGGCCATGCAGGGTTTTTGGTCCGACAATCGCAGAAATTGCTGCCGAGAAGAAGGGGGAGGTTACTGTAGGTACTGTGAATATTGACAACAATGCTTCTCTTGGGAGAGAATTTGGGATTTCCGCAATTCCAACAGTCGTTCTTCTCAACAATGGAAAAACCGTTTGGCAAGATTCGGGTGTCATTCCTAAGAAATTTATTTTGGACGAAATTCAGCCATTTATAAATGCTTCTGTTGAAAATGCTGATTAGAGTGATCGCGGCTATGCATGCATATCAGCTC
>CBFHOE010000001.1:606180-608797 GCA_965657355.1 Limisphaerales bacterium | reverse complement strand
TCCTCCATAAGTGGCCTGCAAAACCCGCACACACGTTGAAATGGATCTCGAACAGAGAAAAAACAAGTCGCATTTGATAAGTCTTTGGAAAACCTCAGGGTTTTCACTTGTTGAGTTGTTGGTTGTTATTGCAATTATAGCTGTCTTGTCTTCGCTCATGTTAACCGGATTTAATGAGGCTAAACAAAGAGCGCTGTCGGTTAAATGCAAAAGTAATCTTCACCAGCTTACACTTGCATGGGAAATGTATACCTCTGACAACGACGATGAGCTCCCTCCCAACAACTTTGTCTTTTTTTGGCCTGGATTAACCACAACTGGTGATTTGAATTCGTGGTGCCGAGGAAACGCTCAGACCGAAGTAGGCACAGATTCGATAAAAACGGGATTGTTGTGGGATTACAATAGGACTCTAGGCATCTACCGGTGTCCTTCGGATAAAGCAAGGGTTAAAGCTGCAAGCGGGCAGCTCATTCCCGATTCCAAGAGAAATAGAAGCTACAACATGAGCGGCTCCATTAATTGCGACGTCACTAAAACTGACATTCCAGACTATAGAAAAAAATCACAAATTTCCAGGCCTCAACCATCACAGTTTTTCGTTTTTATAGATACCGATGAAGATGCTATTCAAGGCTCCCATTTTATGGTTTTTCCCGATGGTTTCTTACCGAGACCTACCTGGGGCGACCTTCCTTCTGACCGCCACTCTAGAGGGGCTAATCTTTCCTTTGCAGACGGGAGTGTCAGGTATTGGAAGTGGAACAGTCCAAAGAAGTGGAAACAATTTGGTCAGACGGCTATTCAAAACGATGCTGTTGACCTTCGCAGGCTTCAAAGATCGGTCAAGCCACTAAGTAATCTTTGATTTTACATTTTCCACCCACTGGAAAAGAGTGGTCATAGGCATGACTTTATTTGTCAAAGTTCTCTTTATTTTTACCATACAAAAACGTGACACAATGATGCAGTCTTGGTAAAAATAAACAATGGTATGCCAACTCAGCCAACGGATTTATTGGTTGTTCCTTGCACCTCTAATAGTATTGGCACCTCTCAAGACCGCAGCTTATGATGCACAAAGTCTCGAAAGACTTAGGGTCGAAGGTATTCAGCGATCCGTCTTCCTCAATAAATCAGTGCCTAGATTTCTGGAAATAAAAACATCCCCAGACCTTGAAAGTTTTGATTTAAAAATCGGCGCCATTTTAAGACAACATTGTATTCCATGCCACGGTCCTAAAAAATCAAAAGCTCGATTGAGGATCGATAAATTAAATCCGAATATTATTGATGGAAAAGACGTTGATTGGTGGGTTGAGATTTTAGCTGTTTTAACAAATGGAGAAATGCCTCCTCCTGAGGAGTCTGAGTTGAACGACCAGGACAGGGTGACTGCCATCGATTGGCTTTCTGGTGAAATACGTAAAGCATCGATAGCAAGGCGAGCAAAAAGTGAGCATTCGTCTTTCCGCAGGATGACCCGATATGAATATAACTATGCGCTGCAAGATCTCCTTGGTCTCAATAGGCAATTTGCGAGAGACCTTCCTCCCGAAGCTCAATCCAAAGATGGTTTTAAAAATAGCTCAGAAGTTTTAAAGATGTCGGTATCTCAACTTGAGATGTACAGAAAAATAGCAAGAAGTGCTTTAACTCGAGCTACGAAGCCAGCGCAGAAGCCTCCGGTTTTTTATTGGGGCATCTCCATGGAAAAAAGAAGTCAAAAGGAATGGGAAAAGCAAGAGGCAAAAATGCAGGAAGCAAGAAGTGCATATCAAGATAATCCTCAAATACTAAAAGATGAACTTGCAAAGCTTGATAGTGAATTTAGAAAACCTCGCCGCGGAACTCATTTCAAAGACCTCAAAACAGAGCGTCGAGTACCGCACAATTGGAGTTATTACAATGCGAAATACGCTTCAGAGCCCTCGCTGTCCAAGCCTGATGATCCGGGTCCTTTCAAAAAAGTCGCCATTCTTCCATCAGGGAGAAATTCTAAAATGGTTATAGAATTGGGTGATAAACTCCCAGATCAAGGTGTCCTTAGAGTGAAGGTTAGAGCCTCAGCCACTGAATCACTTCAGAGTAAGAAACCGAGTATGGCATTAGAATTCGGATGGCAAGCAAGTAACGAAGGGCGAGCTCTTCTGAAAGTCAGTGAGGAAGATTTTTTAATCACTAATGGTCCAGATGAAATAAAAACATATCAATGGGACATACCTCTTGGAGATATTTATCCAAGAAATTCCGTTAGAGGGATTTCAAAACTAGGGTCTATGCCAAGCCCTTCTGAGCACATAAGAATTGTTAATAGCTCGGCGTCAACGGGTCCAGGTATTCAGATCTACTACGTAGAAATAGCCACACCAGTTTATGATAAATGGCCTCCCGAATCTCATGAAAGAATTTTTATTAATAGCCCCAATAGAAATAATGAGACCTCTTATGCTAAAGAAATATTCTTTTCCTTCATGCCAAGGGCATGGAGAAGGCCCATTACCCCGGGTGAAGTGAGCCAGAAATTAAGCCTATTTAAACTTATCCGCCCTTCATGTGATACTTTTGAAGAAGCCATAATAGAAGTTCTTACCACCGTTTTATCGTCGCCGAACTT
>CBFHOE010000001.1:596711-606083 GCA_965657355.1 Limisphaerales bacterium | reverse complement strand
TTTCTTTATCTAACAAATGATGACAGTCATTCAAAATCTGTAGTGAGTGAAAATGTCCGTAATCTTTCGAATTACGAGATCGCATCGCGCCTAGCGATTTTCTTGTGGTGCAGTATTCCTGATAAGCCATTACTTGATTTGGCTAAAAAAGGTTGGCTGAAAGATGAAAATGTCCTCATTCAACAAGTAAAAAGGATGTTGGCCGATTCTCGTTCAGATCGGTTTTCCAAACAGTTCGTCCACCAATGGCTAGATATGCAGTTGCTCGATTTGCTTAAACCGGGAGTTGGCATCAACCCTATGGTTAAGCATTCTATGCAACAAGAACCCATCGAGTTTTTTAGGGAAATTTTGAACCGTAACGAAAGCATACTGAATTTCATACATTCCGATTTTGCGGTTATAAATGAGCCATTGGCTCATCATTACGGATACAAAAATGTCTTTGGAAATCATTTTCGAAGAATACAATTAGGTAATAAATTTCAAAGAGGCGGTTTACTGACACAAGCTGGACTCCTTGCCATGAATTCAAGTGGAGGGGAATCTAATCCTCTTAAAAGGGGCATATGGATGTTGGAAAGTATTCTTAATGATCCACCACCACCACCACCACCTGCCGTACCTGAAATTGATATTGCCGATCCCGAAATAGCAAAAATGACTTTAAAAGAACGTATCGCTGATCACAGGAATCATGCTGCTTGTTTGTCATGTCACCAAAAAATCGATCCGTGGGGAATTGCACTTGAGAACTACGATGCCAATGGTCTTTGGCGGGATGAAGAAAAAGGCAACCCGGTTGATGCATCAAGTCGCTTGTATAATGAAACTGTTTTAGATGGGGTATACGGTTTAAAACAGTTCCTTTTATTGAATCGACAAGACCAATTTGTATTAGCTTTTGTCCATAAAGTGAGTTCTTTTTCTTTAGGACGTCCGCTAACGATTGCCGACCTTTCTCAAGTGGAGGAAATTGCGGCAAAGGTTCGTATGAGCGGAGATGGTTTGGTTTCTGTAATCGAAAACTTAGTGGTCAGTGATTTGTTTCTATCGAAATAGAAAGTAAATAATATGAGTCTCAAAAATATAGATAGGCGTCGGTTTCTTCTCGGTACGAGCTGGGCGCTAGCCCTGCCAATTTTTGAATCTTTGTCTATACCCAATTTATCTGCTTCCACAGTCAAGCGGAAGCCAGCGAATAGATTGGGGTGCTTTTATTTTCCGGATGGTGTCCCGATGCCAAGGCCGGATGATCCTGCATTCAAAAATTGGGCATGGTTTCCTCACGGTGGAGGTAGAGATTTTACTTTTACCAAATGCATGGAGCCATTCGAATCCGTTCGTGAGGATCTGACAATATTGTCGGGTCTTTCGCATCCAGCAGGTAGAAACGTTCATGGTCATAATAATGCGGACCAATTTCTTACGGGAGCTTCTACTGGTTCTGGCGATATGGATTACCATAACTCTATTTCTTTAGATCAAAAATTTGCCAACATAATTGGTGATCAAACCAGGTTTGCATCCTTGGTTATGTCGACTGATGGTGGTACCGGTACTGCGAGAGGCTCGCACACCATGTCTTTCAACAAACAAGGCAGACCCTTACCAGCAGAACATCGGCCGAAGAAAATCTTTGATATGCTTTTCGTCAAAAATGATGCAGATGCAGCACGTCGACTGGCATTCAGTCAAAGTGCACTAGACGATCTTCTGTTGGATGCCAAGAGATTGCGGAAGAGGCTTTCATCTCTCGACCAAAGGAGTTTGGATGAGTATTTACAATCGGTTCGCGAAGCTGAGGTCCGGGCTCAAAAAGCCAAAGAATGGATAAATCAACCATTACCATCGGTTAATTCAGATTACCTAAATCTCGATGTCACACCCGATGCTCCACGGTCTTATCTGCGAACCATGTTTGAATTAATTTTTCTGGCATTTAAAACGGACTCAACCCGAGTTGCTACCTATCAAATAGGCCGAGAGAATGCCGTTGGGATCAGTGATCGTTTATCCCGAGCCGTCGGTTTCCCAGCGGCACACCAACTATCTCACGAAACAAAAAATCCTGATGGGTGGAAAAATTTCAGTATCTATTGCAAATTTCTTCATGAAGAATTCGCGAGGTTTATTATCCGGCTCAAGGAATGCCCGGACCCATCTGGGGATGGCTCACTATTAGATAATACCTCACTTCTTTTCGGCTCGGCATCCAGTGCTTTCCATCTTTCAAGAAACTACCCATTGATTTTGGCTGGTGGCCGAAATATGGGCTTTAAGCATGGACAGTATTTGAATAATACCGAAGGAAAAGCTTATCGTGGTGGATGGAAGCCAGGGGATCCTGAGCCATGGACCCAAAGAGCAGATCACGAAGATCTACCCCTCTCCAATCTCTTTGTTTCCATGCTGCAAAAACTAGGAGTGGAGACAGAATCCTTTGCCGGCAGTACTGGCAATTTGAGCGGGGTGTAAGTTTTTTTTAAATCCTTTTCGATGTTCGTTTCGGATACTTGTTTAAGAATTCCGTTTTAGCATTTAGAATCTGAATTGTAATTTGTTTAGCGGGGGTGACGGAAAATACTCGAAGTCGACCGAGAAAAATGGATAACTTTACCAAATTGCCCTGAAAAAAGTTGACCGGATTTGATTCAGATTGTTAGCTTCCCATTCTGTTTGTTGGAATATGAGCCATTTGTTTCAATTTTGCCGACTTGTATTGTCCGAAATTTGAAAGCTCCTCTGGCAAAAAATACTAATTTTTAAATGAGACACACAATATCAGTTCTGGTTGAAAACAAATTTGGAGTCCTAACTCGAATCGCGGGACTCTTCAGTGGAAGGGGATTTAATATCACCAGCCTCAATGTTGCTCCAACCCATGTACCCGAGTTGTCGCGGATGACAATCGTGACCTCCGGTGACGAGGCAACACTTGAGCAAATAGTAAAGCAACTAGATAAGCTCGTTAATGTCAGGGAAATACATCATTATCGAGATGGCGAATCGATCAACCGTGAACTTGTATTAATTCAGGTTCGAAATACTTCCGAAAATCGCGCGGAAATAATGCAGATTGCCGATGTTTTTCGGGCCAAGATCGTCGACCTACACCATAATTGCCTGACCATAGAGCTAACGGGCAGCGAAGACAAAATTCACAAATTTATTCTTCTCATGGAATCTTTCGGTATCCAAAAAATAAATAGGACCGGTAAAATTGCGCTCCCTCGTATCGAGCCTATTGAAGAGTAACGCCATCAATTAACTAGAATTTCATCAATTAATTAACTCAGATTATGCCAGCAAAAGTATTCAAAGATAAAGATGCTGATCTATCCATATTCAAGGGGAAAACCCTTGCCGTGCTTGGATTCGGATCTCAGGGACATGCACATGCTCTTAACCTAAAAGAGAGTGGTTGCAAGGTCATAATTGGACTCTACAAGGGAAGTAAATCCAAAGAAGTTGCTGAAAAGCACGGATTCAAGGTCCTTGAAACAGGTCAAGCGGTAGCAAGCGCAGATGTCATCATGGTGGCTCTTCCTGATACCAAACAAGCCTCTGTTTATAAAAATGATATCGAGCCTAATCTCTCAAAAGGAAAAACTCTTCTATTTTCCCATGGCTTCTCCATTCACTTTAAGGCAATTGTTCCACCAGCTGATGTCGATGTCATTCTGGTGGCACCAAAGGGACCTGGTCACATCGTTCGCCGCCAATACTTGGAGGGCAAGGGAGTGCCGTCCCTCATTGCGGTTCATCAGAACCCATCTCGCAAGGCGAGAAAGACAGCTCTAGCTTGGGCTAAGGGCATTGGCGGAACTCGCGCTGGAGTTCTTCAAACCGACTTTCGTGAAGAAACTGAAACCGACTTATTTGGTGAACAGACTGTTCTTTGTGGTGGAACTTCCGCACTTATACAAGCTGGATATGAAGTATTGGTTGAAGCCGGCTATCAGCCCGAAATGGCCTATTTCGAATGTCTTCATGAATTAAAACTGATCGTTGACCTAATTAATGAATCCGGTATCGGCGGAATGAGATTCTCAATTTCGGAGACTGCAAAATGGGGCGATGTTTTGGTTGGTCCAAAAATCATTGATAAATCCGTCAAGAAAAGGATGGAAAAGGCTTTGAAAGATATTCAATCCGGAAAGTTTGCCAAACAGTGGATTAAGGAATACGAATCAGGGTATCCAAACTACAAACAGCTCCTCAAAGACGGTGAAAAACACGACATCGAAAAAGTTGGAAAACGGCTCCGAGGAATGATGCCTTGGATGAAGAAGCGCACAACAAAAGGCGCCCAAGCCGACTACTAAAAATAGCTTCCTTATTTTTAAAGCAAAAGTGCCCAGGATAATCCTGGGCATTTTTATTTTCGATTAGGTAGAATTTAATTTATCTGAGCTGTGGTGTCACTTTCATTTCATCGAATACAAATGCCCATTTGTCAGAGATTTCCTCGATAATTTTTTCTGTCGGTTTTCCTGCGCCGTGGCCAGCCTTGGTCTCAATTCGAATGAGGACTGGATTATCACCTGAATGGTATTCTTGAAGTCGAGCAGCGTATTTGAAGCTATGAGCTGGAACGACCCTGTCATCATGGTCTGCTGTTATGATCAGCGTCGAGGGGTAATTTGTGCCCTTTGTAATATTATGGTAGGGAGAGTATGCGTATAGTGCTTTGAATTCCTCTTCAGAATTCTCAGAGGAACCGTAGTCTGATGTCCAAGCCCATCCAATTGTAAACATTTGGAATCTGAGCATATCCATGACCCCAACTGCCGGGAGAGCTACTTTAAATAAATCAGGTCTCTGATTTGAGCAGGCACCAACAAGCAAACCTCCATTACTACCACCGCCAATAGCTAAAAGATTGGGTGTAGTCAGTTTTTGTTCGATAAGATAGTCAGCAGCTGCAAGGAAATCATCGAATACATTTTGTTTTTTAAGTTTGGTCCCTGCTTTGTGCCACTCTTCGCCATACTCACCGCCACCCCTTAAATTAGGTTGGACGTAAATGCCACCCATATCCATCCAAATGATATTACTCACTGAGAATCTTGGAAGAAGACTTATGGAAAACCCGCCATAACCGTACAGATATGTTGGGTTAGGTTTTGACGTATCCAGATCCTTTCTATGTGTAATGAACATTGGAACTCGTGTGTTGTCTTTGCTATGAAAAAAGATTTGTCGAGTAATGTAATCGTCTGGATTAAATTTGAGTTTGGGAGACGAGTGTTTAGCCGTCTCGCCCGAGGGGATATTTAGTTTGTATACGGTTCCTGGAGTATTGAAGCTGGTGAATCGAAAATAAGTCGATGTTTGATCCGGTTCACCACTGAGTCCAGAAACAGATCCAATACCAGGTAGTTCAATGTCTCTCTCGTGTGAGCCATCCAGATAATGAATGCGAATTTCACTTTTCGCGTCCTTTAAATAATGACAAATAAATCTCCCTCCTATGACACTGACGCCTCTGAGAGTCGATTCCTTTTCCCCAATTAACTCCCGCCAGTTCCTTCGCTCTGGAGTTTTTACATCAATTTCAATGACACGTCCTTTTGGGGCATTGAGATCTGTTCTGAACCAAAACTTGCTCTCATTGTTTCCCAAAAACGCATATTCAGCATCAAAATCGTGGAGCAGTTCTACTACATGAGATTCAGCTGATCCTAATTCCTTGAAAAACAATCTATTTTTAGAATCAGTGCCTTCAGAAATAGATATGATTAGGTATTGCCCGTCGAGAGATTCGAATCCTGCAAACCCCCAGTTTTTCTTGTCCTTTCTTTCATAAACCAGGACGTCCTCACTTTGATTAGTTCCGATTTCATGAAAATATAATTTTTGATAATAATTCAGTTGTTCAAATTCTTCTCCTTTTTTTGGGGCGTCATATCGAGAATAATAAAATCCAGTATTGTCGTGATTCCAGCTTGCTCCGGAAAACTTTGACCATTTCAAGTGATCATCAAGATCCTTTTGTGTAGTTATCTCTCTTATTTTCCACTCTTTCCAGTCGGACCCGCTTTTTGATATTGAATAAGCAATGTATTTTCCATCATGACTCACTGCGATATTCGAAAGGGCCACGGTCCCATCCTTTGAAAATTTATTAGGATCTATGAGTTCGATTTCTTGCTCGGTATTGGGTTCTTTGAAAAAAAGAACGTTTTGATTTTGAAGTCCTGAATTTTTAAAGAAAAACAGGCGGTTATTCTTTAAAAATGGGACACCCAGTTTCTCGTAATCCCAAGTATCAGTGAGTCTTTTTTTAATAAGTTCTCGGTTTGGGAGGGTCGATAGATAATCGCTGGTGAAATTGCTTTGTCGCTTTACCCAGTCTCGTGTGTCGTCGCTGTCTTGGTCCTCCAACCATTGGTAAGGGTCAGAAACTTTTACACCAAAATACTCATCATAATGATGTTTTTTTTTGGATTCTGGATAGCCGGATGTTTTAATAGGGGACTGAGTCATGGCCAGATGGGTTGACGTGACAAAGGTCAATATTATTAATATTCTGTTGAAATATTGATTCATTTGAATGGAGTAGGATTACTTTTCGAACGACAATCCTATTATTTTCCGTAGAGGTGATTTAATTCTCGTGCTGCTTTTAGTGCTTTCATTGTATCTTGAGGTATCCCAGGGTCATCTTGAGATTTTCGCCATATCAGAAGTTCTCTTTTAAGTTTTTTCAATACCACCTGATAGGTATCAGAAGTAGCAAGATTGTTTAATTCAAAAGGATCTAATTTTGTATGGTAAAGCTGTTCTTTTGGCCTTCGGATATAACGTTTCACGAGACTATAGATTTTCGGTGATGCCTGAGATTGAAAGATCCATGTTCCCCAATATGGGTTGTTGAGGAATCCATTTTTATTTAAGCCCATAAGGTGTTTTTCGATAAAAAGTTCGGTTGGATTTAAATTTTGAATATACCTGAATTCTCCATCAAAAATTGTGCGGATAGGGAATGGGGGACCCTCGGGTAAATTATTATGCATTCCATAAGTGTATTTCCTATGAGAATCAGAAGTCCCATTGAGAACTTTCAAAAAGCTAGAACCATCAAAGTTGACATCGGAGTCTATCTTGATTGAGGCAGCCTCCATTATTGTCGGGAGGATGTCCGCATAATGGACCATAGCAGTCGTTTTAGTCGATGAAGCAATGATACCCGGCCATCGAGAAATGAGAGCCGTGTGAAGGCCAGTGTCCCAATTAGTCCATTTGCAACCAGGAAATTGAGACCCTTGCTCAGATGTGAAAAACACCAACGTGTTCTCCGATTTTCCCGATTCATCGAGGGTTTTTAGAATATCTCCAACTTGAGAATCCATGTATGTAATTTCTGCCAGATAGCGACTGAATGCTTCACGTGTTCTATCCGTATCGGCTATATTAGGTGGGAGTTTTATTTTTTTAGGAGGGTATTTGGATGGGTCTCCCATCACCCAAGGAACATGTGGTTCGACCAGTGCAACGACTAAGCAAAAAGGTTGTTTGTCGTTTCTTTCAATGAAACTTTTTATATCACCCAATTCATGTTGACTTGTCGGATTCCTGACACAATTTTGGTCAAAACCTGACAGAGATTCGAAAGGGAAAACACTTTTTGGCTTCACATGAACTTTACCAGCCAATCCGACTCTGTATTCTGCACTAGTTAAGTAATGAGGCATACTTCTTACTTTTGGTTTGCTAGCAGAATGATTCCAGGCACATCCGTTACTCATAGGAAATAGTCCCGTGAAGAGTTCTGCCCTGCAGGGTTGGCACATGGCTGTAGTGAGGTAGGCATTCTGAAAGACAAGTCCCTCCTTCGCCAGTTTGTCAATGTTTGGCGTTATGGCATTCTTTCCACCATATATAGGTAGATCATTGTATGTACAGTCATCGGCCATGATGATCAGCACGTTTGGCCTATTTATTTCTTCTGTCGCGGCATAGGAAATTTTTGAATCGACGGCAAAACAAGTCAAAATTCCAATAAGTAAAAGAATAGTTCGTCTTGTGAAGAGCATAGTTAAATATACAAAGTTAAAATTTTAAAGTAACAGTATTTTGAACTGATACTTATTCATAATTCCATTTCATAATCCATGGGTCATTCATTTTGTTTTGAAATTCTCTTAATTTTTTTTGATATTTTAAAAGTGTATTTTTGTGGTCCGGGTCATTGGCTAAGTTTGTTGATTCGTATGGATCGCCAGCTATGTGGTAAAGCTCAAATTTAGGCCTGTGAATATATTCTTTCACAGATTTCTGTCCATATGATGCGTCGTGGCCTTTTCTGAATTGAGCTTGCCAGCTTGAGGCGGCCCATAAATCAGAAGCAAAAGGATAGGGGAGACCATGAGCTATGTTCCAAATGAGTTTATATTCCTTATCTCTGACGACCCTCATTGGATAATACATTTGAATTTCATGAAATGTATGGGATGCGAATATTGTTTTCCAATGTGGCACCTTGGGGTCACCCATAATATCAAGCCAGCTTTTGCCATGATAAGATCTGAATTTAAATCCTCCAGATTTGTTTTCCTTCGCTGCATAAGATTTATTTTTCCAAAATTCTTTTGGGGATATCCAATTTTTTGGACCATTGACTTCGCTATCAAGACCTCCAGCGAAATCGAGTAGTGTCGGTGTGATGTCAATATGCGAAATAAATGCGGGATGCTTAATACCTCGATTTTTTATATAAGGATTACGTACAACAAATGGCACACGAAGCCCGCCTTCATATACTGTAGTTTTACCTCCTGAAAATGCCATGCCGTGATCAGAGGTAAAGACGATGAGGGTTTTATTATAGAGGTTGGAGTCCTTTAAAATTTTTACTAATTGCCCAACTCCTTGATCAATTCTTGAGCACGATTGATAGTATTGAGCGAGTTCCTCCCTTGTTTCTGTAGTGTCCGAAAGAAAATGAGGGATAGGGACGTCTTCGGGTTGAAAGAATATTTCATTTACCCCCTGGTGCGACTGCTTATTCGGCTTATTGCCAAAGAGGTCAGGCTTTAAGGCACTTTTTGAGGATTGATCTTTACCTCCTCCTCTGTGTGGGTCTGACGTTGCAAAATAAAGAAAAAATGGTCGAGGGTCTGAATTGTCTGTGATGAAATCCTTTGCCTGGTTAGCCATTTGCAGAGCATTTCGGCCATTTCCTTTTAGGTAAGTTTCGAAATGATAAACCTCTTCAGGTGCCACATGGTATTTTCCAATTTGTCCAGTTCTGTATCCAACGTTGGCAAGTACTCTTGGCAGAGATAAGCTTGCGACATCATGAAAAGAAGCAAATTTATGAAAGTGATGCTGATGTCCAAATTGACCGTTTTTGTGATTGTGCAA
>CBFHOE010000001.1:594422-596612 GCA_965657355.1 Limisphaerales bacterium | reverse complement strand
GCCTGATAAGACGACAGACCTACTGGCGCTGCAGCTCGCCGTTGTCGCAAATGCATTTAAGAAAAGGGTTCCATCCTTGGCTATCTTATCTATGTTCGGGGTTTTCGCCGTCGAATCACCATAACAGCCTAAGGTTGGACTTTCATCGTCTGTGATAAAAAAGATGATATTCTTCTCCGCTGAGTTCGCAGGCAGGCTAAAGATGAAAATGGCGATGAATTTAAATAAAAATATTAAATCATTAAATCTATTGTAAATAGACAGATTTTTTAAAGAGCTCGTCTTACTTGTTAGAAAGGGTTTCATGCACAAACATTACCATTAAAAAGCAGGTTATTAAATGTTGAATCTCAAAAGTAAAATGGCCACGGAGCGGAGAGCTTCATGGCCATTATTTGACATTCGAATTGTTGAGTCGATCAAGGGCCAACTAATTCTACTAAGTTACCATCGGGGTCGCGAAGAACAGTGAGGTATACACCCTCAGCTAATGACTTGGGTAACTCAACCGGACTCTTTGCTATGGGCTTTACTTTGGCTTTTTTGAGTCTCTCCATGGCCTTTTCAGTGCTTTTAATATGGATGGTCAAATAGCTGAATCCGTATTGTGAGTGGATATATTTATTATTTGATTTTCTACTTTTAACCCCAGGTAGTTCCATGATTTTTAATGAAGTTGCCCCTTGGCCTTCGCCAAGCTTAAGGACATGTATTTTGAGCCCTTTGTTATTGGTCAGTCCGGCATCGGCGGCGGTGGAAGGGGGAACCTCAAAGGAACTTACTTTTTTAAAGCCCACTGCTTTAGTATAGAAATCTAATGCTTTCTTAGCATCGCTAACAACAACACCAAGATCGATGGTTGGGTGGGAAAAGTTTGACTCTTCAGATTTTGTGGAGGCGGTTCCTAAGGTCACGCCGAGGACAAACATTACAAGTAGTTTCTTAATATTGGACATAGTGATTTAAAAACACTTAGGTCCAAACATGTCAAACTTCAATTTAAAATTAAACCTTCTCTCAGCACCGTATGATTGAATCATTGACCATACGATATCGCACGTTAATGTGGAATAGAGGTAACTGCATTCTGTTTTGTATGCGTGGACATTACAAAATTTCTTTACTCAACATGAATTCATATTTCTTGCTACAACGCTTTGCATAGTACATGGAAAATTTAATCAGTCTAATTGGTATCCCACTTTTCTTAGCGTTTGCTTGGTGTCTTTCAACGAACAGAAGAAGATTCCCATTCAGAATGGTTCTCACTGGGCTGGTCATTCAATTCGGAGTCGCCTTTTTTATCCTTAAAACAGCTCCCGGTTTGGCGATTTTTGAATGGGCGCGAGATATGGCCATTAAAATTTTAGGTTTTGCTAATGACGGCGCTCAAATGGTATTTGGACCTCTAGCCAATGAAGAACTACTGACTCAAGTTTTCGGGCCCGGAAATGCTTTCATAATGGCCGTCCCCATTTTTTCGACCATAGTTTTTGTTTCGGCAATTTCATCGCTACTTTTTCACTGGGGAATATTGCAAAAGATAGTATACGGATTGGCTTGGTTGATGAAAAGCTCACTCAAAACGAGCGGCAGTGAAAGCCTCGCTTCTGCCGCGAATATTTTTATGGGACAGACAGAAGCTCCATTAGTCGTAAAGCCGTATATTAACGGAATGACCAAAAGTGAGATTATGTCCTTGATGACCGGGGGAATGTCTACTATTGCAGGGTCAGTTTTGATGATTTATGTCACATTGGGTATGGATGCTGGACACCTTATCACCGCTTCAGTTCTCAGTGCCCCCGGAGCTCTATTGATTGCGAAAATACTTATTCCAGAATCTGAAAAAAGCGAAACAAAGGCTGGGGCTTTCATTAAAATTGAAAAGAATAGTGTCAATTCTATTGATGCTTTATGCAATGGAGCTAGAGAAGGGATCATGCTGGTCTTCAATGTTCTCGCAATGTTGATCGCATTTATTGCCACTATAAGTCTTGCTAATTTTGCACTCTCATCCATTTGCCAACCCATCTTCGGCGGAAGTTTCACGATTCAACAAATAGTGGCCTATACCCAGGTTCCATTTGCATGGCTGATGGGAGTTCCGGTTCAGGACTGCTTTGAAGTCGCGGAGGCCCTGGGTAACAGAATTGTCTTTAATGAATTTATTGGTTATCAAGCTCTGAC
>CBFHOE010000001.1:575704-594323 GCA_965657355.1 Limisphaerales bacterium | reverse complement strand
CTCTGAGGATTATGAGATATCGGATAGGGCGCGAATATTGGGGACCTATGCCTTGTGTGGATTCGCTAATTTTGGCAGTATTGCCATACAGATTGGTGGCATCGGGCAACTCGCACCTAAAAGAAGTTCCGATTTGGCTAAGCTAGGGGTGATATCAATGGTGGGAGGTCTGATAACGTGCTACTTAACTGCCAGTATAATAGGAGTCTTTATATAGGGCCATGGAGCGGCCTTGAATAAGTTCACAAAATGTCATGAATCCCTTGTTAAAAATTATTCTTTACATCGTTTTATTGAGTGGCACTTGTCTCACTGCCTTTTTGGGTTATCAGGAATCCAAAAAAGGATTCACTGCAAACAAACAACTTGAGACTGAATTGAACATCGCGGCCGACGAAGAATCCAAGGGTATTCATTCGGAAAAAATCGATAGCTCTTCCAGTAATGGGGAAAAATCAAGAAGTCAGGCCAAGATGATAAGCTTATTTATGGCCTCCACATTATTATGCCTTTTATCAGCATTCCTCTTTGCCCGTGATATTGCCGCTGCAGCGGCAGAGAAGGCTACCAATGTGATCTACAATACAGATGCTGGAGTACTCAACAGTGAGGAATATGAGAGAGCAGAAGAAGCATGCGTCAGCGGTAACTACCTAGAGGCCATAGACTTAATGAGGGCTTTCTATAATAAGAATAAGTCAGAAGTCTATGCTGCAAGGCGAATTGCGGAGATTTATGAGAAAGATCTAGAGAACTACGCAGCTGCAGCCCAAGAATATGAGGATTTATTAAAACTGCCTCTGCCTTCAAAAAGGTGGGGTTGGATGGCTATACATTTGTGCAATCTGTATACCGGAAAATTAAATAATTCGGAACGAGCCATTTCATTATTGCAGGAGATTGTCATTAACCACACCGCTACACCTGCTGGGAAAAAGGCCAAAGAAACATTGGAAAAACTTGGGTATGAAATAGAAGTTGTGGAGGACGAAGACGAAGGAGGGTCAGAAAACTCAAGACCTACAGGATTTGCTCCCAAAAACTAAACTCACTCAATATTTTTGTTGCGAAAAATGCAATTATTGGCCGACACAACTAGAATAATTTGGTTTGGCACCTTTTTAGCACTCGGTAATTTTTTGCATGCTGATAGTAACTGGAATCAGTTCAGAGGAAATCAGGGTAGGGGGTTTATAGAAAATAAACATCATACTTCGCTCAAGCCTCTCAGCATGGACAACATTAATTGGCACATACAAGTCGGACGAGGTCATTCATCGCCAGTCTTAACCGAAGACTCTATTATTATCACCACTTTTGAGGGGGGAGATTTTTACGTTCGTTCTTTCAACAAAGATAACGGAAGGTCTTCATGGAACTGGAAAACTCATCCGAATAAAATAGAAAAGGGCCATCGTAATGGGTCGCCTGCCGCCTCGTCTGTAGCTGTTAGTGATTCGGGAGATGTTATTGCCTATTCAGGCTCATTTGGATTGGTATGTTTGGATCGTCATGGAAATGAAAAATGGCGAAAGGATCTTCCAACCCCCATAACTCAACACGGGTCTGGGACCTCACCAATTATCGCCGACAATAAAGTCATTCTTTGCGTTGATCAGGACCTAAACTCTCATCTTCTTTGCTTTGATTTAAACAATGGAAAGAAGATATGGAGAGCTGAGAGAAACGGATTTCGCAGAGGTTTTTCCACGCCCTTGATTTGGAAAGATACCAATAATATTAAATCAGTTTTTGTACTGGGAACATTGCGAGCAGTGAACTATTCCTTAGATACAGGCTCTGAATTATGGTCTGTTGCAGGATTGCCAAACGAAACATGCTCCACTCCGGTATTTTCAAAAAACAAACTTTACTTGGCGGCCTGGACTTACGGAGTAGGAGTGTCAAGAATACCAGATTTTTCAGAGCTATTACAAGAGGGTGATAACAACAATGATGGAGTACTATCAAAAAATGAAGCTCCTCCTGGGTCCCCGGCTAAAATACATTTTCCATACGTGGATGCCGATAAGGACGGTGTTATTACGAATAATGAATACGATTCCTTATCAGATATTTTTAGAAACTCAAAAAATACATTGATGGCACTTGATGTCTCCAATGGTGCCACCAAAGAGCCTACAATTCTCTGGAAGTTTTATAAGGGCCTGCCATATGTGCCATCACCTATAGTTTATCGAGAAAAAGTTTATATTGTTAAAAATGGGGGGATGGTCTCAGCATTCGACCAGCACACCGGAAAAGTCTTTTTTCAACAGGAGCGCTTGGGTGCCATCGGCGATTATTATGCCTCTCCGATTGCTGTCGGTAATCGTATATTATTCATCTCCCAGCAGGGCATACTCACCGAGCTGGCAGCTTCAGGGCAATTCGAGATTCGTTCACAGCTTGACCTAAAAGAAACGGTTTTTGCAACACCAGCTATTTCTCATAATAGTGTCATTGTAAGGACTTCAGCATCACTGGTTTCATTTAATTTAGAATAAGCCCCACATGAGGGATCTTTCTTTCGCCTATTGAAAGATCCGATTGAGATATGTGTGCAGCGATTCACTCTCATAGTTGTGCCATTTTTATGCAAACCTCCCAAAAATCGGGCAATAATTTAGTATGATTAAGGCTTTTTCATTATTTTAATGAGTTATTTTAAGACACTCGTTAAGGAAAATCCTTAAATGAGCCGCTAAACTATGCAGTTGATACCAAACAATTGACCTGAGTTTATGAATAGTGGCTTCTTATGGTTATTAAAAATAGATATGCAATTTGACCTAAAATCGTAATGGAATGAAGTTATCAAAAGAATTCATCCAAAGCTTAGTTCCCGCCGAGTGCGGTTTAACTGAATCGGTTTCTGTTCGCAAAATTGCGGCTGAGTCCGTTGAAAGTCTTTTCCAGAATCAAGAGGGGTCACTTTATTTTGGAAAGGTCTGTGATGGTGAAGACAACTATTTTCCTTCTGCTTACTTTATAGACCCGGATACTCCTGTTTATCACTGCGGTTGCAGCCAAACTGAATACCCATGCAGCCATGTGATATCCATGCTTTCCAGTTTTCTTGAGGAAAAGGATATATATTGTGGCCCAGCCCCGTTGGCGGCCTTTTGTCGGTTTGATCCGAGCCCCATAGACAGGATTTTAAAAAATGTCGACCACGATAGCGTTACGCCACTCCTAAACCTTCTAATGGAAGTTGACGACTTAATTCGATGGTTGTTGAGTAAAGGGTTATTTGCGATCAAGGAAAAGCAATTGAATTTATTGGTATCATTAGGAGAACGTGCCGAAGAATCTGGCCTAAAAAAACTCTCCGATGTGTTGACCGGTTTAGAGCATTCTTTGAGCGGTGGACGAGAGGATCGATGCGTTCAGCACAATCTCATGACGAATCCGGTGGCATGCGAAATCTGCACCGACTTAATGTGTCAATTGCAGGCCTGTATTCATCATAATCGCGATTTTTTAGAGCTCTTATACACTGACAATCTTTCCGAGCATACTCATATTACAGATTTTATAAATCAGCCATGGATTGATTGGAACAAGGAGTTGCTCCAGCAATGTGGTCTCACTCTGGAAGATTCTCAATTAATACAATTGGGGTTTTATTCCTCTGGCATAAATCACTCAAGGGATTATAAGGAAGATGAATCCCTCGGGTTTTGGTATGGAAAAAATCAGAACGAAATATTTGTTACAAATAGCCTTAATGAAGTCAGCAAGAACTCCATTTCAAATGATTTAGATTTACCCGACAAAGTAATTTTGCCGGAGTTGGCTTATGTCATTCCCGGTTATTTCAATCACGGGATTTGTTGGGATGAATTCAGAACTCGGTATTTGTTACCTGAGGATTTACTGGCTTTGAGAGAAAAGAGCATTCTTCATTGGCAACCATTGATTGATAAAGTGAAGGCGAATTGGATTAATCCTCTCGCTGAAAAGCACCCTGTGGCCTTGTTAATGTTTGAAAAACTAATTCAGAGTGCAGGAGATTTGTATATCGAGAGTTCTTATCAAGAGATTCTTCCACTCTCTTGTGGTAGCGATGAAGATGAGTTCTCTGTTCTTAGTATATTAAAGTATCTCCCGTTCGATCTGAGAGAGAGACAAAGCATGCTGGTTTCATTTCATAATGGGTCTGAAAGTTCCAATGGTATTCAGGCAAAACCGCTTGCATTAGTATCTGAAAGAGAGGTTCTACGGTTAATCTCATGAGCTCCGATTTATCAATAAATTCAACAGGTTTACTGAATACCAAGCAAAACGCTGACATCAAGGCCGTTTTGGATTGTTTGAACTCAGGACTTATTAAAGGTATCCATCATCCTGATATCATTTCAGATTTAGAATTTTGGGCCAAAAGATTCTCCGAAAAAAAACAAACGGGGCATCTTGCTAAGCTTATTGCGGATTATTTGGGTGCGAGCGCAGAAGAACGCACATTGAAGTTTGAGTCGATAAAAAAGCAATTCCACTGGATGCATGTCACTAATTGCTCTGCAATAAAGTCTAAAATATCCAGTCCGGAAGATCATGAAATGGACCCAGTCAGGGGTTCGGCCCAATCAAGAATACAAGCTAGCGTGCGATTCAGTAGCAATGATTACAGTAGATGTCGCTCTAAATTTATCCCTAGCACCGTAAGCAGCATTGAGCAATTTGAAGACGCCCACCAAGAAAGTCATTTTGACGATATTCAATTCGGAGATGATCTCATCAAAGACATCAACAACGAAAGCAATAAAATCGAAGACTTCGTCAGCCAAAATATCATTCCAAGCTATGGAAATAAATTCCAAGCAAACTTAGAAGATTCCATAACTTCTGAGGGAAACTTAAGTGATTTAAGGTCATTTCAATCGCTTTATTACTTAAACCCTCAAAAAGCAGTTAGAAAAGGTCTAGAGATTATCAATTCGGTGTCCGTTGAGTTTAGGGCTGAGATAGTCTATTATTTGGCGAGAGAACCGAGCTGTAGGTCTTTTTCTATTGGGCTTCTCAGCTCTGCCGAATTACCCGTAAAACATGCAGCAATACGCGGACTTTCCCATTCTCGATGGGCTGGTAAGATAGACTTTTTTACTAAGCTATTTGAAAAGACAAAGCATTGGCAGGGCTTGCAATGGTTTTTTGAAAAATTGAATGATAGTGAAATTCATTCAATTATATGGGATCAAATTGAAACAGGGATTGCTGCCCTCGATTTAAAATCAAGGGTTTTTGATGATAGTTGTAACTATATAATACTTGCTGATCTTATCCAAAGTTTGCACTCAGGATTCCTCAGAGAAGCCCACGTAGATGTTCTTGTAGGATTGACGACGAATATTGAATCCAAAATTCACGCCAGACCAACAGTCGATACAAAGAATCTAAACAGTTGTTATTCGAAACTTCTCTCCTCCATAATAAACATTCTCACAAAAAGCGAAGAACCATCTGCAAAGAATTTCTTATCATCCCTGGAGGTTGATATTCCTACAGAAGCATTTGTTAATTACTTTGTTTTTTGCGCAGAAAGCATGGGAGCAAAGGAATTTTATCACAAATTTAAACACATCTTCTGTGATTCATTGTCGGACCAAGATATGAAAAGGAAAAGAATACTCATTAACCTTTTCGAAGATGCTGTCGAACAAGAAATTGACGACAATTATCAATTTAAATTATCGAACCTGGGAGAATGGGATACCAACTGGGAAAGTATAGGTGAAAAGCTTATAGATTTGGGGTCTGTTGCCTTTGCCGCATTAATCGCAAATACCTCGTCAACAAGTTTGGCGTGTCGCCTTACTATTGAATTACAAGATAGAATGAGCGATGACCCCAATTATCAAAAGGCTCTCTTAGGGCTTCTAAAGTATGATAAGGTTCAATTTTCGGAATGTTTTTTGGAGGAATTTTCTAGAATGCAAAGAGAACTAATCGAACCAATCTCACCACCAGACAGAAGGGCTCATCGTTCCTTGATAAATATGATCAGACTCATACCGTGGGTCAATGACGAGGCTAAATGGCAAGTCAAATTAATGGGGGACCGACTTCAGAATCCATATAACCTTCTCGTGACACAAGCCTTGGAAAAATAGGCGTATTTTATGACTCCGCTGAGTCGCTACTTTTATTACCCCTTCCTTGTCTTCCCCTTTGGCCGTGATTGGGGTTTCTTCTGTTCTGGCCTTTTTGCCCAGATTGCACATCGTCCCTAGTATCTTGACCCTCGCTATTGGGCCTTCGTCTTCGCGGATTATAATTTTGCTTTGAATCTTTATTTTGATCCGCCTTTGAATTTGATTGGTTGTCGTTCCCCTTTTTTTGATTGTTTGGTCTGTAACGGCGTCTTTGAGGTCTTCTGCGGCCATCTCTTTGGCCAGGGGTTCTACTTCCATAATCGATGCGGTCTTTGTCCGATATGTCAGAGCTTGATATAAATGTTGCAACTGCGGCATCCCCGGTAACATTGACAGCTGTTCTCAACATATCCAAAGGCCTGTCCAGTGCCCAAATAAGACCTACAGCTTCAGCTGGAATACCTTTGTCTACTAAGATTGCCGTAAGCATAACCAATCCAGCTGAAGGAACAGCTGCTGTCCCAATGGAAGCAAGAAGTGTAGCAACAAGGACACTGAATTGCGCCCCAAGTGTTAATGGCTCAGCGAAAACATTAGCTAAAAACACAACGGCTATGGCTTGGTAGAGAGCCGTTCCGTCCATGTTGATAGTGGCTCCTAGTGGGAGGATAAATGAACTGTTTTCTTTTGAGACTTGTAGTTCGTTTTGGCATCGCTCCATTGTAATGGGAAGAGCAGCAGCGCTAGAACTTGTGGAAAAAGCCAAGGTCTGTGCCGGCCAAATAGATTTGAAAAACTTGACGACAGAAACTGGAGTAAGGAACTGAACTATTGATGGGTACACAATAGCACCATGAATGATGAGAGCTAGAACTACAGTTAACGCATACTTGCCGAGTGATCCAAGGACTTCGCCTGCGTCAGATCCTGCAGTGGTAATTGCTCCAGCAAGCAAGGAAAAAACACCTACAGGGGCCAACAGAATAACGATTTTAACTGCTTTAACTAAACATGCGTTAAGGCCATTAAAAACGTCTATTACAGGTCGGCTCGATCTTTTGGGAATAATGACTAAAGTGACACCAAAAAAGATCGAAATAAATACGATTTGGAGCAAGTTTTTGTTGTCACTTACAGATTGGAAAGGGTTGTCAGGGACCATGTCCACAAGTGGTTTTAGCGGACTACGATCTTTAACACTGGCAGCGTTAGACCTGACCGATTCTGTATTGGAAGAATAGGCAGCCTGAATCCTCTCAGCGACGTCTTTGTCGATGTCGCTTCCTGGATTTAAAATATTGACTAAGATAAGGCCAATTGTGATGGCGATAGCTGTCGTTGCGATGTAAGTGAGAATGGTTTTTACCCCCAAATGACTGAGTTTGCTGGTATCTGATAGAGAGGCAACACCGCATATGAGTGAAACAATCACCAGTGGGACGGCACACAATTTGAGGAGACTGATAAAAATGGTCCCAAACGGGGCAATCCAGTCCTTGGTAAAATCAAGCCAACCGAACTTTGTTGCCAAAATTCCATATACGAGGCCCAAAGCAAGGCTGATAACAATTTGCCAGTGTAACTTTTTAATCCAAGTCATCGTAAATATAATGATTTTTGTCCCAATAAGAATGAGATAATTTTTATTATGCTCACAATTTTCACGTTGAATTGCAATGACTAAGCAGGATTTACCTCAGATGCAATTTCAGTTTAACAAAAAATGAAATGTAAAAACAACCGCTCGCCGACAATATCCCGTGAAATGTATGAGGCAAAAAATGACCATCTCAGATTTTTGGAAAAATTAAAGAAAGGAGCCGGAGTATAAAGGTGCTGTGCTATTTACTATAAGAATAAGCCTTAATAGCTCGTTTGGATAGTTTTCCTCCATATTCGAATTTGCTGCCGCCGGGTATAAAAAGGTGATAATTATCCCTGTTTTTTAAGCCATCCCTACTATCCACAAATAAAAAGTCCTCATTATATTTTGGCTTCCTTCTGCAAAAATATCGATCCGTTATAATGCTGGTCGCCAGTTGATTGTGCCCTTAATTGCCTCTAACCAGCGGAGCGGGGACACATTTTTAAATAAGTGTTTCTAGGTCCATTTAGCTATATTTTTTCTATTGCCATTTTTGTCAATAGAGTTGGAAACTCTCATGTATGGGATACGTAGTGGCTAATGGCCGAAAGGTAGAAACAAAATTTCCGATCAAACTATCCGAATTTCTAAACAAACAGAATATTCCTGTTAAGTCGGTAGTCGTTGAAAGAAACAAGCAAGCTGTTTCACCATCTAGTTTTGGTGAGTTAGATTTGCGGGATGGAGATAGCCTAGAAATCGTAAATATAGTGGCAGGCGGGTGATTTTAAATCTCGCAAAATTAAAATTCAATGATGCTAAGATTTGATTGGGGCCTTCCATATCGGGACTTTTATTTTCATCTGTGAAAGTAGAAATTGGATGGCCTCGAATCCTTCTTTGCGGTGGCCTGAGATAACCTTCACCCAAATTGATGGCTCACCGACGGGAACTTTCCCGAAAACGTGATGTATGACGATTTCTTCAATCGGCCAGGTATTTTCTACGACATCCAGAATCAATTCAAACTGACGGTGAGCCATATCCTCAAAGGCTTGATAATGAATACCTGTTATTTTAGAGCCAGCCTCATCGCCTCTCACGTGCCCTCGAAACTCAATAACTGAACCACATTGGGGATCCAACGCAGAATGATTTTCTGAGGATGTCATTTGAATTGGAAACGGGTAAATTTTTACCGTTCTCTTCATATGTAAAAACTTCTATCCACCTTGGACCGGCGGAAAAAGAGAAATATTGTCTTCGTTTTTTAATTTGTATGAGCTCTGGTGGTAGTCATTCCCTACAGCAACGAGCATTGACGATTCATGCTCTTTCAACGCAGGCCAAAAAGAGGTTATTTTTTTTTGTAAGTCCTCAACGGTTGAGTTGACGGGAAGGCTGAGTTTTTCTTCTACTTGTCCGGTTATCGATTGATAAAATGACCAATACCTGACGGTCACATTGATTGTTTCAGGATTGATTTTGCTAGCATTGGGAATCTCCTCGGGCTGACTCAAAGGTTGATCATTTAGTTTTCCTTTTGAATTAAAAATGCCTATATATGGAAGGTTCCTGTAACTTCCGTCGTAATCCAATCCGTAACCGACAACAAACTCATCTTCGATTTCAAAACCTACATAGTCGGGGTCTATATGGAAATTTCTATTAACATTTTTGCTCAAAAGTATGCAGGTCTTAACAGATTTCGGTTCACTTGCTTGGATATGCTTCAAGACATGATGCAATGTTTGACCTGTCTCCAATATATCCTCCACGATGATAACATGCTTATTTCGAATGTTTTCGTTAAGTTGCTTGGTCCAAACGAGATTCCCTGAAAACGTATTTTCCCCATATGAAGATGTGCCGACAAAATCTACCTTGAGAGGGGTTTTGACCTGGCGTATTAAGTCCGACAAAAAAAGAATCGTACCATTCAGTATGCCGACAATAACGACTTCCTTACCGGCAAAATCGAGATCAATTTCGTGAGCTAATTTAAGAACTCTTTGTGAAATTTCCTCCTCAGAAATTAAGATAGAAATACCGTCTTTTGATGCTGTCATGGAAGGAATAGAACTATCGTCGAAATCGGCCTGGGCCTAGTTTGCTTTGGTCTGTGCTATTTGATTTTAGCTTTTTGGATGTCTGAGATATTTTCTTACTGATTATTGAGTCTGGAGCAAATTCAATAGCCGTTTTCCATGTTTTATCGGCTTTTTCTTTTTCCCCACTCTTATATAGAGCCATACCAAAAAGGTGGCCGGTTTTTTGTTTTCTGAGGATTGGGAAATCATCAGCATTTTTCATTATTTTTTCCCAGACAATCTCCAGGTCATTTTTAGCTAAATCAAATCTATTTAGAAATTTGGGCATATGGATATTGTTTGATCCTCTCACCCATCGTATGGTGAGGTTTTTAGGCGCTCCCTCCACAGCTTTATCCATCATTTCCATGCCTCTCTTCACATAGCTTATCTTTTTGTTAGCCCAAAAACTTCTTCGCGCTTTCAATGTATAAACGCCTCCAAGAATGGCATGAGCTTCAAATTGTTTAGGACTTCCCTCTAGAATTTTTTTTACGATTGATTCGGCTTTAGAAACAGATTTTTCATCTCCGTCTGCAGCCAGTATATAAAGCTTGAGCGCCTCATCGAGAGCCATTTTTTCCCAGTTTTTAGTGGCCTCACTTGCAAGAGTACCGCACAAGGAGAGGTGAGTGAATAGAACTAGGATATTAAGTAAAAAAATGTTTGTTTTTTTCACACCCGGCGACGATGTGCCATCAGATATGTCTGGAGTCGTCATGGTTTTTTTCAGAGTAACCCGAATCCTGTCTTCGAAAATTCACTTCGTTTTTTTTGCAATAGGCATCATACACATCTTTTGCATCCATCCCTAAAACCTGGGCAAGGCTAATAAGAAAATGAAAAAGATCTACTACTTCAACTCGAGCATTTTGATCATCAAATTTTTGATATTTTGCCCACCATTTCCAGGGAACAGAATCGGTTAATTCCGCTAGTTCTTGTCCCATTGCACGGGAATAATTAAGGACCCATTCTGTTTTCTCCTTTTCCGTCATCGAATCGGTGTCTACCCCGATTCTCAAATTGAGGGCTTTTTGCATTTCAAAAAGCTTCGAAAGCATATCTATCTGGTCATTAGAATTTTGCATTTGTGTCACATATTGCCAATTGTTATGCCAGACCGCAAACAATAGCTCATCTATCAGTTTATAAAGCTAGCTATTTGTTATACTTTCCAATCACTAAAAATCCAGTTAGATTAAAAATAATGCCAGATCTTTTGGAATATGGTGGACCGATGATGTGGGTCATTTGTGCGACTGGAGCTATAGCTACGGTTGTTTTTCTTGAAAGAATGATAACTTATCACCGCGTGCAAATTAACTCATCCGAGTTTGTAAATGGCGTGAAAAACGTTTTGCAGATGGGTAATGATTTGGAGGCAATCTCCATATGCGAAGCCACACCAGGACCAATACCCCGACTTGTAAGGTCCGCTGTCATTAACAGAGCCAAAGGGAAAGATGGAATTAGAGAGGGTCTTGAAGAATGTGGTCTCATGGAGGTGCCCAGATTGGAGTCTAAGCTTAACGTGCTGGCGACAATAGCTCAAATTGCTCCACTAATGGGATTATTGGGGACGGTTCTAGGCCTGATGGACGTATACAAAGCCATTGAGTTAGAGGGTTTGGCTGGCTCCTTGGTTACTGTTCCTGATGTTTCGGGAGGAATATGGCAGGCTTTGATCTGCACGGCATCGGGGATTGCATTGGCCATACCCTGTTATGCCGGATACAATTATTTAGTTGGTCGTGTTAATACAATCATTATCGACATGGAAAAAGCATCAATGGACATCTTGAATATTCTCTCTATTGATCGGGTTGTTGGTCAATCAAGAGAGGACGAGATGACTTCGGGAAATGAGCAGAGTGATTCATTCCTCCAAGATTCTCCAAAATCATGAAATTTCCGCGTGGAGCCAAGATATTTACGGGTCAATTCGACCCTTTGCCCTATGTCGGGGTCTTTCTTTGTTTACTTATCTTTATGATTTTTTTTAGAGATATGGTTTTGCCCTCTGGTGTAGTCGTTGAATTACCCGACATGGAAAACGCCGAATCTATTCCTCCCAGCCGGTGGAGGGTTGTTCTGGACCGTGATGGAAAATATTATTTTGAGGACGGGCTTTGGAGTAGAGAGCAACTTGGCGAGGTTTTAAAAATGCGTTTGTCTGATCTTAAGTTAAGCAACAGTGAAAAAACGGTCATGCTGCAAGCGGACAAGATGGTTTCTTTTCAGGCGCTGAATGACGCCATGGCTCTTATGAGAGAAGTAGGTTTTAAAAAAGTCATTCAGGTAGGCCATACGAAGTCATTTCAAACCGAAAAAATATTTAGTGAGCCAGGACGCAGCTTAGAAAAAAAATAAAACTTTTACTCTGGTATGAAATATTGAAAATGAAATGGGTCCAAAATTTCCTTTCTTTTTTAAAGATATTAACAGCAAGTCTCTTAGTGTTTGCGATCCAATTTTTTTTATTGGATTTTTTGGCGGAGGATTACACTGCGCTTTTGTCATCAAACACAAATAAACAAGGTTCGCAAATTTCTAACTCGGAAAGAGCTAGCTATGTTTGGTTTGGAGAAGGTGTTAAATCAAATAAATTTAGCCAAGCGGCATTTCTAGACCCGTCTTATTTTGCCGATCCAAGTTTGAGGAATAAGAGCATTATGAACTCCCCCATACTACAAGACAGAAGTCTTCATCCCGATAAGCCGACGATCCCGGAATCCAGCGTCATCGATTATCCCCTCCAACCAGGAGTTGAATTGATAACAAAGCGTAAGCCTGAGTCCATTAGTTTGCCAAAATTGAACAAAATCGCCTCTTCCAAACTGGATATTCCTGTGCGATTCAAATTAGAAGACCAAAACCAAAAGGTCATTGGACTTCCATATGAAATATCTGGAGATCTTTCCAACGAGGATCTTATTGATCATCCAGATGAATTTTTGGTTCCCCCCATAAATGATGAAGCCATTGCTAAAATTTCTCTGCGAGTTACAGCTCAGGGATTTGTCGAAGGAGCATCAATTATAGAATCTACTCAAAATTCAGACCTCTCGGGTTGGTTAATAAAACAAGTTAAGCGTTGCAGATTTAAAAATGACGATTCTTCAGCCTCCTTGAGGAATGCCGTATTGAGCTTTTATTGGCTTCCGGCAGAACCCAGCAAGGATATAGAGATGTTGCCTAAGAATTAATCATTTTTAATTGGATTTATGGATTTCTCACTTCTCATTTTGACATATGTGCTCGTGCTTTTATTAAGTTTGAGTGTCATTTGGTTGTTTTATGCATCAAAAATGAAGAGGTTTAAGCCAACATCGAGTCATGATCGTATTTTCAAATGCCGTCGATGCCGAAGTCTTTATACGGATGATCCAGATGTCGACCGGTCAAGATGCCCGGAATGCGGGGATCACAATCCGCCGTACCATTTTTAGAATAAAATTGCCAAATCAAGTCGTACTCATAACTTCTTTTTGAAATGGGCCAATCGATTGGAAAAAATCGCGCAGCAAGGATTGCATATGGGTTTGATGATGTCTCTCTCGTTCCCGGCAACCAAACTTTAAACCCTCTAGAGGTCAATACTTCTTTTAGTATCCAAAACGATAATGGGACCTCGATTGATTTTGATATTCCGATTATTGCGAGTCCCATGGATGGGATATCTGATGCACGATTTTGCACAGAAATGGGCAGGCTTGGAGGATTGTCGGTTCTAAATTTGGATGGTATACAAACGAGATACCAAAACCCAGGGGCCATTATCGAACAGATTGTTTGTAAAAGTGATGACAAAATTACTGCCGCCCTTCAAAAAATTTACACCGAACCCGTAAAGGTTGAATTAATTACCAAGCGGATAAAAGAACTTAAGGATGCTGGAATTCGTGTCGCTGTGAGTGCTCTCCCTCAGAAAGCGGAAAGGTATATGGAGTATCTTGTTGAAGCAGGAGCCGATATTCTCGTGATTCAAGATACAGTGATTTCAGCCAATCATGTTTCCTCACAATATCAGCCATTTAATATTGGGAAGATTTGTTCAAAATCCCCCTTGCCAGTGATCGTCGGCAATACGGTCAATTATGATGTTGCTTACCAACTCATGGAGGCAGGGGCAGCTGGTATTTTAGTGGGGGTCGGGCCGGGGGCTGCCAGTACCTCAAACTGTGTTCTTGGCCTAAATATACCTCAAATAACAGCCACTATCGATTGCTCCGCAGCAAGAGAAGATTTTTTTAAAAAATATTCTAAATATATCCCTATTATTACAGATGGCGGTATGAAAAGTGGGGGAGATATTTGTAAAGCGCTGGCCGCGGGCGCTGACGCTGTTATGCTGGGTTCTGCTTTTGCATCGGCGACCGAAGCTGCAGGTAAGGGACACTATTGGGGGATGGTTACACCAAATATTTACCTTCCCAGAAATAAGAGAGTCAATGTGGGCCTCGGTGGGGCGTTAAAAAGTATTCTTTACGGGCCATCAACGGTCGATGATGGATCAGACAATCTGGTGGGCGCCTTGACATCCTGTATGGGCTTGGTGGGAGCAAAAAGTATAAAAGAATTCCATAAAACGGAGATAATCATTTCTCAAAATACGTAAAAATCGGAAATAGTTATTTTTAAGTTATTAATGAGTATCACTGTGCCTTTCTTTTATTTGGGTATTTGTTGAGTGATGCAATGAAATGAGCCAAGGCCCCAAATCAGTTGACTCGAATCCATAGGGACCACTGTTCTGTCAGGAAAACTGTGTTGGAGTATTTCCTCAGCTATCCCATCTTCCGGTACATTAAAAATTGGTAATATAATTAATTCATTCGCAATGTAAAAATTGGCATAACTGGCCGGCAGCCTTTGTCCATTCCGGATGATCGGTGAGGGCATTGGGAGTTCTACCACATTAAAACTTTTTCCATTTTCATTATGGAATGAATTTAAATGATGCAGATTATCTTGTAGAGCCTGGTAATTTTCATCATCTCGGTTATCCTCAACGACAGTTATGAGTGTGTTTTTATCTATGAATCTCGTTAGGTCATCAATATGACCATCCGTGTCATCTCCCTCAATACCTGACTTGAGCCAGTGGATTCTTTCGACCCCAAGCCCTCGAGTGAGCGCGCCTTCAATTTGATCCCTAGAAAAATTTGGGTTCCTATTTGGATTAAGTAGGCATGACTCGGTTGTTATTAAATCGCCAGCACCGTTAACTTCAATTGAGCCACCCTCTAAAACCATATCAAAATCGTGGATCTCTAGCCCAAGCTTAATCGCCGACTGAGGTGGGATCTTATTATCGAGATCGTATGGAGGGTATTTCTCACCCCAAGCATTATATTTCCAGTTGGTTGCAATGACTTGTCCTTTGGATTTATGTTTGAGAAGGATCGGGCCATGGTCTCGCGCCCATGGCTCGTAGGATTGATGTCTGTGTATGTGTACGTTGGAAAGATTCGACCGCGAGCCTTTCAGGAGATGCTCTATGAGCTTTATTTCGTGTTGGTCCCATGAATTAATGTGGACTTCTTCTACCTCTGATAAAACTTCGATTAAATGCACATATGTTTCATTTATGCCTTGGTCGTAGGGCGGGGGAAAGCTACATCCATTTTTCTGAGGCCAGGTTAGGATGGTGCCCCTGTGGGGGGCCCATTCAGCTGGCATGCAAAAGCCAAGACTTTTTAAATCTTTCATACTAAGCCTTTTATCTCCAATTTATTATGGTTTGGTCAATTCCGCAGTCCGGTGTTCGTGGGTGGCGATTGACAGAGATCATCATGGTTGTCTATTCTTCTTGAGCAGACCTTCTCTCAGCCAATTTTAAATGTTAAAAAGTATTGAAGAACTCCTGAAATTACAGGATTGGGATAAAAAAATCATACAGCACAAGAGCGATCTTGATGCTATCGGGCCGCATAAAAATTTTTTAAATTCTAGGCTCGAAGATACCCAAACCGAATATAAGTCGGCACAAGAACGACTAGCTGTCACTCAATCCAGCCAAAAACAGCTGGAAATCGATATCGCAGCCCAAGATGAGAAGATTAGAAAATATTCCCATCAACAGTTAGAAACCAAAAAAAACGAAGAATATCAGGCCCTCGCCAAAGAGATAGAACACTGTAAAGCTCTCATCGCCGAGACTGAAGACAAACTTCTTGAGGTTATGGAGAATATTGAAGAAGCTCAGAAAGTAGTCATAAAGTCCAAGGCAAATGCCAATGAGCTTGCTGAAAAGGTTAAGGAAGAAATTTCAGAATCTGATAAAAAGTATCAATATTTGACGCAAACTTTGGCGGATTACCAGAAGCAGAGAGATGAGCAATCCCAAATAGTTGAAGAGAGGGTCCTAAAAACATATGAAAGGTTATTCCAAAGAAAGGCCGGAACTGTCCTAGTTGGTGTTGAAAGGGGCATGTGTGGGGGATGTCATATGAAGCTCACGACAGCAGCTGTGGTTCAAGCAAAGGGAAACCAAGAAATATCCACTTGCCCAAATTGTGGCCGACTCCTTTACTACCTTCCCGGGATGGAACTTCCAGAAGGGGTTTGATAATTTCGCTCAAAATCATATAGAGTTTTAACCTGGTGGAAGGGCGGGAGGCCGCTCGGTAGAATTCATTATTGATGAAAACCGGGAGGAAAGTCCGAACTCCAAAGGGCAGGATGCCGCGTAACCTCGCTTTATGCGGGGATAAATGCGGTGGTTTGAGATTTACATCTCATTCAAAGGAAAGTGCCACAGAAAATATACCGCCAATTCGCAAATGGTAAGGGTGAAAAGGTGGGGTAAGAGCCCACCGCCTTGAGAGTAATCAAAAGGGCATGGTAAACCCCATCCGGTGCAAGGCCAAATAGGGAACGTAGAGGCTGCCCGTCTCGTCATTGGTTCACTGAACCAAAAAAAGTTCCGGGTTAGACCGCTTAGATAAATGGTCTCCTCCGTCGATCCATGAGGTTGGCGAAGACAGAATTCGGCTTACAGCCCTTCCGCCATATTATTTTTTAATCCCGAGAAAGCATTCATTGTTTCCAGGACTGCTTTTATTTTGGGGATTTCATGCGTTCTCAAAAGATTAGCTCCTCCTAAAGTTGCCAAGACAGCAAAATAAGCTTCAGAAGATCTTACCTCGTCTCCGAAGCATTCAAAAGCATGAGGCAGCGCATGGCATATGGGAAATCCTAGTTTTCGCAGCCTGAATGACTCAAGGAAAATGGATGTCTGGTAATGGATCCGCTTTCGGGAGTCCTTTATATTGGAGTAATAAAAGCCCATTCCTGGGTCTATGAATATTTTCCGAACACCCTGTTTCTGAGCCAACTCAAGGCAGCGTTCAAAGTAGTCCACTAATGATGGAATAGGGTTGTCTAAAATACTGAGTTCACCAACGTTCCTGACGTCAGGGCCATCAACGAAACAAAGAATGACGGCCGCATCGAAATCGCTGACAATTTTATAAATATCTTCGTTAAAGGTATTACCCGTCAGGTTTATAATGCTTGCACCCAATTCAAGAGATTTTTCGATAACTTTCGTATGGTATGACTCAATGGAAATTGGAATTTCTTCCTCGAAACAAGATTTTAAAAATGGCTCAATAGATTTTATTTGCTCAGCTCCAGTAACGATTTGTGCATATTCTAATGTCGATTCCACACCTATATCTAAAAAATCTGCGCCCTGACTTTTAAGAATTCTAGCTCGTTTTAGGGCCATATCGTTATTGAGACAAACACTTTCACGATACCAGGATTCTGAAGAAAAATTTATTACACCCATTGTAGCTGGATTTTTGTCCCACGAAATTGATTTACCCCCTACTTCGAATGTATTAACAGGTATCTTTAAGTCCGCCCTATTCTCATCTGCCAATTTTGCTAAATCTTCTAACCTTATCATTTACGCAAATATGCATTAGAAATACCTTTTGTAAATTGCATATGACTTTCAGCTGAATAGTCATACATCTTGATTGCAAAATACTTCCAAAGTTAAAGTATTAAGGGTATGAAAGAAAAAGATTACGAAATAGAAATTTGCCTTGGATCAGTGCAGTCATGCATCGAGGCAGAAAAAGGTGGGGCAGATAGAGTCGAACTATGTGACAATCTATTCGAAGGGGGAACGACTCCAAGCTTTGGAGCCATTAAATCAGCTCGTCAAAATATAGATATTGAATTGGCCGTTATGATGCGTCCAAGAGGTGGCGATTTTCTTTATTCCGATCTTGAGGTAAAAATAATGGAGCAAGACATAGAAATGGCAATCGACTTGGGAGCTGACACAATAGTTTTCGGTCTTTTAAATTCCGATGGATCAATTGACGTCGACAATACTAAAAAGCTCATAGACAAAGTTAATGGTAGGACGAAGATAACTTTCCATCGTGCTTTTGACGTCTCAAATGATTTATTTCAATCCCTTGATACTCTCAAATCCTTAGGCGCCGTTGACAGAATTCTTACCTCCGGCGGTGAGCCATCGGTCCTCGAAGGATTGGATGTTCTCCAGAAGCTTGTCGCGCAAGCAGGAGATTCGATATCCATCATGGCTGGATGTGGGATTAATCAGAGAAATTTCGAAAAAATACGGAGTTTTATCGAGGCCCCGGCGTATCACATGACGGCCTCTTCATCTATCGAAAGTAAAATGGTGTTTCGAAATGATAGATGCTTTATGGGAAGCGCACTCTATCCACCTGAATTTAGCTTAAATCAGGTGGACCCTGAAAAAGTAAAATCTTTCACAGACCAATAATTTGGCAAAAAAGTAATATATTTTGTCATTTTTCTTATAGTTTTTTAGAAGCTTGTGGTATTTTTTGACT
>CBFHOE010000001.1:556433-575605 GCA_965657355.1 Limisphaerales bacterium | reverse complement strand
TAAAGTTTCAAATAGCAGCAAAAAATGAGTCACCGCTCCGCAAGAAACAAAAACTCTCTGAAAAACGGCATAGACCAGACTGCTAGTGAGCCAAAATCAAACGGTGTAAGACCTGAAAAAGTTATTGAGGGAAAAAAATTGATTGCTGACCCGGGGTTTCCATCCGATGAGCAAATTCAGAAAACTTCATTGAAAATATTAGAAGAGTTTTTATCCAGTTCTCCCAGGGAATCGGGATGAAGGAGTTTTAAATTGAGCGACCCAAAAAAGGACACAACTGCTTTCTTTGTGTCCTTTTTTTGTGCTTTAAGTCGCGAGACGCTCCTTTAGCTTTTTTTTCGATGTAAAAATTATGAACCAATGGAGTCTCACTTTTAGTCAAATACTTGAAAGTTTGAAAAAATATAAATCATTGACTATCAATACGATAGAACTCGAAAAAATCCCATTGGATGGATAGATCGAAAAAAAAATTTATATTTTTCTAAAGATTCTCGATCAAAACAAACTGAATTTGTTTTTTGGCAAGAACATTGCTTTAACCCCATCGACGCGGTGGCCCCACGGTCTCTCACGGATGAATCAAATCGAGATTGTGAATTGAGAATGTGTAAATGTAGCCGCCAAATTTTATACAACAAGGGAGTTTGACATAGGTTCTTTGCGAGAAGAAATGTCACGTCATGAAAATGAGCTCTTTAATGCTCTGTCAACAGACGAGGACATTCAAAAAATCAGCAATTAGATGTGTCAAATTTTCAAACGTAAACAATTATGGTTGATGAGAATCGAAGAACCACGCTGAAAGAAGGAAAAAAGGTGATGGTGGACAGTCGAATAGAGGCTGGAAGTAATAAGGAGGCCAATTTGGTTGACCATTACATTCCATTAGTGAGGGCAATAGTAAACAGGCTTGCCTCTTCCTTGCCTGCTCATGTGGATGTCGACAACTTGCGGAGCGTTGGAATGATTGGTTTGATGAATGCACTCCGTAATTTCGATCCAGAAGGGGGGTCTTCATTTGAATCATACGCACGAGTAAGAATCCGTGGATCTTTGCTGGATGAATTAAGAAGAATTGATTGGGTGCCGCGGTCAGTTCATAGCAAAAACAGAAAAGTTCAAACTTTAGTTCAAGAACTTGAGCAAGAGTTAGGCAGGGCGCCGACAAAATTGGAAATCTCTAACAAAATGGGGATTTCAGAGGGCGAATATGAGGCCCTCATGGAAGAAATTAAACCAGCTACATTCGTTTGCCTGGACGCGCCAATGTCAAGTGAGAGTGACGACAGCCCAAGTCATTACGAAACTTTGGCCGATGACAACCAAACTGATCCTTTCGATGAGACTCACAAAGGCGAGTTGGTTTATTTGATTGGGGAAAAGCTAAAAAAACTGCCAGATATGCAACGTAAAGTTTTAATGCTTTATTATTTCGAGGACCTCAGACTTCGTGAAATCGCTGAAATATTTGGACTGACGGAATCTAGAATCTGCCAGATTCACTCCCAAGGTCTTCTGTCTATAAAAGGTTTTCTCGAAAGAAAACAGGCATAAGAAATTTGCCAAATTAAGCATGCAATTCGATTTAGCCGAAAAACCAAATTCTCGGTAAAATCATTGAAATTCTTACAAGACGTAATATATTGCCTGTATGTTTAAATTAGAGATTTTTATTTTAAGTTTAATGCTGGTTTCTGGCAACTTGATGGCACAGATTGACGGAAGCCAGTTCCTCGGGATATTTGGGCAACCGCTTGAGGAAATAAATCCGGATTCGTTTTCTGAAGTCGATCAAAGTGTCATTAAACTAGGAAAACTTCTCTACTTTGAGAAGAGACTCAGCAAAGACAATAGCATATCGTGCAATTCCTGCCACGACACTACCAAATTCGGAGTCGATGGCACCAAATTTTCCACAGGATTCAAAAATCATCTAACTGGAAGGAACTCGCCAACGAGTTTCAATGCTTTCATGCACGTAAGCCAGTTTTGGGACGGCAGAGCGAAAGACGTTGAAGAACAAGCCAAAGGACCCATTCTTGCCGGAGGGGAGATGGCTATGCCATCAGCTGAAGCAGTCGTTGCAAAATTGAAAGGTATTGATGGATACCCTGAATTATTTCAGAAGGCATTCCCGAATTCAAAAAACCCATTAACGTATGACAATGTAGGAAAAGCCATTGGGGCATACGAACGACTTTTCGTTACACCTTCAAGATTCGACAAGGCACTTGCTGGTGAGAAAAGTGCTCTAACCAAAGAGGAATATTCTGGACTCTCCAAATTTGTCTCTAATGGTTGTGTTGCATGTCATTCTGGAAACTTGCTCGGTGGGATGATGTATCAAAAACTGGGATCGGCTAAAGCATGGCCGAACCAAAAAGATCAGGGAAGATTCCAACTCACCAAAAAACCAGAAGACAAAATGATGTTCAAAGTGCCAAGCTTAAGAAATATCGAAAAAACGGGTCCTTATTTTCATGACGGATCAGCTGATACTTTGATCGAAGCCATTAAAATGATGGGAAAACATCAACTGGGCAGGGAAATACCCGATAAAGATGCCAAAGAAATAGAGACTTTTCTCAAAACTCTCACAGGCGAGTTAAGTAAAGATATCGCAAAAGCCCCAGAAGCATTTCCTGGGTCAAATTAGAAAATAATCCACATATTAGTTTCTGGTGAATACCAATCAATTTTCGGTTTGATCATTAAAATGATCAAACCCTTTTTTTCTTAAAATTTCAAACCCTTGCTCAGTTTGTAATCGAAGGCCTTGAGCTCCCGAAGTCTTGCCAATACAACTAATCCGAACTTCAGGGAATACGGCTTTCCAGCTATCCTTTAGCTTGACGGCTTGAGATGGGGGAAGAGTAAAGAGCAGTTCGTAATCCTCGCCATCGGTCATAGAAGCTTCAAGTGGTGTTTTTGTAGACATTCCATCACGTACTCTTTCTTTGGCTGCTTTGCTGATAGGTATTGCAGATTTAAGTAAATCAGCTCCGAGCGCTGAGCTTTCTAAAAGAGTCGTTAAATCTGATCCAAGGCCATCGCTGAGATCCATCATTCCATGGATATCAAAATTTTCACGCAGCCAATTACCTTCTTTTATTCTTGGGGTGAAATCTAGATGCTTACCGCCGAGAGAACCGCCCAATTCGCCGGTAACGAAAATGGCATCGCCCTCCCTCGCTCCAGATCTAGGTATATACTTGTTTTCCTCGGTGTGCCCAGCAACAGTTACGGAAATAACTTTTCCTTTGGGCAAACTTGTGGTTTCCCCACCTACTATGACGATAGAAAATTCTTCAGCTAACTCCTTTAAGCCATTGTAAAAGGATACGACCCAATTGGCATCAACTGGGGATTCCAGTGAAAGTGAGACCAATGCCGAGTCAGGTAATGTCCCCATCGCCGCAAAATCGCTAAGAGGTCTTCCTATGGCTTTGCGCCCAACTCTTTTAGGGTCTGCCACCGACTCAAAATGAACCCCCTCCACGATAGTATCCACCTTTAATACGCACTTGGGATTTTTAAAGCGACTGGGCACACTAACAACGGCGCAATCGTCGCCAGGTCCCACGTCAACCCTTTCATGGGTGCTTAAATTCTCAGTTATGAGGTGGATAAGATCTTTTTCATTCATATTAGGAAATACCCTCGTGCTATTAAAAATCCCGTTAAGTTAAAAAGTATATGGCATCCAATAGGAGCTAAAATATTTTTTGTAATTCTATAAACAGTAAAAAGGAGGCTCGAAAGTAACACGAAGGGGATAGTGGTTATGGCAGCTCCAATAATTCCCTTCATCCCTTCGCTCTGGGGAGCCTGCATATGAAGGACAGCGAAAATCAGTGAAATGAAAACGTATGCAAACCACTGACCATTTTTTTTTATGGTATGAAATAGAACACAGCGAAAAAATAATTCCTCTGATACGGGAGCTAAGATCACTGTTGTAAAAAACAGTAGAAACAAAACAGAATCGCTTTGTATTTTCTGAATATCCTTAACGGCCTCCTGCTGGGTTGGTGCTATCTCGTTATCAACCAATAGGTTATGGAGTAACGCATTCGACGAATAACATAATAAAATGGCTACAAGAGCAGTTGAAATAGTCCAAGAAATGACCTTAATCCATGACCCTTGTGTGATTCCCAATGCTGACAAACTTGGCATTCTTAGATAAAATACCGATATAATAGAAGAACAAAGAAATGTGCACTGAAAACTAATGGTTCCAACCGTATTTTGGAGAATTTTGTTATTTGGCGATTCCTTTATCAGGGGGATTTCTGAAATTGTTGCAGCTAATAAGGTTAGAAAAGCATAACTCATCAGGATGGTGATCAATAGCTCTCTACCACCCACTTTTTTTTCGTCATGCTGCATCATTTTTCGTCATTATACCTGAAACATTTTAGAGAATTAGCTTAAAAGTGCCTCAAAAATAGACAGGCTTTTTCAGGTTGTCTCATTTTTTGTCGATTGCTTATCTGGGATAAACAAAATCCAAATTATATGGACGACCTAATCACAATACAAAAGATTGCAGATCTAGAAGGAAAAAATCAAGACATCTCATAAATAGCGGAGTAGCCAAAACTAAGAATGAAGAAGATTTTAATCATTTCTCGAGAAGAAGAGCTTGCTTACGATTTACAACAATCGTTGGGCAAATTTCCGGCTCTTTTTATAAGAGAATCCGACCTCGGTCGGGCTAAGCTTCTTTTATCGACAGCTGGAGGTGTCGACCTGGCTTTTTTGGATAGTGATTATTTCCACGAAAAACCGATGGTCGAATTAAAGGATATTACTTCAATATCCAAAAGCATTCCAATTTTCCTCGTCGCTGATAAGCGGTTTAAAGATTTGGAATCAGAGGCAATACTTGCTGGGGTCCAATATGTCATAGAAAAGCCGATTCGAGGTGACTTGGTTGCTGAACTCATCACTAGAACTCTCAGATCATCTACTAATAATTTCATTGCACCTAATGCTGACGATCAAAGACAAAACATTGCTAAAGACACGGAACATCGTTTACTGCAGGTTGCTCGTAATTTTATCGAAGTCCCACGCTTAGCTAACTCAAAAGAAGCGGCATGCGTAAAAACAGTATCGCTTCTCAGAGAGATGACAGGCTTCAGAAAAGTAGTTGTCTACTTGCTGCAACCTGATGCAGAGGATTCTAAAAAATGGACTCTGGAATTGTCTTACGGCGTAGGAAAAGAGACGCTTGATAAAATTAATCTCTCAGCGGACGAAGGATTGGGGAGTCATTTGGTCGAGCACGGCCAAATCGTGCAATCTGAAAGTCTCGATGCCCAGAGAAATGAGCAGATTGGGAATGTATTCAGTATTCTTGCGGCCGAGGCCGCCATTCCCATAATGGCCGAGAATAATTTAATGGGGGTCGTTCTCGTTGGCAGTCGTATTACTGGCGGAATTATTGACAGGCAAGAATTAATGTTGCTGTATTTTCTTCTGGAAAATCTTGGTCTGTATCTGCGAACTCCAACCAATAATCAAAGTTCAAATACTGCAACTACTAATGAATTATTAGTCTCCGAGATAGAATCCCAGGCTATAACTAGTACGGAATCCAGGGGCTCAGCGAATGCTAATAATGGCTCGACACCTACCGAGAAATTCATACTTTCTTCCTGTGAGGAGATGCCCTCCGGATACATTTTGGTTGATCGGGATGGGAAAATTATAATGGCAAATAAAAAGGCCAGATCTTTATTTAATTTAAAAAATTCTAGCTTACCAGATTCATCGACTGAAAATCTTCCATCTGTGATGCAGGAACAGCTGCAATCATTATTCGAGGGGCGGATAGAAAAGCAGGCGACATTGTTTAGGCACCCAAAAAACGATGAAATACTTTTGAAAAGTAAGTCGTTTAATTTTCCTGACGGACTTGAAACCATTGAAAAGGCAGGCCTAATCGTCGAAGAAGTAAAGGAAATTGGGGAAGGGAACGAATCTATCACGGTGGATCCTGCCCCTAAAGTCCCAATACCCCCTCAGGCTTCATCGGAATCTGACGGTAAAACACAAATTGCTACAAGGGATGTCACCGATGCCTTTGACAAAAAATATAGCCGTATTTACGACAAATTAGCTCGTCAAATCCATTATTCACTCGTGCCGTTGTCAACTCACTCTCAGTTGCTACAACAAGGGCATTTTGATGAGGATTTCCAGGAAACTCTTGCAGAAGTAACAGACTCTGGGGTCGAAAAATTTACAAGATTTTCTAGGCAGCTATCCTATATGGCTCGGAAACAATTTGACCTATCCGACAAGGTCCAGTGGAAAAAAATTATCGAGACATCGTTTGAAGAAGCTGCGGATTTCTTTGGTGATCCCAATTCCAGATTTGAATTGATTGAAGAATGTGATCTTTCATTCATTCAAATGGAGGAAGTGGCACTAAGATTTGCACTCAGTGAAATTTTTCTAAATGCTTTGCAGGCCAATAAGAATAATCCTCAATTTTTAGTCAAAGTCAGAAATCACTTCAAGCCGAATGAACCGAAAAGACTTGAAATTATAGTCAGGGACATGGGGGATGGATTCGAGGAGCTAGCCCTCGACAAAGCTTTTGAGCCATTTTTTTCAACTCGTCCAGCCGGCCTAGGTCTCGGATTAACCTTGGCAAAGAGCATCATTGAAGGACACTATGGTGGGATCTTTATAAGAAGAACACCCGCTGAGAACCAACACGAAATTGTTGCGGTATTACCCATTTGCCAATAATACCGGGCGATTTTCTAAGGATGCTTTTACCTCATTCAAAAACAAGATAAGGTGAAAAACCTATTATTGATTGGATGAGGCAACTTCCGAAAAACACAAAATCAGTCTTTAGATTGGAATGCTGGAGATCAGCCGGGGCAGGCGCGATCGAGTCTGCTGGCATGACCATTCTACTGCTTATTGGCGTTCGGTATTTTGAATTTTCCGAAGGCTTTAAAAGCCTTATTGCGACGGCAGGCAGTTTGGGATTACTTGTTGGACCACTGCTCGTTTATTGGGTTCAAACTCAGAGGACAAACATTTCTCTTGTAGCTCAGAGAATATCCTTAATTGGTGCCGCATTTTTTTTAATGATGTTTTTATTTAGGACGCCCACCGTTTTTGCATTCTTGGGAGTCTGCGCAATGACATGCTCCTCCGCGAATATACCATTGATAAGTTCCTACCATCAGAAATTCTTTCCAAGCGAAATTAGAGGGAGATTATTTTCAAGAGTAATAATGATACGTATTATTACGGTGTCTCTCGTGAGTTTTCTCGCTGGTCTCATCCTAAAATTAAGTATCGACTTATGGCCTTATGTAATTTTGTTTTTTTGCTTAAGCTATCTGTTGGTTGCATTTTTTCTTTCCAAATACCCCGAATATCACCTCGAAAGAAATGAGGTTCATTCGCCATTGTCGGGTTTCCATTGGTTGAAAAAGGATCCACTGTTTCTTTGGACTTTGGTTTCTTGGATGATCATGGGGTGCGGAAACCTTATGATGCTACCTCTTCGGGTTCAGTATTTGTCTGATGCAGAAAATGGTTACTGGTTGAGCGCAGAAATTGTGACTTTTATTCTGGCCGTGGTACCTAGTGTTGTTAGGCTTCTTTTTGTGCCATTTTGGGGGGGGCTATTCGATAAGATTAGCCTGTTCCGGCTTCGTATTTTTTTAAATTTATTCTACGCCGCACATATTCTCCTTTTCTTTCAGATGAAAAGTATATGGGGACTCATTTTGGCTGGAATAATTTTTGGTATTGCTCATTCGGGGGGGGATGTTGCTTGGAATCTCTGGGTAACCCGTCTCGCTCCAAGTGGACGCGCAGCCGATTATATGTCAGTTCACACATTTCTCACAGGGGTTAGAGGATTTTGTTCTCCATTTTTAGGCTTCTGGCTCTTGAGCTTCATGAGCTATTCTAGTATATCCATCATCTCTGGGATATTAATCATATTTGCTTCATCTTTCATTTTGCGACCTGCTTTTTGCAAATTAGATCTCAAGAGAAGAATCGAATAACGGAAGATTCTTTCTAATTCAGTTCGGATGATGCATTTTGGATGAGACCCAAGTCTTTAACTATTTGATATATTAGGATGCCAGAATCTTTAACGCACAATTTTTCATTGGAAGGAAAGGTAGCACTTGTTACGGGAAGCACCACTGGGCTGGGAAAAGCTATGGCTCAAGCCCTTGGAAAGGCTGGTGCCAAAGTGGCCTTGAATTATAACAACAACAAGGATCGGGCCGAGAAAGCTTTTCAAGAGTTTTCAGATCTAGGGTGTTCGGGAAGTCTCTTTAAAGCCAACATCATTGATGAAGATGATGTCAATAAGCTCATTAAGAACATAGAGGATGATTTAGGAAGCGTTGATATCGTCGTCTTCAACGCAACTCCAGACCAACCACACTGTAGTATTGAGGATTATTCGTGGGATTTCTATCAATCAATGCTCGATTTTTTCATCAAATCTCCATTCTTGATCACTCGAGCCATTCTTCCTTCCATGAAAAAGAAAAAATGGGGGAGGATCATAAATATTGGATCCGAAGTCTTCCAGCTAGGAGTTCCCGAATTCAGTGCCTACGTAGCGGCAAAAGGGGGGCAAAATGGTTGGACAAGAAGCATGGCAAGAGAACTCGCCCCATTTGGAATCACCGTGAATATGGTCAGTCCGGGATGGATTCCAGTTGAAAGGCATGAGAAAGAACCTCAGGAATGGAAGGATGCCTATTTACCAACTGTCCCAGCCGGAAGGTGGGGTGTTCCCTCAGATCTGGACGGAGTGGTCACTTTTTTGGCGAGTGAATCATCGTCCTTTGTTGTAGGCCAAAATATATGTGTTAACGGGGGCCTGACTGTTGCTTGATTTTCTTAACAAAATAGATCAATATCCTTTACGAATGACTCCAACCAAATTGTTTAAATTGATATGTATGTCCACATTACTGGCGTTTATAAGCGCTTGCGGGGGTGGATCTTCTGATAATGATGAGGGCTCATCGGGCTCTGGTGACTCAAAACCAATTAAAGTAGTATACGTGACCAATGGGGTCGATCCTTTCTGGAATATTGCTGAAAATGGGGCTCTCGCAGCTGCTAAGGAGTTTGATGTCAATGTTGAAGTCTACATGCCTCCAAATGCAAATATTCAGGAGCAGATACAATATTTGGAAACCCAGCTCATACTCGATGTAGACGGGGTAGCAATAAGCCCGATCAAACCAGAGGCACAAAACGATTTTTTAAATAAAATAGCCAAGCAAACTAGACTGATAACACATGACTCTGATGCGCCTGAAAGCAATCGTCTATGCTTCATAGGCATGGACAATTACAAAGCTGGCAGATCAGCAGGAAAACTCGTTAAAGAAGCCATACCTAATGGTGGTAAGGTGATGCTTTACGTTGGCCGTATGGACCAACTCAATGCACGTCAAAGACGTCAAGGTGTGATTGACGAAATTCTCGACAAACCCATGCAATCAGGATTGGATATGGTTGAAACACCGGTTGATGAAATAGTGTCCAATGAAAAATACTCTATTGTTGGCACGAGAACAGATGGATTTTTACCGGACAGGGCTATGGCCAACGCTCAGGATACCATTAATAGCATGCCGGATATTGCCTGCATGGTTGGCTTGTTTGCTTACAACATCCCTAATTGCCTTCAGGCTGTTCGGCAAGCAGGTAAAGTAGGAGAAATTGCTTTGGTTAGTTTTGATGAGAATAAATCTACCTTAGATGGTATTAAAGAAGGAGATGTCTACGGCACTATCAGTCAGCAACCATTCCAATACGGATACGATAGCGTGAGGATTCTCGCTGGTCTCGCTCGAGAAGAAGAGGGGATTTTACCTGAAAATGCCTATCTTGAGATACCCATAATCGAAGTGCGCAAAGACAACGTTGGTCCTTTTTCAGAAAAGGTTGCTGAGTTGTCCGTTAGTCCTTCTTCCAAAAAGTGATTATCTGATAAATATATTTTCGAGACAACGCGGATGAGACCATCCGCGTCTTTTCATTCTACCCTTTATAGAAATCCATTTTAAAATTTCCAAGATGCCAAATATTTTAAGTGTAAAAAATATGACGAAGAAATTCCCTGGAGTCATTGCACTAAAAGAAGTTTCATTGGATCTTGAGGAAGGCGAAATTTTAGCGGTCATAGGTGAGAATGGCGCGGGAAAATCTACGCTTATGAAAATCCTTGCTGGTGTTCAACCACATGACAAAGGTCAGACATTTATTAGGGACCAGCAGGTTGATTTGACATCAGTTCAAAAATCCAGCCATCGGGGTATTGCATTAATTCACCAGGAGTTGAACCTCCCATCTAATCTTTCCGTAGGAGCTTGTATTTTTCTGGGGCGAGAGCCAGGGAAAAATGGTTTTTTCAATTCGAAAGTTATTCAAAAAAAATCCGAAGAAGCGCTTCACAGGGTAGGGTTGAATTGCACGGCGAACACGCAGATAGCGGATCTTGCTATTGGAAAAAAGCAACTCGTTGAAATTGCAAAAGCTCTTTCAGCTGATGCCAAAATACTTATTTTTGATGAGCCCACATCAAGTCTTTCAACTAAAGAAACCGAAAGGCTCTACGAGGTTATTTTCCAGCTAAAAAACGAAGGGGTGAGTATGATCTATATTTCCCATAGGTTAGCGGAAGTAGAGAAGCTAGCTGATAGGGTTTTAGTGCTCCGAGATGGTGAGAATGCCGGACTGTTAAAAAAAGAGGAAATTTCTCATGAGAATATGGTGAGACTCATGGTGGGCAGGGATATTAGCCAATTTTATCAAAGAACACCTCATGAGACTGGAGATACAGCACTTGAATTAGACGGTTTCCTTTCATATGCACATCCGGATAAGCCAGTCAGCTTCAGCGTGAAGCATGGTGAGATTGTTGGAATCAGCGGTTTGGTTGGAGCAGGACGAACGGAGTTGATCGAGTCACTTTTTGGTGTTCATCGTTCAATTGGGGGAACAGTAAAAATCGATGGAACTGCCAAAAAAATATCCACACCTAGGGATGCTATTGATAGCGGCCTGGCACTTGTGCCAGAAGACAGGAAATTGCATGGGCTCATCTTGGAAATGTCTATGAGTGAAAACGGGACTCTGCCATACCTTGAAAATCAAACAAAATCAGGCTTTATAAATTTCTCGGATGAAAGAACCGTTTGCGCAGACCTCATTGACAAACTTAAAGTAAAAACGTCTGGGCCTTCCCAAATTATTCAATACCTCAGTGGTGGAAACCAACAAAAAGTTGTTATAGGAAAGTGGTTAGCTACCAAACCAAAAATTCTTTTGCTCGACGAACCCACACGTGGAATTGATATAGGAGCAAAACAGGAAGTATACAGGCTAATGCACGAACTCGCAGGTGAGGGGATCGCCATCCTATTTGTATCAAGTGAAATGGAAGAGATTATTGGTATGTCCGACAGGCTTCTTGTCATGCACGAGGGAAATATTTCCGGCGAACTAACTAAAGATGAATTCTCAGAGGAGAATATTATGATGCTCGCAACCGGAAGGAAAACAGGTGAGACACACAATTAATTTTTTGTTAAGGATATAGATGAAAAAGAACTTAGGAATAGCCCTTTTACTGTTTGGGATAATTTTGGGAACAGCATCTAGAGAGGATGCTTTCCTCAATGGCAGAAACATCCAGAATGTTTTATTGTGGACATCTTTGTTCTCCATTATCGGGATCGGAGTTTCCTTTGTCATCATAACTGGTGGTATTGATTTATCGATAGGCTCATTGATGGCGCTTACCGCATCACTTACTGCGATATTTATGGTTGAGTGGAATTGGAATCCTTTTGTTGTTATGGGAGCGGTCATGGGAATTTCCGTTCTGATTGGCTTAATTCATGGATTATTAATTACTAAACTTAAATTACAGCCATTTGTAGTGACTTTGTGCGGCATGATGCTTTACCGGGGTATCACTCGAGTTATTACCAAAGATGACCAAAAAAGTTTCGGTAGCGAAGAACAGTTCGCCTCCGTAAAGTATCTGGCAACAGGAACAATTTCATTTTCTGATAATTTTGATATCCCAATCCCGCTCATATTTATGGTGGTCTTTGGTATTATTGCTCACATTTTTTTAACTAAAACCAAATACGGTAGATACCTGCTTGCATTAGGTAATAATGAAAATGCAGCTCGTTACAGTGGTATAAATACGGATCACATGAAGATGTTGGCCTACCTCATTAGTTCCACTTTAGCAGGGTTTGCTGGTATCTTGTTTGCTCTGTATATAAATTCTGTTGCCCCGAATTCCTTTGGAGCTTGGTATGAGTTATATGCAATAGCTGCAGCAGTTCTTGGTGGATGCAGTCTTCGTGGAGGTGAGGGATCTATTATTGGCGTTATTCTCGGCACGGCTATTATGAGAGTTCTCTACAACTCAATCAATATCCTTCAGATCCCGACCAGGTATGAATTTATAATGATTGGTGGAATCATTTTATTCGGTGCTATGGCAGATGAAATCGCAAAAGCCATAAACGCGAAAAGAAGAGCTAAAAAAAGTATCACTTAATTAAACTTATTCCCATTTCCATTCCCATTTTAATCGAAATCAGAAGCTCATATTGCTGCGTTTAACTACGATTTATAATTTATAGAATAAAAAGGCCTTACGGGCGCGGGAGAATCTAAAAAAAGGAATCTATTGGGTTTAAACCAATCCTAATAGTCAACTGAATGCCCTCAACACTACTAAATTAATTTATTGTAACAATGAAAGGTTTTCAGATTTATGCGGTATTCCCTTATACGAGTGGATTCGTAGCAGATTTATAAATCAATTAATGTGAATCTTATATATCGGTTGAATAAATCATTGCCAACTGAGGCTCATAGGTGATTAAATTTCCGACACTGTCTGGTCATTAGAACCAGAAATTTTAGAAATGTCCCGGTTCGAAGTCTTTTTTTCAGGAAGAGTCCAAGGCGTTGGATTTAGATACAGAGTCAGATCCCTGGTAGCAGGCTTTTTTGTTTCAGGAACAATCAAAAATTTACCCGACGGGCGAGTTCATTTGATTGCAGAAGGCGAAAAAAAAGAATTAGAAGAATTTTTACAAGGTATTCTAGAGTCTGAGCTTGCTAGTCACATTAGGGAATATGATTGGGCATGGGCAGAGGCAACCGGGACCATGAAAGGCTTTAAAATAATAGGCTAAGCTCAGAGCCTGAATTTGGGCTGTATATACGATTAAATGAAATTTGCGATCATTGCTGACATACACGCTAATTTAGAGGCATTAAATGTTGTCTTAAAAGATGCTAAGGAGCAGGGCTGCACGCACTATGCGTGTCTGGGCGACGTTGTTGGATACGGAGCTGACCCGAAGGCATGTTTAGACATCGTTAGGGACATGCAGATGCCGGTTGTCAAAGGTAATCATGATGAATACTGTTCTTGCGATGAAGTTGCTACTGGCTTCAATCCACACGCGCTGGCAGCCGTCAACTGGACCAAAGACCAGTTAACTGAAAATGATCGTCAATGGCTAAGAGATTTGAAGTATTTTAAGTTGGTAACAACCTTTTCCATAGTGCACGCCTCACTGGACGAGCCAAAAAGCTGGCAATATGTTTTTAACAAACTAGATGCCTCATCGAGTTTTTTATATCAGAACACAGGCGTTTGCTTCTTCGGCCATACTCATGTCCCTGTTGCTTTCATCAGAGACTCAAGTGGCACAATTCGTGGTGGCAAATACGAGAAAGTCAATATTGAGCCCGGTAAGAAATATTTTATTAATATTGGAAGTGTCGGGCAACCCCGTGATGAGGACCCCAGAGCTGCTTATGGTGTCTTTGACATGGACCATAAAACTGTAGAGCTTAGGCGCTTGGACTATGACATCGAAACAGCTCAGCAAAAGATTAGATCTGCGGGTTTACCTGACCGACTAGCTGACCGACTTTCACATGGTAAATAACTTTCAAAAAAAGCTTTATCTCTAAAAAACATTGAAAAAGAACCCCTGAAATCATCTTGGGTTCTTTTTTATTTTGGGATGAAAAAATCACACTCTTTGATTGGCTTTACACCCAATTTTTCATTGATTATCTTTTATTTCAAGGGTGATGGCGAGAAAGAGAAAAGCTTTAGTAATCTCCGACGGAAAGATTGGGCATCAAAACCAATCATTATCCCTCTGCAGGATCATGGGATGGGAATCACATGTCCTACCAATTCAATACGCACATCCTTTTTGTAGAGTACTTTCAATCATTTTAGAACTGCTCAAAATAAGGAATAGAAAAATAATCAGAGGGCTTGAAAAACTAGATTTAACCCTAAAATACGATTTGCTCATATGTGCTGGGTCTAGAACATATTACGCTGCTAAAATTCTATGCGAAGAACTCGACATACCCTCCATAGCGATAATGAATCCTGGGATTTTTTCAAAGGGTTTTTCTGTTATTATAATGCCCGAATATGAGAATAAGGAGCCGGCACATTCCAAAGTAATAAAAGTTCCATTCAGTATATCTGTTCCAGACGAAAAACATATTAATCAGTCCATAAATGAACTTCATAGTCGAGTTCAATCAAATTATCAAAAAAGCTGGGGAATTATCATTGGCGGCAACAACAAGACAAGTCACCTACCAAAGGTGTTACTTCAAAAAAATCTTGAGGCAATTATAAAATTAAAGCCTTACGACACCGCTTTGTTCGTCACATCCAGCCGCAGGTCGGGCAAAGGAATTGAGGATTTATTACTAAAATACCAAGACCATTTCGGCATGGTTGTCTATTCAAGCCGGGATAGTTATAATCCGATTCCAGCTTTCACACAGGTTTGTGAAAGGATTTTTGTGACAAGTGATAGTTCTAACATGATTAGTGAAATTGTCACTTCAGGTAATGCCTTTGTCGAAATTCTCATGAATAGACAAAAATTTGAACCTAATAAGTTTCTAAGATTTATATCTTCTCTTTGTGAAAAAGAAGCCGCCCACGTCTTTGTGGAAAGCTTGGGATTTGCTAACAAAAAATTGGATACTCATGACTTAGTTGAAGAATTAAAGGATGCGCTCGGTGCTTTGGATCAAATAAAAAACAACAATACGGTATCCGATGAAGGTTAAATTTCTTTATCGAGGCAGGAGCGCAAATGGTGACGCTCTCTGGCTGCGTCAGTTTCCGGAAGGAAAGCCTAAATGGGGAGATGTTGAATTTATATTCGATAAAGATTACACGGAATACGACTGGCTTGTGGTCTATGATGATCTTCCGCCTGAAAACACAGAAAGATTTTCGAGGCGAAAGGAATTATTAAAGTGTCCAAGAAATAACACCCTTCTGATAACTAGTGAGCCATCAACGATAAAAGTTTATGGAAAGAGGTATACAGATCAGTTTGGAATTGTTTTAACAACTCAAGAGCCGTGGGCTATCAAACATCAAAATGCCATACATTCTCAATGTGGATACCGTTGGTTTTATGGAATAGGATCACGTTCAATGAAATCATTTGATCAGATAAAGAATAACCCTCCCACTGACAAAACCCGCGTAATATCAACAGTTTGCTCCCAAAAAAAACAGAAAAATACTGTTCATGCCGCGCGATATGCGTTTACCCAAAAACTAAAAGCGCATTTGCCTGAATTAGATGTATTTGGCCGAGGTGTCAGGGAAATTGAAGACAAGGCGGAAGCTTTAGATTCATACAAATACCACGTCGTCATTGAAAATTTTTCCGGTTTACATCATTGGTCCGAAAAATTGGCTGATTCGTTTCTAGGACATACTCTGCCTTTGTATTACGGATGCTCGAATGTCGATGAATATTTTCCAAGCGATTCAATCATAAAAATCGACCCCTATAAAGTGGATGAGTCGATCGAGATTATAAAGTCGGCGTTAAGTGGAAATGAATATGAAAAAAGATTTTCGGCAATATGTGAAGCTCGAAAATTAGTAATTGAAAAATATAATTTTTTTGCAGTAGTGGCTGACATAATACAATCACAACCAAGAGTGGACGCAGGGATATCAAATGGGACTAAATTTGTTTTAAAGAGTCGGAGGAGTGCCCGTGATAGTAACGTACTATCAAGTTTGGGATACTACATAGAAAGATACGGTATTAAATCAAGACATGCCATAATGCGAAACCTTAACTTTACACCTTCAGAAGGTAAGAGATCGTAGAATGAAAGTTTTACAATTATTACCTGAGCTTAATTCTGGTGGAGTTGAACGAGGGGTTGTTGAACTCAATAGAGAATTTGTAAAACTTGGCATAGAGAGCCACGTTGCCTCTAATGGTGGTAAGTTAGTAGAAAGTATCACCACCCATGGCGGCATTCACCACACTATCGATGTTTGCTCAAAGAACCTATTTACTGCCCCGGTTAGGGCAAGGAGATTATCTTATCTATTTAGGAGTTTAGCTCCGGACATAATTCATGCTCGAAGCAGGATACCAGCGTGGCTAGCCTTATTAGGAAGAAGCAAGATGCCGTCTAGATCAGCTTTTGTTACAACCGTTCATGGACTAAATAGTGTGAATCCCTATAGCAAAGTGATGACATACGGCAAGAGAGTCATTTGTGTCAGCGAAGTTGTTAAGAATTATATTATTAAGAATTATAATACCGAGGAGCATAAAATACGGATTATCCAACGAGGGGTGGATATGAATTACTTTAATCCGGCCAATTGTGATTCTGTAGCTGTTCAAAGCATAAAAGATAAGTTTAAGCTCAATGGGAAATTTGTTGTTTCCTCAGTTGGTCGTATTACCTGGCTGAAAGATTTCGAGACTTTTATATCGTCGATTTCAAAACTTAAGGACAGCCACCCAGATATTATGGGATTGATAGTTGGCGAAACCAGAGAGGATAAAAGGGAATACCAGGAAAGTCTCTTCAAGCTTGTCGAAGACTTGGGAGTCCAAAAACACATTACTTTTACTGGAAATATTTCCGATATAAGATCCATTTATGCTTGTAGTAATGTTGTGGTAAACGCATCTCTTAAAATGGGTAATATGGGGCGCACCGTGGTCGAGGCGTTAGCAATGGGGGTTCCGGTCATTGCTACTTCATTTGAAGGACTCAACAATTTAGTTGTCGATGGGCAAAATGGCTTTGTTATCAAAAACAAGGATGTGGAGGGTTTAAGAAAAGCATTGAGGGAGCTTATTCAAAATAAATTTGAAACTGGACACATTCGATCCTCTGTTCCAAACGAATTCACATTGGATGCAATGGTTGAAAACGTTATTGGTGTTTACAAAGAATTGATCCAACCGCAGAGGCATTGATAAGATTATGAGAAAGCGAATCAAAACTGTATTCGTGGGACCTCAGGAGATTGCAGGTTTCTTAACACGTATCAGTGAATCATTAGCGGATCATGGTGTAGAAGTAACCGCTTTTAAACAGCATGTTACAGAGATGCAGCCCAAAACCCCTAATGATTCCAGAGTTAAGTGGATCTATAAAGATGAAATTACTCATTTATCTAAGAAATCCAGCCTAATTAACAAGCTGCGAATTTTTTCAATCAAGTTACGTGTTGTTTTCTATGTTATTTTTAACATTGATTCCTGTCTATACCTCGGCGGAAAGGGGTTGTTTGGTTTTCCAATCGAATACTACTTGTATAGATTACTCGGTATTAGAGTTGTCCATATGTTTGTTGGGTCGGCATCAAGACCGCGCTACCTCTCTTCAAACGCGAAACACGTTATAAATGGATCCACTCAATCCGTAAAAAAGCTAGCTTCGAGAATCGTAAGGCAAAGCAGACGGGTAAGAAACTTTTCTCATGCTGCATCTTTAGTCATAGAAAATCCTCTATGTGGTCATTTTCATAAGGACCCATTTGTAAATTATTTTAAATTAGGCATTCCCATTGATAAGAATTCATTTTCCCCGTCATTTTCAAAAGAAGGACAAAGTATCGGAAAAGATTTCGAAAGTATTGGAAAAATTAGAATCTTACATTGTCCATCAAAGCCGGAAATAAAAGGGACTGAAAAAATTAAACGAATTCTCAATCCGGAAACCTTAAGGGAATTAAATGCTGAGCTCATTATAAAAACCGGAGTTTCAAGAGAGACTATTATAAGTGAGCTGGAAAAATGTGATTTCGTCATCGACCAACTTTACAGCGATACTCCTTTAGCGGGTTTCGCCGCTGAAGCAGCATTTTTTGGTAAAATGCCTATTGTTGGAGGTTATGGTTGGCAATGTATACAGTCCATTATGGAAACCAACGAACTGCCCCCAACCACAATGTGCCATCCAGATAATTTACATGACACGGTAAGAAGTCTTTGTACTCAAAATGACCATGGGCGACGGAGGGCCACTGAGATTCAAAATTTCATGGAATCAGGAAATTGGTCCACTTCTGAATTTGCTAAAAAAATGTTGTCTATTCTCTCTGGCGATATTGAGAAAAGCTGGATCTTTGATCCAAAATTGACCACTTACAAAAATGGTGTGGGGTTGGCTGAAGAAGAATCCAAAGCCATAATTTCTAAACTCATTACTACATGTGGACTCCATTCGCTTCGCCTAAAACACATACCTCAATTAGAAAAAGATTTTTGTGAATGGGTCTGATTTGTTTTGTTGTCATTCCTGTATGCTTTAGCCAATAGGGAAACTGGATGATTGACAGCCATTTCCATTTTATTTTGCTTTACCCCATTCTGGATTTGTAATTGGCATCCCGGATTACCAGTGCAGGTATGAGTAGCACATGTGTTTGCTATGTGTTCCATTTTTCGGTCTAGCAGCTTTTGTGCGCTCTCAGGCTGAGTTATGTTATAAACTCCGGCGCTCCCACAACACCACTGTGATTCAGCTAGTTCCGTATACGCCACTCCTGGAATTGATTTAAGTATATCCACTGGCTCTGAGACAATCTTCTGACCATGTGCCAAGTGACAAGAATGGTGGTATGTGACTACTTCAGATGTGTTCTGATGGTCCCAAGGAGAAGATACTGGCTTTCTAAAACCTATTTCTATAAGCCACTGATGAATGTCTTTTACCTTGGCGTCCCAAAGTCGTGCTTTTGATGCATACGCAGGATCTTCAGATAACAATGAGGA
>CBFHOE010000001.1:552738-556334 GCA_965657355.1 Limisphaerales bacterium | reverse complement strand
GAGATGAGACCCGCACCCACCGGCATTGCTAATAATGGCATCCAAATTTTCTGGATCAAACTGATCAATGTTTCTTCTCGCTAATTCCTGTGCAAGGTAGAATTCGCCATTGTGAGCGTGAAGTGAGCCACAACAGCTTTGCTCGGGCGGAGAAACAACAACACAACCATTTTGCAGAAGAACATCGGCTGTGTCTTTATTAACGTCACTGAAAATTAAATCTTGTGCGCACCCAGTTAGGAGCGCCACACGAAAAGTCTTTCCTAAATTGTTACCGGCTTCCGGTTGTTGCTCAGGTGGTATTATTTCGCTGGAAAGCTGGTCTCGAACTGGTGGGGTCATCGCTTCCATACTTTTGAGTTTCTTGGGAAGAAGACCCAAGACTCCAGAGTATTTGAGGAACTTCCTTATTCCTGATTTATTGTAAAATCTTATTAGATACCCCAGCAGCTCGAGGCGCTTGAGGTCCATAAAGAGCCAGCCAAGAGTTAGGTGACGGATAAAATTTCTATGAGGTTTATCCAATACCTTTTTTGATTCAACTTCAGCTCGAGCGCTTTCAAATAATTTTGCGTAATTTACTCCAGCAGGGCAAGCAGTTGTGCATGCAAGGCATCCAAGACAATAATACATCTCCTTACCAAAAGACTGGGTCGCTTCGAGATTGTCGTCGGCGATCGCCCGCATAAGAGCGATCCTTCCACGCGGGCTATTTTTCTCGAGCTTAGTCTCTTGATAAGTTGGGCACACTGGCAGGCACATGCCACAATGCATACACTGTTGTATAACTGAATAGTCAATATCCTTTAGAAAGGATATTGATGTTTTTTCTTGAGTGGAGATGATCATGATTTAATGGAGATACAAAATCGCGGGTTATGGAGCTTTTAGCTGTCGAATATTTTTCCAGGATTTAATGTGTTTTTGGGATCCATGGCGTTTCTTACGGTCCGCAATAAGTCCATTTGAGGCTTCCCTACAAAATCTGGTAGGAACTCTTTTTTTGCCAATCCAATACCGTGCTCTCCAGTAATAGTCCCTCCCAAACTCACCGCCTTTTCAAAAATTTCTGTAAAAGCTTGATGCACTCTTTTCATTTCGTCTTTATTTCGCTCATCTGTTAAAAAAGTTGGATGGAGGTTTCCATCTCCCATGTGACCGAAAGTTCCAATTTTAAGTGCGTATTTTTCGGCCACTTGATTGACATATCGAATCATCTCTGCAAGGTGGCTTCTTGGAACAGTGGCATCCTCCAGTATGGTTGTCGGTGCCATTCTAGCCAAAGCAGAAAAAGCGGTCCTTCTCGCACTCGCCAACTTTTCTGCCTCCTCATCATTTGCTGCTACTCGGACTTCTTTACATCCAAGTTTTTTGCAAATCGCCACCATCTTTTCAGACTCCTCCTTAACAACAGCAGGATGACCGTCAGTTTCCATTAACAGGAGAGATTCGCAGTCTAGAGGAAGCCCGATTTTAGCGTAGTCCTCGACACAGTGAATGGTTGTTCTATCAAGGAATTCCAGAGTGCAGGGAATAATTTGTGCAGCTATGATATCTGAGACAGCCTGAGCAGCCGTATCCATCTGGTCAAATGTCGCTACCATGGTTGATTTTGTCTGAGGCTTAGGAATAAGCTTTAAAAGAACCTTAGTGATAATTCCTAAAGTACCCTCGGAGCCAATAATGAGATCCTTAATTGAATATCCTGCAACATCCTTGACACATTTATTACCGGTCCACATCACGCGCCCATCAGGGAGCACAAGTTCCAATCCCATGATATAGTTTCGAGTTACCCCATATTTTAAACCTCTGAGGCCTCCAGAATTTTCTGCGACATTTCCGCCAATGGTCGATATCTTCATGGAGCCTGGATCTGGGGGATAAAACAAACCATTCTTCGCCGCTTCATTAGAGATTTCTAGGGTGACTACGCCTGGTTCGACCATCATAGTAAGGTTTTGGGTGTCGACCTCTAAAACTTTATTCATTTTAGTCGTGCAGAGGACAACGCAACTTTCGGAGGGGATACTTCCACCACTAAGGCCTGTTCCAGACCCTCTTGTGACGATTTTGAGACCCTTTTCGTTAGCGTATTTTAAAAGGCGGCTCACCTCTTCGGTCGATGTTACAAAAATGACTGCACCGGGCAGGCATTTCATCGCCGCAGTACCATCAAAGGAGTAAGGAATAAGATCCTCACCATTTGTCAGAATATTTTGTTTATCAACAATATCTGTAATCGATTGAAGGTATTCTTTCTTGAGAGCCATAATTTCAAACCATAATTGACTTCTTAAAATGCAATTTCAATATAACAATTTTGAAATTTTTTAATTCTTAAAATATTCCAAACTGGTAAGAAGCATGGTTGTATCTACCACTTTCCAAAATACACCCCTTTACTAGGTTTTGATTTTGAAAAAAAAAGATGCAATCACTGAATTGTTGCACTCTTTCTAATTATCGCTTTATTGGATGTCCACTTTGTTTATCGGAATTGAAAAATCAATTCTACGAGTAAAGCAGGCTCCAGTTAATCGGTCGCAAAGATTTACCACTATGTATCCAGCTGGCAATTTTTTACCGCCGATAATGCCACTCCTCGGGTAGTTGAGTTCGAAATCAATAATTCTTTGCTCTGTAGAGTATTCTTTTTCTTTCGTTCCCGTCCAAAATCGATGGATAGATGTTTTATTAAAATTAGATTTTTCAAAGTAAAGGTGGCTTGCCGCTCCTTCATTATTCCATTGGACTGAATCGGGCTGTTTGAGGTCCAATTGAACGAAAACTCGGAAGGGCCTACCCGTTTTAGGGTGACTGGGAATCGTCAGGACCCTCGTATTGACAAATTGCATATTACCTCTTTTGAGCTTATTAAACGGGTCTGGGATCTTATAATTTTTTTTATTAGAGGTTTGTGTTGGGGTCAAAATAGATTGCTCTGATTCAGTGAGGACAAAATTTTCATTAAAAGGAACTTCCCCTTTTTCTTTTAATTCCTTGAGAGCGATTTCAACCCAATCATAAAATGGGTAAGGTTTCCCCAAAATCGGACCATACTGTTGGATTCTTCGCCGCCATATGTATTGGTTTGGACGCAACTCCAAGGCTGTTTCCCAATGGTCGATTGCCTTTGAAAAATCGTCTAGTTTCCTAAAAGGAGACTCAGATCTCATTTTATAAGCAACACCGGTCATAAACTCCAAATGTTCATGTCGCATTTTATAATCCGATTTCTTCAACATTTTTATACTTTTAAAGAGCTCCACGAAATTTCTCTCACTTGCTAAATTGCAAAAAAGATTAAAAGATCGTTTTTTGAGAAGAGTCGACCAATAAGGTTCGAGATCATCAGATGTGGTCGGATTAATGGCATTAGTCGCGTTTTTTAAAATGGAATCCAAATTCTTTTTGGATGGCGATACCTTGGTAATGACACCTTTTGGGTTAACAAGAAAAGACATGGGTACAGCCTCAACTTCTAACAGGTTGAATGAATCAATATATACGGGCCAATCCATTTGCTTCCACTGCATAAAGAGCGCAGCTCTGCGTGGGTGCTGCTCCTGCACCACACCAACGACATTAAGTCG
>CBFHOE010000001.1:550495-552638 GCA_965657355.1 Limisphaerales bacterium | reverse complement strand
CCCTCTTTTAAAAGTTTTTTGGTTCTTTCGTGCCACCCGGGCACGTGTGTACGGCAGCCCGCTCACCAAGAAGCAAATATGTGAACTAATGTCGGTTTTTTATTTTCAGGTAGCACGTCCTCCACGGAGTGAGTCTTAAGATGAGGTAACTGGAATGGAGGAAATTTGGAACCATTTTTTAGCCAGTGCTCTTGAGCAGGAGCCATGACAGTGAATAGATTCCACGTGGCTAAAATTAAAAAAAAGAAAAGAGCTGATTTCTTGAGAATCTGAGACATAGGAATTAATCAATACTTAAGAAACTTCATAAACGGAGTTGGTAAGAGTGCCTATCTTTTCCACTGAGATTTCAATTTGATCACTTTCTTTTAATGAAAAATTGTCGTTAGGAACGATCCCAGTGCCAGTCAGTAAAACAACACCATCAGGAAAATTTTGGCATTTACACAAGTAATCCTTGAGCTCTTCAAAATTTCTTTTCATTTGTGATGTGTTTGTGGAACCTGAAAACACTTCATCTCCATCGCGAATAATCTTGAGTTGTATTTCCAAATTAGCCGCTTCATTCCCTGTTAGATCTAGATTGATATATGGACCTATGGAACAAGAATTTGAATAGACTTTTGCTTGTGGTAGGTAAAGTGTGTTTTCTCCCTCTATATCTCGAGAGCTCATATCATTACCTATAGTGTAGCCTACTATTTGATGATTGGCATTAATCCAAAGGGCGATTTCTGGTTCCGGAACATTCCATTTACTATCACAGCGTATACCTACAACATCGCCATCCGCGACTACTTTTTGGGGCATAGATTTGAAAAATAATTCAGGGCGATCAGCATCGTAAACTTGGTCATAGGCCGAAGCACTCGTCTCTGATTCTTCCATCCGGGCCTTCTTGCTTCTCAAGTATGTCACACCAGCAGCCCACACCTCCTGGTGATCAACCGGGGGAAGTAAAATAATATCATCAAGAGTCAGTTTTTCTAGATGAGAGCTCTTAGCATAACTTTTCAGCATGAGTTTTGCTGTCTCCGGGTTGTCTAACAAAGCGGCTAGTGACATATTGATTGATCCAGGAATTGGTAGGACCTCAGTTTTTGAAGTGAGAATTCCAATCTCAGGGTCTGAATCGGGAAAATCATCCACTCTTTGAAATCGACAGATCATCGTCATTGGTGCAGATTGACTCGAATTCTTTAATTTGTCAAAGAACTCAGGTTGACACGGATTAATCAGAACCACTTAGATAGATTCACTGGATGAACGAGACAGAAAATTCAGAAAAATTGCAAAATAACTTAGAGTATTCTGTATTGCGTAGATTAGCTGAAGGAGGAATGGCCGATGTTTTCCTTGCTGAGCAAATTGGGATCAATGGCTTTACAAAGCAAGTGGCTATTAAAATTATCAAAGAGGAATTTTCCAAAGAACCAGAATTTATCAATAATTTTATTGGCGAGGCCAAATTGGTTGCCGACCTAGTCCACACGAATATTGCACAAACATACCATCTGGGTGAATCAGATGGTAAATACTTCATTGTAATGGAATACATCAAGGGTATTAACCTGCAAGAGTTGGGCGATCAAATTCATCACAAAAACACCAAGCTCCCGGTGGAGTTGTCAGTTTTTATCACAAGCCGGATTGCTCGGGCCCTGACTTACGCCCATTCCAAGACGAGCGCAGAAAGTAAAAACCTTGGCATCGTTCATCGAGATATAAGCTTTAGAAACGTAATGGTTAGTTTTGAGGGTGATGTGAAATTGATGGACTTTGGAATAGCGAAGGCATTGGGCTATCTAAAAAGCCAAGAGGGTAAGGTTCTTGCTGGCAAGCCAGATTATATGAGTCCAGAACAGGCTCGTTTCAAAACGACTGACGCTCGGTCTGACTTATTCTCGACCGGGGTTATACTTTCTAATTTATTGTTGGGCTATAATATTTTTTGGGACGAGAAACCTGAAGTGGCTCGAAAAAAAATCATTAAAGCCAAGCTTCCGCAATTTGGTGAATTAGATTCACGAATTGATAGTCATTTGGAGAGCATTTTAAAAAAATGTTTGGCAAAAGAACTGAAGAACAGATACCAATCAGCTGAAGAACTTCTCAATGATTTAGAACAATACATATACGGTAG
>CBFHOE010000001.1:530858-550397 GCA_965657355.1 Limisphaerales bacterium | reverse complement strand
TTGGTTACGGCCCCACCAATGAAACACTATCTGAATATATAAATAAAATTTTTGGCCAGAACCAAAACTTAAACGTGGTATCATCGAAAGGGGACACGATCCCATTGAGCCATGCCACAGATTGGACCAGAACTATCTCGAATTGAATTTTAGCAAAATAGTCAATCGCCACTTATCCAATTCTAGCTCAGCTTCCAACACTAGTATTAGTGCTTCTTTAACTACGGAGGCGTCATCACTGAATTCTGGATTTGATTCTATTGCCCCCTTGTATACCTGGCTTGAGGAGTTGGTCTATAAAAAGTCGATGCAAGACTCTAGAATTGCTTTCTCCATGGAGCTAAAAACAAAACCCAACATCTTGATACTGGGTGAAGGGCCGGGAAGGTTTGTCTCACATATATCCCAGATATTAAAAAATTCCAATATACATATAGTCGAAGAATCTCAATCAATGAGGTCGCTAATCATTGAAACGATTAAAAATTGCAGCCACTCAAAAACGGGTAACAAATTTTACATATACGACAGCTTAGACAAAATTTCTTCAAGGGATAAAGGGTGTTTTGATGGCATCGTGACACATTTTTATTTGGACATGTTTATGGACGCGGATTTATTGAAGGAAGTGAAGTCAATTTCTAAATATGCTTCAAAAGACGCTGTTTGGCTCTATTCGGACTTTTCTACCTCCGCAAATAAACCTTTTTTTTGGCGGCTGAGAAATCAATTTCTACTGTGGTTTATGTACCAATTTTTCGGAATCGTCTCGAACCTAGAATGCAAAACGCTCGAAGATCCTAAAATATATCATCAGAATCAGGGTTGGGATATCGCAGCAGAAATGAAATTTAACCAAGAGTTTATTTTGGCGAGACTTCTCAAAAGGTCCAGATAGATAGATGGTTGATCTGTCCCTTTGACATCCTCAGTTAGTTCCAATAATTTAAACGTGTTGATGAAGTATCTCGAAATTCACGATTCCAATTTTGATAGGCAACTCAGAGTTGTTACCAAAACTAGCAGTTTATTTGATCAAAACGTCGATCAACGCACGAGGGAGATCCTAACTGCAGTTGAACAAAAAGGCGATAGTGCCGTCATCGACTACACGAAAAAATTTGATAAGGCCTCATTGAAGCCATCTCAGTTGCAGGTGTCGCCATCAGAAATGGGTTTAGCATGGGACGAGATCCCTGCCAAAATTAAATCTGCCCTCCGTCTCAGTCACAAGAATGTCAAAGACTTTGCCAAGGCCTCACTGAGAAAGAATTGGACTGGTAAAAACGCACAAGGAGCACGAGTTGGAGAGAAATACGATCCCTTTCATCGAGTTGGAATTTATGTTCCAGGAGGAAAAGCCCCTCTTGTATCAACTGTGATCATGACAGTAACGCTAGCCAAGGCTGCAGGATGCAAGGAAATCGTAGTAGCCACGCCATGCAATTCCGAAGGTAATGTTAACAAATACATACTAGCTGCGTGTAAGTTGGCTGGCGCGACCGAGATTTATAGAGTTGGGGGGGCCCAATCCATCGCAGCACTTGGGTATGGCACCAAAAAGATAGCTAAGGTTCAAAAAATATACGGACCTGGAAATGCTTACGTTGTAGCAGCCAAAAGACTTCTTGTTGGGCACGTTGCCATAGACCTTTTACCGGGCCCAAGTGAGTTATTGGTTTTGGCGGACTCCTCCGCAAATTCTCGATGGATTGCCGCAGACCTACTTGCTCAGGCAGAGCACGGCAGCACTGACGAACGAGTTTTTCTGGTATCCACCTCAAAGAAACTCCTCAGAGATGTCGAAAAACATGTTCAAGCACAATCGAAAGAAAGAAATCGAAGCAATTACATATCCGCGACTTTGAAGAAAAACGGTTTCGCAATTCATGTCGACTCACTTGATTTGGGCGTCAAAATCACAAACGCAATAGCCCCGGAACATTGTGAGGTGATGCTCAAAAAATCAAGAGATGTTGTAAAAGATATAACAACGGCTGGTGCTATATTCGTGGGTGGATACTCTCCCACTGCACTCGGAGATTATCTCGCTGGTCCCAGCCATGTATTGCCCACAGGTGGTGCGGGTCTATCTTTCCCAGGCTTAACAGTGGACCAATTTCAAAGACGCACCAGCGTTGTTGAATTTTCGAAAAAATCATTATCCGAATCTCTTTCAGCCTTGGACACGCTCGCAGAACTTGAAGGCCTAGATGCCCATGCTCGCTCAGGCTCTATCCGGATTAGCTAAATCAACAATTTCGCTCGAAATTAAAATTTTATTATGAAGGACGTTAAGCGCCTCATTCGAAAGCACGTCAAATCACTGCATGCCTACACTCCCGGAGAACAACCCAAAAGGAGGAATTTACTCAAGCTTAATACCAATGAAAATCCATGGCCTCCATCGCCAAATGTGATCCAAGCTACCAAGAATGCCGTGGACGACCGGTTAAGGCTATATCCTGACCCTGAAGCATCAAAATTGAGAGCAAAACTAGCCAAGCTTCATAGAGTTGATGCTTCTCAGATTTGTATTGGAAACGGATCTGACGACATATTGGCCATGTGTCTTCGCGCTTTTGTCGAACCGTCAGACTCGGTAATCGCCAAAACAAAACGATCTAAAGCGACCGTTCAGTTTTTCGATCCGAGCTATTCTTTATACCCTGTATTGGCAGAAACGCACAAAGCACACATAAATAAGTTCCCTTTGAAACCTGATTTTGACATCCCATCAAACAAGGAATTGAAAGATTCTGAAAAATGGGATTTTGATGCCGCTTTGACTTACGTGACGACACCCAATGCCCCAAGCGGACGTGGGTACGAGAATGAGCAACTCATATCTCTATGCCAATCGATGAATGGAGTCGTGGTATTGGACGAAGCATACGTCGATTTTGCTGATCAAAACGCCCTAAGATTAGTGGATAAATTTAGCAACGTTATGGTGACGCGTACTTTTTCAAAATCGTATTCTCTATGTTTCCAAAGGGTAGGCTATGCCATAGGGCACCCTGATTTGATTCATGCCTTGGACAAAGTTCGCGATAGCTACAATGTAAATGGTTTAGGCCAAATAGCTGCTGTAGAAACGCTTAAAAATATCAAATACTATAAGGAAAATTTTAATTCCATTATCGATGAAAGAGAACGGCTTTCCTCGGACTTGCAAGAGATTGGTTTTTCCGTTTTACCAAGCCAAACAAATTTCATTTTTTCCATTCCTCCCAAAAAATCAGCCAGGAAATGGTTCGAGTTGTTTCGGGAAAAAGGAATTATCGTACGTTTTTTTGATAAGCCTCGACTCAATAAATATTTGAGAATAACAATCGGATCTCCTGGTGAAATGAAACGCTTCTTATCTGTAACAAAAAGAATCTTGAAATCTTTGCAATAGCCATTCAGCACATTAAAATAATCCCAGTATGACCATCTCGACTAACTCTCTTCTCAAATTTTTTGATAGGCTTTGTTTACTTTGGTTTATAACTGTCGCAATGATCGCTCGATTGTCTGGAGATGACCGTTTTAGGCAATTGGACTCCGATTGGCCAGACCCTACGGAGGCCAGACTTCCAAGTGGGGCTCCCGGGCCGGAGTATTGGCAGCAGACAGCAGATTACAAAATCGAAGTTAAATTAGATGAGAAAGAAAACAGATTACTTGGCAGCGAAGAAATAACCTACTTCAATCATTCCCCTCATCAACTGAATTTTATTTGGCTGCAAGTCGAAAATCAAATATTTGACCCCAATAGCATAAGCCGCCGCTCGACCACAGCCCCGACTTTAGATGAGATGTCATTTGATGGATTCAGGAATCTCCAAGCGCTGAAATCTTTTGATGGGACGGTTAAGATTTCAGATGTAAAAGATGCCGAGGGTATCGATTTATCATGGAGCAGGGTAGATACCAACCTCCGGATTGATCTGCCAAAACCTATTCAACCGAATTCTGATTTTACCTTTTCCCTAAAATGGGAGATGCCGATTAACGACGCTACAAGAATACGAGCTAGAACGGGTTACGAATTTTTCGAAGAAGATGGAAACGCCATTTATGAGCTAGCTCATTGGTATCCAAGAGTAGTGGCTTACACAGATTATACAGGATGGCAGCATAAACCGTTTTTAGGGCGAGGAGAGTTTACTCTTGAATTTGGAGATTTTGAAGTAGCCATAACTGTTCCTTCAGATCATTTTGTTGCGGCTACTGGTGTGCTGCAAAATCAAGAAAATGTCCTAAGTGCAAAACATATAGCTCGCCTGGATCAAGCGAGGACCTCTGAGAAACCAGTTTTCATAGTCACTCAACAGGAAGCCTTAAAAAATCAGGAAAAGATTTCAAAAGGACACCAGACGTGGATTTTCAAAGCGAAAGATGTTCGTGATTTTGCATGGGCGTCTTCCAGGAAATTTATTTGGGATGCTATGGGTGTTCGATCTGGAGACAACACTGCTTTAGCTATGTCATTTTACCCACCTGAAGCTGAGCCATTGTGGAGCATGTATTCGACCCATGCAGTGGCCCACACAATAGATGTTTATTCCAAATTCACCTTTGACTATCCATATCCGGTGGCCATTTCTGTTAATGGCCCCGTTGGTGGTATGGAATATCCGATGATTTGTTTCAATGGGCCGCGGGCTATGGATGACGGCACTTATTTTGGAGGTCATCCATCATACGGGGAATGGAAATTCTCAAAATATGGACTCATTTCAGTTATCATCCATGAGGTTGGCCACAATTACTTTCCGATGATTGTCAATTCTGATGAGAGAAGGTGGACGTGGATGGATGAGGGTTTAAATACATTTTTACAATACTTGGCGGAGCAAGAATGGGAGGAGGATTATCCATCAAGGCGCGGAGAGCCGGAAGATATAATTTCTTACATGACCAGCGAAAGCCAGGTTCCCATTATGACTCACTCCGATTCTATACTTCAGTTCGGTAACAATGCTTATGCTAAACCAGCAACAGCACTTAACGTTTTAAGAGAATCTATCATGGGCCGAAATCTATTTGACTTTGCTTTTAAAGAGTATTCCAGACAATGGATGTTCAAACGGCCTCGGCCATATGACTTTTTCCGAACGATGGAAAGTGCCTCGGGAGTGGATTTGGATTGGTTTTGGGCGGGGTGGTTTTATTCCACTGATCACTGTGATATTGCCATCAAAGATGTGAACTATTTTGTCATGGATAGCCAAGACCCAGTCATCGAGAAAGCTAAGAAAAGAAAAGAACGAGAATCCAAAACACCAACACTTTCAAAAACTAGAAATAAAAACCTTCCTAAGAGGGTCGACCGCTTTCCCGAACTGAAAGACTTTTATAACAACTACGACCCATTGAAAGTAACTCAGGAAGATCGAAATGAATACCAAAAGCTCTTGGAAAAATTAAATGATGAAGAAAAAGATTTACTCAAAAATGACGACCATTTCTATGCCATAAATTTCGAGAATATTGGTGGGCTGATTTCGCCGATTCGTTTGAAAGTCACTTACGAAAACGGATCTAATGAAATCATCGCTATACCGGCCGAAATATGGAGACGAAATAATAAGACCATCAATTATCTAATTCAATCAGAGTATAAAGTGACCTCATTTGAGGTGGATCCCTTTATGGAATCGGCTGATAGCGATAGGAAAAATAATTATTTCCCAAGGATCATGATTCCTGAAAATTTCAGACTCAAAAAATCTACTTTGAAGAAAAATGCAATGCAAGAAGCTCTAGAAGCATTGGAAGCTCCTGAAGAAAATGGTGAGGAATAGGGTCTCGATTGGAGCCACTGGGAAAAGTGATTAAGTCGACTGCTTGACGAAGAATAGTCGTAACATAAAAAGTATGGTAAATTGTATGAAATGAACCAGGACCCGAGAGAGCAACTCCAAGACCAACTTCTTGCAAACGAATTAAGTAGGAAGGAGAAACAAATCGCAGTGATCAAAAGCCTACCTTTTGGACTAGGGTTTTATTCTGTCGCCTCTCTTATTCTCATAATATTGGTCGTTGGTTTATCCGAAAGATTAGACCTGCATATGACCTTACTCTTTCTGGTAGCCTGTCTCTTACTATTATTAAATATCATTTCCAATATCAGGGTTCATCAAAAATTGACTACTTTATTGGATCTTGTCGGTGAAGATAAACTACGAAGGTTAAGTTATAGATCTGAGGATACCGAAGGTTCAGAAGATATGGAAGAAGGCCAAAGGTTTAGAGAGTATTAAGAACACGGTCAAATACTGGTTGCCTTATTTTGACATATTATTTTTATTAAAATTATAAGCATCCGTAATAAGGGATGTATTACCAGCTGCCTTGAACTTCAAAGCTAATATAAATAAAGCAAGTGACATTATTATCGAAGCAACACCAAGAGTCATGTAAAGATTACCCAGCGTGAATGTAATTTTTTGATTAGGATTTGCTGCAGCCATGGGAGGGGCAGGGCGAGTTGAATTATCTTTAACCTCTTTTGCCTGAACTTCCAAAATTTGTTCTCCGGGGACTGCATTATTGTGAATCAAGGACGAGGATTCTTGGGCAATCTCCGATACTTCTTTGTTTCCTGAATCTTGATTGGATGAATTTGCCAATCCATTGCTAGAATTCTTGGGCTTCATCACTGCTTTTGTAAACTCTATAGATTCTTCATCTTTTGCGACCGTTTCGTTATCAGCAACGGAATGTCCAGGATCTTGAATTTCATTTATCGAGTCGTTTTGTGGTGAAGAATTAACTTGCTCCTCATTGAGGACCTTATCGCCAACCATGATAATTGGCTTTGAAGGTATCGCGTAAGATTGTCCTTTTGATAAAGAGTTGGATTGGTCCGGATTAATTACCAAGTTGTGCCTCTCTGGAGGTGATCCTATTTTACTTTCATTGACCAAAGAAAGAGATTTGAAAAGTGGGATTACTTCATTATTTGACGACAGCGAGAGATCAATAATCTCAATAGCTTGGCATTTTATTGCGGTCACTAAAGGTTTTCGTAAAACGAGGTGTTTTTTTCCTTTCTGCTCAATATATTTTTTTACCTTAGAATCAAATGGGGTACCCCAAACGAAGTGAGTAGGAGAGGAAATTATTATGAGGTTAATATCCTTCGCACCTTTGATTGCAGAATAAAAATGCCTTAAAGAGGCCCCCCAATCAGCCTCTGAGTTCCAGTCTTTTTTGGACAGAAGTTGTATTGCATTGGCCGCTAATATATCAGCTTGCGAGCGGCTCCAGGTCACCATTGGAAAAGATTTCTTATCAATAGTTTTGCCTGCAGCCCAGATAGTGTAAGTCTCACCATCGATCATAGCTCCATCCAATCCAGTTGAAATTTGCGACTTGAGCTCAAAAATTTGATCCTGCTTGTAATTTTTAGCCGCATTTGAAATGTCGATGACAAATAAAAAGTCAGGTGGACCGTCCGGGCTCTGGGGTATCGAAGACTCCGCCGCACTAACAGCTGCGAGATTAAGTAATGTAAGCGACAGAATTGATGTTATTTTTTTCCCAATGGAACTCATATGTAAATGGCTGATGATCCATTAGTATTATCGGTGAAAGTTGCTTTTTTCCTTAGAGTTATGACGATTTATTTTTTCGGAAAATGATACCTCGCATCGGGAGATTTCGTTTATAAAATTTTGACACCCCATGGTGTCGGCCCCAAATGATCGAACTGTCGATTTTTCTATTGAGTCATTGGAGACAACTAAAACCTTTCCATATTCCGCCAATCTGCAGGCAAGTCTCTCAATTACATTATCAGCGGACATGCCAGAAGGAGAAAAAAGCACTTCCATCATGTCGCTTTCTCGGGCCTTTTTCTTTAATTTATTCGACCTTTTTGTGGGGCTCTTCTTGCCTTTTCCATCAAAAATCAATGTAACCTGAATGCCTGAGTGGTCTTGGAATTGTTGGAGTATAAACCGAAGCTCGTCGCGTGCCTCTTCAGAATACCTTGGGTATCCTTTGGCCAGGTCAGGCCAGGCGTGAAGCAGATTGTAGCCATCAATCAAAATTCGGATGTATCCAGTCACTAGAAAAGAATCAACATTTTGTTCATCAAAAATTTGAGAGTAGCTTCTTACAGGCTTTCTCAAGTTTGTTGAAATTTGCCTGAGACCGAGCTTCAATATAACACCTGAATACGGGTTCAGTGCCACTTGCCCTAAAAGCTACCCATTCACCATTTCCCAGCAGAAACTTAAATCCATCCTTGGTGACTGATTCGACGACTCTAGTCGTACCTATATGAGTTATTCCGGACCCGAGCATCTTCACCAATGAATCTTTGGAATTGGGATCAACGGGAATATTAATTCGGCTGGTAATGAAGGGCCCAATAGATTTGGTGATTCTTTGTAAAATTTGAGTAAGGGACCTTTTTTCTATGGCGATTAGTTCAGATATAAGCAGGCAAGCTAGGATTCCATCTTTTTCTGGAATATGGTTTTGTATACTTAGTCCACCAGACTCCTCACCGCCAACGATAACCTTTTCTGATTCCATGATTGCTGCGATATGTTTGAATCCGACGGGCGTTTCATGAACAGTTAAATTAAAGGACTTGGCTAATTCCTCAACTTGATGACTCGTGGGAACAGTCCTAACGACAGAGCCATTGAGTCCCTTGTTTTTGTGGAGATGATAAAGTACGAGGGTTAAAATTTGGTTAGGGGTCAGCCAGCTACCGTTAGAATCCAATATCCCAAACCTATCGGCATCACCATCTAATCCCAAACAAATTTTAGCTTTGTTTTTTTTCATCCATTGCCGGATGTGTTCCATCCCTGAATCGTCAGGCTCAGGATTACGACCATCGAATAAGGGGTTGAGATCTTCTTTGATGGCATGGAACCTAGCGCCAGATTCCTGCAAAAGTCGACTGAGATATCCACGTCCAGCCCCATGCATTGCATCAACCCCGATCAGGATTCCGCTTTGTGCTATCTTTTCTAAATCCACTAGCTGCCGAATCCTTTTGCAATAAGCCGCAGAAAGATCAACGGATTTGATCTTTGGGTGAGTTATTGGAGGCTTCCACTTCCAGTTTCTTTTTCGAAGCTCGAAGGCCTGGGTTTCTATGGCATTAGTCCAACTTTTAGGGGCTCCTGCACCATTCCATAAAGAAATTTTGAAACCGCTGTATTGATAAGGGTTGTGACTTGCCGTGATATTAACCCCAGCAATTGCCTTCTTTTTTTTGATGCCAAAAGCTAAAACTGGAGTCGGAGTGTCTCTGTCGACAATCAATATCTCGAAGCCTTGGGCATGTAGAATCTCGGCAGTCCTTTGAGCAAATTCGCGTCCCATGAACCTCGCGTCAAATCCGACAATGATAAGAGGTTTGCTTCCGTAAATTGGAGATCTTTTTTTTCTCAACTCCTTTTTCATTACGCGACCAAAAGACTCAGCAGCGAGGCTGAGATTGGAAAAGGTGAAATCGCGCGCGATGAGTCCACGCCATCCGCTTGTCCCGAATTTTATGACTGGGTCCATAAGATTGAGTGAGTATTGTGTGTCTGTTGAGAATTTGCCAAGAAGGTTGGCTTTAATTTAAATGTTTATAATGTGACAAATCATTTAAACCAAAAGAGTAGCTGCATAACCCAAAGGACCCTGCAGCTTTTAAATTGTCACGAGTATGATGAAAATATCATGGAGCATGCACTAGGATTTCCTGGATCTATTTGCCCAGTCGAAAGCACCTTTTTTGACAGCATATATATACCCGATAAATAATATTCCCAAAAAACTGATCATAGAACCAAGAATAAGGTCCTTGGTGATTGGATCGGCTAATAGATCTTTATAGACTGTGGCCCATGGATATAGAAAAACGACTTCGATGTCGAACAAAATGAACAGCATCGCTACTAAGTAAAATTTAACCGACATTCTGGAATTCCCCGATCCTTCCGGTAGCATCCCGCACTCATATGGGGTATCTTTAAACTTATTGCGTTTACCAAGTTTGCCGAGTACGACAGAAGTGACAAGGTTTCCGATGGCAAACGCGAAGGCGACCGCCGCTAGAATTAGAACAGGTATGTATTGATCCAACTGACTCGATTCCACTTAATAAATAAGTCCGCAATTCTAAGAAATTTCAAGAAAAAACCAAAATTTTGCTCCGATTATTCAAATATAGGAGATTCAGCTTTGACACGAGGTGGTATTTCTGTGAAAAGAATAGATTACCTGTCGGAGGGACGGGCTCGTATCCGTGTACCAAGATTAACTTGGAGAACGAGGATTAAAATATCATGTCAGAATTAGTTGGAAATTTGCTAGTTGCCCAATCGGGTGGACCAACTTCCGTTATCAATGCCAGTTTGGCTGGTGTTGTTGAGGAAGCAGGAAAACATGTGAACGCCATAGAGGAGATTTACGGTGGGCTGAATGGAATCTATGGAATTTTGAAGGAAGACCTCATTGATTTTAATGAGGAAACCAACAAAACCATAAGTGGCTTGAAGAATGCGCCCGCTGCAGCTCTTGGAACATGCCGATATAAAATAGATTCGAAGAAAAACCCACAGAGAGCCATGACCGACATGAACCGCCTCTTTGAAGTTTTTGAAGCTCACAATATTAGGTATTTCTTTTACATCGGTGGGAACGATTCACAGGACACCTCCGCCAAAATTCACTCCATGGCCATCCAAAAAGGATACGATATGCGAGTCATTGGTGTTCCGAAGACAATCGACAACGATTTACCTCACACCGACCACACACCTGGTTATGGCTCGGTCATCAAATACAATGCTATAACAACTTTGGAAATAGCTACTGATGTTGCTTCCATGGCGACGGACGACGGGGCGTGCTGCATCGTTGAGGTGATGGGAAGAAGTGCTGGTTGGATAGCTGCAGGAACGGCATTAGCCAAACAATACCCCGATGATCCTCCTCATATTATACTCGTTCCCGAAATCGCATTTAATCAGTATACCTTCCTCAATAGGGTTAAAGAAGTTATTGAGAAAAAAGGTTACTGTGTCGTCGTCGTCGGTGAAGGATTAAAGGATGAAAATGGCGACGAAATCGGGGCTGACAAGAATAATTTGGATGCATTCGGTCACCCTGTTTTGGCCGGAGCCGCAGAAAAACTTAAAGATATCGTCCAAGACAACCTCAAGTTAAAAACAAGAACCGTTAAATTAGGTTATGCACAGCGCGCTGCTGCCCATATTGCCAGCCAGACAGATATCGACGAAGCCTATGCTTGTGGCGCCAAAGCGGCCAAATCGGCGGTAGATGGAAACTCGGGATTCATGGTCAAAATAGTGCGAAGGTCCAGCGAACCTTATGAATGGACTACGGACCTCCACCCACTCTATGAGGTCGCCAATATCGAGCACTTTCTTCCCCGAGAGTGGATGACAGAGGATGGATTTCTTCCAAATGAGAAGTTTATGAGATACGCCCGTCCATTGATCAAGGGAGAACCACAAGTTCCATACATGCATGGAATGCCAAGGTATACAAAGCTTGCAAAAAATAAAGTGGCTACAAAACTAGGTGCTTATAATATATAACGCCTCTAAAATCTCGCTATTAACGCAAAACCAAAAACTATTAGGTTTTTAACGAGTTAATTTTAACATCTAAAAATGTTGGGGCCTCGAAAGAGAGCCCCGTCTCTATTTCCTAGACATGCAAAATTTAGTTCGGAACTCACTTGAAAACATAAGAGTTGAATCCGTAAAACCTTTGGTTCCACCGGGAACACTCAAGGAAAAGCTCACGCCCTCAGACAAGGCTAAAGAAGTTGTCAAAGCGGGTAGAGATACAATTAGTAATATCATACAGGGAAAAGATAAGCGCTTACTTGTCGTTGTTGGGCCATGCAGCATCCATGACCCAGAAGCGGCACTGGACTATGCCGCCAGGCTTAAAAAATTAAGTGATAAAGTTTCTGATAAATATTTTATCCTGATGCGAGTTTATTTTGAAAAACCCCGCACGACCATAGGATGGAAAGGGCTCATTAATGATCCAGATATGGATGAGTCGTGTAATATTGAAAAGGGACTTCAAACTGCTCGGAAATTGTTAATTGATGTCAACGAGATAGGGCTTCCTTCTGCAACTGAATTCCTGGACCCCGTAACTCCTCAGTTTATTGCCGATCTGGTGAGTTGGGCCGCTATAGGAGCCAGAACTACAGAATCCCAGACGCACAGAGAAATGTCTTCAGGCCTAAGCATGGCAGTCGGCTTTAAAAATGGAACCGATGGGTTGGTTCAAACGGCTGTCGATGCCATGAGCGCGGCTCGAATACCTCATAGTTTTCTCGGAATCGATCGCCAGGGCCTGACAAGTATCGTTAAGACAAATGGGAATCCGGAGTGCCATTTGGTGATGCGCGGTGGTCGCAATGGTCCAAATTATCAGGAGGAGCATATAACTCAAGCAGGCGCCGCCCTTTGTAAGGCCGGACTACCGGAAAAAATCATGATCGACTGCAGTCATGCAAATTCTGGAAAAAAACCTGAAAACCAACCCATAGTTTGGAAGTCCATTTTGGAGCAAAGAGGAAAACTTGGTGAAAAATCGCCTATTTTTGGAGCTATGCTTGAAAGCTTTATTGAAAGAGGAAATCAAAAGATTCCCAACGAGCTCGCAGAACTCAAATACGGCCAATCCGTTACCGACGGCTGTCTTTCGTGGGAAGAAACTGAAAAACTCTTTCTTCGGTGATTAAAGGATTTGATTGTCATTTAACTTTTACGGTTTTGTTCCGTTTGTTCAAAAATTGAAACTATCGAAAGCATTAACCCGGAGTGCTCGACAAGTCGAATGAATCGGTCGGATCCAATTTCAACTTTTCAATTTTCGATCATAGATTTTGAGTCTGCAGGCGAATTAAAAGGGCAGGCTGACGTTCCAATTCAAGTGGGGATAACAACTCGGGACAGCAGGGGATTCGCCGTTGAAGAAGATCTTCGTTCTTACATTCAAACCACCAGGCCGATTACTTGGCAGGCTTCCAAGGTCCATGGAATAAAAAAAGAGGATCTATTTTCTGCTCCACAGTTTTCTGAATTGTGGCCACAAATTTCAACACGGCTTAAAGGACGAATAATAGTCGCCCATAACGCTGGGACAGAAAAAAAGTTTCTGAGTCATTTTCCATTACACCGATTTGGTCCGTGGATAGACACTCTAGAATTAAGTCGAAAACTTTTTCCAGATTTAAAAAGTTATACTTTGGGGGATCTTATAAAGATATTTAAGCTGGAGGAACGATTGACGCTCGCATATCCGACATTAGATTTTCATGATGCGCTTTATGACTCTGCCGCGACATGGGCTCTTCTTGAGAACATGATCGAATTGGCAAATTTATGGGGTTGTCCTTTGAAAACGGTATTAGACATAAGTGGAAAGTCGTAGAAATAGCTAATAGCCGAAGATTTAGATCTGAGTCTCGCCATTGGTATAATCTGCTACTTGTGTTGTTAAATTGTTATGTCTTGATTAAAAGGCTTAAAAAGTATTTGCTTATAAGGGATAGATATTTTTCATGGGAGCGCAGCTAAACCAAAAAGTCATTTTCGTATGCACAGGCAACTATTACCGCAGTCGCCTTGCGGAAATTTTATTCAATGATTATGCATTAAAAACAGCGCTTGATTGGGATGCCGAATCGAGAGGGCTATTCGATCGGGGGAGCCTAAAGGGCTTGTCTCCCGACGCAGCGCAGTTCTTACTTTCCAAGGGATTTGATTCAGTAGATGGATTTGATAAAGAACCAGAAAGGCTCATGGTCGAAGACTTAGAATCTACGAAGCTCATTATTATCCTTAATAAAGACGAGCATGAACCTATTATGAAAATGAAATTTGGTAGAGTGCCGTCAATGCTTCAAAAATCTGGTCGCCTCAGATATTGGAATGTCTATGATATACCCGCACGCCGTCCGGCAGTTAACCGAATCTTTAAGCCGCACATAGGAGGGGAACAACCTGCCATCAGTAGTGGCGAACACATTGATTTTGCCGTCCAAGTCTTAATCAATGAGCTCCAAAATAACGGCTTTCAAGAAAATGACGTTACTGAAGCTCATGCACAGGATGGCCCCGGCCCTAGATTCCCACACAATAGGTAGAGACATTCTAGTATCACGGTCACAAGTTGACCTCTGACTTTTTTTGACGATGTCATTAAAATGTTAAAAAGCATCCAAGAGAGAGGGTCAACATTGAGTGGTGAAATACTTGGTGGGCTGACGACGTTTTCCGCTATGTCCTATATTCTGGCGGTCAACCCGTCAATTTTAGCGACGACTGGAATGGATTCTGCAGCTCTCTTGACCTCCACTGCGATCATTTCTGCATTCTCAACTCTTTGCGCGGGTTTATGGATGAATTTCCCTATCGCAATGGCACCAGGAATGGGGCTCAATGCTTATTTCGCGTTTACCTTATGTGGTGGCCAAGAGGTTCATTGGCAAGCAGCTTTAACTGTTGTGTTTGTCTCCGGTATCATTTTTTTCATCCTGTCTTTAAGCGGAATGAGGTCAGCCCTAGTCGCAGCTTTTCCTCCGAATCTTAGGTCTGGAATATCGGCAGGTATTGGAGCATTCCTTTTATTTCTAGGATTGCAGAATTCCGGAATAGTGATTGAAGATCCGGCCACGTTAGTGAAAGGCATTTCGCCTTTTAATTTAAAAGCATGGATTATTTTTGTGGCCACAATAGTAGGGCTTTGGTTAGTAAATAAAAACATCCCTGGCAGTTTGCTAATCGTCATCTTACTTGTAAGTGGCATTGGGATACTAATACCTAGTGCTGAAGACGGTGGGACAATGACACAAATCCCCGAACAATTTTTTTCAATACCTGCCTCGATCGAACCAGTATTCTGGAAATTCGATTGGGGATTCCTCTCCGGTCATGCAGCTTTATTTATTCAGGCCACCTTAACTTTCCTTATTGTAGACATTTTTGATACCACAGGCACATTAGTAGGAATAGGTCAGCGAGCTGGAGTAATTAACAAGCATGGACAATGGAAAAACGGCAATAAGGCAATGAAAGTGGATGCCGCTTCTACATTTGTCGGGGCGGCTTTAGGGACGTCACCAGTTACAAGTTATATAGAGTCGAGCGCTGGAATTGAATCTGGAGCAAAGACAGGGTTGGCAAGCCTTGTAACCTCAATTTGTTTTATTTTAGCTCTCTGGTTTTCCCCGATCATACTGGCTATTCCCAAGGAAGCTGCTGGAGTCGCTTTAATTATTGTTGGAATATTGATGTTACAGTCATTAAAAGAACTCAATTTCAGTGATATTAATGAATGCGCTGCTCCATTGGTTTGTGTATTTATGATCCCAATGAGTTTCAGCATTAGTTACGGCATAGCATTGGGGTATTTGTCATACTTTGGACTGCATTTGCTGCCCGGTGGTCAGCGTAAAAATTTTACTGTCGTGCATTATATTCTAGCGGTTGTTTTTATACTGTTACTATTAGTCTGATATTTAATCTATACAGCCTAAGGATCGGTCATACATAGCCATGGCCTCGAATAATTGCTGCTGACTCAATAAGGGACCACTCCATTTTTCACCTATTAAAAACTTCTTCGCCTCAGAATTAACTAAAACTGAATCACACCATGACCTCTGGGCATGGTTTGCCCATTTCATTATAAAAAATGCGTCAAAAAATTGATAAAATTGATTTTTAAACGTCTGGAAATTGGAACTGTTTTCAATCGATTGGGAAATTCTTCTCGGGGTCTCAATAGAATTAAGATATTCATATAATTTTTCATGTGGCTTTCCTGCACGTATATCATGATAATTATAGACTTGCTCTAAATTATTTAACCATTCACCTAGAATTTCAAAAATTTCGCCATTGTAAGTTCTCAATTCCGGTAATTTATTTCCCGATTCAAAAACTGCCAGCATTGCTTTTCCCGTTCCGAAAGGCACCCTTTTACTGACTCTAGAACTTGGAAATACAGTTGTCTCTTGGAGTCGCGAGAATTTTCTACCCTTCATAAATTTCTGTAGAAAGTAGAAATCTTCACCTGCTTTTTTTACATTCATCCCACCAAGATTTAAATATTCATTTGTCCGCACTGCCATAGAAGATCCAACGGTATGAAATCCAAATGGTGCGCCTGTTTTTTTTACCATGTTGGAGTATAGCCTAAGATGCATTTCGTATTGCTGAATTGCTAGGCTTTGAAACGTATCACTTTTCTCGTCATCACGAGTGTGAGAATAATAAATACTGCAACCCGGGGTCTCCAAATACCTCTCGAAGTGATTTTCTAATGATTTAAAATAGTTTTTCTGGACCCGACAATCCCCGTCAAGGCATACGAGGACTGAATTATCGTCCTGTTCAATTTCGATTGCTGCATAATCCATTCCTATTTTTCTAGCAAGCCCTACACCTGATTTTTTAGCTGGGAGATCAAAAGCTTCAATGAGAGTAAAATTAAGCCACTGAAAAGGTTTTTCGGTTAATTTTTCTAAAAGATCATTAAGTTGAGATTTAGATCGTTTTTGAATCTCTTCAGAACAGCCGAAAGGATAGTTGATAACGATGACGACAAGAACCGGATATCGGGGTTTCTCGCATTGGCAAAGGGATTGAATAACTCCTAATAAATCTGGCTCATCAAAACAGGGAATAACAACCCGTATAAAATTTTCTCCTGACTGAGCTCTTTCTCCAATATGAAATTTTTTCAGGGGAGTAATCCAAGAGGGAATATAACGTTTTTTGTAATTTTTTACTTTAGCGCTTCGGTTCAAGGTAGCGGGTATAAATTATTGATGTGGAGGCAAATTTATACGATACGACTTCATTGCCTGATAAATGGATTTACTAAGCTGGCTTTTTTTAAAGCCTAAAATCTTAGCATTTGAAATTCTGACAACTTTTGAGAGGGTCTCGCTTTGAGAAAAGCAGATAATGGGATAGTCAGTAAATTTTTCAAGGATTTCATTTTTACTATTCTCGCTCGTATCTTCTGTTATCCAAATAAATTGGAGATTGGAACGCGATTTAAAAATCCTTTCTCTTCCCAACATAAAGTTGTTCGAACGAAGGCAAAACCCGAGCATGGTTTCAACCTTGGAGGGCAAACACAAATTAGATTTCTTGGATGGATCACCTGTCATTATCAGTCATTATCACAAACGTAGGGTTTGTATTGTCAGGATAATCCAAAAACCTGTTAAGCCCAATGACTTAGTTGAAACTGATTTTCTGTTGAAGCATGGCCTGTAATCGGTTTAAAAAGAGAAATTGATTCTGGAAAACTCATAAATAAGATGAATTGTGAATCAAACATTGACATAATTGTCGACCATGCAGCTTGTCGTCCAATTTATCGATCAATGACGCGTATGATTTGCCAATAAAACCATGAAATTCAGAATTGTTATCGCCAACGTCATTATATGGATAATGTGCGCATTAACATCGGGTATCAATTCCCGTGCATCAGAATACAAGGTCTTATTGTTTTCTTTTGATGTCGTTCCAAAGCGCCTTGCTGAAGTATTAAATATCACCCAAAGCCTATCTAAGATATCTGGTAGGATTGATGGCGGTTATTTTAACGAAAACTTTCTTCTTCAAGCTAAAAAAAGCCCCGAAAAAAAGGCCATGACCCGTTTGGGTATCTATGCATCTCTATTTACCGGGAAATGGCCAGACAAACATGGTGTCTTTGGCGTAGACTCTGATGTTTACAATTTCGATGACCATCCGGCTGTTTTTTCTTTACTATCGGAGAATAGCTCTGAATTTGAGCACCTATTTTTTTCATCGGATAGACTTCTTAAAAAAATCACAGACAAAATTTTCCCTCAGTCGATTTATAAAAAAAATAATGTTGAAGTATTTGCTCGAGCAAAGGATGCCATCATGGGCGGAACAGCAAATCTTTTTTGGGTTCATTGGCGCCATCTGGAAAGCGAAGATAGCCGAACACCTTATCTCTTATCCGACTATTCCAGGCAACTCATAAAAAAAGTCGTGGAGAGGTCATCGTTTTTGGATGAAAGCTGGATATTCATTTATTTGGGGTTACCTGTTCTTGAATCAAGCTCGGGACAAGAGATTCCCAATAAAGGGTTCATTATTGTTGATAACATAGGGCAATCAGAGACACCTACTATTCACTCAGCTATCGAGCTAGCTCCCAGCATTGTTTCTTATTTAAAACAGAACTCCGAAAAGAGCAAAGAAGTTCCGCTAGGCAATAATACTGTTCTTGATCAAGCCCTCACGAAAGTCAAACAACCCAACATATCAAATGATCCGTCGGAGAAAATTGAAGCCCTCTCCAACCAGATTAAAAAGCTTTCGACTTATCTTAGGTATTTGCCTGACACCATCAAAAAGGAATCAAAAAGAGAGGAACTTGAGCAAAGAAAAGCTCAAGATAAAATGAATCAAATAATATTCAATAACCTGAGCAACCGTATAAATAATGTTAATTTGGTCTCCGCCAATCACCATAAAAATTTGGAAGATCTCATAGATGAATCAATCAAATCAGCCCTATCAGTCATTATTTTATTGATGGTTATTTGTCTTGGAGCTTTTTTAGCGATAATAGTCATTCAAACACGTAATAGTAACCAGCTTGCTCAGATTATTCGGTCGTTCGCAGCGTATAAGAGCCAGCAAATCCATTCAAAACAATTTAACGAAGCGGCATTCACTGGACAAAAGTTCACTTCAGAGAAAAAAAACAAAGAATAGAATGAGATTTTAAATTTTTTCTTGGGATACAGTGCAGACTCGTCCAAGTTTAATGAGATGAATGATAAGTTAATTGATGGTCTGATATGGTATTGTGCGCTGGTAGTCATCGTCACAGTGCATGAATTTGGCCATGCATTGGCAGCTGATAAATGTGGTGATGGGACACCGAGGGCTCACGGAAGGATCACCCTTAACCCTATAGCCCATATTGATCCCATTGGGACAGTTGCTATACCAATGGTTATCATTCTCCTCCAAGCCATGGATTCATCAATGTCAGGTTTCATCATTGGATGGGGTAGGCCGGTCATTATTTACCCATCAAATTTAAAAAATCCAAATAGAGACCAGCTGCTGGTGTCGTTAGCGGGCCCACTGATGAATCTCATACTAGCCTTTATTATGGCCTTAGGGATGAAGTTGGCTCTGATGGCAGACAGTGAGATTCTTTTTGATAGCTTAACTACTGTCATGTGGATAAGCCTCATTTTAATGTATCTCAACTTACTACCCATCCCTCCATTGGATGGGTCGAGCATTCTTAAGTTTTTTACCAGAATGTCGGACGAAACGTATCTTAACTTTTCTAGGTATGGAATTATTATCCTTATTGTCGCTCTTCAGATTCCTTTTGTGAGCTCCTTCATTTACGGAGCAACGTGGATGACGGCTAATGGCTTTGCTGAGCTCTTACAAATTGGCGGGTTTCAGAACTGAAATTCAAATTTCCTGACATAAAATACACTCAAGGATGATC
>CBFHOE010000001.1:520001-530759 GCA_965657355.1 Limisphaerales bacterium | reverse complement strand
AAAGCTGCAATTGACATTGGTACGAACTCAGTAAAGTTGCTCATAGCAGATATCATTAGGAATGAATCGGGAGAGCGCCAACTTTCGGTAATTTATGAGAAAAGTGTTCAGACCCGCCTTGGCAGGGGGCTTTATCAAAGCAAAGTCATCAACGAACAAGCCAAATCAGATACACTAGAGGTCTTAAAAAATTTTAGTGACGTCATAAGTTCCTTCAATTGTCGCTCAAAAAGAATCATCGCCACAAGCGCAATGAGGGATGCAAGGAATGGGGAATCCTTTGCCAATGAAATCTCAAAAGCATTAAAAAGTCCTGTTGAAATCATTTCCGGCAATGAGGAAGCCAATATTTCATATAAGGGAGTGACTTTGAAGGAGTATGGTTCCGATGCGGTTTCTCTTTTAATGGATGTTGGAGGAGGAAGCACGGAGCTTGTATTTGGTCGCGGGGATAAAGTCATATCCTTCACAAGCCTAATATTAGGGTCGGTTCGCTGCTATGAAAGCTATCCTATTTCAGATCCTCCAAAAAAATCAGATTTAACGGCAAGCAAACATAAAATTCTGGAAACTTTGGATAACGATAAGGAATGTATTAGGGCAAAAGAAAAATTGGCATTTGATAAAGTCCTTTCAACCGGTGGAACTGCGGCCGCGATGGCTTGCATTTCTCGCCAGACGCAGGATCTTGATAGGGATGATATTGACAGTATGGAGATTCCATTTAAGAATATTATCGATATAAGACGACAGCTGTGGAGTATGCCGTTGTCCAGTAGGTGTGAAATTCCAGGTATTCCGAGGAAAAAGTCGGATATCCTTTTAATGGGTGTGTTAATTCATGAAGTTGTTTTCGAATACTTCGGGGCAAAGGTGCTTTGCCCATCGACTAAAGGTCTGCGCTACGGCGCACTACTCTGATCAAAAAAGCGATTTAGCTACGCATCAGTCCGATGGCTCAAGAGCCGGATTTGCCTTGATAGAAATGATAGTCGTGATTGTTATCATTTCATTTTTAGTGACTATTCTTTCGAATGCCGTGGTGTCGGGAAAAAGTAAAATTAAATCGATTAAATGTAAATCGAGGCTAAGGCAATGGGGGCAAGCAACCTTTCTTTTTACTATGGATAATGAAGGTTGGCTACCGAAAGATGGAGCGAGCAATGGAGCATCAACTAAAGGCGGATGGTATGTTTCTCTTCCTCCATATCTCAACCTACCGGTTTATAAAAATTGGCAAGGGAGAACAAATTCAATTCACAGGCCACCAGCTTCACCCTATCTATGCCCAGGAAATCCTAAGCTAAGCGATGGAGTGAACTTATTTCATTACTCTCTAAACAGGCATGTCAACGGATCAGGAGTAGGCAATAGGGTCAGACTGACATCTATATCTTTTCCAACCAGAATCATCTGGTTTTTTGATAATGGAAAGCGTGCTGCTGTGTCGTCAGCTTCCAATCTCCACACAAACATCCATCAATCCACCCCGAATATCCTATGCCTTGACGGACATGTTGAAGGAAAAAAAACTTCGGATCTCGTTATCCCGACCAAAAGCAAAGACAAAAACATTTTATCGCCACAAGTAAAGGGGATGGATTGGATTCCCTGACATTACAAAACTTTTCTAATAAAGCCTATATTTGGTGAATACGATTCATACGTATTTCATGGGCACCGTCTGCTCTGGTGTATTCGTAATAAATGACAACCTCACTTCCGAGATCTATGGGATATATATATCGAATCGAACCTGTTAAGTGCGGAGATTCGATATGAGGTCCACTAGGTGTCAAACGCTTCCAATGCAATAAATCTAAACTCACAGCTAAACCGGTTCTCTCTTCATAATTTTCCTCTACTTTCGAGCTGCCATCGTAAAAGCCCAAGAAGAATGGGGCTCGATAGATAAATGAATTAATTCTGGAAGCATATTTATCCCAACCATTGTCAGAAGGAGCGAAGATATTACCCAGCCATTCGAAGTTTTCACCATCATCACTAACAGCCAAACCTGAGCAGGATTTTGTTAATCCAGTATTATAAATATCTCCCGTCGCGTGCATGGCCTCCTTTTGAGATTCATTAGCTGAATGAAGTCCAGTCGCGTAACTTACTAGTAAATGCATTTTTCCATTAAGGAAAAATGCAAATGGATCCTTTACACCTTCAGTGCCAGTTTGTGCAGCTTTCAGGACTTCTTTTCTCTCATTTATTTGAAATTCAGAGGGATGCGCAGCTTTCATAAGGTCTATTTTCCAGCGCTTATCAATAGGATCTACATAGCTTATATACATCCACCACAACCCTTCGGGCCCTTTAATTAAACTGGATTTCTCAATGGAGTCGGAGTTCAGTGATTCTTTTGTAGCCGACCAAATTGTTTTAAAATTTTCTCCGTCTTTACTTTCAGCTATTCGACAAATCCCCCCCCTTACAGGTCTCGGTTCACGAACTCGATACGACAAGTAATAAGTCTTGGTTTCCGGATCATAGGCTGCCCCGCAAGCCCCAGCCCAATAGCCTTTTTCCTGACCCGTAGGTTCAATGATTGTTTTTGAATGTTCCAAGTCAAAAACAGGACTAATTTCAAATACATTCATGCCTTGCTGGTTAGCTGCTGTGATCATGTGACGGAGTAAATCAAAATATTTTGACCCAATAAAGTCCAATAAACCATTTTGTCCTTTAAAACCGACAAATTTAATGGCAGATTGCTTTGATAAAGACACGCACAATTATGAAATCTCTTATAAAGTCAGTATTATTAGCATTCGTCGTTTCTATAACATTCGTTGGGTGTGGCGGCGGCGACGGTGATATACACGTAAAAAGCTTAGATCTCTCCAATGATAAAACAGCACTCCAGGGGATTACTGGACCAGCTGGTGATCATGTAAATGCGGCACTCGCAGCAGCTGAAGCGAAAGATTTCAAAACAGCCTTGAGTAAAATGGTCGAAGCTGTAAACACCAAAAAGCTCACAACTCCTCAAATGGAGTCACTACACCAGCTTTACACCACTATACAAGGATATCTTTCCGCGTTCCCAGAGGAACGAAATGAAGAAGTGGTAGCTCTTGAACAAAAATACAGCCGAACTTGGGAAGCGGCATTCAAAGGTTAATAAATACACATTCTCGTAGCATTTTAACGTTTACCCTTCCTGCTCAGGAAGGGTATTTGTTTAACCATAAGGACTGGTAGGCTTTTGGCACATCAAGATAGTAAACAGAAAGTTGAGGACGAACAAATACCTCACGTGGCAGCCATCGTTGGACGGCCAAACGTAGGTAAATCTGCTCTTTTCAACCGTATTGTCGGCCGAAGAATTTCTATTGTTCATGACATGCCGGGGGTGACAAGAGACCGGGTCAGCGCAGAAGTAGAGCACAGGGGCCGATCTTTTACATTATTAGATACCGGAGGTATAGGCCTCGTTAGCAATGAAAAATCCGGAGACCTCATCACTAGTATAGCGATGGACCAAGTTGACGTCGCCATAGAGTCAGCCTCTGTAATAGTGATGGTAGTCAATATCCAGGAGGGTATTGTCCCCCTCGATAAAGAAGTAGCCCAAAAACTCCACCAGTCTGGAAAAAAAATAATTTTAGCCTTAAACAAGGCCGACAATGCAGCAACTGAAAAAGAGGCAGATGAATTCGCTGAACTTGGATTCTCGGATATTTATGCTATTTCAGCTATCCATGGGAGAGGCGTGGAGGATCTTCTTAAGCACCTGTCCGACAATTTCCCCATAAGGCCTAAAACTCCCAAACAAAGTCCCGAAATTGATTCCGAAGAAGCGGATCATCTCGATCAAATTTCTGAGTTTAAACTGGCCATCGTTGGGCGACCCAATGTAGGAAAATCCTCCTTGGTAAATACCTTAACGAAGGCGGATCGAGTTGTCGTCTCGTCCGTGCCGGGTACAACGAGAGACGCGGTAGATGTTCCTTTAAAAATTGATGGGGAAGGAGAAGAATTAGATCTCTTACTCATTGATACAGCAGGATTAAGAAAAAAAAGACGCATAAATGATACCGTTGAATTCTTTTCCTCCAAAAGAACAGAGGACTCCATAAAACGTTGTGACCTTGTTGTCCTTGTAATCGATGCCGACAATGGAATTCACGAACAAGATAAAAAAATCGCCGATCTTATCACTTCGAATAACCGTGCATGCATCATTGTCGTTAATAAATGGGACCTAATAGAAGAAGCCCTAGAAAAGGCCATAAAAGATCAAAATGAAAAACGAAAATCCATGAGTCGGGCTGAATTCGAAGCCACTAAACAGCCAACGACTCTGGCAGAGTTTTCGGATTGGGTGCAAAACCAACTTTTTTTCATGAAATACGCCCCGGTCATTTTTGGTTCCGCCAAGACCGGATTCCACCTGGATAGATTATTAGACGCTGTCAGATTTGTTATGGACCAATGGGCTCAGGCTGTCCCGACTGGTCTCCTTAATCGAGTACTGAAGGACATCACAGACAGACGCCCACCATCCTCCAAATCTGGGAAGCCCATGAAAGTCTTCTATGGAACACAAGTGAGGGTAGGGCCACCGTCTTTCCTTTTATTCACAAATAGAGCCGAGCCACTCGATGAAAACTATAGGAAATTTCTTGAAGGTGAACTCAGAAAAAGTTTCGGCTTTGAAGGCTGTCCAATTGTCATAGCCACCAAATCACGACCTAAACCAGTCGATTCTATACGTAAATTTAAAACATCTACAACTGACAAAAAATCCTTAAAAAAATCAAAGAACAGAAATACTTCCACAAAGAATAAAAGCCGATCGAGTGAAAAAAATTCAAAACGAAAAAGGTGAACAAGGCTTAAAATATTTCATACAAAAGGAGCTCATGTAGATAAACAAAGTCGCATCAGACTCACAACGAATCTTTCCATAAAATATTCCCAATCTCACGGCAAATGATGAAATTTGTCTTTTCCCGGTTTTTTAAATGGGTTGGATTTCCAAAAAACCATTCAAAAACAAAATTGGCTCGGTTTGCTTGTGCGCAGGCATACACCCACACGGGCAGGAACTCATGCTATCCAAGGCTGGTTTCAACAAAACCGAGTGTTTTCTTTAACAATGGGTGAGCACGAATATCCTCAAATTGTATCAGAATTCGAAACTAGCCGAATGAGAAAATTGAATGAACTAAAAAAATTGGGGAAAACCTTTTGTGATAAGGTAAGTCTATTTTTATTCATTGATGCCCATTGAAATACATTTTCATTGAAATTACCTATGAGGATTCGTTGAATGAAAGCGTGATTATAGCACCTTCACTTTTGGCGGCAGATTACGGCCATTTCGAAAAAGAAAGCAAAAGGGTAAATGAGTCGGGAGCTGACTGGTTTCACCTTGATATCATGGATGGAAATTTTGTTCCAAATATCTCATTTGGGCCCGATTTCGTTGGAATGATGAGGCCTCATACATCCTGTTTTTTTGATGTTCACTTGATGTGCCAAAAGCCAGAGATTTTATTTTCTCAATTTAAAGATTGCGGAGCCCAATCTTTAACGATTCACGTGGAGCTCGGAGACCGAGTCCCACAATTGATTGAAGAAATTAGGAAACTTGATTTAGGGGTGGGCCTGGCAATTAACCCCCCGACAGATATTTCTGAAATAGAACCTTACGTTGATTTAGTAGATCTGATCCTGATTATGACAGTAAACCCAGGATTTGGAGGCCAGAAATTTATCAATTCGTGCGTTTCAAAAATCGAAAAAGTCAAAGAATGGGTTGAAAATATAGGGAAGCCAAAACACATACAGGTGGACGGTGGAATTGGAATGGAAACAGCAGCGATATGTGCGCGTGCCGGCGCCAACAACTTTGTAAGCGGCACCGGTCTAATGAAAGCCGGCAACCTGAAAGAGGCTGTCAAAGAAATGAGACAGTGCGTGAACTCGGTTTAAATCTTCGGGCTATGATTCCATGCGATCGTTATGATATTCGACAATTTTTGATGAACTTAAACTTGTGATGGCAGGGATAATAGAGATTTTGGAATTGAGTTGCCTCAATAATGTTACCTCAAACGGGTTAAGTGATTTGAGTCGGTAATCTCCCCCTTTTGTGTAATAGTCCGGTTTGCACTTGCTGATAAAGCTGCAAGCATCCTGATCATCAAATTCCACGACAAAATCGACTGATTCTAATGCTGCTAAAACAGCTATCCTGTCTCTAGCTGTATTAATCGGTCGGCCTTCACCTTTTAAGTTTTTTACCGATGCATCGGAATTGACACCAACAATTAAGAAATCACCCAATTTTTTTGAATCATACAAGTATTGGACATGGCCTATGTGGAGTATGTCAAAGCAGCCATTCGTAGCCACTATGATCTGATCTGGGTTAGATTGACGTAATTTTCTGACCTTTGGCCCTAGTTCCCCAAGGGAAATAATTTTGGATTCAATACTTCTCACTCGTTTGTTTTAAATTCATCAACAAGGCTTGTGATTAACCTCTTTGCGAGATTACAATGTGGTTGATTATAGTATGAATCAACCACTGGTCCAAATAGAGATTCGAGGCATTATCAGGACCTCAGGAGGGTATGCCATTTTTATAGGTAATCCTGAAAAGGTTTTTGTTATCCAAGTAGAATATAGCATGGGGCAAGTCATTGAGATGTTTCTGAAAGGAAAATCTAAAGATCGGCCCCTAACGCACGATTTGATGATTAGTATTTTTCAAGCTGTCGGTATGACGCTTGAGAGGGTTGTAATTAATGATCTCAAAGAATCGACCTACTTTGCCCAACTCGTTCTAAAACAAGAAAACGAACTGGGTAAGTCTCTTGCAGAAGTGGATGCCCGTCCTAGCGATTGCTTAGCGCTCGCATCAGCCTTAAATTCTCCAGTATTCGTTTATGCAGAGCTGTTTGAGGCTGTAGATGATATGTCCGAGCTATTAGACCAAATCAGTCCCGACCAAGATCAAGACCAAGATTCCGACCCCGACCTGGACTAATAAAATAACATTCACCTACAATGACTTCGCCAAATGCCTAACTCGGCTAGAAAGAAATCTCCAGAATGGAATAATCTCCAATTCGTCTTTCTTTGCGGGGAAGATGAGTTTGGAATAGAAAGAAAAGCTTTAGATGTTCTCGGGCAATGGGAATTCACTAATGAAGATGATGTGGAGTTCACAACAATTGACGGGCGGGTTTCCAATGCCTCAGAGGCAAGAGAAAAACTGTCAAAGTTTCTTCTAGAAATTCAAACCCTACCATTTTTTACCCCAAGTAAAATTGTTTTCCTCAAAAAAACCAATTTTCTGGGTGAAGATAGGACATCAAGTAGCAAAGATGTTTCTGATTTCGTTGGTGGAATCCCAGAGGAATTAAAAAAACTCAAAGGCTCCAACATTAAAATTTTGTGGACGTCAGGAAAAGTCGACAAAAGGAAATCGTTTTATAAAGCAATTGGAAAGGTAGCTCATGCGGAATCCATCGACGGATGGAATTCCAGGTCTAGAAACTGGCAAAACGAGGCACGTCGTTTTATCAAAAACGAATTTAACCTGCATAAAAAGTCTATTAGTCCGAAAGCTATCGATTTTTTAGTCGAATTCGGAGGAGCCAACCCGAGGCAACTCTGCCAGGAAATCGAGAAAATCAGCCTTTACGCAGGTGATGAAAATTCAGATATTGATATCAAAACGATAAGAAAAGTAGCCATAAGAACTAAGGAAGCCGAGGCCTTTGTTCTTGCCGAAGCATTGGGCAATAGAGATTTGAAGTCGGTATTGCATCTGCTTGATAAAGAAATAGCCACCTTGGCTACAAATAAAAGTAAAAGTATTATAGCCATACTCTATTCTTTGATATCAAAAGCTCGAGCTTTGCTTTTTTCTGAAGCTTTAATTAAGACACCCTTTTTTCGCCCAGGGCTTTCTTATAGTGGCTTCAAGTCGGCTCTGGACTCTATGCCTGAGGCTATGTTGTCTCCCGAGGCTAAGTATAACCCGCAAAACATGCCTGCCTACGGCCTTTATTTGGCTTACCAGCAGGTCGGAAATTACACCAACATGGAACTAAAACAAATGTTGAAGGTATTGTTAGAAACTAACATACAGCTCGTCACTTCCTCTGGTGACTCTCTGATTCTTTTACAAAACAACCTAATTAAAATTATAAATCGGTCTTGATCCAAGATCGTAGGTTGGTAAATTTTTTAATGACGAGATTGTTAGGTTATGAATTCAAACCAACAACAAATTTTATTTGCGACTCTTTCTGATACCGAAGCTTGGATCCGAATTATCGGGCAGGGCAATTGTCGTATCAGCCCATCCTTCAAAGCACTTTTCTTAGATTTAACCGACAGGGGGTCCAATCATTTTGTTTTAGATTTAGAAGATTGCCAGGGTGTCGATTCGACCTTCATTGGGGTCATGGCAAAATTGGCTACACAAATCAAATCCTCCTCTAAAAATAGCCAATTTTTAATTAGAGAAGCCAACGAGCGGGTTACCAAGTCGATTTCTAGCCTGGGTATCGAAGCTCTGAATCAATTTGTAACAGCTCAAAAAACACCTCCTCCTGGGGATGTCATATTTCATGCCTTTGATAAAAAAACCGACTCTAGCATCGACAGCAAAATAGATGTTTGCAAAACCTCTCTTGAAGCTCACACTACCCTTTGTGACCTCAATGAAGATAATAAGAAAAAATTTCAGCATGTTTTGGATTTTCTCAATGACGATTTGAGTTCAACAAAAGATAGTCGATAACTTTATTCCGAAAACATTCGTGTGATTGCCTCCAGTTATTCTTTTTCGCAGCCGATTCTGGAGAAAGCAGGTCAGCAAACTATTTTTCATTTGTTGGAAAAAACAATAACTAGCGGTCTTGTCTAAGATAATATTTAAATAAGCCATTCTTAATGCACGTGTTGAGCTAAGGCTTTTGATTTCACATTTCAATGGTTTGCGGCACATAAGCTAGCTAATAATAGAACGATCATTTTTCGTCTTAACGATTACAGGGCATTTAAATAAAAGCAGGGTAATGCAAGACAATCGAAATTCAATGAAGCACTTTGAGAGCATCTTTTTTTGGTTATTTACGATTTCACTTATCACAAACGTATTTCTCGCAACTATAGCACTGAGAAATGCGAATGGTGAAAGGGTCTTAATAAGCAATGAGACTGAAGAGGAGTCCGACAATGGCATTCTGGTCGAAACTTCGCTCGACCAAATCCTTTCTGCGCCTGTGATGGTCAACCTTAATTCAGGCTCAAAAGAATCTCCGGATTTTCGCACTGTCGCTCAATCGCCTGGGCAATTCCAATTGACTTTCCGAACCTCCAAACCAATCAACGAAGAGGAATTACAGAAAGTGCTTAAATTGGAATCCTTGAGTGACTCATCAATCGAGCTATCGAACTTGGTAAAATCTGAAGACTCTTCATCATGTCGCTACTCACTGCTTGTCTCTCACTCACAAACTAATGGCTCATTTAGAGTGTCTACATTTCAACTCAGAAATTATGCACCAACCTGGGTCGATAAAATTGTCACCATCCCCACAACGTTGCAGTTGCAAAGACCCTCAGTGAAGCCAAGCCAAACGGGGCACCATGAGGTTAATATACCAACTAGTTATCGAGTTGTGCCTGCTTCGGCCAGGGATAATTTGAGATTTGAGCCCGAAGCCAATTTTTCTATTCTCTCGTCGACTCAGAATAATTTACTGCTCGATTGTCAGCTTGAACCAGGGCTTTCATATAAACTTCACATTGATGGGGCATTAGCTAGCGAAAATGGATTTAGTGTTAAACATGATTTAGCCTATTTAATACAAACTCCTGAGAATCCTCCAGGCTTTGAGTTTCTTTCGGAGGGGCCTTATTTTCCATACCAGTCCCAGGATGTTGTTCCGATTTCGGTTACTGGCATCAAAAAACTGAAAGCAGAAATTTTTCAAGTATCTCAAAAAAACTATCTTCATTATTTGAAAAAACCTTACCAACAATCTGATTTTGGTAGAAAAATAAAGGAATGGGGAATAGAGCTACCAGATTATGAACGCAATGAGAACATTGTTCAGATTGACTTATCAAAACATTCGGATTTATTAACGCCCGGTCTTTTTAAATTACAGCTATCAGATATCGATCCAGGCGGTAAGCTGAATAGATGGGGATACAAATACGCAGACAAAGAGTCTCGTATTTTTTTAGTCACCGACTTAGCCTTCCACGTTTCTGCCACGGACTCTAAAAAATTCACAGTTTGGGTGACATCTATAAAAACTGGAAAACCTGTTCCGAATGCAGAGGTAGATTTATTTAGTTATCAATTCGACTCACTTATTAAAGGGAAAACTGATGAATCTGGATTAGTAGAACTGGAATTTAATGATGCCAGTGGAAACCAGGCACCTTACGCGGTGAGTGCCAAGTTTGAGGGTGATTTCTCTCTAATGGAGCTCAACCACAAATACTTCCTCAACTTATCTCAAGACCCAATTCTAGCAAAGGGAATCAAAGCGAAAAGGATAAGGAAAAGCAAATACGAAACCTATATTTACACCGAGCGAGATGTATATCGGCCAGGAGATACTTTGAATTGGGGAGTCATCGTTAAGTCAAATAATCTGAAAAATTCAATCCCAGAGATTCCATATGCCTGGAACATCAAAAAAGGAAATAACTCGAAAGCAATGGCCAGTGGTGTCGGAATTCTCGATAAATATGGATTTGCAAGGG
>CBFHOE010000001.1:507558-519902 GCA_965657355.1 Limisphaerales bacterium | reverse complement strand
GCCACTTCGTTCTACCTGAAAACACCAATTCGGGTACGTATAAATTGTCTATTCATGCACCGGGGCAACCAGAAATTGTTTGGGATCAAGCCTCCATCATTGTGAGATTTTTGAAGCCCGACACATTCAAAGTCGAACCCGTTAGTATACCTAGCATTGTTCAGCTATCAGATAGGAATAGCTTGATTAGCACGACAATCAAAGCGGAGTTTTTATTTGGTCAGCCTTCGAAAGGATTTAGAGCAACTTTGTCAGCAAAACCTAGAGCCTTTGTTTCACCCTCTAATACATATCGAGAATATAACTTCACCTCGGCACAAGACAAAATTCGTCTCAATGATCTCAAAATAGAAACTAGAACAGACGAGGAAGGTATCGGGCTTCTCAAGTTCACACCACCTGCTCAATGGATAAATTCAGAGTCATTCACTTGCGATCTCACCATAGACGTTTTCAACGGAGCCGGAGAGACACAACATCACCATGATATATTATTAGCGATCACCCATCCCTTTATAATCGGAACAATGGTTGATGAGGAAGCCCGAGATTTACCCATGCTGAAATGGGTTGCCGTTGATGATAAATTTGAAAATCACAGCCTCCAAGATCCACTAACCTGGGATATCTACAGAGAGACATCTCAGCGGAAGATGATCGATAACGGCAGTGGTCAATATGCATGGAGTAGGGTGAATCATTTAGAAAAGGTTCTGTCAGGTAATATACCTTCTGGGGAAAACTCAGGCGCAATCGATCTTGCAGGGTTAGAGTTCTACGCGCCTCATGTCATCCAATTCCAACAAGGCGACAAAATAATTAGCTCAAGAAAATTTAGTCCTAGCTATTCAAAATCTACTTATGAGGCTCAAGAAGATGTTAGGTATTTAGACATTACAGCTAAAGGCTCAAGAATTCCAGGAGAGGAGACCTTACTTGAATTTGAATTACCGGTCTCTGGATATGTCAGGATTGATAAACAGTTCGGCCATGATTCTATTTCTAGCGTCAGTTACTATGAGCAAGGGAATCAAAAAATCCCAGTAAAATTACCCCAATCCCAATTTGGCTCTGTGCATTTTATCGTTACATTCATTCCTAACCCTGAGCTAGAAACTTCAAGGTCCCTTCCCTCGAGAATGATTGGAAGGGAGCATATCCAACTAGACCAAGCGAATAAGAGAATGGATGTTAGCTGTGAATATTCAAACATTCCCGGGCCAGGCGAAAGCGCACAGGTATTGATAAAACTAAGCTCCAAAGGCAAGCCAACTTCTGGCGCGGTTCACTTATTCGGCGTCGACACAGGACTTATTCCTTCCTCTTCATCAAATACACTCAAGCCTTATAAAGGGTTATACGGTCCAAGAAAATTGAATGCGGAATTTCACGACATGTTTGAGCAAATCTTCCCTAATCCTTATCTCATTGAGGAACTTAATAGGAAGTCGGCTATCGGTGGAGGTGTCGGAGGAATATATCTCAATCCATTCAATCGAGATTTGGAGAAATTGGCCACCTTCTCCCTCGATACTCTTTATATTGATGATACTGGTGAAGCCTCAGCAAGTTTTGAGTGGCCTGAATTAGACGGAAAAATGAAAATATTTGCGATCGCTATCAATGAAGATCAAATTGGATATGCAGAAGATGAGGTCACCCTCACTAATCCAATTAGCGTTCATCTAGGCGGCCCTGTCGCTGTAACTTCCGAGGACAATTTCCAAGTCTCAGCATTACTAACAAATTCTCAAAATGAACAAGCAGACATTAGACTAATTTTAGAAGCAACCGGCCTTAAAATTAAAGAAGGAAAACCAACGAGGACCTTAACCCTTCCTTCAGGAGGGACTCAGTCGGTAAATTTCGCACTGACACCAATCGATGGTTTTTTGGGGAACGCGGAGATGAAATTTTTATTAGAGAGTGGAGACTTTTCAAAATCGTTCAGCCTGACCACTTCGGTAAGATCAGCAAAGCCAAGAGATTTCATTTCTAGAACAATAATCGTGCCGGCTGGACAGGAATTAAAAGGTTTTATCCGATCGCCATTTATCTTAAAAACCTCAAAAACACATATTGAAATTAATGACACGCATCTGGGCTCAATTAAAAACTCCCTCAGGTGGTTGAACACGTACCCTTACGGTTGCCTTGAACAAACAGTCAGCGGAGCATTTCCGAACCTTTATCTTCAAGAATTTGCGGGCTCAGGTGAGTCTATTGATCCAGAATCAGGGGCCAAAATCATATACTCCGCATTGGAAAATTTGGAACTCAAATTTTGGAGCGGTCAGGGATTCAATATGTGGGGGCAAAATAATCCGAATGCCTACCGGCAGCGGCCTTGGCATGTCGCCAGTATCTATGCCTCGCACTTTATTGCCAAAGCCAAAAATTCCGGATTTAAGTTGGGCAACATTTTTGAAAAGGAACTCAGGTTTTGGCTCACAAAAATGTCACGTCCAGAGAGGCTGGGGTCATTTGAAGCATCCGAGGACGTCAGCTATTTTTTGTATGTGCTCTCACTTTTTGGAGAAGCAGACTTGCATTATTTAGATGCTATTTTAGCTGACTATAACACTAGCAACAGGGCTAAGCTCTTTATAGCTGGTACTTTTTGTGCAGCCGGGCAAAGAGATAAAGCCTATGAGATTTTGGATCGCCTCGCATTCAAAGATATCTTTCCCTCTAAAAAGATTGAAAGGGATATCTTAAGCGATGTTGCAGCGGCCGGAATGGCCCTAGGAATTATCTCAGAAATTAATCCAGAGAGCCAACTTACAAGCAAAGTCATAGGATATTTATCCGAGAGAAAACATCAAAACGGAACTTGGGCCACCACTTTTAACAATGCAAACGTGGCTGTAGGAATGGGACAATATTTGCAGAATCAAACCAGCTATATCCCTCCTTTGGGTTCAATTAAACTGAATGATGAAGAGGCTGTTTCTTTTGGAAAGGAGGCCCCATTCACAAAAACATTTTCAGGAGTAGAACCGAAATTCATCGTCAAAAATGAGGGTGAATCTAATCTAACCATTAACATCTATCAATCAGGCATTCCCAAAGTAATTGGAGATAATCTTCCCGGCGACATTCCAACTGATAATGAAAAAAATCTAAAAATCGATGACTCAAAATCTCATTTCTCTCTAATCAAAAAATATTTTAAAAACGACTCAATGAATGCACCTCCGGAATGGAAAGATGGTGAGGAGATCGAGGTAGAGATTCACATTCCAGAAAACAGTAATTATAAAGATATTGTGATCGTAGACCCATTTCCTGGCTTTCTAGTTCCAGTATCATCAGTAGCACCTCAGTTGGTAGGATTTAATTTAAAGCACTGTGATACTAGGGAAGATAGGATCATCTTTTTTGGAGATAAATTAAAAGAAGCTTCACAAATACGATATAAAGCTAGAGTCCGGTATCGAGGGGATTTTTCAATTCCACCAGCATATGCAGAAGTAATGTATGCGCCTGAAATCCGAGCCACGTCTGCCGGCAAAGATCGAGTCAGCATAGATTAAGTTAACTTAGCATTTATATGACATTAACAATCAAGAATGAAAAGACTATGGGATAAAATAAGAGCGAAAAAGAAATCCATATTCTGCATTGGATTAACGCCCATTTTTATTTTTACTTTTTTATTATTAGCCATAGAGGTGGGAATCTTCTTATTCCCTTTTGACATTCTTCAACTAGAGCAAAAACTTGCATGTTCATCCTCCGTTTTTTTCGATAAGGAGGATCGAATTATTTGGGCTCATGTATCAGAGGACGACGCATGGAGAATGCCTATAAATCTAGATCAATCTTCAGACTATTTTGTTAAGGCCATAATCAACACGGAAGATAAAAGGTTTTGGGATCACAATGGTGTCGACATAGCTTCATGCATCCGAGCGGCAAAACAACTTATTCATAATAGAAAAGTCATAAGTGGGGCTTCGACTATCACAATGCAGTTAGCTCGACTTACTCAACCGGAGCCAAAAGGAATAGTTGCTAAAATGAAACAATCTTTTAGAGCTCTTCATTTGGAAAGAATACGTTCTAAAGAATGGATTTTGGAGTCCTACATCAACGTTTTACCATTTGGAAAAAATATTGAAGGAATTGAGGCAGCATCATTTTACTACTTTGGGAAAGAAGCAAAGGCCCTCAACTTTTACGAGGCGACAATGTTGGCTGCTATTCCTCAGAATCCAAATAAGCTAAGACCAGATAAATTTCCTCAGAAATGCCTAAAGCGCCAAAGAATGATCACCCAACAAATGATAAAAGCGACTTTGGCACCACATGAAACGAATCCTAATCTTTTTACACCGTATGTGAGAGATATTTACTTTCCCCGGTATCAAAAATATGAGAATTCTTTTCCTCATTTCACGTCTATCCCAGAGTGTCTCTCAATACCTGTCAAAAATACTTCACATAAATATAAAACCCATTTTGATGCATTGGTATACAGGGATGTGGCAAACTGTTTCCTTGAGGATAAGCATTCTAATATAGGGATAGGCGACAAATGGAATAAATCAGTTGTGGTCATTGAAAACAGCACCGGTCAAATCATTTGTGAATACGGGGATTTGAATCCCAGCGTCCCATTCGGATTCATAAATACGACCAGGTTTCATAGGTCCCCGGGATCTGCATTAAAGCCCTGGATATACCTTCTTGCGATCCGTAAAGGCATTATCATTAACAACACTAAATTAAGCGATAATTGGAACAACCCCGCCTCCGAACGAATCTCGCATGACTACAAACCCAACAACTACGACCACAAAATGAGGGATTGGGTATCCGCTTCATCTGCACTCAATCAGTCCCTTAATATTCCAGCAGTGAAACTTCTTTCACAAGTAACAGTGGAGAGCTTTACCGATATACTTTTAGATTATGGCGTTTTGAACAACCATTTCGATTCTTTTGATTATGGATTATCCCTGGCTCTTGGAAGTAAGGAAGTTCGATTAATTGACCTTACAATGGGATATCATCGAATTTTTTGGGAATCCCAGCATGCTCGAAATGAATTGAACGCCGATAGTGCTAAAATGCTATTGTCATGCCTTACAGAAAGAAATTTCCCGGGATTGATTGGCAAAAAAGTTGCATGGAAAACTGGTACTTCCAATGGACACAAAGATGCATGGTGCTTCGCTATTTCTCCAAAATACACAATCGGTGTCTGGGTTGGTTTTAAGTCAAGGAAGAGTGATCCAGATTTAATCGGATTGCACGCGGCGCAACCTGTTGCCCTTGATATTCTGAACAATTTAGAATTAGACACAAAATTTCATACGAACCAAATTCCTCATTGGGACCTCCCGCTGCCTAAAAAGGAATGGGTCTGTTTAGACACTTACAAAAGAGCAACTAGATCATGTCCCAGCAAGACACAACAACAAGTCTGCAGAGGTATTACATTATCCCAATGTACATTGCACTCATCCGATACATTAACTAGATCAATCCAAGAGGAGGCTGGTCAAAATCGAAAATTAGAAATTGCATCTCCAGCAGCCACCCATTACGTGAGTTTCAATAAATATGAATCGGTCACTTTTTCGCTCAAAAACAATGAAAATAATCTTCGGAAAGGATATTGGTTTCTCAATGGTGAGTTTATTGGAAGGACTGAAAGTGGCCGAATATTAAAACTTAATCTCCCTGAAGGAAAATACTTGACCTCTTGTATGAGTGACTGCGGAAGCACTTCAAAACCAGTCCGGTTTTCTATTAGGAAAATAAACTCTCCAGTAGACTTTTTTCCTGCCACTACCACTCCCTAAAGTTTCGGATTTAAGCATCTAAAGAATCAATGAATTTTAATAGAACCAGCAGAGGTAACACGGCGGGTGTCAGATGCAGGAAACGTATCCATGCTGACAGAATTTAAAAAAATTAATACTTGGATTTGATAATCGTCCAAGTCAATTGTTTGCGACGAGATGTCATGAAGATTTCGAATCTATTCTAGACCCGGAAAAGTAAAAAATGGTCAATACTAATGACCCTGAATTCCAATGTATGTCATTTGAAGATTAAGACTTGGAATCGAAACGACTACCGATAGGCATCCCATAATAGCCATCCTTTCTGACTGGACATGGGTGAGCTTCACGAAATCTGTGAAAAACTTGTGTTCTTCTCATTGCCTTAGTTTTTTTTCTCTTTGAAAACAAACTATCTAGCCTGAGCGAAGAGAATAGTTTCTCGGTGATATGGGCAGAAATTTTCATAGCGAATAACTATCTTCAAAGTATGCAACAAAACACGTATCATATCAAGACAGATTATGCTTAATAAAAGGACATACCCATAGTTTTAACTTCAATCGTAATCGTATCAAATTTGAATTATAAAATTGATTTCAGGATCCTATTTCACAGTTAAAAAACCAAAATATTTATAATATATTCTTTATAAGCAATTTACAGAATCCAATTTAATCATAAAGAAGCTAAAAAAATCCATCTGCCCCCTTTTTCGATTAATTCAAAGCATTTCATTTTGATTAACCTAGGGGTAAAAAATTTTGATGTTTTTTAATTTAAGGACCAAATCAAATCCGACTTAACCAACATTGTCAGATTTAACAAATTAAAAGTTATTCATAAATTTTTGATATAAACTACTTGGCTAAAGTTAGATACGAAAAAGAGGTGATTCAAATCACCTCTCTAATGAATAATTAGATTTAACTTAAATTTTTTAGGCTTAACGGAGATATGTTTCACCCCACCATGAAATGATTGACGATGTTAGCTTGTGTATTATTCCCATAGTCTCATAACTCGCCAGATTTACAGTCTCCATCGGATCCGTATGCATTTTATATAATTCTATGCCAGTCAACGATTTAGCATTATCTAAATTACCTTGAATAATTAACTTCCACTGATTGTTCCTAGCCCACCAATGAGTGAGGTTTTCTCTAGGATCGTGAATGCTATTTGCATCGTGAAGGTAAATCGCTCCAAAAATGGTATTTCGATTTGACCTCTGATTTTTATCAAGTAAATCCACTCCCATGAGTCTTTCCGGCTTTTCTGCACCAATGAGCTTTAGGGTCGTTGGAACCAAATCAATGCTACTTGCCAAATCAGGGGCTACCGTAGGTTTTATCTTACCTTTCCAATTGATCATTATCGGAGTCCTCAGCCCCCCATCGTAGGGTGATCTTTTCGACTTTTTGGCATATCTTGAGGCGTTTTTCTGATTTATCCACCCATTGTCAGTGACGTACATAATCACTGTATCTTCTCTAAGGCCATTTTTATCAAGGTATTGTATAAGTTCACCACAAGTTTCATCAAACCACTCACACATTGCCCAATACTTTGCGATCGAAAGGCTTGGAGCACTTTTAGCGTATTTTTCCAACAAGCGCTTTGGGGGATTATGAGGAGTATGCGGTAAAAATGGGGCATACCATACGAAAAATGGCTTATCAGATTCTTTCTCAATAAAATCGAAGATTGGATTAAGCCCTTTTCTGCCTATTTCTAAACCGACATCACCATGGCGTCCACCTCGCAAAGGGTCACCATGCGTCATCCCTCCATCAAACCCTGCCAATTTGTAACTGCCATGCCACCATTTTCCTGTCTGAAAGCTTCTATAACCATGCCTTCTTAACATTTTTGGAAGAGTTTCAGTTCCTTTAATAATGTCGTCCATTTCTATTCTTCCGTCATAAAAGGCCTTTCCTCTTGGAAGCCTCTTTCCATCTTCATTTAAAGGAGAAGGTGGTTCATTACCTGTGATTTTGTGTTGAGAAGGGTAGAGACCTGTGATGATTGTTGCTAAAGATGGGCTGCAAAGGCTTGTCGTTACGTAGCCATTTTTGAATAAAAGACTTTGCCTGGACAATCTATCGATATTTGGAGTGCGAATATACGGATGGCCCATAAAACTATAATCAGTCCATGCTTGGTCATCCGAAATGATGTAAATGATATTTGGCTGCTTTTTCGACGTTTCAGCCGCGAAAGACTGACTGATTAAGCCAAGGTTTATTGCGATGAAGAGAATCCCAATCGAGATTAGATGACACTTTAAATTATGCAAAATTATCTGGTTCATATCCTATCCAATCCATTATCCGCCGAATATTTCAACTGATTTCTATTAATTCTTTCCAGTCGAGACTATTTGATGAACCCACACAGTCAGGACATTAGCCATTATTTTGACTAATGCCTTACGGAAGTGTCTCTTCTTCTCGAGTTAAAGGATCATCATTGATACAGGTCAGTCAGCCCGTTATTGTGGTTGGCGTTAAACTATGTAGAAGGCTTATCACAAGATGCCCAAGTCATTTTTCAACTCAGTGAGATTCGCTAATCAATTAGTGATGATCATAGTCATTTTAGAAATCGTTGACTCTTTTACGGGTTTTAGGCTAGATCGCTTTGGGATTCGCCCGTGGTCAATTGTGGGATTTATTGGCGTGGTATTCGCTCCTCTTTTACACTACGGATGGGATCACCTTTTCACCAACACAATTCCTCTCTGGGTGAATACAGTCATACTTTTTAGCGAAAAAAAATTTCGTCCAGAATGGACATTTGGGGTCATATGGATAGCAAGCGGGCTAGGCACTTGGATTATCGGGGGATTCCGCTCCGTGGATTCGATCCATTTGGGAGCCAGTAGTGTCATTTTTGGTTTGGTTTGTTACCTCATTTTAATGGGCATATTTCTTGGGCGGTTTCTAACAATATTAGTTAGTTTTATAGTGTTATTCTTTTTCGGTGGAATTCTAACCGGGGTTTTACCTAACCCCGAAATGCCTCAAGTAAGCTGGGAGGCTCATTTTAGTGGGGCATTGAGTGGCATACTTGCGGCTATTCACAATAAGTTTTATAAGAAACCTCAATAATTTTACGGCTGTGTGAATCGTTTACGTGATGCCCCTTTGCCTGCATACCTCATACAGAAATACGGCGGAAGCCGATGCAACATTAAGGCTATCGGTACCGCTGTGCATGGGTATAGTTACCGAAAAATCGCATTGAGATGTGATGGAATCACTCATACCTTTTCCTTCAGAACCAAACAAAAGACAGCAATCCTTTTTAAATGGCGCATCCGAAAGAACTTTTTGTGCTCTATGAGGAAAGGACCCAAATATCGTAACCTGCTTTTCTCTGAGCTTCCTTAAAGCTGCGCCCAGTTCACAGACTTCAATAATAGGAATATTAAAAATTGTCCCCATAGTGCATCTTACAGATCTTCTTAGGAATGGGCTACAGGATGATTTGTCATAAATAAGTCCTGTGACACCGAATCCCGAACAATTTCGAATAAGTGTCCCCATGTTTTCGGCATTGCTTAAGCCATCAACAGCAACAAAAAACCAAGGTTTTTTGGCCGTCAACATGACGGACTCAAGGGAATTTGTTTTCGGGATTTGAGCGACGGCCATAACCTCCTGATACATCTGGTAACCAATCACAGATCTTACTTCCTCGGACGTTCCTTCAAATACCATAATTTCTTCTTTGCGATCTTTTAGCCAAGGTGAGATCTTCTCGTAAAATCTTTCAGAGCATAAAATGGACTCTATTGAACACGGGCTCTTAAGCAATCTCACTATGGACTTTTCGCCTTGTACCACAAATTTTCTGAGGTGGTTAACCACGTCAGGAGTTTTCAAGGTCTTGTAAGGCAGTAGATATTTGCTGTTTTTATCGAAATTTTTAATCTGTTGCTTAGTTATCAAAATTTTCAGAATCTTTACATCATTGTGTATTCAACTATTTTATAAGTGTGGAACATTCTCTAGATCAATATAAGTTTCGTCGAGCCAACATCGATGACCTGGAGGTATTGAGCTCACTTTGGGAAAGGCATGATTTTGATCCGATCCTACTTGAACAAAGGCTTACTGAATTTCATATTGCCGAGGATGAAAGCGGTGAACTGCAGGCAGCTGTGGGTATTAAGGTTGTAGATAGGCAAGGATTAATTCACCACGAGTGCTGGTCTTCTGGGATGACCCTACATTTAAGGAAGGAGCTTGCCGTGCATGCCCTTAATGTTTGTGAGACAATGCAAGTTTGGCGCATATGGACATGCTTGAAGGATACTCACTGGGAAGAAATGGGGTTTGATGCAGCGCCACAGGAAATAATGGACCAATTACCTCCTGGCTTTGGAGATTGGAGGGAGACATGGAAATTCCAAAAAATCAAAGATGATTTGGCAAGCAACACAAATCTTGCTCGCCAATTTGAGATTCTAAAAATAGAAAATGATGAGTCAAATGTCCGATTAAAGAAAACAGGTCAGATTATGAAATTTGCAGGGTATTTTATTGTGACCTGTATTGTGATTGCAGTCATATTTGCGGCTGTGTCATTCTTCTCAAACTCGAATGGCTGATAGATTTAAAATCTCATCCTATCAACGACTGAAAGCCTTTACGACAACACATCTAAAGCCGACTTTTTTGAAACTCCTATTTACCTTTGGGGTATCGAAGAACGGTCGCTCATCTGTGTTACCTGTAAAATCATAAGACCAGCCGGCGGTCATTGCTTTTCTGGATACTTCTTCAAAACACCACTCTTTTACATTACCGATTAAACCAGATACCCTATATTTGTTATCGGCTTGACCATAATCTACAGATTCTGGTTTAAAGCGCCTAGTATTCAGACTCAAAACCTCACCAAAATCTAGATTATCACCTTTGTTCTTCAAAAGTTCCTTACCACTTTGATCAGTCTGCGACATACCAACAAGATGATTGATCTGATCCCGTGTTGGTATGGCAAACAGCCAACCATCAGGAAGACGCCCTGCAGCAACCTCCTGAGCAGTGAGTCTTCTACAAAATTCCTGAGCCTCATCCCACGAAACTGAATTTACTGGAAGATCAGGCCCTTGACCAATAGAAGGATTATCTCCCATCACATTTCGAAAAACAGATTGACTCACCTCCATAAGGCCAAAATAACCGCCCTTACTTGAAAAACCACCAGCGTCACTATCGCGCAAGGCGGCTTTTTCTGAAGAAAAAAATGTTCGACTATTTGGGTCAATCTTGATCTCGGGTAAATCTTTTATAAACACAAAAGCAAGCCCTGAAATAGTTACCCATTCATCTCCGTCCAAAGTTGGTAATTTATTTTGGATATCAACTTTTATCGACCTATTATTTTTAGGCATATCGATTGAATTATTGGTGGATACCCTCTGACCCGCAATAACAGTGGATACATTAGACAAGATTTTTGGTGCAAAGCTTTTGAAAAGTTTTTGATCTTTATTTTGGCGATCTAATTCTTGCTTGTTGCTTATGACCGAAGGTATAGGTTGGGAACCAGAGGCCTCGTATAAGACCGACTCCCTACCAGCCCAGAAATGCATCCGTGCCGCGGCTGCTATTCCTAAACTGAGACAAAGAACGAGGAAAGCACTAGCCAATGTGATACGAACAGATGGCTTTTCGGTCTTAGATAAATCGGACTTTAATTTCCCAACATTAAGCTCGTTTAAATTTAGGCCAGGATAAGCCAACCATGAGGCTAAATTTAACCAGTAGTTTTTCTTATGCCCCAGATTTTCCCAGCCAGGATGAGGATGCAGTGGAAATTGGATTTCTGAATCGTCACAACACTCCTTAGTTACCACCTCGATAATTATTTTAGAAAGAGCAAGTAGGTCACCCTTGAGTCCCTCATCTTGATTGTTTTTTGGCAACAAATCAAAACCTGAAATAATTGGCCAAGTTTCCGTCCGTACTCCAGGCATATTTGAACGAGTATGCGCGAAAAAGATATTTTGAGAATTTAAGTTCCCATGAGCTCTCCCCGAAATCCGCCACCATTGATCTAGCCCATCAGATAGTTGATAAATAAAGCGATAAATTTCCTTCTCGGTCCAATGGACCTCAATTTTTTCCTTTAAGACGACAGTTTCCAATTTTGGCTCCAACCACCGAATTTCTCTCTCATCTTTATGAATTTCTAAAATTTGACTAAAGTAGGGGGATTTATCGCTAAGTTCGCGAAGTTTTCCTAATATTTCAAATACTTCATTTTTATAAGAATGAGTATGCACTGATACATCGATAACATGCATGATTAGCTGCTTTCCTGGCAGCTCTTCCGCATTCTCTACTGCATATGACCTTCCGGCGACAGGAGCAGCTCGCGAACTTAATTCGTCTATAATTAAATATTTTCCCCTGGACCCCATGCCATTGCCGTAATGATCTAAGAACTAAATATCTATATGAATTATTTTTAAACAACTCAATGCGTAATGAAATTGGCCATATGAGGTTTGAGAACAGATTGAATCGCCAC
>CBFHOE010000001.1:499648-507461 GCA_965657355.1 Limisphaerales bacterium | reverse complement strand
GCTTCAAAACTTCTTTGAGAGTCAATTCCTAATTGTTTTAATTTAGAATGATCAAGATTGGTGTTTTTAGGTCGAGGAGGACCCGAAGGAGCGTCATTGACCGGAACTAAGTGGGCATGATCAAGCCTAAAAGCATTGCCAATAATTTTGGCTATTTCATATTTCGTGAATTTTTCGTCACCTGAATAATGGAGGACGCCGGAAATTGAGGAATCCCCACTTCTGTGGCGGTTAACAATTTTAAGTACGACTTCAGCAACATCTTCGACATGAGTGGGATACCTAGCTGCCCAATTATCAATGAATGTTTTGCTTTCATTATTAAATAAAGATTTAGCGATGACCGTTATGGCTGATTCATCGATACACTCAACTTCACCATAGAGGACAGGAATTCTTAAAATCGTATTCACACAGCCACTTTCACGAACTACCTGCTCACCTTTGAGTTTGCTCATGCCATAATAATTCAAAGGTTTTGTCATACTATCCTCGTTATATGGAGGGGCATCACCGGGAAAGACATAATCCGTAGATATATAAATAAGCGGAATACCATGGGCTTTGCAATAATTCGCCAAAGCCAAAGATGCATTAATGTTTAGTGCATCGGTGGTTTCATGATCATTCTCACAAGTTTCCGGATGTCTGATTGCCGCACAATGGACAATGAGGTCTGGTCTCAAATCAATTAAAAACTTCTCAGTCGATTCGCGATGGCACAAATCTAATGATTTTAATTGGTTGTGCCCACGTGAGAACGACAACCCAATGATTTGGTCCTCCGGGCAGCTAGAATTAAACTTTTTAAAAATTGCCCGCCCTAACATGCCACTAGCGCCTGTAATGAGAATTTTCATTCGGTTAAACTATCAGACAAAGACACAAAAAAAAGCCTACAGAGATTTATCTCTGTAGGCTGTAAATTCCACTGCAACCAAAGAAGATATGATCCCAGAAGATTTAAGGCTGTTTAAATGATTTTGGTTATGCCTGGAATCGCCGCCTCGGGAGTCCTTAAACTCATTCCCCAATCAAAATTTGGATCACCTTCAGCATCTTCTTGGTTTAGAGCATATTTCATTAAGTCCTGCTTGGTATTTAGAGCTTGTTCCCAAGTCACGATTCTACCCGTGTAAGCCGCCATTCTTCCCATGAGTGACTGCAGTGTGCTATGAGCCATCCAAACGCCGTCGTTGATTGGTTCCCCCTTACGAATTGATGCAAACATTTCATTGTGTTCGACTTGATACATATTTGGGCGAGGCCCTTTAAATCGCCATTTGTTTTCACCGAGTATTGTCAGGTTCCCGAAGGCTTTTATGGACGCGTTTCCTTTAGTTCCAATGAAATAATCCGAATTATCGTTGTTACATCCAGGCTGTTGACGGCAATGATGGTATCCACGAGCACCATTTTCATACTCATAAACCACAGCAAAATGGTCATTTATGTGTCCGTATTCCTTACCTGTTCTGACCTGTCGACCTCCATGAGCCCAACATCTGACTGGCTGGACATCCTGCATGGCCCAACTCATTTTGTCTACCGAATGGCAGGCCTGCTCCAAAATGTGGTCGCCTGAAAGCCAAGCAAAATAATACCAATTCCTCATTTGGTAGAGCATATCTGACCAACCTGGTTGACGAGGACGAACCCAAAGACTTCCAGTGTTATAAACAGTGTGCAAAGACATGGGTTCACCGATCTCACCCCCATGAATTCTTTCCATTATCGCGCGTTCACCGTAATTGTACCTCCAGCAGAAACCTGCCACCAAAGCCAAATTCTTTTTCTTTGCCTCAGCTGCGGCTGCTAAAACTCTTCTTACACCTGGCCCATCAACAGCCATCGGTTTTTCGCAAAAAACGTGCTTACCTTGCTTGATAGCATACTCCAAATGCATGGGTCGAAAGCCTGGAGGAGTTGTTAGTATGACAACGTCGACTCCGCTATCGATGACTTTTTTGTAGGCATCAAACCCAATAAACTTATGATCCTCATCAACTTTAACCTTATCCTCTTGCTGGGAACTAAGGTTTTTAAGCGAATTCTCCATGCGATCCTCGAAGACGTCACCAACAGCTGTCAACATGACATTGCCGTCTGCTCTCAAGGCCTGACCAGCTGCCCCGGTACCTCTGCCACCGCAGCCAATTAAGCCTACTTTTAAAGTTTCGGAATTTTGCGCATACCCTTTTGATGGAGAAATAAAAGGTGCAGCTAGTGAGGTTGCAGCTAACGTGGCACCAGTATTTTTCACAAATTTTCGACGCGGAAGTGAATGAGCGCTATTTAATTCTTCTTTCATCATAAATATTGTTAAATTTCTAGTATGGTCCTCTCATGTTGCTATCACGTCAAGGACCTCTGGTTATTTGACGCTATTTCTCCAGAATTTGTGAAATTTTTAAATACTTTTTTTGTTTATCACCAAAAACTCTTAATAAATGGATTAAAATGACCTTGTATAATCCATTTAAATAGATTTTTCTTTAGAGGCAGACCATTTTGAAAGTCTTCAATAGTGATAAAGTTCCCAGCCCCAGCCCACGTTTTATTTATTTTCTTTTTGGTTCCCAGCCTTCCCGGGATAAGCAAATGCGACGAAAACAGGAACTTTGAAACCCGAACAAAACAGGTTTCAAGCAAGATATTTATTGGACCAAGCCCAGAATCACGAGCCGATTTTGAGTTCCTTAAATCTCAAAATGTCTCATCTATCATCAGTGTAGATGGAGCCCAGCCAAGATTAGAGTTAGCAGGCGGTTTTGACATAAAATACGCTCACGTTCCTATCGGATACGACGGAATTAAAAGAAAGCATCTTTTGAAAATCGCAAAAGTATACCAAGGTGTTGAAGAGAAGCTGTTCATCCATTGTCATAAGGGCCACCACAGAGGGCCGGCAGCAGCAGCCTGCCTGCTCGTTGCAGCCGAAGAAATTTCAAAAGAAAATGGCCTAAAACTCATGAAAAGAGCAGGAACTTCAACCGAATACAAGGGGCTCTATTCGGCTATCCTTTCTGCTACGGCAATAACTCAAAAGGAACTTTCTAATACCGCTATGCCACCAGCCTTTAGAAAGCCGTCAGATCGTATTCAGTCCATGAAATTAATGGAAAAGCACCTGGAAAACCTCGATGAATTTAATAAAAACGGTTTTAATCCTATTTCAAATAAACCGGACCTCTCCTTAGAACACGAATCCCTGCTTCTCCACCAGGCATACAAAGAGTTTAGCAGAATCAAAGAGGAACAAACGGCAAAAAAAGACGGGAACATCCACTACAGCCGGCTCATAAAAAATGGAATAAGACTTACCAAAAAATTATACGATTCTGTCAGAGTATCTGAAAACGGAGAAGAAATAGAATTATCTCAATCCCCACGAGAAATTCTTGAAAGCATTAAAAATAATTGCTCGCAATGTCATAAAAAGTTTAGGAATTAAACTATCTGTAGACATCATATTTTTTCTTTACATTCTTTCTGTTTCGCTGCTTATTAGTCTTTCTTCTGCTGCGCGAGTGGTGAAATTGGCAGACACGCCAGATTTAGGTTCTGGTGCCGCAAGGCGTGGGGGTTCAAGTCCCTTCTCGCGTACCATTTTTTCTTATTAATCCTAATCCTAAAGGTGAAGGGCACAAGGATTACATCCTCCCAATTCTCCTATCAACAGAATCAGTTTTCACGGAAACCTTCAAGGCGAGAAGTGTACTTTATCGATCGGAAGAACATTACGACAATCTGTTTCATACTGTCTACGCCGCAAGGTTCAAAATGGTGAGATAAAAAAAGTCTTATACTCTCTTAAAAGTCTCCAAGCCGCCCCCATAAACCTCATTTGATACGCAGGCATTGGAGAGGTCGCTCATCCATTAAGAATCAGAAACTCACACTGAGAACCTGCCCAAAAAAACCACTTCTCAAAATGCTTCGCTTATTGAGATCTTTTGATTTAAAAAAATTGGTTTTGAGAAGTGGCAAAATCCGCTGATGAACAACTGACTCATTTATCTCAGAGAGTGGAGCAGGGGAATATCACACAACACTTCGCCTGGAGGTGCAGATAATATTTAAGGAAGCTGATTCAACCTTTCAACTCGATGCAATGGTTCGGTTTATTAAATCTTAGAAATCATTAATCGCTTTAGATCGTGGTCAGCAATATTTGAAAGTTTGCAAAAATCGACAAATTCAGAGTGTATAAAGTTTATCCATGTGCGTCATGGATATTGCGGTACTATAAAGGTATCCAGCGACACCCAGGAAGTAATTGCTTTCCTCCTTAGGCTTATATAAACAATTCAATTTACCACTTTTTGGTGTTTAGGTATTCTTTTGAGAGGTATTCAATATGATAGATTTTGGTAAAACCAAGCCCCATTCGAGTCGACGCGCTTTCTTCAAACATGGCGCCCTGGTATTGGCTTCAACTTCAATTACCCCTAAACTTTTATTTGCAGAGAAAAAGTCAAATTTGCTTCGCCTAGGACTCGTGACAGATCTCCATTATGCAGATAAGCCAGCGGCTGGATCAAGGCACTATCGAGAGACGCTGAAAAAGCTAGAGGAGTCAGCTTTGGAATTCGATAGTAAAAAACCTTCCTTCCTGGTGGAGCTTGGGGACTTCATAGACGCCGCAGATTCCGTTGATGTGGAAATGAGGTATCTCAGGACCATAAATCGTGAATTCTCCAAAATGTGTAAAAATCGACATTATGTTTTAGGTAACCACTGTGTTGATACTCTCAGGAAAGAAGAATTCCTAGGAGAAATTGGGCAAGATAAATCTTTTTATTCTTTTGATAAGAATGGTTTTCATTTTGTAGTGCTAGATTCCTGTTTCCGATCCGATGGGAAACCATATGCACGTAAAAATTTTAAATGGACTGATGCAAATATCCCGCCCGAAGAATTGGAATGGTTAAAAGGCGATTTGAATGCCACTGAAAATAAAGTTGTTGTATTCGCCCATCAGAGGCTAGACGTCAACGGTAATCATGGAGTCAGAAACAATGGAGAGGTAAGAAAAATTTTAGAATCTTCAGGTAAAGTCCAAGCCGTCTTCCAAGGGCACAGCCATCAAAATGATCTCAAGCTCATTGGTGGAATTCATTACTGCACTTTAGTCGCTATGGTGGAAGGCGCAGGGCTGCAAAACAACGGGTATTCGCTCATGGAAATTGACTCAAATGGAACCATTTCCTTACAGGGATTTAGAAAGCAAAGTAGCTACAATTTGAGATAAACTTACATTTTTAATGAATGAGTAATTGAAAACCAGCTCATCATTAAAAACTCAATTTACGGCTTGTTTAGTTTGATGAGAGAAAGTTCCATTGGTCAATGGATCCAGTATGCCCGAGCATTAAACAAATCCTAAAACCTTCTAGCTCAGGAAAAAATCTCATGAGCTACTTCACCGTGCACGTCAGTGAGGCTAAAATTTCTCCCCGCATGGGGGAAAGTTAGCTTTTCGTGATCAAGACCTAGTGCATGAAGGATGGTTGCATGAAAGTCGTGCACTGTGTGTCGTTTTTCAATAGCGTGATATCCAAATTCGTCAGTCGCCCCATAGCGGTATCCGCCTTTTACACCTCCGCCAGCCAGAAAAATGGTAAAACCATCGGGGTGGTGGTCACGCCCTATTTCCCCGGAGCCCGCCTGAGCCGTTGGTGTGCGACCAAATTCACCAGCCCAGATTACGAGTGTGTCATCGAGCAATCCAAGTTGTTTCAGGTCGGTAATTAAACCGGTAATTGGTTTGTCTATTTGTTTAACATTGATGGAGTGGCCTTTTTCCAAATGCGAATGCTGGTCCCACTGTTCGTTATTGAATGGTAATGAATGAGCATGACTCACCTGTATAAATCTGACTCCACTTTCTGCAAACCTCCGAGCCATCAAACACATCTGCCCAAAATTTTTAGTTTCTTGCTTGTCCAATCCATAAAGTTTTTTGGTAATTTCAGATTCCCCACTCAGGTCGGTGACTTCTGGGGCCGCAACCTGCATTTTAAACGCAAGCTCCATTGATTGGAGTCGGCTTTCGATTTGTTCTGTTGATTGCAAATCGAGCTTACTTTGACTTTGCATTTTCCTCAAAAGCTGCAGTTGCATTTTCTGCTGCCGCGCAGACCACTTCGCGTTTCTCATGTAATGAAAGGATGCGTCTTTGGCTAATGAATTTGGGTATCCAGGAGTTCCATATGGCACTCCTTGATGTATTGATGGGAGAAAGGCAGATCCGAAATTATTCACGCCTCCATGCAAAGACGTGGGACAAATAGTGATGAAAGAAGGAAGGTTTTGGTTTTCATTTCCTAGTCCATAGCTCACCCAGGATCCCATACTTGGTCGAAGAAGTGCTTCATCACCGGTATGCATTTTCATGCAGGCTCCGCCGTGGGCTACGTTGGTCTCGCACATTGAGTGGATCATACAAAGTTCATCTGAAACCTGCGGTAAGTGATGCCAAAGTTCGGACATCCAGTGACCAGCTCTCCCAACCTGACGAAAATCCCACATTGGGGCCAGAATATTGGCTCTTTTGGCAAATTGGACTTTTCGTTCGGAAAACGGAAGTGGCTTGCCATTGTATTTGACAAGATTTTGTTTGTAATCGAACAGGTCCACGTGGGAAGGGCCACCATGCATGAAAAGAAAAATCACCCTTTTTGCTGTTGGTTTAAAATGCCCGGGGCGGGGTGCGAGTGGGTTTGTTTGCGAAGAACCTTGAAGGAGAGAGTGAAAGGCTAGTCCACCGAAGCCGAGGCACATCCCTTGAAGTGCTTTTCGGCGATTCAATCTGAGAATCAAATCATGCTCAAAATTATTACCACCCATTGTCACTGAATATATAGAAAATCATCTGACACTATTAGAGTATGAACCAATGCCTGTAATGCCTCTAATTGCACTTCGTTCATATAACCACCAGGCAAAATATCAGATAAAAATTTTGCTGACCATCTATATTCCTTTTGTGATGGAGGTCTGGAGAGGACATGACGGTAGAGGTTGCTGATGAGTAATTTTATATCATGCAAGTCCTCTTCTTTAATCAGCGTCGCAATGTTCTCGGCTTGGTCTATAAAAAAGGGACTATTCATCATCATTAGAGCCTGGGTTGGTATTGTCGTATCACTTCTTTTTCCAACTGATATTGTCGAATGAGGAAAATCCAGGAGTGAGAAAAAGTCATAAATATGAGAACGCACGACTGGAAGATAAACACTCCGTCGTGTGCTTTTTTCATAAAACTTTCTATTTTTAATCATGTCTTTTGGTGATGGGTCAGCTGAGATAACTTTCATTTCTCCACCACCAAGCCGGGTATCCAATTTCCCAGCAACCGCCAAAATAGAATCCCTAAAAATTTCTGCGTCCATTCTGCGGCGAAATTGGCGCCATAAGAGCTTGTTATTGGGGTCGATCTTTTCCGCCGCTTCAGATCTGAACCCAGATGCCATCTTGTATGTTCTAGAATTGAGTATCTCGCGGTGAATGGCCTTTATCGACCAGCCTGAAGCTATCAATTTATGAGAGAGATAATCTAAGAGTTTTGGATGGGTTGGACGGCTTCCTTTAACGCCAAAATTATTTGGAGTATCGACAATTCCCTTACCGAAATGCCAATGCCACAATCTGTTAACGATGACCCTCGCTGTAATCGGATTCTTTGGGTGGGCCAGCCATTCGGCCAGCTGCTTTCTACCGCTTGCCTCGTCCGGCACAGGCACATTTAATTTAAATACGGAGCCAAGCGGAGCCGATCGTGGCACTTCATCCCCCAAATTATTGAAGT
>CBFHOE010000001.1:497659-499548 GCA_965657355.1 Limisphaerales bacterium | reverse complement strand
CGGCACAGGCACATTTAATTTAAATACGGAGCCAAGCGGAGCCGATCGTGGCACTTCATCCCCCAAATTATTGAAGTCCCCCCTTAAGTGGACATTTACATTCTTTGGTTCGGAATCCATCACCGCCATAACTTTTGGAGCTACAGGAGCATTTTTGTTAAGTTCGGCAAATTGGCCTTCCAGAGCCTCCCTTTTTTTGAGAAGCAACTCAATTTCTTCCTTTGGCCCATTGAGAGGAGTAATCCGCCATTTATCGATGTGCGACATATTCGGCTTTGATTCAAACCTTAAAGTATCGCCCTCGCCAGTCAGATGGAGGATGCCTTCTCTGTGCCATTTTTGGTGTTCAGGCTTCCATCCACCCGTCATATTGCCCAGAGCATTTTTAACGACGATAATGCCATTTAACTTGATTTGTCCGGGTCTTGAATTTTTTGCAGCGTATCTCAGTTCCAATAAATATGTTCCTTGAGAATAATTTATTAAATCATATTCAACATAATTATCTCCACCACCTTGATCGCTTATGATACCGATCCCTTTACCATAATTATTATTATCGATAACAACATTTCCCCGAGTATATTTCTCAGCTTCCACTGTCGACATAAATTTTTCGTCGGCCTTACCTGAAATGGAACTATTTACTAATGCCAACTCACTCCTGAGATGTTCAATTTTAATATTAAAGTCATTCTCAGTTTTGAGGAATTGAAGATTTTTAACCTTACCGTCATAAATTGATGAAGAATGAAATATTCCGGCTAGTGCATAATAATCAGTAGTAGGAATCTGATCGAATTTATGATCATGACAACGCGCACACGAGATTGTATGTGCAAGGAATGTTTTACTAAATGTATCGATCTGTTCATCTACAGTATCAGCAAGCTTTTTAATAGGATCTTGTTCTGCCAATATCTTGGATCCAATAGCCAGGAATCCCGTAGCTGTCTTTAATTCAGAATGTTTCTCATTGCTGAGCAAATCACCAGCAAGTTGCTCCAAAATAAACTGATCAAATGGAAGATCGTTATTAAAAGCATCTATTATGTAATTGCGGTAACGGTGCGCATACGGGTAGGAATGGTTCTCATCGCTTCCGTTAGAATCTGCATATCGAACAACGTCCAACCAATGGCGCCCCCATTTTTGACCATATTCGTGACGTTCTAATAAGGCATCAACAACCTTCATCCAGGCTTGCTCTGATTTGTCAGAAAGATAATTCTCCATGTCCTCAAGGGAAGGGGGAATACCTAAAAGATTAAGATAAACTCGTCTAAGGATTACTCTTTTTTCTGCCTGAGGAGCAGGATTTATATTTTTTTTCTCTAACCCCTTCAGAATAAAGTAATCAATGGGATTTACAGGCCATGAGACATCATTGACTTTCGGAATTTCAGGTTGAACTATGGGTTGATAGGCCCAGTGCATTTGGTAATTAGCACCTAATTGGATCCACTTTTTTATCTTTTCAACCTGCGCTTTTTTTAACGGGTTACCCTTTTCAGGAGGAGGCATTTGAAAATCTGCATTGTTCGAAATTATTCTGGAAAACAATTCACTATTTTCAGGTTGACCTGGAATGATAAGCGGTTTGCCGGATTTTCCGCCCCTGTTCATTGCCTCTTCATTATCCAGTCTCAATCCACCTTTCACATTTTGTTGATCGGGACCGTGACATTCATAGCAATAACGGGAAAGGATAGGGCTGACATCTTCATTGAAAACCACTGATCCAGATACTGAAAAGATGATCTGAAAGATAATGATACTTAAGAACGTCAATCTTCTTCCAATCAAAACAATTTTCATATTCACCAGAGTTTTGTCTCTCCCATTACAATTGTCTTTCGATGATGACCATTGCATAAAGGAAAATTTTA
>CBFHOE010000001.1:474874-497561 GCA_965657355.1 Limisphaerales bacterium | reverse complement strand
AAATCAGCATAACATGCAATGAATCAGGCTAAACATTTAGCGAATCGATTCATACTGAGCCTGCTATGGCCTTATTTATCCATATTCTCACGGTCGTTTTGTTATGGCTAAAATCTTTAATAATATCCTACACAAATCCAAACGAGATGAAATAAGAATCACAATCTTGAATAACAGAGTTTCATTTTCTAATTCACAAAACCTCTTATCTGCGAGTAAAATGCGGGAGTGTGTATTTGCTTCATTCATTCCCATCTAGTGGTTTTGACGAGGTAGCAAAATAAACCTTGAGATTTTGAAAAGTTAATAAAATGAGAATCAGCGCGAACTTTGTATTTGAATCTATCTTTATAATCAAAATATCTGCTGTTCTTTTTTCGATTAATCTTAGTGCTGAATCACAGGAAGCCACTTTAGTAACAAATAAGAAATTGGAAGTTTCTTTGTGGGCAAAAGAGCCAATACTTAAGAACCCAGTTGCCCTATCATTCGACAACCAGGGAAAATTATATGTTGTGGAGACAGCTCGCCGCTCAACAGTGGATATTGACATTCGAGCCCACAAGGAATGGATCATCGATGATCTTGCCAATCAATCAGTCGATGACCTCAGGCATTTTTTCAGAACCAAGATGGCACCCGAATTAAGTGAGAAAAATGCACCTTGGCTAAAAGACCTCAACCAAGATGGCATTCACGACTGGAGGGACCTCATGCAAGTAAAGGAACGAGTTCACCTTTTGGTAGATTCGAATGGAGATGGGGCTGCCGACAAAGCCCAAGTATTCTTCGAGGGATTCAATGAGGAAATCAATGGGGTGGTTGCTGGGATCATGCCAAACGAAAAAGACGTGTTAGTCACCATTTACCCAGATCTATGGAGGCTGCGTGATAATGATGGAGACGGCGTTGCCGATGAAAAAGAATCCCTGTTCAGGGGGTTTGGCGTTCACGCAGCCTTCGATGGACACGATATCCACGGATTGACGTGGGGGCCTGATGGCAAGATTTACTTCTCCGTCGGCGACAACGGATTTTCAGTTATAAATAAAGAAGGTAAAAAGCTCCACTACCCCAACACTGGAGGGGTTTTAAGGATGGACCCTGATTACTCTAACCTTGAGGTTTTTGCTTATGGTCTGCGCAACGTGCAAGAAATCGCCTTCGATAAATACGGAAACCTTTTTTCTGTTGATAATGATGGTGACTTAGAAGACGAAAGGGAACGGTTTGTATATATCACAGAAGGCAGTGACTCCGGTTGGAGACTTAATTGGCAATTCCGAACAAAAGGATGGGCGAAATATACAGAACAGCCAGATTATAATCCTTGGACTGCGGGTGGAATGTGGAAACCATACTTCAAAGGACAGCCAGCCCATATTACTCCACCTTTATCTAATTATTCAGTAGGGCCAGGAGGATTTAAATATAACCCGGGCACAGCTTTAAATGATCAATATAAAGATTTCTTTTTCTGTGTTCAATTCCCGGTAAAAAAGATCACAGCCTTTAAGGCCAAACCAAAGGGCGCTTATTTTAAAATGATCGACGAGCATGTTTTCCACTCCGGCCTCATGGCCAGCGCTGTTAATTTTTCTCCCAACGGGGGGATTTACATTGCAGATTGGGATGGCATGTGGAGTCCTAATGATAGGGGGGCTATTTATAAGATGGATGACCCATTGCTTTCATCACATCCAATAAGAGAGCAAGTAAAACAGATACTTCACGATGGACCAGAGCGATACTCTATCCATCAGCTATTAAATCAATTAAAGAACCCAGATCAGCGAGTAAGGCTTCAAGCTCAGTTTGAGCTCGTTAGAAGAAATGAAATCAATCCAATGTTAAATGTCGCAGTCGATAAATCGGCAAACCAGTTGGCAAGAATCCATAGTCTGTGGGGAATAAGTCAAGCTAAAGGAAAAGGTATTTCAAAATTAGACGAGGAGCTTCCATTTAGCGATGACGACCCGGAAATACGTGCACAGGCTGCGAAGGTAGCAGGGGAATTGAAAATTCAATCAGCTACAAATACCTTGATCCAATTATTAAACGACCAATCACCTAGAGTTCAATTTTTTGCTGCTTTGGCATTAGGAAAATGTGGAAATAATTTAGCCATCGGTCCATTGTTAGATTTGCTAGAAAAAAATAATGGAGAGGATGCCTTTATACGACATGCCTGCGTGATGGGGCTCATAGGAATTGGCGATATCGAATCTCTGGTAGCGACATCCAATCACCCATCAACAGCCGTTCGTATTGGAGCTATTTTAGCATTGCGCCGATTGAAATCCTCTAAAATTACAGCGTTTCTTTCCGACCCAGATGTTTATGCACAGCGCGAGGCTGCGTCCGCAATACATGATGATTTCTCTATACCGCCAGCGCTACCAGGACTAGCACAGAGACTAAATGAGAGTGACCTTCCAAATGATGAAGCGATCATTCGGCGCGCTATAAGTTCAAATTTGCGACTTGGTCAAGAATACAACGCAACTCGATTAATCCAATATGCCTCCAATACCTTAAATTCGGCAAGCATGCGAATAGAAGCCTTGGAATCTTTGGCAGATTGGAATAACCAACCATTTTTAGATCGTGTGGAAGGTCGAGTAAGACAACGAATGCCATCAAACCCAAAATTCGCAGATGAAATACTTACAAAATACCTTCCGCAATTACTCACGGACACAGATGAATATATTTCCGCTGCAGCCTCGCAAATTGCCAGCGAAAGAAACTTAGAGATCGATGAAAAAATATTAACAAAATGGATTCGATCTCCTGAAAAGTCAGATTCAATTCGTTCGGGAGCACTTGTTGTCCTGGACAAAAGAAACGCAAAGAATATCACTTCATTGGTAAATTATGCCCTCAGCAGTGAGGCCCACCAACTCAGGATCATGGCATGGGGAATACTCTCGGAGCGAAATATTAAATTATTCCTGAGTAAAATCGACAGACAATTTTGGGACCTCCCTTTGATTGAACAACAGAATATCCTCCAGATTCTATCCTCTTTAGATAACCCAAAAGCAATTAGATTACTTCAGGAGTCGCTGGAGCGGTTAATCAAAAAAACATTACCCAAAGAACTCCAGCTAGATGTCCTTGAAGCAGTCAATGGCAAACAAAAATCGTCTTTTATTTTTCAACTGACTAATTATAAGAACTCATTGGAAAAGGATGATCCACTTTCAAAATACAGACCTGCACTATTTGGGGGAGATAAAAATAAAGGAAAAGATATATATACCAACCATGTTTCAGCCCAATGTATCCGTTGCCATGATGCAGGAGGGAAAGAAAAACAAGTTGGGCCGCCCTTGGATGGAATCGGTTCAAAATTTGATCGGGAATATATACTCCAATCTCTCATAGATCCTAATGCCATTATTTCAAAAGGTTTTGAAACCATCGCAATAGAACTTAAAGATGACGAATTCATCTCTGGTAAATTAGAGGATGAAACAACTGAAGAATTAACATTAAGAATCGTTTCTGGTAAATTAGTAAAAATCGACAAGAGTAAAATCAAATTCAAAGAAAGGATAAAAACCTCATCCATGCCTCCTATGGGAGCTATTCTGAAACCAAAAGAAATTAGAAACCTTGTCGAATACCTCGCTTCAAAAAAGTAATGCATACTTTGTTTGAATTCTGTTTTAAATCCTCCAATTTCGGTAGGTAACTTATTGAGGGTTGGCATCATAATTCAACGGTGTGACAGGTAGAAACCCAATTCTGGGGCACGACTCATAGCGTTTTTTACAACATGAGAATGGGGATCCACATTTTACTTAATGATGACATTACATAGTATATGAATAAATTTATGAGCTTCAGATTGGTAACAATTTTAATAACCTCAATTTGTTTTTATGATTTTGCGCATTGTGAACCGGTGGTCTTTCTTGGTGCCGGTGGATATAGGACAGAAGTTCCATCTCATTGCAAAAAATTGCCTGAAAACATTTACAGGACATCAAAAATCGCTGGCCCGACTTTGACCGGTCAGTGGTGGAGTTCACTCATTTGGCAAAAATATTCCCAAAATATGTTTGCTCACCCAGCCTTCATGCGATGCGATGCTGATGGTCTAACAGTTGGTTATCAAGGAGGCCACATTTACGGCAATGAAGTGGGGATCTTTGGCAATGCAGATCTGGTAAAAGGCGATCTCAAAATTCATCACTCGGAGGTTTCCATTTTCCCGGAGGCCAACTGTGACGGATACTCTGATTGGTTTGTTACTGCTGCTTACCAAGTTGATGAAAAATCACTTAAGACAAGTTTTGGTCATGGCAGTCCATACGTTTATGGAATCATCGAAGGAGGAGATCCAGTGATCCGTTTCACATCCAGGCCAAATATTTGGAGTGGTTATGATGGAGGTTCTGTTATTGGCCTTTCAATTAATGGACATCATTACGGAATATTCGGATCAAAAGGTTCAAATTGGGAAGGCATAGGTAGTGCCACCTTGACAAACAAAGACAGACAAGGTTCCCATTTTTCGATTGCCGTACTCCCAGATAATAAAATCGAGACGCTGAGACTATTTGGAAAATATGCTCACGCGCATGTCACCGAGACGAGAGTGGACTGGGTTGTCGAGGGTGGAGAAGTAACCGCAAATTATCAAATTATATGCGAAGCCAAAGAAGGCAATGAAAAGCAGTCAATTTATTCCTTATATCCACATCAGTGGAAATATACACAATCTAAACTTACTGAGATGTCGTACGATTCAGTCAGGGGAAAAATGAAGGTAGCAATAGGCAACGGGTTTATAACATCCATTCCAATCCAGGGCGTTCTCCCTTTGTTACCAAGCTCTGGAATTAGAGACAAAAATACTATGATCGGTCTTTTGGAGAATGAAGCTTTCAAGTTTAGAAAAGATTATGCAGATACATATTGGGAAGGAAAGTATTTGGGAAATTTGGCGAACCTGAGCGGGACGGCAGAAGCCACGGGTTCGAAACGATTACAAAAAGTATTTCTCGATGAAATCAAAAAACGGCTAGAGAATTGGCTTTCAGCGACTCCCGAGAAGCAGCAACCAGTTTTTTATTATGATCAAAATTGGGGAACTTTGATCGGGAGTCGTCCGGGTTATGGAAGTGATATGCCTATAAATGATCACCATTTTCATTACGGTTATTATATACGAGCCGCTGCCGAGATTGCACGCATGGATCCCAACTGGGCAAAAAAATGGGGACCGATGGTTAATTTATTAATAAGGGATATCGCTTCACCAAACCGCAGTGACAAGATGTTTCCTTACCTAAGGTGCTTCGATAGATATGCGGGACATTCTTGGGCCTCTGGCGATGCCAACTTCGCAGATGGTAACAACCAGGAATCCTCATCCGAATCTCTCAATGCCTGGTATGGAATGATTCTGTGGGGCGAAATCACTCACGATCAAGCCATCCGTGATCTGGGTATTGCCTTGTTCAATACAGAAAGGATGTCAATCGAAGAGTATTGGTTAGATGTTTCAGAAACCAATTACCCAAAAGATTTCCCCCACATGGCGCTTGGCATGATCTGGGGTGGAAAAGGGGCATTTCAAACCTGGTTCTCTGGGGAAATTGATTTTATTCATGGAATCAATTGGTTACCTTTCACCCCGGCGTCAATACACTTGGGAAGACACCCAAGTTATGTGAAGAAAAATTTTGATATGATCCTCTCCAAGAGAAAAGGTGGTAAAGACTTTAATACGGACTGGGGAGACCTCGTTTTAATGTTTGGCGCGCTCCATGACCCAGCACCAGCCATCGCGCATTTGGACTCCGAGCCAGAGTGCAAAATTGAAAGTGGGAATTCAAGGGCGTTTATGGATCATTGGGTTGGTACACTCGATAGGTTTGGTCAGGTAGACTCCCAAATTACTTCCCCATATCCATTTGTGAACATATACAATAAAAATGGTAAATTGTCATATGCTGCACATAATTTTGGCCGAAATTCGATAGAAGTCACCTTTTCAAATGGCTTCAAGATTAAGGTTGGCCCCAATTCTACGGCCATCTCGACGAAAAATTAAAGTGACACCCCCCCATGCAGCTGCGGAGTTTTTGTAAGCGCTAGTTGATAGACTTAACACGGTGAAATCTGACTATTCTAAATTTATGGGGATAGCTCATTTTGTAATTAAAGCACCCATTATCATGGCTCCAATTTGGGGGATGATTCAGCGAGCAGTCCACCCACCATCGACAACGAGATTAGTCCCGGTAATGTAACTCGCTGCTTCACTGGCTAGAAAAATGGCAGCACCTTGGATCTCTTTTACTTCTCCCCATCGCTCAAACGCCGTAGCGCCGACAATAAATTTCTTTCCCTCCTCAGTCTCAGCTATCGGCTTGTTCATATCGGTGAGAAAGGGGCCTGGGCAAATTGAGTTAACGGTAACACCCGTCTTCGCAAGCTCCAGAGCCAATGCCTTTGTCATTTGAGTTATAGCCCCCTTACTCGAAGTATATGGGGTGCGATTTGCCAATCCAACAAGCCCTAAAGCACTAGCCATATTTACAATGCGACCCCATCCATTTTTTTTCATAATGGGGACCGCGGCTTTTGTGCTTAACCAAGTACCATTGACGTTAACATCCATGACATCTTTAAATTCATTATCGCTTAATTCTTCGATTGAGCCTCTTATGTTGATACCGGCACTATTAATCAAAATATCCAAAGATCCTAGTTGCCCGACGGTTTCATCAACCATTAATTGGGTCTCCTCAGATTTCGTCACATCCGCCTTGATTCCCATTGTTCTTACGTTGTACAGGCTGGAAATAATTTCAGCCTCTCTTCTGGCCTCACTTTTTGTTCGACTAACCAATACGACACTGGCACCAGCTGATGCCAAACCTTCGGCAATAGCCGAGCCGAGTCCTTTTGACCCTCCTGTGATAAGAGCCACTTTGCCATCTAAACGAAATTGCTTAATTCCAGGAAGCGGGTGTCTACTACCTTGCATGAGAAGAAAGTAACTAAAACTATTGAAAGGATAAAGAGAAGGTCGAAGGTATTATTTTTGGAAGAAATCAAAAAGTGGTACGCCTGAGAGGAGTCGAACCCCTAACCTCCTGATCCGTAGTCAGGCGCTCTATCCAATTGAGCTACAGGCGCCCCATAAGGGGTCGCAATAATGCCAACAGCGTCACATTTGGCAAGATAAAAATACGAATTTATTAAGGTAAACCACATAAGAAAATTGCTTTTGCCAATCAACCTTTATAGCATGATTTAAACCTTCAATTAACCACATTAATCTAGAATGAGAGTTTATTCAGAAAATTTTCGAATTTGCCTTTTTCTGTTTTTCCTTATCATCCTGCTTCCAGCGAAAACTCAGACGTCGCCGCCAGTAGATGGGGTATTATTTTTGGGTTTTGAGTTGCAAAAAGGAATCGAGACAAAAGAGGCAATAACTGAAGGCCCCAGACCACCAATCCACTCAAATTTTCATTCAAAAAATCTGGCAAGAACATTTGGAAAATCAAAAGAACTAATAGCTATTTCTGATCCCGGTGACGGGAGTCAGTTTGATTTTACAAACGGGGATAGCATCAGTTTAGAAGCCTGGGTCAATGTGAAAAGCCTACAACCCGGCAGCTACGCTTACATTCTTGGAAAGGGTCGTTCTGGCAATAAGGCATTCTCGAACAGCAATCAAAATTACGCGATAAGGTTGGCGAATTCCAAAGGTAGAGCAGCTATAAGTTTTTTGTTTAGGGACTCTAGAACTAAAAATGATGTCGGGGAGAGTTTAGATAAGCTCTGGCATAGATGGACATCTGATTTTGGTTTTGCGCTTGGATCTGGATGGCACCATGTGGCGATTACTTATCAATTTGGTAAGCCCGATTCGATTAGGGGATACATAGATGGGAAAAATCGATCGGGAGTTTGGGATATGGGAGGAAAAACCACCTTTGCCCCTGTCACCGATAATGATTCGATTTTCATTGGAGGAGGGAATGGTGACAATCCTTCAAATAGATTTGTTGGGAAGATGGATTCAGTAGCCATCCATAGAGTCTATCTTACCTCTGAACAAATCGCCTCTCGTTACAACTGGAAACCAACGACAATCGTTCGTCCAATAAAAGATTTACCTCAGTCAGAAATACTGCTCGAAATATTTGAAAATATTCCAGTCAATAAGAGCTGGGGATTCGAGCCTCCAAAGAAGTCAAATGAAGAACATAGAATCCCATTCTTTGCGTTAGATGATCTCCCAGAGAAGTATTCCCAAAAAGGTCTTCGATTGGACAGAGAAGGCCCAGTTCTTCTCAGGTTTTCTGGTGCCATTCGGATAGAAAAAGGAACCCACGAATTATTACTAAGATCTCTCAATGGGTCTCGACTTTTCATTAATGGCGAATTGGTTGGATCTAATCCATTCATCAGCGGTAGTGCAGATGGCCATGGTGAAGTTGGTGAGATCCCACTGGGTTACCCGGAAAACTTACGCTACCCATCCATAGGTCACAAAGATAGTTTCCTAAAATTCGAGGCAAAGAAAACTGGAATATATCAATTCACAATGGAGTCCATCCTTGGAGGTTCCAGGCTTCCAGTGGAAACCGGTGAAATTGCACTTGTAAAAATTGATAGAGATACAAATCAACACCAGATAATCACGCCCTCAAATGAGATGTGGACAATCTCAGACTCTGGTTGGAAATCTTCAAGTGAAAGGTTACGGAAACAATTTACTGATTACAATACCACAGCTCGGAGAGCGAAATTCAAGACCCACCAGGCTGCGATAATGGTGGATCGCCATCGACGTATTCTTGATATTACTTTAGAACAACACGCAGAGAAACGGTACGTTCCCGAGGTTAAAGATTGGAGCCAGGTTGTGACACCTATCGATCGTTTCATCCAATCCCAACTGGAAACTTTCAATCAACAACCTAGTCATCCAGTTGATGATCTATCGTTCATCCGAAGATTGAGTATGGATGCCATTGGGGTTCCTCCCACTAGAAAGGAAGTCTCCGAATATCTCAATTGGCCAAGTTCAGAAAGAAGGCGCAAAGCAATTAATAGATATATAAACAAAGAGGAATGGGCTGACAATTGGGTATCCTACTGGCAGGACGTTCTTGCCGAAAATCCAGCCATTTTAAAACCTACATTAAATAATACGGGACCATTTCGATATTGGATCAGAGAAAGTTTTTTAGATAACAAACCTTTGGATCAATTTATCAGGGAGATTGTCCTGATGGATGGCAGCACTTTTGGCGGTGGTCCTTCAGGCTTTGGCATTGCCACGCAGAACGATGTTCCAATGGCTGATAAAGCACAAATTTTAAGTCAGGCCTTTCTGGCCAAAAATTTGTCCTGTGCCAGATGTCATGATGCTCCATTTCATGATTTCACCCAGAAAGATTTATTCGGCTTTGCTTCATTACTAAATCAAAAACCGATTAAGCTTCCGGCATCCAGTTCTGTACCTCTTGAAAAAGGCGGGGAATTGGAATCTCAAATTGAGGCCAGCCTGAAACCGGGAGATATCATACCGCCTCATTGGTCACTAGGACTAGATAATAGTCATTCCAAAACAAACCAGCGACTTAACAATGGAGGCACTTATGAAAACCAGAGAGAACGCTTATCAGGGATTTTAACAGAAGAAAATGCCTTCACAATCTCCAGGGTTTTTGTAAACAGACTTTGGAAGAAATATATTGGAAGAGGAATTATCGAACCGGTTGATGATTGGCAAGATGCAAATCCAACTCATCCAGAACTCCTGGACTGGCTTGCCTTGGAATTTATAAAAAACAATTTTGATATAAAATATCTGGCTCAGTTAATCTTCCGGTCGAACGCCTATCAAAGAGGATTCTCAAACCCTGATAAAAATTCCTCAGAAAATGATTTTGCCTTTGGGGTGGGTATACGAAGAAGGATGTCTGCAGAACAGATTGTCGACTCTACACTTCACGTTTCGGGAAGAAAAATGAAATCAGAAAGACTCACCCTGGACAATGATGGCAAACGCTTGCCCAATGTCTTCCTAAATTTAGGATACCCCAGAAAGGCGTGGGAATTCACTGGTTTATCCAATGATCGTGACCGCCCGGCTTTGTCTATGCCTCGAACCCAAGAGATTGTCGATTTCATGAAAATCTTTGGATGGAGAGAGACACGCCAAAACCCAATTTCCGAGCGTGACCAATCACCAAACTCACTTCAACCAGCCAGCATGGCGAATAGCCAATTTATAAATGCCCGGACCATCACAGTGACCAATGATTCTGAATGGATGAGAATCGCATTGGAATCAAATACGGTCCAGGAACTAGTAGAAAAGCTTTATATCCAAATACTCACCAGATACCCAAATGAAGAAGAAAAGGGAGTCATTGGGAGCTTACTTGCTGAAGGATTTGAACAAAGAATTCTTACACGAGACATTCCCGACCCACAAACAACCTTTGATCCGAGTTCACTCCTTAGTTGGTCCAACCACCTCAACGCCAAAGCAACAGATATCAAACTTGAGGTTGAAAAGAGAGCCCAGAGAGGGGATCCACCCACAGAGATATTACAATCTCACTGGCGAGAGAATTACGAGGATGTCATATGGTCACTCATTAACTCAATAGAATTTATTTTTCTTCCGTGAAACAAACTCGCAGACACTTTTTAAAGCAGACTTCCGGGGCTCTTTTGGCTTCGGGCATGATAAATCCGCTGATTGCAAATGAGTCACAGGTGCCTGGGCTCGATCGAATTTCAAAAGGCAAAGCCGAGCATGTCATTTACCTTTGGTTAGGAGGTGGAGCTTGCCAGGCCGACACCTGGGACCCAAAAGCACTGGGCAACCCTAAAGAACGAAAAGCTGGATCTGCTTACCCTTCCATTAAAACCTCGATCGAGGGGATAGAGGTGTGTGAACACCTGAGGATGTGTGCCGATAGGATGGAAAAGTTCGCCCCTGTCCGTACCTGCTATCACAATATCATCGACGAGCATTCCGCAGCCAACAACTTCGTTCATACTGGAAGGAAAACGACAGGAACACTTACTTATCCGTCCATCGGAAGTCTGGTCGCTCATCAAAAAGGAGCTCTTGATAACAAAATTCCACCTTATGTCGTTATCGGTTACCCAAGCATTATGAGGGGGCCGGGATTCCTGGGGCCCAAGCATTCATTTATCTATCTCACTGATACTGAAAAAGGGCCATTAGCTTTGGCCAATCCTTCTTTCATTTCGAAAACACGTTCCGACCGCCGAAAAGACCTTCTCAACCGATTAAATTCCATCTACTCGAAGGGAATTGATAATGAAAAGTCTATAAATGATTATATGGAATCCCAGCAGAATGCGTTGGAACTCTCTGGCGGCGATTTCATGAAGGCCTTCCAACTTGATAAAGAAAAACAAACAACTCGAGACGCATTCGGTGATGAATTTGGCCAAAGATGTCTCTTGGCTCGTCGGTTAATTCAAAGGGGTGTGAGATTCAGTGAGGTTTCATTCAATCTCAATTTCATTAATGGAACTGGCTGGGATACACACAAAGGTGGCCAATTGAATCAACACCATCTGATCTCGTCACTTGATAACGCGTTAGCAGCTCTGGTCGATGACCTGGAATCTCATAACCTACTTGAAAAAACTCTTGTCGTTGTGGCCACCGAATTTGGTCGCCCCATTGGATTCGATGGTGCAGGTGGAAGAGGGCACTGGTCAAAATCATTTTCTATGGTGTTTGCCGGTGGTGGATTAAAAACTGGACAAGTTATTGGAAAGACTGATGAGAAATCACAGGTGGCGATTGAGAGGCCCGTGTCCATCCCAGATTTTCACGCCACTATCCACCATGCTTTGGGAATTGACTACAGCGAATCAATTTACTCTGGAGATCGCCCGGTTCCCATCACAGATAATGGGCTTCCTATCCTCGAGCTATTTAGTTAATGGATTAATCAATCGTGAGTGACAAGCATTCCCTAGATTGGGCATTTGACAGATTTGACTCAATTGGAGTTGATCCTGAAAAAGCATTAGACAAACTTTCACATATCCCATTGTCCATCCAATGCTGGCAGGGTGATGATGTGTGCGGATTTGAAAATTCCGGAGAGGACCTCGGAGGTGGCCTGGCGATCACCGGGAACTATCCAGGTAAAGCCGGCAAAATAGAGGAATTATGGTCTGATCTTGAATTTACCTTTTCCCTATTACCGGGCACTCACCGATTAAATCTCCATGCTTCGTACGGAGATTTTAAAGGTAAAAAGGTAGACCGTGATCAAATCACTACCGACCATTTTGACGTTTGGGTCGATTGGGCAAAATCCCTGAATCTAGGTTTGGATTTTAATCCAACCTACTTCGCCCATCCGAAAGCCTCTGATGGATGGACTCTAGCACACCCTGACGAGTCCATAAGAGAATTCTGGATCAATCATGGCATCGCCTGTCGAGAAATTGGCGCATTCTTTGGAAAAAATATTGGTTACCCATGTGTCACCAACTTTTGGATCCCAGATGGTTTTAAAGATAAACCAGTCGATAGATTTGGACCACGGGAGAGGCTCACAAATTCATTAGATAAAATTTTCAAAAAACCTTTTGATGCCGACTTTAATCTAGATTCTGTTGAGAGTAAATTATTCGGGATAGGGAGCGAGAGTTATGTAGCGGGTTCATATGATTATTATTTATCCTATGCTATCTCTCGTAAAAAACACCTGTGTTTAGATTCCGGCCATTTTCATCCAACGGAATCTATCGCGGATAAAATCAGTTCAGTGCTTCCTTTTTTACCCGGAATACTTTTACACATCAGCAGAGGTGTGAGATGGGATAGTGATCATGTTGTCTCTCTTGACGAAAACACACTATCTATTGCAAGAGAAATTGTTCGGGCCGATCAGTTCCACCGGATTCATATTGGACTAGATTTTTTTGATGCCAGCATTAACCGAATTGCTGCTTGGGTTATTGGTAGTAGAAACGTCCTCAAAGCACTCATGATTGCCCTCCTGGAGCCCTATGAGAAATTAAGCCAATTAGAAAAAGATCAGGATTACACCAAACGATTAGCCTTGATCGAGGAATTAAAAATGATGCCTTTCGGGATCCTTTGGGACTATTATTGTGAATGCAGTAATACACCAACCGATCTGGACTGGCTTAATAAAATTGAAGAATATGAAAACTCAGTCTTAGCAAAAAGAAACTGAATCGACTCAGATGGGACAACTTAAAATCCAGTCACTCAGCAAATCATATGGTGGTGTCCATGCCCTTGATGGTGTGACATTTAATTTGGAATTAGGAAGTATCCACTCAATCTGCGGTGAAAACGGCGCAGGTAAATCGACATTAATTAAATGCCTGTCGGGAAACATCAAATGGGACAATGGGAGAATCATTCTAGATGAAAAAGGGCTGTTTCTCGGCTCAGTCCAGAAAAGCGAACAGGCTGGTATCTCAGTCATCCACCAGGAATCAACTATTTTCCCGGACCTCAATTCAATCCAAAATATTTTTGTAGGTAAAGAGATCGCACGCATGGGAGGGGCTTTCCTTGACCATCCATCCATGCGTGCAAAAACTAAGCTTTGGCTGGAAAGACTCGGTCAGGATTTTGATATCAATATCCCAGTTGAACATTTATCCCATGCGGAAAGGCAAATGGTCGCCATGGCTCGTTCGCTCTCGGGGGACTGCAGAATATTAATTCTCGATGAACCAACCGCTTCTCTATCACCAAAGGAATCCAACGCGCTTTTAGATATCCTGAAAAAATTAAAGTCACAAGGAGTCACCATTATTTATATCAGTCACAGACTTGATGAAATCCTTGAAATCTCAGATTCCATTACTGTCCTTCGAGACGGGAAACACATAGAAACCAGTTCAAGTAAAGAATTCAGCAAAGACAGACTGATACAACTGATGGTAGGGCGAGAACTACAATCGGATCTCAAAAAAACTAATAGCTTCAGCAATTCCTCTTCCGATACCCCCCCTTCACTTGAGGTAATGAATCTTAGCTCTCAAAACCATTTCCGTGACATATCATTAAAATTATACCCAGGGCAAATAACTGGCTTATTTGGGCTGGTAGGTGCTGGAAGATCAGAGCTGGCACGTTCTATAGTTGGGGCAGATTCGTATGACTCTGGTGTTGTTAAAATCAACGGGAACCTCTTGAAAAAATCGAGCATAAAGAAGTCTCTTGAAGCTGGATTAGTGATGGTCCCAGAGGATCGACAGCACCAAGGCTTAGTTTTGAACTCAAGCATCCTGGAAAACACCTCAATGGCTGCTGATAACACCTCAGCTCACGCCTCATTTTTCATATCTCAACAATCAAAAAATAGAATCACCGATGAAAGCATCAGAAAATTTAAAATAAAGGTAAGAGATTCCAGAGATCCAGTTGAATTATTATCCGGCGGCAACCAACAAAAAGTTGTTGTCGCGAAATGGTTGGCCACAAAACCAAAAATTCTCCTCTTAGATGAGCCAACCCGAGGAGTCGATGTAGGCGCTAAAGAACAGGTGCATCAAATTATCGAAGACCTCGCTCAATCAGGCCTCGCCATCCTTGTCATCTCTTCAGATTTGCAAGAAATCATACACATTTCTAACCGTGTCCTTGTCATGCGCGAAGGAAGAATCAATGCAGAACTCAAAGGCGATAAAATAAATCCCAAATCGATTATGCAACATGCTTTTCAATCTGGAAGTGCCCCACAGAAAAATTGATGATTTCAACTTTAAAAAACATCCTTCTTCGACGTGAAGCTGGTTTACTGGCGTTGATTGTAGTTTCCACAGTGATTGTCAGCATTATCGATTTTGGCTTCCTTTCATGGACAAACTGGAAAGACATTCTTGTAAGGGCTTCTCCTACACTTATTGTGTCTTGCGGAGTCATGTTGGTGATCCTTACTGGGGAGATTGACATATCAACAGGTTCCTTGATGGCTCTTCTCTCAGCTATTCTTGGAATCCTTCTTTCCAGTGATCATTTAAATTGGAACACCTGGGCCGGAGCTTTCGGTGTTATAGCTGTTAGTGGCTTTATAGGTTGCATTACAGGTCTACTCGTCACAATTGGTAGAGTGCCTTCCATAATTGTCACGCTGGGCTGGCTCACCGCATTCAGAGGTCTCACAATATTTATAATGAAAGGGGAAAATATAGGTAATTTACCCAATGATTTGCTACAGCTAACCAAATATGGACTGGTGGGCATCCCGCTTTCCATTTGGACTGCTGTATTGGTCGTCCTGCTCACCTGGCTGATTCTGAATTTTTCTCCATTGGGGTGGCAAATCCGAGCCACGGGAAGTTCATCTTATTCCGCCTCGATGAAAGGAATCACTTCGAACAAGGTAAAGATTATAGCTTTTACTTTTACTGGACTGATGACCGGATTAGCCACCATTGTTGAAGTTCCAAGACTTCCGAGAATTGAAAGCGGAATTGGAGTGGGGTTTGAATTACTTGTTGTCACGTGTGTTGTAGTGGGAGGAGTTTCAATCACTGGTGGAAAAGGAAAGATTAGAGGGGTCGTCTTAGCTGTGATTCTCATGACGATGATACGACCACTTCTTACTTTTCTGAATTTGGGTGAGTCAGGCGAAATGTGGACTAAGGCCATTCAGGGACTTTTCATTCTGACTGCTGTAATGCTGGATCAATTGGCACATAAAATTACCCTATCTAATCGAAAATACAGAAAGGAGTCGATTTGATAAAAAGGCAATCCATAATAACCTTTCTGAGGAAGTTTTCGGCGTGGCATGAATTAACATTATTCATTCTCATACTTGCGATTTTTGCCATTGCCGCCGGCTTAATGCCAAAATTCCTTTCTTTAAAAGGTCAGCTTATTTTATCGCGTCAGCTCTGGGAAATGGCGCTACTCGCTATACCGATGACCTTTATCATCATTACTGGTGGGATAGACCTCTCTATTGGGTCAACAATGGGTTTGTCTGCCACCTCATTTGGCCTCACATTTGCCGCTACTGGTAATATATATCTGGCTTCGGTTGCATCAACGATCACAGGGACACTTTGCGGGGCAATGAATGGATTGTTTATTGCATCATTTAAGTTGCACCCACTTATTGTCACTTTAGCGACTTACGCTCTTTTCAGAGGTTTAGCAGAGGGCCTCAGCAAAGGTGAATCTTTTTCCGGATTTGGAGATGGATTCTCACAACTTGCAAGGGGGTCTATCTGGGGGATTCCTTTAGTGGGATTTTTCTTCGTTACATCACTGGCTTTTGGTGTCATTTTTCTCACCAAAACCATCCCTGGGAGAACTCTCTATCACATCGGAAGAAACCGGATGGGGGTGATATATAGTGGGACAAATGTGAAGAAGTTAGAAACCCTGCTATATGCATTTTCTGGGACAATGGCCGGAATTGTCGCTGTGATTTTTATCTCACGATTTAATACAGCAAAAGCCGACGCCGGTTTTAATATCGAATTAGATGTCATTACAGCGGTAGTTGTTGGCGGCACTTCAATTTTTGGTGGGAAAGGGAACCTGGCAGGAACAACCCTTGGACTCATACTCATTCACGAAACTAAATTGTTCACCAGTCGGTATTTCCAAACAGATGAACTGAAAATCATAATCGTTGGAGTTCTTTTGATAACTTCTGTCCTGATTCAAAGAAAAGCGCACAAATCATAGAAATTATACCTGGGCTAACTCCTCGGAGATGGTGCTTTAATCTTGAAGTTCTGAGAATGATATGATGTATTTCTAAATGTTTGTCATGGCTAGAAGAGAAAACAAAATTTTTGACCCAGGCTGGGTAAATTGGATGTTCACATTCTTCCTTTTACTCTCAATCATTCCGCCATCTCAAGCCAACGAAGCAACCAATAAATACAAGGAACTCGATTCCATTATTGAGGAAAAATTGGACTGGGAAAAAGAACGCAAGCACTGGGCCTACCAAAAGCCGAATAAACACCCAAGACCTTCTGTCACCCTATCTACCTGGCCGAAAAGAAAAATTGATTTCTTTGTTCTCAAAAAACTGGAAAACAGAGCGCTTGCTCCATCCGAGACCGGGAGCTTCCCGGCCCTCATTCGCAGATTAGCATTTGATATCACAGGGCTCCCACCTGAGGATGCCCAACTCAAAAACCTCCCTGATGAATTTGATCCAACTATTTACCAGGAGACTGTTGAAAAGCTTTTAAATTCCTACGCCTTTGGAGAAAGAATGACCAGCCTTTGGCTCAATCTGGCCAGGTATGCTGAAGACCAGGCTCATAAAGTTGGTAGCAATACTTCCATGTTCTACCCCAATGCCCATCTCTACAGGCAATGGGTTATAGACGCATTCAACAAAGACCTTCCGTATGATAAATTCATTGAGTTGCAACTGGCGGCTGATTTAATCACCCCTTCTGACATGGAAAATGTCAAAGCACTGGGCTTCCTGGGGCTTGGACCTCAGTACTACAACAGAGGCAGACTCGAAGTCCAAGCTGATGAATGGGCCGATAGGGTCGATACAGTATCCAGAACCTTTCTTGGCCTTACGGTGGCATGCGCTCGGTGCCATGACCATAAATATGATGCTATTACAATCGAAGATTATTACTCCCTGGCTGGTGTCTTTGCCTCTACCCAAATGAAGAACCACCATTATAAAGCTGATGGCACAAAACTCACAGACAAAGATAAAAAATCCAGGAAGTACGAGATTCATATCGTAGAGGACGGTAAGCCCAAAAACCTACCGGTATTTCTAAGAGGACAAGTTAGCAACAAGGGAATGGAAACCCCTAGAAGATTTCTAAAGGTTCTTTCCAATGATACCCCAAAAGAATTTAAAAAAGGAAGTGGCCGACTCGAACTTGCTGAAGCCATTTCTTCTCCCAAAAATCCTCTTACCGCCCGTGTCTATGTCAATAGGATATGGGGACTCTTTTTTGGCAAAGCACTGGTCAATACCCAAAGTAATTTTGGCCAACTAGGTATTGAGCCAACTCACCCGAAATTACTCGACGATTTGTCCGTCAGATTTATTGAATCCGGGTGGTCCACCAAATGGTTGATTAGAGAAATAGTTTTTTCTTCAAGTTATATACAAGATTCAAATCCAACTACTGATCAAACCGCTGTTGACCCAGAGAATTTGTTACTGGGAAGAATGAACAAAAAGCGCCTCTCTATTGAGATGTGGCGTGATGCTGCGCTGTTAATTTCCGGGGAATTAGACAGCTTTGGAGGCAAGTCAAAAGAGCTGACTGATAAATCTAATTTTAAAAGAACTGTTTATTCTCGAATTAGCCGCCTTTCGCTCAATAACATGTTGATGCAATTCGATTACCCCGATGCTAATGTCCATGCCGCAGAGAGAAGCACAACTATCACACCAACTCAAAAACTATACGCACTCAACGACCCATTTTTTTGGGAACTCGCAGAGAATTTTGCAACCAACCTCACCAGGCAGAATCAAGCTGGCATAAATGAGATTGTCCAGGATGCATTTGAAAAAGTATACTTTAGGAAACCTTATCCAGAGGAACTTGATGCCAGTGTGCGATTTCTTTCATCAAATGATTCGAAAGCTTTGAAACAGTTTTGCCATTCTCTATTGATATCCAATGAAATGATTTACTTGGATTGATCGAAAACCAAATCCAGGTGACGAGAAAATAGTCCGTGATTATCTGGGCAAGCACATGCCATCAGCAAATGGAGCCACCCTTGCATTTAAAATTTGTATGTATACCCACGGTGGTCCTTGGTTAGGTCTCCTTCCAAATGAAAAGAGAGTCGGTTTTATTGCTGCATGCAATGGAGGAGGTTTCAAATTCTCCAGCGCCTATGGAGAAGCACTGGCTGACCTGTCTCTGGAGGGAGAGACGGAATTACCTGTAGGTTTCATGAGTCCAAATTAAAACGGGCCCATATAGAGGATTTCAAAAAGTCCTTTCATCCCAAAGAAACATCAATAGTATACTTCCTGAAACAATCCTTTCATTTATTAAAAATAATCAATTTTAAGCAAACTTCGAAATCCGATCATTTCAGACTTCAAATCAAATTCTAAAATTCATGAAGACCATTAAATTAACTGTCGCTTTATTTTTCCTTTTCGTAATAGCGGCACAAGCGCAGACCCCATCTGTAAATCACTCTCAATCGCTGATCGAAGCACCACCTCAGACAGTGGGAATGTCTCCAAAACGACTCGATAGAATTGATGCTATGGCTCGTACGGCAATTGAAAAAAGAGAGGTACCAGGTTTGGTTGCTATTGTCGCTCGGAATGGAAAGATAGTTTTTCATAAAGCCTATGGAGTTTCAGATGTCGCATCCAACAGAAAGCTTCAGAAAGATGACATCTTCCGTATTGCCTCCCAAACCAAAGCCATTACAGCCACGGGAGTCATGATGCTTTGGGAAGAGGGTCTTTTTAGACTAGATGATCCGATATCTAAGTGGATTCCAGAATTTAAGAACATGGAAGTCTTAATAGGCGAAGGTGAATCTCTTGAAACTGAAAGAGCCAAAAGCCAAATAACCATAAGACACTTGTTGACCCATTCCTCGGGTATTGGTTATGGCCTTATCGACGGAGATCCACGTATGAGGAAAATGTTTAAGGAGGCGAACATTGTCGACGCTTGGACAACTAAGCCAATTTTGCTTGCGGACAACATCAAAAAATTAGCGACCATGCCGCTTCATTTTCATCCAGGCGAACGCTATCAATACGGCGAAGGATTGGACGTTTTAGGTTATTTCATCGAAATTATTTCAGGCCAAACATTTGCCAAATTCCTTGAGTCACGCCTTTTCCAACCACTAGGCATGGTTGACACCGCATTTTTTCTCACAGAAGAAAATGAAGATCGGCTTGTTACCGTTCATCAACCACGAGGATCTGACTGGGTAAAATATGAGGGTGTACCTGAATACTACGATGCAGACTATCCTGTGAAAGGTGCAAAAACATATTACGGGGGTGGTGCAGGTTTAGTCAGCACGGCAAAGGATTACGCCAACTTTTTACAAATGTATTTGAATGGCGGAGAGCTCAATGGAGTCCGGATTTTAAGCAGAAAGACAATTGAAACCATCAACGCCTTCCAAGTTAAATTGAATGACCATAGTCACTATGGATTAGCTTTTGGGGTACTCAATGAGAAAGCTGTATCTCGAGGTGGAGAAGGCAGCGAAGGAACCTTCAATTGGGGAGGGTATTTTAATTCCCAATATTTTGCAGATCCCAAAGAACAGCTTCTTGGGGTCATTCTGAAACAAACGCGCCGTCAGAGCAATGATAGTACGAGCTGGAAATTCCGACACCTCGCCATACAAGCTATCGATGATTAGTAAATTCTAAGAACACGTGGTTTCCTTGGTAACCTTTCACAACTCTAATTTTGGAAAAATCTAATTAGATTTAAAGGCTCATGATGACATGCAGTGAATATGCATCTTTTTGATCTTTTAAAATAATCAAGAGTCATTGAATCCCACTGAAAGCAGTCATAGAGTGTCGTATTTTAAATATTTGGAAACGTGTCAGGAAGGAAGTTGAGGTCCAGAAGTAGTGGTTGGCACATAGGTGTTCAAAGTTACGCGCTTACCAGTTAAGGCCTTGTAATAATTTTAAGGATGGAGCGACAGTAAACAAATCCTTAAATTGCCCCCGCCAATTTAGCGTTTGACCACACCCATTTAAGATAGCCTTTTGCCAAGTAAGCACCAGGCCCGCTTCCCCACTGCCTCAATCACTAAATCGAGACTGCGCGTCATATGGAGCCTAAAACAGTATCCCACTATCACCCATTAAAGACTCATATCTAAAAAATTGTCTTGAGTAACCGCGACGGTTTTTCAGGAACCTCAGGTTTGCCAAAGGAAAAGAAAAAGTGTATGCATTGTTTTGCTCGCTTTGAAAACGGGCTAATTTTTCACCGACATGTCTGAACCGACGATCATTTACACAAAGACAGACGAGGCGCCAGCCTTGGCCACATATTCCTTTTTACCAATTATTCAGGCCTACACCGGGCCCAGTGGAGTCCATGTTGAGCTTCGCGATATTTCACTGGCGGGGAGGATTATTGCTCGCTTTCCCGAATTTTTGAAAGAGGATCAAAGAATCGGAGATGCACTAACAGAACTGGGTGAACTTGCAAAAACGCCTGACGCCAACATAATCAAGCTACCCAATATCAGTGCCTCAGTCCCACAGTTGAAGGCAGCTATAAAGGAATTACAAGAGACGGGTTATGCACTCCCTGATTACCCCGATGAACCACAGTCCGATAAAGAGCATGAAATAAAAGAGAGATACGACAAAATCAAAGGCAGCGCTGTAAACCCTGTTCTCAGGGAAGGAAATTCTGATCGTCGAGCTCCACAGGCAGTCAAGGCCTATGCACGTCAAAATCCACATTCCATGGGCGCCTGGCCCAAGGACTCCCAAACCCGCGTAGCGACCATGGGAAAAGGTGATTTTAGATCCAATGAAAAGTCGGTGACGGTATCTGAAGCAACAAATGTAAAAATCGAATTTGTGGCAGAAAGTGGGGATTCAGAAATACTTAAAGAAAAAACGGCTCTTCAGTCTGGAGAAGTAATGGACGCCACCATGATGTCGCGAAAGGACCTGGTTAGTTTTCTTGAAGGTCAAATATCTGAAGCCAAACAAAAGGGCCTGCTCTTTTCTCTTCACATGAAAGCCACCATGATGAAGGTCAGTGACCCCATCATTTTTGGCGTCTGTGTCGAAGTCTTCTTCAAAGACTTGATAGAAAAATATTCTTCCTCGCTTGAAAAGATTGGCGTCAATTTTAAAAATGGCTTCGGCGATCTCCTTGATCGACTGGATTCACTCCCAACTGAGACACAAGAGTCTATCAAAACTGACATCGATGCAGCTTTCAGCAATGGGCCAGATTTAGCCATGGTCAACTCGGATAAAGGGATTACTAACCTTCATGTGCCCAGTGATGTCATCATTGATGCCTCAATGCCCGCCATGATCCGATCTTCTGGCCAAATGTGGAATTCGAATGGAGAATTGCAAGATACTTTAGCCGTTATTCCAGACAGCTCTTACGCGAGTGTCTACCAAGCAACTATTGAATTCTGCCAGGAGCACGGTGCTTTTGACCCGACAACTATGGGCACTGTTCCCAATGTTGGCCTTATGGCTCAAAAAGCAGAAGAATACGGTTCTCACGATAAAACCTTCCAGGCTCCGGGAAATGGCCATATTCGCGTGATTGATGCTTCTGGAAACATTCTTTTGGAACACGCGGTGGAAGAAGGAGATATTTGGCGCAGTTGTCAGACCAAAGATGCCCCAATTCGAGACTGGGTGAAGCTTGCCGTTAACAGAGCAAGGGCTACTGGTTGGCCTGCTATATTTTGGTTAGACGAAAATCGCGCCCATGATGCTCAACTCATCAACAAGGTTCATACCTACCTCAAAGACCATGATACCGACGGGCTGGATCTGAGAATCTTACCACCGGTTGAAGCCACCAAGTTCTCGTTGGATCGTATCGCCAAAGGTGAAAACACCATCTCAGTAACAGGCAATGTGCTGCGAGATTATCTGACCGACCTCTTTCCTATTCTAGAAGTCGGTAC
>CBFHOE010000001.1:472013-474777 GCA_965657355.1 Limisphaerales bacterium | reverse complement strand
ACTAGTGCCAAGATGCTCTCCATCGTGCCACTAATGAATGGTGGCGGACTTTTTGAAACAGGAGCAGGGGGGTCCGCTCCCAAGCACGTCCAACAATTCGAAAAAGAAAATTATCTACGCTGGGATTCGTTGGGAGAATTCCTCGCTTTGGCAGTCTCACTGGAACACCTTTCGAACGTTCACAATAATCCTAAGGCAAAAGTCTTAGGAGCTACCCTTGATAAAGCGACTGAGAAACTTCTTTCCGAGAATAAATCACCAACCCGTCGCTTAGGTGGGATAGATAATCGAGGAAGCCATTTTTACATCGCTCTTTACTGGGCAGAAGCTCTCGCCGCACAGGATGAGGATGCAGCATTACGTGACCAATTTACTCCGATTGCCAAAGAATTATTGGAAAATGAGGCTCAAATAGTCAATGAGTTGCTAAATGTTCAGGGATCACCGGTTGACACAGGTGGATATTACCAACCAGATGATGCCAAAGCGTCTGCATCTATGCGCCCCAGCAGCACTCTGAATAAAATTATCCAGACCCTGAGTTAAGACGTTAAAATAGGGCAAATGGAGCGTTCACCTTCGACAGCGCTCGCGTGGTGGGAAGAAGTCGCACGTGGGTTCATAACTGCGCTTCTCCCATCTGAGACTGACCGACCCCTAGGTGGAAAGAGGCTGTCATCCCCTGACAATAATGAAGTCGGAGGAGCTAGTAGATCACTCCGCCTTTTAGTTCACTCTAAGCCCGCTGCCAGTGGTTGAGCGAGCAGCTTTTATAAAATTTCGTCCGAGGCTGGTAAAAAAATCAGGAGCGCCAACGATTGCTGTTGGCCACAGTATGCTGATGGCACTATTGACCTGGCCTCATTTCATATACAAGTCCGAGTCGCCGGAGTTGACCGGAGTAAAACTATACCATTGCCTTTCACATTTTCTGAGGGATTTCAGACCCGGACACCGAAGCCGTCCTGCAATCCGTCGCTGTAAAACGACCTTTGCTAGTGAGGGCGGGGTAGGAGTTTATTCAAATCGAAATCCTTTTAATCTCATCCAAACTCAACTCATCATCTCATTAGATCATAAAGCCCAGTTGTCTATGAGAACCCCCGGTTTTGCCAATAATTCGTTATCCCATTATCTACGAGTGAATGATTTTCAATCAGGCAACTAGGGAGTGGCCCTTGATCTTTTGGGCTAATGGGCATAGTCTCATTTAAGTAGCTAAGACTATGATGGATATTGGCATTATGGACAGTGGAAGCATGAGTCGGAGGGCGATGCTTGAGAAATCGACACTTGGACTTGGAATGCTGGGCTTATCGAGTTTATTAGCGAAAGGTGCTAATCCCGCAGAGGTTGGCTACATTAACCACACGCCAAAAGCAAAGAAGGTTATTTTCCTATTCCTTAACGGAGGGCCTTCACATGTGGATACTTTTGATGAGAAACCTGCACTAAAGCAATACGAAGGTGAGCAACCGAGTCAGAAGTTATACAAACCCAGCAAAGGCTCTGGTTACATGCCCTCGCCATTTAGTTTCTCGCGTTACGGTCAAAGCGGCATTAATGTCAGTGAGACATTACCTCATTTATCAAAAGTTATTGATGACTGCTGCATCATTAAATCGATGCACACTGATGTGCCCAACCATGAACCGGCACTTCTTCAAATGCATACCGGAAATATTCAGCCAATACGTCCATCGATTGGATCATGGGTTTTATATGGATTGGGCAACCTAAATGAAAACCTTCCCGGTTATGTAGTCTTAAGACCTTCTCCGAATATCGTTGTTGGTCCTGCACTCTGGAGTTCCAGTTTTCTACCCGCCCAAAACCAGGCCACAAGCGTCATCACGGCTAATACTGAAATTGATAAGCTCATTGCAAATGTCAGGAATCAAGAATTCAATTTAAATCAACAGCGAAAGGAACTGGACTTTCTGCAACTCATCAATAAAAAACATGCGGCTTTGAGACCGGATGAATCCGACTTAAACGCCCAAATTAAGTCGATGGAAACTGCTTATAAGATGCAGATCGAAGCGACAGATGCCTTCGACTTAAACCATGAGCGTGAATCTACAAAAGAGATGTATGGTAAGACCAAATTTGGGCAGTCCTGCCTGCTAGCAAGACGTTTGGTTGAGAGAGGAGTGAGATTTGTCTCCGTGTATTACACGAACAATGGAAATCAACCTTGGGATACCCACACCAACCACAACAAAGGTCATGTCAGGCTTTGCAATGATGCGGATAAAGCTGCTGCTGCTTTGATTTCTGATCTTAAGTCCAGAGGCTTATTGGATGATACCCTTGTTCTATTCGGGGGGGAATTCGGCAGAACTCCATACGCGCAACAGAATAATAAGAAAGAAAAGGATATCGCAAAAACAGGCCGCGACCACCATAACACCGCATTCTCATACCTCTTATCTGGTGGGGGTATCAAAGGAGGCATGACATATGGCGAATCTGATGAGTTCGGTATGAATGTGGCAGAAAAACCGGTTCATGTCCACGATCTGCACGCCACCATCTTACACCTTCTGGGAATAGATCATGAACAATTGACCTACAGATATTCAGGACGTGATTTCAGACTCACTGACATTCACGGAAATGTCGTTCATGACATCATCACCTGATATCATGAACTGCTCGTTGCTTTACTTCTTCTTCAGCCCAGCAAAGAATCCAAACGCTGCCATTCCTGTAGTGGGAATGGCACCCGAGAGGAATGTTTTAAAAGATTCAAACTGGCCCT
>CBFHOE010000001.1:448980-471915 GCA_965657355.1 Limisphaerales bacterium | reverse complement strand
TTAAAATTTTCTGAGAGGTCCCCGAGCTGACTGTCGATTTCTGGATAATTAATCTCAATCCATCCCAGCCATGAGAGCATCAGAAGGGAGAGAACATAGAACCCTAGGATAACCGAGCCGAGTTTAATAAATGACCGAATAGCAAATCCCACACAAAATCCCATGAAGAGTCCGGCTCCTCCTTTGAGAAAGGCAGGTGACCATTCATTGAGTGATTCTGAATCGGAGTTTTTAGGTCCGGAATCTGATCCATCGGGATCCGCAGGAGGAATCGCTTCAGGGAAAATATTTGTCAGGGTATTACCGAAGATATTTGAGACCTCATCGGGACTTAAATTATTTTTCTGTCCGAAAGTGGAGGATGAATCTAGGTTTTGAGATGGTTTGGAAGCAACGGAATCTTTGCCGAGTGATGTAAAGTGGAGGAACGCACCCACTCCAATGAATATCATGGCTGTGAACACGACCCCCCATTTTAAAGGAGTCATGGCCCCCTTGGTAATACCAAAAGTTTCCTTCAGTGTGGGACGACTATTCTGAGTCATTTGGTTCGATTGAGGCTTTTGTGATTGGGATTTTGCCATAGATTTTTTCAATGATGTAAAAACAAACTATCCACGTCTCAGGTATAGTTTGATAAACTCAGCGAATTATCAAAAGATAAAACTGTAAATATGGTGAATTTATTAAGGACAGAGTTGATACTTATCAGGCATGGGGAAACCGATTGGAATAAGGATGAACGGATCCAAGGCCAACAGGATATTCCCCTCAATGAAAAAGGACGATCTCAAGCCGCTCACCTAAAACCAGCTATGAAATCACTCAATCCAGACGTGATTTACTCAAGTGATTTATCCAGGGCACTTGAAACAGCTTCGATAGGCACAGAAAAAGAGATTTCTGAAATTATCCAGGACAAAGGACTGAGAGAAAGGTGCTTTGGATCATACGAAACCCATTCGAGACAATTTATCAGAGAGAATTGGGATTCAACTTTCTTTATGGATATGTATGGAGAGCCCAGCAAGGATATTGAGGGAGCTGAAAAAATATTCGATTTTCAAAACAGAGTCGTGGAGTCCTTATCCGGGATAGCTAAACAACATCCCAATGAGAGGATTGCCATATTTACTCATGGCGGAGTCATCAGGGCGTGGACGTGCAAATGGCTGGAAATTTCATTAACCTCCCCGAAAAGATTCCATGTAAAGAATACATCGATTCACAAATTCCACTCCGACCCTGAGCTTGAATGGATCGTTAACTCAATAGGTGATACATCACATAATGAATTGAATAACAATATATGAAATACTCGATCTACTTATTTATTTTTGTTTTCTCATTATTTTGTGGATGTCATCGCGATAATGAGAGGGCTTTGGAACAAGGCACTGAGAATGAAATGCGTATTATTTCTCTGGCCCCCAGTATTACGGAATGGGTAAAATTTTTCAATGCATCAGAGATACTAGTTGGTTGCACGGATTTTTGTCGGACCGATAGAATTCAAAAGGTTGGAGGACTCACCACACCATCATTAGAAACTATTTTAAAGCTGAAACCTACTCACATCCTGGCATCCAATCTGACACCAATCGGTGTCTTGGAACAATTGAAAAGAAGCGGAGCAGAAATCCATATCTTAGACTTTGAGTCTCTCAAGTCCATTCGAACTTCAGCAGAAACTATTAGTCAATTGGTAAGCTCCGAAAATCAGCCAAAAGAAATTCTACAGGCATGGGATCAGGCATTTAATGGGTTGAGTGAAAAAAAAGAAAAAAAGAAATCGATTGATGTTGTCGTTTTATTTGGTTCAGAAGGTTTATATTCTGCTGGAAAGGGTACTTATATTGAAAGGATGGTTGAATTGGCTGGCGCAGTAAATGTGCCATCAGCACTTAATTCCAGTTGGCCACAAATTGCAGAAGAAAAGTTTATAGAAATGAATCCGGATCTTCTCATTGTTCATTATGAAGAGCAAATAACTCAAGATGAGGGAAAGAGTCGGTTCCTGAAACAATGGAGTACAAGACCACAATGGCCAGGACTCAAAGCAATAAAAAACAACCAGATCCTTGTAATGACCGACAGCAAACTGAGTATACCCGGCCCAGATTTGCTCAATGCCTTTTTGACTATCCAATCTGAAGTTCAGAGTGTTTCCTCTCATTCAAAAACGACTGTCCATTGAAAGCTTCCACATTACAGTTAGAGAAAATTTTTATAGGATACAAAAAAGGTCTGTGGGTGAATAAAGATATCCAACTTTCTTTAAGTAGCGGTCGAATCACCGGGATCATTGGCCCCAATGGAGCAGGAAAATCAACATTGATTAAGGGAATTGCCGGGCGAGTTCCATTTAGCAAAGGTTCCATGACCCTAAATAATGGTAAAGACCTCAATGAACTATCGATAAGAGAAAGAGCTGGATTTGTTTCAGTTTTGAGCCAGAACATAGATCCACCCAATACAATGTCAGTAAAAAACTTTGTCGCCCTTGGCGCCTTTCAACGCGAAGGATTTGCATTAAGTCTGGATGAAAAAGAAAATGTCGAACTGAATAAATGCCTGGGGAAATTCAATCTTCTAAATCTATCCGATAATCTCGTTACTGAATTAAGTGGAGGTGAATTCCAAAGAGCGCGACTCGCTCAACTTGATTATCAAAATACCGAGCTTGTTTTGATGGACGAACCAGCCAGTTTTCTAGACTGGGAATACCAATCATTCGTTTTGAATTATTGCCGACACCTCGCAAAAAAGGAAAACAAGATGGTTTGCCTGGCGATACATGATCTCAATATGGCAAAAGACCTTTGTGATGATGTTTGCTTAATGAAAAATGGAAAATTGGTTTTATCAGGTCCCACCAAGAATATCTTAACAGGTGAGAATCTAAAAACGATATTTCCAAATTCACTCGAAATAGTCAGTTCTCAAATCGATGAACAAGGGAGGACATTCTTTAAACATTCAAAGAATAACAATCCTTTTAATATAAACTAGAGAATGGATAAATCGAAAACAAAAGCCCCGAATGTAAAAGTCATGGCAAAGCTCATCTGGCTTTTGACCATCTGGGGACTAGTTGTTGCGATTCTTTCCTTAATGACCTCCAGTGATGGATCTTGGGACGCTGGTGGTGGTGAATTATGGAAGGCATTGAGATTGCCGAGACTCATTCTGGGTCTCATTGTCGGGGGTTCTTTGGCTCTGGCTGGTCTTATCTTACAGAGTATCTTTCGAAATCCACTAGCGGAACCCTATGTCATGGGCATTTCAAGTGGGGCTTCTTTGGGAACGGTGATTTGGATCCTATTTATCAGTTCAACCATATCCATTCCGTTCGGAGTTGAAATGGCGGGTGCTTGCGGGGGGGCATCTGCAGCCATATTAGTGATTCAAATAGGCAAGTATTGTGGCCTTACTTCAAGCCCTGTTTTTGTACTTATTGGCATAGCTGTTGGAGCAGGGTTTCACGCTATTTCAGCCTTCTTCCTGATTCAAGCAGATCCGGTAAAGATTAGGGATGTGATGGTTTGGCTAATGGGGAGTTTGGCGTATAAATCGTGGATCAATGTTTGGATGACGCTTCCGGTATTAAGCATTTCCACAATCATTTCTTTAAAATGGTCTCGAGGTTTGGATCTATTGTTACTTGGAGATGAACAAGCGCATTACCTGGGATTAGATGTAAAGAAGACTCATTTGTTATTCATTACACTAGCAGTAGTGATGGCGGGAACAGCAACTGCTGCCGTTGGTATAGTTGGGTTCGTTGGCCTGATAGCTCCCAATATGATTCGTTTAAACCTCAAGACAAATCATTCACGCCTTATTCCTCTAACACTAATAAGTGGGGCACTCCTTGTGGCAACTGCTGACCTTATGACACGCTACATTGCCCCGAACAGAGAAATACCCATAGGGATTATCACATCTGCGGTGGGGTGTTTTTTCTTCGTGTTACTCTTGAAAAGAAGATAAACCACCTTCACAGTTCATCCCATGGAGGTAGAGAAACTAAAATATACCATCTGGGCAGCGGACACTAATCGCGCAGTCGCCTTTTACCAAAACGTTTTTCAGGCACAAATCATTAAGCAAAACCAGCATATTACCGAGCTCGATGTTGCCGGAGGTGTCATTTCTATTCATGGTGGTGGCGAGGGAAATAAAACCTGGACGGGGCTCACGTTTCAAGTTGCGGATGTCGAGGTGGGTGCCGATATGATTGTCGAGGCTGGTGGGCAATGCCCAAAGGCACCTCAGCCCGAGGACGGAGAGCCGCCCCACCTAGCTATGTGCATGGACACAGAAAATAACCAAATAATGCTCACAAGACAGAGGAGCTAAGGGCGATCTACTTTGGTGGTCTAAGCCAGAAAGGTGGACGGACTATTCCCTAGCTAAGAAATCAGGGAATCAACTAATCAAAAAAGAGGAATTCATCACATACTCTATCGTCGTATAAGTGATCGGGTAGGCTTCATTCGGTAATTGAGCTCTTTTTCGAAATCACACTTGGCACTGGATAACCAAGGACCTGAACTAAAGAAATATTTGTAACTCTCTGAAAATTGGCATGATTCCAGACAATTGAATGCTCCTAAAAAATTCTAAATTTAAGAAATCCTCATCACCCCATTTGCTGGTGTCAAAATTGATGACAGCGACAGAGACACCAAGCCGAGTATGGAATCAAATCCAGATCCCTTCAAAATGGGCTGGCGTCAAAAAGGCCATTAATAAAAAATGACTTACTCACGTATATAGACAAGTGTTCCTTTGGGAATCAGCTTATAAAGCTCGATTACTTGGTCATTTTTCATGCGAACACAGCCATGTGAACTTGGTTTCCCGATAAGACCCTCTTCATTGGTGCCGTGAATGTAGATATATCGCTTGTAAGAATCAATTCCTGGCCCCTTATTGACCCCACTTTCCAGGCCTTCAAGTCGGAGGATTCTTGTGGTTATAAGGTCCTGAGAAACATCGGTTTTGTCTTTGTAAATTCGTGTTGTCTTACCTGTAAATTGGCGAGCTTTAAAAACACCGCCAACAGGAACTCCCTCTCCAGTTTTAAAGCACACTTTGTGCATACCAAGCGGGGTTTTGTGGCTACCGCTCTTATTGCCTATTCCGAATTTCGATGTGGAGACGGGGTAAGTTTTGAGGACATTATCATGACGCATCACGGCCAATGTTTGATTAGAAATGTCAACCACTAAGTATTTAGCATTTTTCACCCCAAAACGGAATGCCTTTACCGCGGCCTCGTATTTCGGATTCGGTTCTGCACAGCGACCTTCAAACATCAAAGAATCGGAATAGCAAAAGATCAGGCACCCAACCATCAGGGCGAATGATCGGCATTTTATCCATGGATTCAATGGCCTGGAAGACATAATTCCGTCGTTTTCATCTAATTTAAAAAAGCACCTTAAAAGATTCACTCTAAATGACTTATGTCACCAATATTACCAATAATTACCTCAAATGTGCTAAAAAAAGCGCCCATATTAAAGTTTTTTAACAAATCCATGACGGTTGATAGGGACGACTGTGGCACTTGACACAGTTCATAAATAAAAATACTGTCTATAAAGACAGCATTTTGCAATTTGTAAGCAAACTATGCATGAGTGGTGACGAAGGAGCAGGACGACATTGAGGTCCATCCTGAAAAGGGTTTTCAACAAACACAAACAATCAGTGAACAGATCCATTATCCATCTTGATGCGGACGCCTTTTTCGCTAGTGTGGAACAGGCTGCTGACCCGCGTTTACGAGGAAAACCTGTAGCTGTCGGAGGTGAGAGCCGGGGTGTTATTGCTGCTGCATCTTATGAAGCACGGCAGTATGGCATTTTTACAACTATGCCGACGGCAAGGGCACGAAAACTCTGCCCTCACCTTATTGTTATGCCGGGAGACTTCGAACGATATGAACAATTCTCACGATGGATGTTTTCTTACGTTCACGACTTCACCCCCGAAGTGGAAATTACGTCTGTCGATGAAGGCTACTTTGATGTTTCTGGATATAAGCGAATGCGACCAAGAGAGATTGCAACCAAAATTCGTAAAGCCATCCAGGACAGTCTCAAGATCAATGTCAGTGAAGGTATTGCAGGAAACAAACTCGTTAGTCAAATAGCTTCTAAACTCAACAAACCGAGATCATTTACCGAAGTGCCAGTTGGATGGGAAAAGCGATTCATACAACCTCTACCGTCAAAATGGCTTCCTGGTATTGGAACAAAAACGGCACCGCGCTTTATTGATGCAGGGCTTTCGCTCATTCGACATGTCTCCCAAGTTCCGCTTGAGCTCCTGGAAATGGTTGCAGGGAAAGCCGCCCCGGTTTTAAGGAACTACTCTAATGGCATTGATGACCGGCCAGTAATCACAACAAATGCACCAGCTAAATCATATGGGCATCAGGAGACATTTAAGGAAGATATTATAGACGAAGATTTTGCTTTGGCCACGCTCAGGAAGATGGCTGATTCACTCATGCCCAGAATCCGAAATGAAAATAAGAGCATTCGATGTGTCACTGTGAAAGTTCGATACAATGACATGGACGAAGACCAGTGCAGTTATTCACTTAAAGAACCCACCGACCTGGAGACAGACATCTATGGCGTTATTCTAATGCTCATGAAAAAAACATGGCAAAGACGGGTTAGTTTAAGGCTTGTAGGATTGAGGTTGAGTCAGGTTTATGACGGCTACTGCAGAACGAGTCTTCCTTTTGGTGGTGAATGGGAGGACGTGGAGGCAAAAAGGCGTTTAGCAGAGGCAGTGGATACTATACGCTATTCCATGGGTAAAAAATCTATTGTCCGAGGTCATGACTTAATGCTCAAAGATCAGGCAATTTTTAATGGCACGCAAGCAGGGGGCTCCCAGCAAAAAAAAATACACCCAAAATTACGTGAACGATTGCAGTCGCTGTCGCTTATTCTCCCCCCACCTAAAAACCCCAAGCCAGCACCCATTACTAAAGAAACATACGTCCCATTGGGGATTCATAGCTATTACTCGATGTTGGACTCGACTTTATCGGTAAAAGATATTGCAAAATGGGCGGGGGAGCAAAGCTTCTCCACAGTGGCGCTGGCCGATACCGGGAACCTACATGGTGCCTTTGAGTTTTGTGAGGCCTGCCGACTTTACGGGGTGCGGCCGATATTGGGCACAATGGTTTACTGGAGAAAATCACCAGTTTATCTCTACGTTATGAACAATGAGGGGTACGGTAACCTCTGTCGCTTACTCAGCCCGCAACCGACACATAAGCAAGACGGAACACAATCAGAAAAAAACCGACAGTATCAACATTACCACGTTGATGTCAGTCGTAGAGAATTACAAAGGCATAGTCAAGGGCTCATAGCCGTTTCTAGAAAACCTGACCTGGCCTCGATATTTGGCGACCGGTTTTACCTGGCTATTACAACGAGAGCCGACTGGAAAAAATGGCAATGTCTCGGTAACAAAAAAGAAGGTCTGAACCGGAGCAATCTTCCGATGGTTGCCCATCTTCCAGCCCACTACCTCAATCCGGCAGACAGAGAGAGGTACAACATACTTCAGGCCATTCGCACCAATAGTCTGGTCGGCCAGAAGCATCCAGATAAAAAACTCAGAGGCAACTACCATTTGAGAGAGCTTGATGAAATGAAACAGCTCTTCAAAGAACGCCCTGACTTTGTAACCCGTTCACAAGAAATAGCAGAGCGTTGCCTATTTGAACTGCACCCAGGAGCCCCACAATTCCCAGCCTACCGGCCGCCTGATGGATCCGATGCAAAATCATTTTTAAAGAAGCTTGTCACAAAGGGTTTAAGGCGTCGCTATGGAAGAGTTCTGAAATCACAACAACAACAACAGATCAAGGAAGAACTTGAAATCATAAGTCAGGTCGGCTACGAGGAATATTTTTTGATTGTCTGGGACATTTTACAGGAGTGTAAAAAAAGAGGAATAGAATGGATCACCCGAGGGAGCGCTGCGGATTCATTAGTTTGTTATACTCTGGGAATAAGCGATGTATGCCCTATACGTTTTGAACTTTATTTTCGGAGATTTCTCAATAAAGAGAGAATGGCATTAAACAAGCTTCCCGATATTGATGTCGATTTCCCTCATGATCGAAAAGACGAAGTCATCGATATCATCTTTGAAAAATTCGGAAATAAGCATACTGCGGTTGTCGGGGGGTTTTCCACCTTCAAAGCTCGCAGCGCGGTTGGCGATATAGCTAAGACACTCGGGGTTTCTGAATTTCAAATCAGGCGAATCACCGAACGCTTCCCTTTTTCAAGAGCTGGAAAAGCACTGGGAGAAATGCTTTCGAGCAACCTCGAAACCAAAGATTTACCATTAAAAGAAGACCCTTATGCAACGGCGATCACTATGGCTTCTTTTCTCGATAAATTTCCACGTTACCCAAAAATGCACCCGTGCGGTATTGTTCTATCAAGACAACCCATGCACGATTTAAGCCCAACCTTTGTTTCCTCTAAAGGCTATCCCACCACACATTTAGATATGAACTCTGTAGAACCACTTGGATTAATTAAAATAGATATCCTCGCACAGGGAGGATTATCAGTCATGCGAGATACCAAAAAATGGCTATCTCTTCGTGATATCGAAGTGGATCTAAAATCATTCGAACCATGGGAAGACCCTCGTGTATGGAAGATGATCTGTAGTGGTGGATCTAGGGCGGTGCACCACATTGAATCGCCAGCAATGGTGAGCCTGTGCCGTATGACCCAGGTAAATGAAATTGACGGACTCATTGCTATTGTGAGCGTCATACGGCCGGGCGCTGCCAACGAATCAAAAAAGTTAAGATTCACTCGTCGTTACCAAGGGCTTGAACCCATACGCTATCCGCACCCATCGCTTGAAAATTGTTTACGCAGCACCTTCGGGCTTGTTGTTTATGAAGAACACATACTGCAAATTTGTGAAGCTTACGCCGAACTTAACCCCGGACGGGCTGACATACTAAGGCGTGCTTTAGCTAAAGGCAAAAAAGAGACAGTTGATGAAATACACCATGAATTTTTTACTGCCTCACAAAAATTAGGACGACCAGAGTCTACGACCGAGGCGGTATGGAAATCGATAACAGGATTTGCCGGATATGCCTTTTGTAAAGCCCATTCGACCGCATACGGAGTCGAAGCTTACCAGGGGGCATGGTTTAAATGTTATTACCCGACAGAATTTATGGCGGCCGTGCTTAGTAATGGGAAAGGTTTTTATAATTCCTTGGTCTATATTTTAGAGTGCCATCGTTTAAATATTTGTATTCTTCCCCCGTCTGTCAATGAACCAGGGCCAGACTTTATCCCGGATGGCCGAAAAAGAACAATACGCGTACCAGCCACACGTACAAATGGGCTGCGTCAACAAACAATAAAAACCATGATTCAAGAATACCAAAGCGCCCCCTTTGAATCACAACAGGACTTCTACTGGCGTGTTCAGCCACTAGTCGAGGACATGGAACTCCTCATCCGAGTAGGTGCATTTGATGAATTTGGGGAACCACGCACCAGACAATTCTGGCGAGTCCAGGAATTGGCTCGTTCCACAGATTCCATGACCGGATCCCAATGGCTTGTTCCGCCACCATCATCAAGCAGTGGGTTGAAACACATTTCATTGGAAGAACCGACTTTACAAAAATGCCTAGAGCAAGAGTACGACCTTTTAGGATTCACTGTCAGTGGACACCCGCTGGAAATGTACCCCGCTATCGACTGGGAAAGCTATTGCCCGATCGCACGACTAGGCGAGTATCAAGGCAAGGAAGTCGTAACCTGCGGCTTGGTTATTGAACAAAGGATCCATCACCAGATGACAGGCGAGCCCATGAAGTTTATGACTCTTTGCGACTGGACAGGAATCGTTGAAACCGAACTTTTTGCTAAGACTTATAAATCATATGCCCTCACGACTATTCGGTATTCGGTATTAGAAGTCCACGCCACAGTCGAGGCTTACGAAAACAGGAGAGGATTTTCACTTCGGATACGTCGAGTCTCGAAACCAAGATGCAAAAAAACACGTCTAACATCACACTCTAATTCAGCCTGACATAAAAAGGTAATTTATTCTCATTCTTGATAGCGACAGCAAAAATACCTTTGTGGGGATGCAATAAAGTGGTGGATAAACCACGGATGAAGTGAAAGCTTCACCTGTAATCATGAATATTTAGTAAACAAGCCAGGGATAACCCCGGTTCGGAAATTCAGATTTTTAATGTTTCCAATATAATTTTTTGCTAAAGTATTATGGTTTACAGGTGTCTTTATTATGGCATTTTTTAAGAAATGACACCGGGCCACAAATAGGCATGCAAAGTTACAAAAACGTTATCACCAAGCGGATAGATCGAAGACAGTTTCTCCAGGGGGTGGGAATAAGCCTCGCTCTCCCATCACTCGAGTCCTTGAGCATCGGAACATCACACGCGGCACCAACGAATAATCCAGTAAAACGCATCGTATGTATTGGAACCTATTTGGGGTTCCATCAAGGACATTTCTTTCCAAAACAGATTGGAAAAAATTATGACATGCCATATGTTCTTGAGCCATTAGCGGCATTTCGAGATAAGTTCTCCATTTTTTCTGGATTGGATCATCGCGGCCGAAATGGACACGAAGGCTGGCAGGCTTGGATGAGTGGTTCAGCGACAGGTTCCGTTTCTATGGATCAGTTGGTTGCGGACCACATCGGGCATAACACTAGATACGCATCACTACAGCTCACTTGTGGAACGCCACCCGACGTGGCTAGATTGAGTTTCAGTAAAGAGGGAGTGGCGTTACCAATGATTGGTCGTCCAAGTGTTCTTTTTCAGACTCTCTTTCGCTCAGACAGCGACAGATCAAGAATGGAATATGTGCTCAGGGGCAACGGAAGCTTACTGGATGAACTGCTCACAGAAACAAAATCCATCCAAAGACGTATTTCCTCGAATGACAGGCGAAAACTTGACGAATACATGACTTCGCTGAGAGACGTTGAGAAAATGTTGCAAAAACAAGAAGCCTGGCTTGAAAAACCATTTCCGACGACTGATTATAAACTACCTGCATTTGATCCCGTATCTCCTGGGCAATCATTGGAATGTGAAGAACTCATTTACGATCTTATGGCACTTGCTCTGTCGACAGATTCTACACGCGTCATGACTTTCCTTGTCCCAGGGTGGAGTCAGGTTTTCGAAATAAACGGTCGCCGATTAAGCGCAGGATACCACGGGCTTTCACACCATGGAAACGAAGCAAAAAAAATTGCTGACTACAACTTGGTAGGAAGAGAGCACGTCAGCCGCTTCGGAAGGTTTCTTGAAAAACTGAATAATGCTAAAGACGAGAACGACCGGCCTATTCTCGACACGACAGCCATTATTTATGGCAGTGGTATGGGGGATTCTAATACTCATGATAATAGTAATTTGCCTACTTTGGTTGCAGGGGGCGGCTTCTCGCATGGAAATCATTGGAACATCAACCGGTCTGCGTCAGATTCCAGATTGCTCGGGGATTTGCTGCTGACATTGATGCAAGGCACCGGAATGGAGGTCGATTCTTTTGCAGGTGCAAACCGCAATATGAATGAACACTTACTATAGAGTAACCATGAAATTTCTGCTGTCATTACACCTTGTGTTCGTTTCGAGTGCTGTCTTATTTGGTGGTTCACTACCTCCAGAGGCGCTTAATTTTACAAGAACATACTGTTATGAGTGTCACGCAGGAAAAGAGAAGGATCTGGAGGGCGATGTAAGACTCGACATCAAGGCAATTGACTGGGAATCCAGCCAAAGCATTGATTTATGGAAGACCATTCATGAAGTGGTCAAATCAATGGATATGCCACCAAGTGATGCCGAACGGTCTCCCGATTCGGCCCAACGTGAAGAATTTCTTCAGTGGATTGAAAGTGCACTGACCAAGCACTCTCCTCCAGGTGGAACATTGCCAAGGCGTCTCAATCGTGTGGAATATGAGAATACCATTAGATATTTATTCGATTTCCCCGAATTTGAATTACCACCGTCTTTTCCCTCTGATATCACAAAGTATGGATTTGATAACATCGCAACAGGGCTCGTAATTTCACCTCCATTGTTATCAGAATATCTCAAGCTAGCAACTGCCATAGCTGACGAATTTATCCCAGAACCAATCGAGCTTCCTCATTTCGAATCACGCCAATATCGAATTGACGCGACTGCACTTAACACGGATGAGGGGGGTGGGGGAGCCTTGGCCGGAAAAGTCTATCGGTTGGTTTCTTCACGCAATATGGCAAGTGCTGCAGGCTGGAGTTCTCTCTTTGAAGTTCCCATCAGTGGCATCTACCAAATAGAGATCGACGCTAGCACATTTCAATCAGACTCCATGTTTTATAAACGTCGTAAAAAGCCTTTCGAATTAAAAATTTACGCACGACAAAATGGAGAGCAAAAGTATGCACGCTTCTCTGACCTGAGGATGGTGGGGGAAATAAAAGTTTCCACGTCCGAGAAACAGGACCTAGGAGATACCATAAATGGGGTTGAGTTATTTCAAGGTGAAGTGTTGGGGTTACGGTGGGCAGATGGCCCGGTTTATTCTGATCCCGGGAGGATAGATCTTTCACATGATTTCATAGACGATCGCTTGTTAAATGACAGGTTATTCTATGCAGCGGCACTGGAATTAAATGGCGGTAAACGGGGGTCTTCGCAGGCAGAATTTTACGAGGCTGCTCGCTTACTTATGGAAAGCGGAACGCTCGATTTGGAAAACCCTGCACTTCAAAAACCACCGCTCGTCTATGGAGGAGGGTTATTTAATGGTCCCCATAACTGGAGTAAAGCTTACGCCCAAGAACAAATGCACCGATTCGGCCCAGCACTTGACATATCTCGGGTATCAGTCATTGGGCCTACCAAAGTAGTTACAAGCCAGAAAACAAGAGAAAGACTAGAAAGATCAGAAAAATTTTTAGGCCGAAAACCAACGGAAACCTCAGATATGGTCTTTGCTGAACGCTTTTTGAAAGAGTTTCTACCAAGAGCTTTTAGAAGACCTATTGACGACGACTATTTAAGCGATTATGTGGCACTTATCCGAAGACATAGAGTCGATTTCCCTGAAAAGCGGATCGAAGATGCACTCCATTTAGCTATTAGGAAAGCATTGATGTCCCCCCATTTTCTATTCCGTGAATTAGGGCAGGGACAATTAAGCCACTATGAAATAGCAACTCGATTAAGTTACTTTTTAAATGGGACACCTCCTGATGAGCCACTGATTAAATTGGCCGAAAAAGGCAAGTTGCGGGATCCAATTATTTTAAAAAAAGAGGTAGGCCGGCTTTTGTCTAAACCTGAGCGACGTGAGTTTGTAAAACATTTTACAGGACAGTGGCTAGGGACTCGATTGCTAAAAGATATTATGCCCGATCCACGACTATTAAAGTTCTTTAATCCAGATCGTGAAGCTCTTATCAAAGAAACCGAAATGTTTTTTGAGGAGTTGTTAGTTGAGAATCATGCCTTGGAATATTTTATTGACCCTGGATTCAGTTACAGAAACGAGAACTTAAACAAAATTTATGGCGGTGAACTTGAAGGCAAGAAGATGCAGCGCATAACGTTTTCAAAGGGAGGAAAACAAGGAGGCCTTTTAGGCATGGCTTCCATTATGATGGCAACAGCCAATGGAGTTGATACGAATCCTGTCCACCGGGGGGTTTGGTTACTTGATAACGTGCTCGGCCAACCAACGCCAGCACCTCCTCCAGACATTCCCGCTGTTGCCCCAGACACATCCGGTGCAACGACAATGCGTCAACAGATGATACAACATCAAGCTGATCTAGCATGTGCACGATGCCATAAAAAAATAGATCCACTCGGATTTATAATGGAGCAATTCGACCCAGTTGGACGGTGGCGAGAATATTACCCAGTATATACAGAACCTGCCTCGGAAAAACTAAAAGCGGAGTTCTATGCTAACCAAGGGGAGGGCACACGGTTAGGCAAGCGTATCGATACGTCAGCCGTCATGCCGGATGGGACTGTGTTGGATGATGTTCGGGATTTGAAAGCTTACCTATTAGCAAATATGGAGCTATTTACAACATGCCTGACGGAGAAGCTTCTCGTATTTATTACAGGAAGAGGATTAAGTTTTGGAGATCACCGGGTTGTTAAGGAGTTGGTTCGTGAGGCCACCAACTCAAATATGGGCTTTCAAGATTTAATTGTTTCAATTGTCCTCAGTGAATCCTTCCAATCTCGCTAAAGCAAAATATCATCACAGCAGAAGCTTACCTTTCTTTAAATATCCGGGGAAAGCCTAAATCTTTACCCCGGTATTGAGATTTTTATAATTCTTTCAATACCTCAGCCCAGAATTTGGGTATTATTTCACAGATAAATAAACGGTTATTTTTTTGAATCTAAAATGCCCCCGACTGGGTAGGAAATAAAGATTTTGGCACTAAATAAAAATGGGTTATGAATGGCATAAAAAGCGATCCATTTTAAAATTATAAATCAATAAGCATGCAGGAATTTTTTTAAAAAATTTTGATTGAATAAATTGAATAGCACTAACAGAAAATGCAGTATATATCTGCGATTAATGGAATAAAATTAAGTGACAGCAGAAACCAATCGAAAGAGACTAGAGACAGATGGGTAAAGACGAGGCTTGGAAAGAGTATTACAAGACAGAGATTCTAAATATACTCTCAGCATTTCCAACTATTACCGCTGCCAAGGGGGCAGATTATTTTCGCCAGGGCCGTGTAAAATTGCTCAATATCAAACATGATCAAAATGGGTTGCATTGTGAAGCTGATGTGGAAGGCGGTAGAAGTTACGAAGTAGACCTTTCCATACTGAAATCTGCTGAGCTGGATGCTTATTGTAGTTGCCCAGTTACGCAAGGGTTTTGCAAGCATATATATTCAGTCTTACGTAGCTGTTATGGATTTCTTGATAAACCGGAAGACGAAAATAAAAATATCAAGCAGGATACTGTGTTAGATAAGATTTCAAAATTATCTCAAAAAATTGAAAACTACCTGGCCACATTTATTAAGCCTCCACTTACTGCAAAAATTAAAAATAGAGCTCTAGTCATTGTAGAATGTTTCTTGGAGCTACAAAACGGTAATCCTCTTAATTATGGAGACCTATCTCAAATGGGACTCAAACACGATGAATACCAGTGGCAAGAAATCGACCTATGGGATGAGGTAGGAATACCTAATGACATATTAGATTTTTGGCTAATCCTCGCTTCTTACACCAGATATTCAGATGGAAAAATCACTCCTGAGCTAGATCTTCCTTATGATCTATCACGCATTGATGATCAAAAAGCAAAGATTCAAGCAATCACTTCCGAGAAAAAATTTAAAGAATTCTATTCTCAGCTTACATATAATATACCTTCGAAAAATTTACTTAATTTACGAACGACAGCTGATCTTTATTTGAGAATACATAAAACGTCAGCTGAACTCGAAGGAGTTTTCTCGGTTGCCCCGAGTTACAAACAAATCAAGCCTGAAGAGCTTGAATATTTAATCCAAGGAATGACTCATGACATGATCGTATTGGAGCCTGGTTCCAAATGTCTGATAGAAAACCTGAGTACAATAGAATATCATAAAACTGTAAGTTTAAATTTGACGAGTCCTGGTGATGTGCAAGTCCTTCGTAATATCCTATTGAATCCTGATGCTCGCAATAAAGTTATAAACAAAGATGGAATGGCATTTCAGTGGGAGGAAGAATCACTACAATGGATTTTAGAAAAAGAAAAAAAATCTCCAAGTGAAGAAGATGATCAATATTCTATTTCACTTGCTTGGGATGACAGAAAAGAGTTACCGAAATGGACAAGATGCCTTGTTGGCAAACCGACTCTTTATTTATCTGATAAATTAATCGCGCCAGGCCCTCATCCAGCTGAGGAAATGCTCAACATAAACGGTAAGACTGTGCTACCTGCTCAGTGGCTGGAGAGAGAAGAATTTAAAAAAGCCTTGAGGCAGTTCGGAGTCGTCCTGCCAGAGGAATTGCGTGGGGAAGATACAAATAATATTTCCATTCGACCAATTTTGAATTTCAAGGCTTGGCTGAAAGGTACTGTTGGTGGTGACGAAACCTGCCGGATTCGTGTTACAGCAGTAACGCAAGATGGTGAATCTCCAATACTTGAATATGGCATCAACGGATGGGAAATTGCAGCGGATTTCACGCCCGAATCAGTAGGATTGGCGTCCGAAGACCAAATTTCAAGTCTGAGCGATTGGATTGACGAATCCTCAATACGCCAAATGCCTTCATTAATGCGATTTTTAGACCCTCACTTCAGTGATGAAGATGGTTGGTTTGAATCCACTATTACAAAACGATTTCCGGATGAATTCCATCAATGGCTTTCGGACTTACCCTCTGATGCTATATTGGAATTAGACCCAATCCTCTCCGATCTTCAACGTGGAAATATCAATGGAAAGGCCTCTTTAGATGTTATTGAAAACCCAACCACCAATGATTGGTTCGATGTGGATATAGCTTTAGACACCGGTGATGTAGAGCTGACACCAGAAGAGAAAGCACTTTTATTAAAATCTCCAGGCAATTGGGTCAGATTAAAATCTGGGAGCTGGAAACGAATCAATTTCTCTTTTAATGAAGCCGACAACAAGGATTTGGCGAGGCTTGGTTTTAGCCCAAATGAACTTGCCAGAGGAAAACAAAAGGTTCATGTAGTTCAACTTGCCAATGAGACAGGTGAAAAATGGATCGCTGCAGATAAATTCAGTCAGATCACGAAGCAAGCTTCTGAACTTAAACTTGAGGTCGCACCGAAAATCCCCTCGACTGTTACCGGTAAGCTCAGGCCATACCAAGTAGATGGATTCCACTTCCTATCTTATTTAAGCCGCAATAATTTTGGAGGCATATTGGCTGACGATATGGGCCTCGGAAAAACACTACAAACCCTAACGTGGTTAAACCATCTGAACGAATCTGAAAAAGTCGTAAGTGGGCCCGTTCTTGTCGTTTGCCCCAAAAGCGTGATGGATAATTGGGCCAACGAAGTGGAACTTTTCACAAAAACTACACCAGTTTATGTGTGGGATGCCTCTTCGATAGGAAACTTTGCAGTTTCTGAATCAGCATTTGAGATACATGTCGTAAACTATGCTCAGATGAGGAATAAAAGTAGCCAAATATCCAAAATTCACTGGTTGGCTATTGTTCTGGACGAAGCACAGAATATAAAAAATCCAAATTCACAATCATGGAGAACTGCTACCTCACTCAAGTCTTCCTATCGGATTGCACTGACCGGGACACCTATAGAAAACAGGTTAATGGACTTGTGGAGCATCTTAGAATTTTCTATGCCTGGTATTTTAGGAAGCAGAGCCAGCTTTAAAGAAAACTTCAATCCTAAAACAGATTCACTGGCACAACTACGCCTCACTAACAGGATCAGACCTTTTATCCTTAGAAGAACAAAAGATCAAGTTGCCCAGGATCTTCCGGAAAGAGTTGAAGAGGACATCATGTGCAGCATGTCGGGCGAACAAGATATAATGTATCGAGCAGAATTAAAACGGGCCCAACAAGTCATGCTGAAAATAAAGACAGATGCAGAGCTCAGTAAAATGCGATTTAATGTTCTGACCTCACTACTACGACTTCGTCAGATCTGCTGTCACCCCAAACTTTACACCAAAGATTCCAGTGGCAAGTCAGCAAAACTAGAAGTATTGGAAGATCGCGTCGAAGCCATCCTTGATCAGGGATCAAAGGTTCTCATCTTTTCGCAATTTGTTGAAATGTTGGGTCTCATTAAGGGAGTTGGACGCAAATTTGATTGGAAAATGTGGGAACTCACAGGAAAAACCGAAAAGCGAGGTCAAATCGTACGTGATTTTCAAGAACACGAGGGGCCAGGGGTTTTTCTCATCTCTCTTAAGGCAGGTGGAGCAGGATTAAACTTAACGGCTGCCCAGTATGTTATCCTATTCGACCCATGGTGGAATCCAGCTGTCGAGAACCAGGCTATTGATAGGACACATAGGATTGGGCAAAAAAATAAAGTCGTAGCCTATAGATTCTTAGCCAAAGATTCGATTGAACAAAAAATCCGACGACTCCAAATTGAAAAAAATAAATTAGCCAGTGAAGTCCTCGATGAAACCAAATTTTCCGAATCTCTTACCATGGATGACTTTAAATACATTTTCTCCAATGAGGATTAATGGCGCATATTTAGAATTTATTGAGACATTTGCTAACCAAAATCGCTACGACTTTGACATTTTTACTTAAAATAAGGATTATTTTAATATGTTTTCACATTTCACTAGGACAAAATGCCTTTTGGCTTTATTCAGCCTCATGTTCGCAGGGGGAACTGAGATATACGGTCAAGCTGGAGATAGAAAAGACAAACCTGGGACAATACAGCAGTCAAGAGTTCCTGAGGAAATCATCCCCGAAGCTCCGGTATTGAGTCCAGAGCAAGCACTCCAGTCATTCACTGTGCCTGCCGGATTTGAAGTTGAAATTGCGGCCTCAGAGCCATTCGTCAATTCTCCAGTTGCTATGGAATTCGATGAAAACGGCCGCATGTGGGTTGTGGAGATGACCGGCTACATGCCTGATGCAGATGGCAAAGGCGAAGAAGCACGCGTTGGCAGCATCGTCACCTTAGAGGACACAGATGATGACGGACGTGTTGATAAAAGGACCGTGTTTTTAGATAAGCTACAGATGCCAAGAGCCATCTGCTTAGTGAATGATGGGGTCCTCGTAGCGGAGCCTCCTTTCCTTTGGTTTTGCCAAGATACGAATGGGGACGGGAAAAGCGACGTCAAAGAAATCGTAGACGACAAATACGGAAGCCAAGGGAACCCGGAGCATACCTCTAATGGTTTGATGATGGCTCTTGATAATTGGATATACAGTGCTAACCACAGTTCACGTTATAAAAAAATTGATGGCAAATGGGTCAAAGAGGCGACTTCAGGCCGGGGCCAATGGGGTATCTCACAAGACAATTACGGCCGTATTTATTTTAACTCAAACTCAGACCAACTTAGAGTCGATTTATTTCCAACTCATTATCTATCTCAAAACCCAAACTTGGGCAGGCTCTCCGGAGGAAGCTACAGAACGACATCTGATCAAACAGTATGGCCAAACCGAATAAACCCGGGCGTGAATAGAGCCTACAGACCCGGTACTTTGAGATCTGAAGATTACACTTTAGCTAGATACACCGGAGCCTCAGGTCCAGTCATATACCGTGGCAATAACTTTCCTAGTGATTTCGTTGGAAATGGATTTATTCCAGAACCTACAGGAAATTTTATCAGAAGAAATATACTTACTGAGACAGAAGGCACTGTTTCCGCCAAAAACGCCTATTTTCAATCTGAGTTTCTAGCCTCAACTGACGAAAGGTTTAGACCTGTCAATTTATATAATGGGCCTGATGGCTGCTTATATGTAGTCGACCTTTACCGAGGACTTATTCAGCACAAAATTTTCTTAACCACATATTTAAGAAAGCAAATTGAATCGAGAGGACTTGAAAGCCCAATCCACTTAGGAAGAATTTACAGGGTTAAATGGAAAGGTGGTCACTCAACCAATCCACGTGAACTAACCAAATCTAATCCGAACGACCTAGTCAAAGCTCTCTCAGATACTAACGGATGGACCCGAGACACAGCGCAACGACTTCTCATAGAATTAGGGGATCAGGCCCCTGTTAGTCAAATCCGAAAAGCCGCTTTAAAGTCGAAAAACGCGCTAGGTCGGAGGCACGCTCTTTGGACCCTCGAAGGTCTTAGTCAGGTAAATAAAAAACTGATCACTCATGCATTAGAAGACTGGGACGGAAAAAACAGAGCTATAGCCATTAGATTAGCTGAGAATTTGTTAATTGAGACAAAAAGTAATGCTAAGCTAACAAAAACAATTCTTTCTAAGGTCAGCGACCCATCATTTGAAGTCAGACAGCAACTAGCCTTCTCTATCAGTCAATTACCATCACAGAATCGGGCTGAAACATTTGCAAAACTCATGCTATTTGGATCTCAAAATGAGTGGCTGCAAAACGCTGCACTCTCCAGCATGGAAGGCGCAGAGCTTCAATTCATGGAACTCGTTTCCCAGAATAGGGCTTGGAATATCCCTAGCGACTCCAGAACTTCTTTTGTTAAGAGAGTAGCAAACTCTTTACGTGAAGGAAAAAATGCAGAGCATTTTTTGGCAGCAACCCACCTTGGTATAGGATTGCCCGAGGCGTCTCGCATAATGGCCGATGCCATACTCGACGGGCTTGCTTCTTCAGTGAACAGAAATAAAAAGCCAACGAGCATCGTCAAACTTGATAAAAAGCCAAAACAACTTTTAAGTGCCTCTGGAACTAATAATAAGGTGAAAAAGTTACTAATTGGAGTCAAATGGGACGACTCTGCTGAATTATCTCAAAACACTGGCAGACAACCTGGCGACAAAGCCGAACTCACCAAGGCAGAAAAGGAATTATTTAACAAAGGTCAGCTTGTTTACACAACCCTTTGCGGGGCCTGCCACCAACCAAATGGCGAAGGACAAGAAGGACTTGCGCCTCCGCTCAAAAACTCTGAATGGGTTTCTGGTTCCAAAGAAAGATTAACGAGAATCGTACTCCATGGAATGCAAGGCCCAGTTGAGGTCGACGGCAAAGTGTATAACCTACTCATGCCTGGTCTTGCTGTTTTAGAAGACGAACAAATAGCTTCAGTCCTGACCTACGTCCGTAATTCTTTCGGCCACACATCATCCGCAATCTCCGTGGCCGAGGTTACAAAAACCAGACAAGCCACCAAGAATATAGATGACCTTTGGACGGCTCCTGAATTACTTAAAGTGAAATAATCTAATCCTTTGATAATTGAGTATTTTTAATGGCACTTTGCTCATGGCAAAGTGTCATTTTCATTGATAGTGGATCCTTTCATAATACCAAGTATCTGATAAGATAATCGTGATGACTATTAACAAAATAATGCTTCCGGGGATCTTTTCAGTCATTTTAAGTTTGGCGACTTTTCCATTACATTCAATCAATGCAGAGGATGCAGAGAAAATATTTTTCGATCCTGAAATAAGGAAAATTGAAGGTTGGAATGTTCATATCGACCCTCAATTACTACCTGGCGGCGAGCACTTTATCGAAGGTGAGCAAGCTCTAAAAATGCTCGCTAACAACCTACAGCGGATAAAAATTCTATTACCCGAAAAGATTTTAAAAGATGTTCAAACTTTGGAAATTTGGATTGAACACAAACATCCAAAACTTTCAGCCATGCAATATCACCCAAGTAAAGGATGGTTGCTAGCAAACAAACACGACCCCCGGCTAGCCAAAAAAGTTCATATCACCAGGGCTGGAGCCCTTCTTTCAAAGCAACAAATGCTGAAACACCCAATGGTTGTATTGCATGAGCTCGCTCATGCTTACCATGATCAGATTCTCGACTTTGATAATCCAAAAATTCTTAAAGTTTTCAATAATGCAAAAGAGAAAGGCCTTTACGAAAAAGTCATGCTTTACACAGGAAGAGAAGTAAGGCATTACGGCCTCAATAATCACAAAGAATTTTTTGCTGAGGCCACCGAATCCTATTTCTATCGCAACGACTTTTATCCCTTTGTCGGAGCTGAGTTAAAGAAATACGATCCGGATTGTTATGCATTGATGGTCGATATTTGGGGGCCGCTCAACTAATCAGAGAAACCTCATTTAATAAATATACTTCATATCTTGCTCGACCTATGAATTCAGTAAATCGGTTACAAAATTTATTGATTTGCATTTTAAATTTGTTTCTATGGCCAACCCTATTTGCCGGCGAAAAACCTAACGTTATTCTCGTAATGGCAGACGACCAGGGGTGGGGCGATGTTGGATTTCGAGGCCACCCACATCTCCGTACACCGGAGATGGATCGAATGGCAAGGGAAGGCCTCGTTTTTGAACGGTTCTACGCAGCATCCTCAGTATGCTCGCCAACACGGGGAAGCGTTATGACAGGTCGCCATCCAAACCGGTTTGGCTGTTTTAGCTGGGGACACACATTACGTCCACAAGAGCAAACAATAGCTGAACTCTTTCGAAGTGTTGGATATCGGACTGGTCACTTTGGAAAATGGCATTTAGGCTCGGTTCAATCTGGAAGTCCAGTCAACCCGGGGGCAAGTGGTTTTGATGAATGGGTCTCGGCACCTAATTTTTATGATACAGGAGCCATTCTCAGTAATAGGGGTAGAGCCATTAAAACATTTAAGGAAAGCTCTGTTCAAACTGCAGAGCTGGCATCGGATTTTATTTCTCGTTGTAACAAAAACAATGAAGCCTTTTTAGCAGTTGTTTGGTTTGGGTCGCCTCATTCCCCGCATGCTGCCTCGGAACGAGATATAGAGGCCTATCGGGGCCTACCCCGTGCAGAACAAAATTTTCTCGGAGAGATAACCGGGATAGACAGAGCACTTGCTCAGCTGAGACAAACACTCGAATCAAATAATATACGAGAGAAAACTTTAGTTTGGTATTGCAGCGATAATGGATCTTTACCCAAAGTTGGAAACTCTGGAAAATTCCGGGGTAAAAAAGGATCTTTATATGAGGGCGGGGTTCTGGTTCCGAGTATGATAGAATGGCCAAAAGTAATCAAACGGCCTAAGAAAATATTTGGAAGAGCGAACACCTCTGACATCTTCCCGACGCTTGCTCGAATTATTGGGGCATCGGGAAAAATATCCCATACCTTGGACGGCATGGATTTATCATCCGT
>CBFHOE010000001.1:444370-448882 GCA_965657355.1 Limisphaerales bacterium | reverse complement strand
TTATCTCTGGTCAGGAATTTAAGTTGCGCCCAAAAGATATGGGATTTTGGAAATTCCCAATAAGAGGTATTGGAACTCCAAGCCAAAAATGGATGCAAGAACTATTGAACGCCCAAAGAGATGGCAACGACCCTCTTGATCCATTAAGAATTCGTCCCAAAGCTGGCATTATTGATAAAACCTACCCAGAAAACTTCTATTTTGGCCACTCCACATGGATTAGTAAAAATCTGAAGATTCACAGAATCCAAAAAAAAGGGAGCGAAAAAATCGTATGGGAACTTTACGATCTTGATGAGGACCCTTACGAAAGGCAGAATTTGTTGAATAAAGAAGCAACCGAGCCCTTCTCAAAAGAAATTGAAAATCTTAAAAACAAATTATTGCTTTGGCAAAAATCAGTCATTGAGTCACTAAATGGAAATGATTATCCACAAACCTACAACAAAACCGGTCCAAGCATTTAAACAAATTTTGGGCCTCGAGGATGAGGCTCAATTGGATAAATCGGATATACTCTCTGATCTGAAATTCGAGAAAGATATCGAAAAATTTAAAAAGCAAGATAATGTCTCGCCTCCCCCGCAAAATTCCATTGTTTTTGTTGGAAGCTCGAGTATTCGCAGGTGGAAAACATTAGAATATGATTTCCCAAAACATTCAGTCATACGAAGAGGTTTTGGAGGTTCTCACATGTGCGATGCTTTATATTTTGTGAATGATCTTGTCACGCCATATAAGCCCAAAGCAGTGGCAGTCTATGAGGGCGACAATGACCTCAACAAAAACAAATCACCCGACATTATTCTGGCACAATACAAACAGTTTTGCCGCTTAGTTCATGAGCAATATCCATTGTGTCCAATTCTATTCATTTCAGTTAAAGCCTCAACCAAAAGATGGGGTATAAGAGATACAATTGTAGAATTTAACTCCCTTGTCTCCGACTGGAGTAACGAAAATGAAAGACTTGAGTTTGTCGATGTTTTTTACCCTATGTTAGATGGCAATGGCGAACCAGACCCAAAATTATTAGTTGAAGATGGGCTCCACTTGACCCCACGTGGTTACCAGATTTGGACCGAGGCAGTTTCCAGAAAACTCGATATGCTTCTGTAAAAGCTAAAATTTGTTATCCTTAAAATATTAGCAAAGACGACTCAGCATTTTGTATTAGATTCAGAAACTCTATCGTCCTTGTAAAGTTTTGCTGCACCTGATACATTCACCCCATCTAACAAGCTCAACTACAAACGATATGAATTTAGTCTCGCTGGCCGCTGCTGGCCCCATTGATTACTGGCCCATCGCGGTATTGTTGATTTCCGTAATATTTATCATTTTCTCGATAGGTGTCATGAAGCTTCATCCTTTCATGGCTCTTTTGGGGGCTGCCCTACTCACTGGCTGGTTGGGAGCAGAAGGTGGTGATCTCATTCAAAAAGCGGACACCTACGGACAGGTGATCCAGCAAGTTGGCGAAGGATTTGGCGTTACAGCAGGAAAAGTTGGATTAGTTATCGCCCTTGCCGCCATAATTGGTATGTGCCTCATGGAAAGCGGGGCTGCTGACAGAATCGTGCAAGCTTTCATCAACTTGTTTGGGGAAAAACGAGCTGGATTGGCACTCATGGCCAGTGGATTCTTTTTATCCATACCTGTATTTTTCGACACAGTATTTTTCCTTCTCGTTCCACTAGCCCGATCGCTTGCCAAACGAACGGGAAAAAATTATCTACTTTATGTATTAGCCATAGGAGGAGGGGGAGCCATCACTCATTCCATTGTTCCGCCAACTCCCGGACCACTCCTAGTCGGTGAATTTTTGAGTCTAGATATTGGCATCCTCATTGCAGCTGGTCTTGCTGGCGGGATTCTTCCGGCAATAGTTTCTTTATACTTTGCCAAATTCATGAATGCCAAATTTCCAATCGCTCTGGCATCCACTAATAAAAGCGGTAATGAACAGCTGTCTGATGCTGAAGACCTGTTGCCAAAAGCTGATGAAGCAGAAAACACTCATTCGGATGGCCAAGAACCAACTGCTACCGAAGAGAAAAAACTACCATCCTTATTTGCATCTGTTTTACCCGTCGTCTTACCAGCAGTTTTATTAGCATCTGCCTCCGTCATTAATCTCATTGAAGAAACGCGATTAAAGGCTGAGATAACAGAGGAAATAATGACAGCAAACGGAGGTCAAATATATGAACCCGACGAGGTAAAAGCAAAGTTTGAGGCAGAAAAAGATAATTTTGAAAGATATCCACTTTACTATGCTATTTCCCAATTTCTCGGAAACAAAGTCGTTGCACTCGGCATAGGCGCTCTTCTCGCTGCAATAGTCATGCTTAAGCTAACGGGTGTCAGCCTATGGATGTTATTCATAATTTTTGTGACCGTGGGGCTGCATCAAGGCTTACTTTTTTATGGTATGATTCCGAATTCATCTCTCGAGTTTGGATTGATGAATTTTGATTTCTCAATAGGCTCACATCTCATTTTTTCCACTTTTGTCTTTCTTTTGGGAGTCATCGCTTGCTCCTTGCTCATAAGAGCGAAGGCTGGGGATAAGTTAAGCACGTTCGGAAAACTTTGCGCCGGCCCTTTAGAAACAGCAGGTGTCATTATTCTCATTACGAGTGCAGGCGGTGCTTTTGGAACAATGATCCAAGGGACTGGTATCGCTGACACGATTAGCACAATGGCGAAAGAATACAATATCAACATGGTCGTGTTGGCTTGGACAGTTACAGCCTTTGTTCGCGTTGCACAAGGGTCAGCCACAGTATCGATGATTACCGGGGCTGGTTTGATGGCAGCGATACTTGGTCAGGAAGGTTTTACATTGCCATACAACGAACTCTACATTTTTCTCGCTATTGGCTTTGGATCGATCACATGCTCCTGGATGAATGATTCTGGATTCTGGATTGTTGGACGTCTTTCTGGTTTTACAGAGAAACAAACTTTATTGACATGGACACCGATGTTAACGCTTATCGCATTAGTCGGTTTGGGCCAAACGTGGCTCATGTCTGAATTCCTTCCTTTGAAAGATCAGAAACCCAATATTCAGGAAGGCCAGGGGGATAATACAGAACAGGCAAAAATCCAGCTTATTCACATGGATTCTTTCGGTCCCATCAAACTTTAAGGCTAACTGCATAGTAAACTTCAATTAATAGTCTTATCATTTTGAAATATTTTAAGAGTAATCTTTCATTATTAACTTCAATATTTTTTCTTGGGCTCTTCATACTCACCTCAGGGTGCGGTGGAGATCGGGACAAAGCTGGTGTAAGTCATGCTTCACCGATTGGCGCAGTTAAACCGCAGTTTTTAAAAATTACTTCAACCTATCCACTTAACGTCCCAATACTAGGCGAGAACATCAAATATTTGGCCGAAAAGGCTGAAAAAGGGAGCGGAGGCACTTTAAAATTCAAAATTTTTGGGCCAAACGAACTTGTAGGACCACTAGAAATTCTGGAAGCAGTTTCATCTGGAAAAGTAGAAGCAGGTTATTCAGCGGCAGGATTTTGGAAAGGCAAATTACCCGCAGCGCCGCTCTTTGCAACAGTTCCATTTGGCCCAGATATAACAGAATTCATGGCCTGGCTTTTCGCGGGAGATGGAATGAAACTCTACCAGGAAATGTATGACAATGCCGGTTTCAACGTAAAGGTGCTTGTTTGCTCCATTATTCCCCCTGAAACCTCAGGTTGGTTTAAGACCGAAATTAATTCTTCAGATGACCTCAAAGGATTAAAAATGAGATTTTACGGTTTGGGCGGAGATGTCATGGCAAAACTTGGAGTTGCTGTGAAATTGATTCCCGGTCCAGAGGTGTACAACGAAATGGAAAAAGGAATCATTGATGCTACTGAATACTCAATGCCAGTTATCGATGAAAACTTAGAGCTATTTAAATTAGCTAAATATAATTACTTTCCGGGCTGGCACCAACAGGCGACCACATTCGAACTTCTAATCAACAAAGACACATGGGAGAAACTTCATCCATCGCAGCAAACGGTTATCGAGATGGCCTGCAGAGATTCTATAGTCAATTCAGTAGCTCAATCCGAAGCAAGACAAGCTCCAGTGATGAAAAAAGCCCAAAACGAACACGGAGTAATAATTACTGATTGGTCACCTGAGATGCTAAAAACTTTTCGAAAAGCCTGGTTGGAGGTAGTTCAAGAGCAAAAAGAAAGAGATGCCTTTTTCGCTAAGGTCTGGGACAATTTGGAAAAATTCAGGCAGGAATATAAGGTTTGGGGCGAACGTGCTTATTTGCCAAGATAACCCACCTCGGAATTCATCTTATCCTAAATTTCATTGTTTGAATTTCTTTTTGACGCGCTCGCGCAGTCTGGCTTTTTCGATGACTCTTAGCTTGTGGGTTCCTTTAGCAATGAGTTCGCCTCCATCCCATGCCCGGAGACTGAAAAAAAATTCATTATCGTCGATTAGTATCACTCGGGCTTCGCATCTTACTTGAACCCC
>CBFHOE010000001.1:437431-444273 GCA_965657355.1 Limisphaerales bacterium | reverse complement strand
TCCGCAATAGTTGGAGCTATGTGATCGATGTTTACATTCACCCCAACGGTACTCTCATGGCTCTCCAAAATTGGAATCAAAGCATTTCTTGCCGCATGCTCAAGAAACCACACTAACCATGGAGTACTCAGAACCGCAGGCATGGTTTCATCGGCAAAATCAATAACATGCTGTTCCGTGACAACAAAGGTTAGTTCACCGACGGATCCTTTTTTTACGGGCAATTTCACAATATTTTCTTTATTAACCGATCTTTCTTTAATTCAAACCTTATAAGTGAAGTTATCCCGCCACTTGGTGGAAAGAGTCGATTTTGACATATCGATTATACGATTCACTTTTTGTTTTCTTTGTCCTTAATTCTAACTTCGAAAATCCCTTTAGTTACTTTAAAATATATCAAACCTAACGCATCTATATTTTAGCAAGGTAAAGCGTGTGGGCTATTTTTTTAGATCGAGCTCCATAGCAGAACAAGGTAACTGCAGTCATTTTATTAGTTAGCTTTGAAGGCGTATAGAGATTGAGTTGTTCTAATATAGATACAATCCTCTTGAATCGCTGGAGTGGCGTATATGTTTCCATCGAGTTGGGTAGAGGAAACAATATCGAAATCGTCGTTAGCCTTCATCACAGTCACAACGCCCCGCTGAGATGAAAAATAGACATGTCCATGCGCAGCGACAGGCGAAGCCGCGTACATCCCACTGGCGTCGAGCCTGTCCTTCTCTATTAATTTTCCAGTCTCAGAGTTTCTCGAAACAAAGAACCCTCCATTAATGACAGCGTAGACGCGGTTTTGATAATGGAGGATAGACGGGATCTCCGGGAGAAACCTTCTTTCCGACCATAGGATGCTTGGTTTAGGTTGAGAATCAATTTCTCTATTTATTTTTATTTTAATTTGAGATGCTTTATTTTCGTTAATAATAGATTTTATTTTTGAGGCAAACTCTTCGAAGGTGACAGCCATGTCTTGATCAAGATCCATATTATTAATGAAGTTTTCTGGTGGGTTAATTTTATATCCAAAGCCAGGTAGATCCGGGTCGAGATCCGGTCTTTGGGGCATTTTAATTCCATCTACAGCTTCATTAAAATCGATTTGACCATTCTTATTCTGATCAAAAGAAATCAAAAATTTCCAAGCCTTGTCGTAATTATATTCCACTTCAAATCCGAGTAGAATTTTGGCATTCATATAGATTTCCTGACCGCTAACGACAGGAATTGTAATGGATGATTTGCCCAAGCCATCCAGATACCATAATTCTTTGCCCGATTTTGTGGAGTAACCACTCAGGCGCCCATCACCAAAAGCGATAACTTCAATTCCAGATTCGGACTCCAAAATAGATGGTGTGGAGAATGAGAATCGAGAAAAAGGACGCTTTGTTTGCCATTTGATTTCACCTGTCTTTGCATCGAATGCGTAGAATGAAGAAAACCTAGAAATAGAACCACCTTCCGGGAGGCAGTCACGAAGGAGGTAAAGAGTACCATTGTGTACGACAGGCGAACTACCTGTTCCATATAAAACAGGTTGATATTCTAGATCCCTTTCCCACAAAAGATTTCCTTGGTGGTCATGACATGTCAGCACAGAATCTGAGGAATAAAAATACACTCGGTCCTTATCGACACATGGAGTGATGGCTGCTTCATTGGTATCTTTATGTAAGTCGGAAAATCCAGGTCCTCTCACTGGACCGTCAAATGACCTGCTACTGCTCCAAAGAATCATCCCACCTTTTCGACTAATTGCATGCCCAGAAAGCTGGTTGTTGGCATATGAAGTAAGGAAAATTTTGTCTCCCCAAATAACCGGTGAAGAGTGACCAAGTGGCAGAGGCGTTTTCCACAAAAGATTTTCTAAATTAAACTGAACAGGAGGATTTCCATTTTGAATAATTCCCGATCCGTTAGGACCACGAAAACGGCTCCAATATTCCTCAGCATGAGTTATTGTTAGCCCAAATAAGTATAGATAAAAGAATACCAAAATTTTTGAATAGCTCATTGTGATGAATTTAATAGGGATTATCAATTAGGTTAGATTAATCAGAATAGGGAACGTAACAACTTAATTCTTACTAAAAAAACATCTTCATGATATATTATATGAAACTGTTTCACATCTAATAAAAAATCTCAAATGATCTCCTGGCTATATAAATTTTTGATAGCATTTATTAGTTTAACTTCCATCAGTGCCAATGATAAGCATTGGGCATACGTTTCCCCGCAAGTCTCTGGTCCTCCAATCGTTCAGAATACAGAAAGAATCTCAAATACGATCGATTCTTTTATTCTTAATAAGCTCGAAAAACATAATTTAAATCTATCCCCAGAAGCATCAAAAAGAGAATTAATTAGAAGGTTGTATTTCGATTTGATCGGATTGCCACCCACTTGGGAAGAAGTCGAAAACTTTGTAAAAAGCCAAAATCCAAAAGCCTACGAAAACTTAGTAGACAAGCTCTTGGAAGATTCAAGATATGGGGAGAAATGGGCAAGGTATTGGCTTGATTTGGCGCGCTATGCAGATACAGCAGGGTATGAAGGTGACCCGGATTTGCCCTACGCATGGAGATATCGAGATTACGTGATCGACTCACTTAATCGGGATAAACCATATGATTTATTTATAAAGGAGCAAATAGCGGGAGATGAATTCGATCAAATTATGGGGGCAGGGGAAATACCCTTACCAAGCGCAGAGCAAACAGTCGCCTTAACTTTTTTAAGACTTGCTCCATTCACGGAGCCACGCGGAGATGAAACGCGTCATGAAATGCTCAGTGAAATGACATCTACTGTCGGCTCCGTATTTCTCGGACTGACGATTGGATGCGCAAAATGCCATGACCATAAATACGATAATATTCCTATTAAGGATTTTTACCGCATGAAGGCTTTCTTCTCGACAATTCAAATTATGCCGCCCGAAAGAGGGGATGCTTTTCAAATTGGAGGTGCATTGCCGGCAGCTTTTTATAAAAAGGGAGAGGCTGAATGGATACAAAAAAAGCGTAATGAAATCCGGGAGATACCTGAGAAATTGCTCACCCTTGAAAAAAGACTTAGATCTAGAATAAAGCCACCCGCCAAGCCAGGATTTGGGCTCCAATCCATTAATGCGCCCACGGGAAATAACTACATCTATTCTTTGAAGGAAGTTACTGATAAAGAAGTTCATTTTGTCATTTCAGAGTCAAATGGGGACAGGTGGATGTTTTTTGTAAATAATAAAACAGAGGTAGAAACATCTTCATTATCCGGCTCAAATACAGGTGACTGGTTCGGAGATATTAATAAACCAAATTATATTGTTATTGGCGAGCATCACGGGGGGAAAAACGAACCCGCAGGGCTCGGCCATAAAGGACAAATTGCAGAGATTCTCGTTTATGATCATCCCCTATCGCAAATTGAAAAAGAGCATATTAGCGAATACGTCGAGCATAATTATCATGACCAAGGAAAATCAAATTCAATTCTCCCGCCAAAGACAGGTTTGAGATTCTGGTTAGATTCAGGAGATTTGGATGCCAATCCCGAGACGCTAAACCCGAGAGGTGAGTACAAGGTGAGCGAATGGGTCGATAAAATTGCTGGGCTTAAACTTCAACAACCAAACAAGCTCAAACAACCAACTTTGAAGAAGTTTGGAAAAACCAAAAGACAAGGGGTTCATTTTAGCGGCACCTATCTCAAAACTGAGATCTCATCTGGGCTGGGATTTCTTAAAGATCAAACAGGGGCCATTGTAGTTATTTTTACGGCTGAAAATACCGGAGAAGGATATGGATTTGAAGTTGGAGGCGATAATTCCTTTCTGAGCACTTTTGTAAACCCATCGGCAAAAACAAATCATGAGAAGTTGGAATATTCTATTTTATCAAGTGATAAAATTTCAACTGAAGAAAAAATTCTTTATAAAGACCTCAAAACGGCTGCTAAATTTTCAAGACAAAACCTCAAGCGACTCGAACCCAAAGCAATGTCTTTGAGACACTCTTTTGGCCCTCCTTACGAGCCTGGAGTACCGTCTTCGAGAATCATGCTGAGAGGTGAATACAATAAACCAGGAGAGATCGTGGAAGCTGGATTTCCAAGCGCTATCACAGGCCATCAAAATCCAGCTAAAATTCGATTGGATCCATTCAAAAGATGGCCAACCAGAAGCCGACGTATGGCCTTGGCCGAATGGATCGCCAACAAAGAAAACCCTCTGACCGCGCGCGTAATCATGAATAGGCTTTGGCTTTGGCATTTTGGTAGGGGTATAGTGAAAACCCCAAGTGATTTTGGGAAACTAGGAGGCGCTCCCACTCATCCTAAGTTATTGGATTGGCTTGCCATTAAACTGGTCAAATCAAATTGGAGCCTCAAATCAATGCATAAATTGATAGTCATGTCATCGACGTATAAACAATCGTCAATTTCGGGAAATTCTAGAGGTAAGTCATTAGATCCAGAGAATAATTTATTATGGAAATTTCGCAGAAAAAGATTAGAGGCTGAAGCTATTAGGGACTCGATTTTATCTGTTAGTGGGAGGTTGAACCCAGAGCAATATGGCTTGCCTATTTTTCCTCCATTGCCAGATGGAATAGAAGAATCTGTAAAGTATTCGAATAGCAAATGGAGTACACAACACGGAGCCGACGGCAGAAAACGAAGCATTTATATCTATCAGCAACGCACGCTAACTATGCCCCTCATGCAGTCCTTCGATAGTTTGGTTTGTGAGGAATCAAAACCACTAAGACAGAACTCGATCACAGCGCTCCAAGCTCTAGCGATGTATAATGGAGGATTTGTAAATCTAGAAACAAAGCACTTCGCAAAACGTGTTCAAAAATTAGCCGGCCAAAAACCAGAGAATCAGATAGATGTCGCATATAATCTAGCCCTTGGAAGAGGACCCTCAGATGAGGAGAGGAGGCACATGAAAAAATTCATGCTTAATTATTCAGCAATAAATGATCCAGTTGAAGGGCTATGTAGAGTCCTTTTTAATAGCAACGAATTTATATATATAGATTGAGAGAACACCGTGAATCCCTATTTAATGGACAGACGCAATTTTCTAACTAAGACTTGGAATGGCATTGGTTATCTTAGTCTGGCGAGCATGCTCGCTCGCCAAAGTGCGCATGGAAACAGGCAAAATCACATTCAGGTTGCCCATCTTCCTCGAAAAGCAAAAAACTGTATTTTTCTGTTTATGCAAGGAGGAGTCAGTCAGATGGACTCATTTGAGTATAAACCTGAATTAAATAGACTTCACGGTAAGCCCATTCCCAGAGGTCTTGATGTATCCGGTGAATTGCAAGGCAGACTATCTTTTGAACACGTTTGCATAGGTAGTCCATTTAATTTTTCGCGACACGGCCAGTCTGGCAGGTATTTTAGCGAGTTATTTCCAAATCTCAGTAGCCATGCCGATGAATTAGCTTTCATACATGGAATCAAGACGGACAATCAGAATCATGGACCATCTACTTTACACGTGACGACGGGTAGTCAATTTCCAGGCAGTCCATCTGTTGGATCATGGATTAGTTATGGCCTTGGCACCGAGAATAGTAATTTACCTGGATATGTGGTCATTCAAGATCCAAGAGGTGCTCCAGTAAATGGTGCTGCAGTTTGGGCTAATGGCTATCTTCCAGCTACCCATCAAGGAACGCTGCTAAGATCTAAAGGCACTCCAATATTGAATCTCAAGAATGCAGCGGGTCTAAGTTTTGAACAACAGAGGCAAGAATTAGATGCCCTCCGGTGGTTAAATAATACCCATTTAAGTCATAGGGATGCTGTTGACGGCCTTGAGGCTAGGATAAGCTCATACGAGCTTGCTTTTAGAATGCAAATGGCAGCTCCAGAGTTAATGGATCTATCAAATGAGCCTCAGCACATAAAGACCCTGTATGGAATGGATAACAGCCAAACTGCCGGATTTGGTCGCCAATGTTTATTGGCAAGAAGGCTTGTAGAAAGGGGTGTTCGTCATACCCTTCTTATTCACGGCGTTCAGATTGGTGGTGATAGCTGGGACGATCATGGAAATGTAAAGGGGGGAATGATCAAACATTGCCGGGAGGTGGACAAACCCATCAGTGGACTATTAACAGACTTAAAGCAATCCGGTCTTCTTGATGAAACTCTAGTAGTCTGGGCCTCAGAAATGGGAAGAACTCCGTTTCGGAATGGTGGAATGGTCAATAACCCAGGCCGCGAACATAACAGCTATGGATTAGCAATGTGGATGGCTGGTGGCAATGTGAAGCCCGGCTCTGCAATCGGACAAACCGATGAATTTTCCTTGCGCTCAATCGGAGAGCCAATTCATATCAGAGATGTGCATGCCACCATCTTAGATCTCATGGGATTAAAGCATGATGAACTAACATACTTGCATTCGGGTAGAATACGAAAACTCACAGACATTGGAGGCAATGTGCTGAGTGAAATGATCTCTTGATTGCAACGTCAAACTAAGACCAAGAACTAATCTTTTTTCATCTTTCATTGAGAAAGTTAAAAAAAAAGACCTCATAGTAAAATGAGATCTCCTGGTAAGATTTAAATTAACGGGGTATTAAATTCTCTTCTTCACTCTTAGCTGAGCCAGTGCATTTGCCAGTGCGGCCTTGGTGGTCGCGATCTCCTCGTCACTGAGTTTCTCGTTGAGCCTTTCTTCGGCTCTTTTGCGAGCTTCCTCGGCCCTTTCTTCATCAATGGCAGCCTCATCAATAGCCATGTCTGTGAGGATAGATATTTTATCGGGCATGACTTGAACGAAACCGGCTCCAACAGCATAATGCGAGGTT
>CBFHOE010000001.1:426382-437335 GCA_965657355.1 Limisphaerales bacterium | reverse complement strand
CTTGAAGATTTCTTCTGGAATGTGACTTCACCGGGTTTCACCTCAGTGACAAAAGGCACATGTTGAGGAAATATACCCATATCACCCTCAGCTCCAGGCAAGGAAACGTAATCAACTTCCTCACTTAAGGCTTTGTCTTTGGGAGTTACGATTTCTAATGTAAAGGCCATGATCTTTTAGAGAACTAGAATGGGTAGCTGAATCTTTACTCAGCGTCTTTGATTTCGTCGATCGTCCCCTTCATGTAGAAATTCTGCTCGGGAACATCGTCATGTTTACCATCCAGGATTTCTTGAAAACCTCGAACAGTTTCCTCAACAGGGACTTGCTTACCACCCAATCCAGTGAACACCTCAGCAACAGTAAATGGCTGCGATAGAAACTTTTGGATCTTGCGGGCACGAAAGACGAGCGATTTGTCTTCAGGTGATAATTCATCCATACCCAGGATAGCAATGATATCCTGTAAGTCCTTATAACGCTGGAGAACAGTTTGGACACCGCGGGCAGCTTTGTAGTGCTCTTCACCAACGATGTCTGGAGTAAGAGCGAGAGAGGTTGAGGACAATGGATCAACAGCAGGGTATATACCAAGCTCAGCTATAGAACGCTCGAGAACGACGGTGGCGTCCAAGTGGGCAAATGTTGCAGCAGGAGCAGGGTCCGTCAAATCATCAGCTGGAACATAGACTGCTTGGAACGAAGTAATGGACCCCTTATTAGTTGAAGTAATTCTTTCTTGTAGGTTACCCATTTCGGCTGCAAGTGTGGGTTGGTATCCCACAGCCGATGGCGTGCGCCCAAGAAGAGCTGAAACTTCTGAGCCAGCCTGAGAAAAGCGAAAAACATTGTCAACGAACAGAAGAACATCCTGGTTTTTTTCATCCCTGAAATATTCAGTCATCGCTAGGCCGGAAAGAGCAACTCTTAATCGAGCTCCAGGTGGTTCGTTCATCTGACCGTATACCAACGCCACCTTTGATTTGGTGAGATCATCTTGGTTAATAACACCAGCTTCGGACATTTCCTCGTAAAGGTCATTACCTTCACGTGTCCTTTCTCCAACACCGGCGAAAACAGAGTAACCACCGTGCTGTTTGGCGATATTGTTAATCAACTCCATGATAACAACAGTCTTGCCAACTCCAGCACCACCAAAAGCGCCAACCTTTCCCCCTTTGAGGAATGGGCAAATCAAATCGATCACCTTGATACCAGTTGTCAATAGCTCCGGAGAAGTGGATTGATCAACCAGAGCGGGGGCAGATCTATGAATAGGGTTATACTTATCAGCTTCTACCGGCCCTCTTTCATCCACGGGCTGACCCGTCACGTCAAAGACGCGCCCCATCACCTTGTCGCCAACGGGCATGGAGATTGGTTTTCCAGTATCTTCCACGTCATAACCTCTTTTGAGGCCTTCTGTTGAAGACATGGCAACAGCGCGTACCCAGTTGTCTCCGAGGTGTTGCTGTACCTCTAGAACGAGGTGAACTTTTTCGCCATCACGATCAAAATCCACGTGAAGTGAGTTGTAAATCGCAGGCAGAGCTTCTGAAAACTCAACATCCACCACGGGACCGATGACCTGTACTATTTTACCTTTGTTCATTTGAAATTATTAAATTATTTATGTCTGATTAGTTATCCATTGCCATGGCTGCGGTAGTTATTTCGAGCAACTCACTCGTAATTGCAGCTTGTCTGACTTTATTGTATTCGAGGGTGAGATCTTTTATTAATTGCTTGGCATTGTCTGTGGCGTTCTTCATAGCGACCATCCGCGCGCTATGCTCACTAGCTTTGGCTTCTAGAAGCATTTGAAAGATTACGTAATTCAAATAGTGAGGGAGAAGGTTTTCAAAGACACCTGCAGCACTGGGTTCGTATGAGAATTCAATATTTTCATTCTCAACAGACTGGTCTTCACCACTTTTTCCGCCTGATTTCTCGTCGACCAAATCGGCCTCGAGTTCCTCAACTTCAACAATAGGAAGGAGCTGCCTGATTGTTGGCACCTGGTTAATGGTTGATCTAAAATCAGTGAATAGGACGTCCACCTGATCAAATTCACCTTTTAGAAATGAATCCTGGAGGAACTTGGAGATTGTCCGAGCCTCGGAAAAATCGGGATCGTCCTTGTATGTAAATTCAGCTGTTAGGTTTCTTCCAGTTCGCGTAATAAACTGGGCGCCCTTTTTTCCGGCAGCAACGAAGTGGGTGCTGTTTTTATCGTATTGAAGGACGTCTTTGAGAAGATTCGTATTCAGAGGGCCACAAAGACCTTTGTCGGTGCTAACTATCAGAACGGCTTTAGCTTTAACTGGCCTAGTTTCCATCAAAGGGTTGGAAAGATCAGATGTATCTTTCTGAATATTTTCAAGCATCTGATTTAAAAGTGTAGTATACGGCCTACCGGATAGAGCTGCATTTTGGGCTTTACGCATTTTGGCAGCCGCCACCATTTGCATCGCTTTGGTTATTTGCGATGTGTTCTTGATGGACTTAATGCGTCTTCTTAGATCTCTTGTACTCGGCATGGATGCTTGAGGCTATCTGTGATGATTTCCTTTGAAAAATAATTAAGAGGCGCTGTAGGTTTCAGAAAATTCTTCCACAGCTGCTTTCAGTTCGTCTGCTACGCCTTCAAAATTACCGTCAGCCTTAATTTTTGAAAGGATATCTGATTTCCTTGTTCGGAAGAATTCAACGAGTTTATTTTGAAAGTCCTTCACGTTTTCGACAGCGACATTGTCAAAGTAATTTTGTTGCACGGACCAAAGAATAACGACCTGCTCCTCAACCGGGTAGGGGTTGTATTGTGGTTGCTTGAAAATCTCAACAATTCTTTTACCGCGCTCAAGCTGTGCCTGTGTCTTGGCATCCAAGTCAGATCCGAACTGAGCAAAAGCAGCCAACTCGCGGAACTGGGCGAGATCGAGTTTGATGCGACCAGCCACCTTTTTCATTCCCTTTATCTGAGCCGCAGAGCCCACACGTGAGACGGATAGGCCAACAGAAATCGCAGGTCGTATACCTTGGTAGAACAAATCCGTTTCCAGGTAGATTTGTCCGTCTGTGATTGAAATAACATTCGTTGGAATATAGGCCGATACATCACCCATTTGTGTTTCAATGATAGGCAGGGCAGTGAGTGATCCATCACCGTATTTTTCACCAACTCGAGCAGAGCGTTCGAGAAGTCTGCTATGAAGGTAGAAAACATCACCAGGGTAAGCTTCTCGGCCGGAAGGTCTTTTAAGAATGAGTGAAACTTCTCTGTAGGCCACAGCATGTTTGGACAAATCATCGAAGATGATGAGTGCGTCCATGCCATTATCCATAAACCACTCACCCATAGCAGCTCCGGCGAATGGGGCGAGATATTGGTTGGTGGCGGAGTCAGAGGCAGCAGCGACGACAACTATCGTGTATTCCAGGGCACCTGCTTTTTCAAGTTCGTTGACAACACGTGCAACATTTGACTGTTTTTGACCAACAGCAACGTAAATATTGTAGACAGGACGATGGCTTGTATCCCCAGATTCCTCAGCAGCTTTATTTGCTTTGGCCTGACTGATCATTGCGTCGACACCTATAGTAGTCTTACCTGTAGATCGATCCCCAATTATTAATTCACGCTGACCTCTTCCGATCGGAATCATAGCATCAACAGCCATAATCCCAGTCTGGAGGGGTTGACTAACTGACTTTCTCTTTACGATGCCTGGTGCAATTTTTTCGACAGGATAAGCTGCTTTCGAGTCGATAGCTCCTTTGCCATCGATAGGTTGTCCCAAGCAATCAACTACGCGTCCCAGAAGTTCTTTTCCGACTGGAACTTCGAGTAGGCGTCCCGTGGTCCTGACTTCTTGCCCTTCTGCGATACTTGTATAGTCACCGAGGATGATAGCGCCAACCTCAGCCTCTTCGAGGTTGAGGGCGAGACCAACGATCCCGTCACCGAAATCAAGCATTTCGTTGGCCATAGCGTCTGATAGGCCTTCAATTTTGGCGACACCGTCACCGACCTCGGTTACGGTTCCAACATTTGATTTGGTAACATCAGACTTAGCGCCTGAGATTTGGGATTCTATTTCTTGAAGGAGGTTACTCATTTTTTGGTAAGAGTCTTAAATTAAATCTGTACTATAAAGAATATAAAGTTTTTAAAATGCTTGTCTTAGTTTATCGAGTCTAGCCTTGATGCTCGCATCAAAAACATCACTGCCGATCTGAATTCTGGCCCCGCCGATTAGTTTCGGATCCACCTTGAGTTGGAATTTCAAATCCTTCCCATACTTCTCGGATATAGATTTTTGTATTTCTCCGGCTTGTTCTTCGGTTAATTGGTCCGCTGTTGTAACGGTTGCCGTATTTTCAGCGAGTTTTAGCCTAACCAGTTTGTGAAAATGTGTTAATATCGCTAGATAGCCTCGAGGTTTGTCACCGAGAAGAGCCTTCACGACTTTCTTAACTCGGGTTTCAGTTAGCCCGCCCTTATTATTCAGGCAAGCATTAAATAATGCTTTCGCGTCTTTTCTGGCTTGTCGTCCAACTTTCATTATAGCTTCGCTAAAATTACCTAGCCCTATGCAGCAATGCTTTTATTAGCCTCATCAACCAAACGCTTCTTGTCAGAGTCTGAGAGAACTTTTCCGACGACCTGAGTTGTTGTCTGAACGACTAACTGACCGACTTCTTTTCTTAGGTCATCAAGAAGTTGGTCCCTGTCAGATTCAGCGGCAACTCTAGCTTTGCTAATAATTTCTTCTGCAGCGGAAGCAGCTTTCTGTGTTTCGGTCTCCCGCACCTGGTTCGCGGCTTGCCTAGCTTCTTCGATAATTTTATTGGCCTGGGCACTGGCTTCTTCGATAATCTGTTTGCGGGTAGCAGCAGCTTCAGCTAATTCAGTTTTGATTTTGAGAGAATTCTCATGGGATTCAGCAATCATCTGGCTTCTTTCGGCAAGCATCTTTTGGATTGGCCCGAAAGCAAATTGTTTGAGGACCACAATAACAATTCCGAAGACTATGACTTGGGGTATGAAAAGCTCCCAATTCAAATGAAAAGTCTCGGAAATCGTTTCAATCGGATTTTGTGTTCCTTCGGTGGCCTCGCTTGAGTCTCCACCCGGTTGGTCAGCCGCAGCAATGAGTATTTTGGAAGAATCCCACATTTCAGAAATTTGATTCAATAAAGTCGTAATAAATTTAATATGGGGCCGAAGCCCCGTTTATTTCAAAAAATATATGGATGCTCTTTTATGAAAGGAAGATAGCAAAGAATGTGATACCTTCGGCAAGAGCCGCTAAAATAATACTGATAACCAAAATTGGTGTCGCAGCACCAGGATTGCGTCCTGTAGCTTCAGAAGCTTTGAAACCGATAAGTCCCACGCCAATAGCAGAACCGAGGGCAGCCAAACCGATGTGAATTTGGCCAGTAATTTCTCCAAGTAGAGGAAGTAGTGTCATATTTATTTATTTTTTTTATGTTAGCAGTTTGAAGCAAGTCCCACACTTTCTGCGCATGGTCCACTTGCTAAATTTTTTTAGATCAGTGAGTCGATACGCCTTCTGCAGCCTTTGTATCGTTGGTGTGATCATGATCTTCGCCATGCTCATCGTGATCATGATCAGCATGGGAGCACATGGTTGTCGTAAATAATGCTGTCAGGAGCACAAAGACCATGGCTTGAATAATTCCAACGAGTAGTTCCAGAAAGTAAAACGGGAGGGCAAGAAGTCCGCCGAAACCACTACTCATGTGAAGCATAGTTTCCAGCATATTTTCGCCAGCAAAAACGTTTCCATAGAGACGAAAGCTGAGAGCCACAGGCCTCATGGCAATAGACACAACTTCAATGATGCCGACAGCAAAGAAAATGATCATAATCAACCAGTGAACTTTTGTAGGCATGAATATGTGCTTGAGAAAACCAACGACGCCATTGGCTTGAATAGCCCAGATAAACCACACAACGAAGAAAACCATTGCCATACCCAAGGTCATGTTCAAGTCGGCATTACCCCCGCGTAGCCAGGGAATAAAATGACCATCCTGCATCCAGCCAACGGTTCCAATGCCCGGAATTAAGCCAAACCAATTTGTGGCCAGTATAAAAATGAATAAAGATCCAAAAAACCAAAATGTCTTTTTGACAAGTTCTGGCCCCATGATGCCTTCTAAGAAGTTGTAAAGTGACTCCACCAGCCATTCAGCAAAATTTTGGAGTCCTGTGGGAACCATTTTCATATTCTTGGTGGCGAGCTGAGCGAAAATGACGATCAATGCGGCCACTAAGATGGTGACAACCATTGAATTTGTAATTATCAATGGGCCTAGTTTAAAGGCTTCCATGGGGTAGGCAGTCAATCCATGGTGACCTCCGTCCTCAGCAGCAAAAGAAATGCCGCGGGACATCATAAAAAGGAAAGTGAGCAGAATGCTTCTAAATGACATCGATTTAATAAATAACTGAACTTAAATTGAATGCGTTCGGGTCGAAATCTGCCAGCTTGTGAAAAATTTCACAAGCGTTTTTTAATAAAAAACAACTTAATTTTGATACCTAAAGCTATGGAGCGCGCAAAATAGAGAGTGATTGGAAAATCTTACTTGAGTGTGGATAGTATAAGAATGGCAAATTTCATGATATCACAACTGGATGAAGTTGAACCTACCAGGTGCCCGTGTGGTTGGGCGAGAAGGTCTTTCGATGATGGGGATAATGAATTAGCGACTGTGCACGTAGTGGATATAGAAAAGGACTCAAAAGTCCACTATCACAAAAAAATGACCGAAATTTACGTTGTATTGGAAGGAGAGGGTGAAATTGAACTCGATGGACAAGTTCATGCCTTAAAACCGTTGACATCCATTTTCATCAAACCAGGCTGTCGCCACCGAGCAAAAGGAAAATTAAAAATTTTAAATATCCCAATTCCAGCATTTGATCCAGATGACGAATGGTTTGACTAGTTGGAAAAAATTTAAGATCAAAAGCACGGATAAGAGAATCCTCACAATCACTTCTTCTTTTATAAACTATGGGAAACATACTCGTTTTATACCAAAGCGGCACGGGCAACACTCAGTCTATGGCCGAAAAAATATCCGATGGCGCTCGCGAGATACCGGGAATGGAAGTCAGACTCAAAAACACAGGCGATGCAAAAGTTGATGATCTTAAATGGTGCGACGGCATCGCTTTGGGCTCCCCAACTAATCTTGGCTGTGTCTCATGGGAAATGAAAAAATGGTGGGATGAAGTGGCAACCCCCGAGTGGCTCAACCTTGATGGTAAAATAGGCTGCGTTTTTTCATCAAGTGGTGGATGGGGGGGAGGTTCGGAAGTCGCTTGCCAAGCGCTTTCCAGCATTCTTATTAACTTTGGGTTTTTAGTTTTTGGATTGACAGACTATGCAGGAAAGAAAATGACAGCCCATTACGGGGCTGTATGTGCAGGTAAACCAAGAACAGATGCGGAAATCAAAACCTGCCAAAGATTTGGTAGACGTTTATCAGAATGGGTCGCGTTTTACGTGGATGGCAAACAGGAATACCATCCGCTAAAACAAACTTACAGTCGCGAAGTTCAATTTTGATCGCTAGATTTTTGTTCCTCGATCTCTCTGAATTCCAACTCCTTTTCGGCTAACTTGGAGCGAAGCATTTCTTCTGGGTGAAATCCAGATGCTTGGGCGTAGTTTACCAAGTCGAAGAGCTGGCTTGCGACCTCATCTTGAGAAAGCCCTGCCCATGGGCCTTGATATTCAGGGTTTAAAAAGCCAGATTTTCGAGCTTTCTTGACTAATTTTTCGGCTTTTGCCAAGGCTGGCAGGTGATTGGGTATTCCATCAAGCACAGAATCTCTTTGATGATCGGTTCCTACTTTTTCACTTAGCTTGATCTTTTCCCATTGAGTGAGAACCTTTTCAGCGTTGTCAGCTGATTTATCATCTCCAAATACGTGCGGGTGCCTGCGGATGAGTTTTTCCACGATACCAATGGTCACTTGATCAAAATCAAAAACATTTCTTTCACTGGCAAGATGGCTATGAAAAATCACTTGCAATAGGAGGTCACCCAGCTCTTCTTTCATTTCTTTGTCATCGCCGGCTTCAATGGCATCCACAAGCTCATAAACCTCTTCTATGGCATGCGCCTTGATGGAATTGTGGTTTTGCTTTTGATCCCAAGGGCATCCACCTGGAGCCCTGAGACGCGCCATGACTTCCTTTAATTGGTCAATTGGTTTTTGGGACTCAAGTATTTCTCTCACTGGCATTAAATCCTACTACGTCGATTAATATGAAGCGAGTGGATTCCTCCATTATGTCCTTGAAAAATTACAAGAGAACAAGATGGTCTCGATGAATAATAATTTCACCATTATCAGATGAGTGCTTCTTGTTTAATTTTTCGGCAGAGCAATCCACCACACCTCGTGCAAATTCCTTACCATCCAGGTCACAAATCTTTACGACATCTCCTTTTTTGAAGGAACCATTATGAGATTTTATCCCAGGCAACAAAAGGCTTTTACCACTCTTTCGCAAGGCTTTTTCTGCTCCCTCATCGACATGAATTGAGGCCGATGGGTGGTGATAAAAAGCAATCCATCTTTTGTGCGATTTTAATTTTTTTGTGTTAGGAATAAAAAGAGTTCCAATATTTTCACCGGATAAAAACTTATTCAAAACGTTATGGTCTCGACCTGGCCCTATAAACAAGGGAAGTCCAGCATGGGTCGCAATTTCTGCAGCCTCAACTTTTGTTCTCATTCCCCCTTTTGCTGTGGCGCTAGTCGTTCCTTTAGCTAAGGAAAAAATATCATCATTTATTTTTTCAACGGTGTTTATTCGCCTCTCATTATCCAAGCCAAAATTCTCAATAAGGCCATCGGCAGAGGTTAAGATAACAAGCAAATCAGCCGGCAAAAGACACGCCACCAATGCGCTGAGCTTGTCATTATCACCGAACTGCAACTCCGTGAAAGAAACAGCGTCGTTTTCATTGACGATTGGAACGGCTCCAGAGCCAAGCAAACTCTCTAATGTATTTCGAGCATTTAGATGCCGGTCTTTGTGCTTAAGGTCCTCGTGGGTGAGTAAAACTTGAGCTACATGAATTCCGTGTTTTTTGAATGCCTCAGAATAAGCATGCATAAGCCTAACTTGCCCGAGTGCTGCACATGCTTGCAGTTCGCCAAGAGAAGTGGGACGTGATTGAAATCCGAGCGTCCCCATTCCCGCGCCCACGGCACCAGAGGAAACAATAATCACGTCTATCCCTCGCTCTTTCAAAAAGGCAGATTGAGCCGCAAATGCATCGATTTGGGCGAAGTCGATTTGATTTGCTGAGTTCGTCAAAATTCCAGTACCCAACTTAATAACCACACGAGTGAGATTACCAAAAAGGTCTAAATTTCGTTTTCTTTCATTAATCATTGGGCAGAATTCGTGATCGAATTTTATTTTCGAAGGCTCATCTTTATCTCATAAATGTAGTATGAGAAAGCAATCTCTTGAATTTCTTGAAAAGTTAGTCAATACGCCCAGCCCATGCAGTCGAGAACTTCGCGGCCAAAAGGTTTGGAAAGAATACGTTGAGAAATACGCAGATGAGGTCGATTCCGACGATTATGGAAATGTCGTCGCACGACTAAATCCCGGAGCTAAACTAAAGATTGTTCTAGCAGGTCATGCAGATGAAATCACCATGACCGTAAGTTACGTCACTGAAAAGGGATATATTTATGTGCGAAAAATTGGTGGAATTAACCCGGGAATTATGCCGGCTCAAAGGGTTGTCATCCATTCTTCTAACGGGCCGGTTTACGGCGTCGTCGGATGCGTCGCTCCGCACTTATCCAAAGGGGATGCCTCTGCCAATAAACCTCCAAAAATTTCCGATCTCTTCATTGATATAGGAGCCTCGAGTAAGCAAGAGGCTCTCAAAATAATTCAGATTGGGGACATGATCACCGTAGATGAAAACTTCAAGCAATTGAATGAAGACATAGCAGTAGCTCGGGCCTTTGATAACAGAACAGGTACTTTCTCAGTTGCAGAAGCCCTGAGAATTCTTTCAGAGAACAAACAGAAATTAGAAGTCGAAGTCTGTGCCGTCTCAAATATCATGGAGGAAGTTGGTTGTTTGGGCATACGACAAATTGGCTACCATCTCAACCCGGATGTCGCCATAATTACAGACGTCACCCATGCAACCGATTACCCCACTGTCAGCAAAGAAGCCCACGGTGAAATTTATCTCGGAGAAGGACCGACGTTGACCATGGGCGGGGGCAACCACCAAGTTGTTCTCGAAAGGCTTAGAGAAGTAGCGGACAAAGCAAAGATACCTCATCAGCTGGAAGCTTCTTCAAATACAAGCGGCACTGATTTGGACGCTTTATTTTGGACAAGAGGAGGGATTCCATGTGGTTTAATTAGTCTGCCCAACAGATATATGCATTCACCTGTCGAAATGATTCATTTGGGAGATTTAGAACTCGTGTGTCAATGGATGGCAGAATTCGCACTTTCCCTGGACTCTCAATCCACCTTTAAAATGAAGATTTAAATTAAATCTTCGATAATATATGGGAAGGGGTTAGTTCCTCGAATTGGGGCTATCCGAGATTTCCTCTTCGCCGCTATCTTTGACAATAGCACGAACGTGGGCTATCTCACGGTCCTGGATGTTGCGTACATCACTTCTCTGGAGCTCGGCAGAAACGACCAGATCGCCCCTTAAAGTGAAAAAATTTACTTTAATCGAGTTTTCGCCTGGATTGGCCATAATGACCGCACCGATGTCCCCGGCTGCTAACCCGTATTCTGGGATATCTATGTTGAGGACAACCTGATCTTTTTCACGTATCATGGTTAATTCCGGTGATCCGAATTCTTCTCTAAATAAAAACATTTTTCAGGAGCGAGATAG
>CBFHOE010000001.1:409563-426282 GCA_965657355.1 Limisphaerales bacterium | reverse complement strand
CCCAAAATAGGACTATTTCATGCCACAATTTGGACACTAACCAAGAAAACCATCCGATGTTACTGTCAATATAGCAACTTATTTTTTTTCCTGAACAATGGGATTTAGATCGATATTTCTCTAAGTTTTTGATTCTCAAATGGCTCTGAGATTTTCATTTAATGAAAAAATTTCTCATTATGATCAATCAGGAAACCAAATCGCGAATAACGCGGCCATGGACGTCAGTCAGTCTCAGATCTCGGCCACCGAATCTATATGTAAGATCTTCATGATTCAGACCCAGCTGATGGAGAACCGTGGCCCATAAATCATAAGGGGTTGTTTTATTTTCTATGACGTGATACCCCAGCTCATCAGTCGCGCCATAAATACTACCTCCTTTAATTCCGCCACCGGCCATCCATACAGAATAACCGTACGGATTATGATCCCTACCATTGCTCCCTTGACTAAATGGTGTTCTTCCAAATTCACCAGCCCAGACCACAAGAGTTGAATCGAGCAGACCTCTTGATTTCAAATCTTTGAGCAAGCCTCCGATAGGCTGGTCCACCTGCAAGGACATATTCGAGTGCCCGGATTTCAGATTTCCGTGCTGATCCCAGGGATTTGGAGCTTGGCCACCACCAAGTCGCTCGGGCAAACAACTCAACTCGACAAACCTAACCCCGCGTTCGACAAGCCGGCGCGCCAATAAGCACTGCTGACCATAAGCAGCAGTGACTCCATTTGAGTGGTCTAAGCCGTAGAGCTTTCTTGTGGCCTCAGTTTCGCCAGAAATATCCACGAGCTCAGGAACTGCCGACTGCATTTTAAATGCCTTCTCGTAGTTCAAAATGGCGGCCTCTATCGATGTATCGTCAGAAAGGTTGTGGGATTTTTGAAAATTCCGATCTAATGCTTGCACAAAGCCCAATCTGTCTCTTTGTATTGTCGGAAATTGTGAAGGTTTGATATTTGGGATTGAGGGGTCTTTATCTCCCTGGATGATAGATGCTTGGAATTTTGCGGGAAGATACCCATTTGAGAAAAGTCCGACCCCTCCATGAGGAACTCGAGCACCACCTGATTGAAGGACAACGAATCCCGGTAGGTCCTGATTTTCGCTCCCCAGGCCGTAATTGACCCACGCGCCAGCACTTGGGTAGCCCATGAAAGGAAAGCCGGTATGGAATGCATAATTTCCTTGAGCATGCTCATTCACAGTGGTCGTCATCGAGCGAATAACGGCTATCTCATCAATGGACTCTGCAATATGAGGAAACATAGAGCTCACTGGAATACCAGATTGTCCATATTTTCTGAAACTATATGGGCTGCCCATAATATTTCCGTTGTTATTAAATTGGGTCCTTTCAACACGGACTGGCATGGGTTTACCATGGTCCTTAGTCAATCTTGGTTTGGGATCAAAGGTATCAACTTGGCTCACTCCACCTGACATATAACAAAAGATTACACTTTTTGCTTTTGCCGGAAAATGAGGCCTTGGAGCTGGGGCTGGAACTGAACTACCGCGCGCAAGGACTTGATTCTGAAGCCCAGCCAAACCGCACAGCGACATCCATCCAAATCCTGTAGAGCAATTTCTTAAGACATCTCTGCGACTCAGGCTGGATCTTTGGTCGTATCCATTTCTAATTAAACTCTTCATTTTATCTTTTTGATATTTTGATTGCTCGAATTATTTGAAATTCCTCATTAGTAAAGAAAGAGAAACTCTTTGGTATTCAGTAGCGACTGGGCCAAATCTCTAATGGGGTCTGGGTGTTGCCCAATCTGTTTTTCCAACTCTCTTAGTTGAGCACTGCAAAGTTTCAATTTGGTTTTCAGATTATCGAGTTGAAGCTTTTTGTGCTCAGGCAAAGCCTCTAAACTATTTTTCAAAATAAAATATGAGCTATCGCCGTTACCTATGAATCTAATCTGCTCTGGGCTAAGCACTTTATCAAAAACTGAGGCCATATGAATTTTTCCGCGGAATCGTTTTTGTGGGCTGTCTGGAGAATGCCTCAAACCCAAAACGACCCTCCAATCATTGGATTCATAAACAACAGGTGGACCAGAATTGTAGGATTTTCCGTAGGGTATCCCATTTCTGTAGATTGAAATTTTACCGTCCGACCCGTATGTGATTGCTAAATGAAGAGGGGAAGAAGACTCAGAGGGTTTTTCATCAGGGCCACCTACATCTTGTGATCGCTTCAAATGTTCACTTCCTGCCATCCATTTTTTGGCCTGCCTTTCAGCGTAGACAATTGAATCAAAGACACCTCCTGACCCATTCTCAACAGTCACGACGCCCCCACTTCTTTGGTTCGTGTCCTGAATACTAATTAAAGCAGATAATGTTTTTTCTCGGACCCGATTTGGAAACACCTGTGACTTCGCATATCCCGTCCCATCCAAGACAAGCGCGCCATCAACGACCTGAACATCCCCAGTCAAATCCAAGGGGTTTTCAGAGGTTTTCCACCCTTTGTCTGATGAGAAATCCCATACCACAAGAGGTTCAGGGATGGGTATGGATTCCTCGATCGGCTTAACTTCAGAAGATTTTGAATACTCATCGAGCGCAAGTTTATGGATATCTTCGATCCTTTGATTTAGATTTGAAATTTCAGCCTTAATTTTCTGAGAGGTTATTTCGGTAGATTTTGCTAGTTCCTTTCGAGAATCTAACCAATCAACGGTCATCTTCACCTCATTATCGGTTGGTCGCCTTTTCAGAACGTTGAGGAAAATACGATTAACAACGGAGAGATTATGGGTTGAAGGTTTTCCACTGAGACCCCGGGCTCCATCAGCTAACGTTTGCGAGGCTGATATGACAAATGGACTATTCATCATTTGAAGTGATTGTGCAGGAACATTTGTAATTTCTCGCGCCCCCAAAGTCACAAAAGGTGCCGTAAAATCAAAACTGGAAAGGAAGGGATGAAGTCTGTTTCGAACAACCCTGAGATAGATACTCCTTCTATTTGAGTCATTTCCTGCGGGAGGGCCATACATTGTCTCATCTAGATTGTCACTCGACTCAAGGATGGAATCTCGTATAGATTCCGCATCAAGCCTTCGCACATTAAACCGCGTCAGATATTTATTTCCGGGGTCTTTCTTCAGGTTTGCTGGAGAGCCGGAGCTGGTCAATTGGAATGATCTACTGGTGACGAGCTGGCGGATAACAGATTTCATCGACCAACGAGAATTTTGAATTTCATTAGCAAGGTAGTCCAACAGTTTAGGGTGAGAAGGTTTCTCACCTAATCGGCCGAAATTATCTGGAGTCGCCACTATGCCCTTACCAAAAATATAATGCCACAGCCTGTTGACAATAACCCTGGAGGTCAATGTATTAGACGGATCCAATATGGCCTCTGCCAATTCAAGGCGACCTGAATTTTTAGAGGTAAATTTTTTTGCTCCAAAAACTTCTAAAAACCTTCGGGGAACAACTTGGCCGAGCTTTTTGTGATTACCACGAACCATTAAGGATTGCTCCAACGGAGTGCCCTCCACCACACCGGGTGCCCTGATTGGTAATGGGATCTGAGACTCAAGTTTTCGATAATTTCCAACCAATGCATTTAGCTCAATATCTTGATTGCGATTATTGGGCAGAAGTTCAGACCCGATAAATTCCGCTAAAAAACGTGCTTCGTTAGAAGAAATAGATTCGGATTCCGAGGACCATTTTGAAAGAATTGAAGATATGGTTGTGAGGTAATGGCCTGCTAAAGTTTTGATATCACGCGCTGGTTCAATGCTCTTATTGCCGTGCGAGAAAAGAGGGCCCGAGAATTCATATGCTTCGTCTCTCGGTGTGGGCTTCCCGTCCGGCACGAGTATAACATCAGTGACTCCGAACCACGATCTCGACTCATTTACCCTAGCCAAAACTGGTTGATCAGCAGAGGTCGCAATCTCTATGTGCGCGTCATCGCCTTCCCAATAATTTAGGTTTTGATTCATCCACCTTGCATCGGGATTGTTAATTCGCATGGTCGGGTAAACGGTTCCATTTCTTGGATAGTTCTGAATAACATATCGAGCACTCGCGTTCCGTTGACCCTGCACCCTTAGAAATACACGCCCCCCCATGACCCGAAACTTTGGAGATTCAAAGAGACCTCTGTGCTTGGTGGAAATTAAGTGGGAATAATACCCGGCAGGGTAAACCCCTTGGAGTATACCATCACCGTCCAAATCGATGGCAAAGGCCCCATTTTTAGCTGCCCCATTTTCTAATGAAGGACCATCTTTAAACCAATCTCCATTGGTTTGAGGAGTATTCTCAAAATCCCAAACAGGAAAGCCATCATTAACGACGTATCTTTGATTTACTTTTTCTTTGCTTTCCTCGATCTCTGCCTGAAAACCTTTCCACAGCATGAGGCGTTTATCCTGGTCTTTTTCTTGAAGAATTTGTTTAAAGACAAAACCAGGCTGCAAAAGGCCTTTATGCTCTTTGCTCCAATCACTCAGAATCGCTACTGCTTTTGGTTTATCCTCTAATAAGTCCCTTAGATTATTTTGCCAATTGGCAATTAACTTGGATTTGATGGATTTCTTAATTTGGTTTAGTTTTTCAAAATTTTTGTATTTGTTTTCTGGTGAATTGACTGTCACGAGGGCGGGGCGGGTGGATGCCATAACTCCGAAAAGCCCATAAAAATCCTCCTGGCTAATGGGGTCAAATTTATGGTTATGGCATCGGGCACATGAAACGGTCAAACCCTGCATCGATTTGAAAATGGTATCGATTTGGTTGTCGGTAAAACGTACGAGTTCGTCGAGTGCATCTGTTGGGGCAAAACCATGTAATACCATCCTGTACTGGCCGGGACCAAAAGAGGATTCAACAACCCCGAGCTCTTCATTAATTCTAGGATTTTCGAGAAGGTCACCCGCGATGTGTTCTCTTACGAGTTGATCGTAGGGAACATCCTCATTCCAGGCCCTTATTAAGTAATCTCTGTATCTCCAGGCTTCTGGAATGGCCGGGTCACCCTCACTTCCGTGTGTGCCCGCATACCTAAACCAATCCATCCAATGACGGGCCCATTTTTCGCCAAAACGATCCGAGCTCAGCAATTGATCCACAGTATTTTCAATGGCCTCTTGGCGGTTGTTTGAGCCCAACTCGACAAATCTTTCGATGTCGTTTTGAGAAGGAGGAAGCCCCGTGAGAACCAAGTATAGTCGCCTCGCAATAATTTCAAGAGAGGCATCCTTTGGTTCTTCAAAATTTTTTCCCTCCCATGAGCTTTGTAAAAATTTATCTACGGAATTCCATGACCACCCCTGATTGTCGACTGATGGAACTTGAGGTTTTGAGACTTCCTGGAAGCTCCACCACGATTTCCGAAATTCCAGGGTGGCTTTCCAATTATCCTCCTGTTTATTCTCTTCTTTATTAAATTCGGGAGCACGAACTCTCGGATCTTGAGCTCCTTTACTAATCCAAAATACAAAGTCGTCAACCACGCCGGAGTCGATTTTCGCTCCATCTTTTGGCATTTCTAAGTCTTCTATTTCATGCCTTAGTACTTTAATCAGCAGGCTATTTTCAGGATTCTTAAAATCGATGAGCGCACCAGAATCTCCTCCCTCGTCAATCCCTCCCTTGAAGTCCAACCTCAACCCAGCTTTAATTTTTTGATCACTATGACATTCATAACATTCAGCAACTAATACTGGACGAATTTTATTTTCAAAGAACTCTAATTCATTTCCAAAAGCATATTGTGATGCCTGAAGCAGCATGCTGACGCACAATATTCTAAGAGCCTGTGTTTCAAGTCGATCAATGATCATGATTAAGTGTGTGCTTCTTGAGGTTTTGGTTTGAGATGATCACTAATACTATCGACTACAGGGCGGGAACGTCAACTCAGGTCATTACTGGAGAGAAAAGAATTTGCCAAATACACCACAAAATTTTCGACAAATAATCAACCCATGACAATTTATTGTCGAATGGCGCAGTGTACGAGCTCACTGCAAGGGCCATACGGATTTAGTCATCTCGCTCTTGGAAATAGATTTGTGATCCATACTTACATCCTGAACTCCATTTTTTTACTGGGAAAATCTACAAGAAAAGGACAGCACAATCGTATTTGTCACAGGTTAGTCCGCTAATAAAAAGTGCGCCTTGAGTTGCTAACTCAGGCGCACTGTTTGAATTATGGAAATGGGACTAATTAAAATCTATCGATTTTTTCACATTACGAAGAGCGCATCGAGAGCCTTTTTGATTCTGGCCTGTGAGTCTGTTAGGTGCGCGTACGTGTAGTCGTCCAGATTTTTATTTTCAAGGAGATTTTCAATCTTACTATTGACCTTTCTCAAGTGCAGACGACTAAGAGATGTTATGGCCTTGGATGATGGACCTGCCATCCTTGAGCGTGTCGCAAACTGGATTAGGCGATCCAAATATTCGGATTGTAGATTTCTCCTAAGTGAAGAGATTAGCGGCTTCCTGGAAGTGTATTTTTCATCGTCATTAACTTCTTCCAATTCCATAAAGATATTGGATGTAATTTTACTCATGACATCGGGAAGTGTTAAAACCTCATCATCTTCGTCAGAAATTAGCTCATTGTCATAGACTCTACCTAATGTGCTTGGGTTGAGAACCATGGTAAGAACAGAAGATTGGATACCTTCGATGCGATCATGGACTGGCCATGCAGGTTCATCGAATGGGCCAAAGCTGTCCCACCATTTGTCCAGAGCAAGGTGTCTCAATAACTTTGGGCTCAAGCCAAAAGCTTTATCAACAAATGAATTTTCAATGACAAAATCCAAAGCTTCAATCTGATCCTTGGCTGGGACGACTTCTATTGGCTCCCGTCCATTAGGATCACCTTTCTTATCACGGTGAAGGAAGGCCCCGCCTATCCAGTTAGCCATCATGCTCAATGAACGGGCTTGGAAGGAGAGAGTCATTTCATACCCTTGTCTCGCTTTGGACCAACTTTCTCCTTCTTTGACATACTTATCCAAAATTCTTTCCCTGTGGTAGTTAGCCAATTCAATTTGGTTCTTTGCGTAGCTCAGAGTATCTTTCGCAAAGTCGTAACGTCTCGCGTAAGGATCAGGCCCATAGGTATCTTCGTCTGTGCCATAAGCCAAACCTGGCTCAGAAGCTCTGCTTAGAATTTTCTTGAGATCTTTGGGATTGCTTGAAGGTGTGTAGCCGAACTCGATAGCCCACATATCATATTCTCCTATATCAATCATGGTGAAGTCACCACCCTGTTTGTCAGATTTGGTTTTCATATTGACGGGCAGGTAATCCATGACGGAGTTGGCATACGGCTTCTTGCCTCTGATCTCGTCACTATTAATCTCATCTCTAGTGTAGACACTTGATGCTTTAAAGTTGTGGCGAAGTCCCAAAGTATGCCCCACTTCGTGAGCAACTAATTCTGCAATGAGTGGGCCGACAAAATCTTCAGGAATTCCGTCGAGCAAAGATTTCTTTTTCTTCGGGGCAGCCTTTTTGACCTTGTCTTCTTTTTCTTCGGAGTCCGCATCTTTGTCTTTCTTTTTGTTTTCTTCTTCCTCTTCTTCCTCTTCTTCCTCTTCTTCAAGGTATGCAAGGAAGCGCATCATTGCTATGTCCATAGATTTGCATTCCGCTGCGCGGCACATCCCATTTACTTGGCTCGTGCGACCGGATAGGCCATCATATTCTTGATCACCTAAAAGTTTGTTAGGATTGTCGGCAATAGAATGGCCACCATAGGGGAGTGCTCCAATCTTCCGACTCAACGCCATTAAATGGTTTCTCTGGGACGGGGGGGCCAAACGGACTTTGGGATCCCATTGTGGGTTTTGATTGAGCCAAGATAGTGTTTCAGGAGAAAAGCCTTCGGTCACTATATCAGGGAGCACTTTATGAAATTGTTTCCAATAGTGACGGATCCATCCATCAGTAAGGATGATATCTGCATCTAGAATTTGCCCTGTGTTAGGATCCACGCGGCTTGGCCCAATGGCTGTGCCGACGTTATTGTTGAGCCAACGAACAAAATTATATCGGACGTCCTCCGGGTGCTTTTCCATATGGTTACCTGTCGTGGCGTCCTGGTATCTCACTTCAATGGCATCAGCGAGGCCTACTTTTTCAAAAGCTTTGTTCCATTTAAGAACACCATCCCTGACCCATCGCCTGTAGCGAACAGGAGTAGTATGTTCGATGTAAAAGATGATAGGATTCTTGACCGGGCTAACCGCCAACTTTGGATCCGCTTTCTGAAGATTCCACCGATTTATATACCTCACAACGTTTTCATCGTCAGAGTATTTGCCATAGTCATTAAAGTAGGTCACAAAATAACCAACTCTTTCATCGGCTTTTCTTGGCTTGTATCCCGTATTTGATGGAATCGTGCTGATTGAATAATGCAGTGTTTTTAGAAGCCCGGAAGCATTTGGTGCTTCGAATGCCAATTCAACATTTCCAGGAAAGGCCTCAGCAGTTTTTATCGAAGAAAGCTGTGGGCGAACGCTGAATCCGAAGAACGTAGATGCTTTTCCAACGAGAAGAGAGTCCATATCAATGACAGGCCCCCATTTTGGCAGCATAGTGATGATAGGCACATCGAAAAGCACTCTATCTGTAAAAAGCCTGTTTACGGACATTTTAGCCTCTTTTTCTCCCGAAGACCTTACTTCAAGATTCGGAACAACGAATGCCAGTCTTTTGTCATATTGCTTCCAGTAACCATATATTTCGCCTGCCTGGAGACCGGCGTATGTTTCACCGCTTGCCACTGTGAGCGCTATGTAATATCGAGACCTCATATGTTTGGCGCTGAAGGCCGCCAACATTTGCCCATCTTTTTTCCGTGTCCAAATAGACATTAAACTTGGCATATCGGCCCCCCGGGATGTGACCTCTTTGTAACCTTCAAAAACCTTTTGGTAGGGAGGGTATTGGGGTTTTGGGGCCGAAGCTGGGGGCGCCCCGGGTGGTTTGGGAGCCTGACCAAAGGCGCAAACGGCCATAAATTGGAATATAGCGAGGGTTGAAAGGACCCGGCTAAAGATAGTTTTATAATGATATCTTTGTTTCATACTAAATAATTAATGTAATTATCATTTCACTTATTTAAAAAATCGCAAGCCAGGTGATTGAGTTACTTAGCACAAAAAACTAGCTTAAAGTGATGTAATACCAGTAATTTACGGCAATTTTTTATAGAAACTTAATTTTTAAATCTAAAATAAGGACACATGGAAGCCTCATGTGAATGGGGATTCGCGATGGGATTCAAAAAAATCTTGATGCATATCACGTGTTGCAGCAGGTTCTGTCTCGTTACATGTTGGACAAAAAGCACGCGGAATTAGAATCATTGGAGGGATCAAAACCAAAATTGGTCGTTCTAGGACTTGATAGATGTATTTTGGACTGCGGTGGGCCATCTTTCACCCAACTCTGTCCCCCTTTTGAAAGAGATGCAAATGAAGTTTACGACAGCAACGACAATCCTGTTAGAGTTGCTGAGAAGACAAAAATCGGACTCCAATGGCTTTTTGATCAGGACATCGTCTTGTGCGTTTTGTGTTCGACGGCTAGGTCCGATATCGCTAGGCAGCTTTTGAGGGATCTGGATCTTGAGTCCTATTTCCAAATCGTTTCCATCACTACCGATTCCCCGAAAAACCAAATTAAAGATTTAAAGAAATCTCATGGTCTGGAATTTGATGATATCCTTTATATAGATCATGTATCTAACAGACCGCAGGACATGGAGTCTATGGGTATCATCGCATACGAAACTAATGATTTGCTGAATCCGAAAAACATTCGCCAAGCCATGGATTTGTATCTTGAGAACCTTCCCTGAACTCATCGAAAGCTTGCTGGGTTAGATTGGGATTCAAATCTAGCGCGCAGCATTAATCAAATTTTCGGACTATAACTTTCTAACCTCGATAAAGAAAGCACCTCTCGATTTTCCATTAGCATCAGTCAGTTTGGTAATCAGCGAGGTAGGGCCGGCATCCAAATCGACAAGAAATCTCACACCGTCTGCGCCTAAAGGTACCTCGCTGGTCATGGTTTTCCCACCAATTTTTATTTCAGCTCTATTGGCGCTCATGATGAAGTTAGTTTGGGCTGGCTTCTGTCTTAATATAAATTCGTATCTTCCTTTTGAGGCGACCTCAATCTCCCAATACCCATTAAAAAACGGCTGATTTTTAATGTGGTTTTGATTCCATGGAACCCCGGAAAATTTGCCGTTTATCTTTACTGGATGCCAGTCATGGGCGGTGATTAGTGAAGGGTTTTCAGCACTTGATCCAATTTTTATACGGACATATTCCTCAAATCTAGTGTTTATAGAATCCCACCATTTGTCATAAGCGCCGCGCAGTTTAGCCACGACCTCGCCATTGGCTCCGGATACATCGGACATCTGTCCAGGGTCAGCGACAATATCATAAAGCTCCAGCCCATTTATCAGCCTCCACCGGTCTGTCATTACTGAGGATGTTTTCCATTTAACAGGATGATCTATTCGCTGTGAATGAACGAATAAGGTTCTAGACAATTTTATCTTCGCACCTCGCATTAAGGGCATGAGATTCCTTCCGTCAATACTATTAGGCGAGTCAAAGCCTTTGATGCCTGCTGCAGATATCAACGTCGGTAGGACATCAATATGGGCTGTTAGTTGCTCAATGTCTCTCCCAGTGGATAAACCATTATCAGGCCAGTGGACGAAGAACGGTACTCGGTGACCTCCATCGTAGGCAGAACCTTTTTGGCCACGCATACCGTCATTAAAACCATTCCATGCGTTTTCGGATTTATTTCTGGAAATTCCTGCAGCTGTTCCGTTGTCGGTTGTGAAAATAAGAAGCGTGTTGTCATCAATACCCAAGTCATTCAAATCCCGGCGCAATTTTCCTATATTTTCGTCAATATTGGTGATCATTCCGTAAAACTCACTCATCGGGGATGCCACACCTAAGTCTTTGTATGGCTGACTGTATTTCTCATCGACCCAAAATGGCCCGTGAGGGGCATTGGTGGAAATGTAAACAAAGAAAGGATCCTTTTCTTGATTCTTTTCTTGAATATATTTTCTTGCCTCGTCAAACCAGACGTCCGTGCAATAACCAGTGAACTTCTTTGGTTTACCATTTTCAAAATAAGTATCGTCGAAGTAGTCATTTCCATAATAATCAGGGGTTTGCCAGACGCCACCGCCACCATGGTAAAGGGCGTATTCAAATCCTTGGTCATGTGGCCTGGCCGGCGCGTTGTCCCCTAAATGCCACTTCCCAAACATGGCTGTATTATATCCATTATCTCTTAAAATTTCTGCTACAGTGACCTCGTCTGTAGCCATGATTGATCTGCCCATGATGGTGTGCCAGACACCTGTTCTCGTGGAATATCGTCCTGTCATCAAAGCCGAACGTGTAGGAGAGCAAGTGGGGTCCACATGGTAATTAGTCAGTCTTACCGACTCACTATGCAAATTATCCAGGTTGGGAGTTTTTATTATCTTGTTTCCATGCGCACCGATATCACCGTAACCCTGATCATCAGTTATGATAAGGATGATATTAGGGCGATCTGCACCGATTACAGAGACAACGAAAAAGAAAAATATTAATAGGAATGATAAATTTTTTTTAAAATCTAAAGGTAATATTCCTCTGACAGATAATGGAAATTGCATGTGAAATATAAAATCAGAGCCGAGATGTTGATTCAAATCAAATTAAGTTAATTATAATTTTGCACTACCATCTCTTTTTTCGACATGAATTCAGTTTGAAAACCAAATTCTAATTTTTATTCTATTGAGTGTCGGAATGATACCAGCTATGAGATGAGTATGGAATATGTCCAGCCGCATCGCATTGATCTCAACTACGATATATCTCCCAGGGGTATTTTTTATCCCGGTGATAGGTTAACCATATCCCTTAATGCAACCTCACTGCAGCCAATTAATGGTTTAGAAGCGGTTTTAAGAACGAATCTATTCTTGGCAGAAGAAATACAAAAGGATATTCAAGATTCTTTTGATAATTCAACGGGTGAATCGACTGAATTATGGCGAGATTATCAGATGACCAGGGCGGGTTCGGGGGGTGATGGAAAACGCTACACTTTTAAGTGGAATATTGACGTTTTAGTTCCGAGAGCTGGTTTTTTTTGGGCCAAGCCCTTTTTAGAGCTTTCAGACGGCAAAGCTCATTGGCCCCAAGGTGACAATATTTCTATCAAAGTCCATCGTAACATATGGAGAAGAGGAAACTCTATTTACTGCGCTTGGCCAAGACTCATGGATCAAGGCAAAATTCTTTCGAAAAGAATTTTCGAAAGTGAAGAAAAAGAATTTAAGAAGATCGAAAAAAGAGGGAATTGGATACAGCCTAATTCAGGAACTTTACGGGATCTGTTAAAGGAAGTTGATTTCATAATAGACAAGCTTGGTTGCCGCATTATTCAACTAATGCCAGTCAATCCAGTCCCATTTACTGACACTAAATTAGGCAGAATGGGAAGCCCGTATGCGGGAAATAGCTTGGTCGATATAGACCCATCTATTGCCACATTTGACAAAAAATCAACAGCACTCGAGCAATTCGAAGAATTAACAAAAAAGATCCATCTTAAAGGGGGAAAGCTTTTTATAGACCTAGTCATCAATCATACGGGATGGGGGAGTCAGTTATTTGAAAACCACCCTGAATTTTTCGTACGACAGAATGATGGTGAATTCATGAGCCCTGGCGCTTGGGGAACAGTTTGGGAGGATCTGGTCGCCCTTAATCATGAACAAAAAGAACAGGTACAAATGATAGCAGAAGCTTTTTTGACGTGGTGCCGAAGGGGCGTTGACGGTTTCCGTTGTGATGCTGGCTATCAGGTGCCCCTTCCTGTTTGGAGATACATAACAGCGAAGGTATTAAAAGAATTTCCTGATACCATATTCTTTTTGGAAGGCCTAGGTGGCGCTGTTGAGGCAACAGCCTCCATTTTGAAGGAAGGCGGAATGCAATGGGCCTACTCCGAACTTTTCCAAAATGAATCAAATCAGCAGTTGTTTGCATACCCTCAGTTTTCAGAATCTATGAGCCAAAGTTTAGGGTGTTTTGTCCACTTCAGTGAAACACATGACAACAACAGATTGGCATCCAAGGGCAAAGACTGGTCGATCTTTAGAAATAAGTTGTGCGCCGCTCTCAGTGCAAATGGAGCTTTTGGTTTTACAACCGGTGCTGAATGGCTGGCCAATGAAAAAATACAAGTCCACAATAAATCCGGTCTTCGATGGGGGAATAAAAACAACTTAGTAAAACTTATCAGCCAAATAAACAATGTTTTGGCCCAACACCCTGGGTTTGATGAACATTCTAAGCTTGAGCTAGTGACAGAAAAAGCGGCTCCTACGATTGTCTGGAAAAGAACCAGCTTTTCGAGCAAATCCAGCGTTTATATTTTGGTCAACAACGACTTTGAAGAATTTGGTTCAGTAGATGAGGCGGTTATTAATCTTCAGAGTCACAGCCAGTTATATGATCTATTCGGGGAAACCCCATCAAGAAACGTGATACCAGAGTTACTAGATGCCTCTGAATCAGGTAAAGTCACTCTCCCACCCGGATCCGTATACGTTTTATCGGAAACACAAACCCCAAACCTTCCATTAATCAGAAGTCAAACCAAGCACTATTTTCAGGACCAGAATATCTCCCTTGTCTGGGATCTAGTCTCTCAGTTTTCAGGGAAAGAAAAGATTTCCTATCAAAACCCCGAATCTCTAGTTCAGCTTTTTAAAAAAAGAAGAGAGGCATTTTTAGAGGCTCTGGTCCATATACCAAAGACTGCTTGGAAAAATCGTTGGCTTGATGAATTGGAGTCAATAATGACAAGGCATTCCTATCACCGTGTTGTTCATTGGTGTGCCTCTGATGCTGATAGAGTTTATGTTCTTCCGGACAATCATTGGTTGATCATTCATCATGAACAGCCATTCAAAGCACGGATGAATTTGGAAGAAAATGGATTGGAACATAAAAATACGTGCCATTCTCCCAACTCGATTCAACTACGCTCAGCGCATCTTAATAAAAATGAACACCTGGTGATTATCTCACCTTCAACTTTAATAAAGCTCGGAAGAAGAATCAGATTAGTAGTTACCCCTGAAGATCGCGATCCGAGAACAAATATTGTTGGACACATTGAAAGGTATAGCCCGATTCCCGAGACCCAGCCACCAGTTACAGGCCCAAATTTTATTTCAGAAGCCCCGGAAGCCCCTTGTGTTCTTTTGACTAATAGACGGGGAGGGATGGCGCTTATGAGGATAGATTTAGGTCAAGTGGACAGCAAATATGATTGCGTTCTCGGATCAAATCTCCACTACAACCTGCCCGTCGACAGGCACATATTCGTAAAGCGATTAAGGCTGTGGTCCAAAATTGGAAATAGGACATCCGCGCTTAACAAAGAAAATCTCAAATCATTCCGGGCCTATGGCGATCAGGCAGTGTGGGATTTTGAGATAAATGACGGAGTGGTCCTATTGGCCGTTTATAAAGTTGTCGCCCACATGCTTCCGGGAGAAAATACGGTTACTATTGAGACAAAATTGATCGAGAATTACATTACCGACCGGGAGACTTCCGTGGCTATCATCGCACGCGTCGATATTGAAGACAGAAATTTCCATACCCAATCTAAACTTGATGAACAATATACAAACCATTTCAGAACCAATACCAAATATGTATCTGGAAGCGACAGAGGTTTCGTCCTTGACTCAGGAGAAGCACGACAACTGAAAGTGACGACGCAGAACGCCAGTTTCCACCGAGAGATTGAGGTCTATCACAATATATCTCATCCGGTAGAAAAATCCAGGGGTCAGGAAGGTGCCGGAGATGCTTTCAGCCCCGGTTGGTTCCAATCAAATATGACTGAGGATGATTCCTTTACTTTAAAAATAACATCGGAAATTTTTGATAAAAAATCTCAAGTTACAAATCTAGCCGAGGAATCTGAGCAAAAATTTGTTCAAGCCAAAGATTTGAAACCTGATTTATATACCTACTTAAAATCTGCACTTCGGCAATTTGTAGTCACCAGAGAGAAAGGATGCACAGTTGTAGCGGGTTACCCATGGTTTTTGGATTGGGGCAGGGATACTCTTATCGTTGCTAGGGGAATGGTGACTGCAGGCATGATCGATGAGCTTATTGGTATATTAGAAAATTTTGGTAGGTATGAAGATCAAGGAACTCTGCCAAACACAATTCACGGCGGAGACCTTTCAAACAGGCATACATCCGATGCTCCCCTCTGGTATGGTATTTTGTGCGAGGATTTGGAAGAAAGTGGAATTGCTGACATTTTCAAAACGAATGTTAGCGACAAGAAAAGAACTTTTTTAGATGTTTTAAAATCTATAGCCAATCATTATAAAAAGGGAACACCGGCAGGGATGAAAATGGATCCCGATTCCGGCTTAATATGGAGTCCATCTCATTACACTTGGATGGACACTAATTTTCCCGCAGGCACGCCAAGAGAAGGATATCCTATTGAGATTCAAATAATGTGGCATAGGCTCATCAATTTGATGGTTCGATTTTCTGAAAGTGATGCTGAGAGGCAAGAATGGGAAATTTTGAAAACTAAAGTAAGTCATTCCATAATTGATTTATTTTGGAGGGAAGACCTTGGTTATTTATCCGATTTATTGGTCGCTGAAAAGAACACGAAGGCAAAAGACGCAATTCAAGATTCAGCACTAAGGAGCAACCAAATACTTGCCGTATCTTTAGGGTTTATCGCTGGTGATAAAGCAAGGCGCATTGTCAACTCAGTTAGAGACTTTTTAGTCATCCCCGGGGCTCTAAGATCTCTTGCCCCGTTGCCTGTGGAACATGAACTCCCTATCTTTTCAAACGATGGACATCCATTAAACGATCCAAAAAATCCCTATTGGCCCAGGTATGAGGGAGACGAGGACACGAGAAGAAAACCAGCTTACCATAACGGAACAGCATGGACATGGACATTTCCCGGATTCTGTGAAGCTCTGGCCGTTGCCTACGACTATGAACCTCAGGCGGTGGAAGCAGCGAAATCGTATCTTCTGAGTCAGCAGAGAAACCTGTGGCGCGGATGCTACGGACAAATACCCGAGGTTTTGGATGGGAATTATCCACACACTCAAAGAGGATGCCAAGCTCAGGCATGGGGCGTCAGTGAAACGCTAAGAGTTTATTCTAAACTCGACCAATTACCAAATTATCACAGATCAAACAAATCGGATAAATTGTGATATATTGAATAAATAAGCTTAAGATTTAGCCTGCATAACACGCTCAAAAGGTAGCGAACTTAGCCACAAATGTGGTTGACTTCGAATTTATCAGGTTTATTAGTAGCAATATATAATTCTATAAGGTGATCGGATTATTCCAAACAGCAACGACCAAAAAAGGCATTTCATCAGCATTATTAATGGTGATGGCGGGTTTTCTTTTTTGTCAATTTGGCTGCCTTGGAGCGTCCGACATCCAGCCAGACACTGAAGCATTTCGGGTTGATTCCGCCGGGTGTGGCAAGTGCCGTTCAGACGAACCTCAGAAGACTTTGCCTGCTAATGGGGATGATTTCTGTTGCTGCCACCTAGATCTTTTCATCGAATCCTACAA
>CBFHOE010000001.1:406812-409464 GCA_965657355.1 Limisphaerales bacterium | reverse complement strand
ACTTTCTGAAGATAAAGGTCAAACTACCCAAACTCCTTACGAAACATATGCCCACCAATTTTCAAATGAAATAATGAATATTATGGGCAGCCCCTTGATCGCTGATAACAACGGCATCCGCACAGAGTATTTTCATTATTTCAATTATCTCACTTTTGGAAGATCACATTACCCAAACGCCCCACCTCATCTCTTCAATTACTGATTGGGTATACCTCAACCCCTTCATAATTTCGCCACTATTAAAGTAACTCAAACAATCCCCAAAGGGATTGTAGTTTCGTTTGTTAATCCCCGAATTTTCAAAAAAGTAGAGAACAATAATAACTATGAAATTTAAATTTGATGTCAGGCAGCATTTTTTTGTCACTTTCATCCATTTATCGATAATTACCTGGCTTCATGCCTCCACCACCGCTAATGAGGCTGAGATCTGTGAGCTCGATTCGCTGACTGCCTATATTGAATATGCCATGCAAAACAACCGAGATTTAAAGGCTTCGTTTTATGTATGGAAGGAAAGAGAAGAATCGGTAATTTCAGCGCGGTCTTTGCCGGACCCCAAATTGAAATATAGTAATTTTCTGAGCGAAGTTGAGACACGAACCGGTCCACAGCAAAACAGAATCGGCATTTCTCAAACATTACCTTGGTTTGGCAAAAGGCGAGCCCAAGAGGGGCATGCCTCTCAAGTAGCAATGGCCGCCTTCCAAGAATACGAGGCAAAAAAACTAACTCTAAGAAGAGATGTCAAAGTCATTTATTATGAACTTCATTACCTTAGAGAAGCGATCGAAATTACAAAATCCAATATTGCCCTATTAAAGAAATTAGAAACTGTGACACAAGCTAAAGTTAAAACGGGTGGAGAGCTTTCGACATTAATAAAATTGCAAACAGAGGTAGCAAAATTGGAAGATCAAATAGAATCGCTTACTAAAATGCGCCGCCCACTGCACGCATCTTTAAACAACTTATTAAATTTACCTATTCATACCAATCATCGTTGGCCCGATAACACGCTTGGCCCATCTATTATGAAAATCGACGAGCAACTTATATCATTACTTGAAAATCAGCATCCGGACCTTAAAGCAAAGAAACACAGAATTGAGTCTGCTGAGTTTTTGATTGAGAAAAGAAGAAAAGATTTTTACCCAGATCTATCGTTCGGTTTTGATTATATTGATACAGGAATCGGCCAATTACCTCCGACAGGTGTTAGAGGGAAAGATCCTCTTATAGCCTCTATTTCATTTAACCTTCCTATTTGGCGGGGTAAGCATGTAGCCAATCTCAATTCTGCTAAGCACAGAAGAAACGTGGCCTTTTATTCATACGAACAAAGCAGAAACCATCTTGTTTCCAGCATACAAATAAGACTTAATAAATTTGAAGAAGCCGATAGAAGGGTTCACCTTTATAACAGCTCTTTAATTCCACTCGCAAAAAGCGCCTTCGATATTTCACAAGAATCTTACAAAAACGGTGAAACGACTTTTATTGAATTAATTGACTCTCAGAGATCTCTTTTGGAGTTTCAATTAATTTATGAGGAATCGCTGAAAAACCGACTACAGCATGCTGCCTTTTTGGAGGCTCTCGTTGGTCAGGACATCATAAAAATCGACAATGACTCAAAATAAGGAATGAAGTCATATGAAAAATCATAGAACTCCCATAATTCTTTCGATATTTGCAGCCTTCGGCATAGGCATAATCGCAGGCAATCTACTCAGAAATAACGGCGGCTCTCAGTCACAAACGAGTTTCAAAGGTGAAATCGAAACCAACAAAACTTCGAAGTTTACTTGTTCGATGCATCCACAAATACAACTTCCGGATAAGAAAGCTAAATGCCCAATTTGCGGTATGAGCCTTATACCTGTTTCCAAATCGTCGGCGTCAAACAACCTTGGTCCAAGAGAAATTAAATTATCCGAGAAGGCTCAAAAACTAGCTGAAATAGAAACGGCAGTCGTGGAAAAAAAATATGCCACAACTGAAATCAGGATGTCTGGAAAAATTGAGTATGATGAGACAAAGATTGCCTACATCACTGCCCGGATTCCTGGCCGCCTGGAAAGACTTTTCGTTGATTACACCGGAATAAAAGTCAAAAAAGGAGATCATCTGGTTCAAATTTACAGTCCAGAACTTTATACCGCTCAAGAAGAATTTATCCAGGCTATTGCCACATCAAAAAATTTAACCAATAGCTCAAACGAATTTATTAAAAAACAAGCTCTTCAAAATATAAAATCAGCACGAGAAAAACTCAGCCTTTTAGGTCTGAGTGAGACTCAGGTCGCCGAAATTGAAAAAAATAAATCTGCTTCAGAAAGAGTCACCTTAAAATCTCCAATCGAAGGTGTGACGGTTGAAAAAAAAGCAGTTGATGGCATGTATGTAAAAACCGGATCCCAGATATACAAGATAGTAGATTTATCCACTGTCTGGGTCAAACTTGACGCCTACGAGTCCGACCTTCCCTGGATTCGCTATGGCCAACAAGTAGAATTCCACACCGAGGCCTATCCCGGTGAAACATTTAAAGGCAAAATCGCTTTCATTGACCCTGTGATAAATTCCGAAACAAGAACCGTCAAAATCAGAGTCAATCTTCCAAACCCAAATGAAAAATTGAAGCCA
>CBFHOE010000001.1:392527-406715 GCA_965657355.1 Limisphaerales bacterium | reverse complement strand
CGGACATGTTTGTTCGAGCTGTTGTCAAGTCTCATATAGCTAAAGGAGGAAAGGTCATGGAACCCGAATTACAGGGAAAGTGGATAAGCCCAATGCATCCGGAAATAGTCAAAGATAAGCCCGGGCCATGCGATATTTGCGGGATGGACCTCGTAAGAGCTGAATCCATGGGGTATGTTTCAACTAATGGAGACAAAGTTCAAAAACCCCTTGTCATTCCTATTACCGCTCCACTCATTACAGGCAAAAGAGCTGTTGTTTATGTTGAAAAGTCCCCGGGAATATATCAAGGCAGAGATGTTACATTGGGTAGCCGTGCATCTAATTACTACATAGTTGAGAAAGGTCTCAAAGAAGGCGAGAAAGTCGTTATTAATGGGAATTTCAAAATTGATAGCGCCATACAAATTCTAGGAAAACCAAGTATGATGAACCCCAGTTCATCTGAACCAGCTATTGATCAGGTCGAAAGAAAACAAGATAGCTCACCTCTAAAATTAACCTCTGCGAGCAGTGAAGCCATTGATCAAATTATTGATAATTATTTCAAGATTCAATTCCATTTGAGCCATGATGACATTAACGGGGCTGTTGAATCTGCAAAAAAATTAAAGCCGACAATAGACAAAAACCTTCTTTTATTTTCAGAGCAAGAGTCGAATCCCAAGGATTGGATTAAGGCCTTTAAAGAGATCCTATTAACAACAGAAAGAATAATCGATTCCGAATCATTAGCATCATCAAGGAAGTTGTTTTTCCAACTGTCAAACCAAACAATTTCTATTTTGGAGCGCATAGAGGATTGGCAAAAAGAACCTGTTTTTCAATATCATTGCCCCATGGCCTTTAAAGGAAAAGGAGCCAGTTGGTTGCAACAAAAAAAAGGGACCGAAAACCCTTATTACGGATCAACAATGTTTAAGTGTGGCAGCCTGGAAAACACCTTTCAATAAAATTACATAAGGCTGAAATAAGGACTTATTTGTTTTTAGAAAATGAGCACTTCACCTCGAACAAGCCAGACTCCATTAAGCAAAATTATTGCTTTTTGTTTATACAACAAGCTCATTGTGTTTATCGGCCTTCTTGCCGTCATCATGTGGGGTATACTCGTTGCCCCATTTGATTGGGAGGTAGACGGATTGCCTCGAAACCCAGTCCCGGTTGATGCCATTCCAGACACCGGAGAAAACCAGCAAATTGTTTTTACAAAATGGCCCGGAAGATCACCGCAAGACATAGAAGACCAAATAACCTATCCACTCACTGTATCGCTTCTCGGTGTTCCCGGTGTGAAGACGGTGAGAAGCTACTCCATGATGGGATTCTCAAGCATTTATATCATTTTTGATGATGATGCCGAATTTTATTGGTCGCGTTCTCGGGTTCTGGAAAAACTAAACAGCTTGCCAAGTGAAACTCTTCCGAGTGGAGTCCAACCGGCTTTAGGGCCTGACGCCACAGCCGTGGGACAAGTTTATTGGTATACCCTGGAGGGTCGAGATAAAGATGGTAACGTGACCGGGGGTTGGGACCTCGCCGAGTTGCGAACAGCTCAAGACTGGAATGTCAGATATGCCTTAATGGCAGCCGAGGGAATAAGCGAGGTGGCATCCATTGGAGGTTTCCAAAAAGAATATCAAATCGACGTTGATCCAGACGCCATGAGAGCATTCGGAGTGTCAATCGAAGATGTCATGAATTCAGTCAAAATGGCTAACATCGACGTTGGAGCTAAAACAATAGAAATAAATAAATCTGAATATTTAATCCGTGGGTTAGGATTTATTAAATCATTGGAAGATATAGAAAACAGCGTCATTAAGGTGAACGCGAACGTTCCTGTTTACATTAAAAACGTAGCCAAAGTATCTTATGGCCCGGCTCTCAGGCGCGGTGCCTTGGACAATGAAGGAACTGAGGCCGTGGGAGGTGTCGCTGTCGTTAGATATGGCGCAAACCCAATGGAGGCAATCAATAACCTGAAAAAAAAGATTCATGAAATCTCACCAGGTTTACCCAAAAAAACGCTTCCTGATGGGACAATTAGCCAACTCACCATAATACCATTTTACGATCGCACGAAAATTATAAACGAAACATTGAACACCTTGAATGATGCTCTCATTCATGAAGTTCTCATCACGGCATTGGTCATCTTAATTTTAGTGATGCACTTTAAAAGTTCTGTGGTCATCTCTGGAATTTTACCCATCGGCGTTTTGATGTGTTTCTGCGCCATGAAAACTCTCAAAGTAGATGCTAACATAGTGGCACTTTCTGGAATAGCCATTGCCATAGGGACTATGGTGGATATGGGAATCGTCATCTGTGAAAATATCTACAGGCATTTAAATGCCTCCGACGATAATGAAAGTCGCATAGTAGTTATTCTCAGAGCATCTACTGAAGTGGGCGGAGCTATTCTCACTGCAGTATCGACTACCATAATTAGTTTTTTACCAGTTTTTACGATGGAGGCTGCGGAAGGAAAGTTATTCGCTCCCTTGGCTTGGACAAAAACAATTGCGTTGGTTGCGGCCTCAGTGATTGCATTGTTTGTCATTCCCTCATTTGCTCTAATCCTTTTCAAAACAAAATCTTCGAAAAGTTTGTTCAGTCAATTTTGGCACGGATTGACCATAGCTTTGGGTATAATTATTTTCTTTTTTGCTTTAACGGAAAGAGGTAGCGATCTTGTGCAATTTATTCCTCTGAAATTCGTTAGCCTCATTACCATAGCATCTGGAATCTTCCGATTGATCGAAAACCGACTTTCTGAAAGAATCATAGCCAGAACATCCAAGATAATTCTTATCCTGTTTGCGCTTGGAGTGAGTATTGTTTTATCTCGGTCATGGATACCATTGGGCATTCAAGCTGGTGATATGGCAAACCTGATATTTGTTTGTATTATCGTTGCGATTCTCTTGTCGGGCATCTTGTTGTTACAAAGATTTTACAGAATCCTTCTCAATTGGTGTTTGGAAAATAAAATTAAATTTTTATTTATTCCATGCCTCATCGTCATTTTCGGTGGTCTTTCATGGTTAGGAATAAAACCCATTATGCGACTACTTCCGCCAAGCCTTCAGGAATCACCAACGGTTGCTTTTATCGAGAGTAAATTCCCTGGTTTGGGGAAAGAGTTTATGCCTTCACTAGACGAAGGGGCTTACCTTTACATGCCGACAACCATGCCTCACGCATCAATAGGAGAATCCATGGATACCATGAGAAAACAAGACATGGCAATTCGAACTATTCATGAGGTGGAGTCAGTAGTCGGAAAGTTGGGAAGAGTAGAATCAGCACTTGACCCAGCACCTGTTTCAATGGTGGAAACAATAATTAACTACAAGCCTGAATACCTCTCAAATAAAAATGGAAAACTCCTTACATTCAAATGGAGTTCCCAATCTGACGATTACTTTAAATCAGAGAATGGAAATAAAGTGAACGCCCTTGATGGCAAACCGTATTTGGTAAATGGAACATTTTTAAGAGACCCAGATGGTTCATTGATTCCCGACAAAAGGGGTAAGCCATTCCGGTTGTGGAGGCCACGACTTGATAAATCACTCAACCCAGGGCGAAGAGAATGGAAAGGAATTCAAAGCCAAGATGACATCTGGGACGAAATTGTTTTTGCTGCTGAAGTTCCTGGTTCAACGTCGGCACCCAAACTTCAGCCCATAGCGGCACGCTTGGTTATGCTGCAAAGTGGAATGAGAGCTCCCATGGGAATTAAAATTAAGGGAACCGATTTAGAGACAATAGAAAAGGCTGGTTTAAAACTCCAAAAACATTTGAAAAAGGTGCCTTCGATTGCACCGGAAACAGTCATAGCTGATAGGATTGTTGGAAAGCCATATTTGGAAATTGACATTGATCGGAAAGCGATTGCTCGATTCGGAATGAAGCTTTCCAAGATTCAGGAGGTAATTGAAACCGGTATTGGAGGTAAAAACCTGACAACTACGGTGGAGGGAAGAGAGAGGTATCCAATAAGAGTGCGCTACTTAAGGGAACTGAGAGACGACCTAGAGTCTTTGGGGCGAATATTAATACCGGCCCCCGATGGCGCTCAGATTCCCTTGGAGCAGCTTGCTGACATAAGATATATGAAAGGCCCACAAAGTATAAAAAGTGAAGATACCTTTTTGATTGGGTATGTCCTATTTGACAAAAAGCAGGGCTTTTCTGAAGTGGATGTTGTAGAGGAGGCCCAAAATCATATTAATTCCTTAATATCGACGGGTGAATTTTCATTACCAACTGGTGTCAGCTATACATTTGCCGGAAACTATGAAAACCAAAAAAGAAGTGAGGAGAGGCTAAAAATAATTATTCCAATATCCCTCATATTAATATTCATCATTCTCTACCTTCAGTTTAAATCAGCAGTCGATACTTTGATTGTCTTCTCAGGCATCTTCGTCGCATGGGCCGGGGGATTTGTTATGTTATGGCTTTACGGACAAAATTGGTTTTTGGATTTCTCTTTATTTGGAATCGATTTCAGAGAATTGCTTCAAGTGCGGAACTACAATTTAAGCGTCGCTGTCTGGGTCGGATTTTTGGCTTTGTTTGGCATTGCCTCAGATGACGGTGTCATTATGGCTACCTACCTCAATCAAAAATTTAAAAACAAAGACCCTAGGAAAATAGCTGATATTCGAGAGTCGACTATTTTAGCGGGTATGAAGAGAGTAAGACCATGCCTGATGACGACAGCGACGACAACATTGGCTCTAATACCGATATTAACCTCATCGGGCAGGGGCGCTGACGTTATGATCCCGATGGCAATCCCAACTTTTGGAGGTATGGTTGTGGCTGCTGTGTCCATGTTTGTCGTACCCGTACTTTATTGCACGGTCAGAGAATACAAATCCAGAAGCACGTTTTCGGACAATTTTATTGCGATTACATCGATTATGAGTTTCTTTGTCATACCTATAATCTACCTTGCCCTCCAAGAGCTTAAACAACACCCCCATTCAACCCTGACTGAACCAAGCGAAAAAATATAGAAATAGTTAAGAGGGAAACTTCCTGAATCGACACTTTTTAGATTTCTTATTCAATTATCATGTGCTCAACAATTTAACAAAGCAACTTTCCATAAGGGTCATTTAGATATTATAGATGGGTTTGGTTTAGCTTTAGTCGAATACAAAGTGTCGTACTTTTTCGACCTAATAATGTCTCAGAGAAGGCATAAACCTCTTCTCAAAGTAACAAAAATGAAATATTTAGGGTATCAAAGGTAACACGTCACTACTTCAGTCATATTTGTAGGCCATATTTATTTACTAAAAGGCAATCATGTCGTAATATTTTGTAATTGGGGATTAGTACCCTAAAATTAAATCGACAAAAGCATATACAAATCAAAATGAAAAAACCTTTATCACTATTCGGAGCAGCAATAATTTCCCTAGCACTCGCCGGATGTAATCCAAGCTCGGAAGAAGCCTCCGAAGCCAGCCATGATGATCACAATCACGGGCCTAATGGAGAGCATGAAGTCGCTGCTTCGCCATCGGCTGAGGGAGACTCAGCAAAAACAGCTTCTGCTTACCCCATTGATGTTTGCCTCGTTTCGGGAGAAAAGTTAGGCTCCATGGGCGACCCCGTAGAACTGACTGAAGCCGGCACAACCGTCAAACTTTGTTGCAAAGAATGTGTCGACACCTTCAAGGGGGACACAGCCAAATATCTGACAAAACTTACTGAGGCGGCTAAAGCTGCAGTTCCTACTCCCCCTATGCCTGAGTAAATTACTCAGAACCCAAAACATTAAATTTTTCATCGCACCAGAGATTGAATTCTTCTGGTGCGTTTTTTTGGTTCAAGAAATAAATCAAAGGTCATTGACGATTGAATCGACAGCACCTTTTAACTCGGGATATTTAAATTCAAACCCGCATTTCAGCAAAACGTTTGGCTGGCACCTTTGACTGGCTAAAAAAAGTTCGCTTCCCATTTCACCAAATATCAACTTTACCAAGAATTGCGGCACATGAAAAAAAGCACATCTTTTCATTGAGCGGCTGACCTCATAAGTAAAATCTTTATTTAAAACCGAATGTGGAGAGGTTGCATTTACAGGTCCTTCTATACGATCATTTTCTAAGGCGAAATGAACGATTTTAGTGACGTCATCAATATGTATCCAACTCCACCATTGCCTACCATGGCCAATATTCCCCCCGAGACAAAGAGAGAAGGGGATCTTCAACTTCGACCAAGCACCACCTTGTTTGCCAAGTATCATTGGAAACCTTAATGTGAGGCACCTTGTTTTAGATTTTTTTAAAAGCTCTTTTCCAGCCTTTTCCCAATCTTGGGCTAATTCTCCCAAAAAAGAATCCGAAAAACCGGATTCCTCAGTAATTAAGCTATCTCCATTATCGCCATAAAGACCTACACCAGAAGCACCAATCCAAACGTTAGGAACCAAAGAGTGTTCATATAAATAATTAACCAAAGCTATTGTGGTAGGCACACGACTTTCTCTAAGCCTTTTTTTCTCAGTCTTCGTCCACCTCTTATTTACAATCGATCGGCCGGCGAGATTTATGACAGCATAGGGTGGCTTTTCGAGCATTATTTCGCCCGTCGCAGTATTCCATTGGCCAATACGCTCGGGGACACCTTTAACACGGCAGGCCGGAATAATGTTGTAATTTGAGCGTAAGAGGTTTCTGGCAATTTCCTTACCAACAAAACCTGAGGCACCGGTGATAACAACATCTCGCATCATTACTATGAAGGTGTATTGGAATAATGGAAACGCAAGTGGGATAAAAACGAAATGGCAGCTTTGGTTCTCCTTCTTGAAACTTCCCCTCCTCATGTCTAATGTTGAGGAGTGACGGTTGAAAAAAACAAACGAGTGATCATAGGCATGAGTGGCGGAGTGGACTCAAGCTCTGCTGCAGCTTTGCTGATTGACCAAGGTTACGATGTTATTGGTGTAACTCTCAAGGTTTGGCCTCAGGACTGTGTCTCACGTGCAGAGGACAAGTGTTGCGGCCCTCAAGCGGTCATGGATGCACGTTCCGTTTGCCATAACTTGGGGATACCTTACTACCTAATCGATGAATCAGATGAATTCCAGAACCAGGTCATTCAATATTTTGCTGATGAATACAAAGCTGGGAGAACACCCAATCCGTGCGTGATGTGCAATGACCGATTAAAGTTCGGAACCCTGATAAACAGGGCAGACAAACTGGGGGCCTATTATATAGCCACAGGGCATTATTCCAGAGTGGAGGAAGACCCCGAAACGGGTCGCATGCAACTACTCAAAGGAAAAGACCCAAGAAAAGACCAAAGCTACTTTTTATTTTCTTTAAAGCAGGATCAGCTCAGGAGATCCATGATGCCGCTCGGAGACATGGTTAAAGCTGAAACGCGCGATGTCGCCAGAACTTGTGGATTAAAAACCGCAGATAAAGAAGAAAGCCAAGAAATTTGTTTCGTTCCGGACAACGATTATGGAGGCTTCTTACAAAAAGCAGGCCTGGTAGATAAGCATAAAGGGCAAATAGTTGACAAATATGGAAAATGCCTTGGGGAACATGATGGAATCGAATTCTTTACCATAGGACAACGAAAAGGGCTTGGTCTTACATCCCCTAAGCCACTATATGTCCTTGAACTGGATGCACCCAGCAACCGCGTCGTTGTTGGAGATAAGGAAGATCTTGAAAGAAGAGAGTTCGTCGTCCAAAGAACAAATTGGATTCCTTGGGACAATGCTCCCCAGAAAATAAGAGCCAGCATAAAAGTCCGATACAACCATAATGGCTCTTTGGGAACGCTCTATCCACAAGAAAATGGTGATACTAAAGTGGTCCTAGACGAGCCTCACCCAGCGATTACCCCAGGACAGGCTTGCGTGTTTTATGATAAAGACCAGGTTCTTGGTGGCGGCTGGATAGGTCATCACAAGTCCATGCTAAGCGATGTAGTGTAGGATTGAGGCTTCAAAAATAGCAAAAGCTTTAAAAAATCAATGATCAGGGTAGGGATCACCGGAGGGGTTGGAATGGGCAAATCCACTGTGGGTAAAATACTATCTTCAAAGGGATTCCCGACCATCGATACTGATGACGTCGCTAGGCAGGTCGTAGACAAAGGATCTGACGCCCTTAAAAAAATTGTCGAGACTTTCGGCGATATGGTTCTCGATAGCGGTGGATTTTTAAATAGAAAGAAACTGGGAGACAGGGTTTTTGGCAACCCCGATGAATTAAAAGCGCTGAATTCGATCACTCACCCTGAAATTAGGGCAAGGTGGAAAACGTGGCTTGACCAGAAAAAATCGGCAGGAGCAGCCGCGGCTTTTGTTACGATCCCACTTTTGTTTGAAATCGGAGCAGATAAAGAATTTGATAAAATCGTATGCGTGGCGTGTTCACTTAAAAAACAGCGTGGCAGGCTGGATAAACGCGGTTGGAATCCATCGCACGCGGATGAAAGAATTCGAAGCCAAATGGGTATCCAACAGAAAATAAAGAGGTCCGACTTTCTGATATGGACCGATACGTCGATTGAAGTTGTGGAATGGCAAATCGAGGATATGCAAGGCAGGCTAAGTAGCCTCATCGAAAGCAAATAGACGACTCCACTCCGATTTCTCATTATTTTGGCGATTGCGACAAATCGTCCCAAACCAAACGTAACCCTAGACTCTCAAATTTTTCTGTGGCAATATCGTCACAATCACTATGAATAAATTCCTCATAACTGCATCTGTTGTTCTTCTTGGCCTAGTTGGACAAGCAGCTCCGATAGATTTAAACAAGGGTGATCACATCGTTCTTCTGGGAAATGGCCTTGCGGAACGCATGCAGCATCACGGTTGGTTAGAAAGCTACATCCAGGCTGCCTTACCCAAACACAAACTAGTTTTTCGAAACCACGGATTTAGTGGTGATCGCATTAATAAACGACCACGCAACAAAGGGTTTATTGATGCCGACACTTATTTAGAAATATCTCAAGCAGACATTATCCTGGCTCTATTCGGATATAATGAGTCGTATGACGACAAACCTGAAGAATACAAGGCTGAATTAATAAAATGGGTCGATGAAACTTTAACCAAGAAATACAACGGAGAATCTGCCCCTAAAATTATTCTGTGTTCTCCCATTGCGCACGAAGATTTAAATAACCCCAACTTACCCGATGGCAGAGCCAACAACGCGCGAATAGCAAAATACGCAAGGGCTACAGCTGAGGCAGCACAGGAAAAGGGCATTCCATACGTCGACTTGTACAGCCTTACGGGCACACTCTACGCCGAAAATAAAAAACCATTAACGATCAACGGAATTCACCCGAACAGCCTCGGCAATAAATTAATCGCCCAGCACCTGGCATCAACTACATTCGGACTTGAAATCTCCGGGGACACAGAACTTCTTGCTTCAATAAATGAGGCTGTTAGAGACAAGAACTGGTATTGGCACAACAGATATCGAGCCACTGATGGAAACGATGTCTGGGGTGGCCGCTCTCACCTAAAATTTGTGGATGGACAAACAAACCGTGAAGTTCTCATGCATGAACTCGACATGATCGATGTCATGACAGCAAATAGAGATAAAAACGTTTGGGCCCGTGCCAATGGTCTCAAAGTTGATGCGATTGATGATTCAAATGTCCCTCCGCCTGTAGGAGTGATTTCCAATGTTGGCGGCAAATCGCCAAGCAGCAATGCCAATAAGGAAGGTCAAGCAGCATACATGACACCAGAAGATACAGCCAAACAGGTTGATCTGCAGGACGGGCTTGAAATCAATGTTTTTGCATCAGAAGAAATGTTCCCGGAAATGTCAAACCCAGTTCAGATGGCTGTCGATACCAAAGGCCGTCTGTGGGCCGCGGCCTGGACAACATATCCCAAATGGGAGCCACTCAAGGAGATGAACGACCGGCTGCTCATCCTCCCTGATGAAAACAGGGACGGTGTTGCAGACAAGGCTATTGAATTTGCCAAAGTTCACAACCCAACAGGATTTGAATTTTGGAATGGTGGTGTTGTCGTTGCCAGTGTCCCAGACATACTATTCCTTAAAGACACCGATGGCGACGACGTCGCAGACGTTAGAAAAAGAATTTTCCACGGTCTCGATTCAGCCGATACGCACCACTCGGCGAATGCTTTCGTTTATGGCCCGGATGGCAACTTCTACTACCAAAGAGGCGTTTTCCACGTCAGCAATGTCGAGACACCTTGGACAACAAACCAGCAGCATGGAAACAGCGCCATGTATCGATTTAACCCAAGAACGTATGAATACTCGTTTCACGCAAACAATAGCCCAAACCCCCACGGTATAAGCTTTAATTATTGGGGATATCATTTTGCCACTGACGGAACTGGCGGTAGAGCTTACCAAATCAGACCCAATGGAAAAGACGGGTTTTATATGAGAACACTTCTCAACAGAACCGTTCGTCCCGTTCCTGCCAATGGTATCATTTCCAGCCCCCATTTCCCCGATGAATTCCAAGGTAACTTTGTCATCCTAAATTCCATTGGTTTTTTGGGCCTCAAACAATATAACCTTGTGCATTCCACACAAGGAATGGACTCAGATGGCAATGGATTCAGCGATGGTTATGAAAGTGCAATCGGTGCCGACAAAGACCCGAAAAAACTTGGCAAACCTGGGGATATTTGGGGTGTTGAAGTCGACGACCTGATACAGTCACCAAACGATCGTAATTTTAGACCAACTGATTTCGAAATTGGCAGTGATGGGGCTATTTACCTTTCTGACTGGCAGAACATTATTGTTGGTCACATGCAGCATAATATTCGTGACCCGAATAGAGATCATGAATACGGCCGCGTTTATCGCATCACCCACAAGGACGGGGAACTCATGCCTAACCCTGACGTGGACGGCCAGCCTATCCCTGTATTGCTAGACAAATTAACTGACCGAACAAATTTAGTGAGGTACCTGGCAAGAATTGAATTGAGCGAGCATCCCACCGACGAAGTCGTTAGCGCGCTCAAAACATGGGTAAAAAAATGGGACAAAAATAACCCCGAACACGCCCACCACTTATTAGAGGCCCTATGGCTGCACCAGCAGCACAACGTACAAAACCAGGAACTCCTTGAGGTGGTTCTGAATTCTCCGGTCAAAGATGCACAAATCGCGGCCCAGACGGTCAAGCAGTTCTGGGATCGTGACCCACGTAAAATATCTCCTGGAGGACAAGAACCCGTTGAAGAGCCAAAAGCTCCTCTCACACCATTAGCCGAATTAAAGAAACGGGGATTCAATGAGAATCAGGTCAAACTTTACAAACTCGGGGCAGATGTCTACGCCAGAGAAGGCCATTGCGGTACTTGCCACCAGCTCGACGGTAAAGGACTAGCAAAACTTTACCCAGGCATTACAAACAGCGAATGGGTCAATGGAAACCAAAAACGACTCATTAAGATCGTACTCAAAGGTTTATGGGGCAAGTTGGAATACAAGGGATTCACATATAACGGCCCCCAAAGCACAACGCCTCCAATGACACCGCATGGGGCTTTCCTAAGCGATGAGGAAGTTGCAGGTGTATTGACATACGTTCGTAATACATTCGATAACAAGGCCAAGCCAGTTCGTCCCGCTCTCGTCAAAAAAGTAGTCGAAAGCGTCAAGGATAAGACAACGTTCTACATGGTTGACGAAATCCTTAAGGAACACCCGTTTAAGAAATGGGAACTCAAAAAAGTTAAAAAATAAATCAATAGACTCTGACTTTAACTAAACACACGCCCCCTTAAGTTTGTTTAAGGGGGTTTTATTTTGTTACTTAGCAGCAAAGCAGGGGGGTGAAAAGACAGTTGAGTTATCAGTGATTTCTATTGGTAAAAGATTTAAAAGCTTATCGCCGCCGTTTTTGTAACCATACTAGTTTTGGTGAGGAGGTCGTAGAAGAAACTAAACGGCCCAGTGCCTGAAGATCATCACAAAATTGGATGGCAATATTCGATTTATTTTTCTGACTTATAATAATATCAATATTAATTTTAAGCTTAGGCAGATGAGACTTCCCTCCATTGCTTTTATTTTAAATTGACCGAAACACGGAATTATCATCCCAAAATATAAATCGCTCGGGTTCATTTTCTGTGGAATGAAGACAAATAATCATTTAATTAAGTGACAAACAATCTCAAATTTGAGCATCTAAGATATAAGACCTGAGAATCACGAATCGTGATGGATATTTAAGATAATAGGCCCTTGTTTTACAATTTTAGCACAAATCGACATACTCATATCACTATGAAGAGCCAAAAACACAAATTACTAAAAATCACAAAAAAGTGTCTTATCACGGCTTTTAGCGCAGTGAACAATAGATTATTTTTTCTAATTTTTACCTTGGAAATTGCTCAAAAGCGGCACACAAAACTGATGCGCACATCTAAAACACGCATACCCACACAGGCACACAGGCACACATGCGCTTGGCTGTTCTCCTTTTTATTTTTAGTGAATCTCCTTTTTTTACCCCTTCAGACATTGCAATCAGCCGTTGCCGAAAAAAAAGTAGTAAAAACAGTAGAGTCAATAAATCCGGCGCTCTTATATTGGAAGGAGCTACTACTTTTGGCACAGAGAAATGACGACTCGACTATTGGGGAAGCTCAGAGATATCTCATGGACGAAGAAATATCTCCAGAAGCCAATCTGCTGTTGTTAAATTTGGATGATATTTTCGAAAATTTTTCTCTTATTAAAAGGAGTAAAATAGAGTGCGATTGGGGAGACGATTTTTCCCAAGGTCCCCACTTATTGTTGCCGCATTTATCCGAATTGAGAAAATTTGGTTTTTGCCTGGCGTTAAAGGGAAAATCAGATATTCAGCAGGGGGACGGCGAAGCATTTGTAGACGATATTCTTACGCTTTTTACAATGGCTAGCCACATAAAGTCGTCACCTATTTTAGTTAATCTCTTTGTCGGACATGCAATCGATGAGTTAGCCGTTAATTTACTTTCAGAGTATCTGCACAGACTTAACGAGAAAGAACTCAAGGCGCTGCAATTGGGACTCGTTAACCTCCCGAGGGAAAAGACTGTTGCCGATTGTTTACCAACAGAGAAACAATTTATTTCCGGTTGGTTTAAGGAAAAAGTAATCCAAATTAAAAAGGAAAACCCTGAAAATGAAAACGAGGGATTAGATGAGATAAGGCACCTCGTTTTCCTTCTTACCGAGGCAGACACACAGGATTGGCAGGTCATTTTGGACGACTCAAAAAATGCCATTGATGGCATCATAGCTTTAATAGAAGAAGCTGAGAAATACTACGATGAAATTGCCGAATGGACACAATTGAAACCGCAAGAATGCCTGAAAAAGCTTCTAAATTTCCGAGATAATCTCGCAAAAGAAAAAAATCCATTTGTCAGGTGGTTTTTACCTGATCTTAGCAGAGTAAAGATAAATGAAGTCAATTCTACGATTCAAAAAGAGATGGTGAATCTTGCCATTACAGTCATGCTGAATGAAGGAGTAATAGACGCGGCAATGGATAAGACAGATTCCAGCACGAATATACCATTTGGCATTAAATCGCTTTCGATTCAAGGCGAACAAGTAGGGTTTATGATCACATCAAAATTCCAAGCTTCAAATCCCATTAAACGAATATTCCTAAAAAAAAAACCAGGGAGAAAGCTGATCCTGTACGGAGACCACAATGAGGTAGGAAAATTCTTCTCGCAAAAAAAAGACAAAGAATGATGGAGCCTACACAGATTTACAAAATCTTAAATATTAAGGAAACTTAACAAAGCATTAATTATTCTGACTTTGGTTGGTTTTTTTAATTGTTTCTATTCATTACGTCATTTGCCGGGGTTCTATATTCTTCCCATAATTATTAATGACTATCTAATTTACATGGAAATATTCAATTATAGCATCATTCATAATTACGCACAATATTTGTTATGTTTACTCATGAAGTGAACATCGCAGAGCACCAACCTCTCTTCTTTCCGGATTATCTGAATTTTCTGTAATCTGTGAAAAACTACTTTTTGAAGTAATGCATTATGGCAAGAAATAACGATGAGGTGTCTCTTGAATGGTATTATTTGTAAATTGGGGCCGGAATAGTTGTAATCAGAGTTATA
>CBFHOE010000001.1:390336-392430 GCA_965657355.1 Limisphaerales bacterium | reverse complement strand
GAATTAGACTGGTGTTAGTTGTTGGGCAAAAACGGTATGGTGATTATGGGGCAAACAAGGGTTAAATTGGTTAAAGTTAACCTCATTAAAAAAATAAAGGATATGAATAGATGAATGCCGAATCTTTTTTATTACAGGCAAAAAGAAAATCGGGTGTGACAAATATCGATTCCACTCAAGTATATGAGGCTCTTTCCAGATTGATTGATGCCCTTCACAACGAGGCAAAACTTTCTCAATTCGGAAGAATGATAGCCTCCAAGGATATTGAACGGATGCTTCAAAATTACTTCGAGACCCAGGCTTTTCATCAATCGTTCAAAGATTCATCTTCCAATGCGAAAATTAAAAAGCCAGTTTTCATAATTGGCATGCCCAGAACTGGGAGTTCATTTTTGCATAACCTACTGGCCTGCGACTCTAGGTGGCGGGCTCCGAAATATTGGGAGACATTATATTCATCACCTCCGACAAAATCTGAATCTCCAAGCCGTCACAGAATTCGGAAGGCCAAAGTCGATTTGGCACTCTTCCACATGATTGCTCCGAATTACAGGAAAATATATATGTACGGAGCTGAATTGGCTGCCGAATGCATTGCCATAATGGCGATGAGCTTTGTAAGTCCAAGATTCGGGTTCACTTATAATGTTCCTTCCTATTGGAATTGGATTTCCAAAAACCAATGTTTTGAAGGGTATCGTTTTCACAAGACATTTTTAGAATTTCTTCAATTACCAGAGGATAAAACGCAGTGGCTTTTAAAAGCCCCCGGCCACATTATGCATCTTGGGAGTTTGTTGAATTTTTACCCGGACTGCCGACTGATTTTTACTCATCGCCACCCATTGAAGGCCATACCTTCGATTGCCAGTAACACACAGACATTAAGAAAGGTATTCAGCAAACATTCTCAAGCAGAGGAAGTCGGGAAAGAAGAACTCGAACGCTGGAGTTTGGCTTGGGATCATACAGAAAAAATTAGGCAATCCCCTGCCCTTGATCCATCTCAGTGGATCGATCTGAACTACTCCGAAATTGTCGCAGATCCATTAGAAATCGCTAAGAAAATATACAAAGCATTCAAAATGGAATTCACAAAAGAGACTGAAAATTCAATGAAAACATTTCTAGAAAAAAACACTCAAAACAAGCATGGAAAACACGTCTACATGCATGAGTCTTTTGGCCTCAAGGAATCTGACATAGAAACCAAATTTTCCAGCTACATCGAAAAATTTAATCTAAAGCAAGAAGCCTGAGACGGTAAAATATATGTCAAAAATTTGGGGCCACTCTGCGAATCCTAAAAAACTCATACTGATTTTCATTAGCATCAAGGGATATGGTAAACACCCCACTGATTGGCCCCTCAATTGTGAGCGACTGACTCCACGAGCTAAGATTGGAGGAAACTTCTAAAGTATGAGGATCTGATGTGGTCACTGAATATGATATTTCGATATTGTCAGGAGGCAAAAATTTCACCTCAAGCTGAGGATGTCCAGGGGTTGGATTTAGCCCTGAATTTCTTCCCCAACTTTCTGGCAGATGACTGGGAGAATACGGACTTATCCTTTTTAAAAAATAGTCATTTTCAATGACATCAAAATCCCAATCCGAGTCGAGATCAAACTCAACTTTATCGACTAAGATTCTGGGAACCAAGCCAATGTCAGGCGGACGAGTTTGAGGTGGGTCAGGTTTATACAGGCGAAAGCTACTTCTACGGTTACCCAGCACACCTGACCAAGGGCCATAGATCATTGTATCTTCGTTGAATTTATTTTTCTCCCTGAAAGTTTCGATTGATTTTTCCACTATAAAAATGGATTCATTTGATGCGAGAAGTATCCCGCGCGGTAAAGCAAACTGAATATCGCCATCAATTCCCCAAGTATTATTTGGATGCAATGGATCTTGGAGGAGAACCCAGTCATCGGAGATATTTTTTAATTCAACAAATTGTTGCTCATCTGCAGATGGAGAGGGTTCAAATGAATTGACAATCACTGGTCCAATAAGAGGGCGAGAATTAGGAGCTCCTTTCCCTTTTCTAAACAGGTGTATTGCCAATGGGGAATCATTAGCAGT
>CBFHOE010000001.1:370127-390238 GCA_965657355.1 Limisphaerales bacterium | reverse complement strand
TGACTCCCGCTCCGAAAGTTGGTAATTCTAAATTAACCAAATCACTAGCCCCATCAGGATAGCGTCCGAAGCTAACTCCATTTTCAGTTGGCGGGAAAACAAGCGAATCGGCTAATCTGATAATTTTCCCCTGAGCGTCGGTTTGAAAGAGATAAACGGCATCTCCTTTTGCGGAATTAAAAGAGAAAGGAACGAGTGGATTGAAAGGCTCACCAAATTGTTGCTGATAAAACACAATAAAATCTTTTGGGCTAACCGAAAAACCATTTGGGATGCGATACTTTTTTGGCTCTGTGATCGAATCGCTTAAAAACCAATCTCCCAATGAGATGTCCTCTTCAGTAAGATTCATTAGTTCAATGGCATCCTCAAGGGGTAGGTCGGTATGGGCTAAAATCTCGTTGATGATGACGGGGCCTGGGTCTAACTGAGCAGGATTCCCTGGCGTTCCCTCAATGGTTCGACTCGCACACCACGCTGATGCCCCTGAATTACCAGATAACCATTCTTTGCGCACCAAGGATCCCCCGTTCCCGTTGGCGAATTTCGGCCACGGGGACTCGAACGAATAGGTCACTTGATCGACAATTTGATTTTCTTCATTGTAAAGAACAAGACGCTCACCTTCATTTGCGAGTTTGCCTTTGTAATCACCTGCGACTTCCAACCCTTGGTGCCGGCTGGGCAATACATCCTCATCTTTCGCAATAACCATGTAACTATTGGCACCAATAATTGATCCATCGGGGAATATATATTCCACAGCCGAGTGAAGTCTCCAACCACTTATGTTAACTGGGGATTCCTCTGCATTATAAATTTCTATAAATTCAAAATCGCTAATATCGGTCATTCCAGCTGCTTCTTCGTCTGCCGACAAAGGTGTGGGATTGTAATGAATCTCACTGAATATCACATCCTGAGCAATAAGCCCCCGAAAGATCATCGCCAATAAAAAAGAAGAGGCCAAAAGTATTTTCACCCTAGATTTTTTCATCCTATAATAATCTAACCCTATTCGCTTAATTGACTACAATCCAGGTAAAGAATCATTGGTGAAAGTTATTAATGAAGTATTTTGATGAATATTTGAAATTTCTCTGCCAAAGAAAATTATCAAAAAAAATCCTATAATGAGGTATGCTATTTGCATATGCCAGATAGGGAAAAATCTGAAAAATTATTCAAAGAGGCACTTAAATGGATACCTGGTGGCGTAAATTCGCCAGTTAGGGCCTTCAGAGCAGTGGGAGGCACTCCTTTTTTTGTCCAATCCGCAAAAGGAGCGCACGTCTATGATGCTAACGATAATCAAATTTTAGATTATGTCGGAACGTGGGGGCCGGCGATTCTGGGACACGCTCATCCAAAAATAATTCAAGCCATCCAGGAAAAAGCAGAGTTGGGCACGTCATTTGGCATTCCCAATCCTCACGAAGTGACGATGGCAAAATTGGTCTGCGAATCAGTTCCTAGTGTTGAAAAAGTACGGATGTGCAACAGCGGAACAGAGGCATGCATGTCTGCCATTAGGCTTGCACGAGGCTACACTGGACGTTCGAAAATAATAAAATTTGCGGGGTGTTATCATGGGCATGCAGATAGCTTATTGGTAAAGGCTGGCTCTGGAGCTTTAACTTTGGGACAGCCGGACAGTGCCGGAGTCCCAAAAGAATTTACGGAGCACACAATTGTGCTCAACTTTAATGATAAACTGGGAGTTGAAAAGGCATTCCAGGAACACAGCGACGATATTGCCGGTATTATTTTAGAGCCCATACCAGCAAATGCAGGCCTGATATTTCCAAGAGATGGATTCCTGGAATTTCTGAGGGAAATTACAGAAAAATATTCAGCTGTTCTCATATTTGACGAAGTTATGACGGGATTCAGGCTGGGACTGGGTGGTGCGCAAAGCCTTTTCGGAATAGAACCGGATTTGTCAACTTTTGGAAAAATAATTGGTGGCGGGCTACCTGTTGGTGCCCTGGGGGGCAAAACACAAATTATGGATTGTCTGGCCCCTTTGGGACCAGTTTATCAAGCCGGAACTTTGAGTGGAAATCCACTTGCGATGGCTGCTGGTATCACAGCTCTAACAGAGCTAAGCTCATCGGAAGCATATAATCGCCTGGATAATTTAGGGCAACAACTCGAAGAGGGAATGAAATCAGCCGCTAAATCTTCAAGCATACCAGTAAAATTCTACAGAGTTGGGTCCATGTTCTGCGGATACTTTACCAGCTCGGAGGTCTGCAATCTCTCGGATGCAATGAAAACAGATCGTGATATGTTTAGCCGCTTTTTCCATGCAATGCTCGATAGAAACATCTATTTTGCCCCTTCACAATTTGAAGCGGGGTTCATATCGGCAGCTCATACACCGCAAGACATCGAAAAGACAATACAAGCAGCTTCTGAAGTCTTCAAATCACTAATATAAAATGAGGATTCTCGGAATCGATCATGGAACGGTGCGGATTGGGATAGCCATCTCCGATGAATTACAAATGTTAGCTCAACCATTGTGCTTCATACCGGCGGAGCCGCCAAAAAAGCTTTTTGAAGAACTTCTTCGGATCATAACCGAAAATGACGTAAAAATAATCATCGTAGGTATGCCGCGAAATATGAATGGCACGTATGGACCCGCCGCAGAAAAGGTCAAAAAATTTGTATCTGAATTAAAGTCATACACGCAGCTTCCCATCCATTTCATAGACGAGAGGTTGACTTCCACTCAAGCCAACAAGTCTTTAACAGCTGTTGGAATAAAAGGAAAAAAGAAAAGGGAATCTGTAGATGCCGCAGCTGCTTCAATCATATTGCAGACTTATTTAGATAGCCCTGCTAATACAAATGGACATTTATAGATTAACCGATAATTGTTACTCAAAGTGAAAATCAACGGTCAATCGGCCGAAGACGATTCGGTAGCACAAACAACCCGATATCTCATCAAAGTTTCTTACGATGGCACTGAATACGCCGGCTGGCAATGGCAGCTCAATAGCACAACCGTCCAGGAAAAAATCGAGATTGCAATAAAAGAGATCTTCAACACCAGCCTGAGAATTCATGGATGCAGCAGAACGGATACTGGAGTGCATGCCATTGGGATGATGGCACATTTAGACCTTCCAAATCGAAACGGAAAGGCTCCCATGCCATCTGAAAAACTCCCTCTGGCATTGAATAGAGCTTTACCACAGGACATCAGAATCGTTTCTTCCAAAATAGTCCCCTCCTCTTTTCATGCGCGGTTTGCAGCCAGAGGTAAACAATACAGGTACTTTATATGGAATGATAGACATGCAAATCCACACCTTCTTAAGTCGGCTTGGCATTTTCCGCGCCCACTTGATCTTGGCCTTATGAGAGAGGCATCAAAACTCATTAAAGGAAAGCGGGACTTCAGAGCATTTGCAAATAATCATACATACGAAATTGAAAACACTGTAAGGACGCTCAATCGCTGCAGTATAAGAAGAACAGGACCACTAGTAACTATTATTTTAGAGGGCGATGGTTTCCTTTACAAAATGTGTCGAGGTATCACTGGAACTTTGGCACAAGTGGGAATTAAAAAATACAAGCCCATTGAAATTAAAAAAATGTTAGAATCAAAGAACAGAAGCCTGACTGGCATGACCGCACCTCCTCATGGTCTATTTCTTTGGAAAGTATTTTATTAAATTAATCCATATGTTTGAGATAGTATTATACGAGCCAGAAATCCCACCAAATACGGGAAACATAGCGCGAACATGTGCCGTCACGTTCACCAAGTTACACGTCATACAGCCTTTGGGCTTCGAGCTTACCGACAAATCGCTCAAAAGGTCAGGCATGGACTACTGGCAGCACGTGGAATGGAAAGTATGGCCAGACTGGGATACTTATTATGCGTCGGTAACGGAGGGTAAAAGAATGTGGTTTGTTGAGTCTGGTGGTTCGAAATCATATACAGATATTCAGTTTCAAAAGGGAGATATTTTGGTCTTTGGCAAAGAGTCCAAAGGATTACCCATCGATCTCTATCAAAAAAACGAAGATCAATGGATATCCATTCCAATGCCCAATACACAATCCCGTTCACTAAATCTTAGTAATTGTGTTGCAATAGTCCTTTTTGAGGCTTTGAGACAACATGACTTTACTATACCTGGACCCATTTAAATTTAGGCTGCAAACGCAGCCACAGGGCGAGTGTAAGAATAAATTATCTATGCTAATATTTATTACAAACCTTCATTTATGTGTTAATATGAGATCAAGGTTTGCGAATGCTTGCAGAATTGTCCATTGAGGTTTCATCAAAAGGGTGGTGGTTTATCGGAATAAGCCTAGTCTTAGGCCTTTTATTTTTAAGATGGAGTTACAAGCCACTTAGCACTCAAACCCCTCTCACATACTTGGGCGCCATCGCAAAGCTGATTGCTTTTCTTCTTATTCTTTTCATTCTCATGGATCCAGTAAGCCTCAAAAAAGAGGCGATTCCAGGATCTAATCAGCTGGCAATCATGTTTGACACAAGTCAGACAATGACGGTCAAAAATCAAGATACCGATTTAGCCCCGAGCGAGCGGATTCAGTCTTGGATTGAATCAGATGGCAGAGAATGGATTAATGAGATTTCCAAAACATTTAAAACAAAATTTTATTCGACAGATACACAGCTTAGATCCATCAAGAGTATAGAAAACCTGGAATATGCTGGTTTGGGATCCAATATAAATTTTTGCATTCAAAAACTTTCAAAAACTTATAAGGACAAACCGCTGGCGGGGATTGTCGTATTCACGGATGGTGCAGTAACGGATGGAAAAAAAGTATTCGTCGAAGAAGATGGAATACCCCCAGTTTATTTGGTTCCTTTCAAGCACAAATCTGCAGCTAGGGATATCACCCTTGGCCGGGTTAATTTGAGGCAATCTGCTTTCGAAGACTCCCCGGTGGGAGCAGACATAGAAGTTATTGCGTCATCGCTAAAAGGGCGGCAAATTCAATGCAACATCTTGTCGGAGGAAAACGAAATCGTTTTCGCGAAATCGCTCCAAATCAATTCAAACAACCAAACCTTCGACGTGACAGCTAACTGGAAGCCTAAAAGCAAGGGCTTAAAGTTTTATAGAATTGAAATAAATTTAAAACCTATTTCCACAAACCCATTGGATAATCTTAGCGGGGAAATCACCCCATTTAATAACTCGCAGTGGATTTGGTTTGACCACGGGCAAAAGCCAAAGCGCATTCTCTATGTTTCTGGCCGACCCAACTGGGAATTTAAATTCTTGAATAGAGCAACCACAGAAGACCCATTAATAGACCTTGTCGGGCTCATACGCATCGCCAAAAGAGAGCCGAAATTCAATTTTAAAGGGCGAGCAGGCGAAACCAGCAATCCGTTGTTTCGAGGCTTTGATAAACAAGATGAGGAAACAGAACAATATGACCAGCCAGTTCTCAAAAGATTAAACATAAAGGACCAAAGAGAGCTTTCTGATGGTTTCCCCAGAAATGAAGAAGATCTTTTCCAATACGATGCAATAATTTTAGATGATCTGGAGGCGGACTTCTTTACTCGCAACCAATTGTTGTTGATCCGAGAATTTGTCAATCGTCGAGGCGGAGGACTTCTGATGTTGGGTGGCATGGAATCAATGGCAGAGGGAGGATACCAGTCGGGCCCACTCAAGGACGCTTTACCCATATATCTCAATAGAGATGAAGAAATGGTCTTTGGTCGCAATATCACATTGTCTCTGTCGGAAGAAGGTTGGCTAAAGCCGTGGGCGAGGATGAGATCGAATGAGAAAGATGAAATTCGAATTAGAAATGAATTACATCCCTATCAGGCAGCTAATTTACCTGGGAGGCCTAAGCCAGGTGCCTCGGTCATAAAGTATATGCAGGATGAGTTTGGCACTAAATTACCTGCTCTAGTGACGCAAAGATATGGGAGCGGTAAAAGTTCCTGCCTCATGATCACAGATTTTTGGAGGCCAGGCATGAGAAGTCCAGAGGCCATGGATGACGTAAAAAAATCATGGCGACAAATTTTAAGATGGTTAACGGCTGACGTGCCAAAAAGAATTGATTTGAGTTTAGAACAGGGAGAGATTTTTGATCGCTCAATCCAAGCCAATGTTAAAGTTTTGAATAAAAAGTTTCAAAATGCCGAAAATCCCTCTGCACAACTCGTCATCTCAAAATCAAAATCTCAAACAGGGAATTTTGCAAGCAGTCCTGGCAAAGAATGGACATTTGAGCTTCTTCCTTCTTTGGATAAAAATGCCACTCTAGAGACGCAATTTTCGGCTACGGAACCAGGTGCTTATCGCGTAAAATCTGTTGTCAAAGATGCAAACGACATACCAATCGGATCTTCTGAGACGGGGTGGACATCAAATCCTCACCTGGTTGAATTCAAAAACTTAGAAGCAAATGAACAATGGATGAAGACGGTTTCAGAGTCCACAGGTGGTTCCATTGTGGAATTAAAGGATTTATCCACTATAGAGGATAATCTAATAAAATCAGACTTACCTGAGACGATAACCAAATCAGTTCCAATCTGGCACAACTCTTGGATATTGCTCATTGCCCTCACACTTCTCTTATTGGAATGGAGTACACGAAGAATACGAGGCCTTGCCTAAAGCTGAAATTGGCCAAATCAATAGGAAACACTGTCAGAGTATTATTGGCTCTGTTGACAGTTAACGCAATCAGCTTGGCAGTTCCGGCACTGACTGAGGAGCTAACTCAAATAAACTACGAAGCTGAAATTATCGCTGTCGTTGGAGCACCGGGCGAAGAAAAATTTATTCAACCATTTTCAGATGCTTTAAATCAATTAGAGATAGCAGCTAAAAACTCTCCAGCTATATTCCATGAGATAGGTAACAAGAAAGGCAATGCCCCCCCGCCTAAAAAAGAACTACTTCAAAAATTAAGCAAACTGAACGTGAGTTCTGAAATCCCGGTATGGCTCATTTTTATAGGCCATGGTACTTTTGATGGTATTGATGCGAAGTTCAACCTCCATGGACCTGATTTAGAGTCTAAAGAACTTGTATCGGCTTTGGAGGGTTTCAAAAGGGATCTCATAATCGTATTAGGATTCTCTAGCTCCGCTCCTTTTCTCCCGGCATTGTCCGGACCAGGAAGGACGATAGTTACATCAACAAGAAGTGGATACGAGTCAAACTACTCGCGCTTTGTCTCCTACTTTTGTCGTGCATTAAACGATACCAAAGCAGATTTTGATAAAGACAACCAAGTGAGTCTATTAGAATCATTTCTTTATGCATCCAAGTCCACTAGCAATTTTTATGATGAAAATAACAGACTGGTATCTGAGCACGCTTTGATAGATGATACCGGCGATAAAAAAGGGACACCTGCAGATTGGTTTACAGGATTGCTCCCTCAAAAATCCCCAAAAAATGCCATAGATATTGATGGATTCAAGGCACATCAAATCATTCTTGTTCCTGATGAATTCGAACGATCTTTGCCATTCACAATCCGGAAAAAAAGAAACCAATTGGAGTCGGATCTAAAAGATTTGAGAAACAAAAAATCTAGCTTAAGCAAGAAAGAATACCAAGCTCAGCTAGAAGTCATTCTAACCGGCCTTGCCAGCCTATATTTTCCAGATACGGGGTCCAACAAACAGCCAATTTCTGAGAGCGGCGAAAGGTAAATCGCATTGGAAACAGATCCAATACAATCTCAAATTCCACCTGGACAAACTGTCACTCGTAAGTTTCCTGTTACAGGCGAGAAAAAGGCATCAAAAGTCCTTACTAATGAGAATTACAAATTAATCCTTGAATCACCAGGTGGTGATTTTTCGAGTTTGACATACAAAGACATCGTGTCACTGCCTTCAGAAACACAAACTTTTGATATCCATTGCGTCACGAGTTGGAGCCGCCTTCACACAACATTCACAGGAATAAGATTAGGCAAATTCCTCGAATCCCAAAATATAAAAAAAAATATCATTGAAGAATTACCTTACGTTCAATTTGAAGCCTATTCGGAAAGGCTCCATGACACAAGTCTCCCACTAGACTATGCTTGGGATGGATCATGGTTAGTTTATGAAATCGACAATCTCCCACTGACTCCACAACATGGCTTCCCAATTCGAATAATCACACCGAGCCGTTATTTTTATAAAAGCTTAAAATGGCTCAAAAAAATCCGCTTAATAAAAAATGACCGTTTAGGATTCTGGGAAAGAAATTCGTCATATCATAACGATGGAAATCCCTGGATGGAGCAAAGATTTGACCAATCGGTTGTCGAATCCGCGGAGGAAATAAAACAATTTAAGAACTTAGATAGTTTCGAGTCATTTCAGCCACCTAATAAGCCTAAAGTCTTCCTTAAGTGCCGATTTGATAACTGGGAACCCAAGTCAAAAGATTTGAGATTTTTACAACTTAAGTCCTGCTATTTTACCGGAGCAAAATTAATCGGGATCGATTTTTCAGATACCAACCTGACTCTTTCAAAATTTAATCATGCAGACATATCCAATGCGTGCTTCAATAACTCAGACCTAGAAGGAGCTGATTTCTCAAAGGCGACTTTAAAAAACACAACATTTAACAACAACTCCATGTCGGCAACTACATTTGGTTTTGCCACAAAAGATACAAATTGGAGCTTCGAAGGGAAAAGATTAGAAAATGTTCTGATTTTCAAGCCTTCAGGTTTACTAGAATCACAAATAGATTTTTTAAAAAAATGTAAGGTTCGGCTTGCTGGAGATTGAAATAATCATACCAGGAGATCTTTTTCAATATCGACCAGGTTTCTTGGTTTTCTTTTGGTAACGACGACGACGTCTTCGAGCCTGACCCCACCGATACCTGGGTAATATAAGCCGGGTTCCACAGTGACAACTTGAGTAGCGAGGAGCAATCCTGATGAGTTTTTGCCCATCCTGGGCATTTCATGGATTTCCAGTCCCAGTCCATGACCCGTCCCATGAAAAAACCCTTGGTTTACTCCTGTTTTGGGATGTTTCCCCGTCTTGAAACCTAGGTTTTCAAAAGTTTCACAGACAACCTGATGTGGGACTGTAGTGGCAACATCGTGACTTATCGCTGCAATTGAATTTGTTTGAGCTGCATGGACTGCATCATAAATCTTAAAAACAATATCTTTAGGACGGCCTTTAACGAAAGTCCTGGTAATGTCACCGTGATACCCAGTTTTTGATATTCTTGGAAATACATCAACGATTATTGGGAGCTTGGCCTTTAATGGACCGTGTCCACGTTCATGAGGGTCACATCCTTGGTTCCCACAAGCAACTATGGTGTCTTGTGCAATACCACCAAATTCCAATATCTTGGAGTCAATAATTGCTCGTAGTCGTTCAGCTGTCAAAGGGGTACCGTCGAGCTTTAATTGGCCATTTTTGGCCACTTTAGACCTTCTCAAAGCTTCCTTGCCAGAGCTAATGCCCGCTTGAGTAATCCTCAGGGCTTCTCGAATAGCTTTGATTTCAGAAGGACTTTTCAAATCACGCTCAGGAAATATCGAGCCACGAACCGGAGTCACTACGATGCCACTTTTTTCTAGTTCTCGAGCATGCTCTAATGGGAAATTCCCAGGAACAACGACCTTCGACACCCTATTTATCTTACAGAGCTTGATTGCAATTTCAGCAATACCCGGTCGATGTGGTGAGCCTTTCTTGGAAATCTTCTCGGCAAGATTGTTCCATGACCAAATCGTAAAATCCCTCATTGATTTACGAGCACGGTCTATTTCCAACTCGCTCATGACCACATGTTTTTTCCCTTTTTTCTCCAGGTAAATAAAAGGATCAGGAACAAAAAATTTGGTGGCATAAAACATATCAGCATCGCTAACACTTGCTGAAATAATTAATTTGGGAGCAACAGATTTAGGGATCATATAAAATTTTTTGGTAACATGAGTATAATGAAATAATCAAAAAAGCAATGAACTCTAAAGAACTTTATGACTTGTTTAACAAGGCGGGGATATCACTATCGAATGCATATGTTGTCTATTAACCTGACCTCGCCAAAGTGCACTGCAATAGCAACCTGGTGACCAATGTTTAATGTTTTAGCTGGTTCTAGTGTATTAGGATCGAAGCCACAAATGTAATCTAATCTGGCCTCCGATTGTAGGACTATATATTTTTCTGCGAATGCTTTCAGATCAGCTTGGTTTATCTTTTTTCCGTTTTTATGAGATTCCCGTACACGTACACAAACTTCATTTAGCAATGTATTGATAACAGGTGCCTGTCTCCTTTGGAGGGGAGTGAGATATTTATTCCTGGAACTCATGGCAAGTCCATCGGATTCCCTATATGTGGGCGAAACTAATATTTCAACGGGAAAATTAAGGTCTTTGACCATTTGCTTTATGATTGCAACCTGCTGAAAATCTTTTTGTCCGAAAACACTCACATGCGGAAGGCAGGCTAGGAACAGCTTGGCAACGATTGTGGTGACACCCCTAAAATGTGTTGGCCTTGATTCTCCTTCCATAGTCCTACCGAGGGACTTTTCCTCTACATAAGTCGAATAGTTACCTGAGCTTTTCCCAGGATACATATCAGAATCTAAGGGCGCGAATATGAGATCGACTCCAGCTTGGACACATTTCTGGTGGTCAGAATCAAAATCTCTTGGATACTGGTCGAAGTCTTCACTTGGGCCAAACTGGGTTGGATTTACATAGATACTAACAATCACAACTCCTTGCGGCCCGACCTTTTTTCGTGCTAGCTCAATTAAAGTAAGGTGTCCTTGGTGAAGGGCGCCCATAGTTGGAACGAGTGCCACTTTGGTATTCAATTTTGCCTTCTCACTTGAGAAGGATTGCATTTCAGGTATTGACCTAATTGTCTTCACTTGACGATTTTTTAAATTTCCTCCAAAAGCCACGAGTTGTCAGGCCCAATAATTTTGATCCGTTATGACGCAGGATATGAGCGTCGAGGTGACGTTTTTGCAACCAATCTATGACATCATTTTGGTCTAAAAGACAAGAAATTGTAGCATGGCTATCAGCTACAGTGGCATTTTCTGCGATCACGACAGCTCTTCGAGCTCCGACAAGTCCAAAACAGGTTTTCGGATCTATAATGTGTGAATACCTTATTCCATTGATCTCTACGAATTGATTAATATCACCTGAAGTGCCAATTGCACACTGGCTTAAATACAACGAGCGAAATTTCACCAAATGGTCTGGGATATCTTGTTTGGGAAAAAGTGAGATTTTCCATCCTGGCTGGCTTTGTTTGTCATTACCGGGCGCCTCACCAATGACCATATCACCACCTGCCTTAACTATGTGAGAGGGAAAATTTGCTTCGTTCAATAAACGGCTTGCCGCATCAAGAGCATAACCTTTTGCTATCCCTCCTAAATCAATCCGCATGAAAGGGAGCTCGAGTTTTACTTTTTTTTCTTTGGAATGAAACTTGAGGTATTTTTGTCCTATTCTTGATCTAACTAATTCAAGCAGGTGAGTTTCTGGCAATCTCTTATCTCTTCTGGATTTACGCCAAAGATTAGCCGCTGAGCCAATAGTCACATCGAATAATCCGTCGGAATCGTCATAATATTTGTGAGACAAAATGAGAACGTCCCATAATTCATCCGAGACTTTTACCCATATATTGTCACCGGCGGTTCGGCACAGTTTGGATACCTCACTGTCATATTCATAATTTGAAAAAATTTGGTTCAGTCGATTAATTTCATCAAAAGCTGATTGAGCAATTTCTTGAATTCTATCCCTGGATAATTTTTCATGATGTATCAGGATTTCAAATGGCATTCCCATTTGAATCGACTCAAAATAGTAAACCTTTGCTGAGCCGGTCTGAATAGTAAAAAGACATAGAAAAGTAAGGCAGACGCGCCAAAAAAAATGTTTCGCCAGACTACCTAAAAACCTCGGTTCCATGATCGTATTATAGATCATTTATCAATTATTTCTAACTTATAGAACATTTTTGAGATTTGGTCTTTCCAAATCCAACCGACGATGATTGATTTTTCAGAAATGGGACAAAAACTTGGATTTGTAGGAACGGGTGTAATGGGGGCAAGCATGGCTGAGAACCTCATGAATGCAGGGCATGAACTCCATATTTTTAATCGAACGAAATCAAAAGCTGATCGATTAATCTCGAATGGGGCGCACTGGTGCTCGTCTCCAGGCGAAGTGGCCAGCAACTCAGAAGTGACCTTTGCCATCGTTGGATTCCCGGAGGATGTTGAATCGGTTTTTCTCGGCAAGGATGGCCTCATCGAAAAATCGGAGGCTGGAAAGGTAATCATAGACATGACGACAAGCAGTCCCGCTTTGGCAATCAAGATAGCAAAAGAAGGAAGAGCTCGAGATATTTCAGCAATGGATGCCCCGGTTTCTGGCGGTGATATCGGAGCGCGGGAGGCAAAACTTTCCATAATGGTCGGGGGAGATAAAAAAACTTTCGATAAGTGCCTACCTTTGTTTCAAATTATGGGTAAGAACATTGTCTATCAGGGGCCTGCGGGGTCGGGGCAACATACCAAAATGTGCAATCAAATAGCGATCGCTTCTACAATGGTAGCCATATGCGAATCTCTTATATACGCTCACAAAAGTGGCTTGGACCCAAAAAATGTGTTGAAGAGTATTGAAAGTGGCGCAGCAGGGTCGTGGTCATTATCAAATTTAGGGCCAAGAATTTTAAATAATGATTTTGAACCAGGTTTTTTTATAAAGCATATCGTTAAAGACATCACCATTGCCAGAGACTCAGCAAGGGAACTTGGATTAAATTTACCGGGACTGGATTTAGCACTGAAATCATATTCAAAATTAGAAGAAATGGGGTTGGGAGAAAAAGGAACGCAGGCATTATTCAACCTTTATAAACAAGAGGCAGGCCTGTGAGTAAATCCAACTCCCAATTGAACTAAATCCCTCTATTGATATGAAAAGGATGAATTCTGAAATATTTTACCCCTAAACGATTAATCAATTCTTACGGTCATTTGTCAAACTGCCGATAAGATTATTGTATGGTGATCCGAACAAGAATTTTTTACAGCCTCGTCGTTATAGTTTTTTTTTGTTGGAATTGCCCTCAATGGGTTGAAGGAGCGGGACTTCCAAAGATACTCCCGGCTCGCGGTTTCAACGTCATACTCCAACCGGATAAGCTATCCAAATCACCCGACGGAGCCATAGAGGTTTTATCAAAATTGGACCAGAACATCCTGATTACAGACTATAGTTTTGACGGATCAAAAGCTCAAAAATGGTCATCTCAACAAATAAGAAAATTAAAATTTTCACATGGCAGACCCAAAATAGTCTTGGCCTATATTTCGATTGGCGAGGCAGAAACCTATCGTTCTTATTGGAGAAAAAAGTGGAATATTAAGAAAACACGTCCGAATTTTATTTTAGAGGAGAATCCCAATTGGGAGGGTAATTTCAAGGTCAAATATTGGAATCCCACTTGGCAGTCTATTGTAATGGAAATCGTTCATGAAATCATTGAACAGGGATTCGATGGCGTATTTTTGGATATTGTCGATGGGTTTGAATACTTTGAATTTGAAGCTAAAACTGGAGAGTATATAGATGGTAAAATAAACTCGGAGACCAAAAAATCCTACCGAAAGGATATGGTGGCATGGGTGAACAAAATTAGCGAGCTTTCAAGATTTAGGAAACCAGGATTTTATATTTTGCCTCAAAATGGCACCCAGTTACTTGAGTCATCGATTTATAGCAAGTCGATATCAGGCATTGTGATCGAAGACCTCTGGACAGATGGCAAAAAAAAGCAACCAAAAGACTCGATTAATTACAAATCTTCATTTTTGCGAAAAGCAAAAAGAAGTAAACTCCCGGTGTTTGTTATCGAATATTGCAGGGAATCAAAGCTAAAAGATAGTGTGATCCAATGGGCCCGGGGACTATCAGCCTCTCTTCTTATCGCAGATAGAGATTTGAGCACAACAGGACAATCTTATCCTTCCCAAAATTAATCACTATGAAGGAGGGCTAATCTCAATCGATCCATAATCTGTTGGGTTGTTACGAATTTGAAAGTCGTCCTATCAAAGGCATTGATTCTGTGATAAACCTCAGTTTTTCCTGGGCCAGCTAAGGCCATGAAGACCGACCCAACCGGCTTGTCCTTGGAACCACCCGAGGGACCAGCTATCCCTGTTGTTGAAAGACCATAATCAGCACCTGTTTCCCTCTTAATTCCTTCAGCCATTTCTTCGGCTACTTGAGCCGACACTGCCCCAAAATGAGCTATAGTTTCAGATTTCACTTTAAGTTGTCTGATTTTTTCTTGGTTTGAATATGTTATTGCCCCTCCTAAAAAAATTTCTGAAGCCCCTGGCACTTGTGTAATACGATGTGCTAGAGATCCGCCTGTGCAACTTTCAGCAGTAGCCACAGACTTTTTCTTACTGACCAGTGCTTTAACTAAAACTTCCTCTAGTTCGATCTCTCCTTCGCCAATTACGCTGTCACCCAAAATCGAACGTATTTTGGTTATCGTATTATCGACGAGCTTTGATGTCTCTTGATTTCTTGAGGAAATTCTTATGTCTACTTCACCTGTTCGTGCACAATAACCAATATCCAGTCCCTGATTCAGAAAATCCGCTAGCTTTGGCTCAATCATTTCTTGAGCCTTTGATTCACCCACACCAACTGTTCTGATAATGCGGCAATGGTAAGTGTTTGCTTCTTTGTCGATCTCGCGGAGAAACGGTTCAATTTTGTGTTCATACATAGGGTGGAGCTCTCTGGGCGGGCCAGGTAACATTATTAACCACGAGTCATGGTTCTCATACAGCAGCCCTAGCCCTGGAGCTGTTCCAAAATCATTCTCAAAAACTGTGCTATTTTCGGGAATATCGGCTTGGATTAAAACAGAGTCCGGCATGACCCTTTTTCTTTTAGCAAAGTAATGTCGGATTCTTTCTTCAATTTTATGTGATCTTACCAAGGGGCTGTTAAAATAATCCGAAACAACTGATCTCGTAATGTCATCTGATGTTGGCCCTAGCCCCCCGGTAGTGATAACGACATCAAAAGCTGGCATGGTTTGTTTTAATGCACTAATAATGTCATCTGGTGAATCTTTGATAGTTTGCTGGTGATCCACGGTCCAACCATTTAAGGCGCACTTTTGAGCCAGCCACTGATGATGAGAATTCAGTGTTTGGCCGATCAGTAATTCATTACCGATATTTATGATAGCTATTTTCACTATTTAAAATTCTAACGAGTTAATTTTCCAAAAATTTGATTACCAAGAAAATTAAGATGTGGTTACAGAAAAAGAAAAGCGAGGAAAGATTCAAAAAGTTATGGATCCACTGTATTTTTTCAATTTTGTCCATTTTGCTTATCAGTTGTGGCGACCAAAAAATAAAAACTAAAATTGCAAAGCCAAAGGTTGTAGATACTGCTGACCAGCTTAATGCATTGATTCAATCCTGGGATCAAAAACATTGGGCACTTGAGAAAAATGCACAATCATTGAATAGATATATCGATTCAATCTGGGGTCGTTTGAGATCAAATATCTCCTCTCCTTTGGGAATTAATCAAATTGTAAATGCTGATTACTTTCTCATTCCAAACTTTGAAATATCTCCTATCGATAAAGGCCAGTGGCAAAAATTTACCCCGCTGCCTGATCCACAACATTTGAGCCTGAAGGAATTAAAAATTAAGCTAATGGATCTCGAGTCACGAAATTGGTCCCTGGAATGGTCTGAGTGGCGACTCATCCGTTTTGAAAAAACTCATGATTCTGCGGAAAGATACTCCGCAACTATTCAATGTCGTCTTTATTTAAATTGCGGCGACCAAAAAACAGGGCAAAAATATGTCAGACTTTCTCTTTCGGGCGACCTGGTATCGGAGTGGAAATGGGATAAAGAACAAACAAAGTGGTTGTGTGCATTTATTGACGCTTCAGAATTATCTGGGGTTGCATCCACTGCTCCTCCAATTTTTCGGGAATCATTTCGGAAAAAAATCCCGCCCGTTAATACGACTGGATTTATAGATCCATTAATCATAAGAGATATAAATAAAGACGGACTACCAGACGTTATCCTGGGCACGCGCAACCTTGTTTATTTAAATACCATGAAAGCGCCTGGTGATTTTAAACCCACGAACCTCCATTCCCTTTACGATGAAGTGTTTTCTAATGCCCTTCTTGTAGACGTGACATCAGATGGCATTCCAGACTATGTCGGATTAAAGCCCGATGGAATTTATCTCATTGAAGGAACACCTGATCATAAATTTGGCGATAAAATTGTTCAGATATGGAAAGCTCCAACTACATTATACAATCCACTAGCATTTACGGTAGGAGACGTTGACGGTGATAAAGATTTAGATCTGTGGGTTGGGCAATATAAAATACCTTTCAATAGAGGGCAGATGCCGACGCCATTCTACGATGCCAATGATGGGTTCCCTTCGTATTTCCTCGAAAACACTGGGACTGGAAAACTTAAAATTAATAGGCCCAAAGATGTAAAAGAATTCTCTAATAGAAGAAATTACAGCGCTAGCCTTTTAGATATCGACCTCAATGGTCAATTGGACTTGATCACCTTTAATGATTTCGCCGGTGTGGATATTTTTTCAAATCAAGGAAATTGGAAATTTATAAATCAAAATGATGCTTTGATGGATACAAGACATCTCTTTGCCATGGGCCACTCCATTGCCGATTGGAATAATGACGGATTAGCTGATATTTTTGCCGTCGGCATGAAATCCCCGGTTGCGACAAGAGTTGGAATGAGTCAAACAACTCCATCTTTGGATTTAAATTTTCAAAAAAAACTCAAACAAGTCAATTACGGCAATAGGCTTTACCTTTCTTCCACCAAATCATCTAGCTTAAGTTCGGAAACAACATTGAGTATACATGTTGCGGATTCAGGATGGGGATGGGGTATAACAAATCCGGATATCAATATGGATGGATTTTGTGATTTTTACGTTACTACAGGTCATGTTACGAGAGAGTCTTCCGTTGATTACGACAATAGATTTTGGACCCGCGACTTATTCCTTGGAAATTCCGATCACAATTCCACACTAAATAGTTTTTTTCGTTCTGAGGCAAGAGAAGTAGTTCAAAGGGGGGAATCATACGGGGGATACTTTGCCAATAGATTCTTCTTAAACGTGGAGGGGAAAAAAGCGATAGAAATTGCCTGGTTACTCGGCCTGCACTTGCCCAATGATTGCAGAAATGTCACTTGGACTGATATAGACAATGATGGCGATCAAGATCTTATTGTTCTATCGATGAATGTTTGGCCCGAAAAATCTCAGCTGTTACACATTTTTAAAAACTTATCAAACGAAGCTGAGAACAAGAGAATACATTGGGTTGGTTTCGATATAAATTGTGTATCTGGAAATCCAATACCTTATGGCCTTGGAGTCACTATTGAATCAGAAAAGATGAAAGTTCTGAGATACATTTCTTCTTGGGAAAGTTACCGCGTTCAACCTGAATCTATCATAAGACTTGCTCTGCCAGATAATACCAAGAAAATCAAAATTAGTTTTACAACACCCCAACTTAAAAAATTTACTTTTGAGAATTTAAAATTGAATACAGTCAACGAAATTAAAATTCCCTAAAGTACAATCTCAATAAATTCTATTCTCTCATTTTGCCTTTAATTACTAAGCCGTTAGAATATCCTAAGCGGAGACATGAAACGCATAATTCGCATTATCCTTTTAATTATTTGGATTCCACTAGCTACCTACATGTTTTTTCAAAATAGAGGTGAAGCAAGCCTGAGGAAGGAATTTAATGAAATTGTCACAACCTTAATCGATGCTCAAAAGTATGACAAAGCCATAATACGGCTGGAGAACTTACAAAAAGAGCGAGTTTCAAGCCTTGATGCAGTAATAACCGAGAACATAGCACTCTGTTACTTCAGAAAAGCACAAGATGATTCACTGACAGGCGAGGAAACTATCAAATTTCTAACTAAAGCGTTTACATTAGACCCGAAGCTTTATGAGGAGAACAAAGATGATTACCCGACTATTGTTATTGATTAAGCTTCGCATTGCGTTTGTCGGATAATTTTCCGACTATAAACGTGAGACCAAAAGCTGCCAGTAGTAAGGCAAAAAATGGACTAGAAATAAATGGAGTAAAGCTTCCACTGTGAGAAATCAGTCCACTTCTCAACTCCTTTTCAATAGTTTCACCAAGAATAAAACCTAGCAACAGAGGTGCCACAGGGATGGATTTTGCATTCATAAACCACCCTACCAATCCAAATAGAGACATCACCCATAAGTCGAAGACAGAGGACCTGATGGCATAAGATCCCACTATACAGAAAACAAGAATTAAACCCTCAAGCACTTTGGGAGGAAGTCTAAGGATTAAAGAAAAACAGCGCACTCCCACCAGGCCAAGAAAAAATAAAAATACCTGTGTCAAACCGGCAATCCAAAGCAATGAAGGAATTTTGGACCCTTCATGAGGTGAAAATACTGCAGGTCCGGGCTCGATGTCGTACATGATGAGGGCTCCCAAAACAATAGCTGTTACGGCATCCCCAGGTATCCCGAATACCAAAGCTGGAATCCAGGCACCAGCTACTGAAGCGTTATTGGCACTGGTCGGAGCAATAACGCCCTCTATTTCCCCTTGGCCAAATTTATCTTTGTTCTTTGAAAATTTTTTAGCACTTCCATATCCAACCCATGCCCCAATATCAGCCCCAGCTCCAGGCAAGGCTCCAATTAAACACCCCAAAAAAGAACTTCTTACGACAGTGATTGGGTGTTTTATTACGGCCCGAATAGCAGAAGCCATGGAGTGATTAAGGCTAACTGCTTTCCAATTATTCGAACTAGGTCCGAAACCCTTAAAATTGCGATTCAGGATTTCAGCGAGCCCATAAAGTCCAATCATCATCGGGATGAGTTGGATTCCTTCCTGTAAATCCATAGCCTTAAATGTCCATCTTTGGGCACCGTTGATAGAGTCCATCCCGATGGTCGATAAAAAAACACCCAAACTTGCCGACATGATCCCCATTGCAAGATTTTTACCGCTGACAATAGCACTTATTGAAATGCCAAGAACTGCAAGCCAGAAATATTCCGGTGAATCCATCCGCAGCGACCATTTTGCAATGAGGGGGCCAAAAAAAGTAAGGCCTAAAACACCAATAACGCCACCAATACATGAGCATATAAGATTGACGTGGATAGCTTTCCCCCCCTGCCCTTTTTTGTTTAATTCATAACTATCAAGAGTAGCGGCAGCTGAAGCTGGAGTACCCGGTATTTTTAGAAACGTTGCTGGTAAATCACCGGCAAATATGGAGGTAAAGCTGACGCCCAAAATCAAAGCGAGACCGCCAAGTTGATTATCTATGTGAAAGCTGACGGGAACAACGAGAGCAACTGCCATTGTCGCAGTAAGTCCAGGGGTTGATCCGACAAACAACCCAAACATGATGCCAAGCAACCAGGGTATTACAACTGAAAGATCCCATAGTTCGACCATACCTTTTACCCTCTAAAAAATTACCAAAATCTATGGCCAGCCTAACAAACCACCAGGCATCGGGACGCGCAGTAAGTAGCCAAAGATCAAACAGACCATTAAAGACGTCCCTACACTAATAATGACGATACTCAGTTTTTTGGGATACCCCGACAAAAACAAATATCCACAAAGCAGCCCACTAATTGAAATAAAAGCCCCTAAAATTTCAAACATGGTAATAAAAACAGTTATGGGAATCAGTACATTAATAAAAGGCTTAATAAGAGTCGACGCCATAGCCCATTCATCGGCCCAAGTATTTTTGGAAAAATTGACCACAAAAGTATAAAAACTAAGAACGACAAGAAATGCCGCTGAGATTATCGGAATTAATAGTGACCCGGGGTCTCCATCAGCATTCCTTCCTCCCAGTGGGACAAAGGTACTCAAAATAAATATGCCTAAGCCGATGAGGAAAAAGAAAATTGCTGCTAGA
>CBFHOE010000001.1:357674-370029 GCA_965657355.1 Limisphaerales bacterium | reverse complement strand
GTTTACAGACCTGCTTTTTCTACTGGAGTTTTCCATAATTGGTCCTGGGTTTGGAGAAAGTTTTTAAATTCAGCACCAAATTTAATCGACGGAGCGAACCTATTTTTTTCCATATAATCCGAGAACTCAGTTGATTCGGTAATGTTTCTTACAGATTCAGATAATTTATCGATGATTTCTTGCGGAGTTTCTACCGGCATGAGAAGTCCTCTCCATCCAACAGCTGTCCATTGATATCCCATTTCCTTCAACGTTGGCACTTCTGGATATGCTTTTAATCTGTTTTCGGACATGACAACCAGAGAAACTAAATCACCACTTTTAAGATTGGCATCTGCTTCAGGCAGGCTGCAGCAAATGACGTCAATATGCCCACCCAATAGTTTCAAAATAGATTCTTTAGAGCCATCCGTTGGCACCCAGATAACAGAATCTACCGGTAAACCAGCGGACAACAGCCAGCCTGCTCTGGCCAAATCCCAGGCCCCGCCAGTTGATGTCCCAGAAAACTTCAATTTGGTCTGATCCTTTTTGGTTTCAATGACCTCAAGCAATTGTTTTATTGATTTTATGTCCGAATCACTGCGTACGATAATTGCCGCAGGGTCAGCATTTAACTGGGCTAATGGCTTGTAGTTGAGGTAGGAAAGGTCGGAGATTTTCATCCAGTGCATGGTGCTCAATTCGAATGTGCCCATCGTCATTGTATACCCATCAGGTGCGGCATTTGCCCCGAAGCTGTGCCCAACAGCACCCCTACCTCCCTTTTTATTTTTAACGACGACCGGGACACCAAGATCTTCCTCTAATTGACTAGCCATAAATCGAGACAGCCTATCCGTTCCACCTCCTTCTCCCCACGGGCAGATGATACTTATTGATTTTGTCGGATAAGATTGAGTTTTAGGTCGTCTTTCGCCGTCACAACCGGCTAAAAATAGAGAAACTAGACCGAGTAGAAATTGGGATTTAAACAAAATAATCTTTCGCCGCATGTTCATAAATGGTTTGGAGAATCCTACCTAGTTTTCTTCTAGCGTGCAGGTAAATTATCTAAAAATTGCCTCAGGGATTTATAAATAGGCATCAGGGATAAAAGACTTAGAAATGCTAAAACCGAACCAAATCCAAAAATTGGTCTCAGCGAATTAGTCTCAGAGTTATCAACGATAATACCGGCCGCTAGATTCGCGCACATGGGTCCCAACCCAGATCCAAGCATAACCATAAAGGTTTGAGCTGAGGAACGAACCACAGAGTGGGCCAGTCTATCCAAAGCCATGCTTGCGACAGTGTAATAATAAATAACCATCAAACCAACCAATACATAAAGCCAGCTAAATAAAATGCCACTTTCGAAAAAATAACTGGTTACATGACGTGCAAATAAACACAAAAGCCCGAATACCAAGCCCCTCACGTAGCCGAATTTCGAAAAAAACAAGGGCAATAATGGCATTAGGATAACCTCCGCAATAACTCCGATACTTTGTATGGGCCCAGCCATAGCTCTTGATATTCCTAATTCCTCAAGGTATGGGGTGGAAAAAAATGCCAAAATAGCAAAACTAGCGGAGGCGAAGAAAAGCGAAATCATGAGAAAGATAAAATTCTTATCGCGCAACAATTTGAAAAGACAGTTCTTGTATTCCGCTTCTTTTTCGGAAACTACTGATAACTTCGTTTTCTCTATTTTTGTATGGGGCAAGAAAAAACAGAGCAATGCATTCGTTATAGAAATTCCAGCTGCCAAATATAAGCAATTACCAGTGGGCACAGAATCCATTGTTGAATATATCCAAAAAAGTGGAATGGACGGTAATATCCAACCAAGTGACCCCAAGCCACGTATCTTTCCGAATTCCTGTCCGGGATTTTTCAGATGATGGAAGCAAAGGGAATTAATTAGAATAATTGTTGGATGATAGAATGCGTAATACCCCGCAAAAACAATTTGATGCATGAGCAATCCGCTGCTCCTTTCCAAAATTATTAATAATATGCCTGCGACTAAATTAAGAATGATAAACAACTGATTCAGTGGAATAAATCTGTCTGACAGGTAACCCCAGATAAAGGGAAATAGGAGTGATGAAGCAGAGCCAAAAAAGAAAATTTCTCCGATGTGCCGGAAGCTAAATCCCTCGTCGATTAAGTGGAAAGCAATGAAAGGTAAAACAGCGCCGCCGACAGCAAATTGCATCATTGTGACGAGCACCAAAACACCGGATAAATCAAATATCTTAAATTTCTTCACCTATTATGTGGGATACCGACCAGCATAATCCAAAAGCCGGCAATCCCACACTACTTTGATTTCGGCGATCCTGAAACCACAAAACGTGCACGTTTGTGAAGCTATTTATGAATAAATCAGTCGCAAATTAAGATATTTTGATTATCGTAGTTAGAGAAGATGTCACGGTTGCTTTTATTATTTATCACCGTTCCTTTGGTCGAAATGATGACACTTGTCTATGTGTCTAAATTCATTGGGCTTGGAGGAACCCTGCTTCTCATTGTATTTACGGGAGTCATTGGAGCGAGCCTAGCTCGAATGCAGGGTTTAGAAGTTCTCAGGGAAATTCAAAATAATATGGCCAAAGGCAATCCGCCGGCATTAACCCTCGTCGAAGGCTTATTGGTTTTAATAGGAGGTATCGTCCTATTGACACCAGGAATATTAACAGACGCTTTAGGCTTCTCTCTCATGATCCCCAAGTTCAGAAAAAAAACAGCTCAACTTCTCTCTGCAAAATTTAAATCCAATATTAAAAGTGGGATCAATAATCAATTTTATTCCCGGCCCCAAAAGCCTCAGAGCGATCCGCACCGCAGTCATTCTCAAAATCCAGATGACGTCATCGACGTTTAAGCTGTCTCTCAAAAAGGCAAAAAAGAGTAATTTCTGTTTTTACAGAAATTACTGGAATCAATATAGACTGGGTATATATTTATTTTGACGGGAATGAACGTATTGATAGGGATAACAGGGGCAAGCGGAGTCATATACGCCAAACGCTTACTAAAAAGGTTAGTGGGAAAAGGTCATGATATTTCGGTTGTCTACAGTAAATACGCAAAGGTCGTCATTAAAGAGGAACTAGGTGGTGATTTGGAGTATTTAGATGGGGTTAAGGAATTCGGCCCGTCAAGCATGCATGTGCCGTTTGCAAGCGGCAGCAATGTTCCGGATGTTATGGTTGTCATACCTTGCAGCATGGGGACACTGGGTAGGATAGCCCATGGTTACAGCCAAGATGCCATGGCCAGGGGTGCTGATGTTGTTTTAAAGGAGAAACGGAGACTTATTGTCGTGCCAAGGGAGACACCAGTAAATTTGATTCACATTAAGAATTTGGAAATTTTGCAATTAGCTGGAGCTCACATAATTCCAGCTAGCCCCAGTTTTTACAGCATGCCAACAACAATCGAAGAACTCGTGGATACAGTTGTCGCAAGGGTTCTTGACAATATGGGCATCAGCCAAAACTTCATGCCTAAATGGCAGGATGACATTGAGGATAGAGCGAACCAAAGCAACTGAATCTAGTCATTATGCGAATCCTATCAGAAGCAAAAAAATGGGGTGATTTCGTCAAGATATCGCACACGATATTCGCGCTACCATTTGCACTTTCAGCCATGGTATTAGCAAGCAAGGAAACCAATGGCTGGCCCGGTTGGAAGCTGTTTTTGCTCATCATTTTTTGCATGTTCTTCGCCAGAACTTCAGCAATGGCTTTTAACAGAATCGTTGATAGAAAGTTTGACGCCAAAAACCCGCGCACTGCAGACCGGCACTTACCCAAAGGAAAAATCTCATTAGCAAGCGCTTGGACCCTCTGCGCTGCGTCTGGTACTGCATTTATAGCCACCACATTTTTTATTAGTTTTACATGCTTTTATCTTTCACCCGTTGCTTTGTTGACCGTTTACTTTTATTCACTGACAAAACGGTTCACCAATTTTACCCACATTTTCTTAGGTTTGGCCTTGTCATTGGCCCCAGTTGGTGCCTGGCTCGCAGTCAAAGGGAATTTCTCTGTAGATCCTTTAGAATCAGGTATCTGGATACCAATACTAATGGGTCTCGGCGTCACATTGTGGTTGATCGGTTTTGATATCATCTATGCAACTCAAGATTATGACTTTGACAAGGAATCGGGGCTGAAGTCAGTTGTCGTCAAATTTGGAATACCTACCTCGTTGAAAATAGCATGGACATCTCATTTTATGATGTGGCTTGCTTTTTTGGCCTTAGGAATTATGGCCAATATGGGATGGTTTTATTTTTCTGGGCTATTTTTAATTTTTGTCGGCCTAAATTACGAGCATATAGTTGCACGTCAACGAAAGCTCGATTGGGTCAACATTGCCTTTTTCCGATTAAACGCGTTAGTTAGCTTGATCTATCTGATCTCAATATTACTTGAAGTATGGATTTAATTTCACCAGACATAGAATTTCTCATCAGCAAATCTAGGGTTAAAAAGATACTCGAAAAGGCGTTGCGCTCTGAAAGACTTTCGATTCAAGAAGGCGAAGAGCTATTTCGATTCGGCGAGGTGAATGAACTTGGTTTGGTCGCCCATACTATCAACAATCGCAAAAATGGAAATGACGCAAGCTACATCGTCAATAGGTACATTAATTATTCTAATTATTGCATCCTCTCATGCCAGTTCTGTGCATTCTCAAAGAAAAAAAGAGATGCTGATGGATTCCAATTAAGTCTCGACGAAATCAAAGAAAAAGCGGAGCAAGCATTGAAAATCGGAATTACTGAATTACATATCGTTGGAGGCTTACATCCTTCGCTACCATTTCAATATTATCTGGATATGCTGTCGAGTTTGAAGGAATTGGATCCTTCATTAAAATTAAAATGCTTCACAGCAATCGAAATCCACCACCTTGCGTGGTTATCCAAGCAATCAGTCAAACAAACACTTTCGGCATTGCAACAAAAAGGCCTGGATTCCCTGACCGGCGGTGGAGCTGAAATTTTTAATCCTGACATTCGAAAGAAAATCGCCGTTGGAAAGGAATCTGCCGAAGAATACCTCGATGTTCATAAGACATGGCATCAGCTGGGTGGTAGAAGTACTTCCACAATGCTCTTTGGTCACCTGGAAACTTATCGTCACAGAGCGGAGCATCTCGATATGCTTAGAAAGTTGCAAGACGATACAGCGGGCTTCACTGGGTTTGTGCCTTTGGCCTATCAACCAGACAATAATAAAATTCCGGTAAAAACCGGGCCAACGGGTGCTGAATGTCTCAAGACAATTGCCATAAGTCGCTTAATGCTCGACAATTTTGATCACATAACTGCCTATTGGGTAGGACTTGGCACTTCCTTAGCGCAAATTGCTCTAAACTACGGGGCAGACGATTTGCATGGAACGATATTGGAAGAAAAAATATTCCACATGGCAGGAGCTGATTCTCCACAAACACAAACAGAAGAAGATATGAAAAATGCCATCTTAGAATGTGGAAAGATCCCGGTACAACGCGACACATTTTACGAGCCAATTTCGTCAAATCGATCGGAGAAAGACCAAATGCTAGTAAGTTGAGGCTCCAGTTTCACTAGACAATTGGCCAACCTGCGTTTTGCATGGCCTTATACCCTCCCACGATTGAAGCGACTTGGTTGTAACCCATTTTTTGTGCGACGTCCGCTGTTAGAATGGAGCGAAAACCACCGCCGCAATACATTAAAATGGGTGTCTCTAAATCAGGAAATCTCTTTTCAATATCTCGCTCGAGAATGCCTTTTCCTAAATGGACTGAGTTTTGAACGTGCCCAGCATTCCACTCATAGTCTTCTCTGACATCCAGAAGAATTGTTTGGGGGTGAGAAGACATGCGTTCAAGGGCTTCGTCTATATCAATTTCCCTTACACGAGAGCGAGCTTCATTGACAAGATCTAGAAATCCAGGGGAATGTTCCATAATTTTAAGCGGAATTATTTGATGAAATCATTTTGTGATTCAATAATTTTCTGTGGGCAGAGGCAAAAAGAGGATTCAAAAATGTTTGATTCAGCGGCCTATCATTCGCATTCTTCAGATGATGGATTTAATAAACATTAATGGAGTCGAACCATTTATAACCAAAGATGGCTCTGAAATCCGGGAACTTCTCGCTTATAGGAATTCATGTATCAAAAACCAAAGTTTAGCCGAAGCCCGTCTTCCTGTTGGAAGTGCTACCGACAGGCATTACCATCCTAAATCCGAGGAGATTTATTTCATTACCCATGGGAATGGACGAATGGAAATAGAAGGAGAAGTCCAAGAGGTTAAAATTGGAGACTCCATAGCTATTCCACCAGGAAAGGCACACAAAATTTGGAATACCGGGAAAGATGTATTAAGGTTTCTCTGTTGTTGCGCTCCTTGCTATGAGCACGAAGACACCATAATCCTAGAAGAGAAAGAGACAGTTTAAAATGCCCAAATCCGTTAGATTATTTATAAAACCCGCTTGCCCATGGTGCATCGAGGCAAAAGAATGGTTAGACGCCCGTGAAGTCAATTATGAAACATTAAATGTTACTTCAGATCCCGATGCACGGAAAGAAATGCTAGACCTAACAGGGCAGACAAAAGCGCCATCAATAGATGTAGATGGCGATATTCTTGCCGATTTCGGTGCAGATGAGCTCGAAGTCTGGTGGAAACAGAAAAATTTCTGATATGGTTAACACAAGAAAACTTCAATAAAATCTAAACCAGTTTGTCTGAAGCCACAAAAGAATATCAAAGAAAGCCGGAATGGCTCCGGCTCGACCTTCCGAGGTCTCCAGTTTTTGGAAAAACTAAAAATCTCCTAGACGGTCTCAAACTTCACACAGTCTGCGAGAGTGCCAAATGCCCCAACCATTGGGAATGTTGGGGAAGAGGTACAGCGACCTTTATGATCGCAGGAGATCGCTGCACTAGGGCATGCAAATTTTGTGCCGTTGACACCGCTAAACCTCTTCCGCTTGAAAAGGACGAACCCGCTAGGGTCGCTGAAGCCACCAAGAGGCTAGGGCTCAAGCATGTTGTGATCACAGCTGTGGCCCGAGATGATGTCAATGACGGGGGTGCCGATCATTTTCACAAAACAATATTGGCAGTTCGTGAAATGTGCCCTGGCATCGTCATAGAAATACTGGTGCCTGATTTTAATAGCAAAGACGAGGCTATTTCACATGTTCTTGCAGCCCAGCCTGAAATTTTTAATCACAATCTTGAAACAGTTCGAAGACTCACGCCTTCCGTGCGATCTAGAGCGATGTATGACAGATCTTTGGAGGTCTTGCACAAAGCCAAATCAACCTCGCCAGTTCCCTTATACACAAAAAGCGGTTTGATGTTAGGTTTGGGTGAAAGAGATGATGAGTTAAGAACTGCAATGACTGATTTGCGCCAAGCTGACTGCGATATTCTCACTCTGGGCCAATATTTGCAGCCATCTCCGAGCCATTTACCAGTCAAAGAATTTATCACACCAGAAAGCTTTAAAAAATATGGGGAAATGGCTAGAAGTCTCGGATTCCTTCACGTAGCCAGTGGTCCCATGGTTCGAAGTTCATACCACGCCGACGATTTCAACCTGGCATTGCCGCGCCCATCTTGGGGCTAATCTATGGTTATTATAGTCCTAAGCGTTACAAAAAAAGCTGATAATTGTATTTGATTATCTCGGTCAGCAAACCATTCTTGAGGTAGATTTTGTGAGTGTCGAAAAACTTTATTTAAGGAAAAAATATGGAAACATTAATAATAGTTGTACTGGTAATAATTGGCATAATCTTTCTCGGTCTCATAGTTGCTGTTCTTTGGGGAATCGGCATCAACAACAAATTAGTCACCCTGAGGAATCGATTTAAAAACGCTTATGCGCAAATAGACGTCTCGTTGCAAAGAAGATACGACTTGATACCGAATTTAGTTGAGGTAGCTAAGGGCTACATGAAACACGAGGCCGAAACACTCGAAGCTGTTGTTCAAGCTCGTAATGCTGCTTACACGGCTTCCAAGTCTGTAGCGGGTGACCCGACAGATCCAGATTCAATGAAAAAGCTCCTATCAGCCGAGTCACAATTGACTGGATCTTTAGGCAGATTAATGGCCATCTCTGAATCCTACCCGGATTTAAAGGCAGATACCCAAATGTCAAATCTAATGGAAGAGCTGACTTCGACTGAAAATAAAGTCTCTTTTGCCAGACAAGCTTATAACGATTCAGTGACCAGGTATAACACTGCCCGTGAGGTCTTTCCTGACTCGCTTATAGCTAACTTTAGAAGTTTCAAAGAAGCGGAACTATTCGAAGTCGAAAATGAGGCGATTAAAGAAGCCCCTAAAGTTTCATTCGACTGAGAAACCAAGGAACCTTTATAGAGGCTTCACCACACAGTTTGGTGAGGCTTTCCTTTTGCTATCATGATAATTAGCTGCCATTTTTCCTCTAATTCTCTTCTATACCATGAGTGATCACACGATAGATTTCTTTGGAGCTCAAGACAGAGCGAAAGCCAATACATTTAAGTTAGTTGTATTATTTATACTCGCAGTCATTTTTCTTTGTTTTGGTATTTTTGTAATAGTTGATGTGGTATACGTCTATTCCACAAAAGACACTGAGGAATTGGGAGTAAATTTCCAGGACTTTTTAAATTTGGATATATTGCTTTATTCAGTCATTGGCACAATGGCTCTCATCTCAATAGCAATGGCATTCAAGGTTGCATCCCTTAGTGGAGGGGGCGAAAAAGTCGCCTCGATGTTAGGCGGCACCAAGGTTTACCCAGGAACTACCGATCCACAAAAAATTCAACTTCTTAATATTGTAGAAGAAATGGCTATCGCGTCGGGAGTCCCAACCCCAGATGTCTACATCATGGCAGAAGAGTCGATTAATGCTTTTGCAGCCGGAAGTCAAATAGAAGATGCCGTTATCGGAGTGACTCAAGGCTGCCTAAACAAGCTTACTCGCGATGAATTACAAGGGGTGATTGCTCACGAATTCAGCCACATCTTGAATAATGACATGAGATTAAACATAAAGCTCATGGGGATTGTCTTTGGAATAATGGTTATAGCGGTTATCGGAAGATATATGCTTGAATTTGGCGCGAGAAACGCGGCGTATCGCTCAAACAAGGACAAGGGCAACGGCCTTGTGGTTGTCGGTCTTGCAGTATTCACATTGGGTTCAGTCGGTTTGTTTTTTTCTCGATGGATAAAGGGTTCTATATCTAGGGAGAGGGAGTATCTTGCAGATGCATCAGCCGTTCAATTCACGAGAAACCCGCAAGGTATAGCGGGCGCACTTAAAAAAATTGGTGGAGCACCAGAAAGGTCCCGCATAAAGGCAGCAGCAGCAGAAGAAGCCAGCCACATGTTTTTTGGCAATGCAATGAAAGTTAATTTTATTTTTTCAACACATCCACCTTTGGAGACTCGGATTGCTCGGATTGATCCAAGTTGGGATGGGCAATACTTAACACCCAGTGAGATTTCAATACAGGGTGAGTCGGAAACGCAACAAAGAAAAGAGAAGCCAAAAGCTCAAGTTCTTAATATACCAGGTTTGCCTGGCAACGAAAACTCTCCTATTCCTGGAGGAATTATTGCACAAACAGCTATTTTAGACGAAGCAGCCAAAAAGAATATGGCATCAGCTCTTGAGGATGTTGAAAACCATATTGGTAACCCATCAAATCTACAGCTGAACTATGCCCAAGAATTGATGAAAGAATTGCCAGATTATCTTTTGGAAGCAATACATAATCCTATGGGAGCCACGGTGACTATATTTGCGTTGCTCCTCGACCGGAAAAAACCAGATATTTTCGAATCTCAAATTAATCTGATTGAAAATCATGGTCCAAAAGGCTGGGTCTCAGAAGTAAAAAAAGTGTCAGCTTTCATTTTGGACCTTGATCCTAAGTTTTTCCTTCCCCTAGCAGAATTAGCCGCACCAGCTTTGCGCGAACTATCCCCAAATCAGTATTCAGATTTCAAAAAAATAACAAAATTATTAATTGAAGAAGACAGAGCTATAGATCTTTTAGAATACTCGATTGATAAAATGCTTGAGGCATCATTGGACATTCATTTTGAGCCGAACAGGAAACAAGTCATCCAATATTACAATCCAATCGGGGTTACTGAGGAAATAAAGAAACTTATAAGCTGCCTCGCTTATGAAGGGCATGAAGATTTTAAAGAAGCGGAACGAGCCTTTGCCAAAGGTATATCGTCTTTTTCGGAAATCAAAGGCTTTGATCAATTGGAAATTTTAGAACAAAGCCAGTCCTCCTTCTCCGAGGTCGACAAAGCCCTAAAGAAGATAAAAGCATGCTCTCTTCCCGTGAGGAAGAAGATCATTCAGGCAGCCGGAAGGACAATTGCCGCCGATGGACAAATAACAATAGTTGAAGCTGAATTAATTCGTGCCGTTTGTTATTCGCTTGGTTGTCCCGTACCACCTTTTGCGGGCCATTGAACTCAGTCTTTACTATCAGCCGAATAACCAAGAACAGCCTCAACTAAACCCGGAATGGTGTGGGATTGAGCCTCGATCGTTGGTTCAATATCGAGAGCATGCAATGCTTTGGAAGTCTCTGGACCAATTGATGCCGTCTTCAAGCCAGGAAACTTTTCCATTATTTTTGGTAAATCAAATCTACTGTGAAAATGTTCTACAGTTGAACTGGAAGTAAAGGTGATCCAATCAGCACCACTTTCAGTAAAATCAGCGGCAGCACCGGAAATATCTTCAGTCTCTATGACTGTCCTGTAGCATGGAATATCATCGACAATAGCACCTTCTTTAGCCAGCTGCTCCGGTAAGTCCGGATTGGCAACCTCTGCCCTCATCAAAAGAAGCATCACATTTTCAATATTTTGAGTTTCTTTTAAGGCACCAACTATTTCACCGGTCACATACTTATCAGGAGTAAGATCAACATTAAGGTGCATATCAGTGAGTTTCTTGGCAGTTGCTGGACCTACTGCGGCAATTTTAGCTCCTCCAATTGCTCGAATATCTTTGAAGATTTGAAAGAACCAATGGAAAAACCAATCCACACCATTTGGGCTCGTAAAGATGATCCACTCATAGGATCCCAATTGACTAAAAGCATCTTTCAGCAAGCTCTTTTTTTTGGGTTCGGCAGTTTTAATCGTCGGGATTTCAAGGATTTCAGCTCCATGCCCGATGAATTTACTTGATAGCTTACTGGCTTGTTGACGCGTGCGTGTCACAACAATACGTTTTCCAAAAAGGGGTTTTGTCTCAAACCAATTTAGCTGATCTCTCAAATTGACAACTGAACCGATGACAGTCACTGCTGGAGCTTTAAAATTGGTTTCAGCTACAACAGCAGCAATAGATTTTAGTCTACCGGTAATTGTGGACTGCCTCCCAGTTGTCCCCCAACGAGTCATCGCCACCGGAGTCATAGGATCCATGCCGTGAGCTATTAATTGGTCAGCAATTATGCCGATCCTTTCCACGCCCATAAGAATGACCAAAGTTTCCTTGGCTTGTGCCAACCTTTGGTAATCCAGCGAGGATTCACTCTTGGTCGGATCTTCGTGCCCTGTAATAACCGTGAATCCGGAACAATGGTCCCGATGCGTCACAGGAATACCTGCATAATTGGGAGCTGAGTAAATGGAAGAGATGCCAGGAACAACTTCAAATGGAACACATTCTAATTTCAGTTTTTCAGCCTCCTCACCCCCGCGACCAAACAAGTAGGGGTCACCACCTTTGAGCCTGACGACCATTTTACCTTGCTTGGCTTTATCGGCTAGCAGCTGATTGACGTCACCTTGTGGAATGGCATGATTTTTTGATCTCTTCCCTGCGTATATCAACTCACAATCAGCAGGTGCTAGTTTTGTAAAACCTACATTAGCAAGGGCATCATAAACTAAAACGTCCGCCTCTCTAATAAGGTCCCTAGCCTTAATTGTTAGCAGGCCCGGATCTCCTGGCCCTGCCCCTACGAGATAAACCATGCCTGTGCTCTTGTTATTGGTCATAGAATAGAAATTTTTATGAATGTTAATTCATCAGTTGGTTTGGCTTTTAGCTTCATTGGCTAAGCGAGTTCCTACAGCTTCAGCCTCGCATAATGAAACCTTACGAACTGATCTAAAAACGAAAGAATTAATGTCAGCCATGACTGAGAGTTCCAATTCGCCCTCTTCATATCGAGCCAAAGCGGCTATTGGGCTTTGGCACCCCCCGCCAAGCTCCCTCAAAAAGGACCTTTCCGCATGAACTTCAAACCAGGAAATGCTGTCGTTGATTGCAATACACAATTCCTCTAAT
>CBFHOE010000001.1:354803-357574 GCA_965657355.1 Limisphaerales bacterium | reverse complement strand
CTGGAACTGGCGATTGTGGCTCCCTCTGGAATCATATCCCAGAAATCATCAGCACTCGAAACCTGATTTCCCTTGTAAATTAGGACATCACTGACATCTTCACGGTTTGGAACAGCACCCAATTTAAGCCCTTCGGGCAGTTCAGTAGGTAAATCCTTTAAGCTATGCACAGCAAGATCAGCCGACTTATTGAGCAGAGCCTCTTCTATTTCCTTTGTGAATAATCCTTTGGGCAAGCTCTTGTCTGGATTGGCAAGTGAGGCCGTTTGCAATTTATCACCGGTTGTCTTGATCACCTCAATCTGGAATACCCAACCTGGCATTTTGGATTGGCATAAATCCATGATGTAATTGGCTTGTGCCATGGCTAATGCGCTACCTCTGGTCGCTATTTTGATTGTGGGTTGAGATCGACTCATACTACAGGTGTCAAATGATGTTAGGATAAACCTTCGGAAAAGTTGTTTGTTTTATTGTGAAATTCAAAGCCTCTGTGAATCTGGTTGAGCACCTCAGCGGCTTTCATGCTGACGATTGAATCACATTTTTGGACTTCCTTTTCTCTTAATGCCATTGACTTATCAGCGATTGCTTGAAGATCATCAATATTATAAGCGAAAACGCCTTCCAGTTCTCCACAATGTGGATCAATATCTCTAGGAACTGCAATATCAATCAATAGCAATGGGCGCCCTCTGCGCTTACCTATCATGGGTTCCAGTTGCTTCTTATCTATGACATAGTGAGGGGCTGAGGTCGAACTTATGATGATATCCACTTTATCGGAATTTTGCACCCAATCTTCGTATTGGATTGCGGACCCATTAAGTTCTTCAGCTAATTTTACGGCTCGGTCGTATGAGCGATTGGTCACGAATATACTTTGAGCCCCGCGACTCAATAGAGATTTGGCGGTTTTTTCACTGGTATCACCAGCTCCAATCACCATAACTTTTTTTCCTTTTAGATTATTGAAAATCTTCACTGCCAAATCGACTGCCACAGAACCCACGGATACTGCTCCCCTTTGAATGGATGTTTCCGTTCTTATTTTTTTGGCAATTTGGAAAGCATTTTGAAAAGCGCGATTGAGAATTTTACCAGAGTGCTTTCCATCTAGCGAAGTCTTATAAGCCTTCTTAACTTGGCCAAGTATTTCAGTTTCTCCGAGGACCATAGAATCGAGTCCACTCGCCACTTTAAATAAATGTTCCAGTGTTTCTTGTTGCTGCATAAAGAAAAAGTGATCTCTTTGAGCGGTCTTCAAATTATGGAAGTTACAAATAAAGTTGTAGATAGACTCCTGCGAATCTCTGGGATGTCGAAGTGCAAACCCATATATCTCCACCCTATTACATGTGGATAGAATAACCGACTCTTCAAATCCATGCTGATTTCTTAAAGTATCTAAAGCATTAAGAAGGGCATTATCTGAAAAAGCCACTTTTTCCCTGATCTCAACTGGGCAAGTGTGATGACTCAATCCTATAGAAATAATCCCCATATCTGCTTTATCTTTATTAGAATTATCCCTGTAGTGGATTGTTATGAATGTCTGAAAGCAAATTCGCAGCCCAGAATGTTGAAAAAACAAATATCAGTAACCCAATGATAGACCATGATAAATACCGACCACGCACTCCCCGAAAATAATGAAGAAAAACAAGGATGAGATATCCGGCAAGGACTCCTATTGACCAAAAAATCTTTGCATCTTGAGAAATAAAACTTCCTGTAGATACCTTCAAAAATGAAAAACCTAAAGCCAGACCTATTGCCAAAAAAACCACTCCCCCGTATAGAAGAATTGTAGCAGCTCTTTCTAGTTGTGTAATGGACGGCAATCGCACCCAAAAGACTGATTCTTTGTTATATTTCAGGTAATGGACGTGAGTAAGATACATGACCGAGGCAACGCCTGCTAATGCGAACACTCCATATGATAGCAAGATGAGGGGGACATGTAGGATGAACCACCCTTCAAGCGTTAAGGAATCGGACCTATCGTCTACATTTGGAAAAAGTGTCATTAGGCTCAAAGAAAAAATGACAGGTGAAATGAAAGGTCCATGAGAACGAGATTTTGTCCATATCGCAGATAGCAAAAAACCCAGGCCTATGATCCACGAGGTAAACATTGTTACCTCAAACAGATTATTAATGGGACACCTTTGGACTTCAGCTGCACGAATAACAAGTGCAGCTGAGTGAAAAGAGAAGCCAAGGCATATCATTCCCAGAATGACTTTATCATCCTTGGTAAATCCTTTTCTCCAAAGAAATATAGAATAAAGCAAGGCCAACCCGTATACGAGGGTGGCAAAAATCATCAAAGTATTTTCATTGCTAAGATCCATTAGTTTTTCTGCAAATGTTGGATTTTACAGAAACAGTTTAATAACTGCCCTGAATTTCGAGCCTTTATTAAGTTTTAAACTGCAAAAGGTTGAGCATTGTCACAAACCAAAAGGTTATTTTTTGGCCTCAATCACAACTTCCACAAGGTTGTTAAGGCTTTCCACCATGGTCCTTGGGTCTTCAACCAAACCAGCCGCCGCTTTGGCATTTTCAAAAATTTGCGTCGCTATCTTTTTAGCCAATCCATCATCATTAGACCGCAGCGTATTGAGACCAGTAATTATACTATGCGAAGGATTTATTTCCATGTCATGCTTCCCACCGAAGTCTCCTTGCTCGCTTTTCATAGTCTTCATAAATTGCCTCATCCCAGCAGTCATAGAATCTTTATTGATGAGTAGACAAGGGCTTCC
>CBFHOE010000001.1:351328-354703 GCA_965657355.1 Limisphaerales bacterium | reverse complement strand
ACTAACCGCGAAGACCCTCGAACTTCACCAACAAGATCACCAAGTGAATCCTTGAGCCATTTCACAAAATCCTCGGTCTGTTTTTTGTCGAGTCCACCATTTGCTTCACTATCCACAGAGACCTCTGCTTTTTCAGCAGAGACAACCTTCTTATCTTTGAATTCAGTGAGGTGATCCATCACAAATTCATCTGTCGGGTCTGTGAAAAATAGAACCTCGAGGTCCTTTTGCTTGAAAGCTTCATAATATGGGCTCTTTTCAATGGTCTCCCTATCTGGGCCATTTAAAAAGTATATCTCATTCTGATCCGACTTCATCCTAGTGATGTAATCTTCAAGAGATGTCGTAACGCCATTATCGAGTGATGAAGATTCATATCGAAGCAACTTAGCTAAAGCCTCTTTGTGCGTGTGATCTGCAACAAGCCCCTCGCGAATGAAACGTCCAAATTCAGCAAAAAATTCATTGTATTTGTCAGCATCTTTTTTTGCTTCATCATTGAGAAATTTCAAAAACCTGGTGGTAATCACCTTGTTGATTTTAGCCAAAAGAGCGGAATCCTGCATCGATTCCCTTGATATGTTCAAAGGAATATCTTCGCTATCGACGACGCCAGAAAGAAATCGTAGGTAGTCTGGCAGGAGTTTTTTTGAGTTAGGTTCAATCAAAACCCTTTTGCAATACAAACTGACTTGGGAGTCTATCCGTGAAAGCCCCATTTTTTCCATATTGGCTTCTGGGACGAATAAAATTGTATTAATCATCAGCGGAGCGTCTGCGCTAAAATGCAGTCTGTATTTCGGTTTACCGAAATTATGACCAACATGTTGAAAGAACTGCTCGTATTCTTCATCTGTAATTTCATTCTTGGAGCGAGTCCACAATGCCTGGACCTCGTTTATTTTTTTATCTTTAAAATAAACTGGAAAAGGAACAAAGCTTGAATGTTTTTTTAGTATGGACTCAAGTTTAAACTCCTGAGCAAATTCCTCCTGTTCCTCTTTGAGATGGATGGTAATGCTCGTTCCTCTGGAGGCCTCTGTATTTTCCGTAATTTCAAAGGAACCGGACCCATCGGAGGTCCAATTCCAACCTGACTCGCCTTCCCGGTAACTACGCGTTTGAACATCTACTTTACCGGCAACCATGAAGGCTGAGTAAAAGCCCACTCCAAACTGACCTATTAATGAAGCGTCCGGCTTCCCACCTTGAGCAAGCTGGGAAAGGAAATTTTTAGATCCTGAATGAGCGATAGTTCCCAAGTTGGTCACGAGTTCATCCTTGGTCATTCCGATACCCGTATCGCTGAAGGTGACCGTTTTCTCCTTTTCGTCTACCGCAACAGTCACTTTTAGCTCCTGATCAGAGTCTAGGATATTTTCCCCTGCTGACTGTTTAAATCTCAGTTTTTCCAAGGCATCTGAGGCATTGGAAACCAGTTCACGTACGAAAATTTCCTTATCTGTATATAAAGAATTGATTACTATATCCAACAGTTGTTGGATTTCCGCCTTAAATTCATGTTTCTCTGTCTGACTCATATGTCGTGTCCTTTTTTAATAAATGCAAACCACCTAGTGGTCAAGCCTACCAGGTGGTGATCTTAATGTAATTTGTACAAAAAAGGTTAAATGTGATGTTAATATGTCAAGATTGACCGGATTAGCTCAGGATTATCAAATTTTTTTCTAGCATTAAGAAATGAAAGTTCAATTAAAAATGAAATCCCAACCAGACGAACACTCTGTCTGTTAAGAAGGCTGATTGAAGCCAGAGCTGTTCCACCAGTAGCGAGGAGGTCATCAATCAAAATAACCTTTGAATTTTTATCCAGGGCATCTTCGTGAATGGCTATTGTATTCGAACCATATTCAAGATCATAACTTTCCTCCATAGTCCGGTAAGGTAACTTTCCTTTTTTCCGGACAGGAATAAAACCGGCACCAAGCTCAAGGGCTACGCCCGATGCAAAAATAAACCCCCGAGCATCGATCCCAACAACATATTCAATATCCATATCCCTGTATGGGGCGGCTAATAGCTGGATAGACTTTCGATATAGGTCTGGGTCTTTTAGTATCGGCGTTATGTCCTTAAATTGTATGCCAGGCTTTGGAAAATCTGGTATATTCCGTATCGCAGATGCGAGCTCTGATACTGATTGATTTTTTGATTCCATTTTTAGAAAGAGTCAGGCAACTCAGGCCGCCTTACCCTCTTCTAAAGATTCAATCATTTTTCGTAATTTTCCAAGTGCATTATTTTGGATTTGCCTGACTCGTTCCCTGGTGACACCAAAATAAGTACCAACCTCTTCAAGTGTTCGCTCCTCACCACCACTTAAGCCAAAACGATAATCCAATATTTTTGCCTCTCTTTCGGAAAGTGAATTTATTTGATTGTCTAGCATCGCTTGCACTGTCCTTTTTTCTAAATCGTAATAGGGATTCGATGCATTCTCATCCTGAACAACATCTGCGAAATTGATTGATTCCGGCTCCTCGGCCAACGGGGCATCTAGTGAAGCGGGGCGGATTGAGGCTCTCTTCATTTCTTGTATTTTAAACAAAGAGACGCCGATGTATTCGGCAAGCTCCTCGTCTTGAGGTTCTCTTCCGAGTTTGTCCAACAGCGCGTTCGAAGCTCTCCTCATTTTTGAAATCTTATCAACCAAATGAACGGGAAGACGAATGGTTTTTGATTGATTAGCCAAGGCGCGCTTGATGCTTTGTTTAATCCACCAAGCACCATATGTGGACAGTTTCCCCCCCTTTGTTGGGTCAAATCTTTCCACCGCTTTCATGAGGCCCATGTTGCCCTCATTGATAAGGTCTAACAGGGGAAGACCGTAGCCCTCATAATCTCTGGCAATCTTTACAACAAGCCTAAGATTGGCTTTGATCATGATCTCGCGAGCATCCTCATCACCTTGTTTGATTCTCGCGGCAAGCTCTACCTCTTGTTGCGGAGTTAACAAATCAAACTTGCCTATCTCGTTGAGGTAGAGTTTGTATGTCAGATCCGTGTCAGAGGAAGAATTACTGGTCTTGTTTTTTCTGGTCGATGATTTTGCTGAAACGTAAGCCGACTCCTGATCATCACTGTGGACCAGTCTAATGTTAGAAGGGATCGAGCTCTTGTCTGTCTCGGGTAATACTTTTGCGTTCATAAGCCTAGAATCAATTGAGGAGAGATGGGCAATTCTCCGGTGACCCCAGGTGGCTTGTATTTACAATGTATATCTATTTAATTCAGACTGCAACCCGTTTTTCATAAAATTTGTCCTCTCGTTTTGCTGTACAATAAAAAAAGGACTGATTTATCAAGTTGGGGCCTTGAAATAATGGATTGGATTTATACATCTAGGAATCATCC
>CBFHOE010000001.1:349464-351228 GCA_965657355.1 Limisphaerales bacterium | reverse complement strand
TACAATAAAAAAAGGACTGATTTATCAAGTTGGGGCCTTGAAATAATGGATTGGATTTATACATCTAGGAATCATCCCCTGATTTATGCAATTTCCTGTAAGATCTTCTCGCTTTATATCTTACAATTTTTCTATGCGAAGTCGCCGGACGCTGGCTTTGTTCTTCATCAGAGACGATCACGCCTCCTGATCCTTCAATAACCGCTGTGGCAAGTACGTGGTTATACTCGGAATCTTTTTGTTGGGTTTGATCGATTCCAGAAGAAAGAACCTTTCTCGGTTTCCTTCTTTTGGGCGCTGGCATCGACTGAGCTGGCTGGTAGACACACTCGGATTCGATAGAATTCTTGGGTAACTCTTTGTTGTAATAAGAGTGGTAATATTTCGCGTAATAATAAGATGGGTCGGAAGTTGTGATACCGTTTAATATTATTCCCAAAATTGATTGCCCCCTCTTATCTAACTCATGCAGGGCACTTTTAATAAACCTCATCGAGGTTTGCCCCGAGCGAATCACAAACAAACCTGTATCCACGTGCTCGAAAACCGAAAATGCATCATCGATAGCAATCAGCGGAGGACAATCAACAATGACAAAATCATATTCACCCTCAGCTTCTTTGATCAAAGCTGGCACAACAGGCGATGCTAACAACTCTCCGGGATTCATAGGATACTTTCCCGTCGTAATTATATCTAAATTGGGGATTGATGTTTCCCGTGTCACGTCCAACCAGTGAACCCTTCCACTCAAAACGTCACTGAGACCTCCCGCTCGCTTGACATCAAAATACTCGTTAATGGATCCTCGCCTCAGGTCAGCATCAATTAATAATATTTTGTGCCCAGCCATAGCCATGGTTGCTCCAAAATTGACAGTGATAGTACTTTTTCCATCCCCCGGGACAGCGCTAGTTATAACGATAGATCGAGTCTTATTTTTACTTTTGTTATAATAATTAAACGCCGACCTGACACCTCGGAGTGACTCACAAAACATATCGTGGAGACCCAAGTCGGTAATCAGAAATCTTTCTTGGCCGTTTGGTGAGTTTGTTACTTTAGGAATTTGCCCCAACACGTGTTCCTGGAGTTCTCTTTCAATATCCTCGGCCAATTCAAACCGATCATCTAGTTTACCAAGAAAGAAAACCAGGACACCTGCCAACATGAATCCTCCGATAACTCCGGCAGCCATTATAAGTGGCCTATTCGGCCCTACCTTTCCTTCAGATCGGGCAATCTCTAGTGTATCCAGATTTAATTCAGGCTTATATGATCTGATCTTAAATCCTTCTTCTCTCAAGTTTTTGAGAGTACTACGCTGGTTGAGCTGCTTGGTCACTAAGTCCTCATACAATTTTTGCTTTGGCCTGAGACTCAATAATTCGAACTCAGTATTTGTAAGCTTTTTTCTCAGTCTTTCGAGCTCACTTGCCAGATTCCGTTCTTTGGCTTTTAGCTTGGTATTAAAGCTCAGGGCTTGTTGATTAAAAAGTCGTTGGAGGTCAGTCACTTCATTCGCAATGTCCACCATAAATGGGTGTGACGATTTTAAATCTTTTTGCCATTTAAGTTTTTCTGACTTTTTAGTTTCCAATTCGTTAAGCATATCCAGTGAGGCCTGAATTTCGGATTGAGTAAAAACATTTAGGCTATCGTCGGAAGCGACAATTTCTGAGCTCCCTCTTCCGGAGTATATTTCTAAAAATCTTTGGAATGCGTCGTCAGAACTAGATTCTTTGAGCATGCCGAGCATGAAAC
>CBFHOE010000001.1:345884-349365 GCA_965657355.1 Limisphaerales bacterium | reverse complement strand
TTTTGGAATCAATTTCTTTTTCGAGTTCTACTTTTTTATTGGATAGTTCCGTATACCCCCCTGATCCTTTGACGGCGTCGACATCAGTATTATCCTCTAAAAATGTATTAATTTCTTCCGTAATCTCGGCAAGAAGGGCCTCCGCATCAGCTTCGGTTTGATCAATTTCTGAAATTATTTTGGCATGCCTTTTGTCTGCCATATCTCTTTTCGAGAGTAAAACTAACTCAGCCCATTTATCGGCAGCTCGTCTGGAGGTCTCGTCATCGGTTGAAGTAATTGAGAGCTTAAAAGTAAAGCTACTCCCCATAAAAATGGCGGGCTTTAGCTCTGGAGGTTGCCCGTCGGTCCATCTGGACCCAATCTCATTTTTCAGCTCTTCAGATCTCAACCATTGGTCTAATGCACTTTGAACCCCGGCACTAAAGATTATCTCTCTTTCACGATCAGTATTTATAGGCTCGGTAATGACTGTGCTATCAGTGACATTTTTTGGTGTAGGTGACAGCAATATGCTAGATCGATATTGGTCTGGACTAGTATATGCCTTATATCCAGCGAGGCCACCGGTAACCATCAGGCATGAGACAAAAACCCACCATCTTCTTATTATAAATCGCCCGGCCTTAAATACATGGACAAAAATATTCATTCGATCAACTAGACCAGTACCATAAGCTGGCGGTGGCGGCGGCATATTACCTGATTCTGACGACATTTTTCTCCTATGTATGCTTTCTAATTTTTATAACGGCGGTCTTGTGCTCTAACTCATGGATTGGGATCTCATAGCCCACCTAAAATTTGAGTCCTTTTTCTCGCACTTGAATTCTGTCGCCATCTTTGAGTTCTGGGTCTTTAGCCTTCCCTGTCAAGGCATCCTTCCACTTAATTTCAGAGTTGATTAATCCTTCTCCCTTTGGATTTTTCCTAATGAGGACAACTCGATCATAATCAAGCCATTGGGAATCTTTAAATTTCACCTGGGCTAATGCTTCGGTGAGTGTCGGTGGCTCGGTTAGATCTATTTTTAAAGAGGTATTAATCTGATTACCCTTAATATCGAATATTTGAACTTTCCCTATTTGCTCCGCTTTAGATTCAAGAAAGATTTCTAACTCTACTTGGTGGTAGTAGTCTTTTGTTAATAGCGATCGTAATTCTTCTTTTATTTGGCCAATGGATTTATTTGTGACGCCGAGAGGAATCCTAAGGGATAATTTTGAAGGATCATGAGTAATGGGAAATTGAACACCAAGATCACTTATGGGCAATTTTAATGGTCCAACCTTACTTGCAAATGGGTCCTGCCTGATAAGGTAGGTTATGACGTCCCCATTCTTTAAGACATGTTTGTCGTGACTTACCAAGCTTGTAAAAGTTTGTGCCACCAGAGGTCGTTCAATGGGTGCCTTTGGTTCTTGGGCATGCTGAGTCATGCCACCAAAGGAAGCCATTAAAGAAAAAGCGATTATAAGTTTTTTTCGATCTCTCATATTTCAGAGAAAAAAGGTTTTCTGTTTAATGCTAAAAATCGTAACTAAATATGATGGTGACAACATTTTGACGGAAATCTCTCCCGACAAGTTCGCTAATTTTATTGTGAAATGCATAGTTGAGCCCCAACGAAGCTTTCTTGCTCAACTCTTTACTGATCCCTGCACCAAAAACAAGCAGCTCAGCTTCTTCGGCAAAAGCTCCACCAGATGTATCCAACCATGTGTATAGTGCATTTAAGTTTCCTGTTAATCCTCTGGAGAATCGGCTGGTGATATTGTATCCAATACTCGTTTGTTCAGCAAAGTTCGTCCCGAACCCATCATCGACCATTCGTATGGCTGTTATGCCATGATCAGTAGAATCCGTTAATCGGTTTCTTAAGCTCGCGGAGAACGTCACGCCTTCGAAATTTTCAAGGTCTACGATCCCACCACTGGTAGAATAATCGATGCTGGTGTAACCGACCTTCAAATTGATGACGGTCCTCGTACTCGGGGTAATCACGAGTGCTGGGCCTACGGTATAGGAATCGTTATCATTCTGACTATTCGGGAGATTCGAGTTTGAGTAATCGCGAAAGGCGTATTCACCCTCAAGTCCGGTAGTTAATTGCTGATTCAAATCGTAATAACCACCAATCTGAAATACGTGCCTGTTGTTGTCCAAGGATTTGAAAAAATCAGAAAGACTTCTATCAATCTGAAATTCATATCCAGTTTTAAAGTGGAGCTCTCTGGCAGGTTGATAAATAAGGCCGACACCAGTTGTATTTGTGATGCGTCTCCATTCTAAGGCATTGGCACCGGCCAACGTGACAGCATCACCGGAAATGTAGGCCCGCCTTATCGGGTCTAATTCAACGCCCGCCTGATTGTAAAAGCCAATTTTGAACTGATTTAATCTTCTTTCAATTCTGAATTCAGAGCCGGGACGAATGAGCAATGTGCTGAGCTCATCATATTCAACAAACCCCTGATAGCCTAGAAAAACATCAATATTGAAGGCAGTTGTTCGGGATGGCTGGTAAAAAGCCCTTATATTTCCTCCGGCAGTATATGAAAAATCGTCAATTGCTCCCTGATCAGCAAAATTAACATTATCATTAAATGCGGCACCCACCTCAGTTTCAAAATCGACTTTGAAATCTCCGAATTTAAGATTGTATTCTTCGAGAGTCTGCGGACGGTATGGCTCAAGGTGGTCGAAATTAGTTTGCGAATGCAATAAGTTCGCTGAAGCGAAAGTGACGACAAACCACAAAAAATATTTAATATTCACAAAGTGAAAACTAGCTTTCGCGAGTAGTAAATTTGTTGATGTATTCATTATTATTCAAGTGACGACAATTTAAAATAAGCGTGTATGACCCACACGATCGGAAAAACTAAAATGCCGCTACTCATAATAACGTATGATTCATGTCTCGTATTAAGAAAAAAAAGCCAAAATTAAGACATTTTATTTTAATCGAGCGAAATAACACTACGCAGGATCACATGAGCCGCTGCTAGAGGACCTTTTTGGGATTTCGTTTATAATTAGACATACGATCGTTATCCCAATGCAGAGGATACTCCACCAATCTCCGATAGCCTTATAAAAGGTGTGCCTAGGAGGTCGAATTTTAATCTTAAAGGCCTTATAGCCAGCATCATATACTGATTTTTTGGGCGAATTGTCAAATCTGATGTCATTTAGAAACCCGAACTGAGAGGCCCAGCAGGAGATTCCATTATTGGCCGCTTTTACAATGGGTATTCCCATCTCTATTGCACGAAATTGTGCTGCCCTAATGTGCTGCCACTGAGCTGAGCTTCTACCGAACCAAGCATCGTTCGTCAGATTAATGAGAATTTGAGTTTGATGACTCGTATTTTTCCTTATGAGAGGCGCCATTGCATCCTCAAAGCATATACTGGTCCCAATGTGAACTTTTTGTTTTTTCCAATAAAAAATTCCAGGTTCAGTTCCCCTGTTGAAT
>CBFHOE010000001.1:333160-345785 GCA_965657355.1 Limisphaerales bacterium | reverse complement strand
TCTCCGATGGGAAGAATATCTGCAAGCCAAGGAAAAAGAGAAACAAGAGGTATAAATTCACCGAATGGAACGAGATGCTGTTTGTTATAAACGAACAGCCAGTCGTTGTTTTTATCCAGCCATTTTCCATTTTCATCAATAAAAACAGCACTGTTATATTCTAAAAAATTCTTTGGGTTTTCAGGATCGCGGCTGGCAGTTGACATCGAAATGATGAAAGCTATTTGCTTTTCTTTTGCAATTTTTGAGACTTCTTCGAGCTTAGTCACGGTCATTCCGGAGACGGCCCCTTCAGGCCAAAGGATTAGATCCGGGGCTGGCTGATGATTAGCAGCTTCCTTTGTCAGGTCCATCACATGTTGCCACATTTCGGCCCGCTTTGTTTTGTCTGAAGACCAAATATCGTTTTGGGAAAACCCGGGCTGAACGCAACTGACTCTTAATTCGGGAAGCAAGGTATTCTTTGAGGTTTCCATGGCTAAACTGATTTGATGGAAATGGTTGAAAACAACCCCAACAAAAATAATCAAAACGGGGAATGCTTCTCTAATTCCGGACATCGGTTTACCTGGATATTTAACAATTGAAATGCAAGCCATCCCGATAACCAATGAAACAAAACAGACCAAGAAGCTGACCAGGCTTACACCAGACCACTGGGCTATTGTAGAAATACCGGATAAACTTGACTGGGTCATTCCAAGCAAATTCCATGGTAACCCAGTAATGACGCGACATCTAAGCCACTCTAGAGCAACCCATAAACAGGAAGCAAAAACACACCAAGATAATCGTTGCCAATATTTCGGCCATGGTTTTCGAGAGACATCAATTAGTAATGAAAAGCCGCGATAATTCTTTGAAGACAAATAATCAGCATCGACGTGCTTGAGCAAAGATTCCCACAAGCGCAGGGAAAGGCCAACCCATAGCGCGAAATACAAACCACAATATAAAGACATGGCAAACCAACCTAGAATGGCGCCTTGAGGAAAGGGGTTGAACCAAAGCCAATACATGGAGGTTGAAAAGAAACCGAACCCGGAGGTGTAACCACTAAGCCAACCGCTTTTGGAGTGATTTACAACCGCGAGCATCAGGAACGGCCAGATCCAGGAAATCCCAGAGACCGGCTCGCTTTGGAAAGCTAAACTGCCAACTGCCCCTGAAGCCAGAGATAAAAAAAATCTGAAAGTTATTTTTGGTCCGGTCATCTTTTAAGAATCAAAGCAGATGAGCCTGATCAACTCAAAATCGCTTAAGAATGATGCACCTAAGGCTAAATCGACGCAAGAATCTAGAAGCTTATCACTTCGAATCTTATGGCGGCACAGTTCAATCTAGATATATGGTCTTTATCATATTATAAACGGAGTATGAGGTTCATTGGAAGCGTCATTGAAAAATTGCAAAGGCACCCAAAGAGAGTTGTTTTCCCTGAAGGCAACGAACCTCGCATTATTCAAGCCGCTCGACAATACTATTCTCTAAGACTTGGAGTCCCCATTTTGCTCGGCAGTAGGACTGAAATAAAAGACTCCGCCCACAGGCTAAATGTGCCACTAGATGGGGTCAGAATTCTCGACCCTATTGACGCAGATGAGCTAGAGCTCTTTCAAAATATCCTTTTCGACATAAGAAAAGCAAAAGGGATGACCCAGGAGGAAGCCAGAACAACGATGCTGAGGCCGTCTTATTTTGGAGCCATGATGGCAGCGACAAATAGAGCTGACTGCATTATTTCAGGTGCTAGCGAAGAGGCTGAATCACTCCTTCGACCATTATTTCAGGTTATCGACGTTGTTCCGCATAGGAAAACAGCATCATCCTGTATGATTTTGGAACTTGAAAATGCAGCATTTGGAAACAAAGGCGTATTGTTCATGGCCGACTGCGCGGTAATCCCGGAGCCCACGGAAACCCAACTGGCGCACATTGCTGTCTCCACGGCAGAATTGGCATCTAATCTTCTTGGAGAAACTCCGAAAGTCGCCATGCTCTCGTATTCCACTTTGAGCTCATCGTCTAGTGGCAGCGTCACGAAGGTCAAAAATGCAACCGAATTGGCACGCAAACTGGCTCACGATCAAGGACTGGACGCAGATTTTGATGGTGAATTACAGCTGGATTCGGCCATTGTTCCTTTCGTCGCAGACACTAAGGCTCCTAAGAGTATGGTTGCAGGAAAGGCCAATGTTTTAATATTCCCAGATCTCAATTCCGGCAATATTGCAAGTAAATTGGCTCAGCACTTGGGGCGATCTAATGCCTACGGTCAGATTATCTTGGGCCTAAATAGGGCAGCCGCTGATGTCTCTAGAGGGTCTAATTCCCATGATATTTTAGGCGTATCGGCAATTGCTGGCCTCCTGTCCAATCAACTTACTAGCGCTTACCCCAAAGCATTGAAGCTCACCTCTAAAGATCTCAAATCATGAATAGAGTCACTCCCAGAGTATTTATAGCGGCTACCCGACAAAACGACGGCAAAACGACAACATCACTGGGGTTGATGGCAGCTTTAAGGAAATACTACCCTCGCGTTGGATATATTAAGCCCGTTGGGCAGCGCATTGTTGAAGTGGAGGAACAAAAAATCGACGAAGATACTTTATTAATGGACTCCGTTTATAAACTTAATTGTCCATTAATGGAAATGTCGCCAATTGCCATAGAACCGAATTTCACTCGCGATTACATTGAAAATTCCGACCCAGAGAGACTTGTCAAAAGAACACAGCAAGCTTTTGATCGAGTGGCGTGGGAGAAAGATTTCGTCCTTTGTGAGGGGTCGGGGCATGCAGGCGTGGGAGCAGTTTTTGATTTTTCAAATGCCCGTGCAGCAAAAGTTTTGGGGGCGAAAGTTATTATTGTTTCCAGAGGCGGCATAGGGAAACCTATTGATGAAGTTGCACTCAATCAGGCGCTATTTGAGAGAGAAGGCGTAGAAGTCATTGGAGTAATTCTCAACAAAGTATTACCCCATAAACTGGAAGAGATTACCAGGATCACAAAAATGGGATTTGCCAAAAAAGGCCTTAAGCTATTCGGAGTCCTGCCCTACGAGCCAGTCTTATCACGCCCCACTATGGACCTAATATTTTCCGAACTCAACGCCGACCTGCTGAATAACTCAAAGCGAATGATTAATTTAGTGGATAATGTGGTTGTCGGAGCTATGAGTGCTAGTGAGGTAATCCATTTGATACGCAAAGGGTCACTATTGATCGTGCCCAAAAACAGAGATGACATTTTAGGCCCGGTTGCATCATCCTTGGTAGGACAAGCCGAAGAGGGATTGGCTGGAGTGGTTTTAACTGGTTCTACTAAAATTCCATCTTCGATATCTGAAATTGGTTCAAAAGTTCCCTTCCCTATTCTATCGACATCATCAGAAACATTCGCAGTTGCTTCGGCAGTGCACGACCTTACTGTCAAAACCCGGCCGACCGATACTCAAAAAATCAGCGTCATACGGAAGCTCGTCGCTGAACACGTCGATGTTGGACAAATATTGGCATCTATCGGAGCCAGCACTTCGAATATAACAAAGCACTGATTTTCAAAATGATCTAAATGAATTATGCAATCAAAACCAATTTTAAATCTACTGAATGAGAATTTAAAAAGTCTTCCGACATATAAGCCGGGAAGGCCAATTGAAGAGGTGGCCCGCGAGCTGGGCCTCTCATTTGACTCCATTATCAAACTGGCATCCAATGAAAACCCTCTCGGCCCTCCAGAAGAATCCATCAAGGCAATGCAGGAGGCCATAAACTCAGTACATTTATATCCTGATGGAAATTCCTTTTATCTAAAAACCAAGTTAAGTGAGCATTTAAACATACCACAAAGCAAAATCATTCTCGGAAATGGTTCGAATGAGATTATTGAGTTTTTGGCTCATGCGTTCGTAAGACCAGGGTCAGAAGTTATCTGTTCACAATTCTGCTTTGCCATATACCCTATCCTCTCTCTGATGATGGGGGGCGATGTCGTAGAGGTAAAAGCTAATGGCTTAGGACATGACCTCAAGGCCATGGCACAAGCAGTAACGGATAAAACCTCGGCCATTTTTGTCGCAAATCCAAACAATCCAACTGGGACGATGGCATCGAACTCCGAAGTCGCACAATTTATCGAGTCAATCCCCCCTCATATACCCTTAATATTAGATGAAGCCTATGTAGAATATTTGGATAATCCTGCTGATAATTTGAGATACATTCGGAATGGAGAAAAATCAAACGTCTTTGTTATGAGAACCTTTTCAAAGATTTATGGATTAGCCGGACTGAGGATTGGGTATGGAATCGGAGATGGTGACGTCATTGCAGCATTAGAACGAGTCAGACAGCCGTTCAATGTCAACCTAGTAGCCCAAGCCGCCGCTATGGCGGCACTATCAGACAAAAAATACATTGAAAGGAGTAGAGAAATTAACACAAGGGGGATTCTACAACTGACTGAAGGTTTGAAGAATATGGATATCCATGTTGAACCTTCGTATTGTAATTTTGTTTTGGCAAAAGTCGGAGACGCATCTGGTGCATTTAAACACTTGCAAAATGATGGCGTCATTACTAGACCAATGGCAGGATATAAATTACCGGAATGGCTTCGGATATCCGTTGGAACGCAAGAACAAAACCAAAGATTTCTAAATTCAATAGGTAATTTCCTAGAATCAATATAAGCACAAAGAAATCTTGAGACCAATTTAGAAACCTACCCCATAGGCCCAGCAGAATGAGACCCACTGAATTACGCGGAGTATTGCGTTATGTAAAAGACTATAAAGATAGGATAATCGTCCTTTCTCTCGATGGAGCCGTGGTCTCGCACTCCAATTTTTCAAACCTCTTGATGGATATAGCTGTCATGAGATCTCTAAATATCAAAGTGGCGATTGTTCATGGAGCTGCTTCTGAAATGGAAAGAATTGCTCGGGGGAGCGATTGTAAATTATCCGACTTAAGTGGAAGCGGCATAACTGATGCCAAGACTCTTGAGATAGCACAGCAAGCCTCACATAAAATAAGTCAAACTATACTTGAAGGCCTCGCCTCAGTCGACCTTAACGGGGCAATAACTAATGCGCTGGAAGCTCACCCACTTGGTATTATAAAAGGTGTTAATCATAAATTTTCAGGGAAAGTTCAGAGCGTGGATACTGGGTTCCTGCTTTCTTTAATAGATAATGAAATTATTCCAATAATTCCGTGCATAATCGGAAACGGTAACCAAGAGCTATTCCGAGTTAATTCTGACAATATTTGCTGGAACGTCGCAAGTAAACTAAAGGCAATCAAGATTGTATTTTTAACTGATAACCCTGGTTTTTATTTGGAAGGCAACTTGGTGAGACAAATTTCAACCGCGGATCTTGAATCAATAGTCAAAAAGACTTCGCAAGAAAAGACGGTATCTGTATCCATGAGATCAAAATTGCAATCTTGCTACTTGGCGTGCACAGCAGGTGTCTCACGGGCGCACTTAGTAAATGGAACATCAGATGGGGATTTACTTAAAGAAATATTCTCAACTGAGGGTGTCGGAAGCTTGGTTTTCACTAATGAATTCGATGATATTAGGCCAGCAGAATTAAATGATGTTAGTGAAATGCTCGCTATGACCCAATCTGCTATCAACAATGAGGAGATCCTATCAAGAAGTCGCAATGAGCTCATCAACAATTTAAAAGATTATTATGTTCTTTTGTCTCGTGATCAAATTGCGGGCTGCGTTGCCCTTCACGCAGACCACGATAGTAATGTCGGAGAATTGGCTTTTCTTTTCGTGCACCCCAATTTTGAAAACAAAGGGATTGGGTCACGGCTAGTGAGATTTATTGAGGATTTAGCCAAAAAATCTGGATTGGATTTAATTATTGCTTTGAGTACTCAAACCTATTCCTTTTTTGTCCGAAAATCGGGTTTTAGCGAGGGCTCCATTGAACTTTTACCCGATGAAAGAAAATCGACTTATTTGGCGAATGGAAGAAAATCAAAGATTCTCTTTAAAAGAATTTCAAGCTGATTGACCTACCATTTAGTTCTATTCAAAAAGGCACTGCTTTGGGGAGCAATTTTCTCTTTTCCATTAATTTTTTTCACATTCTTATATCCCTAAAAAAAACCCAATAATTTGTGGTTTCTTTGGTGAAACTATAGACCAACGAGTCGTATTTCTTTTTTCCAAGATATACCTTCGCTGTGCCTACTCTGTTTTGAATTATGTAGGAAGAGAGTTTTATCGAGGTCTGAGGGTAAATAATCTCAAGCGCATCAACCCCCTCCGCCGATGACTGACGGGCAAGAGCCAGAAAATTCGTGCTCAGTGTGGGGAGACTTGAATCCATTGCACTTGAAACCGACACCTCCAGTTTTTGTATATCATCAGAAAACTGCTCCTTCATTTGGGTCAGAGCGGGTTGATTGACATAGTCCACCCTGTCGAGCACGCCAGAAAACTTTAACCCCATAAATCCGAGGCCAACGAATCCCATACCAAAAAGAATTCTCTTGAAAAAAATACCGAACTTTTTCATGGAATAATTTTAATGATTTAACATCCCGATCAGAGCAAAAAAATGACCCGGAAACCCGGGCCACGATCTGGATTAATAAAATTTGCGGAAGAATTAATATTTCATTCTGTAGTCTTCAGGTCGTTGATTTAATTGGACAAAATATTCGTCTTTTTTAAATCCGTATTGAGACCCTGTGAATTTGCCTACTAAATTAACTCGTGTACCATTTTTAGGTATATTCATATCAAGCAGATGATAAGCGGCATTCACAAGAAGTCTTCTGAGGCCTTCTGACTCAAGGTCAGTCGATGAACCCATCGTTGTGTTGAAGGCAGTTCCTTTTTTACCTCCGCCAACTTGGTAGGATTTGAGCCAAGCTACTGGCATCAGGGGATTATTCTTTTTGTGGGTGGATGGCAAAGGTTTATCACTAGGTCTCATACCAAAGAATCTGTCCTCTGAATCGTATTCCCCTGCTCTTTCTGTGACTTGACCAAGAATCAAATGCTTGGAATCCCCCGGAAGCGGCAAGCGAACACCATAAACATCTGTTGGCCCCCAAACATCGCCATCATTTATTCCTCTTAGAATTGGGTTTGATTCGGCACCGCCAGCAATTACCCCTCTGCATGCCTGATGTTTATGGGCTCCATGGTGATTAATCCACGTTTCGCCCAATACAAGTCGACCAAACCCTTGTGTCCATTCCTCATGCTCACCGTCTTTGGAACGATAATTAAATGAATATCTTCCATAGTTTCCTTTCATGTTGAAGGCATGTGTCGCTGTTCTCATCCCAATGACTGGTTTTCCAGCCTTGAGAAAAGCGTCAATATGCTTCATCTGGTGATCAGGTAGACTACGAAAACGTGTCGCTATAAACATGAGGTCTGCTGTCTCTAAATTTTCGAGACCTGGAATATTTGAACGGTTATTGGGTTGAATGATTCCCGTCTTAGGATCAATAGGGAAAACCACAGTGCACTTGAACCCATGTTGGGTCGCCAGAATTTTGCCGAGTTGAGGAAGCGCTTCTTCAGACCTATATTCCTCGTCTCCAGCAATGAGCACAATATGTTTTCCTGCTCCAGGACCATCAAAACCATCGTATGTGACCCATTGTTTTGGATCTTCCTCAGCCTGCAAACTTGCCATCGCAAAACAGGCCCCAGCTATTGCTATAATATTTCTAATCATATGTTAAATCATCGATGTGATTAAAATTTTACGACCTGAGATCTGCCAGCGCCTGACTTGAAAAAACTCGAGTCAAAATCCCCATGCGGAATAGCCAAAATATAGCAGAGCTCATTCTTGATATACTTAAACCGTATATTAGTCGGTCACTTTATGAAATATTTTTCTAAATTTGAATAAAAGAACCCTTTTTCAGGGAGTGCCAAAGCCGGCTGCATTATGCCAGTTGACGAGTGGATTTCTCTACTCCATCATAGGCCCGTGAGCAGAAAGGATATTTCGTCATATTTACAAGAATGGCCTTATGAGCCTGGAAAACTGAGTGTGAGAAAATTCACCGGTGATGATGGGATCGAGAAGATCCAATTGAGAGTTGATTTGGGCATCCTCCAGATGAATGTGAATGGCCGTCCCGATGGGACAAAGCCATTTGATTCGGAATCACTTTATGATTATTTGAAAAGCCAATCGAGCAAAGGGGAGATCGATGGGACGGATTTCACACTGACTAATGATCAGGTTTCAGAGCTACAACAAGAAGCCCTTCAATATTACCACAGGTATATATGTTTCTATGAAATGAATGAACACGCACTTGTGGTCCGCGATACAAACCGAAACCTCGAATTGATTGATTTTATTGATGATTTCGCAGAAAACGAGTTCGATTTGAGTAATTTGAGTAATTTAAAACCTCAACTTCTCATGATGTTAGCCCATTCCCAATCCATTTTATTGAATCAAAATGGCCGCAAGGAAGAGGCAATCGCTGCTCTCAAAGGTGGTATTGAAGAAATTGAAGACTTCTACGCTGAATTTCAGGGAATTATCGAGGAGCCATCCAATGAAAAGCAGATTTTATCCAAATTGCTCTCCGATCTAAAAGATTCGGAAACCCTGACTCATGAAGAAAGACTTCAAATTCAAATGCGCCAAGCCGTTGAAAAAGAGGAATACGAGAAAGCCGCAGAAATAAGGGACGCGCTCAGATCCTTGTCGCAATAAAACACCCCATCATAAAAGCCCTGCGGCTGAATCCTCATCCAAATACAAGGTAGCATTTGGAGCCGTTCTTAGAAATGATGCCGGACAATGACTGCCTACGGGCTCTGACAAGGCAGTTTTGACGGCCTTCATCTTGCGAGTCTCCGGGGCCACACAAACCACCTTTGAAGCTGATAACAAAGCTGGAATCGTGAGAGTAAGAGCGTATTTGGGGACCGATTCAAGGCTAGGAAAGTGACCTTCATTGACCTGCTGCATTTTGCATTCGTCATCGAGTAAAACCAGTTTGACCCACCTTTTATCTGAATAATTGGCTACTGGTGGGTCATTGAATGCGATGTGGCCATTTTCACCAACTCCCATGCAGCATAGGTCCACCGGCTTCTCCTTAAGAAGCGTTTCGTATCTATCACATTCATTGATGGGTTCAAGAGCATCACCTTCGAGATAGTGGAAGGCACCGGGATGCATCACATCTTCTACCTTGGTTTTCATGTAATGCCGGAATGATGCAGGGTGAGTAGCATCAATCCCTAGGTATTCGTCCATGTGAAACAGGGTAACCCTAGACCAATCTATTCCTCCTTTCTGCGCTAAAGCCTTGAGGAAAGCAATCTGTGAGTTTCCAGTGGCTAAAATAGCCCTGACAGACTCCTGGTTCTGCAAAAGATTTGAAAGATATTTATGAACCGTCTCTGTAACAGCTTCAGCCATTGACGGTTGATCGGGGTAGATCTCAACTGGTAATTTATCGATCTGGATATTTCTCACGGAATCGAAGATAGGCGATTAATCCATCGATTTCAACGATTTGCTCACCAAGATGATAGCATGATCGACTAAATTTGATGGCGATCTCGATGGAAGCTCGACCTTTTCCATTTTTTGGAGAAAATAGTCTGCGATATCTAATGACCGATAGTGACCTTAAATTCGCAGGTGATGTATACAAACGTATTTCAGATAACATCGAAACAGTCATGCACGGCCAACAGCACTCTATCAGAAAGACTCTGGCTGCTTTTTTTTCCAATGGACACGTCCTTCTCGAAGATGTCCCTGGAACAGGAAAAACGACACTTTCAAAAGCACTGGCACTCAGTATTCACGCCGATTTCAATAGGGTTCAATTTACGTCAGACTTACTTCCATCAGATATTTTGGGGGTTTCCATTTTCAATCAAAAATCTCATGAGTTTGAGTTCAAAAAAGGTCCTATATTCACAAATATTCTTTTGGGAGACGAAATTAATAGAGCATCTCCGAGGACCCAAAGCGCACTTCTGGAAGCAATGGCTGAGCATCAGGTCAGTCTTGAGGGTACGACTTACAAGCTCAAAGATTTATTTTTCGTGATAGCAACGCAGAATCCCGTCGAATTCCGTGGTACTTACCCATTACCAGAGGCTCAAATGGACCGATTTTCGATGAAATTTAAATTAGGATACGTCGACCCAGAAGATGAAGTTGAAATACTTACGGCCCAACAATCAAACCACCCCATTCATTCAGTAGGACCTGTTTGTGAATTATCTGATGTTCAAAAAATAAAAACTTTTGTATCCGAAACACGCGTAAGTGACGAAATTAAGAGTTATATTGTAAAATTGGTGAGCCAGACCCGATCTCGCGACGAAATAGAACTCGGGGCTAGCCCCAGAGCCTCATTGGCATTGATGCAAATTTCTCAAGCATTTGCTTTGTTTGATGGGGCATCATTTGTCGGGCCCGATCACGTGCAAGAGGCAGCCATTGATGTTATTGCCCACCGGTTACTTCTCAATTCTAAATCAAGGTATGGAGGTATGAGCGCTGAATCGATCGTTAAAGAGATTTTGGATACTGTGCCTGCCCCTGTTTAAATATAAATAGGCCACAAAAATGGAGGGCAAGACAGCGGAGAAAGATAAATCCAAAAAATGGTATCTCTTTGAAAGATATCTGTATTGGAATTATCGAAAGTTTTATACTTTTGGAAAATGGATGCAGTTGAGGTTCAGCCCCTCTGGTCGAATGTTAGCGGTCTTAACTGGGATAACTGGAGCGCTGGGCGCAGATACGACATCAAGCGTCACATACCAAGCATTTTCTCTTTTGCTTATCTTGTTAACAGGCTCATTTTTCATGAGCTTTTCAAAACGTTGGAAGGTCACTGTAAGGCGTCATGCCCCATCAGTAGGTTCTGTTGGAGAGGAATGCAGTTACTTTATCGACGTCGATATCAAGTCAAAAAATGTGACTGAAGGAGTTTACGTCGTGGAACACGGGCCTGACCCAAGGCCTAATTTCATGGAATTTGCAGAACAGCGCGAACCCCTTGAATATAAAAGGAATATCATCGACAGGTTTTATGCTTATTACAGATGGAAGTGGCTCATTTCCTCTAATGAGATGTTAAACTCAAACGCCATCCAAAAATTCACCCTATATGGCGATCGCACAAATAGACTTACCGTTAAAATCACGCCCAAAAAAAGAGGTTTATTAAATCTTACTGAACTCTATTTGGGTATTCCGAGTGCAACTGGATTAACATACTCGATCGTAAAAAAACAAATACCTGATTCCATGCTCATTTTGCCGGAGAGAGTCCCTATCAATAGGTATGAGTTCCCTGGTGTCAGCAGTCCCGAAAGTGGCACTATGGCAAAGGGGCTGTTCGGGGGTAGCGAAGATGAGTTTTTAAGTTTAAGAGATTATAGACCCGGTGACCCTTTAAAGCAGATTCACTGGCCCAGCAGCGCAAAAACAAAAAAACTTATAGTTAAAGAAACCCAGAATGTCTCGAGAGCACGATGCGGTATAATTTTAGATGTATCCTGCAAAGCCGAAGACGCCCTAGAGTTTGAAAAACTTATAAGCATTGCCACCTCGATTGCTTGCCAGACTGAGGATAAGCCGATCGACTTGGACTTTCTCTTTGTCGGACAAAAAGCTCACTGCTTCTCGACCGGTCCAGGCCAAGGAGACCTCGACCAGTTGATGAAAATATTGGCGACTATTCAATATGAATCAGAAAATAGTTGGGAACCCCTAACCAAGGCTGTGGAAGAAAATTCAGAAAAAATCCAAGGAGCTGTATTCCTCACCATGCATGACGATGATAAAAGATCAGGAATGATAAAGTATCTTGATCAACAAGGCATTCCGAATCAAATGTTTGTGCTTTCTGAGAACTCTCAACACTACACTGGAGATCTCGGTTTCAAAAAGAAGATTACATTATGCCGGGACAATTACAAACAGCAGCTTCAAGAACTCAAATGAATACTCCTAAATACATCGCCTCAGCTTCACTGTTATTATGGACTACTTTGACAGGTTTTTGGGTTCCGGGAATCCTTTTGATTGTATTAGCAGAAAGTTATCGCTGGGTTGATAGAAGGTGGGCCTTTGAGGAAAAAGATGACAAAAGATTTGTTAACTCCATGATTCTTTCACTTGTCGTTGGTGTTGCATACTCTTGGCTCAATCCGCAAGGATCATTCGCGCTACTAGAAACTATTCAAATCGGAGTGGGGTCCGAAATCCTTGCCACAAAGGAAACATTTAGAGCCTACGAATTTATCATTCTTATCCTCCCGATCCTCTTTTTTCCAATATTTTGGGCCACAAGGTTCCGAGTTTCCCCTCAACCAACATTTTCGATATTCAGTAGGTATTTACCATCAAAAATAAAAAGTGAGGCTACATGGATTAATAAAAAAATCCCAGCAGATGGAGGCTATGCAATAATATGTGCAGCGTCAGCATGCAAAACCCAATCTGAATCCCTCACCTTTTTTGTCCCTTTTTCAATCCTTGTTCTCTGGTTTTTATTCGAGAACAGACCTGGGAAAAAAAATATTTTACCATGGATCTTCAATTCATTGTTTGCTGTTGTCATTGCCT
>CBFHOE010000001.1:328088-333061 GCA_965657355.1 Limisphaerales bacterium | reverse complement strand
TTTTCGTCTTCTCAGGTTTAAACGCCTTGCAAGCCATCTTTCAAGAGAAATTCATAAACTATATTGCACAGCTCACTCATAGAGAAGTTATACCCGATCATGCGAAAACTATGATTGGAAAAGCAGGTAAAATACGTCTCTCAGGTAAAATAGTTGCCAGAGCAGAAACCAATCTTAAGGCCCCATTCCTGCTGCAACAGGATTTTTATAATAAGTTCACTAGAGGGGAATGGCATATGTCAAATTTCAAAACGGTGACAAATGTCCTCGATGATGGCGACTTTGAGTCATGGACACTAAGGCTCCCTCTCAAGTCAATAAACAAGAGTAAATTAAAGCTATATCATTCAATAGGGCTAGATAGCGGCCGCCTCCCTCTACCGATGGGAGCTTTTAGGCTTTCCAGTTTACCAGTCGGGGAGGTACTGACCAACATATACGGAAGAGTGACTGTTGTGGACGGACCAGGCTTGTTGACCTATGAAGTAGATTATTCTCCATCTCTAAATCATTTAGCGAGAAAAATAGATCTTACTAAAAGTGATGTCACCAAGCATGAATCTATCGTCGGAGCGAGAGAAACGAAAGCAGTCGAAAAAATATGTAGAGATCTTGATATTCTAAAAAACCCCAATAATTACTCAGAAAAAAAGATAGCCGAAATTATTGCGAATTACTTCATCGATGAAGGATTTCGATACAGTACGGAACTAAAACCCGAAGAACTCCCAAGAGACAGAAACACCTCTGCTATTTCGTATTTTCTGGAAAACACGAAAAAGGGACACTGTGAGTATTTTGCCACAGCGACAACACTTTTATTGAGAAAAGCTGATGTTCCCGCCCGATATGTAGTTGGATATTCAGTGACAGAGAAAAAAGATGATAAATATATTATCAGGGAGCGAGACTCTCATGCTTGGTGCCAATATTATGTGACCGCTGAGAATAAATGGTATGATTTGGACACAACACCAGCGGAATGGAGAAAACAAGACAGAAGTTTTGCTAGTAGCTTTGAGCCAATAACTGATTTCTTAAGTCATGCTCAATTTCAAGCCTCGAGGGTGTTTTGGATATGGGTGAGAAAGGTCCAAGAATTTGAAGTAATCATGGGGATACTCCTCGTGCTTTTCTTTGGGTTCTTGATATTTCGAATCATGCGGCATCAAAAACAAAGCAGAGCCAAATTATCAAAAAGCAATGATACGGATAAATGGGCAAAAATGGGAATGGACTCGGCATTTTTTAGTATCATAGGTCAATTGGAAAAAATGGGATATCATCGAGCTGATGGGGAAACGCTATTGAAATGGATCTCAAATCGTATACCCAATAATAAAAACCTATTGAAACTTGCCCAACAGCATAATCAATACCGATTCGATCCTGCGGGATTTCCGGAAAGTAAAAGGGAAATCTTTTTCTCACTCGTCGATTTGGAATTCAAAACCCTAGTCGAGCAATATGAACAGAGTAAAAAACCACTTTAGTAAGTGCTGTGGCCTTTAATAAAATAATTACCCATCTCTCGCCCGAATACGCAAGAGCTTGTGATTTGAGAAATACAGAGCTGCGCTTTCCTCTAGGCTTGAGTCTTACAAAAATGGATATTGAGGAAGACCGCAAAGCCATACACTTGGGAATATTCGAGGATCATTCAATCATAGCCTGTGCCTGCCTCTGGCCTCAGCACCATGAAAATAGGTCATTTCAAATCCGGCAAGTAGCGGTGAAGCAAGAACATAAGAAATCGGGATTTGGGCGTCGAATAATGGGTTTTGCTGAAAATGTGGCCCTGCAAAATGGGGCCAAAGAGGTTTTTGTTCATGCCAGAATGCCTGTAGTTCAATTCTATGAAAAACTCGGATACACCATAGTTGGTGAAATTTTCTACGAAGTGGGTATCCAGCACATCCAGATGATTCACAGACTACAATAGTCATTTGGATATATTTGTAATTTGTGTATTATATGAGACCGAATCATGGGAAATACATTTGGGCATACTTTTAGAATGACTACATGGGGGGAGTCTCATGGTGGTGGGGTTGGAGTTGTGATTGATGGGTGTCCTCCACGCCTTGAACTATCGGAATCTGATATCCAGCCCGATCTAGACCGCCGTCGGCCAGGCCAAAGTCGTATTGTTACCCCGAGAAAAGAGACCGATGAAATCACTATTCTATCGGGCACATTCGAAGGCCTAACATTGGGCACCCCAATCTCAATGCTAACTCACAATAAAGACCATAGACCAGAAGCCTATTCCGAGATGGCAACTAAATTTCGGCCTTCACACGCTGATTACACATATCAAGCCAAATATGGCACGCGAAATTGGCAGGGAGGTGGGAGAACCAGTGCTCGGGAAACAATCGGAAGAGTTGCTGCTGGGGCTATAGCTAAAAAGATTCTGAAACAATTTTATGGTGTAGAAATTCTCTCTTGCGTGGAATCAGTAAAAAATCTTAAGGCAAAAATAAATCCCGATGATTTCACTTACGATCAGGTCGAGTCAAACATAGTTCGCTGCCCAGACATGGGTTTGGCTGAGCAGATGATTGAACTCATCGAAGACACCAGAAAGGCCGGTGATAGTGTCGGCGGGGTCATATTAGGAGTAGCCAAAAATGTTCCCACAGGATGGGGAGCTCCGGTTTTCGATAGGCTGGAGGCTGATTTAGCCAAAGCTATGATGTCCTTACCGGCTACAAAAGGTTTTGAAATTGGTTCAGGCTTTGATGGGACCGGGATGACTGGCCTGGAACATAATGACGCCATCCGATCTGTAAACGGTAAAGTGAAAACGACTACCAACCGGTCAGGAGGTGTCGTCGGGGGAATCTCTAACGGAGAAACCATATATTTCAGAGTAGCATTCAAACCAGTCGCTACAGTAATGCACCCTCAGCAAACAATTGATCTTAATTATGAGAATACCGAGCTCAAATCTCGTGGGCGCCACGATCCCTGTGTACTGCCCAGAGCCGTACCAATGGTGGAAGCCATGACAGCCATGGTGTTGGTAGATCATGCTTTGAGACACAAAGCTCAATCGAACACAAGCGATTAGATATTCTCTTAATTACTAATCTTTTCAAAAAATATTGATGAAGAGAATATTCTTATCGAACGTTTTACTAGTCATGACCTTTTTGACTGGGTCGGCAAATGAGCTTATCTCAGAAAAACCGAATATCATCTTGATAATGTGTGATGATCTTGGTTGGGGTGATGTCGGGTTTAATGGAAATAAAATCATCAGAACGCCGAATCTAGACTCCATGGCTAAAAATGGTCTTAGGTTCGAAAGATTCTATTCAGCTTCAGCTGTATGCAGCCCGACACGCGGCAGTGTACTCACTGGGAGAAACCCGATGAGATTGGGAATCCCAACAGCAAATGCAGGCTATTTAAAGGAGAGTGAAATTACCTTAGCCGAACATTTAAAAAAACTTAATTATCAAACTGGGCATTTTGGAAAATGGCACTTAGGTACTTTTTCCAAAACCAAGAGAGATTCTAACCGTGGCGGTCTAGAGAAAAATGATTCTTTCTTTACTCAGCCAGATGACCATGGATACGACACTTACTTTGCTACTGAGGCGAAAGTTCCTACTTACGACCCAATGATAAAGCCAAAAAACCACTCCGGAAGGACATGGTGGGATCCCGTCATAGAAAAAAATAAGCAGGTGCCGTATAATACAGCTTATTGGGACCCTGACGGTTTTGTGGTTGATAATCTTAAGGGGGACAACTCAAGAGTCATAATGGACCGAGTCATTCCGTTTATCGAATCTTCAACTAAATCAAAGACACCATTTTTCACAAGCATATGGTTTCATACTCCGCACCTTCCTGTTGTTGCTGGACCTGAAATGACAAAATTATACCCCGGTTATAACAAATACGAACAACACTACTTTGGATGCATAACCGCGATGGATATGCAGGTGGGACGACTAAGGAAATATCTCAGGAAATTGAATATCCACCACAATACTATGGTTTGGTTTTGCTCTGATAATGGCCCCGAAGGTCAAAAGGGATCAGCACCGGGATCAAGCGGTCACCTTAGAGGAAGAAAAAGAGATTTGCTGGAGGGGGGAATTAGAGTTCCAGCCCTGTTAGAATGGCCAGCCAAGATTGCACCAGATAAAACAACTTCGCTACCAAGCTTCACTAGCGATTATCTCCCAACAATTTTGGAGTGGGTCGGCGTAGAATACAACTCAACTAAACGCCCACTCGACGGCATCAGTCTATGTGCACAAATCGAAAATGGTGACCACATTCGGCCTGTCCCAATGGCCTTTCAATTCGGGAGTCAGCTCGCACTCATTCAAAACCGATACAAACTGCATGTAAGGAAAATAAAAGCAAAGGATACCCCCCGCAGAAATGCGCTCTATGATATTGTAAATGATCCAGGTGAATCAACCGATCTCTCATCGAAATACCCATTCCTCACCAACCACATGCTAGACCAACTCATTACTTGGTCTGAAGAATGTATCGCGGAATCAAAACTGTAAATCCATAACGAGTATAAAAAAAGCCCCAGGAATGGGGCTTTAGCTGAATTAAAAGATTTTCTCCGCTGATTCCTTAAACAACCATTCGGGCTTCATCAGCCAGTGCTGTGCTGAGATACCTTTCCCCAGTTGAACAACCTATTGTGACGATGGTTTTACCTTTGTTTTCAGGCCTTTGAGCAACCTGGATTGCAGCACATACGTTGGCTCCAGTCGAGATACCCACTAGTATTCCTTCTTCTTTGGCAATTCTTCTCGCCATGGCAAAAGCATCATCATTGGAAATTTTTATACATTCACTGATCTGCTGATCTCCATTTTCAGATTTGAGATGTAAATTTTCAGGAATAAATCCAGCCCCGGTTCCTTGGATTTTGTGTGGTCCAGGAGTCAGTTCCTCACCAGCAAGCGTCTGAGAGATGACCGGTGAGT
>CBFHOE010000001.1:324770-327991 GCA_965657355.1 Limisphaerales bacterium | reverse complement strand
GTCTTCTGGCTCTGCAACTATGGTCTGGAAACTTGGTTTTTTACTTTTTAAGACTTCTGTGACGCCCGTTGCCGTCCCACCAGTTCCAACAGCAGAAATTAAAAAATCAACAGCCCCATCCGTATCATTCCATATTTCCTCGGCAGTCGTTTTTTTATGAATATCAGGATTCGCCGGGTTTTCAAATTGTTGCGGAATCCAGGAATTTGGGGTTTCGGAGGCCAATTCTTTAGCTTTTTCAATTGCTCCTTTCATCCCCTTAGGGCCTGGAGTCAGCACCAGCTCAGCCCCAAGTAAAGCAAGCAATGTCCTTCTCTCGAGTGACATCGTTTCGGGCATCGTCAAAATGAGTTTATACCCTTTTGCGGCGGCTACAAATGCAAGAGCAATACCAGTGTTACCGCTAGTTGGCTCGATGATAACCGTCTCTTTGGTTAATTGACCTGATGCCTCAGCAGCCTCGATCATAGCCATGCCTATTCTATCCTTAACACTCCCAAGAGGATTAAAGAACTCACATTTTAAAAGTATATTGGCATCCACTCCATCCACTACTTTGTTTAATTTAACCAGAGGTGTGTTGCCAATTGTTTCGATGATATTGTTATAAATTTTACCCATAATTTTGGAACGTCAGAATGTATATATCCATATTGGAAAGAGAAATCTCCTAATAATGCAAGTGATTAATAAAAAAACCGGGCAATCGAGAAGCCCGGTTTAGTAAAAATCTGCGTTTAGACGGAATCGTTATTTATCGGATTTAGGATCGTTTTTATTCTTTTCGATTTCCTTTTCAATATCTTCAGATTTGATTATTTTAATTTTCTCACCCTTTGCAAGTCCCTCCTTGGATGGAACCTTGATAATATCCGAAGTGACCACCTTTGGCTTTGGCGGTGTTGGTGGTTTTTCTGACATCACCTCTAAGAGTTCGACCTCAAAAATAAGAGTCGAGTTAGGCGGAATGGAACGACTACCATTCTTGCCATATGCCAACTCAGATGGTATGTAAAATTTAAACTTGGAGCCAGGACTCATGAGTTGCAGCCCTTCTGTCCATCCTTTGATTACGCGATTTACAGGAAAAGAACTTGGTTTGTTTCTTTTGTAACTGCTATCAAATTCAGTGCCATCTAAGAGTGTCCCTTTGTAATGCACGGAAACTTTATCGCTAGGTTGAGGACTAGCACCAGCACCCGATTTTATGATTTCATATTGCAGTCCTGTATTTGTCGTGAGAACTTCAGGGCGTTTTTTATTCTCAGCCAAAAAAACAGCTCCTTTTTGGGCATTTTCTTCAGCCTGCTGTTTCCTTTTTTGCGATTGAATTTCTTGAATTTTACGACTCAAAGCAACTAAGGTCGTCTGCATTTCATCCGGAGTCATTGAAGTCTCTATTTGGTCGACAGCGTCATTCAGGCCTTTCAGCAATGCGACTCGATCGATGTCTTCAATTCCTTGGTTAACCAGGCCCCGACCGATATTGACACCAACCGAGTATGCTTGCCTCACAGACTCCTTAGCAAAATCAAGCTCTTGACCTGATGCAGCTTGGAAACCTAAGACTACTAAAAACGATAAAAACGTGTGTTTCATGTTCATTGGAGGACCCAAAATAACCATTTCGGTCCGAAAAGACCATAGTAAATCCCACAATATTGCTGATAAAAAAAGACCAAGAGTCTGTGATGACTAATTGGTCGGAAATTGGGCGTGGCAACAGGTTCGAATCGTCACAGAATTGGATCAGGACTGTGACTAGACGAGTGTTTTGACGAGTAGGGTTGGTTATGGTTATTGACCGAACCTGCTGCCAACGTGATCAGATAATTGTCTCAAAATTCCTTTTTTACAAGCAGTTCTTGCAGGGAAATCCAAAAAAATACCTAAATGCTATGCCACGGCGCCTTTTAGCGCCTGATCCAATACATTTTCTTGTGATTTTGACTCGTCTCCAGTTTGTTTAAATCGGACGCTGATAATTTTACTGACACCTCTTTCCTGCATGGTCACACCATATAAAATATCTGCCATGCTAATGGTTCTTTTGCTATGGGTAATTATCAAAAATTGAGAATCCGTAACAAACCTTCTCAAAACCTTGAGAAATCTATTGATATTTGACTCGTCAAGAGGTGCGTCTAATTCATCTAAAACGCAGAATGGGGATGGTTTCACTTGGTAAATGGCAAATAATAGGGATACCGCGGTCATTGTTTGCTCCCCGCCAGAGAGCAATGATATGCTCTGCAACTTTTTACCCGGGGGTCTGGCAACAATATCAATTCCACTTTCAAGCACGTCCTCTTCGTCCACTAGAATGAGGTCGGCCTTGCCACCTCCAAATATTTCCTCAAATGTCTCTTGAAAGTTATGTCTTATTTTTGCAAATGTCTGAACGAACATTTCCCTGGTTTCAGTGTTAATTCGATTAACTGCCTCCAGTAGTTTCTCTTTCGATTGAGTGAGATCTTGATGCTGAGTATTTAAAAATTCGAATCTCTGCTCAGTCTCTTCGTATTCTTCAATAGCCACTAAATTTACAGGCCCCATGGAGTCGACCTTTTCTTGCATTTGATCAACCTGTTCTTGAATTCCTTCCCAATCAACCGTGGCACCAGTTTCTTCAATTTCCTCGGGGCTGAGGGTATGAACTTCAGGCAAACCCGAATCGCCTAATGAAATGGAGAAACATTCAGAAGGCACTTCTTTTAAATCTATATTATACTTTTCGGTGACTCGATCTAAAATCGATTCCACGTGCAATTTCTTCTCGGCTAATTCAACTTCGATCCGGGTTAATTCAGATTGGATTTTACTTATATACTCCCTCGAATCTTTGAGTGATTGTTCTTCAACTTTTATAGATTCCAGGAACTCGGATTTTTCCAATTCCACCCGATCTATTTCATTTTTGCACTCTGTAATTTTTACTTCTAAGGAACTTATCGCATGCTTTGATTTTTCGATTATTTCGATCGATTTTTCTTTTCTTTCAGAGAAGGATAATTGATCCCTCTGCCTCTGGTCCATGAGTGCTTCCAAATCCAAAATCCTCTGTTCTAAAGGTTGAATCTGATTTTGAAAACCTCTGAGAATCTCATCTTTAGAAGCCACCAATACTTTAACGTCAGTTAATTCGGATGTTGCCTGATTTCTCTCTTCTCTAATTGTCTCTAAAATATGGCTTTCTGACTCCATCTGATTTCTGATGGTTT
>CBFHOE010000001.1:322323-324671 GCA_965657355.1 Limisphaerales bacterium | reverse complement strand
CCGCTGATTTTTCACAGTTGCTGATTTTCTTTTCCAGATCTCCCCTCTCTTTTGACTCTGAATCCTTAGTGGATTCTAATTTCTCAATCTCAAATTCGGTTACAGAAAGTTTCTCCACGAGATTAGAAGCAATGGATTTTTGTGTTCGAATATGAGCTTCTATTCCAGCTTTTTCTATTTCAAGTTCTCTCCGTTTATCAACAAATGTGGACTGCTTTAAATTGAGTTCATCAACAGCACTTTCAAGCTGTTCTTTTTCAGCCGTTAAGGATTCCAAACTCTTCAGGAAGGAATCAATATCCGACTGCAACTTATTAATTTCATTCTTTCTTTGCAGAGCTGAAGAAACATCAGTATCACCGGTGACTTTCCCTGGAAATGACGCGATTCCGTTGGGGTGAATCACAATTCCAGAAAGTGTGACATACCCCGTGTCGTCTGAGTCGTCTACCTCTGAAAGAGTCTCAACTAACAAGTAATGAGCCAAAACAGAATGAACAATAGGTTCGATCCACCGCTCGCATTCTACAAATCTTGCCAAGCTGTTGTTTTTGTTTGGTGTCTCGGCCGCATCGGGATTTAAACGATTCAAAAGTCCTAATTCAACACTTGAAAAATCGCTCTCCATGATGAAATCGGCAACTTCTCGAAAGCAATTTGGATCATCAAGTATGAGCATGTTGACACTTTCTTGAATCACAGCCTCTACTGCTCGGATATATTTATCTGGAACTTTTATATGATCTATGAGCCTGCCTTTTATCTGCTGCGAGAATTCTTTTGTCAGTTCCTCAACACCACTTTTCCCAGAATCGCTATCATTTTCAAGTTGCTCCAAGACTGACAATCGTGATTTATGCTGTGTTAATGTAGTATTGTGAGAATCCAATCTATTACTCAGATCCGATAATTCTTTTTGCTGATTTGTTAAATCTTCGGCCACGTTTTGAAGATTGGAATTGAGTTCTGAAAACAATTTATTCTTTTCAGCGAGAGAAGAAGTTTCCTCATTTAATAACTCTTGATTTTTCTGAATCTCTTGCTGAATTAATTGTTTTTCCGAATACAACTTTTCCAGCCGAGCCTTATCCCCTTGCTTATCAAGATCAAATTGATTTATTTGATTATTCAGTGACGCAAGATTCTGAGCTGAACTATAAGCCGAAGACTGAAGTTCATTTATTTTTTCTTGAAGACTTCCTAATTTCCTCTCTACTTCTAAGACATTTTCATTCTTTTCCTGAAGCACTTTACGCTGAGCATTGAGCTCTTTCTCTGTTTCCGCCAGACCGACTGAAGCCCTCTCACGCTCGCTTCGGGCAGCTTTTAATCTTTCGTCAGCTTCTATAGATTCTTGTGTAGCTTGCTGTTTTTGGTCATCAAGCTCCAATATTCTTTGCTCATGGAAAGAAATTCTCTCGCCATTCTGATCCCGTTCCGCATTAAGAGCCGTATGACTCTGACGAACGTCAGAGACCCGTGATTCTATCTCCAATAGCGCGGCTCGCATCATTTCGACCTCTGTCTCTTTTTTATTATATTCAGACTCTTTGGAGGCCATAATCTCTTTGTGGTCTGACGCTTCGTTACTTAATTGGTCTTGTTCTTTGACCAAAAGATCTAGTTTGTGTTTTGAAAGCCTGGTATCGAGATCTTTCAAAGCACCCATGATCTCCTTATATTTTTTAGCTTTACCTGCTTGCCTTTGAAGCGCCCCGATACGCCTTTTAACTTCCCCGATGAGATCCTCTACTCGCAACAAATTTTGTTCCGTGTGCTCCAACTTTCGCAGTGCCTCTTTTTTTTGTGCTTTGTATCGAGTAATACCTGCTGCCTCCTCAAAAATAATCCTTCTATCGTCAGGTTTGCTCGATAGAATTTGGGTAATATTACCCTGGGCCATAATACTGTAGCTTGTTCTGCCAATTCCGGTCCCCATGAACAATTGCTGGATATCTTTCAATCTGCATTGAGTCTTGTTGATAAGATATTCGGAGCCCCCATCTCGATAGACACGCCTCGTGATTGTCACCTCGGAGTAGCCTAATTCCAGGCCAGCGGCTTGAAGCTGATTCTCTGTAACATCGTCCAATGTCAATGAAACCTCGGCCATTTGCATAGCTTTTCGTTTATCAGTACCACTGAAAATAACGTCATGCATGGCCCCCCCTCGCAGGGCTTTCGCAGATTGTTCGCCTAAAACCCAGCGGATTGCATCCGCGACATTGGACTTCCCACACCCATTTGGCCCCACAATAGCCGTCACCCCGTCTTGAAAATCCAGACTGGTTTTATCAGCAAAGGACTTGAATCCCAGCATTGTGAGGTTCTTTAAATACATCTTTCCC
>CBFHOE010000001.1:308854-322224 GCA_965657355.1 Limisphaerales bacterium | reverse complement strand
ACCTATTTAAATCAGAAATTTTTCCACTGTAAAGAGGAACCCTATATATAGAGCCATCAAAAACCAAAAACACTACATGTTGTGCAAGGAGGATTTCACCTTGATTGAGGGGTCAAATGTGAAATATTTACTTTAGGGCCTAAAAACTTAGGTTTTCGGCGAATGATATGAATATCCAGAAATGCCGCGACTCTCGCTGCATATTCTCTAAGGTGGGTATAGGAAGAAGGTTGAGCGAAAGGGTCATTGGCAACGAAACCAACGGCATCAAGACCCTTTTGTTGTGCAATGTATAAAGCTCTTTCCAAATGAAATTCCTGCGAAACGATTGCTAATTCAGTGGCATTAAAAACCTCTTTTGCTCGGATTATTGAATCCAAAGTTCTAAATCCAGCAAAATCGCAATAAATTCTATTCTCGGGCACCCCCATTTCAACAAGGTCTTTGGCCATGGTTGAGGGCTCATCATAATCTTTACGAGAGTTATCCCCGCTCAATAGAAGAAAATCTACTTTTTCAGACTGATATAGCTGGTACGCCGCGAATATTCGGTTTTTGTAAAAAAGATTTACCTTATTATTTGGTAAAAATTTTATGGTTCCTAATACGAGCCCTACTTTTTTATGAGGTAATTTATCCAATTCCCTCATAGAGAAAATAGAATCCTTTGTCACTTTTGATACGTGCGCGTAGCAAAAAAAAACGATTGAGATTGATATCAGACATAGCAAGAGGCCGCCTCCAACAATTGGTAGAAGATACCTTTTGAAATTTTTCACTGGAAATATGCCAAAAGAATATGTCTGCATAAATGTTCTAACGACAAATCATAAATGTGATCGAGCCTCCCAGAAAGAAATTAGTTTCCACATCTTTTCCTTTTCTACATTTTTGATATCTTGATGGGAAATGAGTGGCGACCTGAAAGAAAATGAAGAAGGCAAGAAAAAGAGATTTTCTGGCAAAAAGGCATTTTACATCGTGGCTTTATCAATAATAGCAACGCTTCTTTTATCACTTATTTTCCTCCAGGTAGCCACTTTGATGGGAATTTTCCCTGATACGAATGTTTTATATTCGGGTGAGGACATTCATTCAAGGCATCTGAGTCAGCTTGAAAAAGAAGGAATTATTGACGAGAAGGATGAGATATCGCTTTTTATATCAGGTGGCCTTTTTTCTATAACCGAAGATGGAAATTTAATAACCCCAGACAAATTCATTACCTACCAAAAAGAAGGTGGCAAATTGAAGATTTTTCCAGTTCTTCTCTCGGATATAGTGGACGTTCAGATGAACCTAGAAGATGAGACACATCCGGGGTTTTCCATGCTAATAATTAAAGCAAAAAACAATCAAACTTTTGGAATCCCCGTACCGAAGGAAGATGAAGCAGACAAAAAATTCTATCAGGCACTAATTGAAGCATGGAAAGAAAAAATTGAGCCAAAAAAACCAGTTCTCCAAATCGAAGGGGATGTCGAAGAAATTCCTTAGAATCAAAGACGTGTCCTTGCCGAGACATTCCATACACCTGAAAATCCACCATTATTTTCTAAAACTAGAAGACGGTCGTACAAAGCTATTGTTGGACAAATATGCCATGGTATCCCGTGCATGATGGTGCCAATGCGCAGAGGGCTTTTAGCATTCAATTTGATAACTAGGTGTTCCTCACTATGTTTTATAAATTCAGCTTCCGGGAAATCTGGAAAAAACACTCTTTTGTTAATGGGGTTTTCTGATGCGATAGCCTTGTGGCCTAAATCGAGGCAATAAACATCCGGCTCTGGAATACTGATCACTCGGCAAGCCACCGTAACTGCAGGCTTGAAAAGATACTCGGGGTATTTTGAATCATACCCATAATCCCAAAACACAGTAGTTCCAGGGCAGCAAAGCCAATCTGTTTTTTCTGCAACAAATGAAAATGTCGGACTGCCCCCGGCCATAATTTCATCGATAGGAATCTTGCCTTCCAAATCAGAATGAAGCCAATCTTGAACAGGAATGAGCCAATCATCAAATTGGTCTTCTCTTTTATTGATATCCGGAGATGTTGCGTGACCGTCATAAAACTGAAGACCTAACATTGACAAAACTGGCGACTGGGAGATAGCTCGAATGAGATCAGTTGCTTTCGGACCAAATTCAATCCCTGTCCTTGACATGCCACAGTTTATATCAACGACAATACCGAGCTTGGATTTCCGATCGCGGATATATGATTCCATTACCTTAAAATGATCCAGAGAATCACATAAAACAGAAAAGTGAAGTCCTGGATTTGATTGCTGGAATGAAAGAATCCAATCAAGTTCGGAAATGGAGGCCTGTTTACAAAACAGAATTTTAACCATTCCGGAGGTCGCCGCCAATTCGACTTCTGCCAACGTGGCGCATTTCACTTGATCAATTCCAAATTCCAAAAAAAGGTTAAGTACATCCCTGCTTTTATTGGTTTTTATATGAGGTTTTAGTCGACTGGCGTCACCGTTTACCATTTCCAGCATATGTTCAAGGTTTTGCCTAACTCTATCTGGATCAACCAATAAAGCAGGAGTCAAAACTCTTTCCTCGGCAAATTCAGTAGGACGATTCATATGCTTTATTCAACTCGGGAGTCACAAACAATTCAAAACATTTTCTGGTTACGATACGTGGAAATCACGATCGGACATAAAAATTTTACTTTAATATTACTGAAACTAGAGTTAAATCGATCCTTAGTGAAGATTGTGATCATGGGGGCCGGAGAAATTGGTCGCCATTTGGCCTATGAATTTTCGACAAAAACACGTGACATTACTGTTATCGACCGTTCAGAGGAGGTGTTGAATCAATTAGGGGATACCCTAGATATAAGCGTTCACCGCTCTGATGGGGCATCCGCTACCACACTAGCCGAGGTCAATATGGCTGACACTGACCTATTTCTCTCTGTCACCCAAGATGATTCCGCGAATATGGTCTCCTGCTCCATAGCTAAGGCCATGGGTGCGGCTTACACTGTGTGCAGAATAAGTTCAAGCCTAGAGAGGGAGGAATGGCTTTTTGACTTTCGAAATCATTTCAAAATTGACCAATTCTTTTCAACGGAAGGGTTGGCGGCGATGGAGCTTGCTAAATACGTTAGAAATCCAGAGGGGATTTTCGTCGAAGAATTTGCAAGAGGCAGGATAGAAATCCAGCAGGTTAAAGTTACAAATGAATCACCACTTTTATCATCTACCGTTTCTGAGCTGAATTTACCTGATAGGATCCGACTAGCATTCATCATAAGAAACGAAGAATTCATAGTTCCAAGTGGACGGGACTGCCTTGAGGTTGGGGATGTCGTATCCTTATTCGGAAGGTCTCAAAAACTCGAAGATTTTATATCTTCATTAAAACTTAATCATACTCCCAAGCGTAAGTCTAAAGTTGTCATCTTTGGTGGCAGTGAATATGGAGTGACATTGGCCCAAACACTAGAGGCTGGAAATTTTGAAGTCAGAATTCTCGAATCCGACCGCACAAGATGCACTCAACTTACCGAGCTATTCAGAAAAACAGTCATTCTTAATGCTGATGGCACTTCGCTTCAAAATTTAATTGAAGAGCAAGTTGGGATAGCTGATTTCTTCATAGCTTCTAGTGATGAAGACGAAGATAATGTCATTGCCTGCTTGGAAGCTAATAGTCTCGGCACTCGGTATTGTCTCGCCTTGATCAGAAGAGCCGATTACGCAAGTGTCATTGAAAGAAACAAGGCTAATATCGGAATATTAGCTGCGGTATCTCCAAGAGTAGTCACTGCGCGTGAACTCTTGAGATTTGTGCCAACGGAGACTTACCACACCGTTCTTGAGCTTCCTGGTAAAGCAAAAGTCATCCAAATGACTGTTTCAGACAAAAGTGAATCTCTAGGCAAAACACTTTCATCGATTGAGTGGCCCACCAACAGTGGAATCGTCGCCATTGTGAGAAGCCAAGAAGCACTCGTTCCCAATGGAGATGATACAATTAAAAAAGGCGATAACATTTATGTTGCAGCACCCGTCAAAGCTATCCCCAAACTTATCAAGCTTCTAGTTTGAATCAGGTTAACATTACTCCCGCAATATCAGGTGAATTTAAAATTACTAAGTAAAGTATTGGGACTTCTTTTACTAATGGTTGGTGCAGCCATGGGTATTTGTTTCGCCATTGCTTGGTTAATCGAAGGATCATGGAATCAATCCGAAGATACTCGTGGTTTCGGATTTTCAACATTACTAACTATTGCTTTTAGTTCTCTCCTTATTCTTTTTGGCCTTAATTCCCCTGAAAGAATCTCAAGAAAAGAAGGAGTGGCCATAGTTGGGTTAGGCTGGATTTTGGTTGCGGGTTTTGGTTCCCTCCCCTTTATACTCTGCCAGCCACACCTTCCTTTCTCATTCGCTTTATTCGAGTCAGTCTCTGGATTCACAACAACCGGAGCCACATGCATGACCAATCTTCATGACTTGAGCCAACCTTTACTTTTCTGGAGGGCTTTATCTCAGTGGCTGGGAGGATTAGGTATTTTGGTTCTATTTGTCGCCCTTCTATCCCACTTGGGTATGGGGAACAAGACACTATTTAGTCATGAATCATCAGCCCAACCGGTTGGAAACCTGAGAATGCGTATCGGAGAGCTTTCTGCTCGCGTCTGGATTCTATACGCTGGCCTTACTTTGATTTGCTTTCTCGGCCTTAAGATTCTCGGAATGTCACTATTTGATGCCATATGTCATTCGTTCACCTGCATCTCCACGGCTGGATTTAGCACACAAGACGGGTCCATTGGACATTTCAACAATCCAGCTATTGAAGTTTGGATTATGATATTCATGATATTAGGTGGGATTAACTTCCTTCTGTATGTTGCAATTACGGAAAACAAGTGGTTTTCATTTAAACGTGATGAGGAGTTGTACCTCTACCTCACTTTACTCATTTTTTTCCCACTTTTGATTTTTGTAAGCATTCAATTTAGTGGCGATGTTGGAGATTCATGGAAAGACAATCTAAGGGCGGCATATTTTCAGGGTATCTCCATAATGACCACAACAGGATATTCAACACGGGACTATAATTTGTGGCCGCATTTCACATGGATCATTCTGCTATTACTAATGGGATTTGGTGGTTCGACCGGATCCACATCAGGGGGAATAAAAATAAGTCGGTGGTTGATTTTCTTCAAGATGGTATGGCATCAAGTTCATTCATCATTTAGGCCCGCAAAAGTAAATAGTATTAAGTTAAACGGTTCTCTCTTAGGACAAGATCAAATCAATCAAGCCCTTTTTTTGATATGCCTGGCCTGGGTAACACTTGGGGTCGGGACCGTTATTATTGCTGGCCTGGAACCGGAATTAGAATTTGTTGCCGCTTTCTCTGGAAGTATAGCCTGCCTCTTTAATATTGGACCGGCAATTGGTGATTTAGGCCCAGCCAGTAATTTTAGTTCAACCGGTCCCATCACCAAATATTTTATGTGCTTTCTCATGGTTTTGGGAAGGTTGGAATTCTTCGCCATATTGGTATTATTTTTACCGACTTTATGGCGAAGATACTGAGAAAGGCCATGCCCATCAGCCTTTTATTTGGGATTACGACTATTTATTCCAACGAGGAAAGAATGTCTTTACCCTCACCTATTCGACCATGAAGATGTTTTGAGAGAAATTGCTCCATGGCTCGGTAGAATTCAAATCGATTTTCTTCATTCCTAAACCCATGTCCCTCATTGTCCTTAACCATGTACGGAACATCAATCCCCCTCTTTTTCATAGCCTTAACCATCTGATCTGATTCAGCTTTTTTAACTCTTGGATCATTAGCTCCTTGCGCAATAAAAAGGGGCGCAGCAACCTTGTCGGCATGAAAGACAGGTGATATCTCCTTTATTAAATCTTTGTCTTTTTCCGGGTCTCCAGCCATTTCGTATAGCATTTGCCTCATCGGTTCCCAATAAGGAGGAATTGATTCGAGTAACGTAAAAAGGTTGGAAACGCCAACATAGTCGACTCCACAGGCATAAATCTCTGGAGTAAACGCCATACCTGCCAGGACGGCGTATCCTCCGTAGGAAGCGCCATAGATACCCACTTTTTTGGGGTCCACAATGCCTTTTGACACGAGCCAATCGATGCCATCAGTGATGTCATTTTGCATTTCTTTGCCCCATTTCTTGAAGCTCATTTCCCAGAATTTGCGACCATACCCTGTCGACCCCCGGAAATTCATTTGCAAAACAACATAGCCTCTATTTGCCAAGAATTGAACTTCTGGTTGATACCCCCAGTGATCGCGGGCCCAGGGCCCTCCGTGAGGTAAGACAACCAAAGGTAACCCCTTGGCTTCGATCCCAACAGGAAGTGTCAAATATCCATGGATGAGAATCCCATCTCGCGATTGATAGGATATGGGCTCCATTGGAGCCATGTATTCGTTATTAATCCACGGGCTGATTTCAGCAAGGTGAGCCACCTCTTTTTTATCGTAATCTAAAAAATGATAATCACCTCGGCTTTTATCTGAGTAAGTGCGAATCAGAAATTTCGACTCATCAAGGCTCGAACTGACCACGGAAACTTCAAGTCCAGGAAACTTTGACTCGAGAAATTCCTGCATCTCACGTCTTTGATGATCAAGAAAATGGTAAGCGCGTTTCGCTGCGACAAAAGAAACACCTGTCACCACCTTTCTCGCATCTGATCTGAGCAAGCCCGAAACGTCCACCTGTGGGTGCTCATAGATAGCGGTTTCTTCCTTGTTCGCTGATGGATCATAAACGACGATAGCTGACTTATCTCTGCCTAAATTGGATGTCGCATAAAACTTTTTATTATCAAATGTAAAAAACAAAGGAGACAAAGATTCTCTAAAATTAGTTGTTACGAGATTTGTGAATTCTTTAGATTCGTCTTCTCTGTAAAGAACGCTGTTGTTAACACCATCTGAAGACAGGGCTATCCTCAGTTTTCCCTCGTGGTCAGTCACATAGCCGACAACATTACCCGGGTTTTCGAAGATGAGTTCCAATTCTCCGGTATCTACATGGACACGATAAACATCCATCACTCGAGAATCTCTTGAATTATGACTGATAATCATGTGCTCTTGGTCATTCTCCAGATCGTCAATTACTGAAGCACGAGTATTTTTAAAAGGTGTGAGGTCCTTTTGGCCACTTCCGTCTAAATTTACAGTGTAGATATGAAAGTTCTCATCCCCTCCTTCATCCAGAATGTAGGCCAATTTATTATCATTAGCCCAAAAAAACCCTGAAATATCTCTATTAGTGACCTTTGTAACCTGGATCTCTTTTCCACGTGGTACCGATTGAAAAAATATATTCATCCTATTTTTCCACGGTTTCAGAAAAGCAACTTTCCTTCCCGTCGGGGACAATGAATGACCAGCTTCTACCGGATTTTTGAAAAAATCTTCCATAGGGACTAATGGAGGCAATTCACCTTTAACGCTCTGCATATTTATCATTTGTGTCAAAACTATGATTATAATAGCACCGATTATTTTTCTAAGAGATTTTAACATTATGTTTTTTTACCCTAATCCTCAAATTATATGCTCCTCCAAACTAGATATTATCTAAAAACAAAGGATACTTAAATCTTACTGACTGAATTCTTTATGATCTACTATACTTATTCCTGATGAGTGTTAAATCTCGAAACACACCCTCCCCCTTTTTTAAAGGGGCGATTTTTGACCTAGATGGAACCTTACTGGATACATTGGAAGATATCGCGGATGCAGCCAACTCTGTTCTCAACGATTTGAGTTACCCAACTCACCCTGTGGAATCATACAAATATCACGTTGGCGATGGAGTTAAAACACTCATGGAACGGGTATTGCCTGAAAATGCAAGAGACCAGGTTAATGTCAAAACCTGCCTCAATGCCATGAAAGAGAGATATTTGAAATTTTTAAACCAGAAGGCGACTCCCTACCCGCCAGTCGCTGAGCTTTTGGACTTTCTTAAAAATCAGAGATGTAAACTAGGTGTGCTATCCAACAAACCACATCACCTCACATTGCGATGCATTGATGATTTTTTTCCTGATAGGGAGTTTGAGCCTGTTCTCGGACTAAGAGAAGGACACATGGCTAAGCCAGACCCGTCAGGAGCCCTTGAAATAGCTAAGCAATGGAAATTAAAACCAGAGGAAATTGTTTATTTCGGAGACACATCAACGGACATGAAAACTGCTGTCAATGCCGGTTTCTATGCCATCGGGGTTTTGTGGGGTTTTAGAACAAAAACGGAACTCATCGACTCCGGAGCAGATATGGTTATTGCGGATGCATCAGATTTCTTTGATACTTTTAATCCGTCTAGAGAACTGGCTCATTAAACAAATTTCATGGATTCAAGAGAAAAGAAACTACTCCTAAAGCACAAAATTTCCTCCATTTGGGGTTGGTTGGAGCTCGGAGATCTTTCAAGCGCAGAGGAAGAGGCATCGGATCTCCAATTCGATGAATTATCCCAGCCGGAGTCCATTGATATTTTTTATGAAATAAGTAGAAAAAAAGAATCATGGAAAGACTGCGTTCATTATGGGGAAGAATTAACTAGGGTCTCACCGGCCGACCCTGGAACATGGGTTCGTCTTTGTAACGCTCTATTTTGGAGTGGGCAGGCTGGAATGGCTCGCGACCTTGCGACTCAAAAAATTAAGGAGTTTCCTGAGGAGTGGGACTTAGTTTATAACCTCGCTTGCTATCTCACTAAACTTAAGAGTTTCGATGCGGCTATAGACGCATTACAAAAAGCAGCTCGGATTTCGCCAAACAAGGAATATTTCGAAGCACAAGCTGTTTTGGATAGCGATCTAAAACCACTCTGGGATCACCTCGGAATGTCTGGAACGCAATTCTTTAAATCATCAGACATCGTTTGAAATCGGTTTTATTTCATGCAAATCTCCCCACTGCCCACCGAAATTCTCAAAAGCATAAACAACTATAGAATTGGGTCTGTTCCCTTTTTGAATGCAGCACCACTAACCTTTGGTGTCGAAAATTTCATTGAATTAGAACCACCAAACCGTTTGGCCAAACGCCTTGAGGGTGGAAAACTAGATGCGGCTTTATTGAGCGTAACGGAACTACTTAACCTTCCAGATTATGAGTTGGGCACGGAATACGGGATTTGCTCAGCTGGACCTGTCCTAAGTGTCTTTTTGGCCCATACCGAAGAATTGGAAGCCATGAAGTTCATAGATATCGATCCGGCCACCAGAACTAGCATCCAGTTGCTTCGCTTTGTTCTTCGTAAAATGGGTTTAGATCCAGTTCTTCGTCCCATGAAATTGTCGTACCCAGAAGCACACCTCAGTAAAAATATTTTACTCATAGGGAATCCAGCGATTGACTTTAAATTTTCAAATCATTCCCACCAATACTTGGACCTTGGGGAAATGTGGACCAAATTGACAGGTCTTCCATTCGTCTATGCTGGATGGCTAATGCGAAAAAATTTAAGGGAATCAGAACTAGAATATTCCCTCAATTTTATAGCTCAAAGAGGACTTAAGAACCTCACTTATATCCATCATTACAACCGGGAGTACACCAAGGATTTCAGAAAAAAATACGTTGGAAGGGCGATTTATTATAGTCTGGGAGACAAAGAACGTGAGGGATTGCAGTTTTTTTTGAACGACCTTGAAAGCCAAAAGTCAAAATCCCAACAGTCATTTAAATAATTTCAAAACAATTTTCGTCTATCCTTTTGGTTAGGATTTATTTGTTTTATAGATTGGATATTAAATGTGATGAAGAATGAGAATACAAAAGACAGATACAGATTGCTTTTCGCACTACTATGGCTAGTTACAGGAATTTTCTATCTAAGTCCATTAACCGTAATGGGTGACTCTGATGCACCAATTGATGAATCCGCAACTCCGGAAGAAAAAGGCAAAGAACTTTCCAGCCTTATATTATCACGCGCACCCATAGAGAACTATCAAACCAAAGGTTTTTTAACAACTCGGTCAAGGTCTGGGGAGAGAAAGAGGATGCAAATTTCGTCAACTGTCTACACCTCACCTTCAATGACCTGGACAAACGTCTTTCAGATTGCAGAACTTAATGGAAGAGTGAGAAATGAATACCTTATTGTCAGAAGGCCAGATAGACCGAATGAATATTACCGCACCTTCGGACAGGTTGATGCCAAAGGAAGGACCCTGATAGAAAAACTTAATGATCCATTTGTCACAATTGGGGGATCAGGATTTATGGTTGGAGATATGGGATTTGAGTTTTTATTCTGGCCCTCCCAGGTCGTGACCAAACACACCCTAAAAAGTGGGCGAAAAGCCTATGTCCTAGAAAGCAAACAAAAAGAGCCACAGGTTTACAGCAAGATTCTCACTTGGATTGACAAAAAAACTCTTGGGCCAATGAAAGCTGAAGCATATGATCTCAATGGGCGCCTATTAAAGCGATTTTCAGTGGGAGGTATCAGAGAAATACAGGGACAAAAAGTGGTGTCTAGATTTGATATGGACGATAGAAAAACGGGCAGCTTCTCCAGAATAGAGTTTAAAGAATGAAGTGATTATCTCACATTTGTGTCAGTCTTTGCTAAAAATCAGCAACGTCGCGAATGCTGTTGCTAAAATGGCAGCAATAGTAATTATAGTCATCATCACATTTCCTTGATTGCTTTTGGTTTATTATAAATATTCTGACTAATTGCAATAAAAGATTACAAATTATTGTCACCTTCCTTGGCCTAATTTCTCAGATTAGAATTCATACTCATTTTGGCTCCCTTCATATCAAATTTGAAGAAATTGAAAGAAATTTTCTTAAATAGCCATCTGTGGAAAAACTCATCAAAAAAAATAAAAAAAAATCGTGACACAACGCCAGAAATAAATATGATTGGCAGTCCTAGATGACCCTATCGTCTAGTGGTTAGGACATCGGCCTTTCACGCCGGTAACCCGGGTTCGAATCCCGGTAGGGTCGCCACCTCCTCACTTACTTCTCTGATTATACTGTTTTCTTAAATATTCAAATGATGCCATCTAGTAAGTGATTTGATTATCTACATATCCAAATGCTTGATTATGCTTAAAATTTCACTCTGTAAAAAGCCCGAAATTTTTTTGATAAGATTTTTAGATTTTACGGGTTTTAAAATTCTGAGTTATTGACTAGCTCCATTCCAAATGGGAACCCTGAGAAACTCGGCTAAAGTTTCTGAATCTTGTTTAAGCGAATCATATTTCCCATGATCAATAACATGAATACGTGAAGCATCTTTAAGGACAAGGTTTAATTCGTATGAATAATAACCTCTGGATCGGTTACTCCCGCGGCAATACTCCTTTAAAATTTGCAAAGCATGAATATCGGGAATATTTGCGCTCTTCTGCTTTTTGCTTTGCTTAACTAGCCTGCTTCTGGGCTGACTTTTTCCTATCCAAAACAATCCCTTACCTTTATCAAAAATAATAGGCTTAGTTTGGGAAGTCAGCATGAAGGCCCCTAAAATGGCAAATATGGCACCGCATATTATGGTTGCCATTGATTCGTCAGAAAAGTATCCCCAGACAGTTACCCCAAGCCCCATAAGGACAAATGACCAATAGAATATTAACGCTCCTACTGAAGGTTCGAATTGATATCTATAGCTATTGGTTTTTTTTAAGAGTTTAGTTTTAAAATTAGCTCCGCCTGGCGCCAATGGAAGCCAATCTACCTCCAGTGCCAAGGGATCATTAAATTGACTGGGATCAATGGAAACTCCTTTGCGGAAATCTTTTAGCCGCCGTTTAAATTTATCCAAAGTCATGCTGCCGAATTCAACTTATATTAAAACCATCACACAAACTCATCATGAGACTGTATTATAGGAATTTGTGCGGGCCTTTTAGGCCCGTTCAAGCACGATATGTTTTGCAAAGAAACAAACTTTATTTTTTCTGATTCGCTAAAAACTGAACTAGTGAAGCGAAATCCTTAAGGCTGAGCGCAGATGCCAGACCTGGCGGCATCATTGAAGTTTCCAATTCTTTTCTTTCCGTAACATCCGAAGTTTTAACCCTCCTGACTTGGCCAGTAATATCGCGAATCTCAAGTTCATCTGCCGTTTCAGCAGATATGAAACCGGCGTATGATTCTCCAGATTTCGTAGAAACCAGGAAGGTCGCGAAACCCTGGCTAATGGTGGCGTTCGGTTTGATAATGGCCTCCGCAATTTGTTCGGGGTTCATTATACCACCAATATGCCCCATAAAAGGGCCTTTAAGCGGCTCGCTTTTGTCGAGAGTATGACACGCTACACAGCCTTGTTGACTAAATAATTTGCGCCCTTTTTCTTCGTCTCCCTTAATTTTTTCAATGGCAATAATAATATCTTCAACGGCCATATTACCAACCTCGCCCTGTTTAGAGGTAATGGCTGAGAGATCCACGTCTGATTTTTCGACTTCGGCTTTAACTTCCCTCTCTGCCTCTAGATTAATTCCATCAACAGAAACTCGATGCTTTAATAATTGTGCCTTCATAACAGCGGAAACATCTTCACTCAAATCACCTGTCCAGGTTTTGCTAAGAAAAGCAGCTATCTTATCAGAGGCGTCCCAAGTTTCGGTTCGATAATAAGGCCCCCTGGTATCAGGGCGGGTTCCCCACCACCAGCTGCCATCATAATTTTTTTCCCTGTGATAAAGCCTAATCAAAGTTGTTAAAATGCGTTTCTGAGATAATGACGAACCAGCAGAGTAATACTTGTCAATCAGACCATCGACGACCTCGGATTTATGCATATATTTTAAGGCCCAAAGCCCTGCTCTTTCTCTAGGCGTCCCAATCGAAGAGAGTGCCTCATCAAATGCACCAAGCGATACAGCGGACTGAACAGCCACGTGTGGGAGTATTATCGCCGAGTTTGGTGATGCGTGAGGACCCTCTTTTTGCCCCTCTAAATCCGGAGCTTCAGATCCCACCGTAAAGACTACAGTACCGTTACCACCGGCAGAACTTGACATGCCAGCTGATGCTTCAAATCGAACGAACCCAGCGGGAAGGTCATAGACAATGATAGACGGTGAGTGTGTACCGATACCAAACTCGACATCTTCCCCTTTAGCTGTTTTTAAATCTCGACCAACACAGTCCTTATTAACTAGTGTTTTTCCCCATCCACCCTTAGCTGACTTCCATTTTAATTCCGTTAAAGGCACTCTAGTTCCATCCCCTCTTATAAGAGTTGGATTAAACCATGCCCCATGGTCATTACCGGACCCATCGTTGGAGTCGCCAACACCGAGGTATAGTTTTTTAAATCCTTTAATATTAGCTTTGAC
>CBFHOE010000001.1:305932-308755 GCA_965657355.1 Limisphaerales bacterium | reverse complement strand
TTTGACTTTCTGATCACGTTTGACTTGCTTGCTTCGATATGCAGGCTCAACCTTTTCTGATTTCAGCTTAAAATCTAATGGGTCTGGCCCTTTGATCTTGGCTGCTCTTAATAGTTGTTTTGTGTGGGCAGGATTCCCTATCCGGCCAAGACCAACAGCGGCTGCCACTTGCACTCTGGGATTGGTGTCTCTGAGGCCTTTTACGAAAATGCTTTCTGGAATGTTAGCCAGTGCAGATTTTCTATCGGCCATGGCACGGAGAGCAAACTCTTTCACGCTTTCATCTTTCGATAGCACTCCAAGATACCTATTGATTTTACTCCCAAGCATTTGCTTAAGGGTAAAAATAGCCGCAACTCTTGACTCAAGTCTCACCTCAATAGATTCCGCAACTGACTTTATTTCAGCTATCATCTTACCCCGCCCGTACTTTCTTGTTAGAATTTCCTGCTGAGCATAAATCCTCGCTGTGGCGCTTTCAGATTTTAAAAGTTCTACCAATTCGTGGTTTGTTGCAGCACTTAAGTGGGGAAATGGTTTGTATGTCCAGTTTTCAGGAACGACACGGACAACGTAACCTTTTTCTGGATTACCTTTAAAACCTGCTCTGTCCCACGCACCGAGGTAGAGTCGACCTGAGGCATCGGCTGTCGCGTCAGTAATTTGTGACAGCTCAATAAATTTTTCTTCTGATTGTGTAAATGAGGAACCATCCTTCTTAACACGATGAATATAGAGATGACTACGCCCCCAATCACACATCATAGCCACATTGTTATATTTTTCAGGCCAGCCCTGTTCTTGGAAAAACAAAGCACCCGTTCCCGAACCTCCACCTAGATCAACCAAAGCAGGAAGAATTTCGTCAGTAAAATTTTTAAACAAAGTGGGATAGCCATATTCAGCAGACTGAATATTATGGATGAACCGGATGTTCCACCCCCCACCGTCGTTTGTATTGCCTCGTGTAAAAATATTCATGAATGGATCAATGGCCACGTCATAAATGTTTCTCAGACCATGAGTATAAACTTCAAATTCGGTTCCATCGGGGCGGACACGAACAATCCCGCCGCCCAACATGGTGATTTTTTTTCCATCCGTTCCTTCGGCATCGACCATTCCGAAATCTCCAACAGCTACGTAAATCCACCCATCAACCCCAAGCTGAATCCCATTTGTGGTGTGATCGGCACCTCTTTTTTGATTACTTTCAGTGACACTTATGTTTCGCACCAAATACTTCGGAGGTCCATCTGCCTTGCCATCCAGATCATGGTCCACAAAAACAGAAAGATGCATCCCTGAAAGTATTTTCGTGTCATTGGGGATTTCGGTATGAAGCACGTATAACTTATCCCCTATGGGAACTAATCCCCTTGGATTATCAACATCGGCAAAAATAGTATGTTTGTCGGCGACACCATCACCATTGGTATCGCTCAATTTTACTATCTTTCCAGCCCCTGGGCCTTTCCCAAGAGAGCCTAGCATATCCACTCCAACATAGACATTACCGTAAGGATCAGATGCGAGACAAGCTGGGCACGGGGTCAAATCAGAACCACTGAATTGAACCATCTCGAGACCTTCGGGAACAGAATCTGACTTGGAAAAAGGACAAAGAAATATTGTGAAGGCTATTATTGCAATTTGTTTAAAACTTCGTCTTTTCGGGTTTGAGCGTACGTTTGGTTTCATTTCTTAATCAAAATCATCTAGAAAGTGAGCCTATCTTAACTCGAAGTTGAATACTGGTCGAGCTGATCCTTGAACTGATTTACATAATATGCAAATTTAGTCAGGTTCCAAATATATGAAAAAACCAAGTCCTACCCATTTGAATTTTGTATTGGTAATTTTAGTTTGTTTATTAATCCAAACTCTTCCTCTTGAGGTTTCAGCAAGAGAGAAGCCTCTGCCGAATATTGTCATCATTTTCATGGACGATATGGCATATGCGGATATCGGAGCTTTTGGAGCAACCGCATACAAAACACCTCATCTTGACCAAATGGCCCGCGAAGGCCGTTTATTCTCGGATTTCTATGTCACTCAAGCCGTCTGTTCTGCGAGCCGGGCCGGGCTTCTCACGGGTTGCTATAATGTCAGGGTGGGCATTCTTGGTGCTCTCGGCCCTGGTGCTCGACACGGATTACATGAAAACGAAATGACGATTGCAGAACTGTGTAAGCAGAAAGGTTATGCGACTGCTTGCTATGGCAAATGGCACCTTGGACACCATGAGCAATTCCTTCCAATGCAACACGGTTTTGATGATTATTACGGCCTTCCTTATTCAAACGACATGTGGCCATACCATCCAGGAGTCAGACACCTCCCCATGGAAGAAAGAATTAAGCGATGGCCCCATTTACCTCTTATAGATAAGAACGAAATTATCAATGATAAAGTCACACCCAAAGTTCAAGAAGGATTGACAACTGATTACACTGAGCGCGCTGTTGATTTTATAAATAAGAATAATAATAGGCCATTTTTCCTATACGTTCCGCATTCGATGGTACACGTCCCACTTTATGTCTCGGATAAGTTTAAAGGAAAAAGTGGAGCAGGTTTATTTGGTGATGTCATGATGGAGGTCGATTGGTCCGTTGGGGAGATCATCAGTGCATTAAAAAAGAATAATATTGATGATAATACACTAGTCATTTTTACATCCGATAATGGCCCTTGGTTAAGTTACGGAGATCACGCTGGATCAGCGGGACCGCTCAGAGAAGGCAAAGGTACTATGTTTGACGGCGGATGCAGAGAACCCACCATAATGTGGTGGCCAGGAAAAATTCCAGCAGCCTCAGT
>CBFHOE010000001.1:298238-305834 GCA_965657355.1 Limisphaerales bacterium | reverse complement strand
TTTGCAACACGCCAGCCATGACAATCGACATACTTCCAACTATTGCTGAGTTAATCGGCGCCAAGCTTCCTGACCATAAAATTGATGGTAAAAACATATGGCCTTTAATCAGTGGCAACCCAAAGAGTGAAAGCCCCCACGAAGCCTATTTCTTTTATTACGGCAATAACCTAGAAGCTATGCGGATGGGGCCTTGGAAGTTACATTTCCCGCATGGTTACAGATCCATGAATGGGAAACCAGGTGGTAAAAATGGAATTCCAAACCCTTACATGCAAAAAAAAATCGGACTTTCTTTGTTTAACTTGGATACCGATATGGGGGAGTCTGTCGACGTAAAAGAAATCTACCCAGAAGTTGTCCAAAAAATGCAAAAACTTGCAAGTAACATGAGATCGGATCTGGGAGATGGCATAAAAAAAATCCAAGGTAACGGCAGACGTCCCGCTGGAAAACTTAGGAATTAAATCTATTCTTTTCACATTGCAAATTCGCAGCATGAGGTAAACTTCGCGACTGTTCTATTAAAAATCTGTAACCTCAAAAAAATTTACTCGTCCGATTAAGTGTGAAAATCATCTTAGGACTCCAAAATTTCTTTGTCTTTTTCGCTCTTTATGTCGCAGCGCTGATGCATTCTAATCTTTTTGCGCTGGATAATCCCAAAGAAGATAATAATGACGTCTCAAAGGCGCTGGATATTTTCGACTTAAATCTGGATGGAATGCTTGATGAGGGCGAAATCATTCCAGTTCGAAATCTGTATGGTGAAATTCCCGAATTCTTAGAATCATACGTTTTTATTGCTAACAAAAAAACGGCTATGATAGCAATTGATGCCAATAAGAACAAGGTTCTGGATGGAGATGAAGTGGAAAAAGCGGTCAAATGGGTTCAAGATAACCCAGGAATAAAATCGGGTCGTGGCAATGGGTTCAGGGGACCAGGAAGAGGAGGACGGCCATTTGGAGGAAGAGAAAGTGAAAGTTCGAACAATCAAACCTCACAGCCAAATAGGGTGAGAGTGACTGAGGGTTCAGTGAAAAAATTTCCTACAAAATCTCTATATGACACCTCTATACTTAGAACATTCTTTCTCACAATAGATGTTGATGATTGGGAAAAACATATGACCTCTTTGAAAGGAACTGACTTAGATGTGGGAGCGAAACTAGTTGTTGACGATAAAGAATTTAAGAATGTTGGGTTAAGGTTCAGGGGGAATAGTTCATTTTCCAGGATAGGAAGCGGCAAGAAAAAATCTTTCAATATATCTATCGATGCATCTGATAAAGAGGCAAGACTTTACGGATACAAGACATTAGATTTACTCAACGCCCATACAGACGCGTCGTTTCTCAGACAAGCGGTCTTCAATAAAATAGCTAATCACTATCTCCCCTCGCCAAAAACAAATTTTGTCCATTTGATAATCAATGGAGAGTCGTGGGGAATATATGTAAACGTTCAACAATACAATAAGGATTTTCTTAGCGAACATTGGGATGATACCGATGGAATTCGGTTCAAGGTGCCAGCAAATCCAAGAGGAGGAAGAGCCCTAACTTATCTGGGAGATGATATAGAAGCATACAGATCACATTACGAAATCAAAACAAAAGATAATCAAGAATCTTGGAAGCTATTTGTGCAATCTTTGAAAAAGTTTAGTGCAGCAGCAAAAAGAGGTGATTTTCACCTTGCAGATCAATACGTAGATATTGATATGTGTCTCTGGTATTTGGCTCTAGAAAACTTATTCATTGATAATGATGGATATTGGGTCAGGGCGAGTGACTTTAATATTTATGTGGATTCCAATGGCAGGATTTACCCTATTTTGAGAGATGCGAATGAAACATTCAGACAACCCGGAGGTCCTGGGTTTAGGCAAGATAACAGCCATAGTGGTAGATTCGGGATCAGCCCATATCATGGGAAGGACGATCAGAACAAAATCTTAGCTCATATTTTATTTGGAGATGAAAGCCTAAGGGCCAGATACGCAGCCCATTACCGAACCTTGGCCAACGAGTGGTTAATATGGGAAAACCTGAAACCTATTGTGGATGATTACCACAATTTAATTGCCCCTATTGTAAAAACAGATGTCAGCAAATTGTATGGGTATGAAGCATTCAAATCATCGATAGCTGGCATAAGTGCTGCAAATTTAGAAAGTGGGCCTTTTGGAAGCAATAATGTTTCGTTTAAAGAATTTACCGATGAAAGATCAATAAATCTTTTAAATTTCCCTGAACTCGACCACTTGAAGATAAATCCAAAAGAAATTCGTATCAGCCAAAATAACAAATCATTGGCAAAAAAATCCCCACTGTCAGGCGACGAACCGGTAAGCTTTAATATAGAACTCCCAACTCCAACAAAGGTTGACTCAGTTTGGATATATCATAGCGGCACATTTAGAAATTCATTCGACAAAAAAAGAATGACAAAATCTTCTAACAACACTTTCACCGCATCATTGGTGCCACCAAAAAATGAAAAATTATTTTATTATTTTGAGATAGATTCCATTGCATCTTCTGGTATTACGAATTTCTATCCAGCTCATGCATCGATGAAGCCTTTGGAAAAGAAAATCACTCATAATGAGAACCGGCATACGTTACCTGAGGGTTTAGTTATTAGCGAAGTTATGCCGAAAAATGAGTCGACCGAAACGAATTTGGCCGGTCGCTACGCAGATTGGTTCATAATTGAAAACAAATCAGATTTCGAGATCTCTCTCGAGGGGTTCTATATGTCTGACAATAGTAAAAAACCAAAGAAATGGTCTTTTCCAAATGGTTTAAAAATCGGGTCTCATCAAAGATTAAAGATTTGGGCTGACGACAAGGTCTCAATAAACAATGAGATTCACTGTAGTTTCAAATTATCAAGTGAAGGTGAAACTCTGTTTCTTGTCGCGCCAGATATTTTAGGAAATAAGGTTATTGATTCAATTGCCTGGAAAGATGCTGCCCCAGACTTTTTAATCACTTCAAATTAGTCGGTATTGGTATGTTTTCTCACAAGGAAGCGAATGGATTCCGAGAGCATATCCACTCTAGTTCTTAAATCTAAATCTGACGGAGCTTCAATTGTATAACTCAGATCTGTCAGGGTATTTGCAATTAAAAATGATTCGGGCCAATCGGGTCTATCGATATGGTCCAATAAGCTCACATCTATAACCCCATTATCGGCCTCCCGCCCATCAATAAAAGGATTTTTATCAATGGGCAAGCCAAGGCCTTGGGAATCTCCTAAATAACAAATCAGCTCACTCCCGTACCTGATCGGATTGTTTTTATGAAGTTGATAGAGATAAAACCCATCGGCTTCCCAATCTTCATGAATCATTATTGAGATGTCAAATTTGGGACAAGTATCCAAATAACGAATATGGTCGAAAACCTCAATTTGTGGGTTTCTGTTATCTGGATGATAATCTCGATTTAGATCGCTTCCATTTTTATTTGTTCTGGAATTTTGGGATAAGCCTGTAGGATTTAAAAAAGGGAATATCCTCCAGCTCACATTCTTAGATAAGAGCTCTTTTTCGATTATATCCATTATGGCTAAGGGTCCAGCGGGTTCATCACCGTGAATTCCAGCAGAAATATAAATGGAATTTAATACATTTCCCTCAACGGAGCCGTTTGAAAAAACAGGTATCGGAGCATTTCCATCTGAAGAAAGCCTATATTCAACAGACCAATAACTGGAGTTCTTCTCAATGTCTCGAACTCGGGAATAAAGATCTTGGAGATCAAGCCCAGGCCCACCATATCCCTGAACTGATTTATTAAGGCCTGACCATTTCATTCGGTCAATATCAGGATAGAAAAAGCGCCCTATTAAACTGGAGTCTCGCAATGGCAGGATTCATTACAATCGTTAGATTGGGCAATATCTTCAGAATCATCTTCATTAAAATCATGCCCCTCCCAACACGGATCCAATCCAAGATCTTTAATCATTTGAAGATCTTTTTCAACGGATTGATTCAGGGTAGTCAGATAGTTGCCCACCATGAGAGCTGAAGCTCCTGCCGTAAAGATCATGCTTTGCATATCCCTGAGATTCATGGTTCTCCCACCTGCTATCATAATTTCTTTTCTTGGCAGAATAAATCTGAAACAAGCAATTGTTTGTAAAATTTGAATAGGCTGCATCGGGGGAACATTTTCAAATGGAGTGCCTTTTATGGGATTTAAAATATTAATAGGAACGACATTTGCTCCGATTGCGCGCAATTCAAAAGCGAGATCACAGCGGTCCTCTTTTTCCTCGCCCATGCCAATAATCCCGCCCGAGCAAATCTTAATACCAGCTTTCTTTAAATACCCAATTGTTTCGATCCGTTCTTCAAAAGTATGGGTAGAACAGTGATTCTTAAAAAACCTTTTTGAGGATTCCAGGTTATGACCATAGCATTCCAGACCTGCCTCCTTCAGCCTATCCGCAACTTCTTGCTTCTTAATTAGTCCCAAAGAGGCATCCGGGCGTACCTTCCCATTTTCCTTCATTTGTTTAATACGGTCACATACTTCATCGAGTAATGGCCCTTCATTAATACCTTTCCAAGCAGCAACCATTCCCACAGCTGTCACTTGATTGTTCGAAGATTCGCTCATCGCACCTTCCAATGGATCTGGATCAATAAATCCATACTTTGGGGAGCCTGTCTGAAAATGGGATGATTGGGCGCAAAAACTGCAATTTTCAGAGCAATTTCCAGCTTTTGCGTTAACGATTGAGCACAGATGAATTTTATTTCCTTTGAATTTTTCGCGAATGCGATTTGCCCAACTCATCAGATCGAAAATATCGGAAGTATTTTCTAGGCCAAAAAGCCAGAGAGCCTCACCTTGATCAATATGCCCTCCACGGAGGACTCGATTTCCTAATTCTGCAATTTTTTGCTGGTTTGTTGCGTCTACCACTTTGGTCACAATGCTATACACCATAGTCAATCCGGATATAAATCGACAAGCTAGAACCACGAATACCAGTTTTTTTATCACAAGCCATTACTGTTCCGCGCTTTAGATAAAAAATAAATTTTTGAACAACTCAGAGATGCCTATGTGTCTAATATACATACATATTGTTTTATTTTGAGAAATTTTTATGTCATAAAAATCTCATTATTACATAAAAAAAACGATAAAACGGCCCATTTTTCCACTTTTTGGACATTTTAAGTCGCGCAAGCCTCAATTTTGGGCATTTTTATTTTTAGCAGATGTAATCGGGGGCGATAATTGATATGGAATAAATTTAAATCTAGATCTAAATCAACTTTATACCTCGCTATGATAGCTAGTGAATTACAGAATCCAGACAAGCACTATGTTTCCTCGGCCCAAGGTTGGCTGAGCCTCGGCAATACTGATGAAGCAGAATTAGAGTTAGCAAATGTAGGTTACTGGTCCAGGTTGCACCCTGATGTCTTGATGGTTAGATGGAAAGTCCTTGCGCGTAGAAAGCAATGGGGGACAAGTCTTGATATTGCCAGGACAATGATTCGTAGTTCGCCTGACCGACCGAGTGGATACATATGTTTGGCATATAGCCTATGCCACTCAGAGCGAGATCAAGAAGCTAAATTAAAGCTCGTAGAGGCACATCAAAAGTTTCCAAAAATCACCTCTATTGCGTATTTCTTAGCGCGTCTTAATACAAAGCTTGGATGCATGAAGGAAGCATCTCAGTGGCTTAATAAATGGAATAAGCTCATTGAATCTCCGGAGAAAAGACACACGGCGCGAAAAGATCCAAAGCTCAAATCATTGTGGGCCTATTTAGGAGAGGATGTTTCCAAATATGAATCGGAAACTAAATCTGAAAGAAAAAGATCTGAGCCTGAGGCTAAACCTTTTCATTGTGACTCGTCGGCGACAACCAGTTCGTTTGGTAAAACATCAAACAAAGTTAAAACTAGCTCCAGATAAGTAGCAGCTATATTGAATTTCTTACATGACTATGTAAGAGAATTGAACCTAAAAATAACCGTCCCCTTTGGCTTATGCTGAAGGGGTAACTTTGTGATTATTGACCAATTCTTAAGAAATTGAATAGAATTAGGATATGCAGATTACTCCGATGCAGATTTCACAGCTACGACAATCCGTAGTCGCAGTGCCCCCGTTGGCCCGAAACGATGATTTTTCTATCAATAAAAATGAGAACAAGAAGCTAATTCAATATCTCGAAGATGGCGGAGTGAAGACTTTGTTGTACGGTGGAAATGCTAATTTTTATAATATTTCTCTCAAAGATTTCGAAACGACTCTATCTTGTCTTAATGAAGTGGCCGACGAAAATACCCTGGTTATACCATCGGTTGGGCCTTCCTTTGGGTTTATGAATGACCAGGTTGAGATACTGAAAGATCATTCATTCCCAACAGTGATGGTACTGCCCACGGCATTTGCGTTCACCGAATCTGGCGTGGCAACCGGCATCAGACACATTGCAGAGAAAATTCAAAAACCTCTCGTCCTCTATATTAAAAATGAAGGTTATATGAATAACGAAGATGTAGCAAAATTAGTAAATGACAATTTAATTTCCGTTATCAAATATGCGATTGTGCGCCAAAACCCAGAAAGAGACGATGTTCTTTCTCACCTTGTGGAGAAGGTTAATCCAAGCATGATCATGAGTGGAATAGGAGAACAGCCTGCCATCACGCATTTGCATAAATACCAGCTCGGCGGCTATACCTCAGGCTGTGTTTGTATCGCCCCACAGCAGTCAACCAAGATGTTACAGGCGTTGGTATCCGGAGAGATTGAACGAGCCGAACATATTAGAAAAGTTTTTGAACCACTCGAGAATTTGCGTAACTCAATCAATCCGATTCGTGTTTTGCATGAAGCTGTATCCCTTGCAGAAATTGCCGAAACGGGCCCGCATTACCCAAATCTTTCCCCGATTAATGCAGACCAAGCTGAAGGTATAAAATCTGCCGCAGATATGCTGAAGCACATCGATCTTATTTGATAGATTTGCGGCGGCGCATTTTCTCCCTACCCAGCGTTAACTGTCAGCGTAGCAAGAATGCTACTGGCGGCTTCTGGGTCATTGAGAGAGATATAGCCAGATGATATTTGTGGATTCTGGTTTCCGGAGAAAACAATAGGATTTTGTTGGCTCATGACTTTGTCAAATTCACAGAAAGTGGAATAACCTTTGGTCTTTATTTGTGATCGGGTATACAGCTTAAATTCGGAAATTTTACCGCCTTGCACCTGTGCTCCAATTTCCAATGCCAGCCTCCCCATCGTATACCGAGAGTTGATCTCCACCAGTGGGCGAAGTCTCAGCTCCCCATCAGGATCCGTGTAGAAGTATGCGTCTATACCTAGTGGCCCCTTGTATTTATAAGTCGAAAACTCATGGTTAACAAATTCGACTAAACCACTGAGAACATTTTTAATTGAGCCTGGTTTTCGATTGTAATTTATAAATTTAGCCAGCTTAGGATGCTGCGCTAAGGCAAGGCGAAAAGGAAATTGAATACCTTCAAATTGTCCACGATGATCATTCTTGAGAATTGTCCATCCGACAACTTTGGGTGAC
>CBFHOE010000001.1:294367-298139 GCA_965657355.1 Limisphaerales bacterium | reverse complement strand
ATTGATTTTATTTCCATCTGGATAGAAAAATCGAGAACTCTTTCATGCCATGGTTCGATGATAACTTTTCCTTGAACTCGAATTGCATTTTCTATCCAATTAATTTGTCTCTGGGTGATAGGATCATCCCAAAGGCGCAATTGATTTCCTCCCGCAGCCCCGAAAGGGCATTTAACGACGAACTTTTTAAAACCTTCACTTTTTAATGAGTTGACTTGTTCCATGACCTTATCAACCGACATTACAGTCTTTCCAATCTGAGATTTTTCGATCATTAAATCTCTAAATCCATCGCAATGATCAGATTCTAAAAATTTGTTAAGAATATTATTCCCAGTCTGCTTGGAGTATATATTTTTTAGTTCATCTTCGACATCATTGAATTGACCGTGAAGTTTTTTGTTATCTCCAACTTTTGAGCTATCCCCTATCCTTCTAATAATTCGGAGAGATTCCTCTGTGACAGCCCAAGGCCTGAATCCGCCAAGTTTCCTGGAAAGCAATTCAGAGTGATCTGGGATTAAATTTTTCCCATCATTTATTAATTCAAATTGAGGGAGTTGGAACCCACTATTTTGCAATCTTTCTTTATGCTTCCGGCTTGGGATTTTATTAACCAATACAATGTCATCAATTCCAGAGAGGAAAGCTGGCAAAATTTCCAAATCATGAATAAGTTTCGTGATGCGCTTTGATGGATGGTAAGGCCCATGCGAAGCCATCTCTAATTCTGCATCTGGGTTATAAAAATACAAAATAGGAGTTCGCCCTCTTGACTTTGCATAGACGCTTAGCTCGTCAATATATGATTTATCTAATCCGGCAGATCGACGACCTTGTCTATTAAACTCCCCCCCTTTGGCTCGCATAGGGGATAGCGGAAAAATAAGCCGCTTATTCCATTCCTCCCAATCACTTTTGCTTTGGTCTTTCCAAAGTCTAAACCAATGGAGTCCGTGATTGACGTGCTCAATTTCATCTCGATAAATTTTCTCAAAAATCCTGGCCGTTATGGAGTCTCCGCACTGGTGAAACTTTTTTGCGTAAAACTTACTATAATCTAGATTTGCCTGTTCAAAAGTGAGACTTAATCTAGATACGAAATCAATTGGTTCAACCATATCTTTGATATTGTTCCAAATGAAGCCGTTAACGGGCTGATCTCCAAATTTTATACCCAATGATTTCATCCTTTTCATATACCATAAGGTATGATGCTGCTCCTCAATAAGAGTCTTTAGTATGCCTTCTCTGAAGGCCGTAGGAGCCTGAGGAAATTTCAGCAAAACTAATGCCATTAATTCTGCCGCTATCAGCTCGTGATTCGCCAAAAAATGTAAAAGCTTTGCCCTGTCGTCGGAGGATTCGATATTATGGATACTGGGAAAGGCGTTCTTTTTTTCTCTTTTTGAGGGTATTAATTCATCTGGTCGCCCCGGTATTGTCGGAGATACAATGGCTTCTCCCTTTATTTCGTCAGTAAGTTTATTCGATGGTGGCGATAATTTTTCATCAAGTGATTCACTGAATAAAACTTTCTCTGCAAATTCTTTTACTTCCATGATATGTATATCAAATTTAATGCCTACAAATTCGGCTACCTCATGCAATGATGAGCTTCTCTTTACCTCTCATTAAGCTACCACTGGATACGATTTTCGCACGAAGCCCCCCATTTCCTTTAAGAAACTCGTGAACACCTTGACAGCAAGCCTGGTCCATCCAATAACAAGGCTTGCATTCTTCGACTCCGGAAAAACTCACCCCGCCGATCGAAAATTCTTTTCCAATGAGATCATTGAGGTCAACGCCACTTGTTAAAACATTTCTACGAAAAGCACTTGGACGAGAGTTAACCAACTGCTTTCCAAATTTTTCAATGACGTTTTCATAGATGGCCATGTTAAAAAAAGTAATCTGCCCCTTCCAATCTGGTTTATAATCAAAAAATCGATCTCCTTTGATCCCCTTGCCCGCAATACATTCGACGGTTTCACGATCAAGAATTTTATTGTTCGATGGGGCTTTACCGTGATGTCCCACGAAGTTGTGATCCTGAGATACAAAAATATGATGAATTAAAATATCCATTGCAGCTCGAAAATTGAGTCTCTAAAAATTACCCCCCAATGTAACCCATCTCAACTTTTTGGTTTTGATTTGTAGCACTTTGCTTATTCATACGGATCTCAGAATATCGATCTTCTCTGTTAGACCAAATTTTTTTTATCTCATCACGCAAATCTGAGTCACTTGAGATTCTATTAATTATGGGCTTTAAATCGTATCCAGAGCGAGAAAACAAGCATGTGAAAAATTTTCCATCCGAGGAAATTCTTCCTCGATTACAAGAACTACAAAAAGGTGCAGTCACCGATGAGATAAAACCAAGCTCCCGGCCTGGCCGGTCAACAACCTCATACCGGCTGGCAACTTCACCCTCAAAATGTGGATTAAGCGATTTCAGTTGATACTGCTCACCAATAATTCTGTGGATCTCCTGGGTCTTCACAACTCGATCCACTGTCCAATCATTGTGATTGCCTACATCCATAAATTCTATAAATCTAAGAGGAATCGCTTTGTCGATGCAAAACTCAGTCAGAGGTAAAATTTGTGATTCATTCGTTCCTTTTATGATGACTGTATTAATTTTCACATCGAAGCCTAGCTCAACCGCTTTTTCTATACCGCATACAATTTTTTCCACCGAGGCTTTTGTTCCAGAAATTTTTTCCATAACTGCTGGATCAAGGCTATCCAGAGAAACAGTTATTCTTGCTAAACCTGCCTGTAAAAGCTTTTCAGCCATATCCAAAAGACGTGTACCATTCGTCGTTAGAGCTAAATCTTGCACCCCTTCAATTCCACGGATTCTTGAGATAAGGTCCTGGAGACCTGGTCTTAGAAGTGGTTCACCACCAGTGAGTCGAATACGCGAGACACCTAATTGGACGAAGGCCTTCACAACTCTTTCTATTTCATCAAAAGTTAGCCAGTCCTTCTTTCTAAGAAACGGATAATCTGGACCAAAAATCTCCGATGGCATGCAATACGTACATCTGAAATTACAGCGATCAATAAGGGACAGCCTAAGCGACTTCAATCCTCTGCCTCTTTTGTCGAAAGTGATTTCAGTAGGTTTTGACATCAAAAACACCCAATTTGTTATATTCCCAGTATATTACTCATGTCCGGTTTGTGCTCAACCCATCATTTCGTTTCTAAAGCTTTCATAGCTTCGAGTTTCTTTAAAATGTTCCCACCATACCATAGAGTAAATAAAGCAGCACTCCACGTGACCACAAAAACTCCCCACCAAACCCCATTTTCCCGCCAACCGAGATAATAGCCTAAAAACCAAAAAGCACTTACAGGCGCAACTATTTGTCTGTAGAGCCCTATCCACAGCGCATAGGCCGGGCGCTTAAGGCCTTGCAGCATAAATACAGTTTGAAAAAGTATGACGTAAGCAAAAAGAGTAATTGAGGCAACAACGAGATAGTCTTTTCCATGGATAATAATTTCAGGATCATTTGTAAAAATTTTCATCAAAGGTCCTCTGAGAAAAAAAAGGGCTATACCACCACATAGCATAGTGAAAAATCCATATTTCATTGAGACACTCCAAGACTCTCGAACTCGGTCAAGGCGGCCTGCACCATTATTTTGACCAACCAAAGAGAGGATTGCTATGTTGAACCCGATAGTGGGCACAAGGACAATTTGCTCAATACGAGTCGCGACAATGTATCCAGCAATAGATTCTTTA
>CBFHOE010000001.1:291081-294268 GCA_965657355.1 Limisphaerales bacterium | reverse complement strand
GAAAACCCAGATAAAAACCAATTGATGACAAATATACCAAGAGCAACGGTAAGCATATTAACCGATGCCGGAAAGCCTTGCTCAATAATCTCTTTCCATTTTTCCATTCTGGGCTGAAGTTCCGCCAATGTTGATCCGCGTCGCCAATCGAGCTTTTTCACCTTTATCCAAAGATAAATACATCCACAAACTTGGATGCCTGCTGTTGCGATAGCGACACCTTTTATTCCCATGGCTGGCACGCCAAAAGCACCGAACATGAACCACGGATCTAGGACTAAATTAGCGATAAACCCCGCAATGAGGAAATTACGGAAACTAGCCGTGTCTCCAGATGATTGAAGGCTAGCGTTTAAGACACCTTGAAGAATAAAGAACGGCGATCCCAGCAGGATGTAGTTCATGTAAATTAATCCCAATTCATAAGCCTGGCCAGTAGCTCTCAGTTGCTTGAACAAAAAAGGACAACTAAGCCAACCAAGTATAGAAATAGTAATGCCTACTAAAATTCCGAAGCCAATGGTTTGCTGGCTCATCAATCGAGCTCCAACCGAATTTTTAGACCCCAAAAGGTTTGAAATCAAAGCCGTACTTCCCTGCCCGACCCCACTAGCAACAGCCGTAAGAATAAAAAAGACTGCGAAGGAATAACCCAGCGCTTCGAGCGCCTCACTCGATAATTTCCCAGCGTAAAAAGTGTCTACGATGTTATACATCGTGCTGAAAAAAAACCCGGTAGCTGCAGGTATGGCCAGCTGCCTAACGAGCTTTGGTATAGGATCGGTTGTCAAATTCATCCACCTCGAAGCCTATAGGTTTTAGTCTTCGATTCAACCCGCAATTACCGAATTTCAGGAGGTGTTTGAGGTTTGTTAATAGATAACAACCATAATCCGGGCCACAGATCTCAATTTCATACGGCACTCGAGAAATATTTTTTCTCTCATATATTCTCAAAAGTTGAAATCCTCTGAAGTTGCGTCTAACATCCCCATATTCATACCAATCTCAGATACACCAGACATTTCTTTATAGAATGAGTAAATCGAAAAATAAAAATATCACATCGGTCCTAACAGAGGACAGAGTCTTCAAGCCAAGCACTGAATTCTCCAAATCAGCTCATCTCAAATCGATGACTGAATACAAAAGGCTTTACAAGCAGTCCATCGATAATCCCGAAAAATTCTGGGGAGACCTAGCAAAAGAAGAATTGGTTTGGTACAAGCCGTTCAATGAAGTCCTTAGATGGAAGGCACCAAATGCCAAATGGTTTGTCGGCGGACAAACCAATGTAAGTGCCAATTGTCTCGACCGTCATTTGGATTCAGCAACAGCAAATAAAGCTGCCATCATTTGGGAAGGAGAGCCAGGCGACCAAAGAACACTCACCTATCGCCAGTTGCATAGCGAGGTGTGCCGATTTGCGAATGTTCTCAAAGACCAAGGTATAAAAAAGGGCGACCGGGTCCTCATCTATCTGCCCATGGTCCCCGAAGCTGCGATCTCAATGCTGGCATGCGCCAGGATCGGTGCTGTTCACTCAGTGGTATTTGGAGGGTTCAGTGCAAATTCGGTCGCAGACAGAATTCACGACTGCCAAGCAAAAATGGTGATCACTTCAGATGGGGGATATAGAAGAGGCTCTGTGGTCCCGTTAAAACAAAACGTCGACGATGCGCTTGCCGTGAAAGGACCTGGCAGAAAGAGATTGGCTGCCAGCATAGAGAAAGTCATCGTGCTCAACCGTTGCAATAATGAAGTGAAAATGAAAAAAGGTCGTGATTTCTGGTGGCATGATCTAATTTCAGAGCAATCCGATAAATGCCCGCCCGCGAAGCTCAATTCCGAGGCTCCCTTATTCATACTTTACACTTCTGGGTCTACAGGAAAACCTAAAGGTATCCTTCATACAACCGCTGGGTATATCCTAGGGGCCAAGATAACGACTAAATACGTTTTCGATCTTAAACCTGAGGATATTTATTGGTGTACGGCAGATGTAGGCTGGATCACGGGCCACAGCTACATCGTTTATGGCCCACTGGCAAATGGGGCTACGCAAGTCATGTATGAGGGTGCTCCTAATTATCCGGAATGTGACCGGTTTTGGGATATTGTAAATAAGCATAAGGTTTCGATCCTATATACAGCTCCCACAGCAATAAGAGCCTTTATGAAATGGGGAGACAAGTGGCCTAAAAAGCACGACCTTTCCTCTCTAAGACTTCTCGGTACTGTTGGAGAACCCATAAACCCTGAAGCTTGGATGTGGTATAATAAAATGATCGGTGGAGGAAAATGCCCGATCGTCGATACTTGGTGGCAAACGGAGACAGGAGCAATAATGATCTCACCTATGCCGGGAGCTACCCCTTTAAAACCGGGAACCGCAACACTTCCATTCCTTGGTATTCAGCCTGAAGTTGTGGACGACAATGGAAAAAAAGTCAGAAAAGGAAAAGGGGGAAAACTTATCATTCGCAAACCATGGCCGAGTATGTTGCGGGGAATATACGGGGATCCAAAAAGATTTAAGGAAACATATTGGTCAGAAGTACCTGGATTCTACTTTACTGGGGATGGAGTCAGACAAGATAAGGATGGCTATTTCTGGATAGTTGGGCGAATCGATGACGTTCTTAATGTATCAGGCCATAGAATAGGTACTGCGGAAGTTGAAAGTGCTCTCGTTTCCCATAAATCAGTAGCTGAAGCGGCGGTTGTTGGACGACCTGATGAAATAAAAGGACAGGCACTGGTAACTTTTGTGACACTGAAGTCAGGAACGGCTGCTTCAGATGCTCTTAAAAAGGAACTCAGAAATCATGTCGGCAAAGAAATAGGCCCGGTAGCAAAACCCGACGACGTTCGATTTGCAGAAGCATTACCCAAAACCCGATCCGGAAAAATAATGAGGAGACTTCTAAAACAAATCGCTGCTGGGGACGAAATCAAAGGCGACACAACGACTCTGGAAGATTTCTCAGTGATTGCAAAACTGACAAAATCTGAAGATTAAATTCATTATTTTATGCAATCTATGATATCCCTGGGTAATTTATTTATTCAGGGATTTTCTTTATAGTCGTACGCCTGTTTTGACTCTAAATATGCGAGAAAATCTAAATTCCTGTTCTTTATTCTCAATTTTTTCCAGGTAGCCAGACTAAGAGGTAAGTAGTCC
>CBFHOE010000001.1:281115-290982 GCA_965657355.1 Limisphaerales bacterium | reverse complement strand
GTTGTTGATTGTTTGAATCGAGAATCACACGCGCAGGATAATTGTTTCCATAATCAATTAAAGTCGTCGGGTCACTCCCATTTTGCAATAATCTCGCAGCCTGATTATGATCGCCTTGAATTAATGCCTCGTACAATTCACTGTGCCAAAGTCCCTTGGATAAATCATTTAGATTATCTGACCCAAAAGTATAAGGCATTAAATTTTTTTTGAGCTTTTGAGTGGCAAAAACTGCTTCTTTACTTAATATTTTTCTGGTTTCCAGCACATCCATATTGAACAAGTCAACGTCTTGAATTTCCGTTCGAGAGGATAATATACGTAATGCTTTTTCATCTAATAAGCTTTTCGCAAAAGTGAAATTCTTCCCTTGATTTTTCAAATAAATTAAAACGCGATTGAGCCTCGCTTTTGTATTATTCTCAAATTTCTCAATACGGCCCTTTATGACGTCTAGGTCACTTTTAGAAGTAAGTCGCCCAACAAGTGATGATTTAACCTCATCAAAGTAAAGAGAATCGTGAGCGTGAATCCTAACGAGAGCTTTAAAAAAATTGACTTTACCCTCCGGCGGTTGGTCATTGAAAGTCTTAATAACAGATTTACTATTTTCTTTAAAAAGATCCGATTCTAATGAAAGAACCAATGGGCAATTAATTTTATGCCCCCCAAAAAACAAAGGTTTCTGTGGAGGCAGGTTGAGTTGGACACACCTTCGATATAAATTCCTCAGCGAAAATTTAGCAGATAAAATGTAGAGGCAACTGAGGAGGTCTTCCCTTTTCTCTATACCCACCGATTGATAGGTAAATTCAAGTAGGTCTAATAATACCTTTTCATTATTCTCAAGTCTTGTTGCACCTTCAATGGGCAATAAAAATCCTGAATATAAGAATTCAAGAGAATCAGCAAAAGAATTTAATGACTGTGATAACAGACAAAGAGCATCTGAGTCATGATTATCAAAAATTTTCTCAATCAAAGAAGATTGTTCCCAATCTATTATTTTATGTGAGTATCCATTCTTAATTAAATTGAAGACCAGGTTTGTCTTATTAATGAGGTATGCAAATAATGGCCAATTAACTCTTTTACTTAGGTTAGGCCTCTGAATTGAAAAGTTTGTTATTTCTTCTAACAATTCGGATTCGCTCAAATTCCGGGCATAACCCCAAATGGAAGATATTTGCCAACCGGACAAAGAAATATCAGATTGAATTCGATCCTTTAAATCATAATAGTTAATTAGATCCATAGGGGTTCTTCCAAAAAAGTCCTTGGAATTAGCAATAGGCTCTCGTGAGTATATAGATAAAATCTCAGGCAGCTCGCTTGTTAATCCATGAGATATGCATTGATGGATTACATTCCTACCATAGGAATCGACCCAGTCATTAGGCAGTGAATGAATCAATTTTCTGAGTAAATCAGAATGAAAATATCTGTTGTCTTTTCCTTCCGAATAATCAGGTTTATTCAATTTATGATCCCGATCCCACAAGAATAAATCATGTCCTGAGAGAGCTTTCTCAATCTTGAGAAGATTTGTAATTTCAAGACATTCGTTCGATTTGTATTTTCCCAACCGATAAGTATGTAATTGATTTCGGGATGATAATTTGACCTCTTTAAAATAGTTAATGAGGGCATTAAATCTATTTGAGTTTATGTCAAATTCTTCACCGATTAATATCATTCGCAGTCTCGAATGATCCAAATAAAGCCCCTTGCCCAGGGATGCAAAAAGGCTACTGTCTATCTCAAATTCTGTCCCACCTATATCGGGATTATGTATAGTGTCAAAAATAGCCCGAGAGGGAATTTCTATCTCATGATAATTAAGAAAATTTACGTAATCACTTATTTCTGAACTATCACCTTTTTTAACAATAAAATTCCACCTAGACAGCAAATCTCTGTACTTAAATTCTCCATTATTGTATATTTTGGAAAGGACCTTGTCTTTGTTCAAAAGACGGTTAGTAAAATGAGCTCTTTCAGCGGAATCGAATAATGGGTTACCCTTTTTAAATAAAAAAAGTAACAGAAAAAAACATCCAATAATTTTCCACTTTTTTTTCATTCAAAACACTCAAACCACCAACAAACAAGACTATTGAGCTTTAGTTTTCCTCTTCTTATTTTCCCAAGAAAAGAAAGTCGATTCGGTTCTAGCATTAGCTAGTTTGTTCTCGAGCTCATTGACTATGTCAGGATATTGTTGATTCAGATCATTTGATTCAGATGGATCCGAATCTAAATCATACAATTCAAGTAGGGCATTTTTATTGTTTTTGAGTCCGAGCTTAACACCCTTCCATTTCCCCATCCTAATGGCTTGCTTGCCACCTTTTTCAAAAAATTCCCAATATAGGTAATCGTGCTTTTTTTGATTACCGGTTCCCAACAATGTTGGAACAAAAGAAATTCCATCTGTTTTTGGTAGATGATTGACCGGCAGCTCGGACAACTCAGCTAAGGTGGACATCACATCCCAATGTGCCGAGATATGGCTAGATGTTGACCCCATGGAGACTTTTCCCGGCCATTTCACAATCATAGGAACCCGGATACCTCCTTCATAAAGGTCTCTTTTAATTCCTCTAAATTGACCATTTCCATCAAAGTAATCCGGGTCTGCACCACCAGCTGACGTGGGACCGTTGTCGCTACTAAAAATGACGACGGTGTTTTTGGAAATCTGCAATTTATCAAGCTTGTCCAGTAGACGACCAACGTCTCGATCTAGGCGGCTTACCATACCTGCAAAAGTGGCTCGAGGTTGCTTTGTATGGCGGTAATGTTGTCCTCCTGGCTTTCCATACGGACCCTTTTCCTTGATTTTGCTCAAATATGGCTCAATCGAATCATCTGGGACATCTAAATCAACGTGAGGGATTGTATAAGCCAAATATAGGAAAAAGGGGCTTTCAGTATTTCTCTCTATAAATTCAAGTGCCTCCCTGGTGAATAAGTCATGGCTGTAATGAGTTCTCATTTCAGGATTGTTTGGATAATGAATCTTCTGCTGATTTCTCCATAGAAACGGAGGGTAGTAGTGATGCGCCCTGGATTGACTGAGGTAGCCAAACCAATAGTCGAATCCCTGCTTATTCGGAACTCCGTCGCTTCCGGGCCCACCTAGTCCCCACTTACCAATGGCAGCTGTCCGGTATCCAGCTTTTTGTAATAGTTTGGCTATAGTAATATCTTTATTCCTTAACCCTGGTCCCCCATTACCCCGAATATGAGCATGTCCGGTATGGAGGCCTGTCATTAGAACACATCTCGTTGGGGCGCATACAGTACTACCTGAATAATGCTGGGAAAACAGCATCCCCTCCTCTCGCATTTGATCAATCCTAGGGGTTTGGATGACTTTACCTCCATAGCATCCGACGTCAGCATAGCCTAAATCGTCAGCCAATATATATATGATATTCGGTCTTCCCGAACCATTTGTGATAAAGCCCCCGATAGCCAAGGCCACTGAAATAATGCGTATAAAAATCATATTCACTATCCAAGTGTATTTTCTATGCTACTTAAGCTTCCATTTGATCTTGTAAATATGTTTTGTCTTTAAAAACGCCAAAGAAGGAAACAATCAAAAATAAGACTGATGAAATACCAACCAGGGCCATGAAGAACGAGAAGTATTGGATTTCACTCCATTTTGATGTCCCATCTGCATTTTGAATGAAAGCATTAACATTTGCTGTTAATAAATTCCCCATCGCAATGGATAGCAAATAAAGAGACATCATTATTGATTTCAGTGAATTAGGAGCTTGGGTATATGTGTATTCCAAGCCAGCCTGATAAATCATTACCTCTGCTGCTGTGAGAATGACAAAAGCAAAAATATGCCAATACAGAGTCGGTTCAAAGCCTGCATCAATCATCCTCTGAACGTGAATTATGACCAATAGCACCGGAATAGTCAGAAACAAACCACCAGCGATTTTAAATGAAGCAGTCACTTTTACAAACCTCCCAAAAAATGGGTAGATGACATAAGTAAAGAGAGGAATGTAAAGAAGTACTAATATAGGATTTGCCGCTTGAATTTGAGCTGGCTCCAGAACTAAAACTTTTGGAATAAATCCCAGGATCTTATTTGTTTCACCAGAAGCGACAGCCACGTCTTCTTTTTCGGAGATTTCGGGTATTTGGTCTCCAAGAATTCCTCCCTCTTGATTATTTGAGGAAGAATCTCCGTCAATTTCGCCCGTGCCAGTTTGAGTTGATACCGTATGTCCCCAGAGCGTCCTGTCCATTTTTTTAGCCTGTAAGACCCAATCGGATCCATTTTGATCATACACCGCCCAAAAAATAATAATGAAGCAGTACATCAAAATGAGTTTCCATATGGCTTTTAAACCCAGACTATTAGATATCTCGGATTTAATAAGTTTAGGTTTGGCTGGAATGTGAACAAAATGGTTTCTTCCCAACCAAAAGAAAACAGTCGCTATGAACATGAGAAAACCAGGGACGCCGAATGCGATATGCGATCCATACTTAATCAAAAGCCATGGAGTGAGAAGAGTGGAGATAAATGCCCCAAAATTTATACTGAAGTAGAACCATCCAAAAACTTTACTCAAAAGGTTTTGGTTTGAATTACCAAATTGGTCACCAACATGCGCACTGACACAGGGTTTTATTCCGCCAGCACCAACTGCTATCAATCCCAAGCCGATGTAAATACCAGTCCGAGTTTCAAAAAAAGCTAATACTAAATGACCGATGCAGTAGACGATGGACAGCCCAATAATGGTTCTGTATTTTCCAAGCCACAGGTCCGAAATCAAAGCACCTATCACTGGAAAAAAATAGGCTGAAAACATGAAATTGTGATATATCACTTTAGCTTCTTCTCCAGTCATCACATCGAGCTGCCCCATCTTGTTACGGAGATATTCTGTCAAAAAGACAATGAGTATGGTTCGCATGCCATAATAGCTAAAGCGTTCCGCAGCTTCATTACCGATAATAAATGGTATGCCACTTGGCATCTTCGCTGTTTTATCTGGGCTCGTTTTATATTTGGGATCTGACATTTTCTAATATTGACTATTTTAAGGAATGCTTAAATTGATATGGCATATCGACTATGCTGGAAGTCTCCATCCATTCCTATATGGTCTGCGTATATATTTTTCTGCCTCAGGACATCCTATTGCTTCGAGGCTTATTGGGTCCCATTGGAGCTTTTTACCAACTCTGTAAGCGACGTTCCCCAAATGATTGGCCTCTGTTAAGGGTCCAGCATATTCAAAATCGCATGTCGTGGGCGTACTATTTTTACAGGCCTGTATCCATTCCTGGTGGTGACCAATTGAGGTACTTAAATAAGGGGTGGGCCGCTCAAAGTCTTTGTATTTATCCTCGGGAAGAAGAATGTGCTTTCCGTAGTCTGCAAGCAACATTCCATCATCCCCAACGAAAAGAACACCGCTCTTCCACTGAGGGATCTTTTTTTCAACCCATAACTGAGGCTTGTATTCTCCTTGATACCAAGTGAGGTCAAGCCCAGGCTGAGTGCCTCGATTATCGTAGTGATACCTCGCTATCATTGAAGCTGGCGCAGTTTCTGGATTAGAGGGTGGCCCTTCGGCTTCGATAGTTGTCGGAGCTGTAAGGTTTAACGCCCAAAATGGTAAGTCTATCCAGTGACTTCCGAGGTCTGACATTGTCCCATTTCCGAAATCCCACCATCGATACCATTTGGGTCCCGGAAAATAAATATCATTGTATGGACGGTATGGTGCGGGCCCAAGCCAAAGGTCCCAGTCCAAATAATCGGGCGGGGTTTGGATTTCGCTTGGTCGATCACCACCTCCCCACGCCCTAGAAACCCAAACATGGGCCTCGCGCACGTGCCCTATGGCACCAGTTTGCACGAGTTCAACAACTCTTCTGTAGTTATTTCCCGCATGAATTTGTGTTCCCATTTGCGTTGCCACGCCAGCAGCTTTGGCCTTTTCTGTAATATACCGCGCCTCCCACACATCATGAGTCAGAGGCTTCTCGCAATACACGTGGCATTTGTGCTCCAAAGCCATAGCGGTCGCCAACGCGTGAGTATGTTCTGTGGTCGAAACGACAACAGCATCCAACCCCCTTTTGTTCTCCAACATTTGCCTAAAATCTTTAAATGCATTTGCCTTGGGGAATCGTTTTTTACCATTTGCAAGATTCCGCTCGTTGACGTCACAGATGGCGATTATATTTTCTTCGCTCATCTGATTAGAGTTATGGCCGCCTCTTCCACCGACACCTATGCATCCTATATTCAATTTTGAATTAGGTGATTTAGCACTAGTGATTGCAGGAAATCCCTGCACAACTGAACCACCCATTACCAAACCGCTGGTTTTTATAAAAGTCCGTCGAGATATCACTTTCTTATGGTTAGAAATTTTCATGAATTAGGTTAAATTTTTTGCTTATGTGTGAAATTAATTGGCTTCTAATAGAGTCCAGGCTTGTAGTTAATGGGTTTATCCCAGGGATTTGATTTCCTAGCCCTATACTTGGGACGGCTATCTTTGATAGGCATTGAGGCAACCACTTCTATAAAAGGTTTCATTATGGAGTTAACCTCCGCTTTGGTCAGTTTTCCCTCCTCGAGAAGGTTAAACTTTTCATAAGGGTCATTTTTTAAATTATAAAGTTTGTCAATCTTTCGGTCTGAGTTAACCCAGACCTTGTATGTTTTATTTCTAATGACCCTGGGCGCATAATCCAGCTTTCCCCTCACACCGCGATTGTCCCTGACTGCTGGACCATAGCCCATAGAGAGAATCCATTTTCTCGATTTGTAGTTTTTGTTGCCTTTCAATAAACCCACGAATGAATGCCCATCAATCTTATTATCTTTTGGTTGTTGGTTCCCAGCTAGCTCCAAGAATGTGGGGTAAAGATCGGAGAAATCAATGAGTTCATTGGTTTCCGAATTTGGTCTGATAACCCCCGACCACCTTGCGATAAATGGCTGACAAATGCCGCCTTCGAACCGAGAGGCTTTTCCCCCAGACGGCTTGATACCATCTCGAGTTCCTAAAACCCCCGGCGAACCGTTATCGGTTGTAAAAATGATTAATGTATTTTCTGCCTGGCCGGAATCGTCAACTGCTTTTACGATTTTCCCAACCAGCTTATCCATGTAACGAATCATCGCGCGGAATCTTGGGTATGTTTTTTCTGCTCGCGTTTCATTAGGGGTATGAACAAGAGGCCCATGCGTCAATGCCATGGGGTAATAGACACACCAGGGGACATCAGAATTTTCCGTTATAAAATTTACTAAAAAATTGTTATAGACGTCTGGCCCAAACTCACCTGGGTAAGTTCGACTCCCTTCTTTGGTATTGATATAGGGATGCCAGTATCTTAAAGCACTAGCTTTAACTCCCGTCTCATATCCCGTCCAAAGGCACCATTCATCAAATCCATGCTTCTGCATAGCGTTTGGCTCGACACGAAAATCATTAATCTGCCATTTTCCGGCAATGGCATTTTTATAGCCGGATTGTTTTAGAGCCTGTGAAAAACTCGGATTTAATTGCCAATCAAAATAACCCACCCCCCATCTAGGAACGTCCCAATGATTAACCCAACCGGTCCGCCACGGGTATTTTCCAGTGAGTAAAGTGGCCCGCGTCGGAGTGCATTGCGGCATGGACCACGCATTGTGAAATTTGATACCATCATTCGCTAAGTGGTCGATATTTGGGGTTTGGATATTATCCGCCCCATAACAACTGATCCAATCTTTGCCCAAATCATCGACCATTATAAAAATGATATTCGGCTTACTATCACCAGAAAGTGAATCCAATGGCGCATTAAGGAAAAATAAAACACATATTATCGAGAAAATTTTCCTTAAACACTCAAAATTGGAAGCGAAGAAGTTGGAATTCATCCTTTATTTATATTATTTTTTGGAATTAATCTCAATGGGATTCTCCAATGATTGAACTCAAATAATAGCCGTAGAATGAAAAACAAGTTCGAAATGCTCTACAACTTAATGTAACAAAAATCTCTGTACAGTGTGCTATTATAGGTTGTGTAAATGAACGAAACTTTGCCTAAGAATGAATATAGCTTTTATTCCCATAAAAATGGTTTTGCCGATATTTATGTTGCTAAGTATGAGAACTACCTTAGGCAGTGATTTTGGTGGGGCTTTCAATCGAATTCCAGCAAGCTCGCAGTGGGGGATGAGCATACACATGACCGGCCTCTTTGACTTCCTTCCAGCGGATAAATCTCAACAAAGACAGCTTGAATCTCGTCTCAGAGATGCACGCAGATCTATTGAAAAAATATCCGGGATTGACATTAATGGCCGCGCAATCAATCAAATGATTTTCTTTGGAACAACTAATAACCCGCAAAAACCTCAAGGAGTGATAGTGAAGGGGCAAGTAAAATTTGAGCAGTTCTTGTCCAACTATCGTCGGAGGCTTCTTGAATCGACTCAACTATCAATGGCGGATTTGCCTATACCAAGAAGCAACAAACAAGGCTTTAAGGAGTTTAGATTCAAAAATGAAATGGCTTTGGCAGAAATATCCAAAGGTGTTTTGGCTATATCCAAATCACCTTTGGATATTGAATCAATCAGCGCATCATACAAGACATCTGAAAATTCGGTCAAATTTCTGCAAAGTTTTCCATCTGATGAAGAAGAGAATGAAACCATTCCACTCTTTAATTTTTTTGTAAATGACCTTGGAGAGTTCTATAAAAATCAGTCGACTCTCCCCATAATCGAGAAGGCTGAGGGGATTTTGATCTCAATCAGGCACGTAACAGAACTTGATCAGCTGAGGATATATCTTTCATTAAGTTGCAAAGACGTGGAAGCAGCGGAGTTGATGGTTAAGTCAGCAGAGGGCTTTCAGGCTTTGGCTAAATTGACAATGCTATCCTCTACTGCGCAAAAAAAGGAAGAATCCCTGGGAATAAATCCACAAATTTCGGAAATCGCCAAAGCCTTAATAGAAACTTTAAAAATAAAACAAAACAAGAACTCAGTTGTTTTGGCAATTTCTGTAGGGAATAAAACGACAAATAAAATAAGAAATTCGCTTTTTGAGGCGATGAACGATAAATTTGGCAATAAGCGTTAGGCTTTCATGGTCGGGTCATACACAGTCAATCAAACAGATATTTCATCCACCAAAACCCATACTGGTGATAAGAAAGATGGAATCGTTGCGCCGTCGCAAGACCAATGTGCCCAATGGGTTGAGTTGGCAAAAGCTGGCGACAAAGACTCATGGGATAAGCTCGTAGAGGCATATCATACAAGGATCTACCATTACCTCGTTAGTTTCATGGGAAATCCCCATGATGCTCAAGATGTCGCTCAGGACACTTTCGTTAAAGTCTACAAAAAACTATACCAGCACCGTAGTGGCTCATCTTTTACAGCTTGGATTTTTACTGTCGCCAAAAGAACAGCTCTCAACCATTTCAGAGACAGAAAAGTCGGAGAGGAGCTGGCAGACAATATCAAATCAGAAACGCATGACCCACAAGAAAAAGCATTGGTAGCTGATGATACTAGATTACTATGGGATCATGTCGAAACACTAAAACCAAATGCCAGGCAGGCAATGTGGTTGAGATACGGAGATGGTTTGTCTATTCAGGAAATAGCCGACGTCCTAGGAAAAACATCACTCTATGTCAGAGTTCTACTTCACCGGGCAAAAGCTGACCTCATAAAAAAATTAAAAAAATATCAATGAAATAGAATTATATGAATCGATCAGCAATTAAAAATTTCATTCGAAAATTAAAGGTATTATTTATCAGTTTTTTCTACGATGGTATTGGCCA
>CBFHOE010000001.1:276638-281016 GCA_965657355.1 Limisphaerales bacterium | reverse complement strand
AACACCGAAGTGGATTGAATCCCTCATTGAGGGGGATGATGAATTGTCCAGTATTTTAAATTCACACAAAGAGATAGCGAATCGTTTAAAAGATACGTCTGAACACTGGGCTAAGACCAAAATACCGGCCCCAATTAAAGCGGAGGATTATGTTGCTCGAAGCGCCAACACATCATGGTCAGACTTGAAGGAAACAGGATCTAATCATTGGACGGCATGGGGGCTTGGTTTTGCCGTTCTCGTGATCATCAGTCTTCTCAGTTGGAACGCGGCCCACGATTCTGCAAATAAGGTGCCTGTAACAATTTCGCATAGCACCCAAAACCCTTCGATTGAGGTGAGCATCTCTGCAATTGTAGTCCCAAGAGTTGGTTTACTTGGTATTTCTCACAGTGGCATAGCTGCTGTCGACACTCTTTCGAATTCAATCAAAGACTCATACCTTCGCAAAGCTGAAATAAAATTTCAAGAGACGACAAAATCATTTGCAGAGATACCGCTAAATGTGTTGCCGGAGGAGCTAGTAAGTTCAACTCTAAATTTAATGAATTCCAGCATCAACTAAACAAGTATCCACCATCCACTAGCACACTTTTTTCATAGATAATTAGCACGAATGACTGATGAAATTATTAGCACTAACGGCCTGTATAAAAAATATGGTCAGTTCGTCGCTCTCAATAATATCAACGTGAATATCCCCCGGGGGGCTATCGGATTACTTGGTCCCAACGGTGCGGGGAAAAGCACGTTTATCAAGTGCCTTCTTCAACAAACATCCATATCAATGGGGTCAGCAAGCTTGCTCGGCAAGGAAGTTGGAAAATTTGGAAAAGAAATTCGAAAAAGAGTTGGCTATAACCCGGAGCAGGATTGCCACATTCCCGGAATGATAGGCTGCGAATACGTTACTTATTGCGCTCTTTTAAGCGGACTTCCCTTCGAGGTGGCCCGCCAAAGAACCCATGAGATGCTGGATTATGTTGGCATGGGACAAGAGAGGTATCGCAAGCTTGAAACATACAGCACAGGTATGCGTCAAAAAATAAAATTGGCTCAATGTTTAGTGCATGATCCAGAACTCATTTTTCTAGATGAGCCAACAAATGGATTAGACCCAAAAGGCCAAAAGCTCATCCTAGATTTAATAAAGTCGCTTTGGATAGATCGGGGCATTTCTTTTGTTCTTTCCTCCCACCTCATGCACGATGTTGAGTATGTATGCGAACATATCATAATGATTGGTAAAGGCACAGTACTCGTTAATGAACCAATCAAATCACTCATTCAGCGACAAGACCAATATGCTGAAATCTCTTTACTTAGTGAAGTATCAAAAGCGATATCCATTTTCAAAGACAAGGGATGGTCTCCGCAAATCCAACCCAATGGCAGAATTAGAGTACTCCATAAATCTTCCTCATTGAATCCTATTTTCGATGTGATGAGAGATTATAAACTAAGCCCTGTGGAAATTATACCAAATCCAAATATCCTAGAGGACATTTTTGTCAGATCTATGCACCAAACTCTACCTAGCCCATGAATCTATTTGAAACGCATTATTCTCGTTGGGAAGGAAAACATACTTCCATTTGGGTAAGAAGATTCCATATAGCCAATCATGGATTTAAGGCAACGCTGCGAGGTAAGTTAATGAAATGGCTTGTAGGCGCTTCCTGGTCGTTATCTTTTGGTGTATGCGCAGCTCTGTTTCTTATTAGCCAGGTCATACAAGAAGATAGTATTTTAGAAAAGCTTGGCGACATTACTCCGGCTGTAAAGCCAGCCATTGATTCAGTCACGAGTTGGCTTGTTAGCAATCCCGATATTTCTATCTCAGCGCTGTATAATCTTTTTTTCTTCGTTTTTGTATGGTTATTGAGTTTTTTAAGTTTGGTCGGAGTGACGAAATGCATACCGCATCTTTTGACCCAAGACCTGAGTTCCAAGTCGCTGATCATTTATACCTCAAAGGCAATTAGTAAAATTGATTATTTTATTGGGAAATTCGGAGCTATGGCGGGCGTCCTTTGTTTTATTTGGGTTGTTCCGTGCAGTGTCGCATGGTTAGCGGCAAATGCTTTCGCACCAAAATGGAACTTTTTTGTTTATTCCTCAAGCGCGATCTACCATTCACTTTTATATTTTTCTATAAACATAATTGCTACTTCTTTCGTAGCGATGGCTTTTTCGTCCATCTCGGCAAATCCGAGAACCACCACAGGTGCGTGGCTTGGGTATTGGATTTTCAGTGGTTTTCTCGCACCCATTTCCACAATAAATTCTCAGTGGATTGGATGGATAAAGTATCTGAGCATCCAGCACAACCTCACTCAAATCCAATTCAGCGTTTTTGATCTTCGGTCATATTATGCTAAAACAATTGAGAAGTTACCTACCCTGGAAAATACTGCAGTTTTAAATTTTTTAAACTCAGATGGTAGCATGACTACAGACGCCTTCGTTTGGACAGCAATCCTCTGTATAGTCTCGATCGTCGTTATCGTAAGAAAAATGGATTTAGAATCATGAACTCTGAACCAATCATTGAAGCAAAAGAGCTCAGCCGCTGGTATGGGCTTGTTCTTGGGCTCAACAAAATTTCTTTTTCCATTTTACCTGGAATTACGGGTTTGGTAGGCCCAAACGGAGCCGGGAAGTCCACACTCATTCAAATCATCAACGGAAGGCTTAAGCCAAGTTCAGGGACGGTAAAAGTATTTGGTGAAGCACCGTGGAACAACCCAGCAATTTTAAAGCATACTGGGTATTGCCCTGAAAAAGAATCGATACACGAATATATGAAACCAGTAGAGTGGTTAACCTCATTGGGCATGATTTCCGGAATACCTTCTAGGGAAATTAAAGACCGTGCGGTTGAGGCGCTCAAGCTTACTCAGCTTGAAGAAAAACATTGGTCAAAGAATTTAGGCCAATATTCCAAAGGCATGCGTCAGCGGGTTAAGCTGGCTCAGGCTCTTATTCACCGCCCGAAACTAGTGATTCTAGATGAACCGATGAACGGACTCGACCCAATGGCAAGGGCAATGGTTGGAGACATTCTCAAATCCATCGCTTCTAATGGGACAAGCGTTATTATTTCATCTCATATTCTCCATGAGCTGGAGACACTGAGTTCGAGACTCATACTTATGAATTGGGGCAGAATTATTGGCAGTGGGACACCGGATGAAATTTCAACCCAAACGCATAGAACAAAAACAGAAAAACTTACAATAAAATGCTCTCACCCAATGAAATTGGCAAATCTTCTTTTTCAGGAAGACACTATCAATGGTTTTGATCTCAATAGGACCACGAACGAAATAAATATCACACTCCATCAACCAGAAATTTTTTATAGCAATATTGTCCATTGGACAAATCAGCACCAAATTGAAATCGAGGAAATCCGCCATCAAAGCAAATCCTTGCAAAGCCTCTTTCAACAATTGACAAACTAAACTATGTCAGTCTTTATGCCACCAGGTGACCCTCATGAATCAGAATCGGGTATTGTCTCCGAAAAAATGGATCTCAAACCAGGATTCATCAGTTCATTCGTTGGATTGTCTGCAATGATGCTCTATGAACGAATTAGTCTAAAAAAACTAATCTCATTAACACTCAAGATCATTTTATTACCTGCCTTTATCTTTTTGATCATTTCGCCGAATTTGTCGGGCTTTGGAAAAGCTGCAATTAATCAAAAATTATTTAATCAGAAATTTGACATTGAAGAAGCTAAGAGTGAAATCGATGGCTTCGAGGCATTCATGCGGGCAGACAATGCCCCCTCCTCATCATTAGAACTTCATATTCAAAAAATAAAACAAAAAGATGAAGCATTTGACAATATTACAAGCGATAATGAAAAAGGTCGTGGAATGGCATTTGTCAAAATAGTCTTTGAGATTTATTTTATCTACGGAATACCGATTGTGTGTGTTATTTTCGCTGGTGGGTTATCTCGAGATGAGATAAGAAACGATACCTTACCTTTTTTCTTGTGCCGCCCCATTAGTAGGGTTCGGTATATCATGATTCGATTGTTGAGCCAGGTCATATGGACAGAGGTTATTATGGCCATCCTAACGGCTCTTTTATTTGCTGTGGGCATTATAAAAGGTGTCCCTTGGCTTAGCCAGTCCATACCATACTTCTTCCTTGCTCAATTATTGGCTATTCCTGCATTTAGTGCCTTAGGAATTCTCATGGGATTACTCAACAAAAATTTTCTTATTTTTGCCGTTATCTACGGAGCGATAGTAGAGATTGGCATTGCCTCGCTTTCTACAAACATTAAAGCGATAGCACTTTCAACTCACATGAAGACCATTCTTGGGCAGTCCGATTTGGCAATGGCAATCTTTAC
>CBFHOE010000001.1:274364-276540 GCA_965657355.1 Limisphaerales bacterium | reverse complement strand
CCGACAGTTGGGCTGAAACGCCGTCGGTGATTAATGCAAGCATTCTCATGATTACTGTCTTCTTAGTCTTCGCAACAGCAGCTGCGATCACATTCCACTATAAAGAATTATTGCCAAGCCGTGAAGTTGAGAGCTAATTGAAGCACGACAAGATTTAATACCCCAAAGCTTTAGAACAGAAAGATATAAAATTACTCGGCTTTCATTGCTTCTGGATCAATCCCATTTTGTTGACACCAATCTCTGTAAATAAAAGGCGAAATCTCAGACGGCTTGATCTCCGAGCGACCTCCCCAAAAGACATTGGTATAACCAATTGGGATTCCTGATTCCTCCAGGTGAGCATCGATGGCTGCCTTGTGCTCAAGAACGAGTTTTTTATCCGTCCCATGTGCGACTCCCATTATGTTAACATTCTTGAATTCAGGTCCACCTTCTCTCCAATAGGCATGAGTCATGATGTGATGTCTCCCAACTTCTCCACCGGCCTTCAATTCCATACCAGTCGGAACAGCCCAATGAAAAAGAGCGTTGAACTTCGTCACTCGCTCACCAGTTGTCAATTTTTTCACGTGTTCTAAAAAAGTGGAAAAACGCCCAATCACTTTTCTTTTGTTCAAACTCTCAGCTATCTCATAGAATTCCTCGAGTGAGACACCGGCTTCTTCAGCTCGCCCTTTCCATAGATTTTTGCAGATCTCAGAAGGCTCAAACTCTCGTTTTAGGGCCGTGAGAACGATCCATTCTTTGTCAGTAAGATTGACGAGAGAAACTTCTACAGCTTCGGCAGGCCCGTCAGCCCGGCTCCCTGGAGGCATCCCCTTTCTTCTGACATGACCAACACCCAAAGCGAACAGTCGCTTGGCAGGCATAATCCGGAAGTGTGAGGCTTTCACCTTCTCCTTTAAGAATTCACAATGCTTTTCCAATGAGTAGCTCTGAGGAACCTTCAGGGTGGTCCACAAGCGATAAGTTGATCCTGCGGTTGCGGTATCAGTTGAGCGCGTTACCACATGTCCTGAGAAAGGATCTTGGTCAAACATGAATTCAAAGGCCGCGTCGACCTGATATGTATCGACCTCCCAGGCAACAAGTGCTCCTTTTGCTAAATTAGTTGCTAGTAAAGTTTGCCGAACACGGCGGATGGTGCCGGCTTCCAACATAGCCTGAATCCTTTCTATAACAATAGATTCTTCCAGCCCACTCAATTTTGAGATTTCTCCAATAGGATCTCTTTGAAATCCTTTAATTTGGTCCTCTGATACGGACAAGATCCTTGCATTTGTAGGATCTGCTATGTCAACGGGCAGCTGTTTTGTCATACTCATATTCTCGAATGTTTAGAATGCATGAATTGAGAAACAAATCAACCGGCATTCCATCCTCCATCGATATTAAATTCTGCCCCAGTGACAAATGAAGCCTCATCGCTAGCCAGGTAAACTGCGGCCCAAGCGATCTCATCGGGACGCCCCATTCTGCCAAGTGGCTGTGTTGATGTCATTTGCTCACGAGCGGATTCGGGGTCATCATATTCACTAAGCCTCGCAGCTACCCATGGGGTCTCAACTCTTCCGGGGCAGATACAATTGACTCTTATTTGATGGGGTGCATAGTCTAGAGACAACGATTTTGTCATTCCCGTGACGGCAAACTTTGTTGCACAATATGCGAATCTATCAGGAACTCCTACCAGCCCACCTATAGATGAGAGGTTGATAATTGAGCCCGATTTTTTTTGAACCATGCTCGGAATAAATTGCTTCGTTAAATTAAATAGCCCCATGACATTTACCTCCAGCAAACGCTTCATATCTTCGGGACTTGTATTTTCAATATTCCCAACGCAGCCAACACCAGCATTGTTTACCAATATATCCAACCGTCCCCTGTCTGAGATTATTTTCTCGGCTACTTTTTCACAGCAACAAAGATCCGAAATATCTAATTTTAAACTCTGAGCTGTCCCCCCGAATTTTAAAATAATGTCACATGTCTGATTTGCTGTTTCAGGATTCACGTCTGTGATATACACATGGGAGCCTGCTTCGGCACATTTTATTGCGATCTCTCTACCAATCCCACTACCAGCCCCAGTAACGAGGGCAATTTTCCCAGATAAGTCGAACATGGATGTCATTAACTCATTCCACAAAAAAATTTTCGAGTTTTTACT
>CBFHOE010000001.1:261755-274265 GCA_965657355.1 Limisphaerales bacterium | reverse complement strand
TAATACCAATTTAAGACATTACTTTTAAAAATCTTATTGTCATTGGATATCTGTAGGTTTCTCCATTTAAAGCCTTTATTGAAGCGATCACCGGAAAAACAACCACGAAAGCAACCCATAATATTCCCGCCAAGACCGCCAGAGGGAAGGTTAGTAAGCCACCAATACCAAGGGTAAGGATAACGAAGAGCCAGTATAAAATCCCAAAAGCAGCGGGAATCACGCACCACGTAATGAAGAAATTCGCAATTTCTCTAAAGTGTAATCCCAGACCATTCTTATCTTTTCCTGCTAGCAGATAAACGGCGAGCGGGGCTAATATGTAGCCTATGAATGGCAAAGGAAAACCAAGTAAAAATGATAAATGCATGGCCATCGCCCATTTATTTTCATCATCATTAGGAATTTCCATATGTAAATTTTGTACTTTTGCGAAAAAATTACCATTATAATTTTGAGAATATTTTAACAAGGTCAGTCGATTTCGGGGCAGTATTGAAATTTAATTTAATTTGAGTGAGAATGAGGTAATGAGAATTTCCATAGAGTATTGCGCGATTTGAAACTATGAACCAAAAGCTGTCGGTCTGGCAGAAAAACTATTGAAGTTCAAAAATAAGATTCTATCTCTTGAGCTTATTCCGGGTAATAAAGGTGTCTTTGAGGTTAAGATTGACGGGGAAAAAATTTACTCAAAAAAACAGACTGGTGAGTTTCCAGTGCCGGATGACATCTTACAAATTGTGAGAAAAAGAATCAAAAAGCAAAGTGAAGAAAATTAGAGTCGAAAAGAAAAGCGTCAATCTGCTTTCGAAAACTTATTTACCTATCTGCGGAAATTATTAGAATTTTCATATGCACAAAACATTCAAAGTTTCTGAGGCGACACCTTCCGTGTTTGTCCCCATGCTCATGGCGATGTTTTTAGTATCTTTCCCTTATGATCTCTTTGCTGATGATTCAAATAAAAAAGACGAAATACGCATCGACAAATTAGATTTCAATCAAGATGTTCGGCCCATTCTTTCAAACAAATGTTTTTTCTGCCATGGCCCAGATGAAAAGAGGCGTGAAAGTGACTTGCGACTGGATACCCGTGAAGGAGCTTTGAAAAACAACAAAGGAGTGGCAGCCATAGTCCCAGGGGTGCCCGGGGAAAGTGAAGTGATACTAAGAATTTTTTCCACTGATAAAGACGAAGTCATGCCTCCGCCTGAGGCCAATAAAGATCTCACAAAGAAAGAAAAGGATATCCTCAAAAAATGGATTAGTGAAGGAGCCAATTATTCTAAACACTGGGCATATGAATTCGATCGAGAGAGATTAAATGATTCACTCCCAGAAAAGCCGACATCATCCAGCGAAATCATAGATTATCTCATTTATCAAAAATTAGGGATTGAAGGATTGAAAAGTTTAAGCATCGCTTCACCTACAACGCTGGCACGACGTCTATCTTTTGATCTACTGGGTTTACCAGCTGATTACTCCGATGTTGAAAAGTTGAAAGAAAACCCGAATGAATATTATGAAGTTTTGGTAGACCGATTGCTTTCATCTCCACATTTTGGAGAAAAGATAGCGATGTATTGGCTCGACCTCGTGAGATATGCTGACACCGTGGGATATCATGGAGACCAAGATCAAAATATCTCACCTTACCGCGATTATGTCATAGATTCCCTCAATCAAAATATGCCCCTCGACCAATTCTCGATCGAACAATTAGCTGGTGATTTATTAGTGTCGGCAGGCGTTGATCAAAAAATAGCAAGTGGATATAACCGGCTCCTTCAAACAAGCCATGAAGGTGGCGTTCAGCCTAAAGAATATCTGAGTATATATGCAGCAGATCGGGTCCGAAATTTTTCATCAGTTTGGATGGGGGCCACCATTGGTTGCGCTCAATGTCATGATCACAAATACGACCCGTTCACATCGAAAGATTTTTATTCCATTGTGGCCTTCTTCGCAGATATTGATGAGGACCAGCATTTTAAAGTTGGATCAAATAGCTTACCAACGAAGCGCCCACCAGAGTTGGATGTCATACCAATTTCAACCCGAAGAAAAATCACCAGACTTAAAAATAAGTTAACCAACAAACCGATTGGCAGTGATGAGAGAGAAGTTATTCAAAAGGAAATCTCGAAATTAGAATCTCATAAAGTGAGAACAATGGTTACGGAAAGTAAAGAGCCTCGCGAAATAAGAGTTCTCCCAAGAGGCAATTGGCTTGACGAATCCGGCCCAATTGTTGCGCCAGCCATTCCAGAATTCCTAGGCAGTCTGGCAAAAGATAAAAGGAACACTCGAAAAGACTTAGCCGAATGGTTATTCCGTCCCATGAGCGAGGGTGGTATTGGAGAATTGACCTCAAGAGTCTTCTCTAACCGCATATGGTATCTCCTTTTCGACCAGGGAATTTCCTCTTCATTAGATGATTTTGGAGGACAGGGAATGCCGCCATCCAATCCTGAGCTACTAGATTTCCTTGCTATTGAATTAATGGATAACGGTTGGAATATAAAACGCCTGATAAAAGATATTCTCATGACTGATGCCTACAAACGATCGTCCATACCCACAGAACAATTAATCAACAGAGATCCACAGAATTTCTACTTTGCTAGACAATCCAGATTTAGGGTTCCCGCCGAATCAGTAAGAGACACAGCACTTAAACTATCAGGGCTATTAGTCACTGACATTGGGGTCAGAACAGCAAAGCCTTATCAACCCGATGGGTATTATAGGCATCTCAATTTTCCAACCCGTCAATACAAGCATAGCATGTCAAATGATCAATGGCGTCGAGGTGTTTATGTCCATTGGCAAAGGCAATTCTTACATCCCATGTTAAAAGCATTTGATGCGCCGTCTCGAGAAGAATGCACAGCTAAAAGAGTAAAATCCAACACCCCACTTTCTAGCTTAACCTTGCTTAATGATCCTGTCTTTTTGGAGTCTGCTCGACACTTTGCTCAAAGAGGCATGTCAGAAAATCCGGGATTTTCTGACAAAGAGAGAATCCTCTGGCTCTTCAAGCAGGCTACATCCAGAGCAGCGAACAAAGAATATTTCATGCTTAAAGAACTCCTGAAAAGTTCACGCCGATACTTCAGCGAAAACCCTCACAAAGCTAAAGATTTAATGTCCATTGGAATATCGGCGGAAAATTGGCCCGGTCAACTACCAGAGCTGGCAAGCTGGACCCAAGTTGCCAGAGCCATTCTCAACTTAAATGAAACTTATCAAAGAAATTAATTAGTCTCATAAGGGTATAAGACATGAATGTGAACAGAGAGTTGGAAAATATAATCAAGCGCAGATCCTTTCTTGGTCATACCGGCTTTGGATTAGGGGCTGCGGCACTTCTTTCATTAACTAATAAGGGTTTCGGTTCAGCAGCAAAATCAAAACGCCCCGAGCTAGGGTTGCCCGGATTGCCACATCATAAAATTAAAGCCAAGCGTGTTATTTTTCTTTGTATGGCGGGAGGCCCATCTCATCTCGAGACTTTTGATTATAAGCCTGAGCTGGAAAGGCGCGATGGGGAACCCATGCCAAGCAGTTTCACAAAAGGCCAACCTATTGCTCAACTCCAAAACACCAAACTGAAAATACAAGGCCCGATGACCAAATTTGGAAAGCATGGTCAAAATGGTCAACTTATTAGCGACTTCCTTCCTTGGCATGCAAAGATGGCAGACGACATTTGTATAATAAAATCGATGGTGACAAATCAGATCAACCACGACCCTGCACACACATTCATGAATACGGGCACGGCCATCAGTGGGCGTCCGTCGATGGGGTCATGGGTTAATTATGGTCTTGGAAGCGAATCGGAAGACCTACCAGGTTTTGTTGTAATGACAAGTGTAGGAGGGAGAAATCCTCAACCTATAGCATCAAGACAATGGGGGAGTGGTTTTTTACCAAGTCGATACCAAGGGGTTGAATTCAATAGTTCTGGAGATCCTGTAAATTATGTGAAAAACCCGTGGGGACTTTCTTTGCAAATGGACCGCCTTCTCAATTCCACCATCCAGGAAATGGATTCACGGCGAAATGCAACAGTTATGAATCCGGAGATTGAAACAAGAATTAAAGCCTATGAAATGGCTTTTAAAATGCAAACTTCAGTACCCGAGTTGATGGACGTATCCAATGAGCCCCAACATGTTCTTGATATGTATGGAGCCAAACCCGGTGATGGATCCTACGCTTCGAACTGCCTCCTTGCTCGCCGATTAGTTGAGAGAGGAGTCCGATTTGTTCATCTTTATCATCGCGGGTGGGACCACCATGGAGGCTTGGTCAATTACATGAATGTTTGTTGCGGATTAACTGATAAGCCCACCTGGGCGCTTATAACGGATCTCAAACAAAGAGGATTACTTGAAGATACTTTGGTGGTTTGGGGAGGCGAGTTCGGCAGAACACCGATGTTCCAAGGAAAAGGAGGGGCAGGCCGAGATCACCATATGAATGCATTTTCCATGTGGATGGCTGGTGGGGGCGTAAAGGGTGGGATATCGCATGGGGCAACTGATGAACTTGGCTACAACTCTATTGAGAACGTTGTACACGTACGAGATCTTCATGCTACGATGCTGCATTTACTTGGAATTGAACACGAGAGGTTCTCTTATCCATACCAAGGTCTCGATGTTCGGCTCACGGGCGTCGAACCAGCCCGCCCTGTCTCACAGATATTATCTTAATATAAAATATATCCACTCAAATAAACCGAATTGGATCCATGCGGCGGTATGCATCTGAGGCGACAGCTCATAAATTTCACAGGACTCGAAAAAAATTTAATTATTAAGAATTTTTTCAGCAATAGATTTAAAAAGAGCTTTCGATTCCAAGTATTCAAGGCCGTCATTTGTCGATAATTTAGGCTTTTGTCATAGCTACCCGGAAAAACAACAAGTGCGGGCAAATCATAAAACAATGTCGACACCCAAGGATAAATGAGTAAAAAAAGGATTTTGGAGAAAAAAGGTGGCGAAAAAGTAAATGGCGGGAGTGACGGGACTCGAACCCGCAACCACCTGCGTGACAGGCAGGTACTCTAACCAATTGAGCTACACCCCCAATCATTGGTTATTGAGGACGGGCACAATACAATCTTTGTTATTTATGGTCAACAGATTTTTAATCAAATTTCTGATATACTTCCTGAATTTGAAAGCCTACTGGCGGAGAACTATTTGTATCATTTCAGAAATTGTGTAGGATTCGGTTTGGAGTTATGAATTCGGGTGCCAACGATAAAAATACGGAGTCCAAAATACGAAAAAACTCTTTGTTTGCCGGCATTTTCCCCAAATTACTGGGCATGGGATTATTGTTGGGAGCATTATTTGGGCTAACTGTTTTTTCAGCAGTTCTTGAGACCGGCCATAGATTAGCTCAAGTTCATGGGGCATTAATGTGGGTGTTTTATGTGTTCTTGAGTATCGCAATTATTTGGCTTGGTATTTTCCCTTTTCTTTCAGTATTCACTAAAAAAACAAGGGATTGGTCACCCCTTGTAGACCAAAATTCATCCCCATCAGATGCTTGGCTTAATCGCCAAGCCAAATACATGTTGAAAAACATAGACTTGAGCAAAGAAGAGAATAGGAAACTCCAATATCATTTGACTTTCAAAAAAGATCTTAATTCATGCTTAAAAGATATTGTCGAAAAAAAGGCTGAGGCAATGGATTCCGTAGTCTTGAATAAATCTAAGGTCGCTTTCCTTGCTGTGTCCGTTTCTCAGAATGGCCCTCTGGACACTTTTTTACTTCTGACTATTAACCTGTCTCTTATCAAAAATGTTGTGAGCGAAATGGGAATTAGACCCTCTTTACCCGATTTACTTAAGCTCTATCTTTTGGTTGGAATTGGGGCCTTGGTCATCGACCAAATTAATGATTTAGAGTTTGGTGATGCGCTTCCGGCAGTAGGCACAATTGCTGGTAAATCTGCAGCTCAAGGAATAGGTGCTGCTTTGGTAACCCTTCGCGTCGGGTATCTGACAAAAGCCTACCTTATCCACGGGCAAAGTAAAACCCACAAGAAAGAAGCTCGACAGTGGGCACGATTAAAAATCAGAAATGTGATAATTTCCGGCCTATCGGAATTGCCTAAAAATTTAGCTAAAAAAATAGAATCAATCTTGCCTTCACTGGATATTGGAAAATTGGTTAAGCGACCTCAAACCTCTGGTCCAGAATTGAAAACGACCCAATCATAAATGACTAATGAAAAAAGCTTTTTTAAAAGATGAAGCATTTGTTGAGTCCGTAAAGAGCTCTATACCTAATGATGAGAGTCTGTCTATTTGGTGGGTCGGTCAATCGGGCTTTTTGGTTTGCTCAAAAGTGGCTAACGTTTTATTTGATCCTTATTTATCCGACTCATTGACAGAGAAGTATTCCAAAACAGATAAGCCGCACGTGAGAATTACTGAAAAAGTAGTGTCTCCGAACAAGTTGGATTTTATCGACATTGTCACATCATCACACAACCATACCGACCATCTTGATGCATCAACTCTAGACCCTTTATTTTTAGCGAACCCCTCAATTACATTTATTATACCTGAGGCAAATAGAAATTTTATAGCTAATCGTTTAAATTGCGATGCCAATTGGCCTCTGGGCCTCAACGATAATGAGTCTAGAGAATGCTGTGGGGTAGAAATTTCAGGAGTTCCCGCAGCCCACGAAAGGGTAGATAGAGACCAATTTGGGAGCTGTCATTACATGGGTTATGTTCTGAAGGTTGGAAAGTGGAGTATATACCATTCTGGTGACACGCTTTTGTATGAAGGCATAAAAGACGTTTTGACCCCATTTAAAATCGATATTGCATTACTTCCCATAAATGGCAGAAAGCCAGAGAGGAGAGTTGCTGGAAATCTTGATGGCCAACAAGCCGTATCGTTGGCTAAGGACATCGGGGCATCCTGTGTCATCCCATGCCATTATGACATGTTTGAGTTTAATACTGAAAGCACGGAACTTTTTGAATCGACTGCCATTAAAATAAGTCAGCCATATTGTATCCTGAAAAACGGACAAGGGATGACTACTAAAAATTTAGGTTTAAAGCCTCGATCGGATTAGAATTTACTGGCTTCTTGTTTTACCAGAAAAAAAGATTGAATCGTAACTAAGGATTTATCATATTATCCGCCCCAGTATACCGCTGGCACAAACGCCTGGAGAGATGGCTGAGCGGTTTAAGGCACACGCCTGGAAAGCGTGCGCACTCGAAAGGGTGTCGGGGGTTCGAATCCCCCTCTCTCCGCCACCCCCTTCCCCGAGCAACTTAAATTGATTTTTCGAAAGAAAGATTATCACTGAAAAAATTTTTATGCACTCGATAAGTATGTAGAGTCCTATTTTGGCGGCAGAATCTACCTTTTCCTTTTATAATCAAGGGCAACAAATACGATGGGGCTGAAACCTTATTTGCCCTATGAAAATGGAGCAGAATCTCGATAAGCACGTTGCTGTTTCCAGCAAAGTTGCCACGTTCCAACTTTTGATTGCGAGTGATAGTATAAGATCCATTTCTCCAAACTCACACCCCATTTGGCGAGACATTCTAGAGCTTTACGTTTGGTTGTAGTTTAGAGGACCGAAGAGTCGCCCCTTTTGAGAAATCTTGAAGCCTCTCAAAAATCATGAACTTTTCAAAAATTCATGCGTTTCATGATGCGATGGAATTCAATAATCAATAAGCATTGAGAATTACCCTCCCCTGATTTGTAAAAATTACCCCGAAAAAGGCAAACTAACCTCTTGAATTTTTATTTGGCATTGCGGTATTTCCAAAGTTGATGTGGATTAAATTTTTTAGGGTGTGAGCTTAATTTAAAACGTGTATTTCATTAATGAAATCTGACAAGCGACGGTCATTTATTTGAGTTAGTAAAGTATTTAAAAAATAAAAACCCTCATTAGAGGGTTTTTTACAGGATAAAATATTAAAATTTAAAAATTTAACGGATCGAGTTAGGGCTCGGAATCTCGTTCAATGTATAATATGCTTTGGCGTGCAAGAGTGGTTTTCCTGCTGATGATTTCACACCGGCCATTGCCAATTCGTGAACGTGACCTTCGGTCAACTTATCGACGGTGAGAACAACAGACATTCCATCTTCAGAAACTTTAGCACCTGTCACTTTAGGCTCTAGTTTATCAACTTCTGGGCTTCCATATCCGCTCTGGTATATGTATGTAAAGGCCTCCATTTTATAGGAATCTAAAGATCCTGCAGTTTTTGGATCTACTTTATGAGTAAAAGTTAATTTAAATCCATCATTGAGGGCGTTCATTTTTTGAACTTCAAATGGAACTTTGCCATTCCAATGAACACTTTCTAATGCGAATGTTTTGCCACCTTTTGCTCCCCAACCTCTGTTGGAGCCTCCGGTGATCAAAACTCCATCTTCGGACATTTTGAGCGCTATATTTCCAGAGCCGAAGCCAGAAAGAAAATGAAAAGCGGCACCTTGATAAACGCCATTGACCTGCTCAAGGTATACCCTTTGTATTTCGGAATATGTCTGCTCACCGACCATAAGCTGACCTTCATAAGGACCAAAACTTCCATCTTTAGGAAATGGGATAATTCCAGTTGGTGATTGCCCCATTCTGCCGTGGGGCAGCACGGCTGCGGGTGGGACGAAGGAACTAATCTTCTTTAGCTCGGTAGATACACGGCTTTTGGATTCTGGTTGCACTGGACGTCCACCCAGCAGGGAGTCTGACAAGTCTTCATATGCTTTCCAACCAGTCGGATTTCCTTGAAATGAGCCAGGCGCAAGGTGCTTCAATGAGCTCGAACCATTCCAAAGACCTTGGTTATCACAATAGAAAACATCACCGGCGTCATTGAAACCAATACCTCCCGGAGATCGTATTCCAGATGCAATAGGTATGGCTTTTCCACGCGGTGTTACCTTCATCGCCCAACCACGAAAATCACTACTATACCCGCCGGAACCAGTCAGGCACAAAACGACCCAAATATTGTCAGATTTATCATGACTTGTACCGAATGCATATTCATGGTAATCGCCGTTGATGCCCCAACGATCGGAGATGGTTCTGAAGATGTCAGCTCTGTTGTCGCCATCTTTGTCTTTAATTTTTGTGACTTCGGGGCGCTGAGTAGCGTAAAGCCATCCATCTTTCCAGGCAATACCAAGAGGCTCATGAAGACCCTGTGCCCACAATTTCCATACGGGCTTCTGACCAGGGCCATAGTTCGTGATATGGTGAATATTACCACGACGGGTCGACACATAAAGCTCTCCCTTTGGACCAATCTCAATACCTCCGACTTCTGGAACAATTCCAGAAGGAGCTTCTATATTGTGAATGGTGTAGTAATCACTCTGAGATTCCTCGGCGAATACAAGTGTGCTTGAAGCAACCAATAGGCCAAAAGTCGCTTTTGTTAAAATCTTAATCATCTCTTTAATTTTCATATTTAAAATTTCTTATTTAAAGTTGTAGTTTATGGAGACTTTGTATTCGCCGTTTTTGAGCTTAATTGGAATACGTATACCGTCATCCGCGATCACTTTGTCAACCGATCGAGGTATCTTGATTTCGAGCTTGTCAGAATCGCCGGAACCAAGACGTAAAAAAGGTTTGCCATCTAATTTATTGGGCTGTCCCTTAAATGTTAAAGTCCTTCTCATACCACCAGCTTTATTGGGCCGAGTGTAATCAGTGACCCTCAGGCCATTCCAAGTCCAAGAAAAAATAGGATGCCTTTTGTTATTAAGTGTGTATCCGAGAAAACGAAAATTACTGGGTTTACCGCTTTGGGAATAATCAGCGCTTTTTCCGTTTGCGACATAATCTGCAGCTGGCCAATCTTGACCCACTGCTTCCAGATCGGCAATGATGGCTCCAAGAGTATCAATTTCAATGAATGATTCACTAGGTGGCTGGTAACCTTGACCACGCCCGGTCCAGTGGCGCTTTGCATCAATAAATCCGCCTTTCCAGATCATGGCCACTCTTCCATTTTGAGCGTCATATGCGTAATGTATTCCTTCGCTGAATCCTACACCTATTCCACGAGCCGTGCCGACATTCGCTATAAAATTTCTGTAAATCATAGCTTCCCCGGCTAAAGGATAAAGTGGAATACCCACGTTGTTATTCCCCTTTCTTCGCTGGTTGCCTCCGGGCGTGAGGGCTAATAATTTACCAGAAGGAGATTTCATCGAAATTTCGATCTCCTCCCCACCAGACTTCTCAAAATATTGAACCACTAATTTGTGGGAACCTGACTTCAAGCTCGGTGAAGCTGATTTGGTTTTCATTCCATGAACACCATCATTATCAATGATCACTTTACCATCAATGAGGAGCCTTGATCCATCGTCACTGGACAAACCAATGGAATACTTTCCATCTTGTGGAAGTTCAAGTTCCCCCTTGAAAACAGCTGCAAAAGCTTCTTTTTCTTTGGTGCTTCGAAGATTGATCTTATTGCTTTTAATTTTTCCAGAGCGATTTGGTTTAAGAGCAGAAAAATCAGGGAGCTTGTCAAATGACCCCTTAAAAACATCAAAAGTTAAGTTAGTAAGATTAAAATCGCCTTGTAGTTGTTTTGGCTGAGACTCCCCAATCTTTAGAATGCCTTTCATGACGAGTGAATGGCCAGGAAATGTACAAACATAGGGAAATTCGCCGTCAACTTTTGGTGCAGTGAAGTAAACGACAACATTCTTTTTTGGATCAGCCATGGAACTTGCCGCAAGTATGTTTCCTGCCTCAGGGATCCATTGCTTTGCCATTCCTTCACCACCTAAATCTAAAGCAGCGGCTGCGATTGCCTGGCCTGAATTAGCGTCAGGACTTTTACTAAAAACGATGTTGTGGGGAAGACTGTCTTCATTGATTAAAGTTACCCGAACTAGTGCCCCCTTCTCGGCAGTCAATTGGTTCGTATCGTATGCCAATGTTCCCGTTTCGGTCTTCAGGCTGAGTTCCACGTCTGCTTTAATATTGGGAGCCTTTGAATTTCCAGAGAGCCAGCCATCGAAAGCCGACTTTGAGTTATCGGAAAGTTGCCCAGGTTCGATGTTTTTGATAGAGCCTCCTTGGCTAATGGCAATACCGCGGGCATCTATGGATATGACATTCCCTTTTAATGATTGTCCTGATTTCAAACTGAGTTCAATTTCAGCTGCTGATGAGCTTGCTGATGCGCAGTATAATGCGGCGAGAACAGTCAGAAAAACGGATACTAAATTTGCAGCTTTTCTCTTTTTCATATGAGGTGATTGGAATTTCATCTTACACATTTTTTGAATTCAAGCAACTATTTGAAGGCTTGTTGGGAATGAAATAATTTGAATATATCTTTTCATTTTGAAATGTGCTGCAGATTGGAAAATAAGCTCTGAACCGTAAATTTCTTCTTACTGTGCTGGGATACTGCAAGATTCTGGTAATTTTTAAGATTCTCAAGGTGGCACGCAGAAGATAAGGATCACACCGAATAAATAAAACCGACTCATATTGAATCTTGTATAGAAAAAACGGAAATTTGCATGCACGACATTTGCGATTCTCAAAAATTTAGCTTATATTGGCGTTTTTTTGTTGGAATTTGCGGTTAGGCTGGTATTTTCAGATTCATTAAACACCCAACTTCGAGTCCACTAAAATAGCAACTCAAGCAACCATGGCCCGCCAATTAAGAATTCAAGTGTCAGGAGCATTTTACCTGGTAACTAATAAATCAGAAGCCCGAAACGGGCTATTCCGAGATGATGATGAGCGTCGGATATTTCTCGACTGCCTGATGGAAACCTGCAACAAGACAGGGTGGAAAATTCACGCCTATTCATTGGTCAAAGAAGGCTACTACTTATTACTCGAATGCCCAGAACCAAACTTAGTGGACGGTATGAAATGGTTTCAGGGGGCTTTTACGGCAAAAGTCAATAAAAAGCGAAATCGCAGAGAATCGCTTTTCCCAAGAAGGTATCGTTCTGTGATAATTGATCCTAAAGCGAAGGGAATTTTCAAAGCTGCAGGAGATTTCATCCACTCTGCCCCAGTTTGGAATAAGTCGACAAAAGCTAATTTAGCCAATTTCAAATGGTCTTCGCTTTTGGATTACAAAGCCCCAAAAAGCAAAAGAGCAAAATGGATCCAAACATCCAAAATCCTCGGAGACTCAAAACTAAAAGACGATACAACGGGGAGAAAAAAATATTATCAACAAGTAAGTAGTGCTGGAAAAATGGCGTCGGGATCTCACATAGACGAGGAGCTCGCGGCAGAATGGAAACCACTACAGCGAGGGTGGTTCTATGGAAGTAAGAAATTCCATCAAGATTTATTGTCCAATATAGCCAAAGCTCGAGCTGGCAAAACCCCCGGAAAATCCTCTCCCAAAAATACTCACGGAGAAGCCATGGCTCGGAACATCATAAAATCCGGTCTTAAGGCACTAAAATTAACC
>CBFHOE010000001.1:259503-261656 GCA_965657355.1 Limisphaerales bacterium | reverse complement strand
GAGGCAAAATTGAATAAATTACCTTTAGGGGCCGATGAAAAAATCGCACTTGCCTCGGTTCTAAGAAATAAAACAACTATCTCTCAAGATTGGATAAGTAAAAAGTTGAAGATGGGTCACCGAACCAATGTTTCGAATGGTATTACCAAAGTTAAGAACGACGAAACTGGGACACTCGCCAAATTAGTAAGAGCAATTGAAAAGGCAATCAAATAGCTCGGAAGATAATTAATAAACATAATCGGCAGTTTCGCTTGTATCGCTTGTATTTATACTGGTGGTGCTCTGCTGTTTTTTCTTAAATTAACAGAATCAACTTTCTTGCTTTTTGTATGAAATCTTTATTTGGATTAGAACTCAATAAGCAGCAATTCATAATGCTATTATTGAGTTTTTTATTCTGTGCTTGCAACCCGACCAATAAACCCCAGATAAATTCTGAGGAAAGCGACTCGGATTCCTCACAATTTTTCCCTTCGATTGCGAATCCGGAGTTAAAGAAAGTAAAATTGTGGATTGGAGCGAAGGAAATTGAGGCCGAAGTGGCCAGGACTCCTTTGCAGATCGCGACTGGGGTCATGTTCCGGGAAAGTTTACAAAAAAATAAAGGGATGGTCTTTGTATTTCCAAAGCCAAGGGAGGTGGCGTTTTACAATAAGAATGTAAAAATCCCTTTGTCTTTAGCCTATATAGGGTCTGATGGTAAAATTTTAGAACTTCACAAGCTCGAGCCTCATGACGAAGACTCAATTTTTAGCCAGAAACCCAATATCCAATTCGTCTTGGAAATGAACCAAGGCTGGTTCGAGAAAAATGGCATTGGAAAAGGAGCGTTGGTCACAACGGATCGAGGATCCCTTGCCATGCAACTTCCGACTGGAGGCTATTTCCGGTAAAAAAATCTTTTTTACTTGGAATTTATTTTAAGAAAAGGCCCTCAGAAGCCTTCTGGTCCAATTCCGATAATTTTAGCCTCACGCTAACGATATATGGCTGTTCACCTTGGCTCCAATGGCCGTAGGTCGTGGTGACTATGGTGTCGTCACCCAATATTTCCACGCCGGGATAAGCACAATCCCCTCGAACCAGATTATCCATGAGCCTGACCCTGTATTGCCCTTCGTTTCCTTCAATGATATCCTCGAATTTCCCGACCCAAGCAACCCAATCTCCCTTTGTTGGACTTTCCAACGTTGTGTCGCGGAACGAAATAAACAGCCTGCCATCGCTTGAATACACCCCTGTATGCCTGTCGCCAGTAAGTGAGGCAGGTAGTGGCTTAGGATCTGACCAGGTCACTCCCTCATCATGAGAAATGATGAGATGAGAATTAAGTTTTCTTGAATTTTCCCTTAAAAGCACTGCCAATGATTTACCGTCTGGTGATCGAATTACACCAGGTTCACAAAGATGTGCCTGGTGGCCTTGGTAAATGGCTTCCGGAAAGGACCAGGTCAGTCCACCATCTTTAGAAAACGTTTTAAACAGAGTAAATCCTCCGACCCATGATCCATTGGACGTAAAAAAGCGGCCATCATCATGAAAAAGCGCAACGTAATGGCCAGGTTTATTTTTTTGGGCAAACAAACAACCCATGACAACGATACCCCCCCAATCACCAACGGGCTTTATCGAGCTCCATGTGTCCCCATCATCCTCCGAAACAGCTAATCGGGCGGGATATAAACCAGACCACATGATGACCCTTTTTTTACCATTACCGTCAATTACCCTATGTATTGTTGGTACCTCTTTGGACGTTTTCCAATTCTCAGGCACAGGAATCCGTTCACCCCAGGTAAGCCCAGCATCTACACTCTTCTTATAAACTATCCCACCACGGCCATGCCCCATAGGGTAAACGCAGAGTATTGTATTTTTGTCTTCCAACAAGAGAGTTGTTGGATGCCCCAAATATTGCCCGTCTTCCTTATCTACGATAATTTGCCTGTGTTTTTCGCCTGCTAAATCGATAGTTGGAATTTTATAATCTCTAGGAGGAGATATCCTTGTTAAGTCAATTCCAGAAATTTTAATCTGACTGGCAATCTCTGCAGCAATTCTATCTGCTTGGAAATGATGAAAAGACTGCGAATCTACCCCGCTAAATTTAATCCAAGATCCCTCTGGCTGACTTGTCAGTTTGGTTAATT
>CBFHOE010000001.1:257553-259403 GCA_965657355.1 Limisphaerales bacterium | reverse complement strand
AATAACGTGATTGAAGTTATCTACAAGAGGTATGCCAAATAGGCGAGAGACTTTTCTTATTTCGGAAGCATACAGCGATGTTTGATTTTTTTGCCAATCGGTATCCTGAGAAGAAGCTGGCACTGGGGTTACCAGGATGATTCTTGCTCCTGACGATTGGATTTTTTCGATAAAATATTCTATGTTATGACGAAAGATATCCAGCGGAATCCGGGAATTGATTGTATCGCCGCCCTTAACTTCAATTGCGTCATTCCGTCCTAGCTGAATGACAACAAGATCAAATTTTTCTCCATTCCTTGGAAATATTTGCAAGCGGAATCTATCTTTTGCATGGGATACTTTTTCTACATCATTATCCAAGATAGATCCACTGTGACTACCTCTAACACTCAGATTTTTAATTTGAGCGTTTATTCCTTTTGCCAGCAACTCCTCTGAGAGCAAATCCGGATAACTCGTACTCACTGATTTTGATTCGAGACTCGTTTGGTCACCAAAAATAGCCACCCTGAGAAATTCATCAGATTTTAATTCGAAGATGGATATAAAGGGGATTAAAAAAAAGAAACCTCTCCATCTCTTTACTAGATTTAGAAGTGCTAGCATACAGGGATGATAGATACCTCAGCCAAGGTTTGGCTAGAGTTAAAATAGTAAATATAAAGATCACCGTAGTATTTTTAGGGACTTGAAAGCATGTCTGAGATAGTTTTGGAAGCCATGTACGACTGGATTATCGAAAATTGCCGGGTGATTGATGGGGGAAGTTCAAGCTCACCAATAAATTGCCATATCGGTATAAAGGACAACCAAATCCGCATCATTTCAAAGTCAACGAAAGATATTCCATTCAAAAATAAATTTAATGCGAAGGGGAATATTCTCTGCCCTGGCTTAATCGATTCTCATACCCATGATGATTTAGCAGTTCTAGCAGATCCCGATATGATATCAAAAGTCTCACAAGGGGTCACTACTGTGGTAGTTGGAAATTGTGGTATCTCAGGCTCCCCTGCACAATTAAATCATTCACAAGTTCCGGACCCAATGAACCTTCTAGGGCAACCAGGTGAATTTCAATTCAAAAGCTTATCGGCATACAAAACCAAAATAGACCAAAATAAACCGGCCTTGAACGTGGCTGCACTCATTGGCCATACAACGCTTCGAAACAACCATTTGACTGACCTTTCTAAAGCAGCGTCTAAATCACAATTAAATGCCATGCAGAAAGACCTCGAAAAAGCCATGTCAAGCGGTGCTCTTGGACTTTCATCAGGTTTAGCATATGCCAACGCTAAAAACTCCCCGCCAAGTGAGATTGAAAACCTTCTCAACATAGTTAACCGTTATAATGGCGTTTACACAACCCACTTGAGAAATGAATTTTCAATGGTCATTGATGCCATGAAGGAAGCCATATCTTCATCCTCTAAAGCTCATGTTCCTTTGGTCATTTCTCACCACAAGGTCGCTGGTCCTGAAAACTGGGGACAATCGACCGAAACTTTAAAATTACTGGACTCACATAAGGAGAGGATTGAGGTATCCTGTGATTGTTACCCTTACTCTGCTAGTAGCAGTACGTTGGACTTATCACAGGTTACAGAGAAAATTAAAATTAAAATTACCTGGTCCGACCCACACCCTGAATGCGCCGGAAAAACTTTGGAAGAGGTCGCAAAACAATGGAATAAAAGCCAATTAGATACCGCTAAGGAACTTCAGCCTGCGGGAGCAATCTATTACAATATGCACTTTAATGATGTACAACAAATCCTATGCTGGGATCGTTGCATGATAGGTTCTGATGGCTTACCGTGCGATCCAAACCCCCACCCTCGTCT
>CBFHOE010000001.1:255445-257453 GCA_965657355.1 Limisphaerales bacterium | reverse complement strand
CAACAAATCCTATGCTGGGATCGTTGCATGATAGGTTCTGATGGCTTACCGTGCGATCCAAACCCCCACCCTCGTCTGTACGGCAGTTTTTCAAAAGTCTTGGGACCATTGGTTAGGAACCAAAGCCTCTTTTCCCTGACAACCGCAATTTACAAAATGACTGGCTTACCTGCCTCCGTATTCCCTCTAGGAAAAAGAGGCAGAATAAAAGAAGGTTATGCAGCAGATTTACTTCTCTTTGACCCAAAACAAATAAATGACAGAGGAACATTTGAAAATCCAAGACAATTATCCAGCGGCATTCTCGGGGTCTGGGTGAATGGAGAATTAACCTATAAAGAAGACACTGGAATACTCGCACGCAATGGTCAATTTCTAGATAGAACCACCCTCTGATTTATCATCTCTACTTTGATAAAAAATAAAGGTATAAATTTTCCATAATGAGCATTAAAAGATTTGGAGCAACCGGAGGCGTTGGCACAGGAGGGCAGAATCTCCCATTCTCAAAAGCAGTCATGGCTAATGGGTGGTTATACGTTTCAGGGCAAACACCAATGATTGATGGTGAAGTCATGGAAGGTGGCATTATTGACCAATCTAACCTAGCCATTCAGAAGTGCGTGGACATTATGACTGAAGCGGGTTACGGGCTGGAACATGCGATCCACGTCACGGTCATTCTTTCAGACAGTCGATATTTTCAATCCTTCAACAAAGTTTTCAAAAGTTTCTTTGGAGAGAATCCTCCGGCAAGGATTTGTTGGGTAGCCGACTTGGTTGTCGACTGTAAAGTGGAAGTGGGAGTTACCTGTTACAAGGATTAACGCAGAATTTATCTTTTTATTTGCTAATACGACAAGGATTTGTAATTCATGCAAAGCCTCTTTTTAATTTCATTTCTGGGATATGCCACACTAACAATTGTTATAGGTTGGTGGTTTACAAGAAACCAAAAAGATAATGATGAGTTTTTACTCGCTGGGCGAAGTTTACCCTTTTTGCTAACCCTTGGGACAACTATAGCTACAATGGTTGGCACAGGATCTTCCATGGGTGCTGTGGGCAAAGGGTATTTGAATGGATGGAGTGGGTCCCTATATGGAATCGGAGGGGCCATTGGAATATTTTTGTTGGCCTTCATTTTCAGTCCCATTAGGAATTTGGAATTCACCACAATGGCAGATGAACTTTCCCATTATTGCCAGGGATCTAAATTCATTAAATTGGTCATTTCTGTTTTAATTTTACTATCTTCAGTGGGTTGGCTTGGTGCCCACGTCATTGGAGGGGCGATGTATTTACAGTTTGTTACTGAATTATCACCAACCGTTTGCAAAGCTTTGGTAGCTTTGAGTTTTGGAATCTATGTGATTATTGGTGGCTACAGGGCTGTTGTCTGGCTAGACTCATTGCAAGCCATTGCTCTATTTTCTGGTTTTTTAATTGTCTCAATCATGGCCTATTCAGAAAGCGGAGGGTTAATAGGATTGAATGAGATCGACAGAAAAATAAATGAAGACGCTTTAAAGCCTCAAACTTTACCATCAATTTCATTAATATTATCCATCGCCGTCGGAGTTATAGCCACCCCGTCATTCCGCCAGCGCATTTACACGGCAAAGAGCGTATCTAATGTCAAAAAAGCTTTTTTGATCTCCGGAATTTTATATCTCTTTTTCTCTATACTTCCCTCGGTCATTGGGATGGCTGCATACGATTCAAATTCAAAATTAGAAGCTGGTGATTTAGCCTTTCCTTATATGGCAATGGATGTTCTTCCGGCATGGATAGGAGTCGTCATTATCCTGGCCGGAATGTCAGCCACTTTATCCAGTGCCAGCTCAGACGCAATTGCTGGTGTTTGCACGGCAGTGAAGGATTTACCCATATTTTTCAAAAAACAGGGGGACCTCATTATCGACAATGTGAAGCACTCTAGGATTTGTCTTTTTGCTATTATTACTGGTGCTTTCTGCATGGCGCTTATGGCACAAAGCATACTAGG
>CBFHOE010000001.1:249160-255347 GCA_965657355.1 Limisphaerales bacterium | reverse complement strand
TGAAGCACTCTAGGATTTGTCTTTTTGCTATTATTACTGGTGCTTTCTGCATGGCGCTTATGGCACAAAGCATACTAGGTTACATCGAAAATTTTGTAGCCCTAATTTTAGCAGGTCTGTGTGTAGCATCTATTTTGGGAAAATTATGGAAGCCATATAATTTGTGGGGAATGTTGGCTAGCCTCTTTTCGGCTCCGGTAGTCTCAGCAGTTATTCTTTCAAATGAAAAATTAAATACCAGCCTTGGAAAGCCCATAATTCCATCTTTAGTAATAAGCATATTTTTCGGTGTTACCGCTACGATCGCAACCAGCAAAAAAGAAATTTGATTAGTCAAGAGATGGTAGCCAAGTGACGATTTCCGGGAATATAATGATTAATATTACAGCGATGATTTGAATGAATACAAAGGGAATGATACCTAGATATAAGTCCTTGGGACTTACCATATCTTTCACCGCCCCCTTGAGGTAAAAAAGAGCAAACCCTACCGGTGGGGTCAAAAAGGAAGTCTGAAGCACTAAGGCGCATAAAATAGCAAACCAAAGTGCGATGCTATCCTTACCCTCCCAACTGTCAGCCCAAGCCAGCGGAAGATCACCAACCAAGGCACTAATGATAGGTAAAACCACAAGCGTGATCTCTATCCAATCCAAGAAAAAGCCCAAAACAAAAACCAAACCAAGAACAAGTGCCACCACCATATAAGGTCCTCGACCATCGCCAGAAAGAACGGATTGAATCCAATCATCTCCACCCAGTAGTCTAAGAGCCAGAGCAAAACATGAAGCACCGACAAAAATGGCAAACAAAAATCCTATCGTCTGAATGGTCTCCCGACACATTCCTTCGACCGATTTTTTTGAGATTCCCTTATGAAAGAGAGCAATTATAAAAGCCCCGAATGCGCCCAATCCACTTGCTTCAGTTGGGGGTGCTATACCAGTGAAAATAGAACCGAGAACAATAATGATCAATAGGAATACTGGGGCTACAGATTTGAGAACCGGTAACCACTTAATGTGGGTATTTGAAGAAGATTTTACCGGTACTCTATCGGGAAAGATAAACGAGTATCCTAGTATATAAATGAGGTATAAAATGGCCAATAATAAACCGGGCAACAAACTTCCTGTAAATAAATCAGCTACCGGCAATTGCAGCCTATCCGCCATTATAATGAGCATTATACTCGGTGGGATAAGTATACCTAATGTCCCAGCACTGCATATAGTTCCACAAGAGATTCTCGCTCCATAACCGGCCTGTATCATAACAGGTAAACAAATCGTACCCAATAGAACTACCGATGCACCTATAATTCCAGTTGATGCCGCCAATAATACCCCAACAATAACAACACCCATTGCAAGTCCACCCCGTACTTGTCCGAAAATAACTGAAATAGAATTCATTACGATCCGTGACACCCCGGATTTATCAAGTATGTGCCCCATTAGGATGAACATAGGAAGAGCAACAAGGGTGTCACTCTCAACCAACCCGTAGACTCTTTCAACAGATAGCGAAAAAGTATTCCAATCCAATACAAATTCTCCGCCAGAATAAGAATTCAGGTAAGCGCAAAAACCAGTTACTAAAAATGCACTTCCACCAAGAGCCCAAGCTACAGGGATACCAAACAATAGTCCGCTAAGAAAGCATCCAAAAAGAACGGCGATCCAACCAGGGTGTACTTCCATTATTTGCCCCCCTTCTGCACTAATGGATCATCACCGACAATCCAGATCCATGCGACACGAATGAAACTCGAAACAATAAGGGATGTGGCACCAAAAGGTAAAAAAGCTTTAGGGATCCAGCGCTGTGCTAATCCTCCCTCAACTGCTGACTTCTCATTAATTCGAAGCGAAGCCTCTACAAAGTCAACTCCATGGATAACTAGAAAAACACTCAACGGAATTAAAAAAAACAGCACTGCAATAGTATCAATTATTTTTTTTATGAGTTTGGGATAATTATCATAGATTAAATCCACTCTGACGTGGGCGCCTTTTAGCATGGTATATGACATTCCCATCATACCTATAAACCCATAAAAATGCCATTGAAGTTCCGATAATGCGACCATGGGGCGTTTAAAAACACTCCAAAGGATTACATCAATAACGACGCTGGTCATTAATAGAATTAATGCCGTTCCGGTAATCCACAGTATAATTTTTTGTATCCAATCTTTAAACGTAGATAAAACATCTTTGGATTTATTAAAGTCCATCCTGATGGTTGTTTATAAGTGCACAGATATCATCCCTATTTTTAAATCAATTGCAAAGCGGATAATAATACCTACCCCGCATTTGATTCAGGGTAGGTATTATATAATTTAAGTAGGTTAACTAGATTTTATTTTATAAGCATGGCATCGCCATCCCTTAATTCATCCTCATAATCCTGATTAAAGGCAAAAACTGGCCATTTCTTTTTAAGAAATGGCTGAGAATCGACTTCCGTGACTATTCTATCTCTTATTTTGTCCGCCTGCTCAATACTTTGGCGCTCACGATCTATCCAAATCTGATCATAAAAGAATTTGCCAGATATCATTTCATATAATTCGTCTGCGAATTCAGCATTAGTTATTGCCTCGTATTCGACTCGCAAGTCCACAGATCCATCTTCAAGTTTAAATGGTTTAACAACAGGATAAGATGGGTCGTGTATATCCTCCGGATCAAGAGCCATTATTCCGTGATAGTAGGCAAGGTCGTTATATATCAATGCCACAGCCATGGGATCATCTCCCAATCCTTCTTGTTCAAGAATCTGCCAGATTTCCTGAAAGGGCTTAGAATATCGAGTTGGATTTTGATAAAATGCCTTTAGAAACCCATGACGATACGCTCGCATGACCACGTCCCAATCATTAAACCTGTCATTTGATCTATCGTATTTTTTCCTGCTGAAAGGTACCTCAGTAGAAAATTTCGGTGAGAACGGAAAATTTTCTATCCACTCAAGGCGATCGGGCGTATTCAACTCCAAGCGCGTCCAGCGGTCACGCATTTGTTGAACAGTTGAGACGACAACCCCCGGAATTTCAGAGGATACGCCAGTCAACTGCCGTGAAGTAGGGACTTTATTTTTCCGAATTTTTTTTTGATCGTTTAAATTAAATTCGTCATTTTTTAGATAAGCAACAATAACTAAGACACAAACGACCAAGAGACAAAAAATACTTATTTGTGAAAAACGGCTCACGATATAATTCTCCTATAGTTAAAATACTGTCGAATTACCAAATTACCGATGAGGGCTCAATTTGAGTTACTTCCAAGAATTCCTCATAGTATTTTACAGGCCCTTCCTTCCAAAACTGCAGACCTGAATCTACTTCTGCCTCGTATGCCACACCTTCACCATAACACTTATTTCTCAATAATTGAGTATTCTTAGTCAACAGCTTTACTCTGTACTGCCCTTCTTTTAGGCAGGTGGGATTTTTATCTTTCCAGTGGATAACCTTTTGTTTTCGCAAAAGAATTTGTATCTCTCTTATATCATCGTGCCGCTCCACAAGAGCGAGATCAATATCAGCTAATTGATAAAAAACTCTCACCGGAAGAGTTGTTGCTTTTCTAAAATTATACTTGGGGTGCAGACCATCATTCACCAAGCCCGCATCCACCATGAATTGATAACTCGCCTGCCAATTAAGCGATTTGCCTTCAAATGTATAATTTCCGACTGGGTTTACATCATAATCATTGCCAAAAGCTTCGACAACACGGCTAGCATCGTTGGTTTCTCCCGATTTAAAGTGATGTAATGAAAAATTTCGGTCTTTGAAAAATGCTTCCTCGGTGTATTCCTCCCCATCTATGAAGACTTTTGGAGTGAATTCATCGTCACCCTGTATGAGATCGTAATTATCAAAGTTTGATTTATGTAACCAAGCCCCCCCATTCGAAGAATTAGTATTTTCGTTAAATCCAGTTCCGACCCAACTCCTTGTAATGTCCTCGACAAGCGCGCCATGACTTTCTCTAGCATTTATCTCTTTAACTCTTTGATTTTCAGTCCAAAATGTTCCATTAAAATGTGCCGAGCTCCGGATCACGTAAGGCCTGACCCTAGTAAATCTGACAGGATTTTTTTTTCGAGCGAGATTATCAAAAAGGGATTCTCCTATAGCCTTATTTAAATAATTAAAAAGATTTTGAACAACCAACTTCGTTAATTCCGTCTGAGCTGTTTTTCCAGCAAAGAATAAAGGAGTGCTGTTAAGCCCTAAGTTCAATTGGTTTTGAGCCCCGCCATTATTCGGAATAACGAAGGCAATAAAAACCCCCAACTTAAAAAACAAATTTAACCCAGCTCTTTTGATTTTACGGGGTTCTAATTTTGTTTCGAATTTGTACACCTGCATTCCCTTGAGGAATGATTTCACACCATTTAATTTTCTCATTTTATTAACACATTAGTTTCACACACGCCGGAAGCTAAAGCTGTGAGAGTCGAAAAACTATAAGAACACCGCACACACGAATATAGCCTTACAGCTAGGAAATACTGTAACAATGAGTTATGAGCATTTGTTTTTAAGCTGCATATGTTGTCTCACCGAATCAAAAGCACACCGGATTCATTAGTTATTAAAAACGGGTGTAAAATTTTTAGCAAGTTATTTTGCAGCACCCTGGTTGCATAAAGGTAGATCCTTTATAATGTCATTGGTATCAACCAAGAGACATGGATAAGCCTGTATTTTAAGCCAAAACAAAGTCTACTTTAAAGAATCAATACCATTGAATAATTTCAAAAAAAATGTCACTCTAAATGCAATGAATCAGAGTTTCTTAGCAAAACAAGTGATCTCATATCCATGCCGTGTTAAAAGCCTGATGAATCTCATTTATGGGATGTCAGCCCTGCCCGCACTGTTCGTTTTTTTCATTAATTTTGAAGCCTATGCCAAAGTAGACTTTCAAAAAGACGTAAGGCTCATTTTGTCGGATAAATGCTATTCGTGCCATGGGCCGGGAGAGACAAGTCGAAAGGCAAATTTACGTTTTGATATCGATTCTGATCTCGGAAAGACCTCAGATAGCGGGCTTAAGATTTTAGTCCCCGGCAACCCTGAAAAATCGGAAATTATCGCACGCATTGAGTCAACCGATCCTGATGAAGTCATGCCACCACCGGAATCAAACGTAAAGCTCACTGAAAAAGAGAAAACCATACTTAGGCAGTGGGTTAAGGAAGGCGGAGAGTATGATGTTCATTGGGCATTTCAGCCGGTTGTAAAGCCTGCGGTTCCAGAGATATCGAAGGCTAACACAAAGCTTGTTACCAACCCAATCGACTCATTTATCCTTAAGAATCTGGAAAAATCAGGTTTGAGCTACGAGCCGACAGCAGATCGAGAAAGACTGCTGAGACGACTTAGTTTTGATTTGACAGGCTTGCCACCGCAACCAGAAGAAACAATCAGATTTATCAATAGCCAGGATATCAAATTTTACGAAAAAAAAGTTGAAGAGCTATTGCAACGAGAATCGTATGGCGAAAGACTGACTTCCGAGTGGCTAGATGTTGCTCGTTATTCGGATACTTACGGTTATCAAGTAGACCGGGATCGATACGTCTGGCCTTGGAAGGATTGGGTCATCAGACAGTTTAACTCAAATCTTCCCTATGATAAATTTATCACATACCAACTAGCCGGAGATCTCTTACCAAATCCAACCAAAGACCAAATTCTTGCAACAACATTCAATAGACTTCACCCGCAGAAGGTCGAAGGAGGAAGCGTTCCAGAAGAATTTCGAATTGAATATGTATCGGACAGAACTCATACAATGGGTACTGCTTTCCTCGGACTCACTTTAGAGTGTGCTCGCTGTCACGATCACAAATATGATCCACTGTCAAAAAAGGAATACTATCAGTTGACTTCCTTCTTCGATAATGTAGACGAGGCGGGTCTGTATTCATATTTTACCAGCAGTATTCCGACCCCAACTTTGATGCTTTCCTCCAAAGATAACGATACTCAGATCAACGCTCTGGAAAAAGAAATACGCCACTTGGAAAAGTCATTTATCGATCGAACTTCGGATAACGGCTTCCTAGATAGTTATGCGGCATGGAAAAATAAGGTCGAAGAAGTCGACTTAGCACCTAAGGCAATAGCATATTTTGACTTTGAAAAAATAGAAGGCGG
>CBFHOE010000001.1:242643-249062 GCA_965657355.1 Limisphaerales bacterium | reverse complement strand
GTAAACTCTCAAACTTGATAAGTGGCGGGAAACAAGCATCAACTGGTGGAGGAAATATGCTGGTCCCTGGAAAAGATGGGAATGCCATAAAACTTACTGGGGACGATTCGATCAGACTTCCGCTAGGCAATTTCAAAAGATCGCAGCCATTCTCCATTACCTTAGACCTTTGGATACCTAAGATATTTGATAGATCCGTTGTCTTTCACAGATCCCGGGCTTGGACAGATGCAGGGAGCCGAGGCTATGAGTTCCTCATAAGCGAGGGTAAAGCAAGATTTTCCCTCATCCATTTTTGGCCAGGCAATGCCATAAGCATTGAAACAAAAGATGAACTACCACTGAAAAAGTGGATAAGTATCGCTCTTACTTATGACGGGTCAGCCAAATCATCTGGTCTCAAGATTTTCCTCGATGGGAACTTATTAGAATCTCAGGTGTTATACGACAATCTTTACAAAAACATGACCGGTGGGGGTGGGGATAATATAGCCATAGGTGAAAGATTTCGTGATGTTGGTTTCAAAAATGGATTGGTAGACAATTTTGCAATCTACCAAAAAAATCTTTCTGACATAGAAATTTCGCTCCTTCATAAAAGCACCGAAAACAAGGGCTCAGATGAGTCCGCGTTGAAACAATACTTTCACTGGAACGTTGATGAGGAATCATTGCTAACCCTAAAAGAACTCGAAGCCAAAAGGAAGGATCTTCACAACATACAAAATGGAATACAAGAGATCATGGTGATGAGGGAGTCTGAAAAGGCCAAGCAAACTTTTGATCTTGCAAGAGGGACTTATGACCAAAAGACAGCACCAGTCGAATCCAATGTTCCTAGTTTTATTTCACCCGCCCTTGACAAGCCAAATTTAAACCGACTGGACCTTGCAAAGTGGTTAACTGACAGAAAAAACCCTTTAACGGCAAGGGTAACGGTTAACCGATATTGGCAACTTATTTTTGGTGAAGGGCTGGTATCTACTTCCGAGGACTTTGGCTTACAGGGCAGTCCCCCTTCTCACCCTGAGCTTCTTGATTGGCTGTCTGCTGAATTTATGGATAGGGGCTGGGATTTACGCTGGTTAATTCGTGAAATGGTTAATAGTAATGCTTACAAGCAAGACTCATCAACAAATCCAAATAAAAACGAAATCGACCCTGAAAACATCCTCTACTCAAGAGGAAAAAGCTACAGGCTAGCAGCAGAAATGATCCGTGACAATGCACTTGCAACCTCCGGCCTACTGGTTGAAAAAGTGGGCGGGGCTCCTGTTAAACCTTACGAAGTTGAGCAATCTTTCAAAAAGGCTAACAGACAAAAAGGCGAAGCCCTCTATCGAAGAAGTCTCTATACTTGGTGGAAAAGAACGGGTCCCGCACCCACTATGCTTGCGTTAGACGCGTCCAAAAGAGATGTATGCACCGTGAAAAGGGAGAGAACAGCGACGCCAATACATGCCTTTATATTTTTGAATGACCCTCAATTTGTAGAAGCAGCTAGAGTTCTTGCCCACAGATTTTACACTAAAAGCGGCGAGAACATCTCCGAATCACTGACTAACATTTTCCTAGCGCTGACAACCAGATTGCCGACCGAAAAAGAACAAAAGATCCTTGAGAAAATGCACAAAAACCAGTTTGAAATATTTTCCAAAAACAGATCTCAGATGGACAAATATCTTGGCGTTGGCGACACCTCATTTAATTCAGAAGAATTTCATAGTTCTGCAGAATTCACAGCTCTGGCCGTTGTTGCCAATACGTTATTTGCTCATGATGAGTGCATTATGAAAAAATAATCGCTAGTTCGAAATCTTTTTAAAATCTGGTTAACTAATAAATTGGAATAAGTATATGACTAAACAGCTTTGCACCGGTTACGAATCCACCCTTGGAATGCCGAGAAGAGAGTTCCTCAATAAATTTGGCATGGGACTGGGCTCCATCGCTCTCACAGACCTGATGTTAAGAAATAAGGCATTAGGAACCAGTTCATTATTACAAGAGGGCACATTAAATGGGCTTCATCATAAACCCAAAGCAAAAAGGGTCATCTACCTTTTTCAAAGTGGTGGCCCATCTCAGATAGATCTATGGGACTATAAACCAGAACTGAACAGACTTGCTGGACAAGAATTGCCGGATAGTGTCCGGAAAGGGCAGCGCCTCACTGCAATGTCTGGAAACCAAGCAAGCCTTCCGCTAGCGGGATCTCCATTTAAATTTTCTCAGCATGGGGAAAGCGGAACGTGGGTAAGTGAAGCATTGCCCTACACTTCTAAATATGTGGATGACCTCTGTGTCATTCGATCACTTCATACTGAAGCCATCAACCATGGCCCAGGGGTGACTTTTATGCAAACTGGCTCCCAATTTCCGGGACGCCCGAGTATCGGCGCCTGGCTAGACTATGGTTTGGGATCAGAAAATGATAATCTCCCATCTTATGTTGTTATGGTAACCAAGAACAAAGGTGGACAACCACTCGTCTCACGTCTCTGGGGAAATGGGTTTCTTCCATCCAAACACCAAGGAGTAAGATTTCGTAGCGGTAAAGATCCGATTCTTTACCTCTCTAATCCTGAAGGCATCTCTAATAAGGCTCGCAGACATATGCTTGATGGACTCAATGAGCTCCATATGGAGATTTCGAATAAAAGCCAAAACGAAGCAATTAGTGAACGCATCAGCCAATACGAGATGGCTTTTAAAATGCAGTCATCTATCCCAGAAGCAACCGACATTTCAAATGAGCCGCAACACGTAGTTGATTCATATGGGCCTGATGCTAGGAAGCCAGGTAGTTTCGCGGCAAACTGTTTGCAAGCGCGGCGCTTGGCCGAAAGAGGTGTGCGTTTTATTCAAATCTATCATCCAGGCTGGGATCAGCACGGCGGTGTCTTTAACGGCATTAAAGGTCAAGCTAAAGAAACAGATCAACCCACTGCTGCCCTACTCAATGACCTAAAACAAAGGGGTATGTTGGAGGACACCCTGGTAATCTGGGGGGGAGAATTCGGTAGGACTAATTATTGCCAGGGAAAATATAGCGCTAAGAATTTTGGTAGAGATCATCACGGCAGGTGTTTTAGTATGTGGATGGCAGGGGGCGGCATAAAACCGGGATCGGTTTATGGATCTACTGATGATTTTAGCTATAATATACAGGATAATCCCGTCCACGTTCATGACTTCCATGCAACGCTTCTTTATCTCTTAGGAATTGATCATGAAAATTTGACCCATCGTTACCAGGGCAGATATTTCAGACTAACCGACGTTCACGGCAATGTTCAGAAAGGGATGCTGTCTTAATTAGATCTATGGTTAATAGTCAAATCTGGAGATTTCGAGGTATCTCCAGAGGGAAAAAGGTTCAAAAAGATAAAAATCAAATAATTAACGGTTGATCTGCATCCACGTTTCTTGTATATTGATAAATGTGCTTCGATCGTGGCATTCCCAGCCCACGAAATCCCCCCCGAAAAAAATAGTTATCCGATACCTTGGGTTATTTCGAAGCCGCCAATTGTTTTAGTCATATTGATTATAGAAATGGCAGATAAGCAAAATAACAAATTAAATTTTCCAAGTGCGGCTCCGACACATGAGGAAATCACAAAGAGAGCTTTTCTACTTTGGAAAGAACTCGGTGAGCCCAAAGGAAAAGACCAAGAAATTTGGAAAAAAGCAGAGTCTATCCTTAAGGTCAGCGCTCAAAAAAAATCCATTAAATTTTAAGCCCCCCTCATAAGAGACGCGCGAGCTTACCAGATTTCATGATTGGAGCAATGGTGATCCCGCCACTTCCTGGATTTAAATTGACCATTTGGAAGGTAATAAGCTTATCAATGAGCGGCCACTATGTCCTGCTCGGGATTGATTCCCCACTTCTCGGCTATTTGACGTAATTCACCATTCATCGGCCATCCGTCGGCGACTGGATCACCTTTAAAATTCGGATTCCCGCCCTTGAGATTCATACAACCTTTGTTGTTGCCTACTCCAGAAATGAATTCAAGCTCTTCATCACTCAATTTGATTTCAGGAATATTAGCAACTTCATGAAGTTTATCTTCTATAGGTTTACTGTATGGATTTTCGTCACTTTCCTGGATGAGTGTTGGCACGACGGTCTTGACCATTTTCTGATTGAAATTCCAAACTGCTGCCAGCTGCAACATGGTCAAACCGTGTTTGTCCGCAAGTCCCCTTAATTGGTCTAGTTTTTCACAACCAGATTCGACCCAACCTTTTGCTCGGTAAACTCGGTGATCACTAGGAGGAAAGTTGTGACCTGGTTTGACATCGTCGTGAAAAATTCCACCAAAGTCCAAGACCCTGGTGATAAGCGAAATGTTCTCTTTCTCTGCCGCATCGAGCAACATACTTCCTGGCCATGGTTCAAAAGGGTTAAGTATAATCATGGCCCAATCAATCATGGCCCCGAATTTCTCGAAACACATCATCATGTCTAGAGTGAAACCATTGGCTGGCCCTGGCGCTATGCCTATTTTTTTGGTAAGGCCCTTTTCTTTCAATTCTTGCATACCCTTCCATACAATCTCACTTGAATAGCCAGTGTAGTCAGGGTTGTGAAGAAGCAGCAGATCAAAATGATCTGTTTTACACCTCTCCAAAGATTCTTCAGTGGCCTTTAAAAGGTAATCTCGGTATTCCGATGATTTACGTAGGTTTGAATTCGTGAATCGAGGGTAACCTCTGGGGCCATCTCGCTCAGCTGTGTAATCATGCCCCACAGCACCTACCATGCAAAACGTTTCTCGGTCTAGGCTTTCTAGGGAATGTCCTAACATTGTGTCTGCTGCACCAAGCCCATAAACGTCGGCCGTCATGAAGGTGCGCACTCCCTGATCGTAAGCACTATGCATCAGCCTCTCCATGCGATTTTCTTCAATTTTCTGGCCAAAATGCATGAATAATCCACCACTCCATACACCAAATGCTGCTCTTGTTGGTTCCATTGTAAATCTTATCCTTCAGCTGTTTTAATTAAATGCAAATGCCCAATATATATAATATTAGATCTAATCAATGTCACTACTCATAATTTGACATAATATTGCCAATTCCTGATGCTTTGCTGTAGTGCTGTTTCGCGAAATGGCCCAAAACGACAAAATCTCAGTGACTCAATTAAATTCTAAAACCAAGGTTTTGGGTATGGGGACAATCCTTGTGGACCATATGATTGTTTTAGACCGGACGATCTCCATAGGGGAAAAACACGAAGTTCAGACCAGCTCTTATCAAGTCGGCGGCCCAGTACCAACCGGCCTAGCACTCCTCAAAAAATACAACATTGATTGCCATTTTTTTGGGACTTGGGGGTTTGACAATCATGGACAGTTTATTCAATCCCATCTAGATAAATTAAAAATTCACAGCACTAGATCCCGACGCAAATATGATGTGGAAACGGGTTTCGCCCATGTTTGGGTAGATAAAGAAACCGGAGACAGAACTGTTTCCGCCTACCGAGGAAACTCTGAGCCGTCAGTCAATTTGATAAAAGAGTTCCACTCTGATACCAACCACGTCCTCTATCTCGATGGCTGGCCATCTAAGCAGTCCATAGAAGCAGGAGCATTAGCTCGGTCTAACAATTGGCCCGTGTTCATGGATTTAGGCTCTCCCAAGCCGAATCTAAACGAGGTTATTCGCTCGGCCACATGGTTAAACTGTCCAAAATCTTTTTTAAAGCGTGCATGGGGCATTGAAAACATCAAAGAAGGCGCAGAAAAAATTCTATCAATAGGTCCGGAAGAAGTCACAATAACAGATGGTGAAAATGGGGCATGGTTTTATTCTGGTTCAAAAAGCTTTCACCAACCCGCAGCAAATATAAAGGCTGTTGATACCAATGGCGCTGGAGACGTTTTTTCTGCAACGACTCTTTTTTCTAGGATTCGTGGCCAGAGCCCAGAAGAAATGATGAAATTTGCATCAACTGTTGCTGGTTTAAAATGCCTTAAAAATGGTAATGTAAAAGCAATACCAAATCTTGATATCGCCTGTCGAATGATGCAAAAATTCCCTGACATAAATTCTTAATTGAACTTGCATGTGGGAGCGCAGTGGTTTTTCATAGGTTTATGAAATCCCGTTGTTTTATCTTATTCACTTTATTGATCCTCGTATCAATAACCAATGCCCGAGCAAAGAGTCCATTTGCAAAAAAGGGAGTATTGGTCACCCCGAATGATAATAAAATTTCCATTTTAATAGATGGTAATAAATTGACGGACTACCACTACGCTGGCGTTGAGAGACCATTTTTCTGGCCGGTATACGGCCCAAACCAGTCTGTTCTCACCCGCGGTTATCCAGTAGAAACTGGGCCGGGTGATGCCACAGACCACCCACACCATACCGGTCTTTGGTTCACTCATGGA
>CBFHOE010000001.1:237214-242544 GCA_965657355.1 Limisphaerales bacterium | reverse complement strand
AATGTCAATAAAAACGATTTCTGGCACAAGACCCATATCAAACATAAAGAACTCGTGGAATATACTTCCGGGTCAAACCTAGGGCAATTTACAGTAAAAAATGATTGGATAGGAAAAAGTGGCGAAGTGGTTTGCTCGGACGTAAGAACTTTTACTGTTCACAAAACCAATAATAGCTCTCGAATTTTTGAATATTCGATAACAATAAAGGCCTCGAATGGTGATGTTGTCTTTGGAGATACAAAAGAGGGATCCATGGCCATCCGATTAGCCCCAACTATGAGAGTTGAAGGAAAAGTAGGGAAAGGATCAATCTTAAATAGCGCTGGAGTAAAAGATAAAGCTACCTGGGGTAAACGGGCAAAGTGGGTTGATTACTTCGGCCCGGTAAATGATAAGATTTATGGAGTTACCATAATGGATCACCCAAACAATCCAAGACACCCAACTTGGTGGCATGTTAGGACATATGGTCTATTTGCTGCAAATCCTTTTGGTATCCATGATTTCGAAAAGAAAGCTGCCGGCACTGGAGATTTCCACATAAAGAATGGAGAAGAGGCCACCTTCAAATATGGTTTCGTCCTTCACGAAGGGAAAGCTAACAAGGGCATGACAGAAAAAACCTATCTTGATTGGGTTAAATAGTATAGACGCAAACATTGGCTTTCAACCAGATCCTCGCTTTGATTTATAGTAATCATCAGCGGGGATTTTTTGTTTTAGAGCTGCACAGAATCGTCAATAAGTGCCAGACGAAAGCCTAGATGATCACTCCGATCTGATGGTGGAGTTTTTCCTCTGAAAGCAGACCGGCAGTAGTGAGACAAGTCAAACCAGCTTCCACCTCTGTAGCATTTCTTATCTCCAAGCTCCGGACCAACAGGATCAATTAACCCAGATTGCGTTTTTTTATCTATTTTATGATAGGGGGCATACCAATCCAAACACCACTCAAAGGTATTGCCGTGCATATCATAAAGACCATAATTGTTGGGCATGTAGCTTCCAACCGGCATGGTTCGCTGTTGAAAAAGACCTAGCTTATCAGCTCCATAGGGGAATTGACCATTAAAGTTTGCATCTTTGCCGGCCATGGTATTACCAAAATGAAATACTGTTTCCTTTCCAGGCTCTGAGGCCCGACACGCGTATTCCCACTGGGCTTCTGTTGGCAATGTATATCTTTGGCTCATGGTCAATCTGTTGTTTTCCCTTTCCTTTTTGGTGATCCATTCACAGAAGGCTAATGAATCGTTGTAGCTAATCGCCATCACTGGATAATTATCGCCATGGGCATGAACGTTGGTCCAATTTTTATCTTGAGCTTGTACGATTTCAGTTTTTTCCTCGTCAAAAACCCAAGTCCCATATCCCTGATTATGTAATTCGGCCTCTGACTTATAACCAGTGGCGACAACGAATTTTTGCCAATCCTTTCGGCGAACTTCAAATTGTCCCAGCCAAAATCCTTTTGTTAACGTTACCAGCCTTTGGTCTTCATCTTGGTTTCTTTTAATTTCATTTTCCGGGCTTCCCATAAAAAAAGAGCCAGATGGAATCCACCTAAGAACGTAATCTAGCTCATCAAGTTTCCAATGTGCCCCTTTCACCGGAGCAGGACTTGTATTCTGAATGATCTCTGGTGCCACTGTGGGTATAGATATTTCCTTAGTAAGTCTGAAACTCCAAACAAACCAAATTCCAATCGCACAAACAAAAGCTGCGAGTATCCAATACAAACTTTTCATCCTGGTACACATTTATTCAAAATTTTGGTGATTATGAAATTCAAATAATATCTATAAAAAATCAATGAGCGCAGGGCTAAAGATTTTAATTTAATAGGATATAAAATATCATAATCGAGGGTAATCTGGATGACTTCGACAAATTAATGTGTTAGATGTTATGTAGATGAAATTAGGGACACGAAGGTTTTCAAATTCCTCTGGTTTTACTTTAATTGAATTGCTCGTAGTCATTGCGATCATTGCAGTTCTGGCTTCCATGCTGATGCCTGCTCTGAGTAAAGCTAAGAAAGCAGGAAAATCCTCAAAATGCTTGAACAATCTTAGGCAGCTTTCCATTGCCAACACGATATACGCTACTGATTTTAATGACTCAACGGTCCCAGTCGTACACGTATTCTCGACTGGCCAGGCTCAAGTCTGGATGGGAAATGCCAACTTTAGAAAACTCATTGGTTATGGTGTAAATGTAAATTCAGTTGTCCAAACGCCAATCCAATATCGCTGCCCTGCAGATTATCAGATATTCCAGCCGAATAGGTATTCTTATGCCAATGACCCTAACCTCCCTAACGAGGAAAACAAATCCACTCTCGTTTCCTATTCATATAATTTTGAGGACTGGGCTCCCAGCGACGGCCGCTCGTGGTTTGATGCCGTTCAGGAAACTTCCAGCCACAAAATGAGTCAAATCCCATCACCCTCAAGATCTCTTATCTTTCATGATGGTCAAGATTGGTGGTCACGATGGGTGAGCGCCGATTACTCAAAAGCGTGGGACATTCTCGGAGACAAAGGAAACGTACAGTCCTACCAAGCCAGAGGGATGGGAGGGCCGACATTTTACAGACACTCTGAATTAGCCAATTTTACATTCTATGACGGGCATGCTGAAACCATTAAAAAGCAGGTTGCCTTCAAACATTCTGATTATTACACATCCGTGAAAAGACCTGGGATGTGGGTAGCTCGCCCCGGATTGTGGAACAAAAACCGGGGACGATAATTTAAAATATAGTATAAGTAAGCCACACGATTTGCCGCCATAGAGTCCCTCAATTCATTTTAACAATGGATATCTCATGTGATGGGATGAAATAGCTGAAGGCATTCCTTTCTATAAGTAGAATATGGCAGAGAAGAAATATGGAATATTAAATTTTCAGGCACATTGGAGGCGATGTTAATGATTGGCGTTTTTCAAGAGTTTCTGAAAGAGACTTTTTTGATGTTTCATAGCCTTGAGCTTATTCGCGGGATTCGTGCGAGCTTCCAATAACACCCACCCGTCATATTTTATGCTCACCAAATTATCAAATAAATCCTGATACGGGTAACCCTCAGAATCTAATTCTCGAACATGCAATGTTTTTCCAAAACGCTTTTTGACAAGGTTAAAATTATGTTTAAGTCCTTTGCCTTTTAAATCCTGTGAATTGCAGTTCCAACAAATAGTTGCATTCGGATGATCAGCCACGTCAAAAATCGCTTTCATGACTTCTAAATCACTCGTCCCGCCCCCGTGAACTTCAACGCGAATCTCTTGTCCGTAATCATCTCCAAATGCAGCCACCTCATTCAGTGCTTTTCCGATCTGCTCGATTGTTTTCTCGCGCGAAACACCTTTTGGAAATCCATTTGGTTTCACCTTGACGCCTGAGCCCCCACAGTCATGCATCAACTTAATGTAGGATTTTGTTAGCTCAATATTGGCTTTCAGCTTTTTTTGATCGGCATCATGATACTGGGAGTTGGAACCATAACCAATGAGTGCAACAGGTGAATCTGAAAATCTTTTTTTCACTTCACTTCTTTCATTCGAATTTAAAGATGGCTCAACACCATGAGCATGCTGGGTTCTCGTTTCAACGCCCAACATCCCGGCTTTTTCGCAAGAGCTAATTAAGTCTGGAAGCTTCATGTCTTTGCCCCAAAGATAAGTGACAAAACCAAATTTCATTTTTGTCTTATATTTTGGCAAAAGAGTTTGGGCAAAAGCATCAAAATCTTGCCCAAGTGTGAGAATACCTAAGGCACCAGTAGAAGCACTATTTATAAATTTTCGTCTTTGCATCATGCAAAATATATTAATAAGAATTCTTATTTTTGAAAGAAAATTGGTCTCGCCACTTGTCGTGCTAAAAGCCAAGGTTTACCATCCGCTGCAGAAAATTTTAAAAATAAATGGATATTGAAACTAATGATGAAAAACTTTTATCAGAACCTCTGATATCTCCAAAAAATTGGCTCATAAAAAAGGATTTAACTTTTCTCAACAATGGATCTTTTGGTTCCTGCCCTATTCCAGTTTTGAATTATCAGCAAAGCCTAAAAATGAAAATGGAGGAGGAGCTGGTGGATTTTCTGCTCCGTCACCTGGAGCAAAACTTGGACACAAATAGAAATTGTTTAGCCCAATTCCTAGGTTGCCATGGTGAACAGATCGCTTTTATTCAAAACGCAACGACTGGTGTCAATGCCATCCTGAGATCATTAAAGTTTGAGCCTAATGAAAACATCATAATGACTTCGCACGTATATAATGCTTGCGCCAATGTCATGGAATATATTGCAGACAATTACCAAGTAGAAATCAAAATATGTGATCTGGAATTTCCCTTTGAAGATGTAGATCAATGGGTGGAAGAAATAATTTCGAAGGTCGATTCAAAAAGCCGTATCGTTCTTATTGACCATATAACGAGCCCGACAGCAGTTATAAATCCAGTCCAGAAAATCTCATCTCAAGTAAAGAACATAAATCCGACAACACTTGTCCTTGTGGATGGAGCGCATAGCCCAGGTCAAATTCCTGTGAATCTTGAAAGTCTCAATATTGATTTTTATACGGGCAACCTTCACAAATGGATGTTCACCCCAAAAACATCTGCATTTTTGTATGTCAAAAACGAAGAAAAAAGAATTCAAATACACCCGACCACTATCAGCCACGGTGCAAATTCCAAAAGAACTGATAGATCAAAATTCCATTTAGAATTTGATTGGATTGGCACTTATGATCCGACACCTCATTTATGCACTCAGTTTTGTATTGAATGGATTAGAGATCAAGTAGACGGAGGATGGGAAGCACTTATGATTCGCAATAATAAGTTGGCTTTACTGGGTAGAAAAATTCTATGCGAGACCTTGGGTGTAGAATCTCCCTGTCCACAGGAGTTCATTCCAGCAATGGCTACTATTCCACTCCCAGATCAGATAGCTGGTAATTCGTTGACTCTTCCTTTAATGCTTCCTGATCTTCAGGAATGGTTAAGATCTGACCGAAAAATCGAGGTTCCTGTCACATCGCTCAGAAACGGGGACAAAATTTTTATCCGAATTTCTGCCCAAGCTTATAACTGCTTGGAGGATTATGTCTTGTTAGCTGAGGCCCTAAAGTCGCGGATGACTTAATAAATCGCTACACAGTGACGTGATTTAAAAAGCCACTTTGCGACACTATTTTATTTCAGCTAAATCTTTGAAGGACAACGACATTTCACATCTTTTGCCATTTAAAAATGTTGGCATAAGATGTGATGTTTGACCAAGGGTGCCTGAGCGCATAAAATCTTC
>CBFHOE010000001.1:226543-237116 GCA_965657355.1 Limisphaerales bacterium | reverse complement strand
ATAACAACTCTCTTGATAGCGATCCTGGGGATTTTTTCTCAAGATCAAAATATCACCGCTCAAGTTTCCAGTGAAGACAGTGGGTTTCTTAGTGTCATGCCAAAAAGGGAAACTCAGGCCCTCCAATTTCTTGAAAAAAATCCCGATTACGATGGCAGCGGCGTGATTGTAGCCGTCTTAGATACAGGTGTCGATCCTACTGCTAATGGACTTAGACTCACCCCTGGCGGCGAAACCAAAGTCATAGATATAATTGATGCCACGGGTTCTGGAGACGTAGATATGTCACATACTGTGAAATCTAAAAATGATTCCATAAAAGGTATCAGGGGCAACACATTACTTTTAGACCCAAAATGGAAGAATCCGACATCTGAGTTTAATGTCGGTATCAAACTTGGGTATGAGGTTTTCCCTGGTCCTGCCATATCCAACTATAAACGCAAACAGAAAGAAGAAAGAGCGTTAAAGACGCGTCAGCGCGTCAGGGAAATAGAGCAAAAACTTGTTAAAACAGACCTTACAAACAACGAGAAAAAAGAATTAAACGAACGTATAAAACAGCTCAACAACTTACAAATATCTTTCGACCCACCCTCTCCAATTTATGACTGTATCACTTTTTTTGATGGCTCTAGATGGGCAGCAGTCGTCGACACGAATGGAAACAACGACCTTAGAGATGAGCAATTGCTATACGATTTTGACTTCAATCATGATCTAGCATCACTTTCTCCTGAGCTCGGGGTCAACTTTGGTGTTCACATTTACGACAATGGAAAAACTCTTTCTATTATTTCTGAGTCGGGAGCTCACGGAACTCATGTTGCAGGCATAATATCTGGTTACTTCCCTAATACCCCCGAATTTAACGGTGTCGCACCCGGAGCAAAAATTGTCTCTATAAAAATAGGCGATAATAGGCTGGGAACAATGGAAACCATGACAGCCATGGAGCGGGCCTTAACAGCCGTAGTCAGACACAAATGCGACCTCATCAATATGAGTTACGGGGAACCAACCACTCTTCCTGACAAAGGCAGGATTACTGAACTTATTCACCATACCGTCAGAGAAGATAATGTTATTTTTGTCGCGAGTGCGGGTAACGCTGGGCCCGCCCTCTATACTGTAGGATCTCCAGGTGGCACAACAGGACCGGCACTTGGCATAGGAGCTTATATTTCGCCTGCAATGGTTAAGGAGCAGTATGCAATCCCCGAAGAGATTTCTGAAGGGTTTTACACTTGGTCCAGCAGAGGTCCTACTTTTGATGGTGACTCTGGAGTTGATTTCGCAGCACCTGGTGGGGCTTATGCCCCTGTGCCTCAATGGTCAGGAACATCAAAACAACAGATGAACGGGACTTCCATGGCAGCGCCGAATGCCTGTGGGAACATTGCCCTTATTCTATCAGGACTGAAAGCGAATGGACTATCCTATACGCCTGCAAAAATTGAGAGAGCACTTTCGTCGACGGCAAGACTGATAAATAATGCAAGCCGGTTCGCACAAGGACGAGGACTCATACAGACTTTGGACGCTTATGAAAAGTTAATTCAATTTGGTAATGATGTAACATTAAACACTCCGATAGATATTCGGGTTTCGGATGCTGATAGCCCTAGAGGCATCCAATTATTTTTAGAACCAAAAAATGACTTTAACAAGGACTACCGAGTATCATTAATCCCATGGTTTTCTAAATCAGCCCCGCTCTCAAGAAAAGTTGATTTTCAAAAGACAGTCACTTTTAAATCCAAATTCGATTGGATCACCGTACCGTCTAAAGCCATAGTTTTGAGCGGAGGAGCGACAATTAACATAAAGATTAATCTCAAAGCTGAAGAAATTGAATCTCTTGGCAACCAGCCTTTTCTTACCGACATTGAAGTCTATGAAACAGAATCAGAAAATTTTGGAGCTGTAGCCAGAATACCTATTACCGTCATAAAGTCGTCGGTATCGCAGATTGCGACTGAACCATCGAATTTTCACCAAGGAGGTGGGGCATTTAATACCGGGGATATAGAGAGAACATATTTAACCCCACCAAACTGGGCGCAATGGATTGAAATAAAATACAATAGAACTAATGGGGCAGATGATAAAAAAAGATTTGTATTCCATGCAGTCCAAAAGATAGCTGGAAGAAATTACCGCCACCACGAAAAGCGGAATTATATTAGTCTGGGTAGGAACAAATTACACACCATAAAGATCCCAGTCGTGGGAGGTGTCCCGATAGAGTTGGCTTTAGCGCCCTATTGGTCCGAGAGTGAGACTGTAAATATCGAATGGCAAGCGCAGTTTTTTGGGAATAAAGTCCACCCCAATCCTCTTGTCATCGATGGCACCCAAGGCCTTACCCAGATAACTATCCACCCTTCCCCTGATTCTCGGGATAGAACAATTATCGCACCGAATGGCTCACTCGATAAGTTGCGGAGAACTTTAACGCCCGTCGAAGCATCTATTTCTCCATTGCTCGAGAAAAGAGACCAGTTAGTAAACGGAGGCTACGCGTACGAGCTCATCACCAAGTATGATTTTAGCTTAAGTAAAGCGACTACCATCAAGCCAATATTAACCGCTTTTCAAGATCGATTGTATGAATCTGAATTCAGCTCGCAAATATGGGAGATCAGAAATGAATCGGGAGAATCCGTCTATTCTGATGACACATGGCCAGACTCGGTTCGGCTTGATGCTGGGCAATACAAGCTTCTATTCCACTTTAGACACCCGAACCCCAAACAATTAGAAAAAATCAAAAATTCGCCCTTGGCATTGGAAATGCCAGTAAAAAACACTTCAGTAAAGTTTTACAAGAACCCTGATGATTTCCTCACAGGCAAAGGAGGAAGCATTGGGCGGACGATCAAAAAATCTGGCTCACCAATTAAATTTTATGCTGGAATTCCATTTGGGACAGCAACACCAAGCATTGCCAAACCTGGCGATCTTTTGGTCGGTGAGGTTTCCTGGATAAAAGATGATACGAGTACGGTTTGGGAGGAATCAAACCCTAAAAAAACTAGAATTGTTTACACTGTTCCGTTATCTGATTCGGAGAATAAAATCGACACCCAAAAGGACAAATTTGTTATTTCAAGCAATGATGGAATTGAAAAGACAGTTCGAAATACAAGACTCGCTTTTTTAAAGTCGATTGATAAGGAAGATAATCAGAGGTTTAACAAAATATATCAAAGTTTAATAGAGATGGATCCTGATTGGATTGAAGTCATATACACAAAACTCCTCCGGCTTGATGACGAAAACCGCAAACTAAAACTAGATGAAATAGTGAAGATTGCTGAATTACTTATTTCTAAAATAGACCAAGACCAACTCGCAAAGATCTTAAACATACCTGAATCTTTTCTATCTGAGGCTGAAAAAGCATTAAAAAAATCGGCGAACCATAAACGCGCTATATTAACTGATACACTTTACAGACAGGCGCGAGCCATAGCCTATCAGGAGGACCAAGCAAAATTGAATAATCCGGATGACTTCGAATATAATCCTTCATTCGATGTAGCTTTCAAAGCTCTGCAAAAATGGGGGAATACCAGAGTCAAAGACTTTATCCTGGTTCACATAAGACACCTGAGAAGGATGGATAAACAGGCCCAGGGTTTAGCACTACTCAATCCATATCTTAAAACTACCAGACCGGAAGATAAAAAATACCATTTAAAAAAGCTACGTCTACTTGAAGAATTGGGTTGGAAGGAATGGATATCTACTCAACAGGATTTTATTAATATTAATTACCCAATAAATCCGACTATTAAATTTTAAAAGGAAAAAGATAATTGCACCCTACTGATGTAAAATTTCACGGAACCCCAATTCGCGCCAGGCGCTGAGATTTTGGACAAAAATGGTTTGGCGAGACCAGATTAATTGTCTAGAATTTGTACAATGCTTCAAATTAGTGTCATTTTCGTTTGTATGGGGAATATTTGCCGCTCTCCGGCAGCCGAATGCATCATGAAAAGCATCGTAAACTCAGAAGGACTCGAGGACGTTATAAATATCGATTCAGCTGGAACCATCGGATTTCACGCGGGATCATCACCAGATCCACGAATGCGTGAGGAAGGCCTTGAAAGAGATATTCAAATTCAAGGAAGTGCCCGCCAAATTTCAGAGAAAGACCTGAATGAATTTGACATCGTCATTGCAATGGATAAATCAAATCTCCAACACTTGAGAGAACTAGACAAGGCAAATAAATATAACAAAAAGTTAAAACTATTCTGTGATTATGTTTCGAAATTTCAGCACAGTGAAGTTCCCGATCCATATTACGGCGGCAAAGAAGGATTTACTGTTGTTATGGATTTACTCGAGGACGGCTGCAAAAATCTTCTCGAAGACATAAAGAAGCAGCTCAAGCTCAGTAATAATTGACTTCCTTTGGCTAAGGATCCTAGATGAATTGGGATTGGGAAGGGTTTACAAAAACATTTGGTTACCAGATTGGTATCGAAGGACCCATCGTTAATGTTAAATCTTTACACGGGGGGTGCATCAATCAGGCCTTTGCATTTTCATCCAAGACAAACAATCAAAAATATTTTATAAAAATTAATTCATCTAATTTACTGTGGATGTTTCAAGCTGAATATGATGCCCTCAGCCAAATTAAATCCACAATTGATCACTCGGATATAATAGTCTGCCCAAAACCGATACTAACCGGAACATACAAGGAACATTCTTTTCTACTCCTTGATTGCCTTAATTTGTTAAATACCTCAAAAAGTTCAAGTGACTGGAATGCACTAGGCAGAGGATTGGCATCACTACATTCCTGTAGAAAAGATATTTTCGGATGGCATCGAAAAAGCACTATAGGATCAACGCCTCAACCAAATAACCAATGCGATAATTGGATTGAATTTTGGACAGAACACCGTCTATTACACCAAGTAAAATTGGCTTATGATTCCGGATTTAGCATTAACGGATTCGATCGCATTATTTCTAAGATCGGTGAATTGTTTAAAAATTATGACCCTTACCCATCATTAATACACGGGGATTTGTGGAGCGGAAATGTAGGCTTTGAAGCAGGTGGGAAGCCAGCTATTTTTGATCCAGCAAGTTATTGTGCGGACCGTGAAGCGGAGTTTGGAATCATCCATATGTTTGGTGGGTTTCCTGATGAATTTTTTAATGGATATGATTCCATTTTGAAAAGAAGTGATGATTTTTTTAGACGAAAGTATTTATACCAAGTCTACCATGAATTAAATCATTTGAACTTATTTGGAGGCAGTTACCTGCCCTCGGTATTATCTTCTGTGAAAAAAATACTGACCGAGATAGCCTAAAACTTGCCGCGCTCAATCCTCATGTCTAAAAACAATATTTGTAATTTGTTTGTTTACGGCACCTTGATGGACCCGGAGATCTACCAATTAGTCACAGAACAAAAAAGATTTCCATCTCCATCAGTCGCCATTGGATTTAAAGTCCTGAAAATAAAAAATGCTGTTTTTCCGGGAATGATAATTTTTTGTGATGGGAAAGCCAACGGTGCTTTATACCATGATATTTCAGAAGAAGAATTAGAAAAGCTCGATAATTACGAAGATGATTTTTACGAAAGAATAATCATCGAATGCTATTCAGAGGACAAACAAATAACTCAAGCTTGGGCATACATTGTTCCTGAAAGAAATCATGATGTGCTATCTTCTTCAGAATGGCACTTTCCAAAATTTCGAGACACGGACAGGGACAGTTTTATTAAAAAACTGAAAGAGTATTTCTTGTAGATGATTGAATGTATTATGATTTATCCCGTCATTCGCTCTGGGATATAAGCGACAACCGATAGCGGGGGCAATTTAAACTGAGCGGAAAAATTCTGGCCATGCATTTTCTCATCTGTAGCGTTGATTTGTGATTGAGCTTCTGCACCGGAACCACCAAATCGTCCAGAATCAGAATTAAATAATTCAACCCAATGGCCTGGTTCGGGCAGTCCGATTCTATAAAATTCTCTCGGTATGGGGGTTAGGTTTAGCACAACGCAAACTTTTCTATCACCATCTGCAGTTTGTCGCATAAATGAAAGAACTGAGCTCTCGGAATCAGAGCAATCTATCCAATAAAAACCCTCGTTATCGTAGTCAGATTCATAAAGAGCCGGCTCATTGGTGTAAAAACTATTAAGTTCTTTAACCATTTGTTGAACTCCTTTGTGGAAAGAACCCTGTTCAAGCAACCACCACTCTACTTCTGAATTTTCATTCCACTCCAATGATTGGCCAATTTCCCCTCCCATGAAAAGAAGCTTTTTTCCCGGAAAAAACCATTGATACGCCAAAAGTGCGCGAAGGTTCCCAAATCTTTGCCAGTCGTCACCAGGCATTTTTCCAAGAAGGGATCTCTTGCCGTGAACGACTTCATCGTGTGAAAGAGGTAAAATAAAATTCTCTCCATGATGATAGACCATGGCGAATGTCAGATCATTTTGGTGGAATTTCCGATATATTGAGTCTTTGGAAAAATAGCTGAGAGTATCATTCATCCACCCCATGTTCCATTTAAATGAGAATCCTAATCCTCCGTATTCTGGAGGACGGGAAACCATCGGCCAAGATGTTGATTCTTCTGCGATGGTTACAATTCCTGGAAACTCAGTATGCGCTTGATGGTTGAATTCCCGGATAAATTCTACAGCCTCAAGATTTTCCCTACCTCCGTATTTGTTGGGTATCCATTCACCTTCTTTTCTAGAGTAATCCCTGTATAGCATTGAAGCGACAGCATCAACTCTAAGCCCATCAATGTGAAAATAATCCAGCCAAAACAAAGCATTAGCGGTTAGAAAATTTTTCACTTCTTTCCGGCCGTAATTAAAAACAAGGGTTCCCCAGTCCATATGAGCCCCTAATTTAGGGTCTTCATGCTCGTATAGACATGAGCCATCGAACCTTGAAAGAGCCCATGAATCCCTCGGAAAGTGTGCAGGAACCCAATCCAATATGACGCCTATTCCGGCGTTGTGTAACTCGTTGATGAGATACTGGAGATCTTCAGGGGTGCCATACCTGCTGGTTGGGGCATAAAACCCTGTTATTTGGTATCCCCAAGACGGGTAATAAGCATGCTCCGCAAGTGGAAGGAATTCGACGTGAGTGAAGCCCACTGACTTGACATAATCAATTAAATCTGGGGCTATTTCCCTGTAGCCAGGCGATTCACCCACACCAGATTTTTTCCAGCTTCCTAGGTGAAGCTCATATATTGATACCGGTTCACGTAAAGCCGACTTACATTTCCTTTCATTCATCCACTTTGCATCTGTCCATGGATAATCTGAGGGATCCCAAACAATCGATGCATTCTTGGGTGGTGTTTCGAAGAAAAATCCAAGGGGATCCGTTTTGAGAATAACGTCACCTTGGCTCGTAATTAATTCGTATTTATATAGTGATCCTTTTTCTATCCCCGGAATAAAAAGTTCCCAAATGCCAGAATCGCCAAGGGAGCGCATCGAATGAGTCCTACCATCCCAGTTATTAAAGGGTCCCACAACACTCACCCTTTGAGCGTTGGGTGCCCATAGAGCAAAACTAGCTCCACTGACACCGTCAAATGCACAAAACTGGGCACCTAACTTTTGATAAAGCTTCCTATCCGAGCCCTCGGAAAAAAAGTAGAGATCTTCTTCACTCAAAACCGGAAGAAAAGAATAAGGATCTCTACCTATGGATTTGCCCCCATCATGATTTTCAACCTCTAAGTCGTAGGCATAAACGTGATCGACTTCATTCGAAACACCCTCGAACAAACCTAAGTCGTCAATTTTAGTTAAAGATACGCTTGGTTTTGATTTGTCGTGAACAGGCACAGCTCGAACCGACTTAGCTTGTGGAAGTAGTGCTCTCACCACCACGCCATCACCTCTTCCAAGGGGATGCATACCTAGTACAGAATGAGGGCAGGAGTGCCTTGCTGTTACTATGGATTCCAGTTCCTCCCCGGATAAGATCATCATTACTACATTATCAATTTCATCTCAAAAAACCATCAAATAATAGAAACCAATTTAAAACACCAAAATAATTAAATATTCTCATAGGGGTTCGCTATTATTTTCATAAGCGATAATTATAATGGACATAACGATTTCTTGAGCCAAGCTTAGTTTATGGATGAGGTATCAGATATTCAAATTCAAACCAGTCAAGAGGAGAGCGGGGGCCGACAGCAAAAACTGCCCGAAAAACCTTCAAATTCTCTTTTAGGAAGCATTAAAATTCATCCGCTAAGCGCGATATTGGTTATCGGACTGGACACATTATTATTCGCAGGCAGTGCGGCTTCTGCTGGAATATTGATGACCCTTTCTATTTTTGCAGGATTTCTTGGTTCTTTTATTGGTGTTAGCCTCGTCGAGAAATTCTTTGGCAATGAGTCACTGGGCAAGTCTTTAACGAAAGGGTTAATCCTTGGGATACTCACAGGAATTCCCACACCTATCGCAGGCACTGCCGTGGGTGCTTTCATTTTGGCCATCGGTGGCCTGGATAAATTGAAAAACATCAAAAATGATAAACTTATAAAAGAATAAGGGTCATTGTTTGATTTGACCTTATTCATTGAGTATGATTTTACCCCGCCCAGAACAGCAATGTCCAATTATGCGGGAGTCAGGATATCCATTAGACCTCAATTCCATTAGGCATTTCTCCTTGTGCTGTTCTTCTATAGCTACCAAAAGACCACCACTTGTTTGAGGGTCAAAAAGTAGAGGCATCATTTTCAAATTCGATACTTCATTTAAATTTGAAAGTGCCCTCCTCAGTCTATAGTTTTCTGGCTGAAGCGAACTGGAAATACCTTGATGGATAAGATTGTCAACTCCCGAATATTTGGGAAGTGAGCCAAGGTATAAATGCAGGTCGATACCAGGTTCCTTTGTCTGATGGTAAAACATTTCCAATAAATGACCTAACAACCCAAACCCGGTCACATCAGTCACGGCGGCGGGATTGTATTTCTTTATGATGCGAGAGGCATCACGATTACTAAGAAGCATACCCATCAATGCCTCATCGATCCAATTTCCTTTAGCCAAGTAACGCATATCAGCAGCAAGAAGCATCCCCGTACCGAGCGGCTTAGTAAGTATCAGGACCGAATTTTTTTGCAGTGGTCCTTTAGGAAAACTTGTATCTTTATCTATTGTCCCATTGACCGTTAGGCCAATGGATAAATTTGGGCCTTCGGAAGTATGACCTCCAGCCAACACCCCCTCGTTTTGGTTTATGACATTTATGACTCCCTCCATGAGTTGCCTGAGAAGTTGCTCGTGTTTTTCTTGAGGTTGAAAAGGAATGACACAATTTACCAACGCTGAGTGAAAATCAGCTCCCATGGCATATAAGTCACTGAGAGCATGATTGGCTGCGATTTGCGCGAATACATATGGATCATTGTAAAAGTTAGGAAAAAAATCAACTGATTGGACTAGTTCTTTTCCTTCGGGAATGGAAAAGACATAAGAGTCATCTGCATTTGATAAGACAGGATGGTCAACACAAGATGAGTGATCTTTTAAAGATTCCATCACTCGCGTTAAAATCTTTTTTCCGACCTTGGCTCCACATCCGCCACATCTCATTGGATGAGATGCGAGCTCTGCCTTGACGTCTTGATCTATAAAAAGTTTTCCAGAATTATCACGAACTCCGGCCTCCATTTTAGGAAATTCAGAATATTTCCTAATAAATGATCTATCTATATGGTCCTTCCACTTCCAAACCCAATTTCCTTTGAGGGCGAATGGTCCCCGAGAAACCACAGCATGCTTGTCTCCAGTAGATATTAAACTTAGAAACTTCTTTTGAGGCCTAAATGGTGCGGTCGCTTTTCCTGCAAGCTTCTTTCTAATATTATTTGCAAGTGGCTTCCCTTGTCGAACAGCAAAAACCCCAGATTTTGGTCTGGGAAAATTAAAAGCTATCGCTGAGTCCCCTGCTCCGAAAATAGATGGGTGTGAAACGCTGCTCAAATCATCCTTTAAAAGTAGAAATCCAGAATCATCGGTTTTTAAACTTGAGCGACCTATCCAATCTGGAGGGGTGGCTTGAGATACGAGTATCACGAGATCGAAAAATTTTTTCTCACCAGAGATAAAAAGCCCATCCACGTCTATGGCTTCTACTGGACACCCGAGAGAGTATTTTATTTTTCTTTTTCTCAGACTTTCCACAAGCATCGATCTAACGGCCTTGTTATGAGTTGGTAAAATTTTCTCACCTTTTTGAAAAATATGGAACTCGGCTTTGTTCCATTTTGATCTATTGTCTTTAGATTGGCCGGCTCTGTTTAGTCGGTAATCTAATGATAATACAAGTTCGACCCCCCCTGCCCCTGCTCCAATAACAGCTATTTTGGGCGCTTTCAATTTCGAGGACCACTCCTTTTCAAATGACGCCCATTGGTCTAAAAATTTCTTAACTGGTTTTATTTTTAAAGCAAATGAGCTAGCGCCGGAAATGGTTTCTGTCGATGGGGTTGATCCAGTATTAATCGA
>CBFHOE010000001.1:213127-226447 GCA_965657355.1 Limisphaerales bacterium | reverse complement strand
CGAAGCCAGGTCGTAGGAAAAACGACGGTTTTCCGAAAGAAAAACTATCTTCTCGTCGGGATCTATTCGCGTCACGGTATCTCTAATAAAATCAGCTCCAGCAAACCGGCTCAACCTAACGAGGTCTATGTGGGCTTCCTCGTGGGTATAGTGACCCGATATCAATCCAGGCAACATACCAGAATATGGAGCCATGGTATCTGGGCTAATAAGAGTCACCCTCAATCCAGGCACGGGGTTCATACCAAAACTTTTTAGTACAGCCACGTGAGAATGCCCCCCGCCTATAAGGAGTAATTCTTTGGAAATAGGTATCTGCGAGGTACCAAACATTCCTTAATTATGGGCTCTGAGCACCCGCGTGCAAGTACCGCCTTTCTAATTATATCATTAAATGCTAAGCTTTAGGTATTCCGATAATCATGGATGAAAAGATTAAAGTGAATGAACAAGAAAGCATACAGGAACTACTCAGATCCATCCCTTCGGTGGAAAAACTTGCACAGAGTCTAGAGCAATACGACCTGCCACAATCGATTATTAATTCCATTATCAGAGCTGAGCTCAATGAGATCAGAAGTCACATAGTGGCATCAAAAAAGAAACCTAAATTTGATATTTCAAAAGCGGTTCAAAAAGCCCTTAAAAATTTCTCTAGATCGAGGATCCAAAAAGTCATCAATGGAACTGGTGTCATTTTACACACCAACTTAGGAAGGGCTCCTTTAGATCCAAAAGCAGCTGAACACGTAGCAAAAATTGCCACTTCATACAACAATTTGGAATTCGACATTACTAAAGGAAAGCGGGGGATACGTGGGGTCTACGCAGAACAATTATTAAACCAAATATGTGGCTCCGAAGCGACGTCTATAGTCAATAATTGTGCCGCAGCATTAGTGATTATTTTAAAAGAACTAATTTCTTCAGACCGTAAAGAAGTCATAATTTCGCGAGGTGAGTTAGTCCAGATTGGTGGGGGGTTCCGAATACCTGATATTTTGGAATCCTCCGGGGCCAAGCTAAAAGAAGTTGGCACAACGAATAAAACGACACTAACGGATTACGAGGACTCCATAAATAGCCACACAGCATTAATTTTAAAGGTCCACCAAAGCAATTTTTATATGGAAGGTTTCGTAGAGTCACCACCTCGCTGTGACTTATCAAAACTGGCAAAATCATATTCGATACCATTAGTTGAGGACCTCGGTAGCGGGGCGATAATCCCAACTTCAGATTGGGAAGGAACACCTCTCGAGCCGACGCCTGAAACGGTCATACAATCTGGCGTTGACCTTGTTTGCTTTAGCGGTGATAAACTTTTTGGGGGACCCCAGGCAGGAATCATTGCTGGCCGAGAGGACTTGGTAAAAAGAATAAAGTCCAATCCATTTTACAGGTGCCTGAGATGCGATAAATTAATTCTGAGTGGACTTGAATACACAGCTGAGTCTTATCTTAATAAGTCATTTGAGGAAAATGTATTTATCCACTCAGTTGGGAATCAAACCTTGGACCAATTAAGAGAAAGAGCCGAGAACATTGTCGGAAATTTAAAATCAGCGAAATTGACATTTGCGGCAGTATCAACAATGTCTACGGTGGGGGGCGGAACGTTGCCGAAGGCACGAATACCCAGCGCAGGCATAGAGCTCACCCATAAATTAATGTCGGCTACCAAATTACAACTAGAATTACTTCATAAACCAGCGACCCCAATAGCGAGTAAAATCGAAGACGAAAAACTTTTAATCGACCTACGCACCATACCAGAATGCGAGGATCATTACTTGTATGAAATACTAAGTGGATTAGAAGGTAAAATATCAACATGAAGGAATACAGGATGGTGGCCACTGCTGGACACGTCGATCACGGAAAAAGCTCACTGGTCCATGCGCTTTCATCGATAGATCCGGATAGACTCCCAGAGGAAAAAAAAAGAGGCATAACGATTGAACTGGGGTTTGCCAATTTTTTACTTACAAACCCAACCACGCATCAGAAAAATATAGTTGTTGGGGTTATTGATGTGCCCGGTCATGAAGATTTTGTAAAAAATATGGTAACTGGTGTTGGCACTGTTGACGCCGCAATTTTAGTTGTTGCGGCCGACGATGGTTGGATGCCTCAAACTGAGGAACATTTACAAATACTAGAATATCTTGGAGTCCAGAAGGGTCTGATAGCACTTACTAAAGTTGATCTAGTCTCTGATGAAGATCTTGAGTTAGCAATCGAATTTATTAGAGAAGAAATAGAGGGAACATTTTTAGAGTCTTCGCCAATCGTCCCTATATCAAATAAAACTTGTGAGGGATTCAAGCCTTTTAAATCTTCCCTTCAAAACCTTTTATCAGAAAGCTCGAGGGGGGAAAATCATCAGAAGGGAAGACTTTCCATTGATCGAATTTTTTCAAAAAAAGGCATCGGCACTATTGTCACAGGCACCCTGATAGATGGCGGTGTCACAAAAGACCAAGAAGTGACCATTATACCTGGAAATATAAAAAGTCGAGTAAGGGCTATTCAAACATACAACGAAAGCAATGACTCAAGTAAGCCGGGGACAAGGACTGCATTAAATCTTGCTCATGTTGACATAAATTCTGACAGAAAAAATAAGGAAAATATCATTCATAAGGGGAGCGTCGTATTGACGGATCCTTCCCCTCACGCATGTGACAGATTCCACGTACAAATTGAAAGATCGAAGCGGCTCGTGTCGGGACAATATCAAATTAACCGGCCATTGAAACACAATTCCATCGTCAGATTCCATAGTGGTGCCGGAAACTACCAGGCGCGAATTTCACTCAAAGGAAAGAGAAATCTACTTCATAGTGAAAAATGTTTTGCTCAAATTAAATTAGAATTCCCCATCCATTTAAAGATTGGAGACCGTTTTATCATCAGAGATTGGTCACAAAAAGCGACCCTCGCCGGAGGCACCGTGATAGACCCTTGCCCCGGACATCATAAACTCCACCACAATTCTCAATTAGAATTACTTCAAGCAAGAATTGAAAACAAAATGTCGCTTCAGTGCTTAATATTATCACAAGTAAAAAGAGACAATTTCACTTTGCTTGATAGCTTCAATAAGATTGTTTTTCAATCATACGACGAGCTAAAAAAAACCATTTATGAGCTCGGTAAAAACATAAAAGTCCTCCAGAGAAGCCAAACTTTACTAGATGCCAGGTGGTGGAGCAAACACATTAAGCATGCTGAGTCGCTTGTCACAAAGGAACATGAGGCCAAGCCCGAGAAAGTCGGGCTAAGAATGCAGTCTTTAACTGCCAGCTTGCAAAGAAATGGGTTTCCCGTTGAGTTTTTACCAGAACTTAAGGAGGAGCTGGCGGTAAACGGTTTTATAATAAAAGGAGATTTTATCCATCATCAATCTCATCAAATCTTCCTTCCAGAGGCGCTGAAACCTGCAGCACATAAAATCATGATAGGGCTTCGACAAAATCCTTTAGATCCCAGTAATTTCAGAGCATTCATTGTGACTGATACCGATAAAAAAGCTTTAACCTTTTTGGAGGATAACGGGGAAGTCACCGCTGTGAGCAGCGCCATCTTTATACCTACAGATATTTTCAATGAATATGCAGATCAAGTAGTGAAATTTATCCAAACAAACGGACCGGCGACAGTATCTCAGCTCAAAGATGTGATTCAGGCATCACGTAAAATAATGGTTCCATTTTTGGAACTCCTGGATGCTCGAGGCATCACTAAACGTGATGGAGATAAAAGAACAACATGCAAGTAAGTATATGTCTTTTTCATTTTCCACTTAAAGGAATAACTGAGTGACATAATGAGTTAATTAAAACTATCCGCTCTGAGAAATTATCACTCTTACTAGCCACAACAGTTTTTTTCCAGTCACTGAGAAAATCATAATCTAGCATTCGCCCAGCTATAAAAATCAGATTTAATCCAGACGGTAAAGGCCATCGATATCCGTGTCTCCCCAGTGAAGATGAAATATTGTCTGTAAGAAGTTTACTCGACCTCCTGGCATGCTTCCATAAGTTTGCCAATACTATTCCTTTTGGATTTAATAAAGTCACTATTCGAGAGGAAAACTCCAAGTTGCTATATTCCAAAGCGGGCCCGTCTGAATCAAACAAGTCAATGAAGATCAAATCATATTTAGGTTGAGTTCCTACCGATGTTAAAAATGACAAGGCATCAGAAACGTGAATTTGGATTTTTGTATCTTTTTGCATTTGCATCGCCTCAAGCGCAGCCTTGACAACAGCGCCGCTCCTTTCGACGACGTCGATATGACATTCTGGATGCATTTTCCTCGCCAAATTAATCAGGGAACCTCCGCCACCTCCCAAAATCAAGATATTAGAAATTTTGATTGGTGCGTAAAAACCCAGACCCATTCCTTGTATATATTCGAGGATTGGCTTTGTGGGATCCTCGAGAGACGTGCTGGATTGAATGACTTCGTTGTCAAAATAAAGACTTCTAATCCCGGATGATTCCTTAACCTGTACGCCACCATATTGATCAATCGCTGAGAAAACCAATTTTGAATGTCCAGATTTCACTTAGTGAGTCTTGAATAAGAAATAGATTATGCCAAGATGCATATTTCGATATTTAAGCAATTTGGCTTATAAATCATAAAATCCCCTTAATGTCGCAACGAGAAGGAGAGCCCCATCATAATGAAGTTAATAAACCAAGTTTGATTGGTTTATTAGCCCTAGTTGGGGGGGCGACTGCTATTGCCCTGGCACCCGTTTTTGTCCGTTTAAGCGAAACCGGACCGACAGCAACTGCGTTTTACAGGATATTTTTTGCTCAACCAATTCTCTGGGGGATTATTTTATTTCAGCAGTGTGGAACCCAGACTTCTCACAGGAAGGAAAATTTACCATCAAAAAGTTTGTGGCCATGGTTTTGTTTGGCGGGGGCAATGTTTGCGTTGGATATGGGCTTTTGGCACAAGTCAATTCATTTGACGACTTTGGCAAACTCGACATTAATTGCTAACGCGGCTCCTTTATTCGTCGTCCTAGGTGCTCGATTTTTCTTCAAAGAGAAAATCCACCCAATGTATGGAATCATTTTGATAAGTGCTGCAATAGGAATGAGCATGCTAGTCAAAGCAAATATTTCAAAAGGAGGGCTGGCGCTCATAGGAGACGTCTGCGCCTTGACGACTGCCTTTTTTTATGGCGCTTATCAACTCTGTGTCAAGCATCTTAGAAACCATAGAATTGGTCCTGTTATTATTTTATCCTACTCGGGAATTAGTGCTTTTATCATATTGCTTACCGCTGCTTTGATTCAAGGCGAGCAGTTTGCAATAACCACTTCCAAGACAGCTTGGGCTCTCTTGGGACTATCGTTAATATCCCATATTGGAGGCCAGGGTTTAATCGTTTTTGCGTTTGGGCATTTACCAGCGAGCCTTGCATCAATAAGCCTCCTATTGCAACCAGTGATAGTGATTTTTCTCGGTTGGTTTTTAGCCAATGAATCGATGGATCTCATTCAAATGACCGGAGCTGTAATTTTATTATTGAGTCTTTATTTTGCGACTCGAATGCCACCAGTCGAACCTAAAATAAAGATTGAAAGAAGGTAAAGGCTTTAAAGTCTCTATTTCTACAAACTAGAATTGATTATGTAATCCAAGATGGGAGTCACATCTTTTAGTGAATGTGGGTGGTGCCCAACACCTGGTTTCTTTATTATCTTTATTGGCCCTTGGAGTTGTTTGTATTTTTCTTCGATCAAGGATGTATTCTCCTCGACTGGAACGACTTTATCAGACAATCCAACGATATGCAGAAGCGGGACTTTTTGCTGAGCAAGTTTCTTAAGCCTGCTTGTTGGCAGAAATGAATCCGCATTTAATTTTTTTTCATCGACCCCATATACTTTTAAGCACTTACTCCAGTCATTAGGCGAACCCTTTCCTATTCCTTTTCCACCGGGCCAGCTTCTGATATCAATCACTGGATTGTCAGCATAGATAAGCGAGACTTTGTCCGGGTTGGCTACGGCCCAATTGTAAACAACAAGTCCCCCACGACTCATTCCTTCAAGGATAACTTTTTGTGCTAGAGCGTATTCCTCGCGGGCCCAGGCGTAGAATAAATCCCACCTTTGGACTGCTTTAGGAGATCCAAACAGTTGGCTAACGTCACAATAGGCAAGATGATATCCCATGTCTAAAAGTGAGAGGTCTAGTTGTGGCTCATGACCAAAAAAACGGGCCCGCCAGATCCAGGGGTAACCTTTGGCACCTTTTTTTGGCCTCACTACAAATGCGGTATAATCCTCGTCCTTGTTTTTGTATACATGCCTTTTATAACCGTGCCAATCGTCAGACGACTGAAACAAAAATTCACCTCCGCTGAGACTACTCGCGACTAAAAAAACGAGAAAGAAGAGTATAAATTTGGACTTGTTTAAAATGATTTTCATTTCAGCGACTGGTCAATTGATTTGGGATGGTTAGGACCATCAATTACCTTTCTAATATTTCAACCTCATATCCATCTGGATCGGTGACAAAGGCCATTTTGGATTTGGCGCCGGATTGGAAGGATTCTCTCCAATCGCTTGGCCATATTTCAATTTCCTTTTTCACTAAATCACCACAATAGGCCATAATGTCGTCCACCCCAACTGCCGTGTGCATGAGATCTTCAGGAAACTCGACTTTGAAATCAGGTGAGTAACACAGTTCGAGAAAATGAGCATTTCCTTCAAGTTCCATGAATGCCAGTTGGTTACCTGCAGGCGATTTATCGTTACGGCGTGTGCATTCGAATCCCAATTTGGTGTAGAATTCAATTGATTGATCCAGGTTACTAACTCGTATGCGCGTGTGAAGAAACTTTACCATATTCAAAATGCTTTGAGAAAACATTCACAAAAGCAAGTGAATTCCTACCTACTGAAAAAAACGCAATGATTAAAAATCTGATTATGAAATAATGTTTTGGACGACCTTACCATGAACATCAGTCAATCGAAAATCTCTACCCGCATGTCTAAAGGTTAATTTTTCGTGATCAAAGCCTAGCAAATGAAGGATCGTTGCATGCAGATCATGAACATGGACTGGATTTTCGGCCGCCTTAAATCCAAATTCATCGGTTGCTCCATGGACAACACCACCCTTTACTCCGCCACCAGCCATCCACATAGTAAAACCGTGATGGTTATGGTCACGCCCATTAATCTTTCCAGCGTTGGCCCCAGGAGTCGGTAGTTCAACTGTAGGGGTTCTTCCAAATTCACCACCAAAAACGATGAGGGTTTCATCGAGAAGACCACGTTGCTTCAAATCTTTTATCAGCGCAGCTATAGCCTGATCACACTGGCGAGCGAGTTGACGGTGTCTTTTCTCAATATCATCGTGATTGTCCCAAGGCTGACCTTGCCCATGCCAGACCTGAACCATCCTGACACCCCGCTCTACTAATCGACGCGCAATAAGAATCTGTCTCGCCTGAGTGCCGTTGCCATACATTTCCCGAATGTGTTTAGGTTCTTTGGAAATATCGAAGGCATCACTGGCCTCCATCTGCATTCGATAAGCGAGCTCAAATGATGAAATTCTTGCCTCGAGGCTCTTATCTTTTTCTCTCTTGAGCATATGATCTCTGTTGAGTTTCTGGAGGAGATCGATTTGCTTTCTCTGTTGTGCGAGCGATAGGGACTTATTCCGGATGTTTTCGATTAATTTCTCAACTTCAGAGTGTTTTGTATCGACATAGGTTCCCTGATAGATGGAGGGCAGAAAACCCGCCTGCCAATTCTGCGACTCCTGAATAGGATATCCGTTGGGACACATCGCTATAAATGCTGGGAGATTCTGGTTTTCAGTCCCCAACCCATAGCTTAGCCAGGATCCCAAACAAGGACGAATTAGTCTTGCATCCCCGCAGTTCATGAGCATCAAAGATGGCTCATGATTGGGCACATCAGCATGCATACTCCTTATGATAGCCATATCGTCGACGCATTGGGCTGTGTGTGGAAATATTTCTGAAACCTCAATTCCGCTTTGCCCGTATTTCTGAAAACTGTATGGACTGGCGAAGGCTGCACCTGTTTTCCTCTCTGTTCTCAAGTTTTCCATCGGCAGCGCTTTGCCCGCATATTTTCGTAATGATGGTTTTGGATCAAATGTATCAACATGCGATATGCCGCCATTGGCAAATATGTGGATAACATGTTTGGCCTTGGGAGCGAAGTGTGAGTCTTTGGGGGTGAGTGGGTTTTGGCTAACTTGGCGAGCACCCAACCCCCTGATGGAGGATAAACCCAGCATCCCAAATCCCATTCCAGACCTGGCAAGAAACTCTCTCCTTGTCAAAAATTTACCATGGGTAGTAGGTAGATGCTGATTCATATTTTCAATTATCTTTCAATTTATCATAAATTTCCAACAGATTTAGGCAATACACCGCATTTTGGTCAAAAGGTAGCTTGGGCATTGATGAGAATCTGTTATATTGTAACCGGAAACCCCTGTGGGTGAAATTTATCGAGAGTTACAGATCACCATAGATGAAAGAAGACGAGTCAAAAAGCGAAGTAAATATAGAAGAAAACGAAGCAGCTGACACGGAAAACGAGTTAAATTCCGATGCTAAAGATGCCGAAAACGTCGAAACCGAAGGCGAGGTAAGACTTGATTCGGCGGATGAGGAAGAGGAAAAAATAATCGAAATCAGCAACCTTGAATTGAAAAAACTTCAAGAAACTGCTGACAAAGCTCAAGCGAATTGGGAAAGATACTTGCGCGAAAAAGCCGAGCTAGACAATTTCAGGAAACGCAGCGCCAGAGATCAAGACGAAAGCAGAAAAAGGGCAAATGAAGGCCTAATTTCAGATTTACTTCCCGTATTAGATAATTTCGAGGCAGCTCTTGCCGCTGCGTCTCAATCCAGTGAAATGAATCTAGATGCCATGAAAACAGGGGTTGAGATGATTCTGGGACAGATGAAAAACCTGCTGAGCGACAATGGCCTTCAGGAGGTCGATGCTACCGGACAAGTTTTTGACCCAGCACTCCACGATGCATTAGGTGAAGAAGAATCTGAGGACGTTGCAGAAGGTCACGTCTTAAAACAGCTTAGGAAAGGTTACAAGCTGAGGGACAGACTCATACGACCTGCTTCAGTTTACGTCGCGAAAAAAGCTAACGGAGAGCCAGAACAATCAAAAATAAATCCTGAGGACTAGATTTGAATTCAATCGAAACCTCCGTCTTCAATTAAATAAAACAATTTTAGGTTACACCACAGATGGCCAAAAGAGATTACTACGAAATTTTGGGAACCAATAAATCCGCTACACCCGATGAGATTAAAAAAGCTTATCGGAAAATGGCGGTGAAGTACCACCCGGATAAAAACCCTGGCAACAAAGAAGCAGAAGATAAATTTAAAGAGGCCAGTGAAGCTTATGAAGTCCTCAGTGACGCACAGAAAAAAGCTGCTTATGACCAATATGGTCACGCTGCGTTCAATGGTCGATCTTCCGCAGGCGGTGGAGGTGGCGGGTTCCATGACCCATTCGATATTTTCCGAGAAGTCTTCAACGGCGGCGGCGGTGGCGGCGGTGCCGGAGGTAGTATCTTTGAAGAATTTTTCGGAGGAGGAGGCAGATCCAATCCAAATGGTCCAGAGAGAGGCTCGGACTTAAGATATGATTTAGAAATTACTTTTGAAGAAGCCGCATTGGGTGCAACAAAAGAAATTTCTATTTCCAAAGCAGACCAGTGCTCTTCTTGCAATGGTTCAGGAGCAGCAGATGGTTCAGGAAAGAAAACGTGCCAGACATGCGGTGGTAATGGACAGGTCATTGCCTCCAGGGGGATTTTCTCAATTCAGCAAACCTGCCCAACTTGTCAAGGTACGGGAAAAATTATTGAGAAACCCTGTAAAATCTGCCGTGGTTCGGGCCGAGAAGAAAAAAAATCAACCATCAACCTGCGAATACCTCCAGGAGTCGACACAGGAACGCGTCTTCGTTCAACTGGTAATGGCGAAAGCGGTCTTCGAGGTGGCCCTAGCGGTGATCTTTATGTCGTTCTTCATGTCAAAGAGCACAATATTTTTGATAGAGAGGGTGACAATATTATCTGTGAAGTCCCCATAAATTTCGTTGTTGCGACTCTTGGCGGCGAAGTCGAAGTTCCGACATTACAAGGAAAAGCAAACATTAAAATCCCATCCGGAACGCAGTCTGGAACTACATTTAGACTCCGCGGTCGTGGTATCAAATCTATTAAGGGTCATGGCGTTGGTGATTTACTTATTCGGGTCAGCGTAGAAGTTCCCACCCGTTTAAATCAAAAACAGAAAGAGAAATTGCAGGAATTTGCCGAATTATGCGGAGAAGACGTAAATCCGATTGCAAAAAACTTTCTCGAAAGGGCGAAAGATTTCTTCAAATAAATTATAATGACTGCTAATTAAGCGATTGAGAGACTGCCCCTGGGTTATCATGAACAGGTTTTTTATTAATGATATGAGGGATCACTATCACCCGGGAGATGTCTTTCAATTGAATGAATATGATGCGATACATGCAGCTAAAGTCATTCGTGTAAAACCTGGTGACAGCATCGTATGGATGAATGGCCGAGGCTGGTATGGTGAGGGAACGGTGCAGGAATCTGCGCATAAAGTAGTAAGAGGTATCATAAAATCAGCTGAGTTTAGAAAAGCTCAGTTCCCTTCCCTACACCTTGTTCAAGCTGTTTTAAAAAATAAATCCATGGAAGCTGCGATACAAATGTGCACTCAAGCGGGCGTGGGTGCTATTTGTCCGGTTATCACTAGGCATTGTGAATATAAAAAGCCTAATGAAATGACGGAGATGAGTAGGAAAAGAGATAAGTGGGAAAAGGTGGCGATTGAGGCCTGCAAGCAATCAGGAAATCCTTGGACTCCAAGTATTCAAAACCCAATGACTTTGAGTGAGTTTCTGGACAATCAAAACCTTAAGGCTCTTAAGGCTCAGAATTATGTAGCCAGCCTTCACGCGAATGGTCGTTCGAAATTACCAAAAAAATTAGAGTCCAAATCGCCAATTTTTTTATGGATCGGACCTGAAGGGGATTTTACAACCGAAGAATATTCACAATTAGAGAAAATCGATTCCAAATTGGTTTGCATAGGCGAGAATGTATTTAGAAGTGAAGTCGCCGCTCTCGTGATGACGACACACTTTAAAAATATAATGCGTGAGGATATAGCGTAATCGAAATTTATCCCCGACGGATTTCACTGCCTTGAAAATAAATATGGATTCTATAAACCTTCTTCTCTCTGCATGTAATTTCACCAGTCTGAGTATCGTAATGTTGCGGTACTTCAATCCTGTGAATATCGACCACTGCATGGTAGCCACGTTCAGAGAATACATCGATCAGCATGGCAAGTGAGGTTGGGTCGTGAAATAGCTCGTCCTCTGTATTAATACAAGCATGTCCTGAAAACGAATGCCTCATGACAATGGGCATTATTTTATTTTGAATATAACCTATGACCTTGTGAAAAAGTTCTGAAGATTCAGTTTCATAAACATCGAGGCGTCTGACTAAATCCTGCCTTGCATGGACGACAATATCCTGCGCTAGAGGGATATCTTTCAGATTGTCATAGGTTGAGGGATCGAGCTCAAGAGTACTTTGATAACTCAATTCATTGAGAATATTCTGTTCGACCTCAGAAACAGCACCTTCAGCATTAATGAAATGGTAATGAAAGGTCTGTTGTAGAGATTGTAAAGCATCCCAAGTTTGCTCCTTGAATACTTGGTAGCGTCTTTTTGCCTTATGTGGGTCTAAATCAGTGGACCTTAATTCGTAAAAATTACCAATCCCCGTTTCCTCAACTTCTCTATTATGCTCAATTACCTGGAGGCCTCTTTTGATTTGCCGCTCGATACTCGTTTTTTCACCGACAAACAGAACCATGATATGAACCGTAGGATTTCGGAATTTCCCCTTGAGAGGTGTATCCCAATATATCCTTCTCAATTCCTTCATTTTCTGGATGAGCAGCTTAAAACACTCTACCTGAACGTGCGTTCGCGGAAATCCATCCAAAACCGCCCCATCCCTGAATTCTGGCTCGAGCAGTTTTTTAAAAACGATGCGAAGAACTTCCCTGTCGCCAACAATTCCTCCAATATCTTTGATGGCCTGTGCCTCAGGGCTTGTCAACAAAGAGCTCACAACGATTGGAGGGCACGTCAGCCCCCGTGTTTTGAGAATAAATCGAGTTTGTGTCCCTTTGCCTGCCCCCGGGGCCCCTCCAAGCAAAATGAGCTCTTTTGCAAATTTCAGATTATCCCGACCGTACTCCTCCTCGAGCTCTTCCCAGACAGCTGAAAAAATGATCTGCGCATCTTTAATTTCAAGCTCATGCAATATATCAGATCCATTCTCCGTTGCCTTTTGTAATTCAACATTAGCCATCGATTTTTTTTCAGAGTCCATGATGCAAACCTCAAACTTAAATAAGGAGGTCTATGGAAACAAATAAAACGTGAACATTACACTATAAAAATAACGAGCTTGATTCTCAAATGCGCTTTAAATCCCAAAAGATATGTCTGCCAATGATTATCGTAGGTTTCTTATTTTTTGCCCAATAGGGTATGAAAGTCGCATAGTGAGTTGCGCCTTTGGTATAATTTGTCAACTTTTGAGGGTGATTATAAAGGATTCGGGCAATAAAAAGAGCCTGGCTCCATGACTTTTTTCGCCAATGTTTACGAATCAGTTGGGGAGGCGTTATATTGTTGAGACAACTAAACTGCTTTGGCTCTTTCACGATAGCTAATGGGCTAAGTTGTTTTAATTCGCACCTTTTTTTAATAACTTCAGCAACAGCATACATACCTTTGATCCCTTCTCCTTCGGCTTCTCCCATGAGAACACCGGCAACTACCTGCTGGCCATATGTTGCCGATAAAGCCGTGCCTGAGAGTAGCAAGTGACCCACAAAAATAAAGGCAGTTACGGTTGCCAAACGCAGAAAAGCGCCTATTCCATCATGCAAAAATTTCATATCTAACATTTGGGTTTTTCCGGAATAAACCAGTATTTGGACGTTTCCTATAAACCATCTATGTCAAGTAATACCCTGGTACAGGTTTGATCTTTCATATATTTTGGGGTAAGAATAAAAGTGACTCTTTAGTTCCGCAACACTGGTAGTTACTCGACAATATGAAAAAAAACTTCCTAAAAATAACGGTGATAATCTTGAGCATTCATCTCATGGTTGGGACAGGCATGTT
>CBFHOE010000001.1:208603-213031 GCA_965657355.1 Limisphaerales bacterium | reverse complement strand
CTTCATCAGTGCTCAAACGGATGAAAATGACAATATCTATCCGAATATCGCAGTTTTCACACGTGCCCTTGAAGCCGTCCACAAACAATATGTGGATGGAGACAAGTTGACATACAGGGAGCTTATTCACCGTTCCCTCAGAGGAATGCTGAACACACTGGATCCACACACTGAATTCATGGTTCCGGAAAAATACGATAATCTTAAAGAGGATACAGAGGGCGAGTTTGGTGGCATTGGTGTTGTCGTCCAAGCAACGTCGGAGGGGCTCCTAGTCATCTCTCCTATCGATGGAACACCAGGCGCTCGAGCTGGGCTAAAATCAGGAGAAACCATAATCTCAATAGACGGCACTGCAACAGCTGGAATCAAGATTCAAGATGCCGTCAAAATATTGAGAGGGCGACCAGGAACACAGGTAAATATCGAAGTTTTGGATTCCACAAAAAAAGAAAAGAAAGAACTGACATTAACGCGAGCCGTAGTGACCGTAAACACAGCGAGGGACATCAACGGAAAGCAATTATTCCCACTGAATGACAATAACTTCGGATACATAAGGCTTAGCAAATTTGGTGAAAAAACTACCGAAGAATTCGACGCAGCAATAAAAGCCATGGATGATTCTGGCATGCGAGGCCTTGTTCTTGACCTGCGAGACAATCCCGGTGGTCTTTTGGACCAAGCGGTCAAAATTTGTGAGAAATTTCTCCCTAAGGACCAACTTATTGTCACAACCGAGGGTCGAAAGGGAAAAGTTTTGTCGGTTTTCAAATCACGAAACAGAGATCAATTCCCCGGTCTACCAGTTGTCATTTTGGTGAATGGGGCTTCGGCTTCGGCTTCGGAGATCGTTTCCGGCTGTTTGAAGGACGCGAAAAGGGCGATCATTTTAGGGGAGCAGACATTTGGCAAAGGATCTGTTCAAAGTATCATCCCTCTTCCTGACGAATCGGCACTTAGGTTGACAACAGCTAAATATTACACGCCGAGCCACAATGTTATACATGGTAAAGGCATTGCTCCAGATATCGAAGTTCCGGTAAGCATGGAGGAGAAAGAACTTTTGGCTAAAAAGAGAAACTTTCCGGAGGCTTCGAATTTATCTGAGGAAGAATTAGAAAAAATTCGAACGGCAACAGATAGACAGCTCGACAGAGCTTTTGATCTTCTTTTGGGCGTTTCCAAATACGAGGCATTTTACGAAAAAAGAAATCCAACAGAATCTCTGGCAAAGATTAAATAATCATGAATTTCGCCAAATTAGGGTTTGGAAATATAAAGGTCGCGACCTAGTCAAAATGTAGTGAATGAGGAGCACTCCATTAGTTTTAGGAATTGAATCGTCATGCGACGATACGAGTGTCGCCTTATCTAATGGATCAGGGCTCATCCACCAGCTCGTTTCTTCACAAACAACGATCCACGAAAAATATGGCGGGGTTGTCCCTGAATTAGCCACCAGGGAGCATCTGCAGAATCTGTCGCCACTTGTTTCGGAAATAATTAAAAAAACCAAGATATCCAAAAACCAGATAGACCTTATAGCAGCAACTCGAGGGCCTGGCCTTCCTAATGCTTTGAGGACTGGTTTTTATTTTGGCCAAGGCATGGCACTTCAATTAGACATCCCGTTTATGGGGGTCCACCACCATGAGGCACATCTTTTTTCTCCATTTTTGAACCAAAAAAATGGTCATTGGGAACTCGCTGATGATCATTATCCCTTCATCGGTTTAATCGTGAGTGGAGGGCATACCATCCTCGTCATTGTTGAAGGGCTTGGTCGTTACCAAATTCTGGGAACGACAATTGATGATGCTGCCGGAGAGTGCTTTGATAAGGTCGCAAAATTAATGGGTTACCCTTATCCAGGTGGCCCTCATGTGGATAAACTCGCAAGTATGGGAAATCCAAAAGCCTACAGATTTCCTCGCCCAATGCTTCACGACAAAAATTTCGACTTCAGTTTCAGCGGTTTAAAAACATCTGTAAGGTATTTCCTTCGAGACAACCCCGGGGTTATCGAATCAGACCAAGGGAGATGTGATCTGTGCGCGAGCATCCAAATGGCAATCACTGAGGTACTCACAGCAAAAACAATCAAAGCCGCCTTAAAATTAAATTGTAAAACAGTTTCTGCATCTGGTGGAGTCATTGCAAACTCTGGTCTGAGATCAAGTTTGGAATACCACTGCCATAGACATAAAATACATTTCAAACCGTCTCCTATCAAATTTTGCACCGATAACGCGGCAATGGTTGCATCGCTAGCAGCAGCAAAATATAAAAAAGCTAAAGATGGACTCTGTCATTTGGACAGTGAAATTTTACCTTCATGGCCATTGAGTAAAATACGGATTTGAATCCGCTATATGAGAATACTCTCGACTGGATTAACGGCCTCGACGCCTGTTAACCTCACATCAAGGCCTTGAAATTTCACGGATAGATTCCTGTGATTTATCCCCATCAGTTTTAATATCGTCGCATTCAACTCATGGATATGTACTGGATCCTTCACAACGTTGTATGAAAATTCATCAGTCTGTCCATGAACAATTCCAGGCTTAATTCCCCCCCCAGCCATCCACATGGAAAAACAACGAGGATGGTGATCTCGTCCGTAGTTATCTTTCGATAGAGCACCCTGACAATAAATGGTTCTACCAAACTCACCGCCCCAAATGACGAGGGTATCATCTAGCAATCCCCTTTGTTTCAGGTCTTGAATGAGAGCCCACGAGGGTTGATCTATATCCTTAGCCTGGTTGGGAAGATCCCCGCCTATGTTGCCGTGTTGATCCCACCCCCGGTGAAATATCTGCACGAAACGGACATCTTTTTCTACCATCCGGCGAGCAAGCAGGCAGGAAGCAGCGTAAGTGCCAGGGGTTTTTGCATCCTGTCCATACATTTTAAGGACGGAGTCAGGTTCGTCACTTAAGTCAGTCAATTCAGGCACGGAGGTCTGCATGTTAAATGCCATTTCATATTGGTCCATACGCGCCTGTGTTTGCGGGTCACTAAACTTATTCAGCGTCTGCTGGTTTAATTGGGAAAGCTTGTCTAGCATGATTCTTCTCTCATTGGGAGAAATGCCATTGGGATTGGATAAAAAGAGCACTGGATCCCCAGAAGCACGCAGAGAGACCCCCTGATATTTGGCAGGCAAAAAGCCGCTACCCCATAATCTATTATACAAGGCCTGGGCGACCTTTCTTCCAGACCAGCGCGGCGTCATTACAACAAATGAAGGAAGATCTTTGTTCATACTCCCAAGTCCATAACTAAGCCAACTCCCCAAACTGGCTCTTCCTGGTAGCTGATTTCCAGTACATATGTATGTGATAGCAGGGTCATGGTTGATGGCTTCTGTGTGTAATCCTCTTAGGACAGCGATGTCGTCAACCATACGAGAATGATAAGGTAACAATTCGCTAATCCACCTCCCACTCTTTCCATGTTGAGAGAATTTGAATTTTGATGGGGCTATGGGGAACCGCTTTTGACCAGAGGTCATAGTGGTAAGCCGTTGACCATTTCTAATTGATTCTGGTAGGTCCTGGTCAAAATACTTTTTCATTTCCGGTTTATGATCTAGGAGATCCATTTGGCAGGGAGCTCCAGCCATGAACAAATAAATTGCCCTTTTTGCTTTGGGAGCGAATCGCTTTATAACCCTTTCAGCCATATCCTGAGACAGTGAATTTCCGTTTACCTCTCGACTCGGTAACATTGACCCTAAAGCAGCAAGGCCTAGCCCCATGGAAGTCGTATGGAAAAAATGCCTTCTGGTTTGAGCTGCGGCGTAATCCAAAATTGGCTGATCTGGCACTAAGTCTTTCATTTAAAAATAAGCCTGAAAATGCAGGATTTTGTAATTAGTAATTAATTTTTATTAAGTATTTCGTCTGTGTTCAGGATAAGGTTACTGACCATCGTCAGGGCTGCCATCTCAGCAGGTTTATCAAATTTTCTCCCTGTGAAATTTCCAACAGAAAGAAGATTTTGCGCTCTATCTATAGCCTTATCGAAGGCACCTTTTTCTTCATTATAGCATTTAACTAAAAGGTTTAATTCCAATTCTGTCGGCGACCTCAGCAATGCATTGCTGAACATCCATCTGCAAATATCCCGTGGTTGATCAAAGCCTCTATCCATTCCACGTTGAGCAAAACCAATGGCAGCCTCAATAAACTGAGGATCGTTTAACAGCAACAATGCCTGCATAGGCGTATTTGTTCTTTCTCTCCTCATGACACAGGCCTCACGTGAGGGACCATCAAAGATGTTCATCTGAGGGGGTGGTGATGTCCTTTTGTGAAAAGTATAGATGGATCTTCGATGCGTTTTTTCCGGATCAATATCTGCCTTAAACTGGACGGTATTTGAGCCGGAGTATCCGACTGCGAACCACAAGCCATC
>CBFHOE010000001.1:205884-208503 GCA_965657355.1 Limisphaerales bacterium | reverse complement strand
GGGAACTCTCCCTGCGTTCCGAAATCCTCACTCGTTTTTACTAATCCTGTACCAAAAATTTGTTGCCAAATTCTGTTAACGGCGACACGAGCAGTCAATGGATGCTCTTGGTCCGTAAGCCACATAGCTAGGCCCAACCTATTATTGGGATAATCTGGGTTCAGTTTTGGTAAAACTTTTGGGGTCTGTCTTAGAACTTTTTCTCCACGATCCTGATAGGAACCCCGTTTGAGGATATAAGCGTCTACAGGTTCTTTTTTTTCTTTCCAAACCAACGATATTGGAATTTGACTTTCTACTTCATTTATCTGCGATTTTAGTTCTTTTGCCTCGGCCAATTTTTCCAGTAACTCAGGGTAGTCGCTTATTTTATTTCGAAAATAATCTCTGAGCTTTTTGTTCTCGCTCATCGATCGTTCATTTGAAGACCTCATGACGATTTTCAATACCTCCTCAGGATGCTCTGGCTCATTAGGTTTCATCTTAAAATAAAATCCAGTCGCCCCCCCATAATTCATAATTTTTATCAATAAGTTGTTATTACCTTTTTGGAGGTCTAGTATTAACTTTTCTTGATCAGCTGCAACCCCTCTGGAGACATCTTTATCCAAAATTAACTTCATATTCAGATAAACCTTTATCCCGTCATCGCTTCCCAAACTGACAGTCAATTTCTGAGGTTCTTTAACATTGATAGTTCTGAACAAATAGTTGGCTGCGTAATCACCAGAAAGATCAGAAATAACTTTTCCATCCTTCCAATCAGACCGCACCTTCCAGTCCAGAATTATTCCTCCCCCGGGCATAAAAACATCTTTTAGATCAACACGCCTTCCTTCTGGGCCTTGATTCTTAGTGGTCAAATTCTCTCTCGTTTCGTGAAATGGCCCAACAGTCGACCATGCATATAACACTGGAGTATCGAGCTCCTCTTCTTTTTTCTGCTGTAATGAATTGGCCCAACCTTCCTGCAATGCATCAACTTCTAGCCAATCACTTTTGAGAACCTTCTCAATACTACTTAGCTTTGATTTCAGCCCAATAATCTTTTGTTCTTGGTATCGGGTTGGCACCTTCATTACGGGTGCATGGTCTTTTCGATTTCCGTCCAACGGGTTACCATCAAGGCTATTGAAATATGCGGAGAGAGAATAAAAGTCCTGCATGGTGATTGGGTCAAACTTATGGTCATGACAGCGACTACAATCCAGAGTCAGTCCCATAAAAACTGTTCCCGTGGCAACAACTCTTTCAACTACGTTTCGGATGAAGACTTCTTCTTTGATGGATCCCCCTTCTCCAGTTGTAACGTGGCAGCGGTTGAAACCCGTTGCTACCATTTGGTTTGTTGTCGGTTTTTGATAAAGGTCACCTGCTAATTGGTCTTTTACAAACTGATCGTAGGGAATGTTTGAATTAAAAGCCTCAATGACCCAGTCTCTATATGGCCACATTTCTCTGTAATTGTCTAAATGCAGACCATGTGTATCCCCGTATCGAGCAGCATCAAGCCAGTATCTTGCCACGTGTTCACCGAAATTTTCCGATCGGAGGATTCTATCGACGGCCTTAACATAAGCATCATCGGATTTATCATGAATATAATCTTCAACTTGCTCCAGCGTAGGTGGTAAGCCAATGAGGTCAAAAGTTAGCCGGCGAAGTAGATCGGATTTGTTCGCGGGCGGGTTCATTCCCATCCCTTTTTCCTCGAGCTTCGATAGCACAAAAAGATCAATTGGATTTTTCGCCATGGCAGAATCCACCGAATCAATCTTAGGTAATTTGGTTTTTTTCGGTTTGACGAAAGCCCAATGTTCTTCCCATTGAGCCCCTTGCGCAATCCATTTTTCTATGAGTTGTTTTTCCTCATCAGTGAGAAATTTTCCATTTTCAGGAGGTGGCATCACTAGGTCAGCATCCGTGGAAACGATTCTTGCATGTAGCTCACTTTTCAAAACATTCCCTGGAATCACCGCTTTGAATCCAGACTTCCCTGACGCAAGCATCCCTTCTTTTGTATCGAGTCGCAGGTTTGCTTTGCGTTTCGATTTATCTGGCCCGTGACATGCGAAACATTTATCCGAAAGAATGGAGCGAATTTGGTTCGCAAAGGAAATGTCACCAACATCCGAGGCAAGACCATTCCTCATGGAAAAAATCAGAAAAACCAAAGCCCATAAGGACCAATTTTTTCGCGCTAATAAGGACATCCCGTATTTTTACGCTAAAATGAACGATCTTCAACAAAGATGATCCCCGATTATTACATAAAAATTAGGCAAGAAACATCTTCACGCTTATTTTATAAGGGGTATGGATTTGCTTTTTAAGAGGATGGAGGTGTTGAATCCTTTAATTTTATGACAGTTGGATTGTCATGATCCCCTTCATCGCTTCCGACTGGCTTAGAGTCACGTTCTAAATCCTTGGGTTGGTCGATAGTTTCTGAAGGAGCTTCAGGGTTGCCGACAGCAGTTCCCTCTTTATCAGTCTCATTAGAGATTTCAGGCAGGTCTGATGAGTCGCTGCCATTTACGAGTTCTATTTCCACCTCTTCTTCTGGCTCTACCTTGAGATGCTGTTCGAACAACTCATCAACAGAATTCTCAAATAAAT
>CBFHOE010000001.1:201779-205785 GCA_965657355.1 Limisphaerales bacterium | reverse complement strand
CGACGCTAGCTTCCAACTTTCCAAAAGAAGCCTTAACGGACTCGATTTCATCAATTTGTCCCTGTAAAGTGTTTAGCTGAGCTTCAATCTCGGCCCTGGTATTTTCCAATCTTTGTATCAACTTTTTTGAAAAGTTTTCAATATACTGGGTAATGATTTGCTTGGCGCAAATGGCTGGGATCTGAGGGAAATGATTGGCTACATATTGCTCAAAGACATCAATCAAAGATTCCTTTCCCACTTCTCCAATTCTCTTTGATTTAACATTAGGTGGAATAGGCAGGTCTAAGGAATCTGGCGTTCCAAATGTCCGGCGCCTGATCGACGCTGGACTTCTAAGGAATATCCAATCCCAGAATGATTTTTTAATTGGAACTTTATGGTCTTCTATTGTGATACTGCATTGAGGCACGTCAAGTTGTCCTTCTATATCGCTCAAAACAACCTTGCCGATTTCAGAGGGCATAAATTCCAATGTCGCTAAGAGCTTGACTGCTTCCTCTGAAAAATCCGCACCCGCCATAGGAGTTTCCAATACTTTTCTTGCTTTCCTAAATGTCTCTTTCGCTATTTTAAGAGAAAATTTATTAAGAGTTGGAGACCATCTATTAGCTCCTAAATCGTGCAGTGATTCATGACTTGCCAACCATTGTTGTAATTCCTCCAAGAGCGTTTCAAGTAGCTCTTCCTGAAAGTGCTCAGCCATTCCATCGATTATTTCAGGGCGCCTCCTTTGAACGGAGAGAAACACGCCGTCTTTGTCCGCATTGAGCATTTCGCCGGCTGCCAACCTCTTTGTCTTAAGAAGTCCGAGGTCTGCCTCGAGCTTGTTGGCCAGTTTTTCAAATTCGCCCATATGGCTTGGCGAAAGGAATCCCCGAATCTCATCACAAAAAAGTTGCCCTTGTTTGAGGCTGTCGCCCATAAACTCCTGGAGATACTCATTACTGTTTAAATAACTGGTTAATTCCTCCGTGAAGGCATTAAATGAGCTCAAAGATGGATCACTAGTGTCTTCCCCCCCAGTTGACAGTAAATTGCTTGCGGCATTAAGGAGATCGATTGAAAAAATTCTTAATCTTTTCGATTCATAGGCATCCCGTAAGGATGCGCTCATGCTCAAAGTTTCGAAAGCTCTAACAATCTGCTCAGGATCTTGGCTTTCAAGACTCGGTTTCAAAGTTCCATCTACGGAGAGGTCCCTCTTGCTTGCGTCAATATTGACGACCAAAAAGATTCGAGAGAAAATTTTCAATAATTCCGTAAACTCTTCAAAGACCTGTTCTAAATAAAGATTGTCAGTTTTAACAACGAACACAGCACAAGCGGCGCTGTTCCTAAACTCTCGTGTCATCAGGTCATAGCCAAACTTCATCCGGCTATATAGACCCGGCGTATCGACTAAAACCGTGCTGGAATTCGACATGTTTTTAATTGGGATCTGTATATCGATCCTTCTGATAGCCTCTGCGTAATCCAAGCCTGGCTCGAATTCGCGCCCCTCCGCCTCGCTCTGGCAGAGTCTATCAGACAAGCTTACATGACACTGCCCCACCCTCTCCTGAAGGGCATCGTTCGAACTGAACTCCGCTGTCTTACCATTAAACCTTGTGAGAGAATATGTTTTCTGCTCAGAATGCTTGACATAAACTAGACAAGGGTAAGCCGGTAAACTAGTCACCTCTGAGACGTATGAAGCACTCATGGCATTCATAAGTGTTGATTTACCACTTTTTAACGGCCCAAAAATTAGCATATAGGCCTGCTGACCTTTGATTTTATCTGTGAGCGTTTTAAGTCGATGGGTAATATCATTGAGTCCGGCCAGAGGGTTCTTTAATGCCGGTTTTATTGCTGAAGAGCTACATGCAGCGACAGTTGTTTGAATGGAGGCATTGACGGGCCCCAAGATGTTCTCAAAGTCTTTGCAAAATTTCGAAATTTCTGTCTTCATAACTAAAATTTTTTCCTAAATGGATGGTCTAAAATTACTTACACAGGTGGTGTGAATTAGCTGAGACCTGATGCCAGAGCCTCACCAATTATAAGGATAGGTTAAGTCGTCACGTCGCCACCTTCAATCACAACTTAACCTAAAGTGAAAAATCCTTGTTTCTTTCTGTAGGATAGACTTGTTTTTGTTCTCATATTATACGGGAATAAGAAGGACAGATTTGGGCGATTCTACCTCAAAAAATGACCAACATCTTAAAAATTGAAGAAAGACTAAATAAGTGCCTCCACGAGCGCATTATGCCGGTTTCAAGAGGGCTGCACGTCGGATGGCCCAATTTACCGACTCAGTTGGCTAAACAAGCCCAGGTTTTATTTCTAGGGAACCATAGCTCTGGAAAAAGTTCATTCATCAATCACTTATTGGGTGAAAATCTCCAGGATACAGGTATGGCACCTACAGATGATGGCTTTACCATGATTATCGGGGGATCGGTTCGAGACACAATAGACGGCCACGCTGCTGTTTCAAACCCTTCGTTTACTGTTGGCCATTTGCGGAATCTTGGGCCGGCTTTTTTATCTCGATTCAAAGTTAAAACTTCCCAGGCCTCTTTTTTAGATAAAACAAGGGTAGTAGATAGCCCGGGTATGATTGACCATCAATCCGAAGACCATGGCAGAGGATATCATTTTAAGTCAGCGGTGCGCTCCTTTGCAGAATCTTCGGATTTAATACTACTATTTTTCGATCCAGATAAGCCGGGAACGACCGGAGAGACAATGGATTTATACACGGAGACCTTGTCTGGACTAGAACACAAAATGGTTATCCTTCTCCACAAAGTAGACCAAATGGAAAATTTATCAGATTTTGCGAGGTCATACGGAACTCTATGTTGGAATCTTTCCCGCCAATCCTCCACAAAGGATATGCCCAAAATCTTTACAACATTTATTCCGGAAAAAGTTTCAAATTTTAGAAAACAAGACCCCGCCGCATTGGATCTTTCAGATTTTGAACACAGCCTCGATTCTGTAAAAGAGGAAATATCACAAGCTCCGATCAGGCGGATTGACAACCTATTGACGGAACTGGACAGGAGGGCAAGATGGCTTGTTATGCTGCTTAAGATTGTGAAACTGACTCAAGCGAGAAGGTTTAATACGATCGCTATCACGTGGTCCACCGTTTTATTTATTTTGATTCTTGGTGGTATCTTTGTCGCCGTCGGAAAGGGTTCTTTATTATTTTCAGCAAGTGTCAGCCTTGGGGCACTTCTCCTTGCGACCGCTGCATACAGTGCTGGGAATTATTCTTTAAAGCTGGGAAATCTGCGCTGCCAGTCGGAAACAGAATTAGATCAACTTTTTAAAAAGGCCTATCAGACCGAATTTCAGATCGGCCATAGAGCTGATATTGAAAATCTGTGGAGAGGAATAAAACCTACCTTGAAACTCATATATAAGACACCGGGGATTGATGGACTACCTTCATCTGGCTGGATAAAACGAAATATTTCACAACTAACAAAATTGATACAAAGCGAAATTCCAAATCTTCGTGAGACGACCCTACAATTAAGGCAGATCCAGGAGACTTCAGAAACAGAGGAAAAATCTGTAGACAAATAGAATAAACACTAAAACCATTATTCGAATAAATGCACATTTCCAAATTCACAGCCGCTTTCCTGGAATATCTCGACCATCACATTGCCCCCTCTTGGAAATCATTAAAACCACACCTTGACCCTCGACTCAAAAAAGCACTTAAAAAGATTGAATCAAGCCGAAAAGATTTTGACGCTCGTTTATTTTTTATCGTAGTCTTCGGGCCATTAAAGTCTGGCAAATCGACTTTAGTCAATACACTGGCACGCCAATACGTCAGTCCAACAAGGTTTGCTCGCGAAAGCACGAGACGCGCTTCTATTGTTATCAAAGGGTCCCGATCTGTAATTCAGCAATACTTTTGGAAAGGTGAAAATAAAAGAAAACCGGAGTCTGAAAAAAAAGAAGCATTTGACCTCGTTACTCAATATTTAAGAGG
>CBFHOE010000001.1:197383-201679 GCA_965657355.1 Limisphaerales bacterium | reverse complement strand
GTACAAAACGAGGTAGCACTTAAAGTTCACGTGGATGTCGTAGAACATCAATATGACAAAACAGCAGTCGATAGACTACTTGCCGGGCCGCTTGAAAAGGAACCACTCATAACAGTGATCATGTGCCCAGGAGGCAAGCTTATTGATGAGGAGATTGCAATTTTGGATGTACCTGGTCTGGATGGATTCCAAACAAATACCGAAAATAATCCAGCTGCATTTTGGATTATCGATAAATCTGATTTATTAATTTTCACTCAAAGCTCATTTGCTCCATTAAACAATCAAACTTCCAAATTTCTGCGTGACCTCTATGAGCGGTCCAAAAAACCTCCAGTGCTTTTGGTGCAAAACCAAATAGAAGCAAGGCATTGGGCGTCAAAAGAAGAACAAAAATTAGAGACTAAAGAACACGTATCAGTGGCGAGAAAAGAAATTTCAGAGTTACTTAACCTCGCAACTGAAAATTTACCGGCCTGGCCAATAAACCTCGGCAAAGCTCATGATGGATTCTTCAAAAAAATCCCACACCTGGTAAATGATTCACGGTTTGAAAAATTTGAGTCTGAGCTTCACAATTATCTCGAGTCAAGCAGACTTTCACTTCACGAAAAAAATTGTCTCAATGAACTCAGAGGTAATGTCCTGAATGCAGAGAGCGTGATTAATTCACTAAGTTCAGAACTCGATTCAGCTCTCAAAGATGAACAGGTAAGAATAGCTTTATTGCGTCAATGTAGAGAAAACATTCAAAACCTATCTTACCAACCAAAATGGATAGATCACGATCTCTTGGAATTAGAGGCCAGTGAAATTTCTTCGATGAAGACATTATCAGATAAGTATGTCCACGAGAGGTGCATTGAACTTTCAGCTGAGGTGGGGAAATTGTTTAACGGGAAATCAATCAAAGGTAAAGCTGTCAACCAATTTCTTTATGCTGCATCTGAAAACTTGATAAATGTGCTTAAAAAAGAAGTCTTTGTTGTTAACGACCTTTTGATTAAGAAAACAAAATTAATATTTGAGTCAGGGGCAAGCCACATTGAGGCGGCAATCTTATCGGATTCTCAGCGGACTTTAAAGAACTTGGAGCTGCCGGGTCTTCCAAGTCACTCGGAGTTTGATCCAACAAAATTACCACCTTTTCCGGGCAGTGATTTAAAATTTGAAACCTACCAAGAATCTCGAAAGTTGTTCGGAATAATTCCATGGCCAAAAAAATACCCTAAGATTGCCATTGAAGAAGCTGTCAAAAAAGATCTAGAGGGTCAATGGGCACAGGCCATAGATGAACTTTGCCAAAAATGGATTCAAAGGTTTCGTGATGTCTTCCAAGAGCAATCAATCTCTACCCGACAACAAGTCTGGATTTCTTTTATCGAATCTCGAATCATTGAACAAACATCAAAGCTCCATACAATCAAGAAAAAGGTTACCGAGGGAAATGAGTCTCTTGATGAAATCCAAACTCACCTAAATTCATTGAAAAACAGATTATTAAACAATGATATTGAAGAGGGATCAACTCCAGGTTCTTCCACAATAAACCCCAATCTGTCTGGTAATTAATCAGCAATCAGATTAATATCTGTGACATATAATATTTTCTAAATAGATAAACCCTATAATTATAGCCAAAATGAACAGAAGAGATTTTTCCAAGGCAATTGCAGGAGCTTGCCTCGGCAGCAGTGCGATCGCAAATCAAGGTATGGCACAGGCGTCGCCAAAGGCTCAATCCGCTATCAATAATAATATTAGATTAGCAGTAAGTTCATATAGCTATTGGCACTTCAGAGATCCAAAAACAACTATTGAAACTATCATTGAAAAAACATCAGAACTTGGTGTGCAAGGAGTAGATGTCCTTCACCGACAAATGGACTCCGAAGACAACGCCTACCTACAAAAACTTAAAAGACATGCTTTTAGAAATGCCGTGGATCTTATTTGCCTTTCCATCCATCAGGACTTTGTTTCTCCAGATAAAGCAGAAAGAAAAAGGCATATTAACCATACAAAAAAATGTATTGAATTAGCACACGAGATGGGAATCCCAAGTATCAGGCTTAATTCAGGCCGATGGGGAACCATACGTACTTTCAATGAGCTCATGGAGAAAAGAGGTATTGAACCAGCCATTGATGGATATACTGAGGAGGATGCTTTTGATTGGTGTATTGAATCCATAGAAAAATGCCTCCCACACGCTGAGAAACATGGCGTTCACCTGGCCCTGGAAAATCACTGGGGCTTAACTAGAACACCCGAAGGCTTATTAAAAATAGCTCGCGCGATCAAATCAGACTGGCTCGGTGTGCTCATGGATACAGGTAACTTTATGGAGGATCCATATGAGAAGCTTGAAAAAATTGCACCCTATACCACCTTCGTCCAAGCAAAAACCTATTATGGTGGAGGCGAGTGGTATACCCTTGATCTAGACTACCCGAGGATAGCCAAGATATTGGAAAAGGTAAGCTACAAAGGGTATGTATCATTAGAGTTTGAAGGAAAAGCTCAGGCTGACAAAGGAGTGAAGCGGAGTGTTGAGGTTCTCAAAAAGGCTTTTCGGATTAGCTAGTATTTATAAATATGGTGGCTAATTTAGTCTAATTGAACCAGTAAATGACTGCCGATGGCCAAAAGCCAAATCCCTTGGAAAGCGATTCTTCAAAATTTGATAATATATCTTTAGATCCCCGCATCCTTGAGGTCATTCAGATTCGATTAGTAAAATGGGTATTGCTTGGAGGATTCACATATCTTCTCTGGGGCTTAACAAATGACTGGCCGAAAGAAATAATTATAACGCCCATTCTTCTCCCTCTGCTTTTACTATTTAGCCAGCGGCGCTACATCTCGCATCGCTATGCCGAAACGATTGCGGACGAGACACCTGTTTGGGATTTTCTAGTGGCGAGTTTGATATTAACAGTTGGTATAGCAAGTGGTAAACTTTTGATGCTATCAGCAGGATGGGTAGCTATTGGGATTTCATATTTTAAACCAACACATCCAGAAACCAATTGGAAAGAGTGGTTTAAGACACCTTTAATTTGGCTTTTTGTTTTTCCATTTTGGTTGGATTTTAGCAACGACTTTACCGATTTAATTAAGTTTCTAGTATACAGCCCACTGGGGTCTCATGGCGTTGAAAATGTCTCATCACTCGATTACACGAGATTTCACTTCACAGTCATCGCCTCGCTTTTAATTATGTCCAAAGGACTAAAAGGAGGACATTTTTGGAAATTACTTCCTATACTTCCAGTTGTGATATTTATGTATTCGGGGCTCAACAAATCTTTTCCACGCTTCGAATTAGAAATCGGACTCTTTCAGTCCATCTTGGTGTGGACCATGCTACCGATCACCATTTTCATTTTGGTGATCATTTTCAATAAAACTAAAAACTTTTTAAATTTTACCGAAAGCGACAAGCACAAAGATTTTCTCGAGAAGCATAAAGCTTCTTCTTTTTTTCTATGGTTTAGCTTTCTGGTAATCGCATCACAGCAATACAATCTGATAAGAGATAACTATTTTGTAGAAAACACCCAGAAGGTGAGTCATCTCGCACTGGCTATATGGTTGTTTGGACTTTTTTGGTTGCGCTTTCAGACTAAATCATCTCACGTTGATACTCGCACAAAAATAGTCACGGCATTGTCTCTTTCGGTTCTCGTTGCAGCCGAATGGACCGACATCAATTTCCTGAGGCATATCTCCCTAGGGATGGGCTTTGTGGCTATCACTTCGTGGAGAAGGGTTTGGCCAACAAGTCTGCAGGTATTATTACTAGGTATTTGGATTTTGATAATCCCAGTAGGTCAAACGGCCACAACTATTGCTCTCATGAAGGGCTTCGGTAATGAAATCATACTTTTGCTAGCTATAATAGCATACATTATAGCCATTTCTTTATTTCAAATAAGGAGGAAGCAGCAAGTTCAATTACTTAATTCAGGCGACTATGAATGGATCCCTTCGATGCGCTTTTCATTCCTGATTATGGTCTTACTCATAAGTTTTCAGTTTTTGAGTACCATTGATGATAAATCAAAAAATCCTCCTCCTACTCTTCCTATTACGGATTCCTTAACCCGATTGAATAAATCAAGTCAGTTTGGTTTATCGACTAATAATTTCTCTGGATTGAGACTTTCTCGGATGTATGAATACACAACCGGCGAAAATACAAAAATAACATTACTATCAGGCATTCCGGTTCGGCAGCCTTTTAAAGTACCATCGGTATTATTGATCCTTAAAGAATTGGGCTGGAAAGCA
>CBFHOE010000001.1:193704-197284 GCA_965657355.1 Limisphaerales bacterium | reverse complement strand
AAGAATAGGAGTTTGGTCACCTCCCACCCAATGGGATCGGCCATGGAAGTCGACCTACAGCCGGTTGGCTCCAATTCGGAGAATATAACGGCGAAGGCGCTGTTTTGGTGGTCGAATGGCTTCAAGGCTTTTTACTCACACAAAAGAGCCCAAAACATAATTTGGAGTAGCTGGTATCACGCACAAAGAGAACTCAAGCTGCATGTTATTATTCAGCATAACAACTTGACTAATGCTATTGTGCAAACCGCCTTTGATCACAATTGGTTTATGGCCGCTACGAATACAAATAAGAATATAAACAATTGACTTGATGGGAATCCGACTGCAATTCTCAGTTAATGCCTGAAAGAATCATTTCGCACTTTTCAACAATAACTCAGAATTCCAAGTACTTATTCACTTGGATGTCCATACTGATTTCTTCTATTGGGATTATTATCGCCGAGGAGTCCCGCCCCAACATTATTCTTATCATGTGTGATGATATGGGTTTTTCGGATTTAGGGAGTTATGGAAGCGAAATTAAAACCCCACATTTGGATGCCCTGGCTTACAATGGAATTCGCTTTAATGACTTTCACAATAACGCCAAATGCTCAGAGACCAGGGCCACTCTGATGACTGGGTTGTGGCACCAGCAAACAAAGAATCTTAAAAAACAAAATAATGTCACGCTGGCTGAAGTTCTCAAAGAGAGTGGCTATGCCACATCAATGGTTGGAAAATGGCATCTCAACGGGCATCCCATCGATAGAGGATTTGATCGTTATTTCGGTTTTCTTGGTGGCACGATTAACTTTTTCAATGGTAAAGAATGGAGTTCAGGTAAAAATAATTTGTATTTTGGTAAGGCTCCATTCATTGCTGGGAAAGATTTTTACTCGACTGACAAATTCACAGAATTTGCAAAAAAGTTTATCTCTGAAATGTTAGATAAGGATTCCGATAAGCCCTTTTTCCTATATTTAGCCCACAATGCCCCCCATTTCCCACTGCAGGCTCCCAGAAAAAATATCGATAAATATAAAGGCAAATATAACAAGGGGTGGGACCACCTCAGGGAATCAAGGATCACTAAAATGAGAAACCTCGGAATCATTGATGAGTCATGGAAATTATCAGATAGAGATCCCAAAGTAGAACCATGGAACGCTCTAAAAGGTGAAGAAAAAAATTTTATGGTACCCATGATGGAAGTCTATGCAGCCATGGTAGACAGACTTGACGAAAATATTGGAGAGTTATTGACTCATCTTAAAAGGCATAATGTATATGAGAACACTCTTATTATGTTCTTGTCTGATAATGGGGCCTGTCCATATCAAAGATTAAGAAATGATATTTTATTACCGGGACCGGAAGAAAGTGAAATTGGCTACGATGCCAGATGGGCAAATGCTTGCAACACCCCTCTTCGATTATATAAACAATATGCCCACAATGGGGGCACCATGACCCCATTCATAGCCCACTGGCCCAAGCGGATTAAAAATACAGGTTCAATCTCGGATTCGACAAGGCACATCGTCGACATCATGCCGACTCTTATCGATATCGCTGAGGCAAATTACCCAACGGAATTCCGTGGCAGAAGCATACTGCCCATGGAAGGAGAATCGATGGCAAATATATTACTTGGTAAAACGACCCAAAAAATGAGAACTAGGAAAATTTTTTGGGAGTTCAGCGCAAACCACGCGGTGAGGTCTGGAAATTGGAAACTGGTAGCCGAAAAATCCAAAGACTGGGAATTATTTAGAATTGATAAGGACAGAAGTGAATCTAATGACCTTTCCAGAACGTATCCGGAAAAGGTAAAAGAACTGGAAGCTGTTTATAACGATTGGGCAGAAAGAACCGGCGCCGTCAGACATTCTCAAGCCCTAAAAAGGAAACGGTCATCACAATCACAACTTTTTGATTTTAATAAGATCTTAAAATAGAAAACGCCGGGCATTTTGCCCAGCGCCGTTTCATACAAGTGAAATTAAGATTTCTTATCTACGAGATAGTTTCGCTCTGATTCGCTTCTCTTCAGCTGGACTTAGAGTTCCGCTTTGGAGCATCTTGGCAAGACTCTTTTGCGAGCGCCTCATCGCATCATCAATAATCATTTTTTCGTTGGCGTCGACAAATGGGCTTGTTCTAACCCCATTGAGAACGTCCATGGCGGCATCATATTTTTCCTGGCGCATGAGGTTTGAAGCTTCTTTCACCTGAACCTGGAGTTGCTTCCGCGCCTTCATTGGTCTGGCTGGCTGGCCTGTATTTTCTGGGGCGGGAGCCGGTTCTTGATCAAAAACAACTTCTAAAGCGTCAATGGATTGGTTCATATCGGCTTCTTCATTAGGACCACAGGCTGATATGAAAACAGAAAGCCCTAGAACTAAATAAAATGGTAGTTTCATAATGATATATTTCAGCTATTAATTTTTAATAAAGAGACCATTATGATTAATGGTCTCTTTAAGGGAAAATCGAATACTTTATCTTTGTCGGTTTCTGGGTACACCAGGAACACACCAAGCTGGACTATAACGCCCAGGTGGCCACTTAGCAGCCATTCTAACCCAGTCTACATATTTGACGAATTGAACACTACCATCGAGGCGGCCTGTGTTCATTCCGTCGGAATGGAGACTTGTGACACCTTCGTCAGGCGAGCTTGATCCATCATTAAAGTCAAAAGGGGTATCTTCATTCCCTTGCCAGAAAATGACAGCATCAGATCTGAAGAGGGATGCTTTAAATGTTGCTGCAGGATTTCCTCCCACACCCTTACCGTAATATCTCACGGCACCGTTCATGATGTATGAAGACATCTCCTGGTCGCGAGCTTGGAATAGGTAATGTTCCACTGGATAGTCAACCGGGTCTATGTATACTTTTTCAGCTCTCGCGTAGGGGAAAAAGTTACCTGATTGAATGGGATTAACTTTTCTTCCATTTATCAGCACTTGACGAGTATAGTTTGGAGCCCGGTCTAAGTTATCCCTGCTAGCTACAGCTGGATCATATAACCAACCTTTGTAGCTCCATCCCCAGTTCGGGGCTGAGAAATGATCATCGTTATCACCGCTGTATAATGTCGAAGCCAGATTAATTTGGCGGAAATTGTTAGCGGATTGAACCCTCTTCGCTTTAGCCTTGGCATTCGAGAGCGCCGGGAGAAGCATGCTTGCCAGAATAGCAATAATAGCTATTACGACCAACAACTCGATCAAGGTAAATGCTAGTTGTCTTTTTTTATTTTTCATACCTGTCGGAATCAGTATTAAATTAGACAAACTGCCTTTTCTTGGCAACTGTGTTTTTCTCTGCACGTGCATATGCAAAATCTTGGAAAATTATTTATTCCATCCGTGCAAATTCTTGTCATTCTGCCCTTTACGTATCATATTAGGCATCAATATGCTTTAAGTTAAGACTTGGGCCACCAAGGGATTCGATTTTGTTAGGAACCCTCCATAATCGTGACTTTTCCGTCTAAAGTGCATTTGAATGCCTTTTTCAAAGGCTAAAACCAAATAAGCCCGCGACCCTACATAGATGGGGATTTCGAAAGAAATTTCATCTA
>CBFHOE010000001.1:180117-193605 GCA_965657355.1 Limisphaerales bacterium | reverse complement strand
TGCCAGAAGATTTCGTACGAATTTATACTCAACGGCTGTATGTTTTTTTGTCGATGACTATTGCTTCAGTTCCCTTGCGAGTTATTTCAACACGGCCAACAATTTAAGCAGCGGACTGAGAGAAAAAACCTGGTCCATGTCCTAAAAGCTCCAAACAAAAAAAGATCATCAGCACAAGTAGCTCAGTCTGCGTCATACATTTTCCACCACACATGGATTCCTCCAAAACTTAAGTTGACTGACAATAATCATTAGCTTTGTATGATAATTTTTACATTCAAAAATGAGCTTAAATTCATCCGTGAAGGTGTTCTCATGACTTTTTAAGGGATGACATAAATACGTTTAAAAAGATGCCGTTGCGACAATGCCGCGAAACCGTGAGGAAAATAGATTCAGGCCAAGGAGGATATCAGAATTTTTTCCTCTGAAATGACGGGAGTATACCGAGTTCTCCTCTGTATTTAGCTACTGTTCTTCGAGCTAATTTTATGGATTTTTGCTCTTTGAGAATTTTAACAATAGCATCATCTGAGAGGGGTTTAGAGGGGTTTTCTTGTTTAACCAAATCTTGAATCATGTCTTTGACATAAACATTTGATATATTACCGTCGTCACCCTTTTGAATTCCAGATGAGAAAAAGAATCGCATCTCAATTACTCCTCTGGGTGTCTGCATAAACTTTCCATTAACGGTGCGGCTAACGGTCGTCTCGTGGACCTCTACCACATCGGCAACTTGAGCCATGGTCATTGGCTTTAAATGACTCAGCCCATGATCAAAAAATTCCCTTTGGCACTTAACTATTTCTTTTCCAATCTTCAAAATAGTATCACGCCGCTGCTGAATACTTTTAATGAAGTTATTCCCGGTAGAAATTTTGTTGGTAAGGTATTTTTTATCCGCATCAGAAAGATTTCCTCGCGCTACAAGGTCTTTATACTCCCTGTTTATTCTCAGTTGAGGTTGCTGTTCTCTATTGGAAGTGACGATGTATTTGTCTTCTTTTTCATCGTATTCTACGAAAACCTCCGGGGTTACTATTTGATGGTTTATGGATCCAAAATGCCTACCAGGATTATATTCTAAATTTGAAATCATGTTGGCAGCGTGTTGGACGTCGATGACAGAAACGTTGAGTGCCTTGGCGATTTCTGGAAATTTTCTTCTGGCTAAATATTCCAGAAATTTGTCGACAATTTTATATTCGAGGCTCCCGATTTTTTTAGCTCTGTGGAGCTGAATAAGGAGGCATTCTCTCAGGTCTCTGGCTCCAACCCCGGGCGGATCAAGCCCCTGAATAGTGTCGACGCATTCATCGACCAATTCCCAATCAAAATTACAGGTAACAGCGATTTCTTCTATACTCGCTGTCAAATATCCAGCATCGGAAATGTAGCCAACGACCACCTGCGCCACATCCATTAGTTCGTCTGAAAAATCGCATAATCTCAATTGCTCGAGTAATTCATCATGCAACGTCGTTTCTTTGACAATGGAATCAAGCATAAACTGACGCCGCTCGTCATCATCACCTGAAGACTCTTTAAAAGGTGTGTGCCCACCAGTGAAATGCTCGCGAAAGTCTTCGCTTATCTCTGCGAATTTTTCCATAGCCGCCTGAAAATCATCAACAGTATCCCCTTTCTCCATCTCTTTGGTCGGATCCAACTTCACATCGTTGGGAGGTTCTGCCGCATCCAGCTTATCTCTCAATTTTTCCATTTCCTTGGCGTCGTTTGGACGAGCCTGTTCCAAAAGTGGATTTTCCTGGAGCTCTTTCTCAATTAGGGAATCAAGCTCAAGGTTGGTAGCTTGTAACAAGGCTAGCGACTGCTGCATCTGCGGAGACAGCTTTTGTTGAAGTCCTAAACTTGTCGATAGCGATAGACCCTGAGCCATTTGCAGAAAGAGTATACTTTGCATCAAAATGACTTCCAAGAATATTCGGCACAGAAGCTGCTGCTCGCTAGAAATAGACTTTGGAAATATCGAAAATTAAAAAAATTAGTATAAGGTAGAAGGTATCAATTGCCCACCTGTCGGAAAATAAAGGCGTCTGAGGTTAACAATGAAACAAGCAGTGCGCGAAAACTTCCTCCGCTATCACGGTAGGCTTTATGCGCAGCTTGTAGGATTGGAGCATCATTGAGTGTTTCGTTGCGCCCCATCCAAAACCTGAATGCGTGCCGCACAAAAACTTGTTCCACTCTTTTGCTGGAGGCAAGTTTTTCAATCATTTCAATGGCATCCTTAACAGGGCCGTCCAACTCAGGATCACCCGAATCAATTATCTCGCCAGTTGAAATGACAGGTTTACCTAATTCTGTAGTTCGGAAAATTCCAGCATGATTATATATCTCGAAGGCGAGCCCAAGAGGGTCCATTTTTTCATGACAAGTCCAACAGTATTCTTCACGAGTGACGCGCATCCGATGCCGAAGTGTCGTTCCTGGTTCATCAGGTAGCATGGCATCTACTGTGATTGGAACATCTGGAATACCCCCACCGAGAAGTCGTTCACGGATCCATTTCCCACGGTGAATGGCATGGTTTCCCATCGCATCAGAATGAGATACAAGCCACGCAGGATGCGTCAGGACTCCCATTCTTTGCTCAGCTGGAGCCGTGGCTAAGATACGTTCTGGTCGCATTGAACCATTGCCAAAAGACCGGCGACTGACTCTCGCATAAATTTTCGAGCCATTTAAGTCGGCTAATTTGACATCGACATTGGTATTGTTACCACGCTTGCTATTTGATCTTTTGAGTCTTTTTTCAATAGCACTTAATTGTCGCTTTTTTTGGTCCAAAGTCTTTTTTAGGCGAGGTTGTCCGGGCGACTTATTTATTTCAGATTCCAGCTTAGCGATCTCAACGGATAAAAGGTCTCTATTATCGATATCTTTTTTCTTCGCTGCCTCCTGGTCTTTTTTCCTCTGAATTATTGCGTCTCGTTTTTCTTGAGGGGAATTTTTACGACCGAAATATGTTTTGTCGTTATCTGTCGCCACAACTTTTTGGGTTGTCAGTAATTCTCTTAGGACATTTTTATCCTCTTTGAGTATGAGTTCTATCAATCGATCAGTACTGGCAACAGCATCAAACATTGCCCGATAATGTGAATTCCCTCTTGCAGAAATCCCAGCGCTGGCAAGAGCTCCATCATCTTTGCAAATATACCCAGCTAAATCATAATCAAAATAATCACGAAAGAACCTAAGAATGCGAGGTTTCCGGATAGTGTCGTCATCGAGTATCCTAAGCACCTCACGTTTCACATCCTCCCTTGATTTCATTCTTCCATCCAGAATCGCTCGACGAAGTGTCGTATCGGGTTTGATGTATCTGAGGGCATGGTTAACAGCTAGACCCAACTCCCAATCCTGAAGCATGACGCGGCCGTAATTATCAGGGCGCCCCCCATCAGCCAATTCAGGCCGAAAAAGAGCATCTCTATCTAAAAAAATAGCTGATAAGCCCATAATCACACCCTGCTCTTTTCCTAGCTCTTTTATTGTATCCTCAACAAGTGAAATATAATCGCGTGACTCTGATTCAGTAGGTGGACGAAAAGTTAAGGCTTCGAATAAATAATCAACAGCAGATTTTAGCCTGTCATCTGGACAATCGGGTTTCTTCATCAAATCGTAGACGGGAGTCAGTGGGCGAACAATCTTTGTGCTGTATACCAAAGCGGTGGGAAGCCCCCGCAAATCACCAACAGTTTTATAGGTTTTGGGATCATCTGTAATCTGCTCCGGATTAGCTATACTCAGAGGCCCAAATGCCATGTATCTCAATATGCTCTCGGCCTTTGCTAAAATCTGGTTGGATTCAGCGCTGTTAATAGAATAAAAATTTGGATAATTCTTGAACCCGCGTTTACGATTGGAAGAAAGCACTGCAGGAATACTCTTTACGGAAGTAGCATAAGCGACAGTCCCCCCCTGCCACTTAATGATTCGATCGGTTCCGAAATAGAGTTTAAGCTCTCCGCCATGGTTGGTCGGAACAACATCACCTCGCGCACGGAGACCAGGTTTTTTGGGGTCGAATTGAGGCTCAGTGTTTATTAATTCATTTAAGCGCGTGATGTATTCTTGAGGAGTCAGCCTCCAAATTCGAGCTGGCGAAGAACTAGGCGTCAGATGAATATCGTCAGGAAGATCCCCAAAAAGTAGATCGTGATTTATAAAATTCGCTTTTGAAGGGTCGCGGTGAGCTTCAAACCCTCCTTTGTTTTTCATGGTATGTTGTAGCTGGTTGACCACCCAATCAGAAAAACGAAGTCTCTCGACAATCTGAAGCCTGGACTTTTTTGGAGGCGGCATTTCTTGCAATGCTAATTGCGCCCAGATAGATTTCCAAATACCCGCATTGGTTTCATCAACAGAACCAAGGTCCTCTAATGAGAGATTGCCCTTAGCTGTTTCATTGTCATGACAATCCAAGCAATGCTCCTGAAGAAACCCTTGGGCAAAGCCCTCAAATTCTCCCGAAGGAGCCTGAGCAGGAAAGTAGCTCTCTCCCACCCCGACACTAATAATGAATGAGTTAACAAAGACAACTAGTAGCGCTAAGAATGTGATTCGCTTTTTCACACAAGAACTTCCTTTAGCGGGCCGCTACTTGAATCATACTTTTTAGCGAGCTTATTGCTCATATTGAAGCGATCGACATCAACGCCAGAAGCTTTCAAAATACTGGTGTAGAGCGCGTTGATAGGACGTTTCCCATCAAGTTGCGTAAATCTCCCGGTCTTGAATGCACCATTACAATTACCCAAAAGCATTATAGGCCAAGTTGCTCCGTTAGTATGCTGAGCATTCGCATTGTTACTCGTATAGACAATCAAGGTGTTATCCATCATGGAACCGCTGCCTTCCGGGACGCTTTCCAATTCCTCCATTAACTTAACCAACATGCGACAGTTATACTGTCTAATCTTTATCCAAATCGGGTTATCGGGCTGCTTCATATGGCCTAAATTATGCCCTTGCTGTTCTATACCAAGCCCCTTCCAGGCACCGAATATCTCACCTCGGCCAGAGCCGACAGTTAGCACGCTTGTTATACCGGATTTCAAAGCTGAGATTCCAAGATCTAAAAGAACATCATGCCAGTCCGTTTCGAATTCAGGGTTGGTATATCGATCGTCGATCTCTGGAGCAAAGTGTCTCAAGTGATCCGACACATTGCTCAAACGCTGTCTCAACCCATTGATGTCATGAAACCCCTGAACATATTTTCCATATCGTTGCTTTTCATTGTCAGGCAAAGCCTTTCCCTTGGCCGAGGCCAAGTTTTCGATTCGGTCAAGTAAAGTAGAGCGAGCCTCGTGCTGTTTTCGGATTTCCCCCTGAGAAATCCCTCCATAAAGACATTGGTATAGGTGGTTTGGATTCGAATGCATGAATATGGGTTGTCCCGCCCCACTGGCTGAAAGATTAGCTACAGTTGGCTTTGCAGACATATTCTCCATCGAATCCATCCCTATGCACAGATGCGGAAGTATTGTTTCCGGCAGAACCTTGCTGAGTTCAAAATCGATAGTCGGACCACTAGGGGGAACACCATCACTGCCACGATAGCCGCCGAGGGCACCAAAAAAAGCACTGTGTGCAGGACTCGTATGACGACCATGAAGGCCATTGATGATGTGTAACCTATCTTTGAATGGCTCAAGGCTTTGTATTGGCAATGGCAACTTGGCTCCAGCCAGCGAACCACTAGTTTTCATACCAGCGGGAATACAGGTCGCCGGGTCAAATCCTTGATTCTGTAAAAAGAAGATAATCCTTTTTGGACCACCGGAGTATTTAGATTTCGCATGCAAGGACTCCGGAAACAAGGCCCCACCGAGACATGCGCCTAAACCGGATGCGATGAGTTGAAGGGATTTTCTTCGGTTGATCATTTTGCTAATTTTGTATTTTTGTCGCTAAATATCAATCAATTACCTGAGGCGTAACGGATTGCAAAATATATTCTGAAAATTGATTTCATCGACGGAACATGGCAGTGATGAAAAATTAGCCGTTGGAGCTCTGTCGAAGGAGAAATCTAATACTTCTGCACTATTCCCAATTCATCGGAAAATGACGCAAAACGTGGATATCCCTGTAGTAGACGTCCATATCCTGAGAGCCGTGAAGTTGCAGTCCAAAATGCCCATTTGTCCTGCCTTTATCATTTTTGAGTTCAGCCGTCTTTTTTCCATTGAGATGAACGGTGACATCTCTGCCGTGAGCGGAAAGCGTCATTGTATTCCATTCTCCTTGTTTGTAGCCGCTATGAGCCTTTTTAGCGTCGTGTTTGACAACCCAGGCCCGACCACCGGTCTCGTAGAGTCCGCCAGTTTCAAATGTAGTATCCACCTCGATTTGAAATCCTTTGACACTCACGTTACCGTCAACCCTCTGTGTTCTAAAATAAAACCCACTATCTCCTTTATTCACTTTGAAGCTGAATCTTACTGTAAAGTCGTGGAAAATATCATCACTAAGGAGAATCCCGTGCCTTTTTTCACTCACGACGCTGGTGCCATGAATAGTATTGTCAACAACCTCCCATTGCCCTCCTGGAAGAGGATTCCAACCGTCCAAATTGTCACCGTTAAACAGGGGAGCCCAATCTGAATGGCCGAGTTCTAAGATTTTAATATTGCGCCAACTCACTTGGTGCTGCTTCTCGCTTTGGGTTCCATGCACCTGCAGTGCAATAAATCCAGATAACGTTTCCGAGTCTCTAAGATCTGCGGCAGGCACCCCGTTGATCCAAGTTCTGATATGGTCCCCAAAACAATGGATTCTATAATGATTCCATTCTCCGGGTTTAAAAGCAGCTCTAGCATCTGGGTTATCTCTCAAGTTGTTGATCCAACCACGGCGAGATTCATCATAGATTCCACCTGACCAGGCACGCTTGGATGTATCTATTTCTACCTGATACCCGTAGACAATCCCGCCCAGCTCTTCGGATCGGCTTTCACTTCTTATTTGAACTCCTGAGTTAATTCCTGGATCCGCTTTAAATTCGAGCTCTAATATAAAATCACTAAATTTCTTGGTTGTACAGAGAAAGGTATTTGGGCCTCCTTTGACTGTTTTACCGACGATGGCTTGGTCCTCGACTTCGTATATGGCATTGCCGCCCTTCACCGTCCACCCTTTCATGGATTCCCCATCAAACAAAGGCATCCATTTCTGTGCATGGGATTGATTGGGAAATGCAAGGAGAGAAAACACCAAGGCAAGGGTGTATAAAACACCCATTTGAGCAGGCCCAAATTTTTCATGTTTAGGGAAGTTGTGATTCATATGGTCACTATCAAATTTTCTGGAGATAATTTCAAACCAATTCAACACACATCAGCCTCTTTCAATTCGACTTAAAATCTAATCTAAGCATAATAACCCAATGAGTCAGAAATTGAAATGGGGCATCATGGGAACTGGGATGATAGCAAAAAAATTTGCTGAGGACCTACCTAAGAGCCATACAGGAAAGCTCGTCGCAACTGCTTCAAGAGGCGAAGCAACCGCTGAAAGGTTTGCAGATACCTTTGGTGGAATTGGTGTTAGGGGTTACAAGGAGCTTTTGCTGAACAGAGAAGTCGAAGCTGTTTATATCTCACTACCCAACCACCTGCATAAAGAGTGGGCTATCGCGTCAATGGAGGCAGGAAAACATGTTCTTTGTGAAAAACCAATTGGACTCGATAGGCTGGAGGCAGAGGACATGTTCGCAGCCAGTGAACAAACCGGGCAAGTTCTGGTTGAAGCTTTTATGTATAGATGCACTCCTCTGGCAAAAAAAATTATCGAGATTGTGAGAAGTGGCGTCTTGGGTGATATTAAGCTGGTGCGTTCAAATTTCTCTTTTTCCAGGGAGGCTTCCCAGGAAGACGCAAGGTATCATCCAGACAAGGGTGGAGGTTCCATCATGGATGTCGGTTGCTACAGCATGAATCTCATAAGAAATGCCTTGGGCTCTGAACCTACAGAAATAAACGCTACCGCTCATATCCATGAGTATGGAGTTGATGATTACGCTGCTGGATGGTTGAAATTTGGGCCAAATACCTTAGCCACCTTTACCTCAGGAATGACGATTGAATCGGATATGGGAACTTATTTTGCCGGAACTAAGGGGCGACTCTCAGTAGATGGCCCTTGGTTCGGTGAAAATCCAATAAATCTTGAAATTTACGGCAAAGATCCCGAGATCATTGAAATGGATCCTATTTCGGGTTTATATGCCCTCGAAGCTGACCACTTTGCGGCTACAGTTCGAGGGGATCAGAAGGCTTGGATTTCTAAACACGATACTATCGAGAATATGCGAACGCTAGACGCAATTAGAAGATCAGCCGGTGTCCCCGTCTAATAAATAGTAAGTCTGGAAAATTTAAAAAAAAACATTAAGATCGACACATCAACTGGATAATTTATGAGATATTTAATTGTCATTTTAGCAACATTATTTGTATCGCTGCCCGCAATGGCACAGAAAAAAATTGTTTTCCTGAACGGCCCTAAAAGTCACGGCTACATGTCTCACGAACACCGAGCAGGTTCGCTAGTTCTCGCAAAAGCCCTCCTTGAAAGCGGACAACCAGTTTCCACCACGGTTATTGGACCGGGATGGCCTGAAGATAAGTCAATCATAGAAGAAGCTGATGTTCTCGTTGTTTACTGCACGGGTGGCGGAAGACACTTGCTCAACAAAAATGTGGAATTAGTGAGCTCCATGATGAAAAAAGGCGCTGGTTTAATTTGTATCCACTACGCTGTTGAAATTCCAAAAGGCGACCCTGGTGACAGAATGCTTGAGTGGATGGGCGGGTATTTCGAAACATTCTGGAGTGTCAACCCACATTGGAAAGCTGAGTTTAAAAAGTTCCCAGACCACCCCGTCGCAAGAGGCCTCGAACCATTTGAAATCTGGGATGAATGGTATTACCACATGAGATTCACTGACGGAATGAAAGGCGTCACACCGATACTAAGTGCTCTACCAGGCAAGGAAACCCTCAATAGAAAAGATGGGCCGCACTCAGGAAACCCAGGTGTCCGCCGCGACGTATTGGAAAAGAAACTTCCTCAGCATGTTGGATGGGCCTTTCAAAGACCAGGTAAAGGAAGAGGTTTTGGTTTCACTGGAGGACATAACCACTGGAATTGGGCGCACCCAGAATATCGCCAGACTCTTTTAAATGCCATTGTCTGGTGTGCTGGCTTAGAGGTTCCTGAGAATGGCGTTCGCTCAAATCCTGTAACCATGACTGAGATCTACCGCAACCAATCAGACGCGAAACCTAAAAATTGGTCACGCGGTCATTGGAACTTAGATAAAGTTGAAAAAGTTGTAGCCGAATGGAATGAGCTCGAGAAATAGATGGTTTCTCATGAGTGCTGTGGATTAAATAAAAATAAATGATCATGCAACTAATGGTGGGGTTTAGACCGAACTAATGGCAAAGCCCCTAATTATACCGCTGCCTGACGGGGACGAGATGCCTATTATCTTCGAAAACCGTTCAGCAATCGCCATAGATAAGCCCCCTGGATGGATCGTTTCAGCCAACTGGCAGGCTCAACAAGAAAACAATATTCAACTTTTCTTTGAAAGTGCCATTTACCATCGAGAATTCTGGGCCAAATCAAGAAACCTAAAATTTTTAAGATTTATCCATAGGCTTGATTCTATCACCAGCGGCGTGTTGCTACTATCAAAGTCCCAGGGTGCCATAGCCCCATTGAGCAAACTTTTCGAAGCCGGAAAGGTGGAGAAAGAATATCTGGCGATCGTTGACGGAGCACCTAAAAGACAATCTTGGAATGTCGAAGTCATGATGGATAAAGATCCAGATGACCCACCAAAATGGAAAGTCGTAAGTAAAGGCGGGAAGGTATCGTATACCGAATTTAAAGTATTGGCACAAAACGAAAATCGCAGCCTGATTCAAGCTATTCCACACACTGGAAGGACGCACCAAATCAGAGTTCACCTTGCACACTCAGGGATACCAATCACTGGTGACCCCTTATATTCAAAGCTCAAGAAAAAAAATAAGCTAAGAGGAAAATCTAAAGCTAAAGGCTCCCCTTATTTTTTTGGATTGAGGGCGACACGTCTTTCATATGTCGATCCATTCCAAAAGAAGAAGGTCATTATTAAAGCAGGAAAAGAAGTATTTCTAAACTCCTTTGGGTTTCTGAATCACAAAGAGATGTAAACTTATCCATTAAGTTTTGAGAGCAAGACTCACCTTTGACCTGCCCTCGACTCGATTTAGTGATTTTGCCCTGACTATCGATGGAAGGACTCCACATTGATGGTCATAATGTTCTTTGCTAGACGGAAATCATATAAACCTATTCTGACCTACCTTGTGGCAATGACCGTTGTCCATGTTGAATAAATCTCCTCTCGTTTTGTGTATCAATTAAGTGTCCTCGAATAATAAACGAGTGTTAAGAATTCTTGTTGTTAGTATCCTTGTCAACTCGATTAACCCGTGGTTATGATTCCGCGGCATGACTAGCAAGTGGACATCTAAAGACTTACTGACAGGAAGAGAAAAAGAAAAAGAAGTGATTGAATTTTCAGCCGGACCGGTCAAGGGAATCTTCGATCCTAACATTGGCTTTTTAAGACAGATACGCTTGGGTGACCATGAGTTGATTCGTGGGATTTACATGGCAGTCAGGGACAATCGCTGGAAGACGCTACCAATAGAACTAGAAATTACCCATTCCGATATTGGTATGGACTCCTTTGAAATTCAGTTTAATTGCATCAATAAAATGAATGATGCTGAATTTCAGTGGGCAGGCACCATATCAGGGGACGAAACTGGATCTATTATGTATGCTTTTACCGGAACAGCGCAAACCGATTTTGAAAGAATGAGACTGGGATTGTGCCTCCTCCATCCTGAAAACGAGTGTGCTGGAAAATCACTTAACGTCACTCATTCCGATGGCTCTCGGGAAGAAACAAAATTTTCTCAATCGGTTGCACCGATTGCCCCTGAGCCAGTTGTTGATATAAATGCCTTAAATTATGAAGCAGCACCAGGTGTGCAAGTGAAGTTTACTTTCAAAGGTGATACTTTTGAGATGGAAGATCAAAGAAATTGGACAGATGCTTCATACAAAACATATTGCACCCCCGCTTCGCTCCCAAGACCCGTTAATGTGAAAAAAGGTGACATGATAAGTCAGTCCATAAGGATGGAACTTATCGGAGAGACTAAAAGAATCTTCCCAATTATAATTGGACGGGCACCTCAATTTAACATCAGCACAACACCTGTTCTATCGCTACCGCCTGTTGGCCTTAATGTCGGTCCATTTGCAGATGATCTCTCCGGCAGGCAAGCCGACTTGCTTAAAAAACTGAACCTTTCGCATCTAAGAGCCGACTTGCTACCAGAAAACGATCACTGGAAAGTGCATCTTGAGAAATTGGCAGCTCAGGCTCAAACTTTGAACCTTCCAGTTCATATTGCTCTTTCTGAAGAATCCCCACAGGATCACCACCTTTCAGAACTTAAGAATGAATGCGAAAAATTAGGTATCACACCAAAAGCTATCCAATTAATCGGGATGAAAGGAAAAGTTTTATCCGAAGAAACTATAGAAAACATCAAGCAGTCTCTTTCGAATTACTTTCCTGATAGTCAATTCGGAGTGGGTTCAGATAAAGACTTTGCTCAGGTAAATGCAAACCGTCATTTGTCTAAGAGCCAGCTTCACCCTGTTTACGGAATATGCCCTCAAGTTCACGCATTCGACAATTTGACATTGGTTGAAAACTTAACAGGTCAATGTCGTGGAGTGGAATGTTTACAAGACTGGTGGCCTCAATCTCCAATGGTGGCCTCTGTTCATCTCCATAGATATCCAGGGGCGAGAGCATTATATGATAAATCTCAATCTGAAAAGGAGTGGGACTCACGCCACCCCTCACTCTTTGGGGCGGCTTGGACACTCGGAAGTCTTGCGAAACTTATTGAAACAAACAACACCCACTCAATCACATACTATGAAACCTCCGGTCTTAGAGGCATTTTAGCACCAGAGGCAACTCAATCAATACCGCCCTCTTTCAAAACAATAGCAGGGGCGCCCTACCCCATGTACTTCGTATTCAAATCATTTTTATCCGCAAGAAAAGCTTTAAAAACTATTTCGAGCCACCCATGGCAAACTCAAGGAATAACACTCCTCGATAGTTCAAATAAAAGAACAATAATAATAAGTAATTTCACCGCGGAGAATAACAGCATAAAAGTAAAAACAGGAACATGTGCAGGGTCGATGAAAAGCCTAAACCAAAATAATATTCTAGACCTAATGAATGCACCTGAAGATTGGGATAAAAATCAAGGGGAAAGCATTGAATCAAAAGGCGGCAAGATTCATCTCGATTTGGATCCGTATTCCATTACATTCTTTGAAGAGTCATAAGGTCTCCATCGACTGCTAATTCAAGGCTCCCTGAATCTTTCATAGATGCAAGAAATGGTAATAGTCAGTATATACTTCTACCAACATGTCCAGCCGCGAGTATTTCTTGTTTGAGAACAGGTTAAAATAAAAGCGCATTGAACAAACCACGTCTCTTGCATGAGGGTTTTCAAAAATTTTATTAATTCCAATCAGTGAGTGTTTTTACACATGACTCAATATGCATGGGGGTTTGTTAGTCTCTCACTTAAATTTTTTCGAAATGTTGATATAGGACTTAATGGCAAGTAGGAGCCATTACATGCAGTCATTATGACAAAAATAATTCCATCACAAATGGATCTCTAGGATTAGTTATATTCAATATTTGCCTTTAAGATACGACTTTTCCTGCAACAAAAGATTCGAAGCTCAATTTGCGTATTGAATCGAATGAGCCGCATCGTTGTCGAGAATGGGCTAGTCATTAAATTGACGTCATGGATTATCGACCAATGGATTTAGAGGTATTTAAGGTCTTATATTATCTATACCAGCTTTGCCTGGGACTCTTATTTTATAAAAGCACAGCCAATTGCCGACCGTTGCTCCAAGATCAACAGTATTTCGAGCATCAGCCGCATTAAACCTATACCACGAAACATGACCATCTTCGAAAAGAAAGTTCCCACCCGTTGGTGCCCCGTTTTTATCCCGATGGACTGCTGTGGGAATATTTTTACCGCCACTACTCACAGTCCAATTAATATTTCCTCTATTGGCCATGGGGGACCAACTACCTTGACCTTGTAGTCTATCCATCATCACGGGAGCTTCTTTGAAGGGCCCTCCCATCTTTTTTCTGGTGACCCAATGCTGAACCCCATTGACCCTGTAATTTGCGCTATGAGTCCTTCGGTGTGGAAGGTAAAAAAAACCAGTCAATATTGGTTTTAAATGGCTTGATGGATCATTATTCCTCCAAAGGTCAGCTTCTCTATGCCACTCGTCAGTTGGGCAAAAAAT
>CBFHOE010000001.1:177689-180018 GCA_965657355.1 Limisphaerales bacterium | reverse complement strand
GACGTGTGCTTTATTTTTTTTCTGATTTGATTTACGGGATTTGATCAAATAGTTTTGCCAGAAGTTGGCCATTGTCAAACCCATCCAGCTGAGATGTTGACCATCTGAGTTATCTGGAAAGTAATTTTCATTATCAGAGGCATAAAGGTGAAGGGCTATCCCCCATTGCCTTTGGTTGTTCATACAAAGGGCTTTGTCTGCCCGAGATTTAGCCTTTCCCAGAACTGGGAGAAGCATCGAGGCAAGTATAGCGATAATGGCAATGACGACCAACAGCTCGATTAAAGTGAAGCCATTGTAATTTTTTTTATTACCATTGGTTCCCATACTTTTTAGGCTGGACTAGATTTTCTCATATTATCGGACTGGATTCCTGATAATCGCATCCTGAGTTTTTCGCAGGTCCTTGCTATTAAAATGTGTTTGGTTATGAGATTTTATGGCACATGTTCTTGGATCCAGCCATTTCCATTTCTCTGCATGCCCATCAGCGAATGACATAACCGCACCGTTATCGTGTCTGCAAGTTGGAGCATTCTGCCATAGCCTTTTTCGAATACCACCAGCATTGAAGACAGGGATGGCAAAGTAACTATCTTCGAGTGTATATCGACTCTCATCCACGAAAACAAGGTTGGCAGCTGGTCCGGGATTGTGGATGCTACTCAGTTTTTTGTGGGCAGGATATTTTGAACCTTGCACCCAGTCGGCATTCCCATTCATGTGCCCATTCATCGAATAACTTCGCACGGCGTTGAGAATTCTCGTTCCAGTATTTAGTGGCTTTTTAGGAACGAAGGACGGGCAGCGGTAAATCTCGATTTGTTTGTTGTATGTAAAGAGACTCCCATCTTGTATATTTTTAATGGGCGTACCACCAGTTTGGCCATTCACAATACCAAGAATCCACGCATTTCGAATCCCACCTATGTGATTCAGCACCAAATTATCATCGTTGTCCCCGGCGTAAAGGTGCCAAGCGATTGTTAATTGCTTGAGGTTGTTAATGCATTTGATCGACTTCGCCTTATTTTTTGCCTTACTCAAAGCAGGTAAAAGCATAGACGCCAAAATTGCTATTATCGCAATAACAACGAGTAACTCAATTAAAGTAAAACCATTGCGCTTATGTTTGTTGATCATAAAAATTTTTGAAAATGCTAATTTGGGAATCTTGACAACATTTAGCCATACTGCCAAAAAAGTCAAGATTGCAGAAATCATCCGATATCTCGAAACCCTGAATATTCAGCTTTAAATTTTTGATGAAGCAAGATAGTTTTTAAGGATCCATGAAATATTACAAGCCATCATTACTGTGCTCAATAACTGGCCTTTTTGTGACACTTCTTGTTCTAGGCAGCCACTGCAAAGTCATCGCATTCGATGATATTCTAGAGTCACCAAATACTCCAATAAAAGCGCTGATGGTTGCTGGTGGTTGTTGCCACGATTATCCCAACCAAAATTTGATTTTGAGCGAAGGAATTTCAGCTAGAGCCAATGTTGTCTGGAACTTCGTCTTGGCAAAGAACAATGATAGAAAAAACAAACTTCCTCTTTACGATGATCCTGATTGGATTGAAGGATACGACGTGGTTGTGCACAACGAATGCTTTGGAGGAGTGGATGATGCTGAGTGGCTGGAAAGCATAACCAAAGCCCACGAAAATTCGGGTATTCCGGCGGTTTTCGTCCATTGTTCAGCACACAGTTATCGAGCGGCACCTACCGACGCCTGGAGGGCATTAATGGGGGCACGATCCACAAGTCATGAAAGACACAGACCTCTTGCTGTCAAAAATATAAAACTGGACCATCCCATCATGAGTGATTTTCCGAAAATCTGGAATACGCCAAATGGGGAACTCTACAAGATTGAAAAAATGTGGCCCAATGCTACCCCTCTCGCCAAAGCATATGGCAAAGATACCAAGAAAGATCATGTAGTCGCATGGGTTAATCAGTCGGGTAATGCCAAGGTCTTTGCCACGACACTCGGCCACCATAATTCTACAATGTCACATCCAATTTATCTGGATATGGTCTCCAAAGGACTCCTTTGGGCAACTGGGCACCTCGACAAAGATGGTTCACCGTCCAAAGGGTTTACTTCCCCCTCCATTGGTTTGAAATCTGATGAAAGGCTCATTCTTGCAGCAGATTACCAGAAAAAGAAGATAGCATTAGTATCTGATTCTGGGAAAAAGCTTTGGGAGCAACCGGTCAGATCTATCCATGACCTCAGAATCTTACCCAATGGAAATATCCTTTTTCAGCCAACATGGACAGACATCATCGAAATGACACCTCAAGGCCACAAAGTATG
>CBFHOE010000001.1:175034-177593 GCA_965657355.1 Limisphaerales bacterium | reverse complement strand
TTGGTCATATGATGCCGCCAATTCCAATGGAAATAAAGGGAGTAGAATTGAAGTCCATGCATTCCAAAGGCTTGCCAATGGCTTGACCATGATTGCTGAAAGTGGCTCAAAAAGAATCATTGAAGTGGATGAAACTGGAACTATCCAAAAATCCATACCACTGAAAGTGGATAACCCGGACCCCCACCGAGATACCAGAATGGTGAGAAAAATCGAAAATGGTAACTATTTAGTTGCTCATGAGAAAGACGCCTGCGTCAGAGAATACAATCCTCAGGGCGATGTCATTTGGGAATATGAGACAGGCAAAAAGACTTATGGAGTCAATAGACTCAAAAATGGGAACACGATTATCGGGAATGGTGATGGCCATAACGTTATCATAGTGAGTCCAGCAGGTAAGGTTGTTTGGGAGTTAGATAGCAGTGATCTCCCTGGTATAAAACTGGAGTGGGTGACAACCGTCGAAGAACTTAAAAACGGAAATTACCTCATCGGCAACTGCCATGCAGGCCCTGACAACCCACAAATCATCGAAGTGACTCCCGAAAAGAAAGTGGTGTGGGAATACAAAAACTTTGAAATTTTTGGTAATGCTTTGCCTTGTTCTCAAGTCGTGATTCCCTGATGAGAATCAATATGAGCACCAAAAAAACCCTCTGTCAAATTTCGAGAGTTTGATTGCATCAACTGCAGTGAATTGAACTAATTATTGGTCAGGTGCTATCACGTCGCCAACCGGAAGAGAGTCAAAATCTTCGGTAATAAGAAGACTATAGGGTAATGACAAATCTGAATCGGATTTTGGAAAAGGAACGCTTTTGTATTGATAATCCACTTTGAAGTAGTAATTGACGAACGAAGCGGAGTCCTCCACAGGAATGATGGCTTCCCACCTATCTTTGACAACCTGAGTTCTATTCATGGGGAAAAACTTTTCATCAACGACAGCGTAGGCCTTGACCGTTTCTTTAAGGATGGTCCTATTGTTAGATTCCCATGCCATTTCGACAAGGTAACTATCCGAAGATTCCCTGGGTAATTGTGAGGGGGTGAGGTTGGTAAAACTGTTTGTCGTACACCCGCCAAGAGCGAGCCCCATCATCGTCCAAATAAATAGTGCTTTCGCAACACCTTTCATAATACTATTTTGCGAACAACGCACCGGGTGTAAAGGAGTTTATTTATCAAATGGGTTTTTAGGCCGAAATGATCCATAAATTGAGCTAATATAATTGCTCCGTGATAGGGAGCCTCAGTAGACATGAATTTCTTCAACGACAACCTGAATTTTGGTAGCCTGAGATTAAAATCTAATCTCTTCTTATCACCGTTGGCGGGTTATACCAACCTTCCTTTTAGACTCACGGTAAGAGATTTGGGTGGACTGGATTTGGCAACAACGGATCTGGTTAACGCGAGGTCCTTATTAGAAAAAAATAAAAAAGCATTCAAGCTCATTGAAACCAACACGGCTGATAGCCCACTGGCGGTGCAGCTATTCGGAGGTGTGCCAGAGGAAATGCGTGATGCTGCACTTTTCCTGGAAGACAGAGGAGTCGATTCCATTGACATAAACATGGGTTGCCCTGTTAAAAAAGTCTGCAAAGTAGGCGCTGGGTCATCCATGATGAACTCTCTGTCTAGCACCTCTTCTCTGGTTGAAAAAATGATCGAATCACTCAAAATACCTGTCACAGCAAAAATGAGGCTTGGGTGGGATATAGATAATATCACCGCCCCAGACCTTGCAAAAGCGCTCGAGGATGTTGGAATTGCAGCAATATTTATTCATGGTAGGACCCGAGAACAAGGATTTGAAGGAGTCATAAACTTGGAAGGAATTAGAAAGGTTGTTGCTGCAGTACCATCCACACCTGTGATTGGTAATGGAGATATCACAACTCCTGAGTCCGCAGAGCTGATGTTCCAGACAACCGGCTGTGCAGGAATAAGCATCGGAAGAGGCGCATTTTATAATCCCTGGATTTTTAAGCACACCCGAGAATATTTGATATCAAAGAAGCTTCCCAAGGAACCTGATTTTCAGGATAGGGTTTCTGTGATGAAGGGACACCTGGATAAAATGATTGAAGTTTTCGGAGAAAGCTTGGGATGCAAAATGTTCAGAAAAATTGCTCCCTGGTATTCAAAAAGATTTGGGCCAGCTAAGCTTTTTAATAAAAAAGCTGTATTAATTTCATCAAAATCCGAGTTTGAAGAACTTTTGAGTGAATATTTTGAATGGAGAGAGCAGTTTTTGAATGATGCAGGCGAGTTGTTGCCTCAATACCAGCTGTCTCCGATGCGACCCACTTTTATGGACGAACAAGATGATCTACCAGCCGTAGCCAAGAGGACATCCATACCCGTACCCAAAGGGCCTGTAGAAACTTGGTAACATACGCTTCATTTCATCTCCGCGCGTGCTTCTGGCAGCCAGTCCATAATATTTTTTATTCTTTGCTCATCAAGTGGGTGAGTACTGAGAAACCATGGAGTTCCTTGGCCTCCATTTTGCTTTTTGTAGTCCGCGAATCTGCTCCAAAAGTGAACGGC
>CBFHOE010000001.1:167832-174936 GCA_965657355.1 Limisphaerales bacterium | reverse complement strand
ATTCCTCTGGATTATAGCCTGCACGCGCCATGTAGAGTAACCCGAGGTAATCGGCTTCAGCCTCCTGCTTCCTATCATGGGGCAGCGCAAAACCCAAGTTGGTTGTCAGTCCGTAGGCCACCTGAGCCGCTTTCTGAGACTGTTCCGATTTCTCACCTAAGGCAATGCCGAGTATAGATGCACCAGCTTGTATGGCCATTTGTTTACTTACCCTCTCAGCCCCATGACGGGCGACGGCATGGGCCACTTCATGACCGATCACTACAGCCAGCCCCTCCTCAGTTTTGGTAATGGGTAGAATGCCTGTGTAAACCCCGACTTTTCCGCCCGGCAGACAAAAGGCATTGGCTTGAGGGCTATCAAAAACGACAAATTCCCACTGCGCGTTTGGTAACTCATCAGAAACGGCAGCAGCTATATTATTCCCCACCCTCTGAAGCATAGCATTCAGGTTTGGGTCGTTAGAAATGGGTACTTCTCCCTTCATCTGGGTGAAGCTGGTCATTCCCATAGAGTTCGCTTCCTGATCCGACATGATATTGAATTGTTTTCTGCCAGTTCCGGAGACTGTCGAGCACCCAGTCAAGATAAGACTGAGCGCCACTGAGACCGCGAGTGCCCTTAAAATAATAATATGGTGCCTCATAGATTAAATACCAACATATTTGGGACCGTGATTCAAGTCAGCTAAATCGCTGTTATTCCTAATCAAGTGGGTTGACTTCATAGAAATTACAAAGGATGATACATTCATGAACCAGGAAAAAGAAAATGGACAGAACCGTCGTGGCTTTATTAAAACCACAAGTCAAGCAGCCGCTGTTTCAGCACTGGCAGGAGCATCCATACCTCATGTGCATGCCCAATCATCAAATACGATCCAAATAGCCCTGGTCGGCTGTGGGGGACGTGGAACAGGAGCCGCAGGCGACGCCCTAAATGTACCCAATGGCAACGCCAAATTAGTGGCTATGGCTGATGTTTTTCCAAATAAATTGGAGAATAGCTACAGAAGCCTAAAAAATCGATTTAAAGATAAAGTTGATGTTCCAGCCGAAAGGCAGTTTCTCGGGTTCGATGCCTATAAAAAGGCTATCGACACTCTAAAACCAGGCGATATCGCAATATTTACTTCACCGTGTGCGTTTCGATGGGTGCACTATTCGTATGCCATTGAAAAAGGCGTGAATGTATTCATGGAGAAACCAGTGACCCCGGATGGGCCAACCTCGAGGAAAATGCTTGAGCTGAATAAGAAAGCAAAAGCAAAAAATCTTAAAGTCGGTGTCGGTCTTATGGTGAGGCACTGCAGGTCAAGGCAAGCCCTTCACAAGAGAATCATGGATGGAGAAATAGGCGATGTTCAAGTTCTCAGAGCCTATAGAATGTTTGGACCTCACGTTGGTTTTGATACCAAAAATGAAACAAATTTGTCTGACCTCATGTTTCAGGTCAGGGAATTTCATGGATTCATTTGGCTCAGTGGTGGTATTTTCAGTGACTTCAATATCCACCAGATCGATGAGTGCTCGTGGATGAAAAACGCCTGGCCAATTAAGGCTCAAGCCACGGGCGGACGTCACTACAGGCTAGATAATATTGATCAAAATTTTGATAATTATTCGGTTGAGTATACTTATGCCGACGGTTCCAAGTTCTTTTTCTATGGCCGAAATATGGTTGGTTCTCACAATGAATTTGCCAGTTACGTTCACGGAACCAAAGGTTGCGGAATCATTTCATCATCAGGTCACGCTCCCGGAAAATGTAGAACTTTCTCCGGTCAAAACTTTACTCGTAGAAATATGTTATGGGAATTCCCTCAGCCTGAACAAAATCCCTACCAACTTGAGTGGAATGATCTTATTGAGGCGATTAAGAAAGACCAGCCATACAATGAGGTTGATCGTGGAGTTTATGCAAGTGTGGCAACCTCGATGGGCAGGATGGCTGCTCACACTGGTCAGGTCATCACGTTTGACCAAATGCTAAACCACGAGCATGAAATGTCCCCAAATACTGATAAATTGACAATGGATTCTGAAAGTCCAGTGCCGGCAGATTCAGAGGGTAAATACCCAGTGCCCATGCCTGGTATTGTCAAAGATAGAGAATATCGATTCTTTGGATAATACAGTTTTTAAATTAGCATATAAATGAAAAGGGCCAGCTCATGCTGGCCCTTTTTAATTGTAAAAATTCCGATTATGGATGGGTAATGATTAGAGATCTTTGATAGAAATGGCTTGAGCAGACGCCTGAATAACAGATGTTACCCTAACAATGGATTGAATAGTCTCACGAGTTATTTCTGCTTTGATCAGGTTGTCTTTGTGAGCTGCAATGCACATGCCGCAACCGTTGATGATAGAAACGGCCAAACACATCATTTCAAAATCAATTTTATCAACACCGGGCCGCCCGATTACTGTCATTCTTAAGTTAGCTCTGAGGTTCTTGAACTCAGGGTCCTCTGCCAAGTGAACAAATTTATAGTAAATATTGTTCATGGCCATGATAGTTGCTGCGGATTTTGCCGCGGTGACTTCAGCATCACTTAGGACAGATGAAAATTCATCTGACAGGTGCGATATCACAGCGTTATTCTTAGTTGCATATGCACAGCTCAGTGAGATAAGACCTATTTGGGTTTTTGATAGACCTGGAGCTCCCTCGACAGTGAGGACAGTAGATATATTTAGGCGAATGTCCTTTGCGAAATCGGGTAAAGACTCTTTGAGGCTTTGTATACTCATTGATTATGGGGTTATAGAGATAAAAAATGCCCATATGATGGATCTCATAGAGCATGATTTTTAATGAATTAAATTAAAGAGTCCCCATTTCTGAGATGACGTCGATGGTCTCTTCCCCCTTACTCCAATTACACGGGCAGAGCTCATCTGATTGCAACGCATCTAAGATTCTCAATGTTTCTTGAGGATTTCGACCCACGCTTAGATCATTGACAGTTACGTGGCGAATGATGCCCGTATTATCGATAATAAATGTTGCTCTGAAAGTGACACCTTCAGTGGGAGAAAGAATGCCCAAAGAATCTGACAATTCACGTTTGACATCAGCCAACATTGGCATTTTTAAATTGTTGAGCTCCTCCTTGTGTTTTCTCCACCCCATGTGAACAAATTCAGAGTCAACGCTGGCTCCTAATAATTGGCAGTCGCGATCAGCAAAATCATTGTAGAGCTTGTCGTAGGCGACAATCTCGGTTGGGCAAATAAAGGTAAAGTCTTTTGGCCAGAAAAAAACAACGGCCCATTTCCCTTCAAGGTCTTTGCTTGATATGGTTTTGAAGGCAGTTTCTGGGTTAGTGTCAACAGTCGCAGTTAACTCAAATTTTGGGAAAGCTTCTCCAATAGTTAGCATAATTTTCTTTTTTTATTGTTAAATTTACCGAAGGAACATTTATCACGATTCTTGAACTTGTCTAATAATAAACTTAAGTTTTCCAACTTTAAATGCAATTTTGGCGTGGTTCGAGAAAGCAGTTTAGGTTGACTCCTTGGCCATCAATTACTCATCTCTTCGGTATTCAACCGACCCGACACCATGCCAGGTGAATACAATATTTGATTCATCCAATATTTTAAGTTCTCCAGGAATAAATTTTGGATTTCTGAATTCGTATTCGGCGACTTGCCCTTCCCCCTTGCCTGTTTTGATATTCGCCCTCCAGGTAATTTCTTCAGCGGGTACGTACTCGTCTCCTGTGATCTTGATGGCAACAAGGTGATCGCCCGTCTGATCAATTCTCACGACCTCTTCAAAATTATGGCGATAATTTCCGATCCACTCACCATCTAAAGAAACCACTCTGTTTTTGCACATAGCCAATGCCTTAAGTCGCAATTTTCAAAAAACTTGTCCAATTTTCAAGCCCAATCTCAAAATCGATAATGATATAAAAAACTGCACAGATGAACCCCTAAATGAATAATAGTCCAGGAAGCGAGTTGGTGATGACCCAATGTCATAATAAGAAGAAATGAAAAAACTGGTACGCCAGCAGGGATTCGAACCCCGGACCCACTGCTTAGAAGGCAGTTGCTCTATCCAACTGAGCTACTGGCGCATTCAGTAAACTTATATAAAATGAGAATTTGGGTGCTCTTGGCAAGAAAAACATACTGGCAATTTAAAATCATAGCCTAAAACTTGATTTTAAATCAGGTCCGGAGTAACCAAGGGTGGACTTATCACGTCTACTTCAAAAAGTATTTAGGAATGAAAGATAACAATGACGACAAATGCAATGGAGCATTTTTGATGGTAGTTATTGCGGTAGTGATACTCAGTAATTCGACATTCTCCTTGCCCGCCAGCGAAAATTGGCCTCAATGGCGAGGACCGGCATCAGACGGATCAGCAAATAACTCGGCACCGCCTGTAGAATGGAGTGAGAATAAAAATATCAAATGGAAAAAAGAAATACCTGGCGTAGGACATTCCTCTCCAATTATTTGGGAAAATAAAATTTTTATCATGACGGCAAAATCGGAGCCTATTGAGGAAAGAAGCTCCATCCCAGGCTTGAGAAGCCAAAAAGGCACTGATCCTGCCAGACAAATTGGAACAGATAGACAGGGGGAAAATCGAAATCCCACAAGAGGAGATAACAGAAGATCTGGAGGCCGAGGATTCAGGGATCGAGGAGGTTTCGGGCCGACTGTTCCGACCACAAATTACAATTTTATAACCATGTGTCTCAGTAAAGATAGCGGGGAGGTTCTATGGCAAAAGACTAGCACTTCGCAAAAACCTACCGGAGGAAAGCACAGAACAAACAGCTACAGCTCAGGCTCACCAGTCACTGACGGGGAGGTTGTCGTAGCCAATTTTTCTTCGTATGGCGTTTTTTGTTACGACCTGGACGGGAATTTAAAATGGTCCAAAGACTTGGGGGATATGAGGACAAGAAACGGATTTGGTGAAGGGTCGTCCGCAGCCCTTTATAAAAACTTGGTTTATATATTGTGGGATACCGAAGATGAGTCCTTTCTCTATGCTTTAGACAAAGAGTCGGGCGATATTAAGTGGAAAAAAACAAGAGATGAAGCAACTGGATGGACAACTCCAGTTGTCATTACACATAAAGAAACACCTCAAGTAATAATCAATGGTACTAACAAAGTGAGAAGTTATCATGCCCTATCAGGTGACATCATTTGGGAATGTGGCGGCCAAACAACAAATGCAATACCATCTATAGTTGCTGACGATGCAACAGTTTATGCCATGTCTGGCTACCGCGGAAATACTGCTATGGCCATTGAGCTCGGGGGTAAAGGTGACATCACAGGAAGTCAGAAAATAGCATGGAAGCTCAATAGAGGAACTCCTTATGTTCCATCACCCTTGCTTTACAAGGGCTTACTTTATTTCTGCAAAGGCAACAACGGCTTCTTTAGTTGCGTTGAAACTTTCTCTGGAAAAGTTTTTTACGCAGAGGAGAGGCTTCCGGAAATATCAGGCGTCTACTCCTCTCCTGTGGCTGCAAACAATCACATCTATCTTTCTGGTCAAAATGGAAATACGGCGGTCATCAAGGCAGGCAAAGAATTGGAAGTTGTTAATGTTAATACGTTAAAGGACTCGTTTAATGCGAGCCCAGCAATCTCTGGAAACAGCCTTTTCCTCAGAGGAGCCAAATTCCTTTATCGCATATCAAATGATTGAGATCTCAGGCTCGATTTGATGACAAAAGCCGTAAAATTACTCTATGGCTTTTTTAATTTTAAGGCCGACTTTTCTTAAATTTTTGTCTGTAGCCCGTTCCACAGTCGCTGCATCTCATAAAAATGGGAGCACCAAAATTTGAGATCGACGTGACGAAAAAATTCAAGGGGATTAAAATGAAATTCAAAACATTGCTGTAGGAAAAACGAACGTGAATCGAGCCACAATTTGGGCATCTTCTTTTATAATAACCTAACTTCACTGAACCTATAATTAATGAGGTTCATAAAGTACATGAAAACTGGTAATAAGACAAACACAACTACGATTACGGTTATTATCACATTTACTCATACGTTCGTTTGAAAAGCGTGGAGTGTAAGTCGTGAAATTTTACTGCAGATTATCCTGAAAAAAATGCAGCAATCTAGAATATAGGTGTTTGCGATCTCTTGATCCCTGTATACCGTGACCCTTTTGTGGATAGATAAAAAGCTGATATTCTTTATTGTATTTATTCAGTTCAGTCAGGAGGTTATGGACATTCTGTATGTGAACATTGTCATCACCTGACCCATGAGCAATAAGAAGCTTACCCTTCAAATTTTTCGCTGCGTAGAGCGGTGAGCTTAATTTATAGCCTTCAGGGTTATCCTTGGGGGTTAATAAATATCTCTCAGTATAGATAGTATCGTAGAGGGCTTTATCCGTTACCGCCGCGACCGCGGCTCCTGCTTTAAACAATCCTGGAGTCCTCAGCATGAGATTTAAAGTCATAGTCCCACCGCCACTCCACCCCCATACGCCGAGATTATCTCCATCGACATACGGGAGAGCCTTTAAGTATCTGACTGCCACTTTCCAATCCTCCATGGGGCGGGTCATTTGGTCTTTATAAACGGCGTCTATCCAATCTCTACCACGCCCAGGAGTGCCCCGACCATCAAAACGGAAAACGACAAATCCGTGGTGTGCCAGAAGCAAATCCCAATCTCTGACGAAGGTGTTTGAGACGACTTGGCCTGCAGGCTCGCCATAGACGTATGCGACCACTGGATATCTTTTTGAAACGTCAAACCCTATAGGCTTGAGAATCGAGGCGTGGAATTCAAGGCCATTATCATCCGGTATGGTAATAAATTCAGTGTCGGGAATTTTATAAGGTTCAAAGTCAGATATTTTTGTTTCAGATAAAGTAACTATCAATTTACCTTTTTTATCTCGAAGATCCTTTCGGCCTGGAACTTTAGAATTACTCCATGAATCGATAAAGAATTCATTGTCAGCCGAAAAAGCTACAGAGTGGCTACCTGGTGCGGGAGTGATTCTGTTCATCTTACCGCTTTCCAAATGCACGGAATAGAAGTGTTTTTCTAAAGGACCTCTGTCCCTACCAGCAAAAAACAA
>CBFHOE010000001.1:159934-167734 GCA_965657355.1 Limisphaerales bacterium | reverse complement strand
GTAGGTGATTTTGTTTCCTATTAAGACCTTGAACGTAGAAATATTTTCCAGAATTATCCCAAAAAATGTGAATCAGATACTCATGTAAATTTGGGAGCTTAACCCATGTTGTTTCCTGATTACTGAGTGAAACGACCCCCAGTCGAATTGTTGGATTTTTATTTCCAGCTTTGGGGTATGTCATAAACCGGGATTTTGGTACTGGAGTGGTGTAATCTACCAAAGGGTAAACATCTGTTCCAGATTCATCGAATTGGAAGTAGGCGATTTTATCATTTTCCGGGCTCCACTCATAGGCTCTATAACTACTGCGCCACATTAATTCCTCCCAATACACCCAGGGGAAAACACCATTTAAAACATCACTCTCTCCCCCATCTGTAGTGAGCCGCAGCTCCCTCTCGTCAGATTTGTCGTAAATGAAAATATTTCCAGACCGTGTAAATGCTTCAAATCTTTCATTTGGCGATTCTTTAACATTTTCTCCACCTCGGTTCCTATCGTCAGCGTCCTCAGAACCGACTAACTTGGAAATAAGATTTGAAACGGGGTCCAAGGAATAGATTTTATTCTTAAATGAGAGCTGGATGCGTGTTTTGCGCTTATGCCATTTAGCGCTTACCCCAGCAGGCCCCGCATCTTTACTTTGAATCTTTTGCTCTCCATCCATCGGTAGGAGACGGGGTTTTGGAAAGTTTAAGCGAGCCATTCTGGCGGCAGAAAATACTGGAACAGTTGTTTCTTCCGCAGAACTTTCGCGCTCTACCTTTTTTATCGCCCGCCTCATCGAAGCTTCACTCCAGACTTTCTTGTTATCAGGATCGGAAGCACTCATCCAAATGAGAAGATTTCCATGGTCTGAAGACAACCGTCGGAATATGATTTGATGACCATCCGGTGACCATTTAAATCCCTTGGGTTGATATTTATCGATCGATTCGATTCCGAGCTTCTCTTTCTCGTATATGTAATCGAGGTCAATTTTTTGAGCCAAGGTCATTGGCAGACCAAAGCAAAAACACGCCAGGGTCAGAATGAATCTATTCATTTCTATTACGGGTATTAAAAACTTTAACATCTTGGGAAAAGGTCAATTCAACTTTTGCGGGATGGACCTAACTTGGAAAGGAGTTCCCATTGCCAAGGCATAACTTTTTGCGACCCCTCTGCCCAATTCGATGCGATAATTTCTAAATCAGATCGACTAGCAATAACTGTAGGATCCAAATCTAATTCTTCCGCAAGCTTATCTCGGTGATTTCTCAATTCCTGGAAAGTATGCACCTTGTCGACACTTGGGGCATTATTCCTTTTTCGCGAGTTTGAAATTCTCTTGGGCCTGGACGAAACGCTACTTTGAACAGCCTCTTGGACTACAGCAGCAAGGCTAGATTTTCTATTGGCTGGAAATCTTTTGGGAATCAGTTGCTGATAATTATCTCGGTTGGAGGCACCTTCAGCTATTTCGATTACTTTTTTGTGAGGAAGCACAAAAAAAGGAGGCCTGTTCAGGCGCAAGGCCTCTTCTTCACGCCAGCTCCAGATATTTTTCAAAACAGCCAACCCAAGTCTATTGAGCTTTTGGGCGCCTTTTATTCTCCATACCAGGTCTGGATCTGGTTGATCAACCTTGGAAAATATTTTGATCAACCGCTCGCACGTTTGTTCTTGCCAATGGTACCGTCCGAGAGCTTTTAACTTTTCGCCAAGGATATTGAATAATTCGTGAAGATAAAGGACGTCCTTTTGAGCATATTCTATTAGCGCGGGCTTCAATGGCCTTTGAGACCAATTTGCTTTCTGGCCAGATTTTTCTAATTCAACTCCCAAATATTCTTTAGTCAGTGCAGCCAAACCGAATTGACGCATACCAATGAGTCTCGCAGCCTCCTTGGTATCAAAGATCTTTTTGGGAGTGAATTCAAATTGCTTAGCCAAAAGCTTCAAATCGTAGTCGCACCCATGAATGATTAGTTCTTTTGATTTGATAGTAGAAATGAGCGGTTCGAGGTCCTTGAGAGTGATTGTGTCTATAAGATATTGGCCGCTTTGGGATCCGATCTGAATAAGACACACCCGTTCGGGATAACTGTGCAAGCTATCCGCCTCCAAATCAAAAGCTATCCAATGAGATTCTTTGATAGATTTTGCCGCTGTTTTCAGCGCTGATGGGCTATCTATTAATGCTAAATCTGATTTAACCGACATTTTTGACGGAAAATTTTAAAACTTTTTTCTTTCCAGATGGTTCAAATTTCTTATCTTCGGGCCGTCATTATGGAACGCACTGTAGTATTATTGAAACCTGATTGTATTGAGAAAAAACTGATTGGCGAGGTTATTCAAAGATTCGAGAAAGCGAATCTCGAGATTCGAGCCTGTAAAATGATGAATCTAAGCACAGAATTGCTAAAAGACCATTATAGTCATATATCAGACAAGCCTTTTTTCCCTGAAATAGTTACGTTTATGCAAGCATCCCCGATTTTAGCAATGGCTATTCAGGGTGAGAATTCAATTTTAAAAGTTCGCGATATGCTGGGCCCTACCGATTCAGCCCAAGCTCCTGAAGGCACAATTCGCGGGGATCTAGGACTTGATAAAATGAAGAATATAGCTCATGCATCGGACTCGCCTGAGGCCGCAGAAGCAGAACTCAAAAGGTTTTTTGAACCATCTGAGATTCATTAGTTCTGAAAAAATCACTCAATTTTGTAATAATAACTCCAGATCCTCTTATCTGAGGGACTGGAGTTTTATTTTGACCTGGCTGAATTTCGAAAATCGCTTAAACGCCTTAAAAGCTCGGAAATGGGTGTTTTTTTTAAATCCTCTAACAGCTGGCAATCCGCAGGAGGAAATTTAAATTGATCGAGGGCACCCGTTTGTATCCATTGAAACGGGTTACTCTCAAGCGAACGTGGAGCCCCATTTTCAATACTACACAGATAGAACCATAATTTGACTCGTTTCGTTGAGTATTGATGGTCCACATAGTGAAATTCCGGCCCCACAAAAGCTTCGAATCCGAGCTCTTCTTTTAGTTCCCTCTTCAGGGCAATCTGATGGGTTTCGCCTGGGTTTACTTTTCCACCTGGAAACTCCCACGTTCCCTGCAAATGTTTCCCTGAAGGTCTTTGAGATATCAGGATGCACTCATCTTTGATGACGATACCCGCAACAACCGATACCTCAATATCCATGGCCGAGATAATCCCTACGCCTTTCAGCTAGCTAGGAAGCTTACTTATTATTCAGCTGGTGGAGCGGGGTCTGTGGCAACATCCTCGGCATCAGTCTCCGACGAAGCCGACACCGCAGGTTTAACAGAAGGATCAATTTTGATAATTTCTTGCTTGAGAACTGCAGCTTGTCTTGTTTGGTAAGAGAAGCCTGAGCCAATTGATAATTTATCAAAAAGCTGGTAAGAGGTTTTATAATCTTCCTTTGCCAGATGAATACGAGCGGCGGCAAAAGTTGCAGCCTCATTTAGAGATGACTGATAAGCTCCATCAAGTGACTGATATAGTTTTAGTGCCTCATCCAAATTACCGAGTGCTTCTTCACTTCTCGCAGCTCCAAAAACAGCATTTTCCTTCATGACTTGAAGCGAGTCTGGGTAAGCAGTGTCGAATCCTTTGAAAGCATTGAGCGCCTGCTCATAGTCCCCGTCTTCGAAAAAATACTTTCCAGCCAGGATGGTTGCGCGAGCCGCGGCATGTGTCCCAGGGTGCTCTGTCGCCACCGCAAGAAAATCCTTACCAGATGGGGTTTCTTCTGAGTCCACTCCAGAATACTTGTCCATGACAAGTGCCAAGGCTTTCGAAGCATTGACCTGCTTGGTATGTGCCATCTCATTGGATCCGTATATGGCTAAAAAAACTGCCGCCACCAAGGCTAGTCCAAGGAACACTTTTGGCTTATTTTTTCCACACCAGTCAAATAATTCATAGAGCGCAAGCGTCGAGTCCGCGCCCAGATCCATTGGGCGATTCTCGGATTCTTTATTGGTTTTTTCTTCAGACATTGAATGGGAGATGTTTTACATGTTGACGAAAAAGGCAAGTTTTTTTGTTACTTTATTATCAAATTGCTAAATTTTACTGAGCACATTCTGTTGTGCTAATGGAGTTTAAGGTGATCCCATAGGCCTTCTGGAGAGAGTCTGATATTTATGTAAAATGGCCCAAATTCTCCGTATTTGGCACTAACTTCATCGAATCGCATTTCGTATACGATCTCCTTAATGGCATCCAGCTGGTGAGCAATTAGGGTTACCCCCCATTCCCAATCGTCCAGCCCTGTTGAACCTGTAATCAATTGCGAAACTCTACCAGCATAAGTTCTACCTAATTTCGCGTGGCCGGCCATGAGCTTTTTTCGAGTCGGGAAGTCAAGAGAATACCAGTTGTCCGCTCCCTGCCTTTTTTTCAGCATAGGGTAAAAGCACATGATTTCCCAATCCTGCATCTCCGGGTAAAGACGGTAATGTTCATATTTTGCGAATCTGCTCTTCATCTCACCCATCCTCTGATCAAAGTCCTCTGTGCCTGGAGAGAGCTTTTCCTGGTGAATGAGCATTTTTTCCATGTCCTCTTCTGTTGTTACATATTCGGGGAGTTCGGTAACACTCAGAAAATTATAAACTAATTCTATCGTATCAGGAGGAAAGCAAGCTTCTAATTCGTGGTGCATTTCACCCAGTTTAGCCAGGTCTTCATGATAGAGAATGAAAGCAAAATCCGCCTTACCTCCAATATTTGCAAAAGAGGAGACCCTTGGGTGTGCAGGTCCGGGAAAGAGTGTCAGGAACTGATTGAGGTTGTTCATGGCTCGTTTCCTTTCGGGTCCTTCTAAATTCCACCATGCATTTCTATTTACTTTATAAAATAGATGCATGAGATGGATCCCCTGGTCCAATTTGATTGGTTCGATGCTCATATAGATGGTCTCTTCTGAATTAGGCTCAAAGACGATCTCGAATCTAACTCATTTGATGTATTGACACAATACTCTACCCATTGAAATCGGCATAAGTCATACTTTGGTTCGGAAATTTGCGAATTCACAAACTACCGTGACTTCCATCGCAAAACGGGGCATTCCTTGTTCTTTTGCAAGTGCACCAAGCACATAGTTTTTCGCTTTCTATTTCAACCTTCACAGGTGAAAAGCCAGTCCCTTTATGGGAACCATCGCAAAATGGCTGGTTGGCTGACTCTCCGCAGGAACACCAGAAATAGGTTCCGCTATCTGAATAGTCTACAATCGGTGATTTTCCGGCTATTTTAGGATCGGACATAATTTTATAAGAGGCACTTTACTATCTATTAACAACACATCAAATGGAATCAACATCCATCCTCTCATTATCATTCGGTGTATCTGGAAGGATTGTGAACAGTCGACTGGACTCTGAGTCGCAGGGCATTAAGCTGAATGAACCCAGTTGCATCATCTTGATTGTAAGCATTTGTCGGATCGGCTTCCATTGTGGCTATATCAGGGTTGTAAAGACTTACAGGTGATTTGCGCCCAGCTGTCATGATATTCCCCTTGTACAGTTTTAAGCGGACTTCGCCTGTGACATCTTTCTGAGATTCTTCAACCAAGGCCTGAAGAGCTAATCTTTCTGGAGCATACCAAAATCCATCATAAATAAGTTTGGCATATTTCGGAATGAGAGAATCTCTGAGGTTCATGACTTCCCTATCCATTGTAATGGATTCCATCTGCCTGTGCGCATGAAACAATATCGAACCGCCTGGGGTTTCATACACCCCTCTGGATTTCATTCCTACGAATCGATTTTCCACAAGATCAACTCGGCCAATACCGTGTTTCCCGCCAAGGTCATTTAATTGTTCCATGACTTGAAGAGGGTTTAGATCTACTCCATTTACTTGCACACAATCGCCTTTATCAAATGTAAGATGCACGTATTCAGGTTCATCGGGGGCATCCTCAGGCGACACGCTCAGTTTGTACATATCCTTATAATCCGGATGGGTAGCATCTAAATAAGGATCCTCTAGAACTCCAGCTTCAAATGAAATATGAAGTAAATTTCTATCCATTGAGTATGGTTTTTTTGCACTCGCCTCGACCGGAATTCCGTTAGATTCGCAATAGTCGATCATCTCTTTTCTGCCTGGAAATTTATCGCGAAAAACCTCCATTCTCCATGGAGCAATGACTTCAATATCAGGGGCGAGTGCAGCAGCTGTTAGCTCAAACCTTATTTGGTCATTCCCCTTGCCGGTAGCACCGTGTGCGATGGCATCGGCGCCCTCGGCTCTCGCAATTTCAACCATTCTCTTGGAAATTAAAGGTCTGGCGATACTAGTGCCTAGAAAATACTGGTTTTCATAAATAGCTCCTGCCCGCATCATAGGGAAAATGAAATCTCGGGCAAATTCTTCCTGAAGATCATCGACATACATCTTTGATGCCCCAGTTTTCCGGGCTTTTTCATCCAATCCGTCGAGCTCCTCTCGCTGACCAATGTTGGCGCAAAAACCAATCATTTCTGCGTTATAGTGCTCTTTTAACCAGAGCATCAGGACGGATGTATCAAGACCACCAGAGTATGCAAGTACTACTTTCACCATCTCTAAATAACTTAACAGGGGTGGCTTAATCAAAACCTTATTTCACAAGATTGAATATTTTCTCGCACTCATGACGTCGAAAAATGAGATTGTGTTGAAGGAATTAATTAAGCAGCTGACGCCGCATTTTTATGATGCTTAAAAAGCACCAGCATCGGAATAAAAATAAACACGGATAGAAGGGCAGAGGCAAATGCTGTGGCGCCAAGGAACCCAAAATGTCTCACAGGTGGGAAAGATGATAAGCCCAAGAGCATAAAAACAACCACAAGCATCAACGAAGTATAAAGAATTGGAAGCCCCTTTACATATAAAGTTTCTCGGAGAGCCATTTGAATATCTCCGCTGAAATCTCTTACCTTTTCCAAGTAGTAAGTGAGGAAGTGAACGGAATCATCCACCGCAATTCCGAAAGCAATAGCCCCTACCATAATAGTTATGGAATTGAGAGGAATTTGAAACCATCCAGTTAGAGATAGCACCAAAGCAACGGGTAAAATATTTGCGATCATTGAGATAACACTGACCTTAAAAGACCTCCACAAAAATAATAGCATTAGAAAAACAATCGCAAGAGTAGCACCTGCGGTATTCGTCTGGCTGTTCATTATTTTGGAATTAGCTTCGTGCAATGATTTAACCGCGGCTTGAGCTGATATTTCCAGACCTTCCGGTGCATTTTCATTGGCAACCTGAATAAGATTGTCTACCAGTTCTAAATATTTATCTCCTGGCATATTTTGCGTTCTTACGATCAGATTGCCCGCTTGAAGGTTTTCATCGCAAAGGGTTGTTAGAAATGGATAGTCCCTGGCGCGCAAAGCGCTAATAAACATATTGATTTTGAAGGAACTTTCGGGCACGGATAAAGACCCATCTTTTTCCTGCTCCCACACTTGATTCATCATAGCGATGACCTGAGCAAATGAATATACCCCGGTGACGCCTTCAATGTCTTTGGTTTTATTCTCCAGGCTTTGCAAATATTTTAAATTCTCAACGGATGTGATACCGAATTCCCTTCCCGTGTCAACGGTCAGTTGAAGTATATTCATTCCACCGTATTTGCTATTCATCTCCTGCATCATTTGCCTTGTTGGGCTTTTTTTAGAAAGAAATTCTTCCAGTCTCACGTCCGACCTAATATTTAACAAACCGACTCCTATGAGGATAACAATCAGCAATGTCA
>CBFHOE010000001.1:156522-159836 GCA_965657355.1 Limisphaerales bacterium | reverse complement strand
ACCGTGGATACAGTTTTGGTTTTTGATTGGGCAATGTGCATTAAACAATCCACCCACATGGGATATTTTGAATCAGTTTTATGAGGTTTTTTATCCGTTTTAGATTTTAGCCACCCCCATTTTTCAACCAATACGAGAAGTGCCAAACCGGGACCAAAAGTAATAAATAAAACAAGCAGAACGCCTATGGCACCAGAGGTACCAAAAAGAGCGACCTGGGAAACATCGCTCAGATTAAGAGATAAAAAGCTAATAGTCGTCGTCAGTGCCGCAAATACAGAAGATTTCCAAATTCTACTAAATGCATCGCAGACAGGATTATTGACACGATTACCTTTAGACTGGAAAAACGCCAAAAACAGGTGTGTCATCAAAGTGAGCTGTATGACACCCACCAAAGGTAAAAGTATGACGGTAAATACTGACAATTCAAAATGTAAAAGAACAAAGACGGCAGGAACCAATATAGCCGTTGTCAGAAGATTGAGAACCACTAATGAAGAAGCTAAAAACGATCTAAAAACCCAACCAAATAGAAAGACAAATAATAACGTCACGGAAACACAAAAAATTTTCACGTCTTTAACCAGTGTTTGATAAATCTCGTTCTCAACTGTGGGCACACCAATGATTTTATAGTTGAGATAATATTTTTTTAAGCCTTCCATCCGGGCATGAAGACCCTCAGAAAACTCTTTTAACAAACCGGCCCTTTCACTGCTGCGAAGGGGAAAAGATTTATTAAATGTTAGCCAAATCAGATTATGCTTATCATTTGGTGAGGTTATCACATTTCTCACTAAAGGGTTTTCCCTGCAATAACTTCGTAATGCAGTTAGTGCGGAATCGTCAATATTGTTTGTTGAAGCCAAAGGAACCATATCAAAGGAAAACCCTTTCCTTACAGGTTTGTATGAATGAGTTAAACTTTTAGCATCAACAAATCCTTCCATATCGTCGAAAGCCTGGCTCACCTTGTGAATAGACAGCAGTCCCTCCGGTGTATAGATATTCTCAAGCTCTAAACTAATGAATACTGGAATATTGGTCGATATAACCTCCTTAATTTTCTGGTATGATTGGTAATTCCTTTGATCACCAGCTAAAAGAACCTCGACTTGAGAATTGATATTGAACTGACCTACCTTTGAGAAAAAAGGAATACAAGTAAGAGTGAAAAGCAATAAACTTATTCCGGGATATTTCAGAAAAGGGTTCCACTTCATATTGATTACAGCGAAAATATTCAGGCTATCGTGGCAGAGTATGGTTTAGCTGATAAGCTCTAAAACAAAAGCTATCTTGAAAAAAATCGTGCTCGGGCCCAGCCAATGGCTAGACCAATCATTAGCCCTCCGACGTGAGCGCCATTTGCTATCCGAGGAAAGATACCGATAACCCCCAGAGCAAGAAAACCAAGCATGAGATAAACGGTAGACTGGGGAATAAAAAATCCAGAAAGAGGGTCTTGTCGACTCATGATCCAGACAAATCCAAACATAGCGTAATTAACACCCGAAAACCCGTAGAATTGAGGACCAAATAATTTGTATTGAGCAAAATTCGAAAATGCAGCAACACCCAGAATGAAGATCAAGAGGAACCTGGAACTCATCCTGTCCTCTATCATGCTGCCCAGAATAAAAAGCCAATAACAATTAAAGAAAATATGGATGATGTCATTATGCATGAATGCCGGAGTGAACAATCTCCAAATTTGAAATTTCTGAGTTACCTCTGTGAGTCCTAAATCTTGAGAACTTGAGATTGCTAAGTCATACAGAAATCCGTCTTCACTTGTCTGCTGTATGAAGAATATAGAAACACAGACAAAAATGAAAAACATGACAACCGGTCCAGAAGAAAAATTTCTGCTCCGATTAAACACAGTCCGACCATCTTTTAGTTTTTGATTAAATTTTTTATTTTCTTTTTCAATTTTGGTCTTTATTTCGTCAGCCTTAACCTTGGCCTTGATGAACTTTGGATCCAATGGGTTGACTTCATAATCCTCGAGGATGGATTTACCCAACTCCAACATGTCTTCGTCTTGTATCCAAACCGACCAAGATCCATCATCATCATCCAAGTCATTCAAAATATTCTCAGATGTGAGATAATCCGATAGTTTGGATGCCTTTTCCTTTTCTGGATAACTCACTAGTAACCGCATAGAAAAATAATGGAGGAATTTACGACAAACAATTACTACTGCTCACTGCGCTTTAAAAATTTAATTTTACCTGCAGGTTTATCCTTGGATTTGAGACTATCCACAAGGTTTGCTTTTGCACTGGAGCTGCTGCCCATCTGAACCTCGGATTCAGCAGTAGAATCTTTAGTGCCCTCAGGATCATCATCGTTTTTCCCATCGATAAGGGCAGATTTCAATGCGCCCTCAACTAATTGAGCACAATGAATTTTCATTGGAGGGAGTGGGCCAAGACTTTGACTCAGCTCCTCTGGCTTTAGGGCCATTGCTTCTTCGGGGGTTTTGCCTTGGATCAGCTGGGTGGCGAGCGACGCTACAGCAATTGCTGTTTCACAACCAAAGGATTGAAAAGTAGCTTTATCAATGACTTTTTTCCCTTGGTCCTCTTTGAATTTTATCCACATACGAAGCATTTCGCCACAATCGCTGTTCCCAACAGTGCCGACTGAGTCAGCGTCCGGTAATTCACCTACGTTGGCGGGATTTGCCAGCGCTTCTTTAATCTTGGCTTCGAGTTCAGGGTTCATGTCTTATTCGATTGTATACCGGGGCATGTCCAGATCAACTTCATTTGCCCACGAATCTATTCCGCCCTGCAGACAACGCACATTATGCATCCCATGTCCACTGAAGTAGGCTGCAGCATCGAGTGCTTGCTGCCCTTTGTGGTCCACAATGATTAATGGATTGTCCGGGTCCCAATAAGCTAAGATATCTTGCATCTCAGGTTGAGACATCATCACAGATCCTTGGATATTTACCGCATCAAATTCTTCGCGAGTTCGGATATCTAGAATTTTTATTTTTTCTCCTGACTGGATTTTTTTATGAAGCTCAGACGGTGGAATGAAAAATCGAGCATCTTCATCATGACTTTCCCTAATTTTGGCGATGACATCCTGTGGATCACCTATTTGGTTTCTCTCACAAAGTTCGGCGAGGGACTCATCCTGGTGAAAGGCACAACTTTGGCAACCACCTATATGGTAATGCCTAAACAGTGTTCTCTGGGCACCAGGGTATTTAGCCACGACAGCACTCATGAGGCTTTTTTGACTTATACCGTCTGATTGGCTTGTTACTTTCATATGACCTTGTTTTT
>CBFHOE010000001.1:154977-156423 GCA_965657355.1 Limisphaerales bacterium | reverse complement strand
TAGCCACGACAGCACTCATGAGGCTTTTTTGACTTATACCGTCTGATTGGCTTGTTACTTTCATATGACCTTGTTTTTTGATAATAAAATTAATCAAGCGTTTCTTAAAAACTCGCTTGTGGTTTTTAAAATCTTAAATGCAGCTTCGATTTCTTCTTTTGTGTTGTAAAAGTAAAAACTTGCTCTTGCGGTTGAGGAAACGCCCAATCTTTCCATGAGTGGTTGATTGCAATGATGGCCAGATCGCAAAGCCAACCCTTTTGTATCTGCAAAAGTGACCAGGTCATGAGAATGAACTCCATTAATATTAAAACTTATGACCGGCCCGCGTGATTTATTCGGACCGTAAATATTTATACCCGGTATTTCGGAAAGTAACTCACGGGCATAGGAACATAATTCAGAATCATGAGCGGATATTTTGTCCACGCCAATGGAATCCAGATAATCCAAGGCTGCATGCAATCCCGCTGCTCCGCAGATGTTCGGAGTGCCCGCTTCGAATCGATGCGGTGGAACGTTATACTCCACTTTGTCAAAAGAAACGCTGGTTATCATCTCGCCACCACCCTGAAATGGGCTCATCCGATCCAACAACTTCGTTTTCCCAAAAAGAACGCCGATACCAGTTGGAGCACATGCCTTTTGACCTGACATAGCATAAAAATCACAACCTAACTGCGCTACATTCACTGGCATATGACCAGCCGATTGAGCTCCATCAACAAGCGTAACCACACCCTCGTCAGAGGCCATTTGACACATCTCCTTTACAGGATTGATCGAACCAAGTGTGTTGCTTACGTGAGTAAAACCTGCAAATTTTACACCGTTTTTGATGAGCTGGCTAAAATGGTTTAAATCAAGTTCCCCACTATCGGTTACTTTGACATATTCGATCTTGAAGCCAATTCGTTTTGAAAGAATTTGCCATGGAACAATATTGCTATGATGCTCCATCTGGGTCAGGCAGATCGTATCATTTTTCTTAAGATTATCGTAGCCCCAGGAGTATGCGACTAAGTTGATCGACTCAGTCGTCCCTCGAGTGAAAATGATTTCTTTCGGTGAAGTGGCCTTTAAATATTGTGAAACTCTCTTCCTTGCGTTTTCGTAAACACTGGTTGCCCGATTACTCAGTTCATGAATCCCTCTGTGAACATTGGCATTGGATGTAAAATAGTAATCCTCAATGGCATCAACAACCTGCTTGGGTTTTTGACTTGAAGCAGCATTGTCAAAATAAATTAAATCCTTTGCGTTTACTTTTTGATTAAGAATAGGGAAATCGGATCTTAATTTTTCCCAATCAGTGTTATCCGTTGCCTTGTCAGCAGGTATTTGTTCAGCATTATTATACATATTTCGGTTTTTACCGTTTCAATCTCAAATTAGTCGAATACACATCCATGAACCTCCGAGAAAGAATTCTTAATTTTGCGGAGG
>CBFHOE010000001.1:149404-154879 GCA_965657355.1 Limisphaerales bacterium | reverse complement strand
CCATGCGGCTTGTCAACTACATGAATCCCAATGTGAGCCGAGCTTCGTCGGTCATCATCGATTGGTCCCATTGTGGTTCCCAAACCAACTCAACATCAGCTTCTTGAACTCCCTCAATCTGGAGGATTTTCATTTTTACATCATGACATAGGTGGTCGCCCATGCCACAGCCTGGAGCTGTTAGAGTCATTTTGACCGAAGCTGAGTATTCGGAACCAGAATCAATTTGATTTAACTGACAGTCATAGACCAAGCCGAGATCGACGATGTTGACCGGGATCTCGGGATCGTATACCAGGCGCATTTGATTCCATACACAGTCCATGATGTCATCTTCAGTGACCCCGTCACTGGCGTTTGAAGGTTCAGGCTTGACCGCTTCTATTTCAGATTCCAATCCCAAAGCATCGGAGTTAGCACCTTCTACGCGATACATATTACCACTAACAATAATCGTGTGGGCACCGCCAAGACTTTGCACAATCTCAGCAACCTCACCTTTCTGGAGGGTAACTGGATTTCCAATCGGGACAACAACCGCTTCAACATCGCGGCTCAATGTCACACTTTTCGGTGATTCATCCATATCTCTTAAAAATTAAAGTAATGATGGCAGATGATCCAGCGCATCCCAAATAATTTGATTTACTTCATCTCGGATCTCCTCGAAATCTATTCTTTCCACGATTTCGCCTGCAAAAGCATGAATGAGTATCCGGCGCGCCTCTCGCTTGGAAATCCCTCTAGCTTGCATGTAGAAAAGCGATTCCTCACTCAGCTGGCCTATGGTCGCGCCGTGTGTACATTTTACATCATCTGCGTAGATCTCTAACTGAGGCTTGGTATCCACAACAACGTCGTCTGTGAGTAAAATGTTCTTATTGGTCTGCTTGGCATCCGTTTTTTGGCCCTTGGGATCAACATAAATGCGACCATGAAAAACACCCCGTGCCCGGTCATCTAGAATACCATTAAAATACTCGTGTGACTCACACATGGGCTGCATGTGCTCAACGACCATGTGATGATCACTAAGCTGACGACCTTTACCAAGATATAAACCATTCAGAACTCCATTAATATGGGTTCCGTTTAAATGGGTTTTCAACGTATTCCTGGATAATCCAGCTCCCGCGTCGAATGAATGAAATTTAAACTGGGATTCCGTTGTTGCATGAATGAAATAGCTTCCAAAATGCAAAGAATCTGCAGGCTCCATCTGTAATTTGACACACTCGAAATTACTGCGTTCACCGAGAAAAATTTCACTAACAGAATTTTTAAATAAGGAGCCATTAACCAAGTTGTGATGTTGCTCGAGAACAGTAGCAGAGGCGCTCTCCCCCATGATGACGACTTGTCTTGGAAAATGAATATTTCCGGCAACTCCAGTGGACAAATAGACTACCTGAACAACCCCATTTACAGATACTCCTTTGGCCACTCTGAGATATAAACCATCTTGAAAGAGAGCATCGTTGAGGGGAACGAAGTAATTTGCATTAGAACCAGAGGTGTATTGCCCGATTTCCTCGACTCTAACCAATCCTTGTTTGATAGCTGCTGAGACAGGCATGAGGTCGACACCTTTCGGCTGGTCCCTCAAAGTAGATAGTTGATCGCAGAAGTATCCATCCACAAAGACAAGTCGGTTGTAATCATTTCTCCAAAAGGGAATTTCATCAATTTGAGATGAGTCGGGTGCCTTGGATGCTAATGTAGAGTTCGTGTTGGGTTCAAAACCATCTAATTCCTTGAGATTAGTAAATCGCCAATCCTCATCCCCGAGACTCGGAAAACCAGTATCTAAAAACCTATTGAGTCCAGATTTTCTAAAATCGATCACTCCCTCACCGTTGTGTTCCCTGAACCAGGGGAGGAGAGAATCAAACAGAGTTTGGTAAGAGTCTAATGAGCCCTTTGAAAATGTTTTGATCGATGTCATGGGCTATGCTGATACAGTTTCCTGCTGTTCGTCCTTAATCAACCAATCATACCCTTTCTCCTCGAGTTCCAGGGCAAGCGACTTATCACCCGAGTGTATGATCTTGCCATCATGAAGCACGTGAACAAAATCGGGAACAATGTAATCAAGCAGTCTTTGATAGTGGGTGATCACCAATTGAGCTCGATTCGGCGAGCGCAGGCGATTCACACCCTCTGCCACAATTCTCAAAGCATCGATATCCAAACCGCTGTCGGTTTCATCGAGAACGGCAAGCTTGGGCTCCAACATCGCCATTTGAAAGATTTCGTTTCTTTTCTTTTCTCCGCCGGAGAACCCCTCGTTAACAGGTCTTTTTAAGAAACTTTGAGGTAGCTCAAGAATTTTCATTTTGTCCTTAACGAGTTTCAAAAAAGCAGTGGAGTCCAGTTCGTCCTGACCCCTGTATTTTCTTACCGCATTGACTGCAGATTTCAGGAAATAAGTCGTATTAACACCGGGTATTTCGACCGGGTATTGAAAGGCAAGAAACATCCCTTCCCCTGCCCTTTCTTCAGGAGCTAAATCCAATAGATCTTTTCCATCGAATATGACTTCGCCTGAACTTACTTCATATCCCTCTTTGCCCGCGAGGACGGAGGCTAAGGTACTCTTACCACTCCCGTTAGGGCCCATGATGGCATGAACTTCACCTGGGTTGATTTTTAGGTTTAAGCCCTTGAGGATTTCCATGTCCTCAACCCCTGCTTTGAGATTTTTTATTTCTAGCATTTTTTAAATTTTTAGAGATTCATTTTGGCTTTATATGCCGGGCTTCTATTTTACCCGACACTCCCTTCGAGGGAGACATTTAATAGTTTCTGAGCTTCGACAGCAAACTCCATGGGAAGATGTTGAAAAACCTCCTTGCAATATCCATTAACAATCATATTAACGGCATCCTGTGTCTCTAAACCTCGTTGGTTACAATAGAAAATCTGATCTTCACCTATCTTACTTGTCGTCGCTTCATGCTCCACTTTGCCAGAGGGGTTTTTCATTTCTATGTATGGGAATGTGTGCGCACCACACTTATCGCCAATAAGCATGCTGTCACACTGAGAGAAGTTTCTTGCATTGCTTGCATTTTTATTGATTTGAACGAGACCGCGGTATGAGTTTTGACCGCGACCAGCAGAGATACCTTTGGAAACAATGGTGCTTTTCGTATTTTTGCCCAAATGGACCATCTTAGTTCCAGTGTCGGCCTGTTGTTTTAGATTTGTTACAGCAACGGAATAAAATTCTCCTACTGAATCATCACCTTTTAATATGACACTTGGATATTTCCAAGTGATTGAAGAGCCTGTTTCGACTTGGGTCCAAGATATCTTAGCCCTGTCTCCCTTACAAATACCTCTTTTTGTCACAAAATTGTATATCCCGCCTTTGCCTTCTTCATCTCCAGGATACCAGTTTTGCACTGTAGAATATTTTATCTCTGAATCCTTGTGAGCCACCAATTCAACAACGGCTGCATGGAGCTGGTTTTCGTCGCGCATTGGAGCTGTGCATCCCTCCAAGTAACTAACATAACTCCCTTCTTCACATATAATTAAGGTCCTCTCAAATTGCCCAGTATTTTGAGCATTAATTCTGAAGTAAGTGGATAGCTCCATCGGACATTTGGTCCCCTTTGGAATCCAAACAAATGATCCATCACTGAAAACAGCGGAATTTAATGCAGCATAGAAATTGTCAGTATAAGGCACGACTGATCCAAGATACTGTTCCACTAATTCAGGATGTGAATGCACAGCTTCGCTGATCGGACAAAATACAACTCCTGCCTTAGTCAATGTTTCCTTGAAGGTCGTGGTTATGGAAACACTGTCAAAAACAGCGTCTACAGCGACACCCGCAAGCCGTTTCTGCTCCTCCAAAGGGATGCCTAATTTTTCATATGTCTCAAGGAGTTTGGGGTCAACCTCGTCAAGGGACTTGAGCTCAGGCTTCTTCTTTGGTGCCGAATAATAACTGATCCCCTGAAAATCAATCGGAGAGTATTTTACATGGGGCCATTTGGGCTCCTCCATTTTTTGCCAGTGACGAAATGCCTTAAGACGCCAGTTTAATACAAAATCTGGCTCATTTTTTTTCTGGGAAATAAAACGAACAACATCTTCATTCAGACCGGCTTCGAGCGTTTCCGACTCGATGTCTGTTGTGAAACCGTATTTGTAATCGTTTTTTACCAGTGAATCTATTGTGTCAGAAGATGAACTCATTATGGTGTTTTTATCTTTTGTCTTTTAAAATTAAAAATTGATTTAGTTTGCGTCTTTCTCTCCATTTTTGGAGCACCCTATGCACCGTCCTCGTATGGCTACCTCGTATCCGATTGGTGTCACACCGGCAGGTAAATCCAATACCTTTCTCAGCCGCTCACGATCAAAATCCACATCAAAAACCTCCCCGCAATTCTCACAATAGTAATGACTGTGATCATGCATATTTGGACAATACCGGGTAGCACCTCGGTCGAGTTGAACCAAACGTAAAAGCTCACACTCAACAAATTTCTCCAAGCAATTGTATACCGTCGCCATCGAAATCTCAGGCATGGTCTCTTTGGCTGTCAAAAAAACCTGCTCAGCAGTAGGATGGTCCAGTTTTTCATTAAACAAAGAAAGGACTTGTTCGCGTTGTGGGGTCAAACGCAACCCACTGCGCTCGAACTTTTCACGCAGATTACCACTGCCTGTTAGTTCTAATTTCCCTTGCATGTTTGATGCTTGATTTTGCATATCATCACCAAATAGAACACTAATTGCCGTCTAGTCAAGATTTAGAATAATTCTAATTACAATTTAGTGTCTTTAGGGCAAACTCCCATTTTTCAGTCCAATTTAGCCATAATCTATGGGATAAGGCATAGATTAACCCAAATCCAAAGGGCCATTTTCGCTTAGTTGAGGATTTCCGAATGATGAGATATGATGTCCCACTGCATGAGCACAAGAGAGCCAGAGTCTGTTATGTGGTTGTTTCTTGAAGTTTAATGCCCGGCCCATTTTGAAGCCTAACCCTCCGCCAACAGCGACAAAAGGTATATCGTTTAGAGTGTGAGAATTACCTTTGCCGAGCTCATTTGTCCAAATGACGGTGGTGTGATCTAACAAACTGCCAGTGTGTCCAGGCTCAGGAATTGTATCAAGCATTTGGCAGAGCATTGCCATCTGCTCGGCATACCAAACATTGATCTTGGTTAATTTTTCCTGGGATTGCGAATTTAAATCGGGATCATGTGAAAGAGCGTGATGTCCTTCGGTGATTCCCAGCCATGTCATTCGAGCATTCCCAACGGAATTAGTGAATTGCAGAGAAGCAACACGAGCCATGTCATTAGCGAAAGCGTTGACGAGTAGCTTAATTTGCATCCGCGAAATTTGAGGTATCGAATCATTATTATTCACGACGCCCGGTGAGAGCTCGGGCACGGGATGAGCAAGCGCTTGTTGACTTAATGATTCCATTTCAATTTCCAAATC
>CBFHOE010000001.1:138148-149305 GCA_965657355.1 Limisphaerales bacterium | reverse complement strand
TCGGATCAAGGACTCATGAGAATCAATAAGATGCCTGTCTTCGCTACTGACAATTTTTTTTGCTCTTCTGAGGTCGTCTCTAAGATCGTCTAAAATGCTTTTTACTGATTCCTGATCTTCCAAGCGACCGTATAGCAAATTGAGCAACTTGTATGGATCATCAGCAGGTGCTACTGGCTTGTTCGGGCCGGCGTATACCCATCGAGTCCAGGGATCAGCCCGATGCGGCACAGCAACACCCGTAGTTAAATTGGAAAAACGGGTTTTCGTTTCCTCTTTAGTCTGAAAATAATTGGCAATTTCTTCATCAATGGAAATGCCTTGGCACCATCCAGCCGGAGTATGAGATCCACCCTGAATGTTTCCAGGGAAAAGCTCTTTTGCAGAAAGCAAACATGACATTCCACGCATATGAGAGTCGCCATCTCCTCTGATTTGGTTGGATATTCCTTTCAATGTCATCAAGCGCCCCTTGAAAGGCTCAAGAGGCTTTAGGATCCTCTTCAGTTCGAACGATTCGCCTTCTTGGTCAGGCCAAAAAGCTTTTGGTATGGTTCCATTTGGACTAAATATGAAGAGAAGTCGCTGAGGGGCCTTTCTTAATTTTGATTGAGCGGCGATTGAGGGCAAACCATCCAGGAAAGGTAGAGCTGCCGATGATATACCAACTGATTTTAAAAATTGTCTCCTCGATGTATGCATTTTTAAGAAATGAAGTTTTTGACTATAATTAGGAAGATCGCATCACCGCTTGAGCGACGATTTCTTCAACTATTTTTCGGATATGATAATTGGAATCGACGAAAATTTCGAGAAGCTTATTTCTAGTGTCCGGCCCGTACGCGGCAGCGGGATTTTTTATGAGATGGTGAAACAACTGATCCAAAAAGCCTAACTGGGCCAGTCTATTTTGGGATGCGTAGACCCCCACATCTCTTGGTCCAGAAATCTCAAAGACTTCTCCATCTACATCTAGATATTTACTAACAGCATTGATTAACTTCTCATTTTCATGTGTTTGAAAACGACCAACCGAATCGAAATTCTCCAGGCTAAATCCAAGTGGGTTGATTATCGAATGGCATGCCATACACGTTTTGCTACTGGTCAGTTCTGTTACCTTCTCGCGCATCGTTAAATGGGGATTAAATTTTCCATCCATGAACTCAATAGCCATAGGTGGCGGCTTTAAAAATCGCCCCAAAATATTTCGGGTAAGAAAAACACCGCGATGAATGGGAGATGTCGATCTGTAATAAGAAAACGTGGATGTAATAAAGGGATGAGTTATGACACCTGCCCTGTATTTAGTGTGTGTAGAAACTTTGATGAATTCATCATTACGCGATGGCCGCTTATTATCGGGAAACCTGGCGCCTTCCACCTTGTAGAATTCGGCAAGCCTTTTATTAAAATACACGCTATCATCGATGAGGAGTCGCTGAAAATTGCTACCTTCGCTCCACACAATTTCTCGAACACCATGGAGTATCGATTTTTTTAAATCACTCATAAGGTGTTCGTTAAATCCGGGAAATCTCGACCTGTCTTTATCTACATCCTCGGCCTCATCAAAATGCAACCAATGGTGAAAGAAAGTATGGAGCTTGATTTTGTGCCGATAATCCTTGGTCATTCTCGCGACTTGACCTCTGATGCCTGACTCGGTTGCTAGCTCCCCCGTAGAGGCGGCCCTCAAAAGTTCAACATCTGGGATAGAATCCCACAGAGCCAGAGATATTTGTCGAGCTGATTTAAAATCTCCGATTCGACCTGATCCAACCTCAGGGTAGAGGAAGCGAGGTGATTTCAAAATAAGCAACACCGACATTTTAACCCCATCGCGTATTTCACTGAGCGAGGCTTTTTCAGAAAGGAATTTTCTAACGAAAAACCTTTTCTCTGACTCACTAAGTGGTGACGCAAATGCCAATGCAGCAAATTCCTCAAGGAAAGTAATTATTTTGAGTCGGAGTTGAGGATGTGATTTTTTGGACTTAGCTAAAAACTCAATGTTATCAGCAATATAACGAGCTGCTTCAATTCCGGCCATCGTGGTGGACCTCACCCACTCTTTAGAAACAGCAACGCCTCTTTCAAATCCTAGCGAATTATCATCTGGTGGAAATGTCGTGTTGAGTATAAATGTTGGGGCAACGGATGTGGCAAACAAAGCATGCCGGGGAATGACTTCAGACGCATACCCAGGAGGAATCCATTCTAGGCGTATCGATCCAGTCTTGCCTTTAAATTTAAAATAAGTCAGCCGCATAGGATAGGACCGCCCTCCAAGAAGAAAAATCTGCCCTGAATCGGATTTGAGCTCTGACGAACTCACCCATGAATCGATCAATGGATTTTGATTATCATTGACCCAAAGTTTGGCACCATTTTCAGTAACGATTTTAAAAGTGTAGATTCCAGTTTCATCAACCCTGACGGAGCCATTCCAATTGATAGCAAATTCCTCAGGTTTTGTTGTTTCTATGTCTGGAGATGATTCACCCCAATTAAAATCAACACTTGAGTCTATGCGCTCCAGGACCTTATTTTCATTATTTGTTCTTCGAGTTTTATAATAAGTGGCTTTGAGACCATGGCTGGGTCCTGGGTTTTTGGAACCCTGAAAATAACTTATGAGGTCAGTGACTGAGTTTATAAATTGCCTACCTGTTAAATGGGCTAATTCCTTGCGGGGGGGATTATTTCGAGCGCGGGCCTCAGGCGAGTAGAAAGCATCAAAAATGTATTTCGAAACCAATCGCGCCTCTTCACCTTCACATTTTTCCGGATGTTCATCAGGCATTGTTTCAGCGACCACCTTAGTAAGAGAAGATATAGACCTGTCGCCGTACAGGGTTTCATCATATTTACCAGCAACTCCCTGACCTTGGTCTCCATGACAATCGATGCATAGATTCTGGTATATCTCCTTACCTTTTTCCCATGCTTGAGGCTGCTTGAATTCGGTCTGATTTAAATCATTGGAATCTCCACCTCTTGAAAGCGTGATGGAAACGAGGCTGATTAAAGACAACAATAAGACCTTTAGAATGGTTACATGATATCTAGTTAGTAATAGACTTAGGTTCATTAAAAAATTAAAAGAATGAGTATATAAACGGTAAGATAGACGAGCCTTGAGTATACGCAACCAATACGCCAATCATTCCGAGAAATAAGAGAATGGGAATCATCCAAAATTTCTTTCGGACTTTCATATATCCCCATAATTCTTTCAGAAAATCGATCATTAGTAGGTATTCTTTATTCTTTCGAGTGGATTGTCAGCCGAAAAGTTGGTTCGATAAGATTCATTTCTGCTATCCCATCTTTTCTTTAATGAATCTTTCCCAAAAATTCGAAAAATAAATCCAATCGGGGTAATGATAACGAAAAACATGAGACCGAAAATGATCACAGCATTGATTCGCTGCATTATCTCACCGAACCCCATCCAAACAATATATATATATGTCAGCCACTGCGGGCATAGTTGACCTAAGGTCAAAGCAATTAAACCAACCCAACAAGCCCACCACTGAGTCGGAATTCCAAATACAAAAGGGAACAGGAGACAAAATACAACCGGAAAACCAAAGCCCAATACTTTCGAAAAATTAGATAGTAGCTGACTATCCCTTTCTACCTCCAAAAGTTTACCCTTAATAAACTTTTTAAATACTTTTACCATCTTATTATCTTAACCTGATGTGTAATGAAAACGTTGGACGTTGGATTCTCTTAAATAGTTAATTTATGATTTAGTTGTTCTTTGAGCAAGTAGTTAAGCTTGCCCTACTTCTTCCACCCATTGGTGGAAAATTTTTCTCCTCATATTCAATGGGACTTTTATAGCCCAACGAAGCATGTTTTCTAAAACGATTGTAAAACATTTCAATATATTCAAATGCATTGGCTCTTGCCTCCATTTCACTGCTAAACACTCTACCTCTAACTGATGAGCATTTGTAACGCCCGTAGAACAATTCCATTGATGCGTTATCGTAGCAATTGCCTTTTGCGCTCATACTAGCTTTGATCCCAAGTCTTTTTAAGAGTACTTCGTATTTTTCGGCGGCATACGTACTGCCTCGATCACTATGGTGAATAAGGCCAGTTAAGGATTTCTTGCCTCTATTCATAACGGCTCCTCTTAACGCCTGACTTACCTGCTCAGTGTCATTCCTTAATGAGACGCTCCACCCGATTATTCGTCTACTAAATAAATCCATGATCGTAGCCAGGTAACACCAACTTCCTTCGGTTCTCAGGTAGGTCGTATCTGCTACCCAGACTTGATCACACCGACTTGGACTACCAAGCTCTTTCAATAAGTTAGGAGCGTATCCAAATTCATGCCTACTATTGGTTCCCTGAGGTTTAAAGCCTTTCTTTTGAATGCCTCCTATTCCCAGTTCCTTCATCAATCGCAAGGTTCGGTCTCGACCACACCGTATCTCTTCTTGCCTGAGATGATGATAAATGGGGCGATGTCCATATCGCCCTTTTGCTTGTTTGTGAAGTTCTTGAATACGATTCTTATAAAGTAAATCTTCCATTTTTCTTTGGCTATTGACTCTCTCTGGCCAGCTATAATATCCACTACGGCTTACTCCAAAGCAGACACACATCTCCGATACACTAAATTCATCGCAGTTTTCACTGATGAACTTATACTGCATCAGTCTTCCTTGCTGAAGTAACCTACTGTTTTTTTAGAATCTCATTCATTCGCTGAGATTTTGCTAACTGCTTACGCAGTTGTTCTATCTCCTTGGCCATTTCAGTGGGACTCTGTGCCTCCATGGGTTTTGCATCCTCAAGCTCCTTGATGTGTTCTTGTTTCCATCGATAGAGCATATTCTCCGATACTCCAAGTTGCTCTGATACCTCTCGGGCTCTCAAACCCTCGATGATCATCATCCTTGTAGCCTCTCGCTTAAACTCGCTTGTATATCGTCTTCTTTTCATTTCTGGATTCTCATGTTTAGAGAATCCTTTGTACACTTTTCTCAGGACTGATCAACCTGTCTAATCGGCGTTATTAGTCTAATGGGAATTTATTCTTCCATGATTCTATCTCGGATTTAACCAATTGCTTTTCCTTTTTTAGAAAATAGGATCCAACCACTAAAATATCCATGTGGGTATTCATGAAACATCGAAAGGCGTCCTTAGCGTCAAACACAACAGGTTCACCTCGAATATTGAAGGAAGTATTAACTAATACAGGGATGCCAGTCCTACCTTCAAATATATTTAGTAGTCTGTGAAGAAGCGGATTTGTCTGAGCATCTACCGTTTGGACTCGCGCAGATCCATCAACATGCGTGACAGCTGGCAATGATGAATCCACGACCGGCGGATTCACAGCTCCTTGCCCCCTTCCTCTATCCCAACTCGCCGAGGCATATTCCCTAACCTCACCGGTGAGAAGCATGTAAGGACTTTCTTCACACGGAAGATCAAAATAATCCTCGACTTGGCTCTTTGATACGACTGGAGCAAAAGGTCTGAAACCTTCTCTGAATTTTATTTTTTTGTTTATCCATGATTGCATTTCCTTCGAACGGGGATCAGCAAGTATAGATCTATTACCAAGAGCTCTGGGCCCGAATTCCATACGCCCTTGAACCCAGCCCACTATTTTTTGGCTAGCTAGCGCATCGGCCGTTTCTAAAAGTAAATCCTCTTGATCCAATTTTTGAAAAACAGCACCTGCTAAGGTCAAATGGTATTCAATTTCGTCATCTGATTGTTCGGGCCCTAATTGGCTGTTGTTCATTCCGTCCCGAAGCTGACGTGAGAGATGCAGCCTTGGAGAGCGATCCTTTTGAATACTAAGCGCCATAGCGGCTCCTATTGCCCCACCAGCATCACCTGATGCAGGTTGAATCCATAACTTTTTACACCTATCAAGTTTTGCAATTTTAGAATTAGCGACACAGTTGAGCCCGACCCCACCAGCAATCACAAGATTGCTCATCCCCGTTTCAGATAAGAGGTTATCAGCCATCTTGAGAAGTATGTCTTCAACCACGAGTTGAATCGAAGCTGCTATGTCTGCGTGAAATTTCTCAATGGGAGCCCCTGGGCGTCTCGCACAAGCGCCGAAAAGATCCTCGAATTTCTTACCAACCATTCGCTGGCCCACAAGAAAGGTAAAATATTCGGTATTAATCCTAAAGGAGCCATCCAGTTTGAGATCAATCAGTCTAGAATATATCCTTTCTGCATATCTGGGCACTCCAAAAGGGGCCAAGCCCATGAGTTTATATTCTCCAGAGTTAACCTTAAAACCACAGTAATAAGTGAAGGCACTGTATAAAAGCCCGACGGAGTGGGGAAAATCAATTTTCCATAATGGTTTTATTTCCAAGCCTTTTCCGATCCAAGCTGACGTTGAAGCCCACTCACCTACACCATCGACACAAAGGATTGCAGCATTTTCGAATGGGGATGGAAAAAATGCAGATGCCGCATGAGAGTGATGGTGGGAAGTAAAAAAAATTTCAGGCAAACATGACTTATCTTTGCTGGACAGTTTTAAAATTTCATCAGAAATCAGTTTCTTTTGGAATAACTTTTCGGATGCCCAGACAGGCATTGCTTTTATAAATTGCACCACACCGCCGGGTGCACAGGAAACAAAGGTCTCAAGAAGCCTTTCGAATTTAATTAACGGCTTTTCGTAAAATACAATGCCATCAAGTTCATTGACACGGAGCTCACAAAACTCCAGGCAGTGGCGCGAAGCATGCAAAGGAAAACTGCGATCATGCTTAATCCTGGTAAACCTCTCCTCCTGCGCTGCAACAAGGATCTCTCCGTCCCTCACTATGGCAGCAGCACTATCGTGGTAAAAAGCTGAAACCCCCAAATACGCACCCATCTTTATCAGTCCTCCGTCAATTCCAGTATATTAAATGATTCCAATCTTGCTTTATTCCGACGGCTTTATTGCATTTTGATCCCAACGCGCTATTTCATCCATATATTTTTTGGCATTTTGAAAATTGGGATCGGTTTTAGGGATTTTTGAAAAAACCTCATAGGCCAGAGTGTAACGATCAACTTTTGCTAATGCCACACCGTAATTTAAATAGGCAGACCAGAAATCCGGTCTTTTCTCAATGACTTTAGAAAAACTTTCTATGGCCTTTTCCATCTCACCACTCATAGCTGAGCCCATACCAAAAAGGTAGAGCGCATTGATATTACCAAATTCCCAACCAGTTTGAAAATAAACCTCCTTTGCTTTATCGAATTGACCATCAAGCTGGAGTAACTTGCCATAGCTTGTAAAAATCTCGGCATTACCAGGAAGCTCTGACTTGGTTTTTGCACCATCATTTTCATAGGTAGCTTTGAGGAATTCCAGCACCTTGGTTTTGTTGTTGTCGATAGATCCAAAGGCGTATAATTCAGATGCCACATTATTGGAGTGCGGGAATTGCAAAGACATACGACGGAGTAATCTCCAGAATTTCTCTGTGTCATTTTTTTCTTTGAGCGCGATTAATCGGGCTAATTGTGGAGATTCCAGACCAGGATCCAAAAGGGCGGCCTCATCGAAACCTTCTTCAGCTAATTCTTTATCCCCTTCTTTCCAATCAATCCAGGCAATTTGTAATCTGGCCTCGGCAAAAGATGGTCTTAGTTTTAAAGATTGAACGAAAGCTTGCTTGGCCTCAGTTGAACGATCAAGGCTGTTTAGAATAACTCCACGCTGGAAATGAGTCACTGGCGAATGAGGAACTATTTTTAGAATAGTGTCGACTTGATCCAGAGCCATTGCGGCTTTACCTACCTCATCCAGATAAAGCGCGTACCTTTGACGCAACAGCCAATCGTTTGGGTTCCGATCGATGGCTCGCTCATAAAGAGATAAACTCTCAGCCTCCGATTCGGTAGCAACTGGACTCTGAAGTTCATTCAATAAATTCTCAACGTTTACTTCATTAAAGGGCCGAACGGATAATGGAGCAGTTTGAATTCTCGATATCATATCTTTTGCCATAGAAAACTTATCGTAACCTGACAAAGCTAAAACCTCCGAACAATCACTGAAGTCCATCCATTTATTATCGTTTGGCTCCCACTGCTGTGATTCCTCCAAATCTTGTTGGATTAATTTTGCAAAACTCAAAGCCAATAGATAATTCCCTTTTGGTCTTAAATGAACATGCTCAAAGAAGGCCTCGTTTCCTAGAATTTCAGTGGAAAATCCGGACTCCATTTCTAGTCGAGGGTCGATAATTTTCAGCTGTTGATTTCCTTCAATGCTCAGAAGTACCTGCCTCAACGTTGAGGGCATCCGAAAAGGGAGAAGATCAAAATCACACGCTTTTTGAAAATCTATTTTTGCCTCTTCTTTGTCGCCTAGCTTTTCTTTCATAATGCCAGAGTAAAAATAAGCAGAGGCATCTTCTGGATTCTTCTGCAAAAAAGTTTTCACCTCCGCCTGCAGGGCTGTAAGGTCAGGTTCCTGGCCTCTCATCAGAGACAAAATTTCACCAGAAAAATCAGGTGACGAAGTATTTAATGATTGAGAAGCCCAGGCGAATGGCCCGCAAGATCTCAAGTTGGCAACACCTGGTGCTAAAATGAGCTTGCTTCCGGCTGATTCAGAGAATCTCAATATAGCTTCAAGGTTCTTTCTAAAATTTTTATGAACGATTAAACGGCCCTCGCTTTGAAGAGGGATGGATTTATTCGAGAACATCTCCATTCCTTGCCAAGCTTTACCCTGTTTACCGTTATTTTTAGAAACCTTGATGGACTGAATCATTTTGTCAATGAGCTGACCGATCTTGAATTTTCTTAAAGCAAGCCCTAAGCGAATTGAAGAAAGAGAGCCGTGCTGGCCTCCAGCGAAAACCGATCCAGGGCCAAATGGACCAAGGAACTCATTGTTACCCAAATATCCTAACCAGTAATCGGCATCAAGCTTGATACAGTCTTTTGCGATGTCTCGGATGACGTGAGAATTTATCGCCGTGGTTGACGTATTGATAATTTCAAAATCTTTTTGAGGATATTTTGATTCCAATAAAACTTCCAAAAACCTGGCAAATCCATACGCAGGTGCTGGGTCTCCAAGAGCAGCTGACTCACCCAGGACAACGATACGAATCGAGTTCTTTTTTTTATCCTGCGGGATTCTCATCGGCATTGGATTACGGGCCATATTTTCCCCCATATACCGCCAAAAGAATTTAGGATTATCTCGATAGTATTTCTCTCCAGATTCCTCAAAAGGTATGAATAGGCGGGTATCGTGACCAAACCCAACAGATCTAAGAAAAACCTCAATTACGAACAAACCAAGAAATGTTACGCCGCTGAACCCCACCAATCCAAGCAGCCAAAAAGGATACTTTCTTTTTTCAGAATTCTTTTGCCGGAAAATAGAATCCTCTTGTTTTTCTTTTGTATGCCCGTTGTCCATTGCCGCACGTGAGAGCTCAGAAGCTTCATTTGTAACTTAGAATGTGTTATTTTAAGCAATATTGCTTAGAATTGAAAGTCTCTTGACTAGAAATGAACGAAATTATTAAGAAAAGATTAAGAATAATGCCATTTGTTTTTGTTTCGATATTGTGGCACGCATTATCGATATCGAGCGTCTGCGCCCAGGTGATCATCTCTGAGTTTATGGCGTCAAATTCTTCAACATTGAAAAATGACTTTGGAGAGTACTCTGATTGGTTGGAATTGTATAACCCAGGAGATTCTTCGGTCAATCTTTCCGGTTGGACCTTATCAGATGACATTTCAGAAATTGATAAATGGACATTTCCAAACATATCTATTCAAGCTGGTGAATTTCTTCTTGTCTATGCCTCTGATCTTGATGTTCGCGACCCGAACAAACCTCTCCACCTTAATTTTAAGTTAAAAGCATCAGGTGAGTTTTTGGGCCTTTTCGATAATACAGGGAAAGAAATAGATATAATCTCCCCATCATTTCCCTCACAAAAAAAGGATATCAGCTTTGGCGTCCCGATGGGGGCTGACTTGGTGCCCTTATTAACACCAGACTCGGAAGGTCATTACCACAAACCAACCGGCCCTGAGCAGGACAATGAATGGCTTCTTCCTAGTTTTAACCCGGAGAAGAATTCATGGAGTAAATCAACAGCTTCAATAGGCTACGAAACAATCGGAAAAATCTATCAACCCTTGATTTTAACACGCGTCCCATCTTCTTCACCGAGTATTTATTTACGATTGCCATTCACTGTAGAAAACCCAAATACCATCTCTGATCTAGTCTTATCCACTCAATCTGACGATGGTTTTATTGCCTACTTGAATGGGACTAAAATTGCAGGATTCAAAGACGTTCCAAATCCTAAATGGGATTCGACAGCATCCTCGTCGACACCGGATCGAGAGGCTTTGATTGCGAAGCAAATGGATATATCAAGTCATATCAACCTACTTAAAAAATCAAATATCCTGGCAATTCATTTATTAAATAGTTCAGTTAACAACAGTGACCTACTTTGGGTGGGAAGTTTATCTGCCAGATTTTCTTTTGAAAATATTAATCTAACGCCGAAGGCCCCACTTACAGAACCTACTCCCCTCAAACCAAACACCTCTCATATAACACCAACACTCACCGAGCCCGAGATGACTCCCGCAGGAGGCGTGTTTGAGTCCCGGTTTTCTGTTACAATAACCCACCCTGATGAAGATGCAGAAATCAGGTTCACAACAGATGGTTCCCTTCCAACAAAAACATCAAAACTGTATACAAGAAGTATACCAATTAGAACAAATGCGAAAATTCGAGCGCGTGCGTTTAAACAAGGGTTTCAATCCAGCAGTCCAAGTCACGGTGTTTATATCTTTAAACACTTCTCAACACGAAATTTGGATTCCAATTTGCCATTCGTCATCCTTCAAAAACAAACAACAGAATTAATTTCAGATAAGTCATACACGCCAGCACAAATCATGATCATTCCTTCAGAGGAAGGGAAATCAAAATGGGAGGTACCAGACCTGATCTCTAGCTCTGCCATTAAAACAAGAGGGTCTTCGACGGCAAATAGACCAAAGCCATCGCTGAGCCTCGAACTGCAAGACCACCTCGGAAATGATATCGACAAACAGATTCTCGGGATGCCACCTGAATCTGAT
>CBFHOE010000001.1:116935-138049 GCA_965657355.1 Limisphaerales bacterium | reverse complement strand
TGGGTTCTTTGGGGTCCTTTTCAGTTCGACAAAGCTCTCATGAGAAATCCGTTTATCTACGAGATAAGTCGAAGAGTGGGTAGGTATGCCCCAAGAACTAGATTTGTTGAAGTTTTTATCACGCCACCGAATAAATCACTCAATTTCGATGATTACTTCGGCGTCTACGCCGTGATTGAAAAAATCAAACGTGATGACGAAAGAGTCGACATCAAAAGGTTGAGAAAAGAAGACAACGATGGGGATGCCGTCACAGGAGGATATTTATTTAAAATAGATAGAGTTGACCCAGGTGATTCTGGCATTTCGGCAGGAGGTCAGACTTTGGCTTTAGTTGACCCAAAAGAGGAAGATATTTCGCGCGAACAAAAAATCTACCTCAGAGATTATGTCAATGCATTTAACGAATCATTATCACAAAACAGGTTCGATGAATATATTGATGTAAATAGCTGGGTTGACCATCACATACTAAACGAATTCACCAAAAATCCAGACGAGTTCCGTTTGAGTGCCTACATGTATAAACCGAGAAATGGTAAGATTTTTGCAGGACCTATTTGGGATTTTGATAGAACCATGGGAAACGATAATGACCCGAGAGCCATGAACCCTACAGGGTGGTCCAACTGGACCAGATATGGCTGGTATAATAAACTACTAAACAATCGCGACTTCAAACAATCTTGGATCGACCGATACCAAGATTATCGAACTGGGCCTATGTCTACTAAGTCTATGCTCGACCTGATTGATGAGATGGCTGATGAGCTCAGGACTCCAGCCCAACGCAATTTCGAGAAGTGGCCATCAGTGAGGCCTGACGGCAATCGATACCAAGTGGAGGTCCAACAACTAAAAACATGGATCACCAGGCGAGGCAACTGGATTGACTCTCTTTACCCTCAAAGGCCTAGCATTCAAAATAATTCAGGCGAACCTGAGGAACGCGGCTTCCTCCTCAATTTCTCCAAGCAAAAAGAAAGAATTTATTACCGCTTTGATGGATTGGATCCCCGACTACCTGGCGGAGGCACGAGACGAGGAACAAAGCAATTCAACTCCGGCAGCACCTCACCCGTTACTATAAACAACACGACTCCAATAACAGCACGTGCTAAATCCGGCCCTAATTGGAGTTCTATGCTAAACCAAGTCATTCCAATAGGGAAAAAACCAGAAATGTTGATCACCGAAATCCATTACCACCCTGTCGCGCCATCAGATTCCGTGATTCCTGAAAACGACCTCGAATTTATTGAGATTTTCAACCCCTCGACTGAAGCGATACAACTCCATGACATGACTGTTCAGGGAGGAATTCAATTTATTTTTCCCACTTTTCAATTGGAGTCAGAAAAACTAGTTTTGCTTGCCAAAAATCCTGAGGCCCTAATGGAAGTTTACGGTCTGGACCGGGAGATGATTCTCGGGCCTTATGAAGGAAACCTGTCGAATAGCGGCGATTCATTCAGCATTACCGATACGGCTGGTAGAGAGATTTTATTTGTTAAATATTCCGACGATGCCCCGTGGCCTGAAACACCTGATGGGACCGGACCATCTTTAGAAATAATAAACTTAGCCGGGGATTTACAAGATCCATTTAATTGGAAACCAAGCCCAATTCCATTCGGCACCCCTGGCCTCTATACACGAAAAAGACTAGAAGTAATTTCGGTCAGCTTTAATAAAAAATCACTCATTTTGAGATTAAATAAACCCAATTCGGAAACACTGGAAATTTTTTCAGCCCAAGAGATATCAAATAACACAGAATGGACTAAGTTGGATTCTCAAGACTACATCGTGGAACAGCTCGACAACCACATCAGGATTCCGATTGAAAATCTCTCATTTGATTCGCCAGTTTTTCTCAAAGTTTCAGATTAGCCAATCGCACCTTTTAAAATCTATTAATGACGGGCAGATTCACTGCTTTTCATATTCCCCTTTGCTAACTTTCTTCAGAACAGTGAACCCAGCTTTTTTGGCGTCAGAAATCGAAAGGGGTTTTGTGTAAGTGGGGGTGTTAAAAGAGGAGATAATTTTCCGAACAGACCGTTTACATGCAGGGCATTTTTCCAATGGCTTTGCCTCAACGGAACGCCTCAAGGTAAAAGATCCGCCACAAACCTTGCAGTCTCCTTCACATAACTCGTATTCATACAGGGGCATCAGACATTTCTCCTTCCCACATAATACTGATAAATTCAGTATGGTAAACAAAAAGCTCAAAATGGGCTTTTAATCACTTGTATTTGTTTTTGGGTAAAAACCGTTTGGTCATTAACCAGCCGTTAAAGAAAATGAGTTGTAAAAACAAAATGGCGATAGATAACCAGTGTTCAATTTGTATATCTTCGATATTGATACCGCTCTCGCTACGTTCAAGTGGATTACGCACAAGTATGACCATCGCTCCAAGAGCAGGAAAAACCCACAAGAAGTTCATCGTTGTGAACGTGATCGCAGCCATGGCGTTTTTATTGTGCAAGAGACTTTCACTATTGTTTTCAGCATCATTAGCACTAGGGTTTTCACCTTTATCTTCCTGAGTGTCCATAAAAACTATCGCGGTAAATTAACAATACAGTTAGTTGAGGGTTACTCTCATTTAAATCGGCCTCCACTTCAAATTTATTTCTAAATTTAATATATTAGCTGACGGGAATCCATTTAGTAAAACTCGAGAATGAATACAAATAAAAGGGGTGTCCGAGGCGTCAATGTATCAGAATAATTCAACAAAAGGATTTTCCATTCACCTCAAGACGCTAATATGACAATCCATCTCACCAATGAATTTAAATCCTTCAGGATTCGACGTTGCTAATTTTTTGATTTATTAAGCTAAATCATTTAAGAACCTACCACCCAAAGCTTCGCACCATTATTGATTAATAATTCAGCAATGCCTACCCGATTAATTTTTATTCTGTGAATATCTAATGGAATTTGAAAAAAATCATGAATAAAAATATAGTGCCTCTTTAAATCATCTCTCCATGGATAGGAGACTATATCCAGGGGCGTTTCCCCTTTTAGGTTCCGGACATTCACTTCAGCACCGCCCTCTAACAGCAATGCAATACACTTTTCATGGCAATGAAAACTAGCTATGTGCAGAGGAGTATTGCGATCTTTGTTCTGCGCATCTATATCAGCTCCATTTTCAATTAACCACTCCGTGATTTTGTCGTGCCCGTAGACACACGATAAGGCGAGAGGCGAGCATTTCGCCAAAGGTTCTCGGACATTTATATCAACACCCGAACGGATGAGGTTTTGGACCAACTTAAGATCACCGCTACCAACAGCTGTGAATATGTCGAATTGATCAGAATTTATCGAGGCAGTCTTCTTGTCCTCATTTTTGCAGCCTAGAAAAAAAAGAGTAATAGCAATGCACGGTAATAATAATAGGATACCACGACAATTTACTTTAAATCTCATCATCATATGATTCATTTCCTATTGTAACTAATAACGAGCCGTTTTGAGATTAAAATCTGCATGGCCTGCGTTCACACGCAGGCCATGAATAAACCAGATGAATATGAACAGACAAATTTGGAACATTTTACGAGGCTCTCGAATTTACGAATTAAAATGTTTCTAAAATCAAGTGTACCTTTTGACTACTTACGGTGTTTTAATTCCCTGGACGGTGATATGTGAAAATTCTCGATAATAAATCTCTTACGCGATTTAGATGTATAAATTACAGCGTGGATAAGTTCATAGGATTGGTTTTGCTGCATTTTTTCGCCTGAGCCATCGGTAAAACCATCCAGCTTTAATGGAATATACCATTTAATTGGCTTTCCTGTGCTGCCGCTTTTCATATGGGATGGCAGGTCATGCCTGGTTTTGAATATTTTTATGTCTTGGCTATTAAGAGATCTGCAATGGAGCACAACTTCCACCCATTCAGTGTCCATCCCTACCCCTTTGAATACAAACTCCGAATTAAGATCCACATGCACGGAGGCATCTGAGAGCAAGGGGATATTTAAATGAACCAAATCTACATATCTTGCATTCTTTGACGGCCAATCCACAACTTCTGTTTTGGCTGTGACTCCGAAAAAAGAAGAATTTGTTTTGTTGGGATCAAAAAAAGGACCACTACCTAATATTTTATGATGACTATTCTTACTAATATTTAATTTTAGGTCCGGCGTAACTGGGGTATCAGTTCCCTCAAGATCAAACTTATTTGAAAATTGAATATTTTTGAGTTGGCAATCGGCCAAAGATCTAAAAGGCGAGACCGCAACTTTTCCCCCAGGATTTAAATTCAGTTGCTCATTTGTATCTCTGCGAAGTAATTCAGCAGATCCCTTTCTGACCTGGATAAGACTTTCTCCATTGTATGTTGAGAATAAAAAATCACCTTTTGTTGATTTGAGCTCTGTTTGAGAGGTATGGATATACAATGGTTTTTCAGAAGGCAGCTCAGGTATTTTTGCATTCAGAACTCCATAATGAAGAACTAGGTTCAATGCTTCTTTTTTGAAGATTCCCAGGGCACCCTTTCCTACGAACTCCAATTCAGCCCCGTTATTTAATTGCAACTTAATATACCCTTCATGGGATGAGCTTTTAAGAGTTCCGGGAACAATAGAATTCCCAGTATCAGATAGATTGTAAAATGTACCATCTTCACCAACCAAAACGAAAGATCCCACCTGCTTTTCTATTTTTCCAACAACTTGGCCATGCCCCATTAACCCTTTCGGATTACCAGAGTAAAAAAACTGAATGAAGCTAATGGATATTATAAAAATGGCGGCGATTGAAACCGGTAGAACAAAGAGCTTTGCGCGTCTTGCTTTATGCCCGCCATTTCCGTCGGGACTTTTCCCAATAATTTGAAGCTCACCATCTTGAATTTCGTTGAACACGCTCTCCACATGAAGCGATTGATGAACTGTATCGAGATAGGATTCTCTTGCTCCAGCAGAATCCTTGAGAATATTGTTTAATTCTTCTAATTCTTCACCCGTAATCGACCCATCTTTGTATTTTAGAATGAGAACCTCGAGATTCTGATTTTTGAATGAATTGGCCATAGATCTGAAGGAATTAGTTAATAGTTGAACGACTTAATTTTAGTTCTATGCATCTCCTCAATTTTGTATGAACTCGCGATATAAGCTTGTAAACTGCGTCAATGCTCATTTTTGTTCTATTGGCTACTTCCTTGCAATCGTGTCCATAATAATATCTTAATTTGAGAACTCGGACGGATCTCTCAGGCAAATGATTCATACATGACTCTAATGCATCTCTTTTCAAGGATTCTTGAAAGGGCTTGGAATTAAGCATTTGCTTATCGAGTAAGTCTAAAACCTCCTCATCAAGAACTAAAACCTCTCGGTTCTTTTTTCTTAATTGATCTATGGATGCTCGCCTAATCGTTACAACGGACCAGGAGATAAGAGCTCTTTCGTTTTCAAATTCAGCATCACTCTTAAAGGCTTTCAATAGGAGGTCCTGAAAAATATCCTCAGCAAGATGGCTATCCCTTAAGACTGACCACGATACGCTAACCAGTCGTGTCCGCCAGGACATTAGTGAATTTAGTATCTCTTTATCATCCATGAACCTATTCTAAAACGAAAATGAAAGATAAAACCTGACATTAAATCTATCACTCCGTTTATCTTGTCCTAAGACAAGAATCCTAATCTAATTGAATTTAAACGATTGAACCCATGAAGTTAAAAAAAACCATATTCTTATTATTTGTATCTTCCATTTATTGTTTGTGTGCAAAAAAAAGCTCAGCAGATGACTCCCTGCATGTGTATATACTAGCAGGCCAATCCAACATGGAGGGTCAAGGAGTTGTCGATTTAGACCATCCAAAATATTACAACGATGGTAAAGGTATCCTTAAAAATGTTTTTAAAAAAACCGAATTTAAATCGAAATTCCCACATGTGCTTAGCAATGATGGTGGCTTTGCTACAAGAAATGACGTGTTTGTTAGATTTAAAACCAGACATGGCCTAAAAATAGGACCACTGGGAATCGGATTTACCGGGTATGAAGGCAAGCACCATATTGGTCCAGAATTTCAATTTGGACATGTATTAGGCATTCATACTCCTCAGCCAGTTCTTATCATCAAAACTGCCTGGGGAGGAAAAAGTTTATTTTCAGATTTTCGCCCCCCTTCATCACCAGGTCAAACTGGCACATTCTATGTGAAAATGATCACAGAAATAAATGAAGGTCTCAGGAATATAAAGACTGATTTCCCGCAGCTCGGTAAATTAAAGCCTGAAATAAAAGGATTCATTTGGTTTCAAGGATGGAATGATATGTTCAACGCTTCTGCCAGAGAAGAATACCAATCAAACTTGGTGAACCTGATACGTGATGTTAGGTCAGATTTGAACAAACCAAGGCTTCCCGTCATAATTGGAGAGCTCGGAAATTTAGGCCCCAAAACAAATAAAAGCATGTCGGATATCCGGCATGCTCAAAAAAATGCTGCAGATGCTCTTGGCGATTTAGTAGCATTTGTTCAAACCCACCAGTTCGCACGACCAAAGAAAAAATCACCTAACACGACCCACGGGCACCATTGGTTTGGTAATGCCGAAAGTTATTTTCTCATTGGCAATGAATTTGGAAAAAATATGATAAAGCTCACCAATCAAAATAATTGATACTAAGAAGCTGTCTTTTTCTTGAACGGAGCTACATACCAGGCGGCCGCCTTTTCAAATAGATTTTTAAAATCTTCAGCAACTAGTAAGACCGACGGGATGAGGTATAATGTAATTCCGGTTGCGAATAGAACCCCAAATGCCAACGAGACAGCCATTGGTATCAGGAATTGTGCCTGTAAGGACGGATCGAAAATCAATGGCATTAACCCGATAAATGTCGTTGCCGAAGTCAAGAATATAGGACGGAACCTTCGGCATCCTGATTGCTGAACAGCTTCGCTAAGCGGGATACCTGATCTCACTCGATTATTAATGTCATCGACCATGACAAGTGAGTCATTCACCACAACACCAGCCATAGCCAACATCCCGAAAAGGGAAAGATCTGAGGGTGTGATACCCAGGATAATATGGCCAAGCATAGCTCCAATGATGCCAAATGGAACAACGGTGAGAATGTATATTGGCTGTATGGCAGATTGGAATGGGATAGCGAGGAGAGCATAAAGGGTAAACATCAGAGCGACAGAACCAACAATAAATCTTTTCTTCGACTCTTCAGCCTCTGCTATAAAACCAGTATATGTGAAGACAAGGTCATCATAATCCCTCACTAACTCATCGATTCTTGGTTTGGCGTCTTTTGCGATCGCCATGATATCAACATTTTTATCAACCGGTTGGGCTCCGATCCTGATGACCTCCGCTTTCTGATTGCGCTCAATAAAAGTCGGTGATTTCACAAAAGAAACATTGGCTACGGTATCAAGCCTCACCTCCGCACCCTGAGGTGTAATAATCTTTAATTCCTCCAGAGTATGTACAGTTTCTCTTTGGGCTTTTGGAAGTCGAACCATAACCCTGTATTCATCATGGCCTCGCATGACGCGCTGTGCTTCCTCACCGTAGAAGGCCTGCCGAACCTGTCTGGCTAGAGTCTGCTGGGTAACACCTAATTCAGAGGCTCGATCCTTTAGACTTAACTCCAGTTCATTTTGATCTTGTCTATTTTGAGCCCAGGCATTCGAAATACCATCATAAGATTTTAATAAATCTCTGATATCTTCTGCGAGTTGTTTTTTCTCAGGAGAAGAAGGTCCTCTGAGCTCCAGTTCCATTGGATATTCCTCTTTTTGGCCCTCATCACCGCGAGTCTTCATGGTTCGAATTCGCAGCTCGGCGTTATCGGGTAACTCACCCACCAGCTCCTGCCATCGATTAATAATAGTATCATTATCAGGACCCGGTTCAGATCGCAGGGCGTGAGGCATAAGCTGTAAATACATGACACCGTTGGAACCATTAAAAGACCCCCTCGATCTAGGTTGAAGAGTTCCAATCAACCTCCATATGTTACCTACAATAGGTTCCTTGGATTTGGGGTCTATAAATTCCTCCCGCATTGTGGCGGCAGCATCGCAAATCCGATCGATCCATTCCCGAGTTACCTCAACTGGAACATGGTCAGGGAGGTTAAGAGTGGCCTGTATTTCTGGTCTCTCTACTGAGGGAATGGACACATACCCGAGACGTCCACCAGCAAAATATCCAGTCATCAAAATAGCCATGCTGATGAAGAAGGCGACAGCCGCAAAACGATGCTGTAATACTATTTTTAAGCTAGGGAAATAAACTTTCTGAACAAACCATTCAAGGCCTGAGGCAACCTTGCCCTGAATCCTGGATATGACATTTTTGGATGAGTTTTTAATACTCATGTGCTTTAAGTGAGCGGGCAAAACCAGCTTAGATTCCACCAATGAGAACAACAAAACTGGGGCCACAACGAATGGTATTTGCCGTCCGAATTCACCGGTCATCCCATCGAAAAAGAGTAGAGGAATGAAAGCAACGATAGTGGTTAGTATTCCAAAGGTGACAGGCACTGTAACTTCTTTGGTTCCTGTGATTGCAGCATCAATAGGCTTCAATCCATCCTGCATCCTTGAATAGACATTTTCACCGGTAACGATGGCGTCGTCCACAACTACTCCAACTACAATAATAAATCCAAATAAACTCATCATATTGGCGGAGATACCAAAGAAATCCATCATCATAATCCCACCGGCGAAACTCACAGGAATACCAATAACAACCCAGAAAGCTAGTTGGGGCCTCAGAAATAAACCAAGAATTATCATGACGAGAATCGCGCCTTGAAGCAGCGAACTCGTGAGAGTTCCAAGCCTTCCTTGTAATGAAATAGCTTGGTCGTTGTGGACACCTAACACAATCCCTTCTGGGAATCTCTGATCGGACGTTTTTACATATTCTCTGACCTTATTAGCGATATCCAGTGCACTTTCTTTTCCAGATCTTCGGACATCGATCCTAACGGCAGGTCGCCTGTTAAATTCTGATATAAACCTCTCTTCCTCTAAATCTTCTGTTACGTTGGCTACCTCTCCCAAGGTGAGTTGGGCGCCGTTTGAAGCCCTGATGGGAATGCGGGCAAACTCATCCTCTGTATAAGCTTGGCCCTTTGTTCGAACAACTAAATTTCCACTTTTACCCCTGATACCACCAGCAGGTAAATCGATTGAATATTGACGAATGGCATTAGCTATAGCTCCAAAGCTCAGATTATAGGCCTGCATTTTGTTTGAATCCAACTCAATGGAAAGTTGCTTCTCGGTAGGAATAAATGCATTAACATTACTTATACCAGGAATATTGAGAAGGTCGTCCCGCACTTTTTTGGCAACCTGATGGAGTTCAGACTCGGGCAATTCGCCAGTGACAACAACCCAGATTACGGATTTCCACTTACTGCTACTTGGAATATCAACGCGAAAGGGTTCATTAGGAGCGGGCAATGAGGAGATGGATCTCAATGAGGATTCCAAATCGTCCTTCAGGATACGAAGATCGACGCCTTTCTTTGCTTCAACATAAATCCTAGCTTGGCCTGGATGCGCATCGGTATTGAGCTGTTTTACTCCCTGAACGGATTCCAATGCATTCTCAATGGGTATGAGGATTTCCCTTTGAACGTCCTTTGGGGTAGCTCCTGGATATGATTTTGAAATGAATACCATTCCAAAATCCCTTTCTGGTTCGAGTTCCAGGGTAATCCCGAAAAAGGCGCTGTAAATGCCTCCCAAAAGGATGGAAAACATAAGAATATTAGCGGCAATACTGTTTTTTGCGAACCAGGCAATCATTCCTTTTTAGATTGTTTTTTGGATTTTATTTGCGCAGTGGCATTCGTTTTTGAGCCTTCTACAGGCTTTAGCTTCCCAGCCTTTATGCCAAAAAATGGTTTATTGACGGCATTAGTTGGTGCGGGTTTAACAGATGTTAATCCATCTATTTCTTTTTGTGGATCAATAACTTCCACCAACGCCCCGTCAGGGGCATAAACAAGTCTTGTTTTTACGAGAAGAGTCCCTTCAGCGAGGTAAGGATTTTTGATGATCACATTTTCTTCATCGCTCCAGACGGGCGTTATGCTTAAAGAGCCCAGAGTCAAGGTTTCCGGATCCGCAACTCTTATGCGGCTCAATCCGCTGATGTCATTTCTAGGAATGACATATACATTTTTCAAAAGAGTTCCGGGGATAAATGCAATCACAGGCTGACCAATTCGTAATGGTTGATTATTTGATTGAATACCAAAAGGATCCTCAACCCTCGCTATCGCAAATAATTCCAAAGTACTCGCATCGAGAGAACCTTCTGTTCTGACAATTTTAGCTGTCCACTCAGTTTTGTTATCTTCATTGAGCGCGTCCCTGAGCTTTATTTCGACTGGAGGATCTGACTCATCTTCAGGCAGTGTTAAATTGGCAAGCGAACGAGTGGAAACAGGTAATCTCACCTCACTGTAGTCCGTGGGGAAAATAACACCCAAGGGTGTAGAACCCCCAATGGCTTGTCCTATGCCTACTGACCTTGAAACGACTCGGCCATCAAATGGTGCCCTGACTTTGCTTCGAGACAAATTTCTTTCGGCACTTCTTAATTGAGCCTCGGCGAGCTCAACTGATTTTTGAGTTTGTTTTAAATGAGGGGTCCTTAAAACCAATTCGTTTGGTTCCCCTTCATAACCAAGGTCCTTCCAGTTTAGCTTCGCTTGGTTGGCCCTTGTCACTTCTTGGGCATACGCCAATTGAGCTTGAGCCAACTGCCTATTGGCGGAGTAAATCTGGACCTCAAAATCGAGTGGATCGAGCTCGATCAGGAGATCTCCCTTTTTAAAGAAGGCACCGGCTTCAAATCCTGGCGTAATGGTTTGAATTGTCCCAACGACTTGAGAGGTTAAATTTATCTGGCTATGCGACTGAATTGAACCCTGCGTTTCAAAAACTATCTGGTAATCCCTCTTAACTAATTCCTCGACCATAACTTCCAAGCTTTTTTTTGCTGGAGGCTTAAAAGGGGTGGGCTCAGGTTTTTTAGAGAGGAATTTATAACCGACACCTGCAATCGCTATAAAAAAAATGGGCAGTATGATCCTGAATAATAAGGCTTTCATTGGATAGTTGGTATTGGGTTTCTGTTCCTCACCACCATTGTCCATATTATATTGTTCTTTTTCGCTACTGGAAATCATCGATTATCGGATTTAACTTCAAGATTGGACGATGAAAACTGTTCCTCGTTTACATTGAAATCGCCACCCAGTGCAAGGTGAAGTGTAATGCGATTTTGAATACGACTATTTCTCAAGCTGATTTCCGAGTTTCTGGCGTTGAAGGCCCTTCTCTGTGCCTCAAGAACAGAGAGAATATCTACCAAGCCTTCAGAATAGTCTCTGGAAGCTTGTTGTTCGGCGAGACCTGCCTGAGATAATTCAACTTTCAATGACTCCTCCTGCTGTGCCAAAGAATTTTCTCGATCTATAGCGGATTCCACTTCTCTAAATGCGCTGAGAGCTACATTTGCAAAGGATTCAATGCTAATTAATTCTGATTCTTTAGCTTGTCTGACTTGTGCTCGCAATGCCCCACCCTGGTAAATTGGTTGAGATAAAGAGGCGGCAACGTTTGCAGCAATAGACTGAGGACTACTCAAGAGGTCAGCGAGATTGTTATCTCTGACATTGCCCCCCCCGGAAAGGTTCACACTGGGTAGTAGATTTTTTTGAGCAATAATTTTTCTCTGTGTCGACGCTTCCAGTCGGGCAGCCGCGGCAACTAAGTCTGGCCTTCGCATCAATAAGTCTGAAGGCAATCCAAATGGGACTTCCGAGACCAAGGCAGGTAATTCTCCGGTAATTTCAAGATCAGCCCCTGGATAACGACCGAGAAAAATTTCTAGTGCCCGGCTCGCGTCATTAACTGAAAGCTCTCTAATTGTTACCGAGCGTTGCGCCGAAGCCACATTGTTTCTAGCAAATTGGACAGCCAAAGCGGTAGCTGTAGGATCACCGGCAATATAGTTTCTCTCAGTAATGCTGAGGTTACTTTTGAAGATGTCTAAAGTATTGATAGACAGTTCCAGCTGGCTGCGGGCTGTAATTAGATTACAATAACTTCTGGCAATGTTTGCCGCCAAAGAGAGCCTAGTGCCTCGATAATTAGCCAGAGCTGCTTCATAATCTTTGATGGCGGCATCTTCACGATTTTGTAATTTGCCCCAAACATCCAATTCCCATGAAACATTAATACCGCCGGAATAAATATCGTTAAAGTTCCACCCATTGTAACCCCCAGCTGGTTGTCTAGCTGTGCCACCCGAATAAGACCCTGCCAAAGACGAACTGACCCTTGGCAATTGAGCAGATTTGGAGATAATTATCGAGTCTTGGATGGAACGGAGCTGAGCTTCGTTGAGCTTAATTGATGGGTTATTGGAAAGTCCCTCATCGACGAGCTCTACCAAACGCTGATCATTAAAATCAGCAAGCCATCCGGATGATATAGAATGGTCGACTCCCGATTCCATCGACTGCCATCTGTCCGGAACCTGGATACGCTCTATCCCAACAGAATTCAGGCCCGATTTCTTTGGGCCATGACAGGCCGCCATAGTCAGAATTCCAAAAACTAATAAATATTTTATCCTGGATTTTGCCAAAAGATTCGATTTCTGATTATTAAATGATATTTAACCTAAATTAGACACTATACCAAGAAAACGAAAAGAGCACGCCGTTCCTGACATAAATTTAGTTTGATTCCCACAAGGTGGCAAACGGCATAAAATCCTCAAGGAGCGTGAAAAAATTTAAAATATCAGCATAAACTCTGTCCCATGACTAATGGGAGCAATGAGATTTGCGACATAATCTATAATTTCTGATGTGGGCGCTTGCCAAAAATATACCGCCTAGACTGGTCAATATGGCTTCTATGCCAATGCGGGAGTGAGAAGAATCATGCATTTGGCCATGATGGTGATCATGATGAGTATGGCTCCCGATGGAATCTTGGCCTCCATGAGCTCCATGTCCGAAAAAAAGAGCTGACGCCAAAAGTACCATACCAACAGCACTAAGGATTCCGTTGCTGTATTTCTTGTGTTTGCGACAACCAAGAAACATAGCAATAGATGTGGTGGGTATCACCAAAGCAACCATCCAAAAATGAAAATTCTCATGCACGAAAAATGTCGTTCCGATAATTGGTAAGGCTATGAGAAGGATCGGAGTTAAGAGACAATGGACCAAACAAAGACCCGCTAGACAAACTGATATGCCGTCCAGCCAATTCTGAAACCAGGTCGCGAAGATGTTGTCCAATTTGGAAGCAGTGTTATGATCGGATGTCATTATTTTTTCTAGGCAGCAAAATTCTTCAAATTTCAAGCACTGGATTATGTTGTATCGGACCTATATTAGGTCAAAACGAGACGTTGAATTACAGGAATCCAGCACAAAAGGCAAACTAATTTAAAGTGATTATTTTTATAAATTCAGGGCCTTCTGTATATTTTTTTCAGCAATGGCTAAAGACGTAGACATCCCTGCCCCACTGGTAATAACTGAATGAAAGACATTATGAGCGACTTCTTCGGTGCCCCAGTCCTTTTGTTTACTATGGGCATAAGTGCCGATCCACCTATCCAAAACGTTAATCTCCCCGATATCGACAAGATCTTTCAGTTCGCGGAGGATTAAACGATCAATCATTTCACTTTGGAACGGATCCGGCCGGTGGGAATATTCATGGCTGTCTCCAATGACAAGGCTTCCGTCCATATTCTGGGCCACAATCAAATGGATTCCGTGATCCAATTGGTTTTGACACTCCAGCTTTAGTCTTTTTTCAAGATCATCAGCCTCCGGCAATGACCTAAACCCGGTGTATCTGGCCAGACTCAGATCCGTCATTATGGTAGAGGGAAATTTGAAACCATTGGATCCTATCTTGAGCATTTGTAGCTTGCATCTCGTGAAATCAATTTGATTTTTGAAAAAGTGTGAATTGCTATCTCCCGTGCACAAGTAAACAAAGCTAGATTTAACCTTTCCTTTAATCGATTCGCACAATCCAGAATCAACACTCTGAACTGGAAATTGCCTCAATACTTTTACCCCCATCTCTTGTTCAAGATACTGAAGCAGTTGAGAGAGTGCTTCAATAGGATTTATCCGCATTTCATGAGGGCTAAAAAGAACAGAGCATATATTTTTATTGAAAGGTGCTTCAAAATTATTCAAAAAGTTTTTTGATGATATAATCTGAGTTTCTTCACCCATGTAGCTATTATGAAAGGCTTCTAATACTCGAGCTGCTTCTGGCCGTTGTGCTATTATGTGAACCCCATTTTGATGAACTCGAATGCCTGCTTTATCGACTAACTCTGCCCATACCTCTCGTGTTCGTCTCGCAAACCGCCACATTTCCCCTGAGGCCTGGCCGGAAATTGTGACAAAACCAAAATTCCGAGCACTCGCCCCAACGGGTCTTTGATCACCGTCCATCAGAATGACTTTTTCCCCTGCTTTGGCAGCAAAATAGGCATGAGCCAAGCCCACTATCCCCATTCCTACCACCGCAATGTCACATTCGTATTCCATTAGATTAAATAATATAACCAAAAAAATTGATCTAAACTTCAGTTTAAAAAGCCTTTAACTATCCTTACAGTTTTGACTCATAAATCAATATACCTTTTGGCTATTGCAAATATTATCTCGGCATTGAGTCTGGATTATGGGGAATAATTTGATTTTAGAATCACTTTCCCAAGTATAAATCAGCCAATAATTCAATAGACACTATTTCATATTCAAAGCTTCATCATCTCTGAGTTTAGACGTCTCTTTCTGGCACATCACACCCCGAAAACCGTCCTACCAATCCCGCGAATCAATCTCAAATAATATGTCAAAATTCTTAGCAGATAGGTTTTGTAAAAGAACCGTATGGTTAGAGGATGGATGAGGAAAAGACAAAGCGACCTTATCCCTAATTATTGGGCAGGCGCCCCAGATTACTTATTGGAGGCTACCGATGTCTTTATTAAACTTTCCATACCTGCCATGCCTCGCTCGAAAAATGGAAAATCGCCTTATGAAACAAAACAACCTTGAGGCTACATCAAACATTTAAATTTCTTGGCTCTTTTTGTCTATTATCAATCTTTGAAAGTTATCCATGACTTTGTTCTGAACCATATTTGTATCTCCTCAGATTTAAAATGATCATTATTTTCAAGGAATCACCATGGCTAAAGGAATTAAATTAAACTTATCGGGATCGATTCCAATCCCAATAAAAAGTCAAAGGTTTTAGGAAACATTCAATACTGGTTGTTCATATTTCATTTAAGAAAAAATTGACCAGCTGTATTAGGCGTCTACTAGGGAAATGTCGGGTAAGCCCTTAATTACAAACACCCAAAGCTAAACAGAAATTGTACAAAATTTGAAGATCAGAAACTTGCACGAATTTTAGAGCGATGACAAGTATCGGCGAAGACAACCCCACCAGTCTTGTGTTTGGGGCAACTGGAGGCATTGGGAAGGCCCTTTCAAAAACTTTATCTAAGAACGGTCACTCCTTAATGCTGGCATCAAGAGGAGAGGAAGCTTTAAATGGATTGGGCAACGAACTGGGGTGCTCAGTATGCAAAGCCGATGCCACCGATTTTGACCAAGTCACGGAGTGTTTCTCAAAAGCCAAAGAAAAGCTGGGTAGAATAGACAATGTTGCCCTGGCAGTAGGAAGCATTCTCCTTAAACCGGCACACTTGACCAGCGAGCAAGAGTGGTTTGAGACAATAAACAAGAATTTGACTTCGGCATTCTACGTCGTGAAAGCTGCAGCCCAAACTATGAGGCAACAAAAAGGCTCCATCGTTTTCTTCAGTTCTTGCGCTGGTCAGCGAGGATTGCCGAACCATGAGGCCATCAGCGCTGCAAAAGCTGGTATAATTGGCCTAGTCCAATCTGCAGCAGCTTCATATGCCTCCCAAGGTCTGAGGTTTAATTGTATCGCCCCCGGCCTTGTGAATACTCCTATGTCCTCAAACATCGTCTCTAACCCAGCAGCATTAAACTACTCGCGAGGACTTCATGCATTGAAGCGCATTGGAGAGCCAGAAGATATTGCCCCAGCTGCGGCTTGGCTGATGAGTGAGGAATCTAGCTGGGTCACCGGACAAGTCATTTCTGTTGACGGAGGATTAACCAAAGTGCAGCCCAAATAAATTATCGTAATGAATATAATAAACAAAACTATCATCAAAACTTCGGTGGCAATAATTTTGACACTGTGCACAAGCCCGAAATTATTCAGTCAATTAAGCGATGCAGCAGGGGCTACTTTATTCCAATTTGATCAGAAAAGTGGGCAAAAGCCATGGACCATAATTAACGATGATGTCATGGGCGGTATCTCCAAAAGCAAGATTTCAGTTAAAAATGGAATTGCTTCTTTCAAAGGTATTGTATCACTCGAAAACAACGGGGGGTTCGCATCGACAAGAGCACTGATCCCGAAAGGATCGATTAAAGATTCTAATGCCATAAAAATAAAGGTAAAGGGAGACGGTAAAATATATAAATTGTCTTTGAGATCTGGTGCACAATGGAATACCGCTAACTACCAAATATCTTTCCAAACAAAAAAGGATGAATGGCTGGAACATACTCTATTGATAGAAGACATGAAACCAACCTGGAGAGGTAGAAATCTCACACTCCCCAGAATGAACCCTAAAGATGTGGGACTAATTGGTCTTTCGATTTCGGATAAACAATCCGGACCGTTCCAAATCGAAATTGACTGGATAAAGGCTGTAAAAGCTCCAAAAAAATCTGAAGTCTACCCAACTCAAATGCCCTATACAGAAATTGGCATCTGAGCGTTTAAAATTGATAATCCTTCGAGGTTATCGGACTCGCTGGTTTGAATTCACCATAACATGCTAAGTGCCCTTTGTAATGATAACAGGCTTTCGTTCCAAGCAGGTGATTAATTAGGAATTACTCGGGTCAAATTGGAAATTTTCACAAGAGTACGTCAATGACACGCCGAAAGCGCTGCTCATTTCATTAACCAGCGATGAACAAGTAAAGTATATCACTATTAATTGATATAACGATTTTTGAGTAGTTTTTAGGAATCAATTTTTTACAACAAAATCAATATCATGCGCCGCGTTTCCATCAGCGATGAAGCATTTTAATGAAGTAATTAGATTTAGATTACTGTCGAGTGGCTCAACCGAATTACTTTTGGGCAGCAAAAAGCACATGAAGTAACATGCATTGTTTTAGCAACGCAATCTGAACCGGAGAATTGATTTGTCGTGGCAAAATCCAGGGTTTTTAATGATGAACCTCAAACGTTCTGTGTCAAAAAGGCAACAAATAAGTTGGGTCCATAAGAAATTAGCCAACAAACCCTTTAAACGCTAACAGATGGAATGTTGAGCCTCAGAGAGAGTTTTTAGCCGAACTGAACACCTCGGTTTGAAGTTTATTGTTTTTTAACTCGTTAAGGCCTTCAGTCTGACTCGAACAGCCATCACCTCATTTCGGCTAGAGGTCCTAGGGAGCGTGATAGGTGATTCGAAAAGGTATTCTGATTTTCATCTTCGAGAATATCACACTGGCAAGTGACAAAGGACGTCACCTTTTTATTGTTTTTTCGACCTATGTGTTAGTCCAATTAGGTCAACTGACCCAGAGATGAGAGACAAGAAGTTTATTTATCAAAATTAACCTCTGGCGTAGTGAGCCTTGATCCGGATCTCGCCTTGAATGAATCCCAGTCGAGCACAACCTCTCCCTTACGAGATTTGCTCCAATCCGAAACTATTTCTATAATCGAATGGTCAACGAATATGAGGGAGTCTAGATGGAAGCACACCTTTTGCTCATCGTCTATGTCTTCAAGAGCGTCCGAAATCCGTGGAATTTGGATAAATGTGGCAGAGCCTTTAATAGCCACGTCGGTTTGAGATCCGTCTTTGGATCTATTGACCACAACTTCGGTATTGAGAAAAGTATAAAGCAATCTGGCCAGGGCCAATCCAAAACCGATCAAAACCCCTTTCAACAAATCAAAATACACAATTGTTCCAATTGTTGTTATGTAGATGTAAAAATCAACTCTGGGTAACTCTTTCCACATTTTGACCACAGGACTGAAAAGCCTGTAGCCGGTATAAACCAATATCGCAGCAAGAACTGATTTTGGAATCGAATTGAGAATAAATGGAAAAAAACCAACGAAAAGTAATAACCATAATCCGTGAAGTATAGCTGATACTCGAGATTTCGCCCCGGATTCAACGTTGGCGGAACTACGCACAATGACTCCAGTCATTGGAAGAGCCCCGACAAGGCCGCACAAACTATTGCCTATGCCTTGTGCAAATAATTCTCTGTCATACTGAGTTCTGGGGCCCGAATGCATCCGATCCACGGCAGTTGCACACAATAATGTTTCGGCACTTGCTATGACAGCGAATCCGATTACAGCCCCCCAAAACGATGAGTCTGTAAATAAGCTTCCATCTCCTGTTTTTATAATTTCAAGGTTTGTGAATATTTTGCCAGGAATGCTGATGAAACTGACCCCCATTCCAAAAACACCAGCAACTATCGAGGCCACTAAGACCGCTACAAAGGGACCCGGCAAAAATTTCAGAAACGCTGGCTTAAATTTGGTCCACAAAACTATAACGATGATGGTTAAAACACCTAGGATTGCTGCTAAATGATGTGAACTACCGTCAGGTTGTGTAAATACTTTCGAGATAGAGGACGGGATGGTCAGTAAATTCACTATTCCTTTTCCTTTAGGAACATCGTCAATCATGACATGGAATTGGGAGGAAAATATAAGAACTCCGATCCCAGCTAACATACCTTGGACGACTGCCGGTGATACGGCTCTAAACCAACGGCCTAACCTGAGGGCACCGCATACGATTTGGATTAGTCCAGCTCCTAAGACTACCCAACCTAAAGAAGGTAGCCCGAATTTTTCCACGAATTGCATGACAAGCACAGCGAGGCCCGCGGCTGGACCACTAACCTGCAGAGGGGCTCCACCGATGAAGCCTACAACCAAGCCACCAATGATGCCACTTACCAGGCCGAGCACAGGAGGCACACCGGATGAAATAGCGATTCCCATACACAAAGGCAAGGCCACCATAAAAACAACTAGAGAAGCCATGAAATCACGGCGTATATCCATTTCCTTAAACATTTTATCTAATCCTTTTTTGTAATTACAGGTGCGTGAAGAAAAAAACGCGTCGCTCCAGCTTAACTTAAAATTAGTTATAAACTATTTTGACATTGCCGGTGCCAATATCATAAACCCATCCGTGCAGAGAAATTTCCCCTTTATCTTCGGCATCTTTGATGAAATCTAAACTCTTCAGGTTCTCGATCTGCAATAAAATGTTGGATTCGATCAATTCGTCCAAAGATAAAGTTGATCCGGGATTTCTCTTTTCGAGAATATCTTTGGCTCGATTTGCCTGAGCGACCCAGTCGCCAACAAATGTTGTCCCAGAAACCTTCTCGGGAGCCAGCACCCCTTTCATTGCTCCGCAATCCGAGTGGCCACAAACAACTATATGTTTTGTCCCAAGAGCTTTGACAGCAAATTCCAGTGATGCCAGCTCACCACAAGCGCCTGCCGACGAATCTGGCACGATGTTTCCTGCATTTCGGATTACAAACAAATCTCCCGGGCCGGTCTGCGTCAAGCTACATGGGTCGATTCTTGAGTCAGAACACGTCAAAAATGTTATTTTTGGGCTTTGGCCATTGGCAAGCTGATCAAACTTGGTTTGCTCTTTGGCAACCACTTTGTTTTTGAAAGCTTCTGATCCGGCTAATATTCCGCTGTAACCTACTGTCTCCATCTGCAAAAGATTATAGCATGTCTCAAATTAGTCTAATTGAATTATTGACTAGCAAAGTATAGATTTTATCTATATATATAAAATCAACTATGAATTGGCTCAATTACCACCACCTTAAATACTTCTGGATGGTTGTCAGAGAGGGAAGCATAAGTAAAGCAAGTAAAGCGCTTAATTTAACACAGCCAACCATTTCCAAACAATTATCTCAATTGGAAGATCAAATCGGAGAGTCTTTGTTCAAACGAGTCTCGAATAGAATGGTGCTCACTGAAGCAGGCCAGATGGCTTATGAATATGCAGATGAAATCTTTTCCTTGGGTCAAGAATTCCTGGAAAACATTCGAGGTGTTAGTCAAACCAAGCCGAAAAGATTGCGTGTAGGTATTTCGTTTGTCTTTCCTAAATTAATTTCACACAAAATTCTCAGCCCAATCCTAGATCTAGACAATAAGGTTCATTTATTTTGCGAAGAAGATCATACAGAAAGATTACTTGCGGAGCTATCCATTCAAAGATTGGATCTAGTATTATCTGATGCTCCAATTTCTGGATCTGTTAGAGTAAAAGCCTTTAATCACTTTTTGGGAGACTGCGGCATTTCCTTTTTTGCCCGCAGAGAACTCGCAGACAAAATCAAAGGCGAATTTCCGGAATGCTTGAACGGGGTCCCATTCGTCGCACTCAGCCATCACTCCTTGTCAAGAAAGTCTCTAGATATTTGGCTCGACTCAAATAATATCCGACCAAACATTGTCGCTGAATTTGAAGACAGCGCATTAATGAAAGTTTTCGGCAAAGATGGAGCCGGGGTATTTTGCGGTCCGTTTGTTATTAGGAATGAGATTTGTAAAGACTATGATGTCGTCGAAATAGGATCAACGGATGAAGTTAAGGAAAATTTTTATGCTATCACTGTAGAAAGAAAAGTAAAACACCCAGCAGTTGTGAAACTTGCCGAAACGGCCCGCAAACAGCTTTTCGGTACAGTGTAAACTAAATCGACACAGCTCTCACTCCTGAAAAAACCCAGAAAAGTCTTCTACGTCCTTTACACCGTATAAAGAATCTTCTCAAACCTTTTCGGGGTAAAATTGATTATGGTTGTATCTCTTGCCGATTATGTTCATATGTTGTA
>CBFHOE010000001.1:102805-116838 GCA_965657355.1 Limisphaerales bacterium | reverse complement strand
GTAATGAAGATGCCGCTATCAAAATGCAATAGGTTGATGTTTTTTTTATTTTCCATTCTGATTTTCATGTCTGGCTGCAATGAGTCATCAGAAACGACATCGGCAAATAAACCAGCAGTGAATCTCATTGAGGCCTGCACTCGAAATGATATTGCAGCTGTTGAAGGTCATATATCAAATAAATCCGACTTGGATCAAACTGATGATAAAGGATCAACGCCTCTAATGATCGCCTCGTCATTTGGACACACAGAAATCGTCAAAGCACTGATTGACGCTGGAGCATATATGGATAAACAAAATAAGGACGGCACTACCGCGCTTCATATTGCTGCGTTCATGTGCGAGAAAGAGATTGTTCAATTGTTATTAGACGCCGGGGTTGATAAATCAGCAAAGGATAACACCGGCTCCACGGCATTACAATCAGTTGAGGCACCTTACATGTTAGTGAAGCCCATCTACGATTTCCTAGCAACTGCACTTGCCCCGGTAGGATTTACCATGGACTATAAAAAAATAAAAACTATGAGACCAGAAATCGCTAAGATGCTTAGATAGAGCTACCGATCTATATAATATTCGAATTAAGAATATTTCAAGACCCGCAATATCCAAGGCCTTGCAACGACTGTAATATCGGAGTGCTCCCGAATCATTCTTTAAAATCCACAATTTCAGAAATGGTTTTTTATGTAACCCAACAAATTCAGGAGTGTGGAAGCATTTTTTAAAAACCTGCGCAACCCAGTTACTTCAGATATTATAAAATAAAGACATGCGATAAAAAAATTATTATCTCTAAATGTCTCTCCTTTATTTTTCCAACTTGGTAAAAATTCTATCGGGGAGACAGGCCTACATGATTCGGGCATGAAATGAAAAAACCCCAAAGAATGTCATGATTCCCCAAAAGCCTCGTATCATCGTTGCCGCTTTTGATGAGGTTCATAATTCAGCCTCGAAACCAAGGTAAAACATTCTGGGAGAGTTCACGCGAGGGCCTTCCGGGATTCTACTGGTTGTCAAAACGGTATCAAAAAGGTTCTGTATACCTCCAAAAAGCCTAAGATTTTCTTTTATTGCATAAGAGTAGGAAAAGTCAGATATCCAGCCCCCATCTATTTTACCTCGTCTGGAACTTGACGATGACAACTCAGAATTTGCCGCTGTCCCGAAACTATCAGAGTGGTAAGTACTAGATATATTCAGAGTCCAATCATCTGTTTCCAGACCAATACCAAACGCCATTTGCCATTTTGGTATGTATGGAATTTCCGCCCCGGGAAGACCCCCAGAGAAAATATCATCACCCCCGCCAGAGCTGAGCGCATTGTCCAAAATGGCATCGGTATAGGTTCCAGAAAAGAAAAGTGGAATAACGTATTCCTCTCCTAAAAAAACGTCATATTGGGAAAGTAATTCTACCCCCTTCACAGTAGCCTCTCCTGCATTCGAGGAGTTTGATCCTCCGAGACCGGCATCAGATCCGGTAATATTCTTATAATCTGTCAAATAGCCAGATAGTTCTCCATAAAAAGCGCCAGATTGATATCGAACACCTGTTTCATAACCAATGCTCTCTTCCCAATTGACTCCAGACCTTACATAGGAGCGCGGATTCGGAGCCGAGATACCTTTGAATGCCCCAGCAAATACCGCGGCACCTTCGTCGACCTTGTAATTAACGCCTATGCCCGGAGCAACTATATCTGTGGAACCACTCCCCTGACGATCGATGGTATTGGTATTGTCGCTTAAAAAGTCAGTATATTTCATATCGATATACTCATACCTCACACCTGGGCTTAGAGTTATGTTGCGGAAGACAACGGAGTCTTGGATATACAGCGATAAGGCATCAGAGTTTTGAACCCTATTGCCTCCAGAACCGGGCACCCCTTGAGCTACCGCAGGGGCTACCCCGTTAGCGAACACAGTAATTGTGTCATCTCTTTGAAACCTCCTAGCTTCATCGAAATGGTATCTTCCACCGATGTCTATGGTATGCCCAAATTCACCCGTATCGAAATGGTAAGACACATTCGATTGGTATCCCGCCGCATAGTAGTCCCTCGCGTTTGCCCTAATGCTAAGAGAGCCTGGGGCTTGCATCTGCAAGATAGCAAATTCGTTGGCGAAGGCAGTGGGACTGGCCAATACCCGGTGAATAGATTGTCCCCCTGCCCTTCTTATTTTATACCAATTTCTCGAGAAATCGTTGTAGTATAAACTATTTTCAATCAGGAGATCGTCGTTGGGCTCCATAATCCATTTTAAATACGTTCTATTTTGTTGGCTGGACATGTTATCAAAGAGCGTCCCAGCGTAACGTCGGTATGGCGTTTGATTGAGATCCTGCTCACTAAGCCCTACGTATGTTTCATTGGCAGTAAAATCTGTGTATCCATATTTAAATTCAAGCCTTTGATTGAGTCTTGTTTTGGGTTCCCAGAAAATTTTGAACATAGGCTCATACATGTCAAATCCGGTATTGTCAGAACCACTATATCCCGGTGCTTGATCTATTACTCGAAACCCGTCTGAGCCTTTGTAGTAAAACTCCGTCAAGTATCCCAATTTCCCGTGGTCGCCCTGAACAACGTTACCATAATATATTTGATTCAGGGTAGTATTGAAGGATCCGTAAGTGGAGCGGATGTATAATGTTCGGCTGTCAGGGATTGGGGTTGATAAATAATTGATGACTCCACCTGTAGAATGTGGCCCGTATTTAACTTGGCTTGATCCTTTTAAAACCTCCAAGCCAGACATTCTGGCAGCATTCGGGGAATAATAGGCAGACGGTGATGAATATGGGGCTGGGGCGGACGGGATACCATCCTCCATTATAGTGATATTTTCACTCCGTGTCCCATCTCCGCCTCGTATGGAAATATTTGGGAAGTTACCAAAACCAGTTTCTTCTCGAACATAGACACCGGGGATTTTTTGAAAAACCCTATTTATGCTAAGGTCATTGTATTTTCTAATATCATTCTCATCGATATAAAACCCAGCCCCCGGGAGGTCGATAAGATCCGCCTCATTTCCGATTAGGGTCAGCGGGGCTAACTCCTGAACGCCAGCAGGACCGGCAATTTCATCGAGATTCTCTTGTGCACGAATGTGCTGATTAACAAACCCAATCACAAACGCCATCAGCGCAGTCGTCATTAATTTGAACTTTTTAATTTGCATGATCCATAAATAAGCTAGGTCATTCTATATTTTGAAGCTAACGGTCACTTGCTCAATCTGAACGGCCTATTGCATTTGATAAAAGTTTGCCTGTGACATCTCTGAGAAAATATATTTGGTTTAGCAATCAAGCGAAGGTTTTAAGCAATTTGGCGACAGTTGCAATGTGGGAATAGAGGTAATGTAATTCATAGCAGGAATTATATTTTTTTGCTTTCCCTGTTTTTAAAGTAGTGCAACTTGTGCAAATTCACATCGTGAGCAGATTCAACATACATGACTGGACCCCGAAGCATTTTTGCTTGGTGGCTATCCTATATCTCTTTCCTCTAATCGAATCCAAGTTATGTGGAGGCGAACGAGCAGAAAAGGTAAAAAATGCAGTTTCTCAGTGGATCGAAGTAGAGAACTCGATTTCGAAGGAATCTATTGAATGGAATGAAAAAAAGATCTTGCTCAAAAACTTAGCCGATGTCCTGCGGCAGGAATTAAAGATTAAAAACGAAGAGCTCGATAAAACAAAATTGGCCTCGGATGCCTCGTCATTGAGAAGAAATGAGTTACTCAAAACTAAAGAGTCAAATGCAGAGCTCATTTCACTTGTTCGCGAAAAAGTAACCACATTTGAAAATCACATAAAAACCTTAAGATACAAACTACCAAATCCTCTACAAAGTAAGTTAGCCCCAATGGTTAAACGTTTTCCACTTAATGAAGAGACTGACCAGGTTAGCCTCGCATCAAGACTGCAGAACGTCATCGGAATTATTACGGAAATCCAGAATTTTGACTTAGCAGTCACGACAGGAGAGGAACTTCTAGAGGGCGAAAAAAATGCCAAAGAAATTAAAACTCTTCATATCGGATTGGGGGCGTCTTATTACGTTTCCAGTGATGGAGTGGACAGTGGAATTGGATTACCGACAAAAGAAGGATGGAAGTGGATTCCAGTAGAGGGACTCAATGATAAAGTGAAATCTATTCTCTCAATGATCACAAACAATACTTTCGATCCCGAATTAATTTCCCTCCCTGTCTCAACAAAAAAAGCGGAGAAGTAAACAAATTTCACATGTTAAATTGCAAAAATTTCTACCTCTTTCTTTTACTGAGTCTTTTTCATCCGCTGCTAGCTGCAGAGGAACCTCTAGAAAAGGTTTATCTCAAGCAGCAAGAACGACTTGAAGATGCAAACAAAAGGCTAATCCAATTACGCCAAAATATTCATGAACAGCAAATCCCTCTCAACCAAGCACTGGAATCACTCAAAAAAGAGGTAGATAGCGTAGAGAATGAATTAGATAAAAGCCGAAGCCTCCGCGATACGGCATCATTAAGTCTGGAACAATTAAGCAACAAAGTTGAAAAACAAAATCAGGAAATAGATTACATCACAAACAACCTATTCACTGAATTTGAATCATCCTTCAATGCGGCCCTTTCTGCTGGGGAATTACCAACATTCGGAGAAAGCTTATCAAAACACAACCTGTTCCTCGAAGACGCTAAGAACTCAGAAAAAGATAAACTCAATTCTTCTCTGCAAAATATCCAAACTGCTCTGGAAAGGATTGATGGATTATTGGGTGGAAAAAAATTTCAAGGAAAGGCAATAAATCCTCAGGGCTCTTTGCAAGATGGCATTTTCATCCAGGTTGGCCCTTTATTGTATTTTACATCGGAAACAGAGGGAGCTACCGGATGGGTCGAAGAAACCCAATCCCTTCAGCCCAAAGTATTTGCCCTTCAGAAAGGTCAAACAGATAAGCTTGCCGTATTTCTATCGAGCGATGAGGGAGAATTGCCAATCGACCCAACTTTGGGTGACGTGATAGCCATTGAGAAAACTAAGGAAACGGTGGCAGAACACCTTCAGAAAGGTGGTATTTGGGTCATACCAATTATGTGTTTTGCTGCTCTTTCTATGATTATTGCCATTTATAAATTTCTTCAGATTTTTTCAATCAGGCACCCTAATCCTTTAGTAGTTCATGAGATAGTGAAGCTCATACGCCATGGGGACAATGATGGGGCTCACGAATTGGCCAATTCGCAACCTGGGCCATCGGGATTAATGTTGAAGGAGGGGGTAGCTAATGCAAAGGAATCCACAGAACTTGTCGAGGAGGTCATGTTTGAATCGATACTGAGCGTGCAGCCAAAACTGGAAAGATTTTTAAATATTATAGCCGTTACGGCAGCTACAGCTCCTCTTTTGGGTCTGTTGGGAACAGTGACGGGAATTATTAAAACATTCAAATTAATGGAAGTTTTTGGAGCTGGCGACCCCAAACCACTTATCTCTGGTATCTCCGAGGCCCTGATCACCACAGAGCTCGGGTTGGTTCTCGCTATTCCGGCATTGGTTGCTCATGCTTTACTTTCAAGAAAGGTCTCTGGAATTTTAGCTCAAATGGAAAAACTATCAGTCGCTTTCTTGAATGGCCTTTCAAGAAGAAATGCGAGCCTGGATCCTACCATAAAATCATAATGGATTCTGTATCACAGGAAATATATCAAACTTGGATGAGTGGTGGATGGCTGATGTTTCCCCTCCTTCTGCTCACACTATTCATATACTACGCCTCACTTGGCCTGTGGTTAGAATTAGAAACTCATTTTTTAATTCGATCCAAAATCCACCAAATGTCAGACCACGAAATCTCAGAGAAATTGAATAATGGCCCTTTTCCATTGAATAAAATTATGAGTCAGGCTGCAAACGGAGTTATTGAAGTGAAAAGGCATTTTCACCAACTCCAAAACCAGTATCTGCTTCCAATTAATAGACGCATTCGCTTTCTTAGCATCTTCATCTCAATCGGCCCTCTCATGGGGCTATTGGGGACTGTCACAGGAATGCTTTCCACTTTTAATGGAATGATAACAGGCAATGGAGAAAAGTTTCGTAATGTCGCTAACGGAATTTCCGAAGCTCTCATTACAACTCAAACTGGACTCATTGTATGTATACCTGCGATGGCCATACTCGCACTCATCATCCAACGGCGAAACAGGCTACGCAGGTCTCTGGCTCGATTAGAAAGATACAATACGTGTCTGGCCTTAAGACTAGGATGCCCAATCCATTCCGAATCTCTGACTGCAAAAATGAATTAATAAACATGAAAGAAAGGAAGTTAGTTTTTGATAATAATACCAAGTCGAGTGAAATTAATATTTCACCTCTAATTGATATTGTCTTCATTCTCCTAATTTTCTTTATAGTTACCACGGTATTTGTTGAAGAAACCGGAATTGAAGTCCAAAAGCCTCAGGCGGCTACAGCAGATCAACTCGAAAAAGAATCCATATTAATTGCTATTTCAGATGAAGGAAAAGTTTTTTATGGCGGAAGAGAGATCGGTGTAAGGGGTGTTAGAAATGTCGTTCGAAGATTGCTCAATAAAAACAACCGGCCAGTTATAGTCCAGGCCGATCGACGCTCATCCATTGATATATATTCTCAGGTCCATGATGAAGCAGCCAAAGCAGGTGCACAAATCATAAATTTAGCCACTCGAAAATGACCCTTTTTGATTCCTCAAATCCTAACATTAAGAAGATTCGATTTTGGGCAGCCCTGGGCACTCTCTTTATTTCATCCATTTTGTTCCTTTTGATTCCTTTGACTCAAAACTTGAGTGAAGTTGACGAAAAGGTATTGGAATACCGAGAAGTCTCACTGATCACCCCTCCTCCTCCAAAAATAGAACCAATAGAAATGGAATCAGAAAATATGGAAATCGAAGCCTTTGAGGAGCTGGTTGCGATAGAAAAGCCAATCGAAGATATTCAACTTCAAAAAATTGATTTTTCATTGAATCCGGGAATGGGCGTGGGCCTTGCCATGGGAAGCCTGAGAATGCCAAATATAGACTCCTATTCAGTCACCACAGATATTGAAAAAATATTTAACTTCGATGAATTAGGGCAAGCTCCCACTCTTCTTAACGGCAACCAAATACGGATGGAATTTCCTAAAGAACTGGTGAAGCGCAGAATCAAAAGCGTAGTTGTCACTCTAGAAATCGTCATAAACAAATCGGGCGATGTCTCTGATGTAAAGGTTCTCAAATCAACATATAATCATCCAAAAGTGAGGGAAGCCGCAAAGCGTGCAGCGTTGCAAGCGAGATTCTCTATTACCCGAATAAATGGAAAACCAGTTACTGTAAAAGGTAGTTTTCCAATAACACTTCAGTCTCCGCGCCAATGATCAGAAAATACATTTATTTGATTTTTATTCTCACATGTTTGGCAAAGCCAAACCCATGTTTTGCTGACGACTTGTTTGAATTATCGGATTCGAATCCTGCAAGCTCTCAATATCGCAAAAAGTTTTTAGCGAGTTATGGAATCAATCCTGCAATTGAACCAAAATTATCTGAGAAAGATAGACCACTGCAGGAAAAGGTTCTTCCACACATAGGAAATAATCCTCAGAAAGCGATAGAGATAATCGAATCGACGATTGAATCTGATACAAACCCAGCTTTCCTCAATGTTCTCGGCAACCTTTATTATCAAATTCAGGATTATACGCAGTCTGAAAAGTATTTAATTCAGTCTTTAAAAAAATTCCCCTCTCTTAGACGGTCCTGGCGAACTCTTGCGTTGTGCTATGTGCAACAGGATAAACTAGAAAAAGCAATAAAACCCCTTTTGAAAGTTATTGAATTGGGGGGTGGTGATGCTCAATCTTATGGGCTTTTGGCTTATTCTTATTTAAATGGAGAAAAATTTGAATCTGCTCTCAGTGCATACCGGATGGCAAGAATGTTTGAACCAGATAGCTTCGACTTTAAAAGAGGACAGGCTCTGTGCTTATTGAATACCAACCAAAGCAAAAGTGCCATTGCGCTATTTGATGAACTGATCCAAGACGAACCAAATGAACCAAGCTTTTGGACAGCTCAAGCCAGTGCTTATTTGGAAATGAATCAAACGGACAAAGCCATAGCCAATCTTCAAATCCTCCATGACCTTGAGATGTCGGACTGGAAAAGCCTCAATTTGCTGGGAGACTTATTTTTGAAAAAAACTCTACCGGAACTCGCTACAAAATATTACACCCTAGCCCTTGATTATGGAAACCAACAAAATACCAACCAGCTTCTCAGGCCTCTAAATAACTTATTAAGTCAAAATTATTTTAAGCAAGCAAATGCCTTGATGAAATCGATCAACGCTGTCACCGGAAATAAAACTTTGCTTGGTAAATCAATAGATTATCAGTTCATGAAAGCCAAAATTGAATTGAATACCGGATCTGCAGAAGTCGCCTTGAACATCCTCGAAAAAATAATTTCTAAGGATCCACTTGATGGAAAAAGCCTATTGCTTCTCGGGCAATACCACCTCGACGAAAAAGAATTCCAGAAAGCAGAGTTCTACATAGAAAGAGCGACACATATAAAAAACTACAAGGTGCAAGCTCTTATTGCTCTGGGGCAACTGAAAGTAGCGGAAGGTAAATTAGCTGCGGCTATCCCATTTTTAGACAAAGCTATGCTGTTAAAACCTTCCAGAAATTTGGAGTTATTTATAAGATCGATAAAAGATGCTTTGATTAAATAACAGCCCGCCCAATCGACAATTATAATTCAATTCCAAAAGCATTTTTAAAAGAGCCCTTAAATCAAGGCTTATATGCTTTTTTACGACGATTCAAAAGCTACTCGATATCCTTGACTCCTTTCACCCTTGGGTGAACTCCTTTTCCTATTTCTATAATTGGGATGTAAAGACAAGACCCATGTGAGCTTTAAACAGGTTTATCATGTGATTCTTTTCGAAGAGAATTCCAAATATTGCCAGAGAAGTTCTCACTAAATTTTTTAATAAATCCGTATTCGCCCAAAGAAAGAAAATGGTGCACCCGACGAGGATCGAACTCATAACCTACGGCTCCGGAAACCGTCGCTCTATCCAATTGAGCTACGGGTGCAAACCAAGAGGCTGTTGGGGATTTCTATTTCTAACACCTCGCCAAAATATGTATAGCAACCCATTTTTGCAACCCCATACTGTATTTCATGAAAACCAAGCGCTCCAATACCGGTGCAAAACCGGCTGGATCTGTGGCTTATACATGGAAGCGAGTTGGTGAAACTTTGATCCGACACAGCAGAACCAAAGTCTATTACTTGAGAGTCAAAAGGCAAGGAAAACAGCTCAAACGTTCCCTGAGAACAACAGACCTCCAGCTTGCTAAAAGAAAGGCCAAAGCATTTCTGGACCAAATTGACTCTGGCCCAATTTATAGCTCTGAACTTAGCAGAAATACTTCATTTGAAACCTTAGCTGATTTGTGGCTTCCAATCAGAACCGAGGGATTAAAATCAAATCTTCTAAAAGAGTAAAAGTATCTGTTGATGCACTGCTTCCATATTTTGGAAAATTGGCCGTTAGTCGCATTTCTCAGATAGAATTAGATAAATGGCAAGTATCCCGGGGAAAACAGATATCAACCAGTACGTTTAACAGGGAGAGATGTGAATTAATCAGTGTAATGGATTTCGCTGTGGAGAAAAGATTAATTAACAAGAACCCTGCACGCCCTGACCCTGGTTTTAGAGTAAGGGGACTAAAACCCAAGCGAAGTAAATCTAAGCATCCCTACATATTATTAAAAAGTGAATTCCATAAATTAATTAATGAGGTGCGAATGTTTAATAACGAAGCACCAAAAGAAGTGACCAGGCCTTTTGGACTTCTAGATCCCAGAACACAGGAAGCCGGTAACCTTATTGAGTTATTAGCTTATTCGGGTATGAGAATTGGCAAAGCTATTAATCTTAAGTGGGGTGACGTTCAATTTGCTGGCAACTTTCCATCAATGACTATCCGATGAGGAGATGAGGGCCTCGTGACTACTCAAGAAAACATTAGAAAAAATGAGAGCCCCCCGGCCATGAGCGACCTAGGGTAACTTTTCAGAGGTAACCTTAACCGCGGCTGCCCTTCTAATTCCGCCAAAAATCTAGACCCAAACTTAGATATTGCATAGACTTTTAATATGAAGGGTCACCCAGTAATAACTAACTCAGACTTACCATTGCAGAGGCTGCCTTTGACATTCCCCACATGCATAGATGAAAACCTTACCTTAGGTTTGGATTTGGGGGTCGGATCCTGTGGCCTGGCTTTGGTGTATGATAACTTGGAAGAAAGAAATTATCCCAACTGAGGAAGCAAATACATTAATCGAAACTATAACCACGACCAAAGCGGACGGCTCTATTGATGGTCATTGGAAACTTAAATTCAAAGTAACCAGAGCTAATGGTCCTACACTCGTATTCAATAGTTTGCGAAATCCCTTGTTGCACATTGTAAGACGATGAACGTTCATAAATCATACACGTTGTTCTGTTCGTTTGTTCACTTGTTCTTTTGTGTCACTCGTCTACCAAACTGTGCTTGGTTCTCTATCAGCGCACCTTACTTTCTTGGTTTAGTAATTTTATGGCTACTGATTTTGCCGGCATCAAAACGCTAACACGCCAAGTTAATAGTCACCTGATGCAGCTACGATTTAAAGGCCTACAAAATTCTCATTTGCCATTGATATCATGGTTTTTAAACGTTTTTCTGATTTCATGGATGCAGAATTGTATATGCATTCTTCAGCAGAATCTATCAGTTTGTCTGTGTCGTTGTCCGCAATATAAAGCTCGTTTACGTTCTCACCGATGGTTTCAAGAATCGCACTAATTTTTGGTGTATTCGAACTCATATACCTAAACGGTGTTCCTACACTTAGAGCAGCTATCGAATGATGAAACCTAGCAGAGAAAAGAAATGATGCCGATTTAAATTCATCGATCCATTGTCGCATTGATTGTGCCTGTACAACTTCAAGATTAGCTAGATTAGGATTTTTTTTAAGTTTTTTTTGCAGTATTGTATCTTCTTGAGCCGGTGAAAAATGTGCGCCTAAAAGGAATTTTACACTTACATTTTTTTTCAAGAAATGATTGATGAAATCTACCATAACTTCATAACGATTTTCTTGAAATGAAACGCCGCCCGTTACCAAGATATTTCCAGCAGGCGCGTGGCTATTCTCTTCACCATAGCGCGCAAGAAAACGAGGTAAACAATCGAAAGATTGCGCTGTCTTAACCCCACTTGCGGATAAGATTTCATTGGTTATATGATCTCTTGTTGCGATTTTATCCAAATACCTCAGCACATCGGGATATAAAGTAGTAGCTCCTACTGGCATTGTTGCATCTCCATTAGGAAAACATGAAAAATTTATTAAATGAACTTTTTTATTTAAATACTTCTTGCATATATACATAATATAAAGAAGGTTGATAGATCCTTTACTGAGCCTATGTAGAGTACCTTCCCCATTAACCACAACGACATCCGACTCATACAAAGATTGAATTAAATATTGGTTTTGTTCGGAAAATCTTTCATAGAACCCCTGATCGTCAAAATCAGAAAGGTTCTCTGCTGTTGGAGATATGCGATGCGTAACGCCGACGTTAACTGTCTCTACATAATAATTTTTCTCTAGTAAACTGTGATAGATCTCCATCGATGTGCCATAACATCCCCAGTGATATGAACTTCCTGTGAAATTAACAAGAAGAGCTTTTTTCGATTCTAGAAAAGAGAAATTATTGATCACTTTTTTTCCGCCCTTCAGCTAGTGAACCCTTCAGCATGCCAGCAGTGTAGCCAAACTCTTTGCAAAGACGTTTTACTTTTTTCAGTTCGTTCGGACCTTCGTTTTTTTTAGCTTCAACCATCTGCTACTGAATTGCTTCCATCTCAGTTGCCAACTCTCACCTCCGTTGGTGGAATGCCAGTTTTATATTATAGATTTGTTAAAAGGATGAACAGCACATTTTTTCTACGTTTGCAGTAGCACGATTATTTTAAGGAGAAAGTATTTTCCTAGTACCACTATGCCAGTCAGCTATAGTGCCAACCATACAGTCAAAGAACTACAAACCATGCACTTTTGACTGGTTTTCTAACGTTTGTCTCTGTCGTCTTGCTGATTTGGTAACGGTGGCTGTGGACGAATAGGTGTGAAGTCTGTTCGATTCGTGTCTTGTGATGTCGTCTGCTGCTGTGGTTCTTGCTTGACTATCTTTGTCTTTGGAACAGCTACCGTGCGTGTAACTGTCTTTGTTTCCGGTTTTGCCATCTTCTTAGCAAGCGCCACAACACTGCTGCTTGTGCCAAGCAGCAGCTCAAGTGCTGCCCACTTCGTCTCGTCGTCCACACCTTCAATTTCGCTACGTATCGCGTTCAGTGCTTGCTGTATGTCTTGTAATGCACTTTTGTTCATACTGTTATTTAGCAACTAGCAGAATGGGGTGATGCAAAATCGCCACCTCACTTTTGTAAGTACGCCACCGCAGTAAACCGCAGCACGCAAATTTACTGCTTGAAACCAAATTTCGGATAACGAGGTTGTTGGATTGAAGCTACAGTGCTATTTGTCAAACCCTCACATTGAGGTGCAACGAAAAAATGGACCAGAGTATGGTTTAATTCTACATTATTTTTTCTGATCTTCGTAATAAATCGTTGGTTGGCAGTTGAGTCTTGAGTGCCTTCTAATTGAGTTATAGTAACCTTCAATGTATTCATGTATTTGGTTCCTTGCCTCATAAATAACTTCCAAATCCTCATGCTGATTCAGCTCTAATTTAATGATTCTGTCCACGCATTGTCATAAGGATTAGCTTTTCCCGACATGCTTCGAATGATTCCTAAATCTTTTAATAATGTTCGTATCATCTTACCTCCATGTTGGCTTACTCGATCTAAATGAAAGATCAACTGTCCTGATTTATAGCTTCGACTTCTTACCGCTTTCTTAAGCGCTTGTGTGACCAGATCAGCATCAGGCTTTTGACTTACATGCCACCCTACCACTTTTCGAGATCACAGATCCATCACAACCGAGATATATAGCCCACATGTTTGGCTCTTAATATAAGTGATGTCTCCAACCCATATTTTATTTAGCTCATTTGGTATCCCGTTGGATCCAATTCAATTAGGCGAAGGTTCGTGGGCTTTGCCATCACTGGTTCGTGGAACGAATGCCCTGTGGCTTATGGCCAATAAACCATGGTGGCTCATGATTTTTTGACCCAATCCAATGGTGCAGCGTTGGCCTGACTCAACCAGATCCTCGTATAACCTGCGATATCCATACCGAGCTTGATGGCCGACAAAGCATCTTTTGATGGATTGAGCTAATTGACTGTTGCGAGTCCATCTTAGCGTTTGTTCATTTTCTCGATAAAGGTTGCTTCGACCCAATCCCAATAAACAACAGACCTGCCTGAAACTACTTTGAGTATGCTCCTTGATATCCTGAACTATTGCCCTGATTTGTTGTGGGGATTTGTGCCTAAAATAATGGCGGCTTTTTTTAAAATTTGATTCTCCTGTTGAAGAGTGCTGTTTTTATTCCATAAATGTCGGAGCACCTGCATCGCGTCGGTAGATTCATGGTGCTGCTCCAGCTCCTGCATTAGTTGTGGAGAGTTTGAATTCACATTGGCTTTGCGAACCCATTGGTAGAGAAGGCTGGTATTTATCTACAGATCTCTGGAGGCCTCTGAGACCTGCTGACCATTTATAACCATTTTGATGACTTAAGCTTTGAACTCCCTGGTGTAGCTATTTCGACTTTTCATTTGATAACTAGCGCATAACACTTGGTTGCAAATTTTAAGTCACTTCACTCGCTCATCAGTGCAGAAAAGCCATGCGGGAAGATAATGAGATAAGGCGAAAAAACATCATGGCCAGACACTAGCCAATTAAGTTACGAGTGCGAAACA
>CBFHOE010000001.1:79143-102707 GCA_965657355.1 Limisphaerales bacterium | reverse complement strand
ATTACAGGTTGTAAATTTAATGTAAATTCAAGTTTCTGCATATATTTTAGAAAAAAATTGCTTTTTTGGGAAATTATCACGTGATCACGATGTCGGTTGCTTTAATCTTCATGTTGTCACAACCCCAAAACTGTCTTTCATCTCGAAGACGTTTAGCTCGCTTTTTATCAGTTCTTGGTCAGATTTTGTGTATTCTTTTAGCGGGCTCATTATTTCATTAAAAATTCCAATGCAGCTTCAAATTTTTTGTAACCAAAATTACCGCTTTGTGTTAATTTTTGGTCCATCATAATCGGTCCACGATTTATTAACAAAATCTTATTGCTTTAAATGTCTGACAATCAAAACCCTTCGAAATCGGAATTGAAACCTAAGCCAAAACGTTTTCACGATTTGGACGCTTTGAGGGCCTTTGCCATGCTTTTAGGAATTGTCCTTCATGGGGGAATGAGCTTTTGGTTGAATTACATCTGGCCGGCCCAGGATATCAATATGAATAATGCTCTTTTTAAATTTTTGAATGACATTATCCATGGTTTCCGCATGCCACTTTTTTTCATGATTAGTGGGTTTTTCACGATGATGATGTGGAAGAAAAGAGGTTCCTTCAGGCTGATTCGCCATAGATTTGTCAGAATCGTCATTCCCCTTGTAGCATGTTATCTGGCTTTGATCCCATTTATGGAATGGACGGCTAAAGCAGGTGGAGAAAAAAAGAGACGAATACTGGCCCAAAAGATGGAAAAAGCTAATGAACCACGCCAGTCCGACTTATTTTTGTTAGCTGCTGCTCGTGGAGATTTAGATGCCGTGACATCATTTCTAGATGATGGAATGGACATTAATACCCTAGGGGATTCCGGGGGAACTGCTTTGCACGCGGCGGCATTTTTTGGAAGGCCTGAAATCGTCGAATTTCTGATCGATAAAGGAATAGATGCTTCAATCACAGATAACTCTGGATTCACGGCTATGGGTTCGGCCAAGTCTGATTGGGAGATGGTCAATGGGCTTGCCCAATTCATTCAAGTCGAGGTAGACGAAAAATCATGGAAGGAAGGCTTAATGAAAGTCATTCCTCTGTTGGAAAATGTAATCACCGAAGAAGGTGAATCCAGACCAGACCTTGTAAAGCCCTTTCATACAGCAGTTGTTAACGGAGATCTGGATGAAGTCAAACGCCTCATAGACGAGGGAGTTGAAATTGACGCTCCTACTCAAGATGGCGGAACAGCCCTGACTATGGCCGCGTTTTTTGGCCAAGGTGAAATCTTTCAAACACTATCTGAAAGCGGCGCCAACCTCAAAATCACTGATAATAACGGACAAACACTTGAAACTATCCTCCAGTCCGATTGGAAAACCGTAGAATTTATTTCAAAATTAATCCAAGTGAAAGCCGATCAGGATGATTGGAAGTCTGGACGGGAATCTATTGAGCAATACCTGGCTAACATTAATGCTCCAGCAACCGGTAATGAAAACGAAATACTGACGACAGAAAATGAAGAGGAAGAACTTCAGGAAATTCATTGGGCAGTGATTGATAATGATGTCGAACTTATCCAGTCATTAATCGCATCTGGTACCGACCCAAACGTGCAGGCAGGGACAAATGCCGGGAATACCCCCCTACACATGTCTGTCGTTTTTGGCAGAGCCAATGTCTTTAAGGCGCTTTTGGAAAATGGAGCTGATATAAAATCGAAGAATAGGCTTAACGAATCAGTTGCGGATATGATGAAAGTCAAATTCGATATTGCTAGTCTCTTTGTCGATCTCGACAAAGAGGAATGGTTCAAGGGTCGGGCTGAGATATCAAATATTTTTAAAGGGCAGAAAATTTCTATGCCTAAAGATGAAAAGCCAACACCCGAATGGTGGAAATCCACAATGGGTACTTATAGAAAATTAGCATTCAACTTTAGGTTACAACACTTGTGGTTTTTGAATTACCTCGTGTTTCTCATCCTTGGCTTTCTTATCATCGTGCCATTTTGGAATAAAATAGCCTTCTTTAAAATTCCAAACTGGATCACCTCCTTTCCGATTTGCTTAGTTTGGCTATTACCTTTGACCCTCTTCTGGCAACTTCAGATGACTCAAGGTTTTGGCCCTGATACTATTATTGGATGGGTGCCGTGGTGGACCACTTTTGGTTACTACACCACTTTTTTTGGATTTGGAGCGCTTTGTTTTGGAAGAGAATCTTTTGAGTTAAAACTTGGAAAACATTGGCCTATTTTCCTTGTCGCATCCTGTATCTGCCTTTTCGCTGGCTTAAAATATATGAAGGGAGATCACCTTGTGAAATCGACGCTCATAGTGACCTACTCATGGATGACCATATTCGCTTTAATGGGAATATTCCGGCAATTCTTTTCATCCGAAAATAAGGTCATCCGATACTTAAGCGATGCCTCGTATTGGCTCTACTTAATGCACCAGCCCTTATTATATGTTTTACAAACCTGGGTAAGTGAATGGCCACTCCCTGCAGAGGTTAAATTCCTTTTCGTGTGTTCGCTCACATTCGCCATACTGATTGTGTCTTATGAATTATTGGTTCGATACACTATCGTGGGAACAGTCCTCAATGGTAAGAAAAAGCGCATTAAAAAAACCAAGGAACAACCAGCTCCGGCGACTGCTTAACTTTTATTACCTTAAATTCAGGAGCAACTAACTGACACAGATTAAAGTGGGCTAAGCCTGCGGATACAGGCACAGAAAAGGTATAGTTAATTATTCTTTTCATTTAAAAGCATAGAGTAAAACGGCAGCGGGCGGGCATCAAGATGAGCGACTTCGCACCCACTCACCTTAAGATGTATAAGCTGCTTTCTACTTTTGAAGTTTCAATCTTAACAACCACAAATTATTGCAAGAGCTCTTTTTTAAAGTGTTAATCTTGCCCCATGGGCATGTCAACATATCGAGAATAGTAACCGGCTGAAAATAAGTTTCACGCACATAAGCCGTTATGACATTTATTAATTGTGTCAATAAAGTGAAGTTTGATTAGGCTTCATAATAGTCCATTGATGATTTTGAAAGGTATTTTCAATTTTTATTTTCTTGTTCTTCGACCAGCTTCAGACTTTTTCAATCAGAAATTTAAATAGTTTCTACATAAAATAGTGTGTATGAAAAAACACACCATAATACTTGCCCCCTACTCGTTACAAACAAAGTCGTTTTTTATAATAGCGAAAACTATTGGTGTATTTAATCTGATCCGGTCATTGGCCAGCAGGATGATACCCGAGGTTAATGAGTGCGCACTAATAATTTAGTCTTTATAGGAACTTTAAATTATGAAAAAAATATTCAATTTTAATGGAAGAGCAGATAGAAAAGAATGGTTTCAATTCCAAGCCTCAATTGTTGCCATAGCCTTCGCTTTCGAAAAAATTCTCGATAGCATTTCACTCCAGAGCCAGTGCTCTGGGCTTCATTGTTGATAGCGGTGTCCCTCATAGTCTCAAGTCTCGCAGCCTGTGCTCGCCGACTTCGCGATGGAGGAAAATCACCACATAAATTTTGGTTGATCTTAATTCCCATCTTCGGTGCCGGATATATTGCAAAGCTATGCATCTGGACTCCTAGTGAAGACTAAGGAAGCGAAAGAAAACTTTTGAAACCGTTATCGAAAGACATGAAAGAAAGTTTTTCAAAAATACCTTAGACGCATTGATAGGATTTACCGCATCAATAATCCATCAAATGGGTAATACTGCTATATACTTATACTTATTTTACGACTGATTGTTTTTATTCATGTATGTCAAATAATGCATGAAACATTTTAATTCATGAGTTCTGCCTTAAAGTTTCCTAAAAAGCAAATCATTGAAGGCGAAAATACAGAATGGGTCCCTCTTGATAATGTCTCACATTGAGCCCGGGGTTTTTCATGCGGCTTTCCATGAATCAATTTTTGTTGTCCAAATATTTTTTAGATCACTTAAGGATGAGAATTAAGTTCAGATTTTGTGTGAATATGAAGAAGCTTTCCCCTATGACGTAAAAACAGATCGACGATACCTCTCGCAATCAATTACAACTTTCATTTTTTTACTGAACCGTTTAATTTGGATTGGTAAATAAATCGATATGAACACCCATGCGTTAATCGTAATAATTGCTATTTTTAGTATTTTTTCGGTTGGATGTAACGATCATTCAGAAACCGTCATAGAGGAGCCTCTGATTGATATTAAAAACAGGTTCATTGATTCCAAATACTTATTTTTATTAGAGATCAACAATGAAGTTTTAATCAAACATCAAGAGGCAGGCTACTCAAAGTATGATGATTTAGAGGCGTTCATTAATAAGCACAACGATATTGTAATAAAATTCAATTCCGATGCTAGTTACCATTCATTGGAAAAAACAATATTTCAGTTAAAGAAAATACAAAACGACTTACTTTCGATTTACAAAAGAAGAAAGGGCTCTCTTTTAAAGAGCTCACTAACTGAGGTAAAGGAACACCTTAAGAGAGAGATAGAATACGTCGCATCACTATCTATTAAAAAAAGACAAGCTGGGCCTAAAAAAATACCCACCGATGTAGAGTCATCAAGAAAACCCTATAATTTCGCCATAATTGACTATGTTGAACCAGTCAAAGGAAGAGAGAGGGACTATATTAAGGTTGAGGGTATTTGGCAAAAAGTTCATGAATTCTGGGCCCAGCAAGGGTTAATACTTGGTTGGGGTGTTGCAAAAGCTCGCAGAAACGGTTCTGGCCTTGAATATATCAAATGGAAAATTGTCCAGTCTAAAGAAAATACCGATGACCTTTACGATATGGATTCTGTAGAGGAAATAGTTGGTGCAAATGATTTCAAAATCCTTTCGGAATTAACCGAAGACTCAAGATCTATAGTTGGCACGGAAGTGGTTAAGCTTTCTGATTTTGCGCTAAGTGAAAAATACAATACTTTCGGTGAACTGGATGCCAAAATTTTAGCATTTGAAATTGGCTTCATGACTCCAAATGCAAAAAAGTTCGATGAATACATGCGCATGGAGCGTGAGATCTCCAAAGTCTTTAACCAAGCGAAGGTTCATTACGATCCATATTTTGTCGGCTGGGAGCTTCAGGAAGTCATTTCACGCACTGGTAAAACGCATCCTACAAATTTCCGCACCATTAACATATTCCGAAAAGATATTTTTCATAACGAAGCTCAATTGGCCGTCTTTAGAAGAAGATATGACAGTCTCAACATATGGCCTCGGAACTTAAACCTGCTAGAGTTGAGAAGAATGGAAGCGATTGCCTTTGATGTTATATATAAAACTGATCAATCAAAAAATAGATTAGCTAGATTATGGAAAGATATAGAAGGCGTTTGGGTTGCGGAAAACCCGCTAGGTGATGGCTATAGAATAAAAACAATCACACAACACAATGCCAAACTTCAAGTTTATAATCAGCAAGGGGAGCTTAAAAGTGTGACAAACAATGCCATATCCATCGAGATTATTCAGAATAGGTCGACGTTTATCGTGTACGCAAAAGATGGTTCAAAGTTATTATCTATCCCCTTCGAACTAGAAGATAATACTCTGATTGAATACGCTGGTCCGGCAAATCCAGATTGGCCAACATCTCGCTTCCAAAGAGCTGACGAGACTTCTGAGAGATAAAATATCATTTACCCCCTTTTGGGGTGTAGGTCTGATAAATTTTTTTGTATTATATAGGTTACTGTGGAATTGTAACATGGTAGCAGCAAGAGTTGAAGCTTGTCGTCAACGCGAACACTTTAAAACACTGTGATGTATTAGCATTTTTTTTAGAAATAGCGACAACAGCGCAATAAGACTCAACTAAAAATAATGACTTCTCATCCTGTTAGAGATGCATCTGGTTGATTTCTACTCATGGAACAATTCTGAGCTCGATTTTTTTCGATGCCATTCAAAGATCTCCAAAGTACCCGATACCAACAAAATTCTTTACATGACATTCGATAATCATATCACCCACATAGGCAATGTTATATTGTATCAAGCAGCAAACTTTCCTACTGATTTAATTTATGGCTAATGAAAATTACGAAACACAGTTCCACTGAATAAAATTTTACAGCAAAATTATCAAATGCATGCTCATATTAAGTATAGAAGAAAAGATGGTGGTCCATTTTTTTCCAATCAAAATCAATCGGTTTTTTATTTTTTGATTTTAACCCTTTTTTGGGGTGTGCCCCAATCGCGAGCCCAGATATCCCCGGGTGCAATAAATGTTGCATGCGAGGATTTGAAAAGTGTTTATCTCAATTCCAACGAACGTATTAAGGCCATTAATTCATTTATCAATTTGGTTCGTATTCCCGGCGCGAGCGGTCAGGAAAAAAATATTCGTCTCGCTATCAAAGCTTTGATGGAAAAATGCGGAGCGAGAGAACAGGTCCTTAACAAAAAAACAATACAAGCTCCCGAAAATCTCCTTATGGTTATTCCAGCCTCACCCGGGATGGAGAGTAAGCCAGGTTTAATGCTCAATGCCCACATGGACACTATCGCGGAGTCCTCACCAGCAAATCTTAGATTCAATAAAAAGGATTCAGAGTTTTACCATTTGTACGATAAAGACAAAGAAAGGGTTTCATCTTTCGGCGGGGATGACAGAACTGGTGTGGCGTGCTTAACCGAATGTATTCAAATCCTCCAAAAAAATTATTGGTCAAAAGGAGTTAAACACAGAAAAATTATTTTATTATTCACGGCAGATGAAGAAAGAGGACTCATTGGGGCAAAATATTTAGCAAAATATCACACGGATATTTTTGATAATCTAGAATGGAATATCACAATGGATGGGCCTCTGGATTTCCGCGTAAAATATCCAGAATATTCCATTGTAGCTGTTTTGGCGGACAGCGACAGAGAGAGAAAGCCCTACAGAAAGACTCTGGAGATCACCCGAGACTATTGCCGTCGGACCAGCCAAAAATTGGCATTAACTCGTTTGGGGCTAGGGATGGGGGATTTCGCGGCATTCCCGGAAAAGGCAAAAGCCGGATTACATTTTAGGAGCCCGGTTAGAGGCCTCCACAGCAATGAGAAAGTGAAACTACAAGACCTTATCAACCATATCGACTTATTCTGTCATATTTTATTGGAATGGGATTCCGTGGTGGATTGAGGCTTTACTGAGTATAATTGATGTATCCAATAAACATTTCTTCCCAGGATTGCTCACCGAATGTGACGGTAGCATTGGGATCGGGATTGAATCTATTTTGTTCAGTATTATCAAAGGTGCCTTCTATCCTTAGCTGCGTTCCGGCAGGGACTGAAATTGGTTTTTCCAGTCGATAAAGTGCCTGCCAATCGAAAAAATACGCAGGAACGTTTAGTATAGTTTTTTGTACCCCATCGGGATACTTGAGGGTATATTTTGCTGAACTTCCACGGTAATGCATGTGCGGGCTGAATTCATACAATGTGGTTGGTTTTCTGAATGTCGTTGTTGCTCTCACTGGCACTTTACTTTTATTCGGGGGAATTCTGAAGTTGATAGAAAAAGCTGAAGAGGTTACGAGCTCCTTCTCGGGCTTTTCATCGGCCAAATAGAGTCCCAGTTGTGTCACATCACTAGCAGACTTACCACTGGTGGTGTAGTGCATTTGAAATTGAATAATGTCGTTTTTCTTTAACAATTTTCCAGTTCCTTCCGGAAAGAATTCCTGCTCCATACCCGGCACGTATCCGGCGAAAAACCCACCTAACCCTCCGAGTGATTGGAGAAAGATCTCCCAATATGTTCCTTTAAATACCAAGCAATGGTGAACAACCTCTCGATTACCCGGCTTCACCGCAACGCCTTTAAGCCAGACATCTCTTCCAAATGGGTTATTTTTCTCAAGATAACGATAATCAACACTGCCGGTGGCAGGAATATTTTGTCTTGGAATTGAAATTATGACATCTGGTTTCCCCATAGGCCATGCATCGTCATTGGGTTTCATGTATGTTTTTAATGGATCATTGGAACCACTGTTTGGAGATCCTCTGTCTATCCAATCGACCAACATTGAAATTTCCTCCTCGGACATAGATTTCGAGTTTGAGAAAGCGCTATACTTTGGGTCGGCATGCCATGGCGGCATTTCCCCCGCTAGAACAGAAGATTTTATCAAAGAAGAAAATTCTTTGATAACACCGTGATCAGACATCGCCCACGGTGCAATATCTCCCTCTGTGTGGCATGGGAAGCAATTTTTAATGAGAAGCGGGGCGATATCTTGAGCATAATCCGCCTTTGCGACAGGATTAATTCCGGAGTCTGTTTCCGCAGTCCGTATAAAAGATATTTCCGGTAACTCATCGCTCACTAGGTTGGAAATCGCATTTTTAAGAGGGGTTAGTGAAATACTCACGTCTCCCTTATGAACGTCCATAGTCATCGGGCCCTGGTATTTTATGCGCCAAGAACTAGTGTCGATAAGGACAGCTTCTGGCGTGGAGCCCCTGCAAAGTGAACGAGTCACGGAGTGAGTCCAATCCTGAAGGACCGGGATACTTCCGAGATTTTGACCGACTTTCTCATGTAGCTGTTCACGGTCCTCTTTACCGGAGAGAGAAATTACCCATATAAGGATATTATCGGAACTGAATTCAGATTGAAGGCTCAATAGATGCTCCTTAGCATCAAGTGCGTTTTCTACATCTTGACCAGTGAAGAAGAGCACAATCCCTTTCTTGTTCCAGTTGTAGTAAAGCTCCTCGGCATCATCATCCAATGTTAAAAGCCTAAAATTGCTAACTTCTGGAGTGGGTTCACTTAATTTCTGTTTTAAGCGGAAAAACTTGGCTTGCTTGGATTCACAAAATGGATCTATGAAGTTTTTTGGAGTGCTTGCTTTACCTCTAAAAGACATAATGCTTTTCCATATTGTGGACTCTGACAGTTCTGCTGTCGTCTCCAAGGAGAATTCTCCATCCATACTAGGAATCAATTCAACTTCTACACTTTCATTATTCACATTGAGGAGATTGACATCCCCCTGCCCCAGAATTGTGCACATACACAAAAGACAAGCAGTGAAAACTAAACTTAGTTTGATTGAGTTGTTGATCATTTTATTAAAGAAATACTGTTATCCCACATTCTGAAAAGAAAAGCGAGATTCGGATCAATATAACATGATTTTGGTGGAATTTGTTACAGACTTTATTATTTCTATTTGGATTTCCTCCAATCCAAAAGACTTCAGCTGAAGTAATTTGTTGAAGCGCGGATGAGTCAACTTTTCTAAACAATGAAAATTTAAATCACTGAGATTGCCACGGAAGAATATGAACTCACTAGTCTTTCCTCAGAATTTCCAAATAATTTTGTTCCAAATTTTTATGAATGGCCTCAATCGAAAAAATTGAAGAGCACTCTACCAAGAGTGCTCTTATTGCGGGATACGATCCCAGCACGCTTCGGTATAACGTGCAATTTCATCTTATAATAATTTAGGATTAGGTAAAATTTGTATACATATACAAATAATAAACAGCAAGATTTTGAGTTTTAGTTAAAGCGCTTGCCGTTAATCGGTCAAAACCTCGGTCTGGGTGAGATCACATCTCTTTCTTAACATTCCCTATCTAGCCAATAGGTATCACAAAATGATAGCTAACCTTTCAGCTTGGTGGCTGATAAAGATTTTGTTAGGTTTTTGTCTATGATTGATTGGTTGGTCGTTTCCTTGCAGTTACTGGTAGCTTTTGCCATGTTAGACGTTTGGCTCATCAGATATAATAGTCCGGGATTTTCTCGCGGCGGCGACGCAAAAACCATGGCAGAGGAATTTCGTGTCTATGGGCTGCCCGATTGGTTTAGGAATCTCATACGCGTGTTAAAACTAGCAGCAGGAGGAATGATGGTTTTGGGGATTTGGTGGCCGGAATGTGCTTTAATCTCAGGATCAAGTCTATCCATCATGATGATTGGAGCGATGGTCATGCATTTCAAAGTGAGAGACCCTATATATAAAGTGTTACCATCAGCCTTTTTTGGGTTGGTAAGCTTCATCGTCTTTTGGAATTATTTTCCAAACCAAATTCTCTAAAATTCAAAAAGTGAAAGCGCGAACCGCCTTTTCATTAACCTTACCTATTGCTTTGATGCAAATCATTCATTAATTGCTTAATTTTTCGTTGAGCGTCTTTTCTAATTTTGGTGGAGATGTCCCTTAAGCCCTTTAAAATATGAGGTCTTTAGCAAAATTACACATGGTTACAGCTGCCATTGCATTAATCAGCTTTTCATCGGTATCCGATGATTCGATAAATGCTATCACTGGTTTATCAAAGCGCATCCGCCTTGCGAGTCAAAACTGGAAATTATTTGTTTCTCAAGGCGCTCAATTACCTTACCACACGCACAGCACCTACCTCCCTGAACTCGGAATCAGAGGAAAATACCAAAGCTTTAAAAAAGTCTTTCAAATTACATTCTTCGAAAAGTTGACTAAAGAAAAAGTCTTTCTAAAAGGCCCTCATAGAAATGGAGAAGTCAATTTTAATCATCCTTCTCATTTCGGTCACTACAACCCAAAGTTTTTGGATAAACTAAAGTCAATTTTAGAGAAGGAGCTAGCCAATGAGATCCATGTAAGTTTGTTTCAAGATTGCTATGACAAAAATTTCAAAAAACTGCTGAGGGTATTTTACATGACGCGAGTGCTCGTATCACTTCAAGATGACGCAGGCCAAAAATACAGCAAACTATTGGAACAGATTAAATCGGGAAAAAAGACAGAAAACGCCAGTTTTTTTCTTCAAGAAAAATTTCGACCATTTACCGAGGTATTGAAAACCCACAATTTCTATGAGGTCATATCCTGCAGTAGCTTTTGGGTAAGGAGGTCATTAGATAATACCGATGACAGATTTAAAATTTTGCTGGACCTTGTGCTAAAAAAAATGGATCCGGAATTTTTCTCTTTGATGCAAGAGAGAAATGTCTGAAAAATTATTCGAGGACTGGCATCGAGAAATACCAACCAAGATGCGCCTGCGATTTTCGCTAAGATATCTCCAAAAAGTTACCCAGATTTTTTAGCGTCATCTCATCTTACCCGTGTAAACTTGGCATAACTTATCAGCGTAGCAGTTTGATATTTGCCTAAGATGAAGAGTTTATTATTTGGACTTTGGGTAGACAACAATTTCATCCAGCTTTCCGTCAAACGCACCGAACAAAATATGGGTGATTGGTTTAGAGCCTTTAGCAAGCCTTGAGTCGATATCCAATTCACCATTAATATAGATTTGTATATGATCCCCACCATATTCAATGGTAAGGTTGTGCCAATTTCTCGCTGAGGATTTGTAGATACCGGATCGGCTAGTCCTATCCGATTTGACCTTCAAAGATGAAAGCAAACCATCACCAGGCTCCAAAATAATTTTTGTAGATATGTCATTAGAGATTAATTCAACCAGGGTATCTTCGTGCCCTTTGGGAATGGGAGCATTGGCAGACCAAAAAAATAAAGAAATAGAAAATTCCTCAAGGGGATTTTTTAGTTCTGAAACAAAGGAGCCACCAGCAAAATAGACACATTTATTACTATCGTCCAAACCATTCCTTTTTATTCCGTTAAGATGTAAGGCCACTGAACCTTGATATTTTGAGGTATGATTCTCCGTCAAATCCATTGTCTCGGTCACAGAAAGATCATCTAATGGCCAGTAGGCGATTGGTTTTTTAGAAAGAATGGTGGATCTGAATTTTGATGTTTTAAGAATATTTGATTTTCTTTTTTGCCCAGTTAATTTTTCAATCATTTCTAAAAGATTTTCAACAATCACAGGCTCGGCTGATTCCTTTAAGGCAGCCGTTCGCGCTGGCCATGTTGTGTAACCACCTAATAGGTGTTGCTCGGGCGGAGGTATATATCCCTCAGCCCCATTAGACAATTCGACGTTCATGGTGACTTTTGCTGGACTTTGTTTTTTGAGCTTTAACCCCGTAATGGCATAAACCTCGTTTGGCATAGCCGTCATAATAAAGTCACCCATCCGGATCGTTTGAAGAACAACCTCTGATTCTGGGTTATTATTTATCCACTGTGAGGCCTGAGCGTACACTTCAGGCCGATTTCTTGGAGTTATATCACCTCTTAATTGATTCAATTTTTTTGCCCAATCGAGACGTTTTTTATCTGGTAGCCGACGACTTATCCTGATCCTTCGCTCAGTCATCCCGAAAGGAATATCTGAGTGGTATTTCAAAGTATTTAATAGACCAAAAATCTTCTTTGATAACCCCATGGAATATTCGGTTCTGGATTGAGATATTTTTGGTTTACTATAATCAACCCAGTAAAGATCTCCGCTCGTACCCTGGGAAAGGATGGCAAGAAAATCGGATTCTATTCCTGTCCCTTCCTTTATGATTTTCTCCTCAACGATTTGAGCGACTTCCCCAAAATAATCTGCGGAAAAACCCGGATTTCCGCTAAAATAATGCATTGAATAATTACCAAAGACACAGAGTAATTTTCCTGATTTTTTATCTTTTAAAGCGAACAAAGTCAGTTCTTTATCCGTTGGGCCGGATTCGGAAACATAATCAGGATTCAAGTAACCCGGATGCATCATGGCACGGACTGATAAATCTCCGAATGGATCAACCAACATTTTATCTCTCCTGGTAATCCACCTTCTGTTATTTGTGTAGCCAGGTGCATCAATTTTCCCCCACCCAACATCAACGGGAACGAGATTTGAGGATGCTTCTATAACTCCTTCTATGACGCGGTTGGTAAAGACTTTTGTGTAAGCCTCATCTCGACTAGTGCCAAGACAAAAGGACATAACTGAGGGTGCAGAGTGAGTATGAGTCGCACTGATAAGGATTCTATCGTGAGGTATTTCTGTTCTCTCTGAAATTTGAGTCTTAATGGAATCACAAAGTGCTGTAGGAACCATACACGAATCGACAACGACGATGGCTATTTTTTCGGTTCCATTTGAGATTACGACACATCTTGAATAAAGTGTATCATCAATACGTTGAGCAACAGCTTGCAAGAAACCTCCGTTGCGAATGGCTGGTAAAGTCCGTGGACTGATGTCCACCTTTGAAGTCGCGGCTTTTATGGTAGCTCCCATGATAGCGCCGGAACTAATGACACCAAAGAGTACGGAAAGGACGGCAATTTTGAAAAAGTTGGGTATAAAAATATAAGCTATTTTCATGAAGTGGTCATAATTTTCATTCAGATACTCAACATAGGCAATAGGAAAGAATGGGATATTTAACCTTAAGGATAAATCAAAAACCAAGAGAAAAAAGTTCTAATAAAAAGACCACTAATACGTCATTATAATTACCAAGTATTGGATTTTTTAATCACTAAATCTGGAAAATATTTTGAAAATCATGATGAATAAACAAACTAAATTACTTCGGGCATTTATATTAATTATTGTATTTGGGTTTCTTTCCACATCGGCACAAGCAGAGCATAAATACCTCAAGGCATTTCCAAAAGCATCGGCGGGAATGAAAAGATTCGTGATTATTCTTCCAGAAAAAGCACAAGCAGAGGAAAGCAATTATAGAGTTGAAATCGCCATTGGTAAAATTATGGAAACAGATGGAATCAACAGGGTAAATATCGGTGGAAAAATTGAAGCTAAACCTCTCAAAGGTTGGGGGGTCACATATTATGAAATCAAAAAATTAGGCCCTGCTTTTTCGACCAAAATAGGAGTGCCCCCGGGAACCCCAAAAGTAAAAAAATTTATAAGTGGGCCATCAACTACGATAAATTACAATAGCCGTCTTCCTATTGTAATATATGTTCCAGACGAGGCTGGTGTTCAGTATAGAATATGGAAGGCACAGCCAAAATTCAATCCAGCCAAAGCGGGTTAAATGAGTAGAATTTATAGATACGACTCGATCCAATTCTTAAAATAAAGTTCAATGTCACCTTGACCTTGAGCGCCGTAGATGCGACTTATGACATTTCCTCGTTTGACCAAGACAAGGCAAGGAAACATTAAGTCGGGCACATAATTCTGAACAAGTATTGGGTTATCATCGATAGAGATCTTACACATTTTCAATTTCCCATTAAATTGATGAGCCAGATTTCGCAAAACTGGCTCAATTTCATGGCAGGCAAAACACCATTCCGCCCAAAAATATAACAAAAATATTTCATCCGAATTTTGAAAAACTTCCACATAAGACTGATCATTTAACTGAATAAATGAATCAGCCGAGGGTTCCTCATGCTTAATTTTTGAATGAGACAGAAAGTAGGCAATGTCATTGATATCTTTAAGAGCTTGAGGATCATTGAATGATGGCATTTTTGATACACCCGCCACAGAGTAGCGATCTTTTGGTTCGGGTATCGATGAATTAGGAGATATTATAGATTCTAATATCTGATCCTTGGTTAATCTGCTTCCGACATATTCCAAGTCGGGCCCTTGATTAAATTCATCTCCAAAGCCCGGTTCCTCATCCTCTCCTAACGAGTGACAACGCCAGCAGCCATAGGCTTGATATGCATTACGCCCCCTCTCAACGAGAACACCATCGATGAGATCAGGTTCAAATGAAAATTTATGACTATCTGTGTCTGAGGGTTGAGTGGCTACTTTGTCGCCTTCCTCACGAAAATATAATTTAGTTGGATTGATTGCTGTCAGGAAAATGAATGCAGCAACAATAATAATTATTACGACAAAAAATTTCATCCGACAAAAAACTAAGCCATTAGATATGATTATCTATCGAGATTTGTGATAAGAATCGTCGTAAAATAAAATGAAATTATTTCGAGCTGTCGCTACTAGGGAACCGTTGCTCCATTTAACAGCTTTGCCCTTGAGTCTCCCTTTGAGGTTTTTCATTACTCTTCCATCTTTATTGTATGCTTGCCAGAGAACATCCTGACCTTCTATCCAACAAAAGACAATTTCCCCATTTTTATTCGTTGACACAATCGGCCTTGAGCTGGCGTTGCCGGAATTGGGAGCCTGGATGATGAAGCTTGGATCATTGGCATCGGCAAAGGAAGAAATCCCTCTGGTTCTAAATCCAACCAGTGTCCTTGTAGTGGAGTGACTCATCGAATAGATAGCACCAGGACAGCCACAGTTTTCCCATTTTTGGATTAATTTTTTGGTCCACGTCTTACCTTTATTCGTCGACTTAAGAACATAGGTATTTTTATTCCAACTTGTGGGGGATGTCTTTACTGAATTTCTGTAAACGACGAATAGATGACCTCTTTGATCCATACTTGCATGGATAGGGCAGCACCTGCAGTTGCCCTGTATATCGACACTCAGTTTTTTCGGTTCTGACCAGTCTCTTCCCTCATTTTGGGACAATGCCATATACATATCTCTTTCCATTTCCGGCCCTGGTTTTAATTGACCAGCCCAAAATGCATAAACAATTTTGCTGTCAGGCTCAGCAACGACAGAACCCACACCTTCGAAACCCATAGTTTTTCCGATGATATTTTTTTCGGTCTCAAAGGCGGTGCCTTCGTCATTTAGCCGGGTATGCAACATATACTTTAACACAAAAAACCGTTGCTTAGAGTTGAACATTTCATCATAAGCATTTACCCCCATTGCTAATTTTGAATATCTTGGGTTTGGTCGAATAATGACATGAACACGACCATCACTTGAAACAGTCATGTTAAATCCTGCAGCCATTCCCTTAGCAGTATTTAGAACGGGAATTGGTTTTGAAAACTCTTTAGTCTCAGGATCAAACTTTAAATACACGAGATCCCCTCTTTTGGCAGATTCCGATTGAACAATGTGAATGGTCCCACTGGCATCGATGGCGGCCTGTGGCCGAATACCACCATAGGGCAGCTTGACGGTGGAAACTAATGGATCTCCGATCACTGAAAAGGACATCAAAGTCAGGAGCACCAAAGAGAAAAAACGCCTCGTTATTAATTTTTCGGGAATAGTCATGGCGATTAAAAGATTACTATTACAATCTAAAATTCTAAAGGGAACAAGGCATCGCGAATAAATATGACTTTAAAAATGGATTAACGGTTTGACTGAGTCAATGGCATTAAATATTCCTGATTTTGAGATCTCTAATTTGTCCCATAAATAGCCCCATGAATCATTTAAAAATATGTAAAATCCAAAGTGACACGAGAAGGGTTTGATGATTTCGCTCTCACCCAGTAGGCTGAGAACCCCCTTTCAAATTTGTGGTGAATCAGCTGGCCTGGTTCGACGGGGAACGATTTATAATCGACCCAGACCCCAGTCCCATCAAGGTCTACCTGAAGAGTGATTAAAGTTTGTGAATTGGCGCTTATGTTTACTTCTTTATTATCGTAACCCGTCATCAGATAAGGATCTGATAGAGCATTTGAGCTGACAGAAGTATCATTCCAAGGTCCGCCCTTGCCCCGAGGCTTGCCGAGTTTCCAGAGGTCGTCTACGACACCTGCCCATACTAAAGCCTCACCGTCGGGACTTCTAAAAATTCGTTTACTTTGAGCATCTGGCTTAATCCCGGAAAAAAATATGAGGCCATTATGAGAACAGAAATCGTGAATATCCAAATTATGGGTAGCTATGGGGCGGATTTTGGCGAGTCCCTGGGCATTTCGGGCAGGCAATTCATAGAATGTGCCGTGGACATTTAAAAGATCTCTTTCTGTGGCCACTTCCCTGCAAACACGGGCTGTCTCGAACTTGAATTTTGGTTTTTCCTGTATCTCTGGTTTGTCTCGAAACAAAGCTACCTCATAAACTCTAAGGTGACCTTCATCCTTCGATGTAACACGAATAAATTGCGATTGAACTGGCTCTGGTAAGGTTATTTTACTGAGAAAAGATTTGTTACCCTCTACCTCTGACAATGCTTTCCATTTGCCATTAATTTTGGCTTCCACGGCGAAGTGATTTCCCCAGGAAGAACTCCCATTTTGCCATCCAGAAAAAATCCAGATATGTTGAAATTCTTTTGACTGCTTAAGATCGATTTCGATAAATTTATTTCTGTCACTGCTGACGGTTAACCACCGGCTATTATCGCTTAATTTCCCATCAACGGCTTTTTCCGGTCCAAGGCCATTGAAAACGGTGCTAGCTTTTACGTCGGAACCCATTGCCAAGTTTTTTGATACATAATAAGGGATTGTTCTTACGACAGAATTCGATGAAATACCTTCTGGGTTATCTATGAACATATACCAGTCATTTTTAGGGAAACGGTAGCGCTTTCCATCTTCCTCTAGAATAATTGAAGCACTGTCAGTCTTAAAAGTATTTAATGGCTGTGCTACATCATTAATGAGCTGCTTTGCTGCCACGGAGTTATCGGTGGACGACCAACTAAGCTTTTGATCCAAGTGGTATAAGCGAGGATTTGGATTATCTTCAATGCCTTCCATTGTAACTAAGCCCAAAAGACCATGAGACAGACTTCTCATTAAACCGATTTTCCGCGGAAGCACTTGGTCTTCGATATGAGATATACCGTCAAAAATCAGGGCGTTATTTTCAGTTCTTTCATCTTTGTTTCTATAATGAAAATGAACGGTTAGATTCTTAGCATCAGATAGAGTACTTATCCTCAACCAAGAACCAGAAGTATTTGAATCATATATTTTAAAAAAACCAAGATGAGGAGGAACCAGCACTTTTTCCATGACCTCCCATTGGTTATTTCCTTTTTTATCGACCTCTATAAGCAATGGAAGATCCCCCTTACTTTGGTGATGAATGGATATCTGCTTATGTGTATACCCGGAGAATAAAAATGGATCACTCGTTTGATTTTTTACCACATCCTGTTTCAGCCATAAAGATCCACGGCCGATGGCAGGCCCAAGATCATCCAATCTATCCTTTTCAACGAACCACAGATTAGAATTTGATTGCTTGGGCGCCCCTTGTTTTGCCTTAAAAGGCCGGGTATTTAGGAACTCAGCTCTGGCTGAATCATCACACCCAAAGACAATTCTTCCGTTCCATTCGCAAAAGTCTCCTATAACCTTGAGATAATTAGATCTCGGCCCAATTCCAGCTGAGTTACTTTTTGAGAATGATTTTGGGAATCGCCAAAAAGTCCCATGCATGGTAGCCAAAAAGTCTTTTTCACCAATGTCTCTGATCCGGGGCCATTCCGTGTTCCAACCGTGTGAGCCATCGTAACTGTGGCTACCTTTTGGAAGACGGTAATACATCCATTCACCGTCGTCCAGAAGAGCAAGAATAACAGATTTTTTGTCCCATCCCATCGACCAAATCGGTTGACCAGAAGAATCATTTCCGTATATACCACCCGGCCCTGTAACCTCAGTGAACTGATTTCTTTTTATAAGTTGCCAATCACCAGCCCCTGCCCATTTAGCCAAAGCTCCAGAGGAGAGCCCGGGATCAGTTGAAACGTCAGGATGCCGCTCGCCATTATTAGCATATATAACCTGCCCCTGCCCTGAATACATCCCCTTTCCATGGTATCCAGGCAGTCGTGATTTTACCCCCACTTTGGGAGCTCCAGGATTTCCATCCCGAATGAGGCATTTCACTCGAAGTGTATGGACATTGACCTGGTATAGTCCCTCCTCCATCGTAGCATAATAGATAAAGTTTTTTGGGTCATCGAGGTGTCTCGCGTTCGCTGTAAGTCTTCCATACATACTTAAAGGTGGAATGACCCGCACGTGGGTATTTTCGTCAATGACGTAGGGGCCTATAAAAAGTTGTTTTGATTCTTTATGAATCATCCTGTTTGCAGGGGTTCCGCCTACACTTCCACTAAATACATTCACTCCGAGATCTTTGGAAATGATGTAGAGTTTATCCGAAGAGCCAGACGGTTTGTGTGGCGCATATGTAATGGCCCAGAGAGAACCCTGCCATGGAACTACGGCCCCAGTCCCACACTCCTGCTCGTCATTCCACATGGTTAAATGTGGGTAAATACCAGAAATTTGAATCAACTCATTTGCATAGGTATCATTTCTTGGTCCGACATGAAAAAAGGACAAGGTAGTTACCAAAGTAACACACGCCCAAAACTTTGGATTAGGAAACCACGAGAACATAATTCCTAGTCTATCAAAGAAAAGAGCGACAGCACTACATAAAATCCTTCTCCCGCTTATTGGTTAGTGAATATTTCCAGAGATGGTATTATTGGTAATTCGAAAAATACTTTTTAAAATTGAAACAAAAATAAATGATAAACTTTGCCCTATCTCAAAAAAAGCTTTGTGCAAGTATAACGAGTGGGTAGCTGGCTTTATTAATGGACCCAGGCTCATCAAAAAAACACCTTTACTAATTGCGTCTCGGTATTTGATAAGCTCTATTTGACTCCACTAAATCCAACCGACAGTTTAGCCAACTTGATTTCATTTGATGATTAAGGTGTGATTCAATTTATGGAACTTTTGAATCGGCTGATGGCCAAAGCAAAATCCGCGTATACCTCATTGGTCCGAAAATATACACTGCCAAAATACCAGGTGTTTTGCAGTGTATGAAGAGGCGGATCAATACATACCTAAAGAATGGAGCACGTCGTTTGGAAAAAGATGGATTTCTTGAATTCGCACCGGATGAACAGAATGAGCCTTCACAAATCTTTAAATAAAATAAAAATAGAAAAGCCCTTCATCGCATCGGTGAAGTTTCCTTAAAACCGGAAATATTATGATATCAAATGGAGGCAGTAGAATTTTCCATTGATGGTTTGAGTGCGAACATATTACCGGTCACCCTTGGGGAAAACATTAAAGAAAGTGTTCCATTTTATAGCATATCTGCTGAACCGTTAATTCGTGAACATTAAAAACTCACCAATAATTCAAAAACCTGATTTGAAGCACTTGTCACCAGAGAGCAGCTCGAATAATGGGCTGACCAGCAAAAGGTAAATGCCAAATTTTGCAGGACATATATGTGACCTGACTCATCTTTAATTTTATAGCGATTCAAACGAACGGTGTGACGAAGAAAATGGCAGATGAGAATGGATTGGAACAAATGATTTCTAAAAGTGCCTCCTGCATAAACTAAAATTAGTTATTTAATGAAAAAAACCCGAGAACTTATTATTTCAGCTCTCGAGTTTAATCGATTTATATATACTATCAGTTAAACTAATATTGATTGATGAAGGTGCTTAAAGAAATAAATAATCCACACCTTTTCAAATAAACGTATTTAAATACCTAGCTCTTTGAGTTTTGGCTCTATGGATTCGGCCCAAATTTGATATCCTTTTTCATTGAGGTGAAGCCTGTCTGGCATGATAGATGTTGGAAGGTGCCCGTCGGGATCTAAAAACTTATGACCAATATCCATGTAGTGGATTGATTCATTATCAGCAAATCGACGAATTCTCTGGTTGATAGATTCGTTATTAATTCGCTTTGAATCCCATTTGTGAGCGCCACGTGGAAATACACCAAGAAGAAGGATTTTTGTTTTTGGAGATCTAGTATGGACAACATTCAAAATTTCCTTTACTCCCTCAGCGACTTGATCAGGATCTTGATCGAGGTGACCGGTATTATTTGTCCCTATCATAATAACTGCTACTTTCGGTTTGATATTATTCAGGTTACCTTTGTTGAGTCTGTATATGACATGTTCGGTTCTGTCTCCGCTAAACCCCAGATTTATCGGGTTTCTGTGTGAATAGTATTTTTCCCATGTTTGCTTCCCTCGTCCTTCCCAGCCTTGGGTAATTGAATCCCCGATAAATGCAAGCTCAGCTTTACCTTCTTTTGCTTGACTATTTTTGGCTTTATTTCGGTCGCGCCACCATTTTTCATCTCCTCGAGTAACTTGGGTAAGAGCGGTGTTTTGATCATAAAATTGGCGCTGATCTTTCAACTGTTGTTGTAAGCCGGCGAAGATTGTTTTGTAGGAGGCCTCATTATGGACACTTTTTAACTCGAGCGGATCTTCTTTCAAATCAAACATTTGCCACTGCCTTCCGCGTGGAAAATACATTAATTTATAACGACTGGTTCGGACACCGTCATGAATCGGAACAGCGTGAACGGATGCATTCTCATAATATGTGTAATAAATACTTTTTCTCCAATCTGCCCCCGGCATACCATCAGCTTTGAGCAAGGGAACTAGAGAGCTGCCTTGTATATCTGATGGTATCTCAGCTTCCGCAATTTCCAAAAAAGTTGGGGCATAGTCGATGTTCTGAATCAAAGCTTTGGGTTTTATTCCTGGCTTAACAACGCCCGGCCATTTTATGAGAAATGGCATTTTCAATGACTCTTCAAACATCCACCTTTTGTCATACCAACCATGTTCACCGAGATAGAATCCTTGGTCGGCTGAGTATATAACTATAGTATTCTCAGCAAGACCTGATTCATCTAGATAATCAAGAACTTTGCCTACACTTTCATCTACCGCTTGTATGGTCGCCAAATAGTCTTTTATATACCTTTGATATTTCCATTGAATAATTTGTTTGTCGGATAATTCGCCCGCATTCATTTTTTTTATGAACGCCTGATTCAATGGTTCGTAATGCGCATCCCATGCGGCCTTTTGCTCTGCATTCATTCTTCGGTACTCCCCATTCCCCAGTCTGGAGAAATACTTCGGAAACAAATTCTCACCATGGAACTTCATGTCATGCCCCCAATGAAAATGATCTTTGATAGTCATCTCATTTTCCTTCAAGAGTGGTGACCGGCCGGAGTAATCATCAAATAATGTTTCAGGCTCGGGCACGGTAATTCCGTCAAACATCTTCAAGTGGCGTGGCGCTGGCGCCCAATTTCTATGTGGAGCCTTATGTTGACACATTAACATGAAAGGTTTGTCTTCATCCCTGTCATTTTTTAGCCAATCAAGTGTTCTCTCCGTGATGATATCTGTGCAATAACCGGTGTAGCGCTTACGCTTGCCATCCATCTGGATAAAGTCCGGATTATAATAACTCCCCTGACCAGGTAAAACTTCCCAGTAGTTAAAACCAGTTGGGTCCGTAGAAAGATGCCATTTGCCAACAATAGCCGTTTGATAACCAACTCTTTGCAGCATTTTAGGAAACGTCGGCTGCCCCCCATCAAATCGATTACCGTTTCTTAGAAACCCATTGATGTGGCTGTGTTTTCCTGTCAGGATGTTTGCCCTGGACGGGCCACAAATCGAGTTGGCACAAAACGAATTTTCAAAAATGGCGCCCTCTTTGGCTAATCTATCAATGTTCGGAGTGGTATTAATTTTCGATCCGTACGCACCTATGGCTTGCACGGCATGATCATCTGAAAAGATAAAGACAATATTGGGACGCTTTGCTTCTGCTGAAGAGCTCCCAAAAACAAGTCCAATTAATACCAGCGCTAGAATAATTTTTCTATGCACCGATGAAGCCGAAAACATTCCTTTCATCATGGAAAACATGCTCCATGAGTTTCTTATATTGAGCTCCCAGTCAAGGACGAAAATTGATATTCTATCAACAATTTGGATATTCCTCAAAAAAGGTCCAAAATTTACGAAAATTTGCATCGAATTCAGGAAACCTGACTCTCATTGCTTTCTTTTTTAAATGTCTCAGGAAACTGAGCTTTGTGATCCTGCATCAGCGCGTACTCAACAAGAAGGTCTTTTGTTTTCCAGATAAGATTCATGGCTACAGTTACAGGAAATATGATGGAAATTAGCAGAAAAGACCCCAGCCAATGAGGAGTCGCGATGAGCATATATAAAGGTAAGGCCTCAGCATCTAAAAAATAATTTCTCAGGAATAAAACTACCCAGCCCAGACCAACAAGCAAAAGTGAGCCTTCAATAAAACCACGCATCCAATAGTAATCCCTTCGTATCGAACTGTCCCCGATACGAAGAAGAATTTTACCGACCATGACGATAGTTAATCTAAAATACAGAATCCAAAAAACACCAAGTATCAAAATTGAAAATGCAAAAAACTTACTTTCAGCCATTCTAGTATGGAACAAGATAAAAGGAGAGAGCATTACCTGAGCAACGGCTAAAAAACGAATAGATTCAACAATGAGCTTCCACCTATTTTCACTTGGAATACTAAGTCGTCTTACGGAATGAGCCCCAAAAGCCATTAATCCAAAGGAAGCCACCGGAAAAGCAAAATCACTCGTTTGGGCTAAAGAATTTAATGAAGTATGCACGCTTGTGATAAGAGACATGGGCAAACTCCAGAAAATAGCTGAAAAGCCACGGAAGATCTCCGTGATCTCAGAAGTATACTTTGGAAGCGATACAGGTTTATCAGCCATGGGTGCCTTCGTCAAAAGATAGGTAAGTATAGTCATTCAGCCCGGAGTCGTATTCTTGAAGAATGCGCATACCATCGGAGGATTTCAAATTTCTAGATTTAATTGCAGAATCTATTTGTCTTTTCAAACGTCTCCTGAGTTCTTTTTTGTCATATTGAACAAGAGCGAGGACTTCGCTTATGGATGTCCCTTCGATGATCTCTTCTATGTAGTAACCGTCTGTTTCTTGTTCATCAGAAAATACATGAACCTCATTGACCCTTCCAAATA
>CBFHOE010000001.1:66410-79046 GCA_965657355.1 Limisphaerales bacterium | reverse complement strand
GAGATTATGGAGATCTCCCATAATATCTTGGTATGCCCCCACCATGAACACACCCAAGTGATAGGGTTTGCCAGAGTTCAAATGTGGCTTTAAGCCGTGAATGGAAAGCGTGTCCTTTTCGTCCTGAAATCCAATGAATTTATTAATTTTACCGTCACTATCGCAGGTAATATCAGCAAGTGTGGCGTCTTTGTCTGGCTTAATATTAAGATCCACGATCGGCATGATGGGGAAAAGCTGATTCAAAGCCCAGTGATCAATAAGACTCTGAAACACCGAGAAGTTACATAGAATTTGATCTCCAAGTGAATCTTCAAGGAGTTGAATCTCCTCAGGGATTAAATCATTATTTTGATATGATTTAACCATCTTTTGGCTCACATCCCAGAATAAGGATTCGATCTTAGCTTTTGTTTCAAGATCCAAAAGACCGACTGAAAAAAGGTTTTGTGCCTCTTCTTTAGAAGCCAAAGCATCATGAAAATTTTCTAGTCTGCTGTTATTATTAGATTTGCGGATTTCGAGTAGATTCGAGACGAGTCGATGCTCATTGTCTCCGAATTCAAACATTGATGAATGTCCAGTTTTTTCGATGGAACCAAATGCTTCCATGACTAAAACACTATGATGCGCAGCTATAGCTCGTCCACTCTCACTGACTATGTCTGGATGCTCAACTTTTTCCTCATCACATACAATTTGAATTTGGTCAACAACATCATTGGCATATTCCTGAACGGTGTAGTTTATCGAGCTGTTTGTCAGACTTCGGGTACCGTCATAATCCACTCCTAACCCCCCTCCGACATCAATCATTGTAATAGGAAAGTCCATTTGAACTAATTTACAATATACCCTGGTTGCCTCTCGAACAGCTTTCTTGATTATCTGAATATCCGTGAGCTGGGAACCCAAATGAAAATGAAGAAGTTTAAGAGAAGAAGCCATACATTCCCTCTTGAGGATATTCGTAGCTTCAAGCAGCTCGATAGTACTCAGTCCAAACTTAGCATTATCGCCTGAGCTTTGCCACCACCTTCCAGTTCCTTTGCAATCTAAACGAGCACGAATACCAATAGATGGCTCGACATTTAATTGTCGGGCTGCAGAGATGATGTTTTGGAGTTCCTCTAATTTTTCAACAACGAGGATAATTTTTTTTCCGAGTTTGATTCCCATCAAAGCCGACCGGATGTATCCGCTGTCTTTGTAACCATTACAAATGAGCAATTCATCGGTACCTTCCTGAAGGGTCAATGCGGCATACAACTCCGGCTTACTACCGGCCTCTAAACCAAAATTATACGGCTTACCGGCATCAATAATTTCTTCTACGACCTCCCTGAGCTGATTGACCTTGATCGGGAAAACGCCTCTGTAAATGCCATTGTAGCCGTATTCGGAAATGGACTTTTTGAATGCTTCGTTTATTTGGACAACCCTAGACCTTAGAATATCTTGGAAACGGATTATGGCTGGGAATTTGTGTCCACGCCTCTTGATCTCGCTCACTATGTTATTGAGCTTAATCTTTGGACCGTGGCTTCCTATTGGGGAAGCGATTAATTCACCATCTTCGGAGATGTCAAAGTATCCCTGCCCCCATAAGTCAATCTGGTAAAGCTGACGAGCGTCTTCAACCGACCAATTTCGTTCTTCAGCAACTGTTTTTTCAGTCATCCTTTAAATTCAGAGGATTTTTATACGCCCCTGAACGAACAATTGCCAAATTAATCTTTGTCAATTTACAAAATGATCGGACTAGAACTGATCCCAGGGAATGCCTGGTTTTCTGAAGATGGGTTGGAGAACCGATTTCATTCTTTGATGTAGACTAGAAGGAAATCCCATTTCCTTAACCTTATGCCCGGCATAAAAGATGTTAAAGAGAACTTGGCTACGATCATAATATAAATTATTTATCTGAGCTGGTGTTTCGGGATATGAGAATGGGGCACTATGAGCTACTTTGTCATTTAACTGCCATTCATCAGATGAATGCTTTTGAATCATATCCAACCAATTATTGATAACAATTTCTACAGACTTTTTGTGAAGTGGGTAATTGCTATAATAACTATCCTCGATTCCAGGCCCACCAAATAATGGTTGAGGCTGAGAAAGGTGAAGCTGAGGTGAATCATTAAAGCCTCCCGCAGGTTTTTTTCTATTATTAGATAGCTGATTTATTTTGGAAACCCACAAAAAAGTGAGGGGAGACGGCTTTATAGAATGTACTGTTTTATCCATACCGAAGGGCATATTTGCCAAAAACCCGAATACATACGGCCAATCAAGTGGAGTGATTGGGTTTCCTATTCCCTGCCCAGCATGAAGTATACCTTGGAGGTGGTACCAAATGTATGAATAGTAGAAACGAGTAACCTTTGATCCATCCCGTAATGCGTGATTTTCTTGAGGAAGTCCAAGCATGTTTGGAGAGGTGAAAAAGGCCATATTTGTAAACCATCCCCTTTCTTCTGTGATCGAGGAAATACTTGAGTAATACTCACCGGCTTTATCTTCGATTTCGTTGTTTTGCATTATCTCCCAAGACTTCACCATCGACCAAAGTGCGGTATCGTAGGTTTCTCGAGAGTGTCTTGGGCTTGCATTTAAGTTGTGAGAACCATCAGCTTGGTAATTTGGCCAATTATCAATTTTTGTGTAATTACTTACAGCATTTTGAAAAAGATACCACTCGTTGTGAGAAACGTATCCAGAGGGCCGGTTGCGCAGGTTTTCATACCGGGTAAAAGCTTCATGTTCCAAAAAGAAATCCCCAGTAGAGTCCATAGGGTGAATTGTAGGCAACCAAGAATTCCAATCGGGAAGTTGGAAAGGGATTGGAATTTCGCGAAAATTAACAATGCCATCAATGGATAACGATTGGCCGGTGACTAAATTAGGATCGACATTTCCATTTCCATCGACCGCTTCTGGGAATAAAAAGGGGTATATATCATCAAAATCATCCAGAACAGCTGTCTCCCCAGCTCCTGCAGACCAGTCTTTTATGGATTCGGAATCTAATCCAGCACCTGGCTGATATGGTGGGTTCCAAGGGCGCGCTTTAGGCGATGCATAAAAGGAAAGAGAGCGAATATAACTAGCGATTTGCTCACCCTGTTTCTGAGTTAATCCGTGAAACTGAGACCGCTTGACGATAGATTTGTTTGAGTAATTAAAGTATTTGAGATCGCGACCATCTCGAGAGTGACAGTCAGCACATTTGGCTCTGATAATATGTCCCTCCGGAAATCCTGGATGAGTCAGCCCAGCAGATTCCCACAAACGTTTTCCTTCTGCTATGTCGGCGTCAGAGGAGTGAATTGGGGCCCACGTCGATGGATCCGATTCGACGAACACCACATCGTCGATGAGCTGAGCATTCAAATTATCCAAAAAATTGAATTTTAATATCCTGTAGCCGCTGGTCGATTCGCCCGGCCTGGATTGAAATTGAAAATTGATTATATTTTCGCCAGGTTGCAGTAGGTTGCCAGGGATTGTTGTGGTAAAGGCCAAGGTTGAGTGCCCACCGCCTATACCCCCTGCGATGTGATCCATCTTTCTCAGCGTTATATTTTCATTAGAAATAGAGATATAACTTCCACCATTGATGCTAAAACTCATTTTGTTGTCATACGTGATATTGTGAGTTTTGAACCAAATCTTAGTGTATTGAGATGTATTAACATTATCGGGAATATTGAAGGACACTGATTCTGATGTTCCACTTGGCCCCATAACCTCAATGGGCCAGATAATACTATCAGCTGAAGTTGTCGCTGAGTTACCATCATTCGGTGGCGCCGCTTCGGGCTCCGTGACAATGACAGTCGTTTCATCTGAGCTTATTTCCTGCCCAATCGTGGCAGTCAGTCTCAGCACATAGGTTCCAGCTTGTGAGAATTTCACCCGAGTTTTGGGGTCCGATGCATTCTCAAAGATGACATCCCCAGGACCTGATACCTTGGTCCATGTAGTAAGGACATCCTGGGCCTGTGTGACAACAGAAGAAGACATCGCAGAAATACAAACAAGTGACGTGATCATCAGTCGTCCAGCAATCTGCACCTTGGAAATGAATTCCGAAATATTTATCATACCATCTAAAGCAACTTGGGATCTTCGAGTTCCTCTCAACCCTTTAATACCCTTTACTTTATACTTTTCGGTAAATTTGGTGACCTTTTAATAGATTAAATAAAGGTATTTTTTAAAATCACATTTACGAAAGAATACGTATCCTTGAAAAGGCGTGTTTTCCTTACTTAAACCATTAAAAACGAGCAGTTTAACAAAAATATTAAAGATAAAAAAAACAGAAAATTGTTTTGAGTTCTAGCTTCAAAATAGGCCCATTTTTTTACTCAAATTTGGCAAACGCAAAAAACCGATTGAATCAGGTCAAAATTGGGATTTAAAATTTTACGACAGACTGGACTGTATCTTGCCAATGGCCATTGAACATAAGATAAAAATGCCCTTGAATATCCGGATAAAATCATTACCTGAAAGGAATTACTTGCGATGAACCATACACCAGAAATAATTGGGGGAATTCCCTACACAAACAAATCCCTTTTTCACAAAATGCGATTCGCTATTGGTGACTCGGCTGTATGGATTGGAAATTTAAAGGGTGACGGTAAGTCACTTCTATTTGTCCGGGACATCGAGATGAGTAGGGCTCGAGCCGCTGCAGCCGCCAACAATATAACGTGCTCTGCGGAATATGTTCCAGAGGGAGGACTGTCCGGTGATAGGGATACAGCATTAGCTCAGGCTGTGGCCGAATGTTTTGTCAGGCATCGTATAAAAAAAGTAAAATCCGACCGAAGCCTTCCTTATATTTTCGCCTGGCATATCCAGCAAAGAGGCATTGAGATTGCCTATTCACCTGAATTAGGAACCATAGAAAGAAGGGTGAAATCCAATCAAGAGATTGAGCATTTAACGAAAGCCCAGGAGGTGACAGCCAAAGCAATGACTATGGCGTGCGAATGGATTGCAACGTCAAATGCGAATAAAGATGGCATTTTGTTTCAGGGGCAAGAACAAGTTTCAAGTGAATCCGTTAAAAGAAAGATTACTCAATTTCTTATAAATGAAGGTTTCAGCACACCCAGCGGCTCCATCGTCGCAACAGTTCCACATGTCGCTGATTGCCATCACTTTGGCACAGGGCCATTAAAAACGGGTTTACCAATCATCGTGGATATTTTTCCCAAGGATGACACAACACATTATAACGGTGATTGCACCAGGACTGTTGTTCATGGAGATCCAGATGATATTGTTTTAAAAATGCATAAGGCTGTCGTAGGTGCCAAAAAAGCTGGTTGCGAGGAATTAGCCCCGGGGACCACTGGTGAAAACGTTCACAAAAAAACAATCAAGACACTTTTCGATCACGGCTTTGATTTCCGACGCGGCTCGGCGAATACCGAAAACTCAATACCAGCAATGAGACACGGTACTGGCCATGGAATTGGCCTGGATGTCCATGAACCAATATTATTGGATGATGGTGGAGGCAAAATATTACCCAATGAAGTCTTCACCGTAGAACCAGGATTATACTCTACAAAATTAGGAGGAGTTCGAGTTGAAGATATGGTTCAAGTCACCGAATCAGGGCATAAAATCCTTTGCGAATTGCATGAAGGCTTATTTTGGAAATAACAATGATGTGATTGAGCGAAAATGAGATGATTGAGAATCCCAGTTGCCGAATTTTCCAATTTAATCTAGTTTTTCTAAATGTCCCGGAACAAATTTACCCTACTCTTTTATGCCGTTTTGTGCGGATTCTTTTGTTGCCAAATTTCCGCAAAAGATCAAAAGAATTGGAATATTCTCTTCGCATTTGCTGATGATTGGGGAAAGTATGCAAGTGCATACGAAGAGCATGATCCCTACCCTTCCCCTAACTCAGTAGTAAATACTCCCAATTTTGATTGGGTTGCACAGGAGGGAGTTCTTTTTAAAAATGCTTTTGTCACAGCTCCTTCCTGCACACCTTGTCGAACATCTATTCTATCCGGGCAATACTTCTTCAGGACCGGACAAGCGGCTATCCTCCAGGGGGCGGTCTGGGATTACTCAATTCCCGCATTTCCATTAATTTTAAAGAATAAGGGCTTTGATATTGGTGAGACATATAAAGTTTGGACTCCGGGATCCCCGGTAGATGCTCCATATGGAGCTGGTGATTATGCATACGAATCCTCAGGAAGAAGGTTCAACGGATTTTCCCAAACAGTAACGAGGAGGACCAATCAAGGGCTGTCCGTGACCGAGGCGAAAGAGGAGCTCTATGATGAGGTACGAGGCAATTTTAATTCTTTTCTCAAGAATAGGAACAAGAATAAACCATTCTGTTATTGGTTTGGCCCCACTTTAGTGCATCGTAAATGGATTAAAGGGTCTGGAAAAAAACTATGGGGAATAGAACCTGATGATTTAAAAGGAAAACTCCCATCGTTTCTACCAGATGTCCATGAAATCAGGCAGGATTTCGCAGATTATCTTGGTGAAATTCAAGCCTTTGATGCAGCACTTGGTGTTTTAATTGAAATGCTAAAAAGCGCGGGTGAATTAGATAATACTTTAATAGTCGTCAGCGGTGACCATGGGGCCCCAGGCTTTCCACGGGGAAAATGTAATCTGTATGACTTTGGTGTTTCAGTACCACTCGCAATACGTGGCCCAAGTCTTGGTGCCAAGGGTAGAGTCATGGATGATTTCATCAACTTAATGGACTTGGCTCCGACTTTTCTTGAATTCGCTGGGGTCGAGCCCCCATCTGTGATGACGGGGAAAAGTTTTCTTCCGCTTCTCAAATCAGATAAGAGTGGATGGTTCGATAAGGAACGCGATTGGGTCATTACAGGTCGTGAAAGACACGTAGCAAAAGCACGTGCAGGAAATCTTCCATTTCCACAAAGAGCACTTCGAACCAAAGATTATCTTTACATCATTAATTTCAAACCTGAAAGGTACCCAATGGGAGACCCGGGGAAAGTAACAGATGCTTCAACCCCGCCTAAAAACATCCTCGAAAATAACACTTTTGTCGCCTACGGAGACCTTGATGCAAGCCCAACAAAAGCGTGGATGATTGCTAACAGATTCAATCCTGATATAAGACCTTATTTTGATCTCGGATTCGGAAAAGTGCCAATGTATGAACTTTATTCAATAAATTCAGACCCGCACCAAATCACTAATTTGGCCACCAACCCTCGCTTCGACTCAATTAGGGCAAATCTCCATAAAACTTTAATAAATAGCCTTACGGCCATGAAGGACCCTCGAATTTTAGAAGATGGAAAAACATTTGAAAACCCGCCATTTGCAGGCGAGAAGTAGCGGTCGGATATTTTAATTTTTTGTTTTAAAAACCCCGTCTTTGATGAGTTGTTTCCTCAATCCCGGCATAGCTTCTTTTTTACGATCTCGAAGGTAATCAAAAATCCTACCCTGAAAATCGTTTTCGGATGGTTCTTTGTAAAATGATTGAGAATAATTACCTGAAGTTACCGAACGCCATGTCTTTGAAATTTCCAACTCTTTTTTAGTATCTGGTAGGAAGTCATTTAATGCGGATCTGATTTTTTTTGGTGTGCTTTTGCACAGCATCTCAAAATATGTTGTACCAAGGGCCTCGGGGAGCTTTGACTTGGGCATTTGACTCGATTCTTGAGCCCGGGAAAACATTTCAATTTGTCGCTTCCGCTCCTGTTTGAGTTCATTAACATAGTTTACCCAGTTCCATGGTCCCCGATTAAATAAGCCGAGAAAATAACCAGTCCCTCGTGAGAGCTTACCAAACCATGGATTCTTAACCACAAATTCCTGATATTTTTGACTGAAGCTCGTATTAAGAGCTCTTTCGTGATACCCGGGCTGAGTATCTAAAAGAGATAAGCTTTTGACTTCTTCATTCATATTTTCAAGTTTGTATGCAATTTCAAATAAAAGAACGGACCCTATGCAATCTCCCACTATAAAATACGGACCAGTTGGTTGTATTTCTCTCATCTCATTAAAAATATCTTCAGAAAGGTCCTCAACGCTTTTATAAGGGAATGTTTCCATACCAGGTTTAAGAGGCTGGAAGGTATAAACATTCAAATCTTGTCCCAGAGTTTCTGCTAAAGCCTTGTATATAAATATTTCAATATCCCCGCCGGCTCCGCCTGGGAGAATGAAGACCGGGTAACTGGACTCTGATTGACTCAGGGATATGGATAGCCTATTGGTTTCGTTTTGACCGCATTCCGACGAGGAATTTTCAAGTTTGTCTAGGGCAAGTGACAAAGATTCGATATCAGGCTTTTCGTAAAATTCAGAAAGGGTAATATTACATGAGAATTCCTTACCAACACGCGCCAAGAATCTCATTGCATTCAAAGAATCTCCTCCGTAATGAAAGAAATTATCCTCCAAAGAATACGGTTTACCCCCCAAAATATCGTCCCATATTTGCAGGAGCTTGTGTTGACTTCGCGTAAGACTCTTAACCAACAAATTATCGTTAGCCTCTATCGATTCTGATCGAGAATCCTTTATCATCCCTTTCAGCGAATGAATATCAATTTTTCCATTCGGAGTCCTTGGCCAAATACTGATTGGCTCAAAAAAAGTTGGGACCATATACTCCGGCATTGAAGCGCTTATATCTTTTCGTAAATCAGCAAGGCTCAAAGCACTTCCTCTGCGCCATTTTATAAAAGCTGCCAGAGCTTTGGAGGATGACTGAACAGAATCAACATCGATGACAATCGCCTTTTCAACATCAACGTGGGTTTCAATTAATTTTTCTACCTCTGATAATTCAAGCCTGAAACCTCGTATCTTAACTTGAGAATCGGTTCTTCCAAAGAAGTGAAGTGAATGATCTTTTGATATATACCCAAAGTCTCCTGATTTATATGCGCGTCCGTAGTCGACTGAGGTCACAACCATGGGGGATTGGAGAAAAGATTTTTTATTCAAACCGGGGAGATTCAAATAACCTCGGCTAACACCCTCGCCTGTGATTAATATTTCTCCCGGAATGTCGACAGGTAGTGGTTTCCGAAATGCATCGCAAACAAATATGTCACAACAGCCTAAACCATAACCCAATGGAACAACCTGCTCTTCTGTATATTTACTATTAAATTCCTTTATTGGATTTAACGTAGCTGTAATTGTTGTTTCTGTTGGCCCGTACCCGTTCCATAATGTGATGGGAAGCTTACACAGCTCAAACCATTGTTCTAAATAAGATGAGCTGACTTTTTCCCCACCTACAATAATATGTTTAATGCAGTTTGGGATATCACTTAATGCCGTTTCAGCTATGAGGGAATACCAAAAAGCCGTCGGCAAATTCAATATCGATACCTGATGCTTTGTAATGGTTTGCCAGAAAAGGTTTAAGTCCGAAGAATTCCTTTCATCACTTACAAGCAAAGTGGCCCCCATGCTTAAGGTCGGGATAATCTCTTCAATGCTCACATCAAAAGCAAGACCGGCAAATTGAAGCACCGTATCGTTACTTTCAATCGAAAGAGCTCTTGAGAAACTCAGCATATGATGGAGAAGTTCCCGATGTCCAACCTGGACAGGTTTGGGAATTCCCGTAGATCCACTCGTAAAAATGACGTATGCCAGGGAATCATGATCAATGGTAACCCGCTCGGGGAAGGCAAAGTCAGATTCCTTATCTAAAGAAACCTCCAAAAGCTGCAGCTCATTGAACCAATCCGATTTGTCGTCCAGGTCGTTTTCTTTTGCTAAAACAGTGGTGATACCTGCTATTTCTACCATTGACTTTAACCTCTCAGAAGGTAATGACCGCCGAAGTGGGACGACACAGGCGCCAGACCTTAAAATGGCAATGAAGGCCACAATGTATTCGATCGATTTATTAGTGTACAGACCGACACATGTGTTTAATTTAATTCCATTTTTTTGAAGGTGAGAGGCGTAATGCCCAGTGTGTTCCCACAGTTCAGTATATGTCATTTGCGAAGCATCGAACTGCACAGCAACCAAGTCGGGATTCCGCTGACTTTGACTCTCTATGAAGTCGACAACTGAGGCTGAGTCTGGTTTATCAAAAGTGAAATCGGCATCTAGTCTTTTGACGACTCCAGGGGTTCCAATATTAACAAACGGAATTTCCAAACCTGGATTTTCGGAAATACTTTTGTAAAAAACATGAAAAGCTTTGGTTAATGCAACAGCAAGAATTTTAGACGTTTTACCGGCATTGACAAAAAAACGAAAATTACCTGAGGCCGATTGCTCAATTCCTATGAAAGGCTGGCAAGAGAGAGATTCTATGTCGGCCAATGAACCAACATAACAATTCATAAGAAGCGACAACAGCCCCTTGGATTCGGATCCATTTAGTTCCGGAGACCGTGAAAAAAGATCTCTCAGAAAAATTCCACGTTGAGCTGATTTTAATATAGCCTCGCGGTGTTGCCACCATCCATCTTGAATAGGTTGATCAGCTTTTCCGTGCCAATGAACTGGTAAAAATGGGCATACCAATTCTAGCCACGCTTTTTCGGTCGGAAAAAAAGGCTTTGATGAGACGGCAATAGTTAATTGATCTTGGCCTGTTAGACGATGAATAAAGTCCGCTAAAGTCCCAGCGAGCCAGGTACCTGATTCGAAGCGATTAGCAAATGATGGAGACCAGACCGGAAATGCTAATGATTCACTAAATTGAAATGTCTCTTCATATGTATTTGATGAAAGGCCTATACCTTTTTTCCAATGAACAGGTATTTCAAATGGCCTCATCGCCTTCAATTCGTTGACGATTTCGGGTTCAATCAAACGCGCCTGTTGGGCCCATTTTTCAGCAATATGGTATTGAAGTTTGCTAAATTCTTCCTCAGCACCTTTGCCAAAAGTATAACCAGTATTGAAGAAAGCAGGCATGTCGACCGTTTTCCCATCGAGATCTGTTATGCCAAATATCTCTAAATCTCCATCCCCGGTTTTTACCTTAATTGAGTGGGAGGTGACGTCCTTAATCTCCCCAATATTTCCATTAGTTTTGTCTCCAATATCTCGACGAACAACGGAACAGTCATTTATGACATAAAGTCGACCTCTATCTTCGAATTTTACCAACCCACAATAATTAGTCACCCCAGTACATTTGGAGGCCCTAACATATCGACACAACTGGTCGGCTGACATCGACCAGTCCAACCACACGTAAGGCCCAAATGAAAAAGACTCCCCACTTTTTCTTGAGACCTTTGATAAATCGTCCTCGCGGAATTTCTCTACTTTCGAATCCCCTGCCCGCTCAATATTACGGATAGTTTCTGCAAAACCATCAAGCCCTGTTTCGATAATCTTCTGATTGAGAGAAGCGGTTGTTTCTTCATCTGAAATTGAAACGGTATTTGATATCAAAGTCTGAGGTTCAGCTTTCTCGATGGATATTCGATGCCATTTGATTGGGAATTCAGAAACACAGCTCAATATTCTTCTGGATGATCTGGATGGATCGGGCGGCCCCTCAAAAAAATTGATACAATCTCTTTTTGCTAGCTGGATAAATCTGGCCGGAATAGGATCTACATTTGAGATCGAAAAAAGGTAATCGAAGGCGATATCATCTATCCACTTAGGATCTTGGAAAGCATCTAGACTTTCTTGGTATTTGATACCCATTTTCTCTGCCCATTCCCTAGTAGTAATGTCAGAGGATAAAATACAAACCGGACGACCTCCTAATTCCTGATAAAGTTCTACACAGGAGACTAATAAGTCCCCCTCGCCTATAAAAAGAGCTGTGTGAGATGCTGTCGCTGGAGACATAGGTACCGATCCCCTATCATATCCATCCAGAACTCGCTTAAATGGGTTGAGACTGGAAGTTGCCTAACAATATCTAAGATTACATTGCTAGCCCTTGGCAAGACAGTCTTTATTTCTCACAAAACGTTCAGAACTTACTGATCACCGAGTCTTTTGAACTGATTGTTGAGCCACAATTTCTCCTCGGTGTAGAGATCATCCATTTCAATTTTTGAAAATGCGAGCCGCGCTTGTGAAGAATTTTTCAATTTCACATTTAACTCAAATAAAGCTGCGTAATAGCTAGGCTTAAATGAGGCTGGCAAAGTCGTTTCATTAATTTGAATATTGAGAATTTTGTCCGCTTCTACCAAATCATTGTTCATGAGTAGAGCAAGGGCGTGATTAATTTGAGCTGGGAGTGAATTCGACGTTTTCGAAAGTAAATCCTGGGTTCTTATGAGAGCTTCTTTAGGCCTTTGTCTCTCAGCAATCAAACACCCAGCATAATTGAAAGCATCTGTGATATTTGTTGGGTCGAGTTGATAAAGTCTAAACGAGGAACTTAAGCAAACTTTGAGATCCCTTATATTCCAACCCGCTTGGAATAAAAGTCTAAGCATGTCCTTGTTTTCCCGCCATTTTTCAACTTCTAGAATTTTTTCGACCAAATTAACAACAAGGATCGGATATCCCATAACTGTTAGATCGCGAATGACCCGAAGAGCAGAATCTTCCTTCCCCAGACCGGCAGCAGATATTTGCTTAAATGAATCTGTCGCGGAACCATATTTGAACTGACCTAAC
>CBFHOE010000001.1:64568-66313 GCA_965657355.1 Limisphaerales bacterium | reverse complement strand
CAGAATCTTCCTTCCCCAGACCGGCAGCAGATATTTGCTTAAATGAATCTGTCGCGGAACCATATTTGAACTGACCTAACTGAGATTTACCAACGAAATAGTGCGCATAGGAGACATATTTAGCCATCCTAGGATCCACTAACATTAAATTAGCGAACTCACCAAGTTTTTTCCATTTGCCCCGATCCATAAGGCTATTACATATGACAAACCACGGGGCCGGTGTATAACCAAACTGTTGGATATGGTTTTCTGCATATCTATCTGCTTTGGAGGCTAAACCAAGTTCATGAAGTGTTTCATATTGAGAAACAAGGCCGGACGCCGTGTAGGGAGGGTGAGGGTAAAGCTGAGCGAGCTTTCTGGCTTCATCTTCCTTGCCATTGTTTGCCAAAACTCTCCACAGGGCGTGGTGGTGCTGTGGTCTTGCTGCATTGATCCCAGCTAGCTGATCCAATGCCTTTTGTATAAGTTCCGTGTCCTCTCGAATTAATGAAGCCAAGAAAATCAACCGCACTAAAAAATCATTAGTAGGCTCTTTTGCGACAAGTGCTTGCAGATCCTTGAAAGCATTATTAGCCAATTGGGTATCCTTCTCATACGAAGATTGGTAAGCAAGGTAAATAGGTTTTATATTCGGGAGTGCCTGAGATTCTTCGGAAAGAAGGTGATAATTTGTTATGAAGTCTTCTAATTTTTGATTTTCAAATAAAGCCTTCACATACTCGGCCTTGATTGATTCGTTTGATTGATCCTGGATGGGTTCAAGGAGTTTAAGCGATTCTGTGGGAAATCCATATTTATTGTAAACCCGGGACATAAGAATGGCATCCGTGGAATTGGTTTGATCAAGCTTTAGAAGCCACTGACCAAAATTGACCGCTTGTCCGACGTATTGAGAGCCACTGTCATTATCCACCAAAAACGAAACAAAATTTCTCACAAAAACTTTATTTCCTGGGTTTTGCTGAATAGCTTGAGCCCAAGCACTTGTGGCATCATCAATGTCACCTTTTTCAGCAAATTTTTGAGCCGTTTTATGAAGCTGACGGGCTTGTATAAAATCAAGCAAGCTTCTCTTTTCAACTTCGTCCATGTGGACTGGAGTCACCCGGTAGAACTTAGGAATGACAACAGCAACGGACAAACAGATTAAAGCAATTAAAATACTAAAAAATGCGAACCATTTATTATACAGGAAGAGCTTCAGAAACTTAGCGTAATAAAATCTCTGAGTGATTTTTTCTCGCCATGACTTTTCTCGTTTTCTTACGACTTTCTTTCCTCGTGATTTTGGTGACATGAGATATTACAAAAAGATTTACGTGGAATATAATTGATGGTTGTCCATCTCATTTAGGCCACTCCGATTAGATATACTCGCTGGGACAACGAGATTCAAATCAAATCAATTTTGCGCAACTTGAGGAAAGATTTGGTAAAGTATAAAATAGACGACGACCCCAGTAATTGAAACGTATATCCAAAGAGGCCATGCCCATCTTACAATTTTTTTATGCCTTTCCCATTTAGCTTTGAAGGCGAACCAAAAGGCCATGAGAATTAATGGGACAATGACCACTGCCAAAATTATATGTGAAGCCAGTAAACTTAAATAAATAGGGCGGAACCACGAGGGGTCCTTAAAAACAGTATGGCCTGTGTTGTAGTGGTAAATGAGATAACTGGTCAAAAAAATGGCAGAGGTGCAAAAAGCAGCTATCATGCAAAAGCGATGCTGATTT
>CBFHOE010000001.1:61025-64469 GCA_965657355.1 Limisphaerales bacterium | reverse complement strand
TTTTGCCCTCGTTTAATGAAGTAATAACCTAAGAATAGAAAAACTGTCGACAATGCGTTCAGTCCGGCGTTTAGCGCAGGTAGTTGATCAATTGCTAGCATACCACATGCGAATAACCTGGCGATTGTCTTAAAGATTTCATGAATTACTAATTAAGCCGTTGTTTTTAGAAATGGCTTTGAAGAAATCTACTCAAATTCATCGAGGGCTGGGTCGGGTTCGGAAGATTCCCAAGCTTTGGGCTTTTTGGACTCATACCATTCAGCATAATCCTCTTCAGAGACGACCTTTACTATACCCTTCATGGCATAGTGAGAACCGCCACACAATTGAGCACACGTGATGGTATACTCCCCAATTTTATCTGGTATAAAATAGGTAGGAATACTAATTCCCGGTATGCAGTCCTGGCATACTCGCATGGCGCCGACATAAAAGGAGTGAATAACATCCATGCTACGGCAGTGAACCATAATTGGCCGATTTATAGGAACCACCATTTGACCTGCGTTAACAAAATCATCTTTTGCAGCAGGGTCCTCCGGGTCATACCCCCAAGGATTGTCCGACGTTACGAGACCAGTTTTTTGTTGCCCAAATGCTTTGTCATCCCCTGCGTATCTAAAATTCCACGCATACTGCTGTGCATTGGCCTGAATTTCAATGGCTTGTTCTTTTTGCTCATCCGTAAATCTTTCTCCAGATGCCATCAAAGCCCACCCAGGTAGTGCTATACCGACCAAAATGATAATTTCTATGAGAGCAACGCCTGTCTCTAAAGCACTTGAAACTTTTTTATTCTTGATACCCTTGTAACTCGCTTTTGGCGACTCAACACGTCTGTGCTTATAAATCGCAACAATATAATAAGTCAACCACCCCAAGAATAGGATCAACATGAAGGCGTGAATCACATAAATTAGCCAATCGACCTCGCCACCAACCGAATTGGCGTTGTCTTGCATTGGAAGGAAGATGTCTACAATTTCTTTCATTAGGAATTATGATTATATATTTAACTTTTTGAATTTTTCTCAGTGGCAACCTGATCTAGCAGGGAATCTTTGGATGTAACTTGAGGGCGGCGTTTAGCTACAATAAATACAAAACCCGCAAAACCGCCAAACACCATGATTAAGATACCGAGCATAAATAAAATGCCGGTAGACAGACCTTTAGTCATTGGGTCATCCGGATTACCGATACATACAGGACAAGCCGAGGCGAGTGCTGGTGTAGCAAGCAATGCGGTGGTTAAGATTAAATTCTTAACTGATCTGAATTTATCACTAAAATTTATTTTCATTTGAGAGGCTTGGTCGTAAATGGATTAAAAAAAGCTATACCGCTTAAGCTTTTTTAAGATGAAGCTGCTGTAAACAATCAACCCTACACCCAAAATGGACGAGCCAACCCCCATTAAGAGGTAAGACATTGGAGATCCGTTCTTGAACTGCAAGATCGCATAGACGCCAAAGCCTATTGTCAAAAGGACTGCTGCGATAAGGAATAATACGTGGAAGGCTTTTAAGGACATAAATTTATTTGGTTAAGTTAGTGAGCTAACTCTTTGTGATCATCTCCGGTGTGATCGGCATCGTGTCCAGTAGTTTGGACGATTGCCTGCAGATCCTTTGTTTTTTCTGGCGGATCCGCGTTCGACCAAAGTGTTAATCCCATCAATCCGGCAAAAAAGAAGAAAGCTGATGCGATCATGAGGTAAATTGCCTGTTTTTCTGAGATAAGGTGCATGAAGAACAATGCAACAAGCGAGGCTTTTACAGTAGCAATTAGCAATCCTACGGCAATGTTCATTTGATGACTGCCAAAATCAACATATGAAACAGCGACAGTTATTATTGTTCCCAAGACGAGGGCCGCACCAATTAACATGTAGGTTCGAATGTGACTTCTAATATCGTGATCGTGATCCGCGCTCATTTTAAAAATTTCTTTAAATAGGGTTTGTCAGTTAAAGGAGATACATAATTGGAAAAAGGAAAATCCAAACAAGGTCGACGAAGTGCCAGAATAAGCCGCCAACTTCAACCCGATTGGCAAGTCTGTCAGGATCCTCTTTCCACATTTTTCTGTTGCATATCGCGAAGTAAAGGAGAACGCAGGCCCCAGCGAAAACGTGGAGTGCATGAAGTCCAGTCAATGTGAAATAAATTCCAAAGTAGTTAGAATGACCGGGAATAAATGCGGAGGTTCTCAACACTTCGGATACTGGAATATTTAGTTTTTCGTAGTGATGGCCACCGTGGTCCCCGTGTGCCTCTTCGTCCTTATGTCCTTCTCCATGGTCGGCGGCCTCTGGCTGGCCGATGTATTTGTATGCATGTTTATGTTCTTTTTCAAAAACTACAGTATCCATTTCGAGGAACTCGGCCAAATCTCTAACTTCGGCCGTGGTCAATGTGAAAAAAGAGATAGCTGGGTAAACAGGGGAATTGGGAGCATCAGTGGTTCGGTCTGAATTCTTCCATTCGTCCAAATCGCTTTTATACTTACTTTCAAGATCAGCGACTTTTTTATTATATTTGGTTTTAACTTCGGTTAACCAACCTTTTTCGAAATGCCCAGTGAATCTGTTGTCTGACTCGGATTTAGTCCACATTTCATAGTGGTGAAACTTATCGTGGTATTCGAATGATTTGACGACAAGGAACGTCATAGCACACCCAAACGTGACGAACATAAAGATTTTAAAATTGGTATAGTTATTAAGTTTTAAACTGACCCATGCCATAACAACTGTGACGGAAGAAGCAATCAAAACTAGGGTGTTGAAGAAACCAATTGGAACGTTGAGAGCTCCCTCTAGCCAGCTTCCTTCCGGAGCCGTTATCCGCAATATGATATAGCTTGAGAACAGAGCTCCAAAGAGCATTATTTCTGAGGCTAAAAACAGCCAGATTCCAACCTTGGCGTTGTATACCCCAGTGTCGGGTCTAGGTTTGACTGTGTATGGTATTTCCATTTTTAGTTCAGGTATTTTATATTAATTAATAAACGATGTGGAACTATTTAACTTCTTCCGCAACACTTTGGGTTTTCATTTCAGAGCTTTGGGGCTTTGAATTTTGTGGTAAAAAGTCATCATCGTCGTGGGGTGATGAGTATTCATATGGACCGTAAAAAACTTCAATCGGCTTGTCAAAATTTCCGTGCGGAGGTGGTGTTGGAGTTTGCCATTCCAAAGTCGTTGACTTCCATGGATTATCGGAATTAACCTTTTTGCCACTAGTAATACTGTAGAAAAAATTAACAATAAAAGGAATCTGAGAAAGACCTAGGCACCAGGCTGAAATTGAGATGGTTTGGTTCATTTCAATATACTTGGTTAAAATACCGACGACCCCGTCCTCAGGACTCATGTTTCCAGCGTATGTGGCTCCGCCATCATACATTCTACGGTGCATACCGTTGAGTCCTTGTAGG
>CBFHOE010000001.1:34299-60926 GCA_965657355.1 Limisphaerales bacterium | reverse complement strand
AACATAGGCATGAAAATCAAATTCATAAAGACTAAGGACAACCAAAAGTGGATGCGCCCCCAGTATTCGCTCATGTATCGACCGGTTGCCTTTGGAAACCAAAAATAAATCCCGGCAAAGAATGCAAAGATAGTTCCCGGGGCAACGATGTAGTGAAAGTGCGCAATAACATAATAAGTATCATGCAAATAGAGGTCAGAAAACGCGAAACCCAGGGGTAGGCCAGTCAAGCCTCCGATACCAAACATTGGCAAAAATGCGAGCGCAAAAAGCATTGGGGTGTTAAATCGTATGGATCCCCCCCATAGCGAGAGAAAAATACAAGTCAAAATGATCACTGAGGGAATAGAAATAATCATTGTCGTTGTCTGGAAAAAAGTACTGATAACTGTTCCCATACCAGTGAGATACATGTGGTGAGCCCAAACAATGAATGACAAGAACCCGAGAGTTAGAACGGCATAGACAAGAGTCTTGTATCCCCAAAGAGGACGCCTTGTATTGTTTGAGACGATTTCGCAAACCATACCCACGGCCGGTAAAATAAGAACATAAACTTCTGGGTGGGCCAGGAACCAAAAAAGGTGTTGCCACAAGACCGGGCTACCTCCACCGGCGATTTCAACTGGTTGTCCACCGACGATAAGGCCAGACGGTAGGAAGAAACTCGTATCGAAGACGATATCGAAAAGCTGCATCAATCCGGCGACCTGTAATGGTGGAAAGGCTAACAACAAAAGAAACGCTGTGACAAATTGAGCCCAACAGAAAAATGGCATCTTCATCCAGGTCATGCCTGGTGCTCGGAGCTGGATGATGGTTGCAATGAAATTTACAGCCCCCAATAGAGACGAGGCGATTAGGATAACAAGGCCGACGAGCCAGTAAGCTTGACCATTCGTTGGGATGGATGATGCGAGAGGCGAATAGGCTGTCCACCCCGCTTGCGCAGGCCCCCCTGGGATAAACATACTTCCGAATATGATGATAGCTCCCACAAAAAACAGCCAAAATGAAGCCATGTTTAAGCGGGGAAATGCCATATCGGGAGCCCCAATTTGAAGAGGAACTATATAATTACCGAAAGCAGCGAAGCCTAGAGGAACAATAGCGAGGAAAACCATTATGTTTCCGTGCATGGCACCAAACATGTTGTATACCTGCGAAGTCATCACTCCATCCTCACCACCATATAAATCGTTTATAAGATTGCCTAGTAGTGGCAATGGTTGTCCAGGATAGGCGAGTTGCCACCTCATGCATGACATGAGGACGAATCCCAAAAATAGAAACAAAAGGGCAACAATGCCGTATTGTATTCCAATAATTTTGTGGTCTGTAGAGAATATGTATTTCTGCCAAAAGTTTAATTCATGGTGATCATGATGATCATGGGCATCTGAGTGACCGTGATCCGAGGCAGATGAGCTTGATATATCGTGCGCCATATTATTGTGGAGATTTTTTAATTTTAAATTTTTAGTTACGAGTTTTTATCGAAAACCATCAGTAAAAGTTGAAACGGGAGATAAATTATAGAACTCAAAAAAAGCATTTTGGCCGTTTTATGGGAAGGCCTGTGGCAAAACCAAATGGAAAATACCAGCATTCCGAGTGCCAGTAAACTTCCTAGGATGACATAAACAACACCAACCATTTGTTGTCGCGCCATTAAAAGACCAACTTGTGTGAGGCAAAAGGAGAAAACCACAGCGTGTCGGCCACACCTGTGACCATTGATGTCTATAGATGGAAGCATTTTGAAGCCAGCTTTTTGGTAATCATCTTTGTACATCCAAGCAATTGCCATGAAGTGAGGTATTTGCCATGCGAAAAGCAATAGGAAGAGCAACAGCCCCTTGGAGTCAATTTGGCCTGTGGCAGCTGTCCAACCCATAAGTGGAGGGAGAGCTCCCGGGAGAGCTCCGACGAGCGTATTCCAAATAGAAATTCTTTTGAGAGGGGTGTATACAAATAAATAAATTATTAAGGTGGCAAGGCCTAAAATGGCCGTCAGTGGATTAGCGCCAGCAATTAGCGCTGAGAAACCTAAAGTAGCAGTGATTATACCGAACTTGACTGCGAACGAGGTTGAAAACAATCGGGTAACCAAAGGTCGATCTTTGGTCCGATCCATGTTTGAGTCGTGACTAATCTCAAGGACCTGATTGAGAGCCGCGGCACTGATCGCCAGTAATGCTGTGCCGGAAATGGTCATACAAAAAGTGTAGAACCAATCTGGGTTGCCTTTGTGGCCCATGTAGAAACCAGCAGCGGAAGTGAGAATAACCATGAGGCTCAGTCGCGCTTTAGATAGCTCAACCAATCCAGCGATTATATCTTTTCTGGATGATTCAGACTCAATGGTATGTATTGGAACAACTGTTGATTTCATGCAGCGCTACTGATGGTCGCGACTTCTTTAACGTCAGAAGTTTGCGGGATATGGTCTAATGAAGTCAATGCGTCTTTATGACTCGATTTTTTAGATTGCTTAGATGAATAGGCGACTAGGGATACTAAAACCAGTGTCAAAGCACCGACAACGACGTGAAGAGTAGCGATGTCAGCAGGTTTGTTCTTGAGGACAGTAACGATGCCCAATAAACCTTGCCCCCAAATTAGGCAACCCCAGGCGATTGGAATTCCTAGCGAGTAACCAGCCCGTTTAAACCAATTCTTGCGGATAGCAACAATTATAAATGTAGTGGTCGCTATTAACAAAACGTAGGCGAATAGCCGGTGAACCATGTGGACATTGACGTGAAAAGCAGACAATTCTGGCTCGTCGTTGAAGCTTCGGACTTCGTTAAGTTCAGCCATGGCGCTGGCAGAAGTGTCAGGCCAGAATGCACCATAGGCTGTTGGGAAGTCAGGAACAGCCAATCCTTGGTGCTGGTGACGCATCGTAGCGCCTAGCGCAAGCTGCAGCAATACAGCGAAAGCAAGAATTGTTGTAGCTTTGGAGATTTTGCTGAGAGCGTTTGCGTCTTTGGAGAATTCCTTTGTCATGCCTGTCTTTGACAAACGGAAAGCAATTATCGATAAGTAAACAAGGTAACATTGCGCAACGACCGCATGAAAAATTCCGATCCAATCTTTAACGAGTTCCACCCTCAAACCTCCCAGAATGCCCTGAAAAACAACCAATGGGATAGCTATCCATGCCATTGTTTTGGTTGTTTTTGAAACGCCCTTGGAAAAATGCACCCACAGAGCAAGACATATGGTGAGGAGACCCACGAAAGAGCCTAGTAATCTGTGTGAATGCTCATAAAAAATTCCACCTTGCCACAGGGAGATGGGGAAAAGAAACATATTATAACCGTAGCTGTTGGGCCAGTCAGGGACAGTCATCCCCGTTTCTGTACTGGTTACTACACCTCCAAGGCTTATCAAACAAAGTGTAGAAAATACTGTGAAGTAAGCGAACCGACTTAACCAAGCGTTCCTATTAGTTGTTAACATGATATCCACGAAGCCCCACTCCATTAAGAGCTACCGAAGGGGCTGTTTTAATTCACAATTAACTAGTAACAACGGTAGCTTCGTGATTCAAGGACTTTGTGAAAAATTTCACAAAGTCCTGATTTGAGAAAAAAGGTGAGCCATCTCCAAGGCAACCAGGGCACACTCGGATCCGCGATTATGGTCAGAATAAAGGCACCTTTTTTCTGCCTGTTCGAGGGTCTGGTAGTGCCCAACACCATGAATGATAGGTATTTTATATGAAATTTGAAGCTGGGCCAAAGCATTGGTCACTCCGAGGGTAATTTGCTCGGCATGAGTCGTTTCCCCCTGAATAACAGCGCCAAGACATATGATTGCGTCGGGTGTGGGATTGTCATCAGCACAACGGGCAGCAATCGCAGGAATCTCGAAAGCGCCAGGCACACGGATAACTGATGTGTTTCTCTGGGAAAAAGAATCCAAAATAGAGAGGCAATGCCCCAAAAGCCCATCGACAAGTTTGGGATTAAATTTGGATGCAATGATTGTGAAATTCCCGCTTACTTCGCCGATGAGTTGCCTGGATTCTTCTGAAATTTGGCCATTTACAGGCCTTTCTGTGAGCATTCTTTATAAATATTTAAAATTAATTGGTGAAAATAATTGTCAAAGAATATGTCCTAACTTGGTTTTTTTAGTCAGAAGGTATTTTTTATTGTAAGGATTTGGCGGGATTTGAATGGGAACTTGTTCAACGATTTCCAATCCATGCCCCTCGAGTCCAACAATTTTTTTGGGATTATTTGTTAAAAGTCGTATTTTCTTGAGCTCAAGATTATTGAGAATTTGAGCGCCGATACCATAATCTCGTAAATCCATGGGAAATCCGAGTTCGAGGTTTGCCTGCACAGTATCTAGTCCTCCTTCTTGGAGTTTGTATGCTTTCATTTTCGGGGCAAGGCCAATACCACGGCCCTCTTGTCGCATATAGAGAATGACCCCGTTCCCCTCATCCCTCACCCTTTCCATGGCTTTATGGAGCTGAGGACCACAGTCGCATCGCCGTGAGCCGAAAACATCACCTGTTAAGCACTCGCTATGGACTCGAACCAAAGTTGGCTTGTCTGGCTGTATTTTGCCTTTAACAAGAGCCATGTGATTCTCACCATCAGTCAGGGATTTATAAAGATGTAGCTTAAATTCGCCGTAGTCGGTCGGCATTTGAACGATTTCTTCAAGCTCTATGAGTTTCTCTGATTTTTTTCGGTATTTGATGAGACTTTCAATGGAGCTAATTTTGATCCCGTGTGTTTTGGTGAATTGCCTCAGCTCTGGGAGCCGCGCCATAGAACCATCGTCATTGAGAATTTCACAAATAACTCCCATTGGAAGTAATCCAGCCAATTTTGATAAATCAACGGCAGCTTCGGTGTGACCTGCTCTTTGGAGAACTCCACCAGATTTGGCCCTGAGAGGAAAAATATGTCCTGGCTGAACAAGGTCACTCGGAACGGCAACGGGGTTTGCTAGAGTTTTTATTGTTGCCGCTCTATCTAGGGCACTGATACCAGTGGAAATGCCACGAGCGGCATCAACGCTTATTTGAAAATCGGTCTTAAATTCATCTCTATTATCTGACACCATTTGCTCAATACCCAGCTGCTTTAATCGGCTGGATTCGGAGGGAACGCAAATGAGCCCTCTGCCATACTTGGCCATAAAGTTGACGGCATCTGGTGTAATTTTTTCCGCTGCCATAACCAAGTCACCCTCATTCTCTCGATCTTCGTCATCGACTATGACGACCATCTTGCCTTGGCGGATGTCCTCTATGACTTCTTCAACTGGATCAAATGGATTATGTTTGGTATCCATCGCCATGAATACTACATGAGCTTGATCGGATTTCCAGAGACAAGATTGAGAACTAGCATAAACCTAAGCCCTGAACGTCAAATTTCTTCATTTCACTCGTAGATTGGCTTTATTTGATTGAGGTTGTGACTCTTGTAATTCAGCGGAAAGCTATTATGGGATCAAATTCATTGTTCTTGAGTTAATGAATTAGTATTAAAATTTGTTTGGTATGTTAATAGCGGGGGGGGAAATGGTTACCTCGAGATCTCAAGCAGTTAATAGGTATTTCCTCAGGGGAAAGGGAAAAAAGTTTAAATGAAAGAATTAAAATCATTCGACCAGGCGGTGGAATATCTATACGGGCTGAGGCTTAATGGTATGAAACTGGGACTTGATAACACTCGAATTCTGGCAGCCAAGTTAGACCTTCCAAACCCTGACATTAATTACATTCACGTTGCAGGCACAAATGGGAAAGGAACCATTTGTGCCATACTAGAGTGCGTTTTCCGGAATGCGGGATATACCACAGGGCTTTTTACCAGCCCTCACCTTGTAAATTTTAATGAAAGAATACGCTTAGGGGGAACTCCCGTTTCCAGAGAAAAAATAGTAGAACTAACAAATAAAATAGCAAAACTTGTTGATAGGGATTGGCCGAAAATCGACGGGAACACCAATGGACCCACATTTTTTGAGGCGACTACCGTTATGGCACTAGAGGCTTTTGCTCGTCAGAATTTAGAAATCGCAATAATGGAAACTGGACTGGGGGGGCGATTGGATGCAACTAACATCTTAAAACCGCAACTATGTATCATTAGCTCGATTGCCTTAGACCACCAAAAATGGCTCGGTGAAACAGTCAGTCAAATAGCTTTTGAAAAAGCAGGAATCATTAAACCCAAGACACCCGTGGTTTGTCTTGAAATGGAGGATAATATCATGGCTGTAATAGAAAAAAAGGCAAAGGAAATGGATGCTCCACTCCATCTGGTTACTCGAGAAGACGTTCAAAAATCACAGCCTAGAAGACCTCTGAAAAATATTCGAGGCGCCCATCATAATGTCAACATCGCCCTGGCGAAGAAAGCCTGCCAAATACTCCAGCCCGTAATCCCAATCCGTAATGAAGATTTCAACAAAGGTTTGGAATGGACCCATTGGCCAGCAAGGCTTCAAAAATTAAAATTGGATAATGGGGTGACTTTCATATTAGATGGAGCCCATAATCCGCAGGGGGTTGAAGCTCTTAGCTCCTACTTAAGGACAGAATTTCCAGGCAAGAAATTCGATTTCCTTCTGGGATTATTATCCGATAGGCCCATTGCAGACATGTTGAACCCGCTTGAGAACATTGCAAATAGCTTAACCTTTTGCCAGCCCCCAACTGAGCGTGCATTTCCATTAGATAAAATTTTAAGTATCGCGCAAAATACTATAAAATCTGAGGTTGTTCTCTCACAGACAGAAGACCCCGTGAGTCATATTCTTGGGCACCGTTCTCAAAATGGTCTCGTTGTGGCTGGGTCACTCCATTTTGCTGGTCACGTTTTTAAGGGGTTAGGAATTGATCCATTCAATCAATCTCAGATATCAACCAAAGACGAGGGATTACTAAACGAGTGGAACGTCTGATAGGAAGCCAGGAAATCAGGATGGCTCCCAAGTTCGTAGCTTAACTAAGAAATCCTTGGCTCTTCCACTGTCAATAATCTCGGCAGCTAGATCCCACCCTTCGGCAATGCTATTTGATCGATCGGCGACAAGTAAAGCGGCAGCGGTATTTAAAAGAACGATATCCCTTTGTGGACCTTTGACTTCTCCCGAAATTATTTTTTCTATAAGTGCTGCATTCTCATCGGCTTGTCCTCCCTTTAAATCCTCAATGGAGCTGGGGGATAGAGGCAAATGCTCAATCTCCAATTCGGAGACAGAAAAACCACGTCCCTGATAAAATTCTGCTATCACTGAATTTCCCAAAGTACTCAATTCATCCATATATCTTTCGTCATCAGCTCGACCACTCACAACCATCCCCCTCCTGGAACCCATAGACATGAGAACTTTGGCAATCATCTCACATTTGGAAGGAAGGGGGACGCCAATTAGTTGACAAGCAGGCTTCACTGGATTGAGAAGAGGGCCTAGAAAATTAAAAATTGTTCGCTGTCCTCTTTGAGCACAAATCTGTCTGGCGGGGCCAATATGTTTAAATGCAGGGTGGTAGTGAATAGCAAAGAAAAAAGCAAAATTATTATCTCGGAGTGAGCATACAGCCTGCTTCGGTGAAAGGTCGACTGGTAAGCCGAGAGCAGTCAAGACATCCGCGCTTCCAGACTTTGAAGTGATGGCTCTATTACCGTGCTTGGCCACTTTTATACCCTGAGCTGCCAATAAAAGGGCTACTGTAGTTGAAACATTAAAAGTGTTCAGGTGATCCCCCCCAGTCCCACAAACATCAATAATTTCCTGGCGGTCTAATGATTCAATTCCAGGAGGCGCGACAGCCATATCACGAAGTTTGGATGCGATGACCGTGATCTCAGATTCAGATTCACCCTTTTCTGATAGAGCACCTAAAAAATCTGCTTTTCCTGTGGGATCGATTTCAGCATCCACCAATAGAGATACGCTTAATTCAGCCTCCTTGTCGCTCATACTGAAACCATCTTTAAGCTTTTGGGTCAAATCTTGAATCATACCACCACAATAAATTCCATCGTATGTCATGAAAAGGACAATAAAAATGGTCAGGAAAAATTCCTGACCATTCCTGGGGATTTGAAATTTGGAAAACCGAACAGCTAATTCGTGCTATGCCCTGATGTTGGGCCATCCGTGGCGGAACTTTTTATGGAGGGAGTCATTAGCTGAATCGCTGTTGGTAAACTTCATAGCTTGTCCGTTCCAATCCAACGTTTTTCCGCCATGAAGAATCGCGACATTTCCTAAAAGGATGGCTTCAGTAAGAACACCAGCATATTCAAAATTAGACATAGCCGGAGGACCGCCTTTTATCGCGGCTGCCCATTCTTCTTTCATACCATCATCTCCTCTTCCATTTCGAGGCAACCAAGCTTTTGGCTGAACAAAAGATTTAGTTTTATTTTTAGGAAAAATTTTGAATTTAGAGCCGTAATCATTGGGGCTATAAAGTATCCCCTCAGTCCCGACGATTAGTGACCCTGATCCTGGGGGATTTTCTCCATTGAATAAAGCTTTTGGAGGAAGGTTTTTCTCACCGTTAGGAAGCTTTCCCTCGTACCAATAAAATTTGCAGGCGGGCATTTTCTCTCTTGCAGGAAAGTCGTATTCGACAGATGCCCAAGCTGGGTAAGTTTCTGAGTTCACTTCTCCACTAATAGCTTTTACCTTTGTGGGATATTTCAGCTTACATGCCATGAATGCCATATTTGCAGTATGACAGCCCATATCGCCGAGGGCTCCAGTACCGAAGTCCCACCATCCCCTCCATTTAAATGGATGATAGGCACTGTGATAAGGTCTCCAGGGAGCAGGCCCAATGAATTGATCCCATCTGATATGCGGAGGAATTGGTGGGGCTTCATTTGGTCTTCCAACTATTTCAGGAGCTTGGGGCCAAACGGGTCTATTAGTCCAAACGTGAATCTCCTGCACATCGCCTACAATTCCAGATTGAACGAGCTCGACCCCTCGCCTCAATCCATTATCGGCGGTTCCCTGATTACCCATTTGTGTAGCAACCCCGTTTTTAAGAGCTTCGACACGCATCGCTCTTGCTTCAGCTACAGTGTGCGTCAATGGCTTCTGACAGTATACATGAACGCCTTGCCTCATTGCCATTAGGGCAGCAGGAGCGTGGGTATGGTCGGGAGTAGAAACAGTGACAGCATCAATCTCACCTTTCATCGACGATAACATCTCACGGAAATCAAAAAACTTCTTAGCTCCGGGATATTTTTTTGATTTTTCATTGAGGTTGTTCCCATCAATATCACAAAGGGCAACAACTTTCCCGACTTTTCCCGCTCCATCGATATCGCTGCCGCCTTTGCCTCCAACTCCAATGCCGGCCATTTGTATAGTGCTGTTCGCACCAAATACTCTGGAAGGCAAATATGTCAAAGCAAATGCTGAAGATGCAGCTGTGCCAATGAAGTTACGACGATTGTATACTTTTTTGTAAGCCATGTTTGAGGTTTCGATACTATAATCGGTCATGACTATAAATTTTCAATCTTAAAATGAACCCCAAGGGAGCTCTTCAAATTTTTAAATTTATGGGTATTCATTCTATGGTATTCTTTTGAACTTATGGTGGGACGACATTCAGGGAGAGTCATTAAAATGGTTCAGGAAATTATCGAGGAGAGCGAGACCGGAAGGCCATTGGACTCAGTAACAAGAATTTATTTCAAAAACAAACCTGGCCTTAGCCGATCGCTGTGCCACATAGTAAAAAACCAGGTATATAAATTTGCCAAATGGAGAGGCTGCATAGGAAATAAAATTCCGAGCAGAAAATCCATTGAGGAAATTGACCGACTTATAGAGCTTTTTAAATCATCACCTGAAAATTTTCCAAATGAGATATTAGACAAAGCCATTCCGGCTTGGACGAGAGATGTCATGGATTTCAATCAGGATTGGTTAAAGCAAATTCAAAAAGATCCATTGCTCTGGGTCCGATTAAAATCACCGGAAAAAAGGGATTCACTCTCTCCAGAGATCGCCGACTCATTGATTCCCGCATCAGATTTTTTATCAAAAAAATTCCCGTTACTTGATGGTTTACAAGAGTCCTTTGTTTACACGGGAGAACATGACCTATTTAAAACAAATGCTTTTCACTCCGGCGAAATTGAAATTCAAGATCTAGCGTCTCAATTTGTTTCCAAAATAGCTAATCCACGACCGGGTGAAAGTTGGTGGGACACCTGCTGCGGCGAAGGAGGTAAAACTATGCATCTATGCCAACTTATGAAAAACAAAGGGCAAGTGATGGCGACTGATAAGGCGCTTTGGAGACTCAAAAAACTAAAAAAAAGAGCCGCCCGTTCAAAGGCATACAACTACCTTTGTAAACAATGGGATGGACTCCATCATCGAAACCCAGGAGGAGCTAATCGATATGATGGGATAATCATAGATGCCCCGTGCAGTGGAATTGGAACGTGGCAAAGAAACCCTGATGGGCGATGGAGATGTTCCAAAGACACAGTCATGGAACTAAGTAAAACTCAATATTCTCTTATCAAAAAGGTCGTAAAATCTCTAAAGGTTGGGGGCAAGTTGGTGTTTTCCGTTTGTACGATGACAAGGCCGGAAACCCATAGCATCTGTTCACTTGTTGAAACCGAAATCAAAGAACTGGCCCCTATTCCTTTTTCTGCAGAGGGTCACGCCGACATGCAAATTTGGCCTCAAGATTTAGATTGTAATGGGATGTTTATTAAACAATGGCAACGAGTTAAATAACACAAACTATGAACCGAATAATTAAAAAAGAGTATGACTAGACTCTTTCAAATAATAACTGGAGTTGTCATGCAGTCCCCCACTCCACCACATTTTGTATTAGTTAGTCCGCCTCCAAAAAGGCCTATTCATGATTAGAGTAGTTTGAATTTAATAGACAAATTTTACAGCCGACACCTGGGGTAAGTACCTGCGTTTTTATTTTTAGAAAATAACGTATTTATCCATAAATATTTTAGATAAATGACTAGAAATTAAATTGATCAATATTGTCTTTAGTGAAGACCAAAATATCACCAAGGATGATGTTGTCCCCTTCTATTTTTAAATCACCTAATCTACCCGCTGCAAAGGATTTATTTTCCTTTGAAAGCTTGCCTTGAACTAAAGCATTCGCTGCATAAACAGTGAGATAACCAAGATCCTTGGTATTCCACAAAACGACTGATTTCACGGTTCCTCTTTCTACGAAAGATTTCATGACATTAGGAGTCGATAAACCAACGACTAAAATTTTCCCGGAATTTCCAGTTTGCTCAACTGCCTCTGCCGCTCCAGGAAAAGATACGGAGCTGATACCAAAAACCCCTCTAAGATTAGGATATTTTTTTATAACATCTTTTGAATCAGCCAGCGCCTTGCTTGAGTTCTCTCCCGGGTATTTTATGGTTTGTAGTTTTAATTTTGAATTTTCGATGGCGGGCTTCATGATATCAATCCAGCTATTTTGATTATCTGATGTTATGTCAGAACTTATAATGACAACATCACCCTCGGCATCAGGCCCACCCAAATCTTTGATGAGCGCGTCAACCATGCCTTCGGCGATGGATCGGGGTGTCGCTTGATTGATGAAAAAACTCCTCGATTCGGCATTGCTGTCAGCATCCCAAGTCAAGACCTTCACCCCGGCAGCCATAGCATCTTTCATAGCATTGACGACAACATCCGGAGCATTGGGAGAGACGCAGATAGCATCCACCCCGTCGACGGTCCATTGCTCAATCATTTCAGCCTGTTTCCTGGCATCACCATCAATGGGGCCATCATAAATCAGTTCAATGTTACCGAGTTCGTTGACAGCCTCTCGGGCACCATCTGCACAGCTGGTAAAATACGGGATACCTTTAATTTTTGGGAGTAGCGCAATCCTGATTTTTTTTTGATTAACTTCATTAGAATCTTTCGATTGGTTTGTCTCAGGCTGGCACCCGAAAAATGTCATCGCCATGGTAAAAACAGCAACAAGCCGGAAAAAGCCGGAAAAGAACTGTGGCAAGGGAGAATTTTTAGGAAATATCATATTCGGACATTAATTTATTAAAGAATTTGTATCCAGATTTTAAAATTCTCAATAGCCAATCTGTTGGCATCTTTGCATAGTATGCGCCGCATAATATGAGTTGGATTGTCATCACATGTATTTCAGCAATCTTGTTGGGGATTTACGATTTACTAAAGAAAGTTTCTCTGAACGGTAACGCAGTTCCGCCAGTACTATTTTTTAGTGTTCTTACTGGAGCCTGTATTTGGTTGCCAATCTGGACTTTAAGCATTGCGAATCCTGAGGTATTGGCTTCCCTTGGTTTGGAAATCCAAAAGCTTAGCCCTTTAGGCCATTTTCACATGATAACCAAATCTGCCATCGTAGGTTTTTCGTGGATTTTTGCTTACGTAGCAGTCAAACACCTTCCAGTATCTATATCCGGGCCAATACGTGCCTCTGCTCCTCTGTGGACAATTTTTATGGCTGTCACTTTCATGAATGAAAGACCTAATGTGTGGCAATGGTCAGGCGTTTTTACGATCCTTACATCATTTTATTTGTTTTCACTGGTTGGAAAACTAGAGGGGATCCATTTTCACCGGGATAAATGGGTTGGATTTATGCTGGTAGCAACCATAGCTGGGGCATGCTCAGCTATCTACGACAAGTGGCTATTACAAACACAGAATTATGGAGTGGCGACTGTGCAATGCTGGTTTGCATTCTACCTGGTCGCCGTCCTAGCTCCTATTTACATTCATTGGAAATTAAAGAAAGATAAGAATTCGACCTTCTCATGGAGGTGGAGTATTCCTGGAATAGGAATCATGCTGATTGCTGCGGATGCTTTATATTTTATAGCTGTCAAAGATTCCGAATCTTTGATCTCTTTGATTACCCCGATAAGAAGAGCATCCGTTTTTGTCTCTTTTATCGGGGCGGTCATTTTATTTAAGGAACAGCATTTTCAGAGAAAATTCCTACTCATTTTATTGTTACTTACCGGCCTATTACTTTTGAAAATCGGCACCTAGGATTTTCTTTTCATCAAGAGCCTTTTTAAAGTCTTTTGCTTTATACCAGGTCTCTTGATATTCCATCAGTGGGTCGGAGTCGGCAACAATTCCAGCTCCAACGGAATAAAACAAATTTCCTGAACTCAAATGAGCTGACCTAATAAGAATATTGAATTGTGATATTTGATTAAAACCCAGAAACCCCAGGGACCCCGTGTAAGGCCCCCTTGTGACAGGTTCCAATTCGTCTATAATCTCCATAGCCCGAACCTTCGGGGCCCCAGTAATGCTCCCGCCCGGAAAACAACTTCTTAAAACTCCTAAATGGGACACATTATTCTTAATAGATCCCGTAATTGTAGAAAACATATGATGCACGTGCGAAAGAGCCTTATGCTTTAAAAATTGATCCACAGAAACCGAGCCATATTTAGAAATTTTTCCAATATCGTTTCTTAAAAGATCAGTAATCATAGTCAATTCTGCTTTTTCTTTTTCACTTCGCATCAATTCATCCAGATTTGATTGATCTTGTATCGGATCAGAAGACCGCGGCCTTGTTCCTTTGATAGGGCTCGTCATAACTCGATTAGCCTTCATGCTAAGAAATAATTCAGGGCTGCAGCTCATTAACTCCATCGAATCCGCTTGAATATACCCCCCTAAATTTGCACTTGATTGAAACAAAAGCTTAGAAAAGAAATCCAAGCCATCGAATCCAATGTCACCTATCTCGACAGACAGTCTCTGGCTTAAATTAACTTGATAAATGTGCCCGTGCTTAATCCATCCCTTTGCCTTTTGAACACAATTGATAAATCCATTCTCCGTGAGACTACTTTTCATCGACTTCCGGGAAATAAGAGTGGTTTCCACTTTTTCTGGGTTAGATTTTTCAGAAGGCTGCGAAAAGCAATCATCTTTGTCTCTCTTCTGTATATCGCTGATAAAGCTGTATGCCTTTTCTAAGTTGGCATCAGCTCGAGTGGAATGACAATTACCATGGGCATCATGACCACTAGCCACAATTTTAATGAGAGTACGACCATTTTTTAATTTTTTTTGGACAAAAAGAGTCGTGTAAAAACCAACAAAGCAGTCGTATGATTCAAGATCATCTCGAGCATTTTGTGGAAGACCAGGCTCAACTGAATTTTTCATGTCGTAACCAAAATATCCAATCGCCGCTCCTAACGGAAAATCGTATTCTTCACCTCCCAAAACCTCAAATTGCGAGAATCGTGACTCAAAAATCGTCCATGGATTCCCAAAAACTCTCGTCGTTACATTCTCGTATGAGAATTCACAAAATGCTCCTTTTGATTTAAAGGTAAGAATAGGATCAAAACCAAGTAATCTCCAGCACGCGGTATCTTCTGAATGAGTGGGATCATTATCTTGCGGACTGTAGAGAAGCGCCGTATGCCGCCTTTCGCGACTCGCAGTCCTTGCTAGTTGCAAGAAATCAAAATCCCCATCAAGGGTTACCACTCGATATTGTTTCCCCATTTTAGTAGTCCTACCGTCGTTAGATTCTCATAACAATTAGTACCGATGTCGAGGCAAAGGTACTTTATTAGAAGTTAAAAAAATGAGACCATTTATTCCATGAAGCCAAAATCTGACCTCTGCCATCTACCTTACCTTTTGGAGCACAAGGTTTTCTGCGCCATAAATTTGCCGACATTAATTTTACTCATGGCCATGACAACAATGTTTCAGCCAAATTGCTCTTACGGAAAAAACGTCGTTCTTATTCTATCTGATGACCACAGGTATGATTTTATGGGTTTTCATGAAAAGTCTCCCTCATGGCTTGAAACTCCTGGCTTTGATAGAATGGCCAAAGAGGGAATCCATATTGAAAACGCATTCGTTTCAACTTCTTTATGCTCTCCAAGCCGCGCGTCTATTCTAACCGGTAGATATATGCACCACCACAAGGTTGTGGATAATCAACGCCCCGTCCCTAAGCATAACGTCTTTTTTCCCCAAATACTCCAAAAATCAAAGGTACAGACTGCTTATGTTGGGAAGTGGCATATGGGCCACGACGATGACAGCCCTAGAAAAGGTTTTGAATATTGGGCGAGTTTTAAAGGACAAGGACGATACATGGATCCCACGATTAATATCAATGGTATGAGAAAATCATTTAAGGGGTATAATGCCGACGTCCTTACCGACCTGGCTTTAAACTGGATGGAAAATGAGAGAGACCAATCAAAAAAATTCTACCTTCAAATAGGATATAAAGCCGTGCATTACCCGTTCAAACCTGCACCTAGACACAAGGGAAGGTATAGAGGGAAAGCCATTCCCTATCCACAAACAATGGCTAGAACGGAAAGGAACTATAAGACCCAACCGGGGTGGGTAAAAGAAAGAAGGTATTCCATCCATGGAATAGATCACATGGAAACAGGGGCATATGATAATGATCCAGTCCCTAGTTTTGATGCATTATATTACGATTATGCCGAGGCAGTTCACTCTCTTGATGAGAATGTAAATGCAATTCTAGATTTCATTTCATCAACCAAAAGCTTGAATGATACAATAGTTATTTACCTCGGGGACAATGGGTTTCATTTGGGAGAGCATGGGTTCTATGACAAAAGGGATGCATTTGAAACGTCAATAAGAATTCCAATGCTTGTTTGGTCTCCGAATGGTCTAATCAAGAGGGGCAAAATTAATAAAATGATTCAGAATATTGACATTGCCCCAACGGTTCTAGACCTCATGGAAATTAAAAACCCAAATAGTAAAAATATGGACGGTATGTCATTTGCCGATTTTTTGTACGGCGGAGAACCAGAAAATTGGCGCGACCACATTCTTTATGAATACCATTGGGAATGGAACTTCCCTGCGACCCCATCTCTTTTTGCTATTAGAACAGAGAAGTATAAATACGTTTACTACCATGGAACTTGGGACCACGATAGTTTCCACGATTTGGAAAAGGACCCAATTGAGCGACACAATCTGATTGATATACCAATTTATTCAGACGTCATTCAATCCCTTAAGGAAAAACTATTTGAAGAACTAAGCAAGAGTGGAGCCATGGAGATCCCAGTCAAAGCTCCTGCTGGTGAAAGACTTGGACAAAGAAAAATTCCATTATAGTTTGTATTCCTGAGCGACAATTCTAGCCGAAACCTAGGACATTAAATGACTGAGATCCAAAAAATTGAATCCACCATAAAGAAGGGACAAAGAAAAATTTTTGTTGCCAATTGCTGGATATCCGGGTGGAAGGCATTACTCATCTGCTCGGTTGCTGTCACATTGTGGCTTGGGCTTTACAAAATATTTCCTATTTCAAACCGCCATTTTTGGGTCGGAGTATATCTCACGTCATCCTTCGCATTTCTTGCAGGACTCATTAAATACCTTCGCTTTCCGAGCAAAAAATATGCAGCGACTTACATTGATCAAAAACAAAACCTTCAAGAAAGGTTGATTACGATTTTGGAATGGCATGATCGCAGCGCGCAGTCGCCATGGACATCACTAATGCTGAAAGATGTCTCAGGTAAGATTGATTCAATTGAATGGGGCCAATTTATCAGATTTGGCTTTCCAAAACCTGCAGTCTGGACGCTTCTTATTTTAATCATAACGGCCGGCCTAGGGCTTACTCCGAAATACAGATCTGAAGAATTTGTCCAAAAAGAAAAATTTAATACTATTTCGAAAGAAACGGGCAAAGAACTTGCAAAAGTGCTTAATGCTAAACTCGAGCAAAGACAAGAGTCAGCAGATGCACTATCCAAAAAGCTCATTGAAGAAGGGTTGGGTTTTGCTGAGCAGCTAGGGAATACCAAACTGACAAAAGCCTCGGCACTTAGAAAAATAGAAAACCTCTCCGAACAATTTAAAAAGCAAGCTCAACGATTAAATTTGGATCCGAGCCAAAAAAGACTCATGGAGGCGGCAAATAGATCCACAAATTCCAGCCAACCCAATGCTTTCGGCGATAAACTTGGGGAAATGGAAACACTCAACCAAAAAGTTGGTGATTTAAAATCTTCAAAATCCGAGCTAAATGACGCTTTAAGTGATCTTAAAGACTTGAAGGATTTGGCTAAATCCTTCAAGTCAGGATTAGAAAATCCAAACACTAAAGAAACAAAAGCACTGGCGGATTCAACGAGTGACCTTAAACAATCTATGGCCGAAATGGGGTTTGATCTAGAGAAATTAAACAATGCGCTCAATTCTTTAAAGTCAGGCCACGCTGATGAGTTTATTGAAAACCTGGAGTTCGCTACTAAAGACCTCGAGGAATTATTGGATGCGATCAAGGCATTAGACGAACTTGAGCAGATGATTGGAAAAAACCTTCGGGAACAATTGGAAAAAGGCCAAATCCCAGCTGCCAAAAAAACATTGGAAGATATGCAGCAAGCAATTGAAAGAGGAGAGCTAGGTGAGGATGAAAGAAACCAGCTAGCCCAAGATCTCATGGATGCAGCCGAGCAAATGCAAAATTTCCCCGAAATGCAGCAAAACCTCATGCAAGCCGCTCGCAATTTGACAAATAATAACGATGAGGAGGCCCAACAAAACTTAGCCGATGCCTCACAAAATCTTGATGCAATTTTAGAACAACTGAAAAACGCACAGGATATGCAGGACATTTTGGCTTCACTCAAAAATGCAGGTGCTGCACTCGCAGCAGGAAAAAAATGGCAAGGCCAAAAAGATAACCAGATGGGTCGAGGCCAGGGTCCAGGTGCCGTGAATGAAAACATGGGAGGCGGTGGGTTTGGTACGTGGTCCGATGGCGAGAACGATCTCCCTCAGCAGAAGTCCAATCTTGTGGATCAATCAGGAATGTCTCAACAAACATTAAATGAACGAGGTGTCACTGAAAGAAACCAGGTATTTAACCAGCAAAATTTTACTAAAGACCAATTAAAAGGAGATTTATCGCCCGGGTCTTCCATGCCGAGTATCCCCTTACATGGGCTCCACATCAAAGGGCAAAGTAAAGTGACCTACCAGGAAGTTATTTCTGAAATCAAAGCCTCAGATGCGGGATCTATAGACCAATCCAAAATACCGAGATTCTATCAGAAGACGGTAAAAAATTACTTTGGCGAATAAACTTTTCTAAACTTCAATTTGTTTGAAAAGGCAGCAAATAAGAGTGCAATAAACCATTCGTTTAGAATGACTTTTATTGCTAGCCATTGAGTGTGATGATAATATTTCTTTATATCAAAAAGAGCAATGGAAACCGAAGATCGGATACAAAAATTCAGGGTGGCATTTACCCAAATTTCCCAAGAAATAGAAAAAGTAATCGTTGGCCATAAAGACGTCATTGAAGGGACGTTATTTTCAATTATGGCGGGAGGCCACGTACTCCTGGAAGGTGTACCTGGACTAGGAAAAACCCTTCTTATTAGAACTCTAAGCCAAGTCATGGGTTTACCGTTTAATCGAATCCAATTCACTCCGGACCTTATGCCTGCAGATATACTCGGGACTAATATTGTAGTTGATAATCCAGATGGAGGAAGATCTTTTGAATTCCAAAAAGGCCCTATTTTTTCAAATATTCTACTGGCTGATGAGATCAATAGAACGACTCCCAAAACCCAATCAGCTATGCTAGAAGCCATGCAAGAAAAGAATGTCACAGCAGGCGGACAGATCCGTAAGCTTGATGCTCCATTTTTTGTCCTGGCAACTCAGAACCCAATTGACCAAGAGGGGACTTACCCTTTACCAGAAGCCCAGCTTGACCGTTTCTTTTTCAAATTGGTTGTCGGTTATCCAAGCAGAGATGAAATGAACGAAGTCATCAGCCGAACGACAGAACCGCAGCGTATTGAGCTACTTAAAATTGGAGGCAAACAAACAATTATCGAAATGCAAAAATTGGTTGTAGAGGTCCCGATATCAACTCAGGTTAAAGACTACGCCGTAAGAATTGTCATGGCGACACATCCTCAATCCGAATTCTCTTCCCCAATGGCTAATCAATTCCTAAAATTTGGTAGTAGTCCAAGAGGAGCACAGACATTAATTTTAGCGGCAAAAGTTCGAGCTCTAGTCATGGGAAGATTTAATGTGAGTTTTGAAGACATTCAAGCTGTCGCCAAGCCAGCACTAAGACACAGAATGATCCTAAATTTCGAGGCCGAAGCTGAGGACATCAACCCTGACATAATTATTGATGAGATTTTAAAAACAACCCCAAAAGCTTCAGAATCTCCTGCGCCTGTTTCCAATCAGAATTAAGGTTTAAAAAACTTAAACTATGCCGACGGATCCTTCTCATACGCCTTCTATTTTGTCAGGTAAGACACTTAGAAAGTTGGAACAGCTGGAACTCGTCACTATAAAGAGGACTAAAAGCTCCCTCAAAGGAGAGCGCCTCAGCAACTCCAGGGGGCAGTCTGTTGAATTTGCAGACTATCGAAATTACTCTCCGGGAGATGACTTAAGATATCTCGATTGGAACCTGTTCGGGCGACTTGATAAACTCTTCGTAAAACTATACGAAGAGGAAAGAGAATTCCCTGTAAAAATTATTCTCGACTCCTCTGAGTCCATGGGATTTGGTGAACCTAAAAAATTTGATTATGCTAAATCATTATGTGCTGCGCTGGGTTATCTCACCCTCGCAAATTTTGATCGCCTACAAGTAGAAATTTTCCCGCCCGAAAACTGCCCACAGAAGACTCATAACCAAATTAAAAATCTGCGTGGAAAAGGTCATGGCTTAGCATTTCTTAGATCTTTGCAGAATATCAATTTTGGGGGAAATGGAAGTCTCGATAGTTGTATAAATAGGATAGCTTCTACGCGCGGCCCAAAAGGAGCTGTATTTATTCTTAGCGACTTCATGGAGCCACCCGCTTTCCTTGAATCCCTGAAAAAACTGGCTGGTGTCGGGCACTCCCTCATCCTCATCCACATTCTCAGCCCCCAAGAAACCCACCCCGATTTTAAAGGAGATTTGAAACTCGTAGACTCTGAATCAGGAGCGGCTCAAGAGGTATCATTCGGCAAAGCCCGAATGAAGGCTTATCAAAAAATGCTCAGTGGATTTTGTGCGCAAATTTCTGAGGCCGCGCAAAAAACAGGTTCCGAATATATACGATGCCAATCTGATCAGGATTTAGATAAATTTTTATTTTATAAGTTAAGACAGGCAGGAGTCATAGGATGAAGTTTCTAGCGCCCGGAGCATTTATTTTTACAATATCTCTGCTGGTCATTTTATTGTTCTACATTCTCAAAAAGAAAAGAGTAGAACACCGCATATCTTCTACAATTTTGTGGGATCGATTTTTATCTGAAACCCAAGCGAACTCACCATTTCAAAAATTACGGAAACATATACTTATGTTCATCCAGATGCTTTTGGCATTACTAATTGTATTAGCTCTTACAAGGCCATTCTTTGAGGGTAAACAAACAATGTATGGTCTAAACGTCGTCATTATTGATGCTTCAGCGAGTATGCTGAGCACAGATGTCAGACCAAATAGATTTGAGCAATCAAAATTGGACGCCAAAAAGCTTATCGAAAGCCTGGAACCTGGAGCACGTGCGATTTTGGTGAGAATGGGGTCAACGACTGAAATTGCTCAAACGACGACAACTCAGCAATCACTACTCATATCCGCCCTGGATAATTTAAAACCAAGCCACGGCCCGGCCTCTGTTGATGAAGCGTTTCAATTAGCTGAAAGCCTCATAAAAAATCCAACAGCCACTATAAATTCTGAAGAGGGATTTTCCTTTATACCCGGAGCACGAATTCATCTATTCAGTGATGGAGGGTTAGGAAGCCTAGAGGAACTCGCAACAAAAAATCTCCCTATATCATACTACCCGATTGGGGTGAGTGGAACTAATTTAGCCATTACATCGACTGACATCCGCTCGTCTGCCATCGACCCAAAACTACAATCCCTATTTGTTGAAGTGAAAAATTTTTCAACCAATAAGACCTACGGGATTCTCAGTGTCTCGTTTGAAGGATCGGAAATTGGAAATAAAGCATTAGAGCTAGATCCCAAGGCATCTGGTCAGTCAATATTTAATGTTCGGCAGGAGAAAAATGGAAAATATGAAATACAACTAAGTTGTGACGATGACTTACAAGTCGACAACAAATCGTGGATTATAAGTAAATTACCTTCTGCTGTAAAAGTTTTGATGGTTTCACCCGGTAATGCATTTTTGGAAAAAGCCATCAGTGGAATTGAGGGAGTCGAACTGACGATCGAAAAATCTTTCCCGAAAAAACTAGAAACAAAATTTGACACCATTGTCGTGGACAGAGTTTCACCTCCCACAGAATTCAAAAATAATCACTGCTTATGGATAAACACCCAACCTGTCTCATGGTTTAATAATACAAGCGTAATTGAAGCCCCAATCGCCACATCTTACAACCAAACGCACCCGGTCTTTCGCTTTGTCTCATTAGATCAGATCCTTATAGCGCGTTCGCAGAAAGTAAAATTACCATACTGGGGAAGTACAATCTTACAAGCAACCGAAACACCACTGGTTTTTGAAGGAGAGATAAATGGAACGAAACAACTTTGGATAGGTTTTGATTTACTAGAATCTAGCTGGCCGAGAGAAGTCTCGTTTCCCATTTTTATTACCAATGCTATAAATTGGCTTAGCTCTCGTTCGAGTGAGAAAAGTAATTTTAATAAGCGCACAGGAGACAATATCGAATTTCGTATTGATTCCGGCTCTGAAATCCAATCTACCACAGCTTTGCTTCCAAATGGTGACCGCGTCGATCTGGAATTCGATGAGGACACGAGCCAAATTTATTTAAGCCAAACAGAAATTCAAGGGGTCTATGAAATAAATTTTGGAATTGATTCTGTGGAGGTAGCTGTTAACGCACAGCACGGGTCAGAGAGTGACATTACGCCCGCATCGAGCCTTGAGCTGGGGGATGTTACTACCATCCCAAGTTCAAGTGTTGCGACAGCGCAAATGGAAATTTGGAGGTGGCTCGCTCTCGCTGTTTTTATCTTTTTCGGTTTTGAATGGTGGTATTTTCATAAACGCACAGTCTAGTTTAGAAATGATCAGGAATTATCAAAAAGCACTTTTAATCATTCTTGCAATGACCTTTCTGGTATCTGGTTGTGGGCAATCGAGCAATAAAAAACAAGTGGTCATCTATACTTCTCAAGATGCCACTTACGCCAAACCTATATTAGATGATTTTGAAAGATCTACGGGCATCAAAGTATTAGCTGTTTATGATAGCGAAATCATGAAAACGGTTGGCTTGGCACAGAGACTAATTCTTGAGGCCAAAAGGCCAAAGTGTGATGTTTTTTGGAGTAATGAAGAATTAAAAACTCGTCAACTGGCCCAGAAAGGAATTTTGAATAAACCAGTATATACAACCGTTTTTAGAACAAGGCATGTAGTCATAAACACGAACCTTGTAAGCATTTCGAAAGCTCCAAAATCTTTTGCAGAATTTGCTAATCCCAGGTATCAAAATCAAATTTGTATGGCCTATCCATTATTTGGAACCACAGGAAACCACTTTCAAGGACTTAGAGTTAAATGGGGAGAAGAAAAATGGAAAAATTTTTGCCTCCAGCTCAAATCTAATGCCCCTCACGTGGTTGACGGCAATTCTCATGTAGTAAAGCTTGTTGGGGCTGGCCAAAAAGCGATTGGAATTTCAGATTATGACGATGTTTTGGTCGGCAAAAAATCAGGGTTCCCTATCCACTCAGTATCGGATTCAGAATCTGGTATGACAATCTACAATACACTGGCCGCAGTCGCTGATTCACCAAATCAAGAAGAGGCTCAAATCCTTATTGAATATCTAAGATCTCATAAGACAAACCAATCGTTAGTAAACGCCGGAGCTGCTGAAGGGGCACCTAAGAATCAAAAAGAAAGCAGTGAATTCTCCCAAGATCAATGGAAAGAAATCATAGAAGGATTAAATGAATTTCAAAATTATTTAGAATCGCTCTTCGCTAGATAACAAAAGTAAATGGATCTCCAACTCCTAAACAATAGCTTAATCCTATCTTTATCAACCACAATTATTTGTGTTGTAGTTGGACTCAACGTATCCATTTTCAGATTACTGCTTCCTCAAAGTGGGCGCCATATTTTAGACATAATGTCACTCATTCTTTGGGTGACGCCACCATTCCTATATGTGGAGTCATGGATGAGAACCATACAGGAACCCATTTGGGGAATATCACCTCTCTCCAAAGCATCCTGCTTATTTGTCATGGCTATGAGCCAATGGCAAATTGCATATTTTCTGATTAATGCATCCTGGAGAAACAATGAACATATTCAAAGGATTTATGGCACAGGTATGCGGCATTTTTTATTTATAACCAAACTTTTTATTCCCATGACCAAGCCAGGATTTTTAAGTGCCAGCTTATTAATTTTTGCTTATACATGGTCTTCCTTCACAATCCCTTCACTTTTCAATCAAAAAGTTTTCGCGTCACAGATTTGGATAACATTCAGCGCAAGTCTAGAGGCCGGAAAAATCTGGATTCCGGCGATAATACATTCCATTATCTCAGTTATTATCTACCTGATATTTATTCAGAAGACTAAATTAAATAAGGTAAACCGTTGCCTTTACTCGCATTGGAAAACCTGGCGAAACGTATTAGGCTGGCACATTTCAAGTGCTTTGTGTATCACTTCAATTCTCATTCTTTGTATTACCTCTTATTTCGGAATCTTGCAAATCATCCTAAACTTAGGAGATGCACAATCCATTATTTCATCCGTAAAAGCTAACTCTGCCTCATTAAAGAATACTTTTTATATTGGACTGTCTTTATCTTTTTTACTTTGCTTGGCCGGCGTTACATTTAGCAGGTGTAAAATCACAAAATACCTTTGGTTAATTTGGTTTATCCCCGGGATATGTATTGGCCTAATTCTCACATACATTCTAAATTTGCCATTTGTCTCAAAATTTTATACCCCGGGCATTGAGATCGTTTTAATCGCTACAGGACTTAAAGTATTACCATTGGCTCTCTATTTATTTAGAATAATAAAAGTACAAGAGGAAAATCTGAGCCAAGAACATTACTTTCGTCTACTTCGATGCTCAAAGTGGCAATCGCTCGCTCTGCTGAATTGGCCAATTTTGAAGTATGTTGCGCCATACATAACAATGGCAATGTTACCACTGATACTATGGGACGTTGAGACCTTCATTCTTTTCGTGCCTCCTAATGGAGAAACGGCATCGATAAGGACATTCAACCTGCTACACTACGGACACAACGATCAGGTTTCAGGGATTTGTGTTGCCTTAATTTGTATAGCTATATTCATCGCGCTCATTGTTTTTTTAATCAGCCGATTTGAAAACTTAAAATTATATAAATTAAAGAAGAAGTCCTTTTTTTCCCAATCACTCATTTTATTGGGACTATTGCTTTCCGGTTGTAATGTTTCTGAATCAGGATCACAGGATCATATTGAAACAAAGAATCAACTTCAAAAAAGCAAACTTTTTTCATCTATAGAAATTATTGGAGCAAGGGGTAATGCTCCGGGTTTTTTTCAAAAGCCTAGATCAGTCACAGTATCTTGGGATGATGAATTGTTTGTGTCTGATATGACTGGAAGGATTCAAAGATTTTCTTCAAATGGCGATTTCATTCTATTATGGCAAATCGAGGATGTGACATTAGGGCGACCAAAAGGAATGAATATTGATTTTGATGGAAATATAATCGTCATTGAACCCCACTACTCCAGAATCAACCATTACAAAAAAAATGGAGAATTGATTTATAAGTGGGGAACTCAAGGCAAACAGCCAGGAAAATTAGATCTTGTTAGAAATATAGTTAAAACAAAAAACAAACAATTCATACTTTGCGAGTTCGGGGGGCACGACAGAATTCAGTGGTTTAATAAAGATGGATCGTATGCAAATCGATCCATTGGTAAAAAAGGAATCGAGAACGGAGAATTTGACCGTCCTGAGGGCCTTACTTTTGACAGCAAGGGACGGATTCTTGTCGCTGATTCTTGTAACCATAGGATACAGGTTTTCACTTCGACTGGAGAATTTCTTGAGTCTCATGGATCTCCTGGCTCGAATTCGCATCAATTTAGTTACCCTTATGATGTTAAGGTCGACCACAAGGGCAATGTCTATGTCTGCGAATATGGGAATTCAAGAATTCAAATATTCGACTCCGATTGGAATTTCATCGAAACTGTTGGAAAACAGGGAAATAATCCTGGAGAATTCTTCAACCCTTGGATGATCACTTTTGATTCAAAGGAAAATCTTTATGTCGCCGATTCCATGAATCATAGAGTCCAGAAACTCGTTCGCCCCAAAAATTGGAAATTGACAGGAAAATGAATCAAATTTATTTCAGCCACCCTCAATTTTTATGGCTTTGGATTCCTGCGATTGGATGGACGGTCTGGCTGACAATAAGGTCAGATGCTTCTATGTCCGGTTTTAGAAAATGGACAGCATGCTCTCTTCGCTCCATTCTCATTTCAGTCATTTTAATGGGAATTTCAGGATTCGAATGGAGACTTAAAAATGATGACATGAATGTTTTGTTCCTTGTGGACAGGAGTTTATCAATCCCTCCAGAGCAGCAAGAAGCGTCGCGACAGTATATTAACCGGGCGGTGAAGAAAAAACGTCCTAAGGATAAAGCTGGCGTCATTGTATTTGGCGAAAATGCTGGAATCGAACTGATGCCGAACACAGCTATGGATTGGTCAAAATTCCAAGCAGTTATCGAACCTAGTCATACTCAACTAGGTAATGCTATCAGATTGGCAACAGCTGCTTTTCCTGAGAATGCTCAAAAAAAACTGGTCATACTCAGCGATGGAAATACAGACATATCTGATGCACGAAGGGCGGCCATAGCCGCAAGAACGCAGGCGATCACAATAGACGCTATACCAGTAGGCGCTAACAAATCAGAGGATGTTGTCGTACGCCCAATTCAACTCCCAAACAAATTGAAAAGAGGGCAGACATTTAGTCTCAAAACTGTTGTGACTTCGCCTATGAACCAACAAGCTTCCATGAAGGTTTTCCGAAACAATAGTTTTATTGGCGAGGAAACAATTACCCTCAAGAAGGGGGAAAATGCATTCACTTTTGAGGAACAATTAGAGGAATCCGGATTTTATCAATATGAAGTTCAAGTGGATGCACCATTCGATACTCTTGTTCAGAATAATAAATCATTTGGACAAACTCTTATTAAAGGTGATCCTTCGATACTTATAGTCACAGAGTCACCAGAGCTTGATCAAAATCTCATCCAAGCATTATCGGAAGGCGAAATCCAAGTCGACGTTAAAAGCCCCGATGATATTTTTAATAATTTTGAGACGCTAAGGTTTTTCGATTCGGTTATTTTAAGTAATACCGGAGCGGGCCGTTTTAACCGCAGTGATTTACAACAACTTCATTCATTAGTAAAAGATTTCGGATTAGGACTGGTTACAATAGGAGGCGATAATTCATACACAGCTGGCAGTTACAGAGGCACCCC
>CBFHOE010000001.1:30785-34200 GCA_965657355.1 Limisphaerales bacterium | reverse complement strand
ACTAGAAAAGTTACTACCTCTATCCATGAATCTGGATAGCAAAAAAGTTATTCCAAGAGGAGCTCTCGTTCTTGTAATGCATGGAATGGAATTTATGAATGGTAACACAGTTGCCAGAGAGATGGCTCTTGGAACTTTAGATGCATTGGGTAGTGAAGATGAAATGGGCGTTTTGCTCTGGGATGGAACAGAAAGATGGTTTATCAACCTGAGCAAAGTTGGCGATAAATCGGCGATGAAAAGGCAAATATCAGGCATGAATCAGGGAGATTTGCCATCCTTCAGAGTCCTTATGGAGATGGGTAAAAACTCACTGAAAGAATCCAATGCCAATATCAAACATATAATTGTTTTTAGTGATGGTGACCCTACACCACCAACAGAAGAGGAAATGCAATCTATCCGTGAATCGAATATCACTGTTAGCTCAGTTCTGATAGCTGGTCACGCTTCGGATGATAATATGGTTTTTATGGCTGATAGAGGAAATGGAAATTTTTATCACATTACAAATCCAAATGACCTTCCTCAAATTTTCCTTCAAGAAACCGCGATCATTTTAAAGTCGGCTATCATAGAAGAAACTTTCCAACCGCAAATTGTCGGAAGTGGTGAAATGCTCAAGGGAATTACGCAACCCCCATCTCTACTCGGTTATGTCGCTACAGTTCCAAAAGCCCGAGCTTCCGTTCCTATTACTTCACCAAAGGGTGATCCCATTTTTTCATATTGGAACTATGGACTCGGAAAAGTAGCTGCTTTTACTTCTGATGCGAGGACAAAATGGGCGAGCAATTGGATTAACTGGACACAATATCGATTGTTTTGGCAACAAGTAGTCCAGTGGTCACTCAGAAAAATTGAAAACTCTAACTTGGATATTAATGTAATCCATACGGAAAGAGGAGCAAAGATCTTGATAGAAGCTCTGGACTCAGAGGGTGACTTTCAAAATTTTCTGGAACTTGAAGCAACTATCCTTACCCCATCCGGTAATTCGCAAAAGTTGAAGATCCAACAAACTGGCCCAGGGCAGTACTCAGCAGATTTCCCTCTGGCCGAAAAAGGTGGTTATCAAGTGAGTATTTTAGAGCGAGCAGAGGGACAAGTTCGATCGATGGATCTAACTGGGACCAGCCTGAGTTACTCACCAGAATTTAAACAAGTCACCCCTAATCTAGGCAACCTGACAAAGTTAACAGAGTGGGGAAATGGAAGGATGATCGATCCCGATGACTCTATGCAAAATCCTTATTCACAAGGCAGAGTATCAACTTTGACCCCACGCCCCATTTGGGAAGAACTACTAAAATTAGCCCTTGTGCTTCTCTTGTTGGATATTGGATTTAGGAGAATAGATTTAGGAAGAAACCAGTTTATAAAAGCAGCCTCAGCCTTAGTTTTTTGGAAGTCAAAAGAAAGTCAATCGACCAATTATGAAGCTACCTCAAAATTAAATACTCTAAAGAAAAGGCGAGCGGAATCAAAAACGGGAGATGAAGGTAAAAAAGAAAAACTTGGCTGGGCGCCTTCAGAAAAGCAAGTTACTACAAAATCCAGGATAGAAAAAAAAGATTCTCTCCCCCAAAAGCAGAAGCCCAATACTAAAGCCACTACCGCAGAGGAGAAACCAACAAGCACTCGTATTTCAGGAAGGTTGCTTGAAGCACGAAGAAAAGCTAAAAAAGATAAAAGCGAAGATTTATAAGGAGCTATCGAGTTGAGATTCTGTAAAGATGTGTTTTTGATCTTAATATCCAATCATTACCAAAAACTGCCGGAGTCGCCATAAAGCCAGAGCCTAAAATATTCTTACCAATCTCCTTATATTCTGGCCCCGTTTTCAATACTGACGTTACACCTTCTTCGTTAAAGAAAAATATTTTCCCATTATTAATAAGAGGTGAGGCAGAGAAATTACCCCCTACTCGCTCACGCCACTTTTCTTCTCCATTTTTCACATCCAAACAACTGGCTATTCCACCATCATCAACCATGTAAATAAAACCTTCGTGATATAACGGGGATGGTTTGTTGGAAACATTTCTCTTTGTTTTCCATTTTATATCCTCGTTGGATATGACGCCCCTTGAACCGAGCGGTATCGAATAGAGAGTGCCTCGGGCAAATCCCGAAACATAAAATAATAAGCCTTCGCCGACGACGGGCATACTCGTACCGGAATGGGCACTGCGGTCTTCCACTCTCCACAGCTCTTCACCAGTTGACGGCGAGTATCCGTACCCGGCCTTGGAACCAAGACTGGCCATCACCCAATCACCTGATTTTTCTTTGAAAATATAAGGTGTCGAATAGGCTTTTCTGAAATCTCCATCGCCTGCAGGATTGCCTTTAGAATCTAAGTCCTTGAAATCAATGCTCCTCTTGGTTCTCCATTTTGTTTCTCCATTGTATTTGTCGAACGCCATTACGAATTGATGATCCGCTCCATCAAAATGAGTAATCAAGAGATCATTAAATATCACTAACGAAGAACCTGCCCCCCGGAAATGGTCACACTTAATATCTTCTCGAGTCCAAATAACATCAAATGATGTTGTATTGATACAAGCAATGCCAGGTGACCCAAAGCTAAGATAAACGCGATCTTTTTCTATAGCTGCCGTAGGAGACGCGTAGCTATTAAACTTGTGGGCAAACTGAGGATCAGTAACTTCAAACAATAATTGATCAAAAAGGGTCCTTCCAGTCACAGCGTCAACGCATATACCGTAAAGTTTTGTTCCGTCAGGAGTTGCCGTTGTTAGCCATATTTGATCACCATGGACAACCGGAGAGCTCCACCCCCTATCGTGGATATCAATTTTCCAGAGAACATTTGAACTTTCACCCCAACTCGCAGGCATTTTTACGTCTTCAATAACACCATTTAAATCTGGCCCACGGAAAAAGGGCCAATTGGCATTTGCCTGTAATGCAGTAAATAAAATGGCTACAGCTAAAATTATTGATTGTCTCATGTCTTCTCTGCTGAATTTGTGATCAAGTATTTAATACCAGACTTGAATCTGTTCTTCCATTCTGATTTTTTAATTTCATGAATATACAAACAGCAATCATAACAGTATCAGATAGAGCTTCACACGGAGATTATGAAGATCTTGGCGGACCAGCAGTCAGCTCCGCAGCTAAAGAGCTAGGGTGGGATGTGATTTCAGAAGTTATCGTTCCGGATGATATTCTTGAAATCCAAAAAGCGATAAGGATGGCAATGAATAAAGGTAGTCAATTAATTCTTACCACGGGTGGAACAGGAATAGCCCCACGCGACGTGACTCCGGAAGCTATAATAGAGATGGCAGATAAAGAATTGCCCGGTTTCGGAGAAACAATGAGAAGAGAATCCCTCAGCGTTACCCCTCTGGGAATTATTTCCAGAAACCTAGGAGCAACA
>CBFHOE010000001.1:21249-30686 GCA_965657355.1 Limisphaerales bacterium | reverse complement strand
GTAGGAAATAATCTGATTGTCGCACTTCCAGGCAAGCCAACGGGTGCCGTGGAATGCCTCACGTTTGTTAAGAAGGCTATCCCACATACAGTAAAAGTTCTGCAAGGGATACCGACCTCATGTTAAAATCGGCACGACTTGCTTAAATTAAAAAAGAGGATGAGTCATATAGGGAATATCACTCAACAACTTTTTCGTTTTCTTTTGAATCCACCGCAGGTTTAAATCCTAAGGCTACTGAATTGATGCAATACCTAAGTCCTGTGGGCGGTGGTCCATCATCGAAAACGTGTCCGAGATGCGCGTCACATCTGTTGCATATAACCTCCGTTCGGGTCGCCCAAAGACTATTATCTTCTTTTTCTCCAATATTTTTATCGTTAATTGGTTTCCAATACGAAGGCCAACCTGTCCCGGATTCAAATTTGGTTTCTGAGGAAAACAACTCGTTGCTGCAACAAATACATGTATAAACTCCCTTCTTTTTATTGTTAAGCCACTCACCAGTGCCGGCCCTTTCCGTACCTTTTTTGCGAGTGACCTTATACTGCATGGGGGTCAACATTTCTTTCCATTCTTTGTCTGATTTCACGATCTTTTTGCTTAATTTAGTTTGAGAATCATTTTCTGAAATTATTTGTTCATTTAGACTGTCATTAGTATCCAAGTCAGTTTTTGAATCAGACTCGGACTCCGTATTTGGATCTAGCGATACCGAAGTGGGCGTATTTGTAGAGTTTATGGCAACGACTGGACCCAATTTAGTAGTCGTGGATGACCCCTGAAAGAAAAGCATCCCGACTATAGATGAGAGCACAATCATACCCAAGACAAGTGATAAGACTAATTTCATTTGAAATATAATGTGCTACAAAACTTGAAAACAATCAACCAAGTGAGGTGACTTAAATAGAATTTCTATCAAGTGCAAAAGACATTTGTTGGACTAGTTTCTTCAAAACCTCTTCTGTGTTGGTGAAGCATTCTGATATTGAGAAATGCTCGGAGAGAACCCATGTATCAATCACATTATCGGGCAGATCTCCTCTTAAATCAGCTGCCCCACAGATAATGATTACGGGTTTGCTGACCCGGTGACACATTTTTAATACTCCCCCAGAGCCTTTACCCATAAGAGAGCTCGAATCAAGTTGCCCTTCGCCTGTGATAATAATATCACATTCGTTAATAAGAGAATTTAAGTCAGATAAATCAGCAAACAATTGGAAACCCTGGTAGAATTTAGCACCGCAAAAAGCCGACAAGCCAAAACCAAGACCACCAGCAGCTCCAGCACCAGGGAGATTCGCATGATCCTTCCCGAAAAATTTGTGCGTAACCTGCGATAGTTTTTTCAAATAGGATTCCGCTTTTTCACGGTCTGATTTTTTCACTAACCCTTTTTGCGGACCGAAAATTTCAGTAGCACCTAAATCACCAAGTAATGGATTTTCGACATCACAAGCAACACAAATCTCCATGCTCCCTATGAGGTCTTTTAAACGTCGATCTGGAGTTTTAATGCATTCTAGTGACCCTAGGTCTGTCCATTTACAAATTTCATTACCCGATGAATTGATGAATTTATAGCCAATAGCTCGAGCCATTCCAAAGCCACCATCATTTGTCGCACTGCCCCCAATACCCAGAAACAATTTATCAACCGACATCCCTGATATATGTCTAATAACTTGACCTACTCCATACGTATCCAATGAGAATGGATGGAACTTATTGGGTTGCAATCGGGCTAATCCATTTGATTCCGAGGTTTCAAAAACTCCAGTAGATTTCTGACAAATATGCCACCAAGTGACATCAATATTTTTTCCCGCAGCATCCCGAGAGGCTATTAATTCGGATTCCCCCCCCATAGTTTGACCGATAATCTCACCAAAGCCTTCACCTCCATCACTCATTGGGCTTTGAATAAAACGAACAGGAGTCTCGTCCTGAGAGGCCCAAGAATCAACAATTATTTGAGACGCTCTTTTGGCTGAAAGAGTCCCTTTCCATTTGTCGACAATCACGCCAACTTTCATAATAGTCCTAGCTTTAACGTCAGATCATTGCAGAGATGAGAGCCACCTAATCGGAGGAGGCGTAGAAGTCTTCGACCTTTTGTTCGACATCGCGGTATCCAAGATCTTTTTCGTAAATTTTCTTAAATTGTTCTATGGATTTGTCCCTTTCATTCATCTTCAAAAGAACAACGCCAAATTCGTAATGTAGTTCTTTTTTTTCATCATCAAACAATTCTTTTTCAGATAATGCTCTTTCAAACGCAGAGGCAGCCATGTCGTATAGCCTTCTGCTAGCGAAACAAATACCTAGATATTTCAGTGAGGTTATTTTATGAGCGGGATGGTCTTGCGATCTTTGAAATTGTTTGATGGCATCGCCAATTTTTTTTCCATTAAAATAGTGTACCCCCATTTCAAATCTGAGCTCCAAATCATTTGGATGCTTATTTATTCTCTTTTCGCAGTCTGTGATAGCTATGGTCTGTTTTTGGGATTCGAGTTTATTTTTGATCTCCTCAAACTCTGAAGAATTTGGATCCAATTGACTTATCTCTAAATCAATCGAAGCCATTCGGCTTCTCGTTACCATTTTGGAAAGACTAGGATCGTCTCCACCTCGCAAATCGTTCACTTTATTGTAATACTCAATAGCTAATTCATAATTTTGTGCTTTTTCATAGAGGTCACCTATTCGCTGCATGATCGATTGGTTTTCAGGGTCATTTTCCAATTCAGCAACGAATTCTTTAGCAAGTTTTTGGGCGACTTCGGGGTCTTTTACCTCTCTCGCCAATTGCTCCAAGGTAACTGTCTCTTTTTCATCCTCGAGCATTTCTCGGTAAGTCTCCACTTCCCCACCACTTAGTGACTCATTTAAAGTCCTCTTGGCCGACCATGTATTATAAGCAGAAATCAATTTGGCATCATCAGGAAAAGCTTTTGTAAGGGCTTCCATGATTCTTCGTCCCTTATCACTTCGCCCAACCCTGAGAAGGGAATCAGCTAGCTTTAATGCGTTGTCCCTGTCGGTTGGGTTTTCATTAAAGGCAATTTCCCGAGCAAGCGCCTCAGTTTGAGGGAATTCCATAACAAGCGCAGCGTCTGCTAATACTTTTTGGGCACCCGCGTTATAAGGGTCAGAACTCAGTAATTGCTCTATTGTCGTCATCGCCTCCCTGGGACTAGATTTTAATTGCACCTGAGCTTTAGCAAGCAAAGGCGATGCTTTACCTAAAAATTTTTTGATCAGAGATTTTTTTTGTCCTTTTTTCTCAATCTGGGTTTTCCTGAGTGCTTCTCTACAGGCAACAAAGCCTGGTTCTTTATTGAGCACATCGGTAAAGAGGGCAATAGCGTAATCATAATTACCCTTATGAAGAGCCGCCTTGCCTTTGTCAAAAAGCTCTCTTAGAGCCACTGGCATTTCAGTTAACGATTTCTCAGCCATACGTTTTCCTTACAATCTAATATACCCCGAAAGGTCGCGTTTCGATAATTTATTTTACTCGATTATTGTAAAATTGGAATCACCTTTCATTGCCAAAAAATTAAAACTTGAAAGGCTTTCATGTTGGAATTCTGACAGATTATGAGGTATTTTTGTGATTTTGCTCTGCCATCATATCAATTAATTTTTGATTGAATTCTTCCGCGGAGTTAAATCCGGATTGCCGCAGTTTATTTTGAAATGCAGCAACCTCAACTAATCGTGCAATGTCCCTACCAGGTGCTACTGGAATCGTAACATAAGGTATGGAGACATCGAGGATCTCACTGAATTGATCCTCCATTCCGACGCGTTCCATGTCACCCACTTTGTCCCATTGTTTGAGGTGCACTATCAAATCAACTCTTTTATCCTTTCGGATGCATTTGACTCCAAACAGACGAGCCACATTGACAATACCAATACCACGGACCTCAAGATGATCTCTCGTCACTTCTGCTGATGTCCCGATAACTTGATCCCCACCAATCAGGACCACCTTAGTTATATCATCGGCGACCAAGCTATAGCCCCGCTCGATCAAAGCTAAAACACACTCGCTTTTCCCTACCCCACTGTCTCCTTTAATAATCACGCCAACCCCTTGAATATCTACCATGCTCCCCATGACACTTCCACGTGGAGCGAAATGAGTCTCTAAAGCAAGTGTCGCCGCATTCATAAAATTCATTGTTATCATGGGAGATTGAAATACGGGAACTCGACTCTCTTTTGCGAGCTTCAAAAACTCACTACCTGGATCCAGATCCCTACCGAAAACAACACAAGGCACGTTTTGTTCAAAAAACAATCGATTCCTTTGATCTCTTGTGTTTTTATCCAGAGTTCTCAAATATGTATATTCGGCACTCCCGAAAACCTGCACGCGCTTACTCGCAAAATACTCTGTAAAACCACTCAGCAATAATCCAGGACGATTGACTGTCGATTCTCGAATAATTCTATCAAACCCTTCATTCTCACCTAGCAATTTCAGTTTCAACCTGTCCTTCCACGACTCAAAAAAGTGGCCTACTGAAATTTCATTAATGATGCTGCTTTCCGAAGTCATTTTAGATCCTTCTCTATACTACAGGTTAAAATCAGGGCCTAAATATATTTCTCGCGCTTTTGAGCTTTCAGCAAGATGGCGAGCTGACCCTTCCATCACAACACTTCCGTGCAACAATAAATATGCCCGGTCGACTAATTTCAACATTTCACGTACATGATGATCCGTTATGAGCACCCCCAAACCACGAGCGCTCAACCTTTTCACAATCTTTTGAACCTCAAAAACAGCCAATGGATCTATTCCATTAAATGGTTCGTCCAATAAAAATAATTTGGGATTAGTAACCAGAGCACGTGTAATCTCTAGCCTTCGTTTTTCCCCCCCACTTAATTGATAGGCATAGCTTTTTGCAACCGAGGTTAAATCAAGTTCTTCAAGTAAACTCTCTAGTCGAAGATTTTTTTCTTTGGATGAAATTTTACAAGTTTCTAAAACGGCAAGTATATTTTGCTCCACAGTTAGCTTTCTAAATACGGACGGCTCTTGGGTTAAATATCCTACACCAAGCCTTGCTCGTTTGTGAATTGGTAGTCGTTGAACTTTATTCCCCTCAAATTCTATCCATCCTTGATCCGGTTTAACCAAGCCAACGACCATATTGAAAGTGGTCGTTTTCCCCGCACCATTGGGGCCTAAAAGGCCGACAATTTCGCCTGGCTTAACGGTAATTGACACGTCCTCAACAACATTCCTGGATCCATATCTTTTCTTTAACCCTGATGTCGACAGCAGGCTACCTTTAGCATGTTCAGATTCGTCTATCATTGAGGTTTTTTAAGTTGCTTAAGTTTTTCTTTTGAGACTATTTCCATTTCATTGATTTTTCCCTGCAGGTCATTATTTTACAAAAACCTTTGAAGGCAAAATTACGGAGTAATGGCCCTGGCTTACTTTAACGGAATTCTTCTCCATATCCCAACTAAAGACAGTACCTTTTTCCCCTTTTAAGGTCGTACCAGACGCCATTGTAAAGCTAGGGCGAATTGTTAATTCCACTTTTTTTGAATCTGGCAACATTTCCAATTTTTGACCCTGGCCGGTATTACCAGCTCTCATTAAACGAACATTACTGAGAGCTGTAAATGATTTCACCAAAGCCTCTTCATTATTTATTTCCAATTGCAGAGAACCACAGAATACTTTCCACGGAACCCCTTCCTCAATAAGACCACCAAGAAATCGAGTTAATCTTTTTGAAGCTTGTTTTTCGTTATTAATTTGAAATTGAGCTTCCATTGAAACATTATTTTGGGCGTGGATAGTTTTGATTTGGTTGGAATCACCCTCGAGTGTGAGATCAACTTTAGAGGCTACCATCTGCCATTTGGGATGAGATACTCTGACCTGCCCATTTAGCACAATACTCTTGTTTTGAAATGTGTATTTGGCGCATTTTATGTCCACAGGAAATTGATAATCTGGATTATCAATCCAGTCGCTGACCTGTAATTTCGCAAAAGCTAACCCTTGGCAATTTATTGCGAGATCGATTAATTCTATAATTAAAGTGTCACCCCCACCGGAATGGCCGCCATAAAACCACTGTGCATTCCGCTGTACTTCAGCCCTTGGTTCTTCACTACTCAGCCCATTCAAAATGAGGTCATTACCTGAGATTTTGAATGGAACATTTTTTGCATATCCAGAAAGAGTGAATCGAGGCCCGGCAGCGAGTGACCGCGCTTGGAACCCCTCATCCAGTGAAATCCTAACACTATCGGTATTAATGTTTGTCTCTCCGCTTACAATATTTTTGATACCTGAAAGCAAGAGTCTGTTATTTTCAAAAATATAGGCGTCGCACTCAACGTCGATGCTGTCCCCTAAAATAGGGGTTCCTCCAAATTTAGTTAAAAAAACACTTTTGGTTTTATCTGGAATAGAAACCTGTGCAGAAGCATTTCCTTCAACCTCAACTCTTTTTTCAGGTAAAAAGAATGAAAGTTTTTCACCTTTACCTACGCCATCAAAAGTTTTCCAACTGGGTAAATCTTCGGAAAATACCAAAACTTCATTCCCATCTCCAAATCTGCGGTAAAGGGCCTTTCCTGAGGAAATCTCATACCTTCTTGTGTCCTGCTGCAAGCTTACTCTGACATTTTTCTCAACCACTAATTGGTCCAGCTCGTCAACATCTGGGCGAAGTTTTAACGTTAAAACGCCGGCTTCTAGATTAAGTTTTTCACCATCAAATGCATTTACAGATCTCTTATATTTAGCGACAGCAGTTGGGATAGAGTAAACCAGTGTCTCGGAATGAATATTTAGCTCTTTTATTTCCCTCCAGTCACCTACAAAACCGACACTGCTGTCGGTTTTATCTCCAGAATATTTATCATCAAAAAAAGAGGGTTTTAAGATTGTTTCAATATGGTTAGTAATAACGAGGGCACCGTTCTGGATATCCCAGGAAAAGCCTTGTCCTCTTACCAAAAATTGTCCATCACCGCTTTTCATCTCAATATCCCCGGGCGAATGTGCTGTTTTAGAGTCATAAAATCCTTCCGCAGCACTAATCTCAAGTTCGACCTCTGACTTTGAACCGGGCCTTATTAATTCCAATTTAAACTCGCTGACTTTGGTTTGTTTGGTTCCCGCAATAAGTTCGGTATTCTCTCCGGAGAAACGGGCTTTCAGATTATTATCTTCATCATACAGAGGGATGACCACTGAACTTAATTTAATTCGCGCTCCGGAAGCCGTGTCAGTATTAGTTTGAGCCAAACCGAATACCAATGGGCAAAATATGATTAGCCACGCCAATCCTGCATAAATAAGGATTTTCTGCGCCTTATTTTTTCTATCGAAAAACTTCATTCTCATGAGATAAAATATGTTTTGATCGCCGAGTCCCAAAGCCCTTGGACCTTGAGTAATAAATCGCATGTCTCTCTCACAGCACCGTGACCACCCGGGGCTTTGGTCACATATTTTGCAACTGCAATGACGTCTTGGCGAGCATTGGCTACAGCAATGGGTAAGCCGACAGCTTGCATGACCTGAAGATCTACAACATCATCTCCCATGAAGAGTATCTCAGAATAATCAATACCGAGTTGAGACACCAATTTATTGACCGCTGCTAGCTTCCCTTCTTTACTTTGCTCCAGAAAATCAACAGATAGTTCCCTGGCTCTGTTTAAGGTTACCGGGGAAAACCTCGCCGATATCCACCCAACAGGTATCCCTGATTTTTTGAGAAGAACAAGTCCCAGGCCGTCTTGAATATTAAACCTCTTTCTTTCAACAACATTCTCTCCACCAATAAACACGGAGGCGTCTGTAAGAACTCCGTCCACATCACACAAAAAAAGCTTTATCCTTGAGAAAGCTTGAATGAGTTCAGGTGAGAGAGTTGATAATTTAGGAGTATGGTCCATTATATTGAGTTTATGGTGAGTATGGGAAACAGATATTACCTAATAATTTTTGGCGACTTGAAAGTGACTGACCATCTTTGTCAATTGAGACTTCAACTGGTCTAATGGAATCATATTTGGTCCATCACTTAATGCCCGTGAGGGATCAGGATGAGTTTCGATAAAAATCCCATTGCACCCAGCAGCAATTGCAGAACATGCGAGGACCGGAGCATATTCTCCATTACCAGCAGACTTGTCACCTCCTCCACCCGGCAATTGAACGGAATGCGTTGCATCAAAAATAACCGGGTAACCAAAACCGGAAAGAACAGGAATAGATCGCATGTCAGCTACCAGATTATTGTATCCAAATGTCGTTCCTCTCTCTGTCAGCATCATGTTATGACAACCTGATTCCTCTACCTTTTGAACGACCGACTTCATATCCCATGGGGCTAAAAACTGACCTTTTTTTATATTAACAATGGATGAGGACTGGGCAGCAGCCACCAAGAGGTCCGTTTGCCTGCATAAGAAAGCTGGTATCTGCAAAACGTCGACAGCGGAGCCGGCGGTTATTACTTGGCTAGCTTCATGAATATCAGTGACGACTGGAAGATCAAATTCCGATTTCACCTTCTCGAGAGTACGTAACCCCTCATCAATGCCAGGGCCGCGAAATGAATGAATAGAAGTGCGATTTGCCTTGTCAAAACTTGCCTTAAATAAATAGAGAACATCCAGTTCATCACATATTGATTTGCAATGCTCAGCGATTTTCAAGCACAGGTCATCACTCTCAATAACACACGGCCCTGCGATAACAACAAGCTTATCACCGGATTTAATTTTTTCCCACAACTCACTGCGTTCCATTGTCAAAAGCATCCATTATATACCGCATTCCTTCAAACAATTTCACCAATAGCCAAAGCTTTCATAAATAAACTGAATAAGAATCTCATATTTTTCTTCAAATCTAACCAATTAATATGGGCATGGTTTTTGTTTTATAGAAAAATTCCACCAATTAGGCTGGATTTACAATGAAATTTAGTTAAATCTAATTTCTGATGAAAATTGTTTGCTACTTGAAACCTCATTGCGGTTGGAGTCAGGGTGTTAGAGCCATAATGAAAAAATATGGCCTTGAATATGAAGATCGCGACATCATAAATGACCCTCAGCAAAGGCAAGAAATGATCGAGAAAAGTGGTCAGATGCTTAGCCCTTGCGTGGAAGTCGACGGTCAGATGTTGGCTGACGTCAGCGGTGAAGAAGTCGAACAATGGATGCTTGAAAACAAATTAATTCAACCTAATGAAGAACAGCCCGAGGCTCCTACCAATCAGCCATGCGCTCATGAAATAAACCCGGAAGAAGCCCAAATTAAATTCCGTTAATTTACGACATCACCTGATCGATTGTTTTAGATTCATAATTTAAGTAATTTGGCCGGAAGAAACTTCCGGCCAAATTCATTTTGTATA
>CBFHOE010000001.1:11065-21151 GCA_965657355.1 Limisphaerales bacterium | reverse complement strand
AGCTGTGATCACTCATAGAAGCAAAATATTTGGACTTGTATTAGCCGGTGGAACCAGTCAAAGAATGGGTGAAAATAAGAGCTCTATCAAATACCACCAAGACATACCTCAGTGGAAATGGACCATGAATTTATTAAAGCATTTTTGCCAAAATGTTTTCATCTCCGTCAGTCGCGACCAATACAACGATGAGGAATCCGCCATCCCAAAAAGCCTGGAGATAATCGATAATTATACCTCCATAGGGCCTATCGGAGGTATAGCTTCGGCAATGCAGATCCATCCAAATGTGACTTGGTTAATTTCAACAATTGACCAACCAGCTATGAATAAAAAAACATTGTCTCACCTGATAACTTCTTTGGTGGAGGACGCCCATGGAATATGCTATTTCGAACACATCAATTCTAAGACTTTCACGCAGCCTTTCCCGTGTATATTAACATCAGCTTGTGCAAAGCAAGTCTTCGATGCCGTTGAAGGCGGCACTTATTCTTTACAAGAAATTTTCAACTCACTAGAAATTCAAAAAGTTAAAATCAAAAACCCTCAAGAAATAAGAAATCTCAATACACAAAAAGAAAAAAACAGTTTTTGGACTCGCCAACAAAAAAATCACCCTGATTAGGTATCAGGGTGGCACTATAAATAATTTGTTATTGAAAATAGATTCTAAAATTATCCTTCAGTTTCTCCAGGCTCTACCTCATTAACTTCCTCACTATCAGGCGAGGTTTCCTCTGATTCAGTGCTTTCATCTCCTGAGTTGAGTTCGGAACTCTCGTCTTCATCTTCAATCACTGGAGCAATTGAAACCAGAATTGATTCATCCCCAATGTTTAATAGCTTAACACCTGTTGTGGCTCTACCTGAAACCCTAATGGCATCGACCTTGGTCCTGACCATGAGACCGGAGCTGGAAATTAACATAATCTCATCATCATCATGAACGGTAAGAGCTCCTACAACCTTGCCTGTTTTGTCTCCAGTCTTCATTGTGATGATGCCTTTTCCTCCGCGACTTTGGACTCGGTATTCCTCGAAAACGCTGCGTTTTCCTATCCCCTTTTCGGAGGCAACGAGCAAAGTGGACTCAAGATCGACTTTGGACACAGCAACTACTCTGTCGTCTGGGCGCAATGTGATTCCCTTGACACCCGCAGCCACACGCCCCATTGATCGGACATCTTTTTCATTAAAGCGAATACTTAGACCATTGCTCGTAATTAAGACGATGCTATTATCCCCAGAGGAGTGAAGGACTTGTATAAGGGAATCGCCTTCGTTTATTTCAATGGCTTTTATGCCATCCTTACGGATATTAGCGTAATCAGAAAGCAATGATTTCTTTACTTTTCCAGAGCTAGTGGCGAAAAATAAATATCCGGGTTGCTGAAGCGTAATATCATTTCGATCATCATCATATGTTGCTTCCAACCTGATCAAAGCAGCCACTTTTTCATTCTCTCTGAAGTTAAGAAGGTTGGCTATAGAGCGACCGGTTGCTGTGCGCGACATCTCAGGTATCTCATAGACTCTTTCTAGAAACACCCTGCCTGTGTTGGTAAAAAACAGAAGATAATCATGCGCCCCGGCGGTAAAAAGATGCTCGATAAAATCGTCATTCTGCCCTTGCGTTTGTTTTTTCTTGGTTGTCAATCCCTTGACTCCCTTACCCCCACGCCTCTGAGAGCGATACTCGTTGACAGAAGTTCTTTTTATCAAACCATTATGCGTAATGGTGATAATGACGCCCTCATTGGCAATAAGATCTTCTATCGGAATTTCACCTTCGTCTGGAACAATATCTGTTTTTCTAGGAGTGCCATATTTCTCGCGAATAACAGCCAATTCTTCCTTAATGATATTTAAAACCCTTTCCTCTCTTTGGATAATATCGATAAGGTCCTTTATTTTTTCTGTGAGAGCTAAATACTCATTCCTTACTTTATCTTGTTCAAGGCCTGTAAGCTGATAAAGCCTTAATTCTAATATCGCATCTGCCTGGGTTTTGGAAAACTTGTAGACTCCGTTCACAAGTCGGGCCTCACTCCGAATGAGTATCCCCAATTGTTCGACGTTGGACCGAGAAAACTCATATTGCAGAAGTTGGTTTCTCGCATCATCACGATTCGATGATTCCCTGATGATTTTTATAAAATCATCCAAATTATCAAGGGCAATCAGATATCCTTCTAGCGTCTCAGCTCGTGCCTCAGCTTTATCTAATTCAAACTGAGTCCTTCTGAGTATGACTTCTCTTCTATGCTCAATGTAACAGTGAATAATTTCCTTAAGGTTTAATACCTTGGGCCTGCCGTGATCAATGGCAAGCATGTTGGAACTGAATGAGGTTTCAAGCGATGTGTGTTTGTAGAGGTTATTGATAACCACGCGAGGGACGACATCACGGCGAATTTCAACAACAACCCGAGTGTTTTCATCGGACTCATCTCGCAAGCCAGTGATTCCATTAATTATTTTATCACTGTGTAACTGAGCAATTTTTTCAACAAGTGTGGCTCTATTTACCCCATAAGGAATTTCTGTAATAACAAGTTGCTCCCTATTATTACTTGTCAGTTCAACATCAATCTTACCTCGGACCTTGACTGAACCTCTTCCTGTTTCAAAATATTTTTGAATACCAGATACACCACAAATCTGGCAGCCAGTTGGAAAATCTGGCCCCTTGATATATTGGGTTAGTTCCGGAATCGTAATCTGAGGATTGTCTATTTGGGCAACGATACCATCGATTACTTCAATTAAGTTGTGAGGCGCAATGTTGGTTGCCATACCAACTGCTATGCCAGTGCCCCCGTTAACCAAAAGATTAGGAAATGCAGCCGGAAAAACTGTAGGCTCGGTCAATCGTTCGTCATAATTGGGAACAAAATCAACCGTATTTTTATCCATATCGGTCATCAGCGCAGCCCCCAGATGAGTCATACGTGCCTCTGTATACCTCATCGCTGCTGGTGGATCTCCTTCAACGGATCCGAAATTCCCTTGCCCATCAACTAGAGTCTCACGCATGGACCATGGTTGGGCCATGTTGACAAGGGTCGGGTAAATGACAGCCTCACCATGCGGGTGATAGTCACCGCTTGTGTCACCACAAATCTTGGCACACTTATAATGCTTTCTTCCCGGATACAATGAAAGCTGTTGCATCGCGTATAGGATTCTGCGCTGTGATGGCTTTAAGCCATCTCTTACATCCGGTAAGGCACGTGAAATAATGACGGACATGGAGTAATCCAGAAATGAATTCTTTATCTCCTCTGCTACATTAATTTTACGGATTTTTGAGTCGCCTGAACTTTTTTCCTCTTCTGACATCTGAATACTAAATAGGTGTGGTCACGATCGTTTTAGACATATTTTACATCTTTACTTTAAGTAAAAATGATACTGATAGGCCTGGGAATCGATCATTTTCTTAAACATCAAGGTTACGGACTTTGAGTGCGTTATCTTCGATGAACTGGCGCCGTGGAGCCACTTCATCACCCATCAATTTTGTAAACATTTCCTCTGCCTCAATAGCATCGGCTAAATCAATCTGAAGGAGCCTCCTTCCCTCAGGGTCCATGGTTGTCGTGAATAACTCCTTGGGATTCATTTCTCCCAGCCCTTTGAATCGCTTTATTTGGATACCTCTCCGTCCGACTTCCTTGATGGTTTCCAAAATCTCAGGAATTGAAAATAAGGGTCTTATTGTCTGCTTATCTCCGGAGCCTTCTGTAACTTCAAAAAGCGGTTTATCTTGAGCCGAGTAATGGCTTGTATCAAACCCTTTGTCCGAAAGCTGTTGAAATATTTTTTCGAGCGGCTTGCTTTCAAGTATTTCGACATACCTCGCCCTTCGGTTTGGCTTATAACCATTTTCTTGACCTCCGGACCCATTGGCCTCTGATGACTCAGGCATTTCAACGCCGAAAAGTCCAAGGTCAGGATTTTCTTCTGCAAAGGTTTGAATATCCTCTTGTGAATGGAAAAAGAAGTCAGACTCAAGATTGCCCTCTCTTACTTTGATAAAGTGCTTTGGCAACTGACGGGTTTCAGGATCAATTTTATCAATAAACTCACTAAAATTCGCCCCGTTACCCTCTATTGCACCCTGAAATTTTTCGATGGATTGAAGTAACTCAAGGATCTCCGTGAGTTTTTCATGGTCTATTTCCTTGCCCGTCTCGAGGCTTTTCAGCGAAATATCTTCTGTCCCCAATTTTATCAAAATCCTATTGAGTTGCGGGTCGTCATCAACATATTCCACCCTCTTTTTTCGACTTACTTGGTAAAGTGGTGGCTGAGCGATATAAACATATCCCTGTTTGACCAACTCCGGCATCTGTCGATAGAAAAAAGTCAATAGAAGAGTTCTGATATGCGAGCCATCCACATCGGCGTCCGTCATGATGATGATCTTGTGATACCGCAATTTTTCGAGATTAAAGGCCCCCTCACCGTCTCCGATACCAATGCCAGTTCCGACAGCGGTGATCATCGTGCGGATTTCATTATTTTGAAGAACCTTGTCTAAACGGGCTTTTTCAACGTTTATCAGCTTTCCTCTAATAGGAAGAATAGCCTGATATTTTCTGTCCCGCCCCTGCTTCGCAGAGCCTCCCGCAGAGTCACCCTCAACAATGTAGAGCTCTGTGTTTACGGGATTTCGATCAGAGCAGTCTGCCAATTTCCCCGGAAGCCCTCCACCCGTGAGAGCGCCTTTCCTCACGGTCTCGCGCGCTTTGCGGGCTGCTTCTCTAGCTCGCGCTGCCATTAAAGATTTTTCAATGGTTTTCTTGGCTATCTGTGGGTGCCCGTCAAAGTAGTCTCTCAGGCCCTCGTATACTAATGAACTAACCACACCTTCTATTTCTGAATTTACCAACTTAACCTTGGTCTGAGATTCAAATCGAGGGTTAGGCAGTTTGACACTTAGAACGCAAATAATACCTTCTCGAGTATCTTCTCCACTGATTGCCGGATCCTTCTCCTTCAGGAGATTGTTGCTTCGCGCATACTGATTGACGGCTCTTGTCAAAGCGGAGCGAAGACCTGACATATGAGTTCCACCATCTGGGTTTGGTATGGAGTTAGCGAAACAATAAATGGATTCGTGGTAATCCTCTGTGTACGTCATGACACAATCGATGATGACCTCATCCTCCCCACTATCCGTTTCAATTGCGCGGACACCACTCAATATGATGGGATCTTGTATGATGGGTGTTTTGGTTGTGGCTAGTTGAGCGACAAATTCCTCAATCCCCTTCTCATAGTAAAATGTCTCGTGCTTATCATCTCTCTTATCAGACAAGTCAATCCGAATCCCTTTGTTCAAAAAAGCGAGCTCTCGCAGACGTTTTGCTAGAGATTCAAACTGAAATTCGGTCGTTACGGTGAATATTTCCGGATCAGGAAGGAATCGGACATATGTTCCAGTGGAATCTGTCTTGTCGATAACCTGAAGCTTCTGGATTGTTTGCCCCTTGGAAAATTCCATCGAATGAACTTTTCCTTCGCGAGATATTTCCACACGAAACATTTCCGACAATGCGTTAACACATTTGGCCCCAACTCCGTGAAGGCCTCCTGAGTATTTATAGGCCCCTTGTCCGAACTTTCCGCCGGCGTGCAGGTTAGTTAAAACGAGCTCCACAGCTGGGATTTTAAATTTCGGATGCATATCCACTGGAATGCCCCGACCATTATCTCGAACAGATGCAGACCCATCCTCGTGTATGGTGACATTAACCTCAGTGCAATAACCTGCGAGGTGTTCGTCAATTGAATTATCTAGCACCTCAAAGACACAGTGATGGAGACCACGCTCGTCAGGATCGCCGATATACATACCGGGCCGCTTTCTGACAGCTTCAAGCCCCTCTAATTTATCAATTTTAGACGCATCATAATCGCCTTCAACAGAAGTAGAAACCGATGTTTGGGAAGGTTTTTCTTCAGACATAGAGTGAATCACACAACACAACAATATTACATTGCTGGAATGGCTAGTTTATCTCAAAAACGGAAGGAATTATCAATATAAATCAGCCAATTTGACCAATTTTTCTCAATCTTAGAAAACTATTTGGAGAAGGTTCGACTTCGAATCTTGATAAATGTCAAATGGAGAGGAAAAACCGATTGGCTATCTGGGCCTTTTCGTGCCCTTTGTAAGAATAATAACGACCCTAGGTTCAGAATTGGCTCCGACAATTATGTTCGTCTTAATGCTCGTCTGGATTTTCTGCTTTTTGAGGACCTTTCGGGTTTTAACATCAATGACCGTCACACTCAATTGACTATCGCTGATGTTTTCAATTTCAACTCGGACTTCCTTCCCCAAGCGAACATATTGCTTCTTATCCTTATTGATAGTGACCGGCTTCCTGTCTTTTGGGCTGATTTCAAAAACATACTTTTTGCCTGTAACCCGCTTTATCTTGCTGGAAAGGGACCCCTTAAATGGGTCGCCAAGCTTTGGTGGCTTCTGGGAATTTTGGGCGTAAATCAGCTGCGGGAATAAGGTGACGTTTTTTGACGTGAAATCTTCGCATCTTGATACAGCAGGCAGATAGAAAGCTACGATTAACAGAGCGTATCTTAAAAGAATTCTTAGAGTGTATCCCGAAACTTTCATTTAGATTATGTTTTTTCTCTTATTCTGGGCTCATTTACCAGATCAATATGACGAAGATGTTAAAAAATCCGGATCATCCACAAAATAGACGGCGATTTCAGAGGATGAGTCAACATAGGCTGAGGAAACCTGAACCTCTTGATAGATGGCCGCGTTATTAAGTTGCCCACCCAAAAAAAAGCAAAAAATACCAACCACAAGGGCTGGAGCGGTGAGAGGATTGGAAATCCATTTTAATAGCGCACCAAATCCAAAGTTTGCCGAATTAGCCACAGTATCCGAAGACTTGGGAATATCAGATTGAATTTGTTTGGAAATCTGTGACCAATAAAAATCACGGTCTTCAACACATTCCATTTGCGACTCGCCGAGCGAAGAGATCGTATTTTTCTGACCTCGAATAGAAATAACTGCTGCGAGAGCATTGGCATCATTCAGGACCATCTCTTTAGCTTTTTTATTATCATCTTCGGATAATTCATCATCAACATAAGCTTGCAGCAAATTTAGATCAAATTCTGCCAAATCTTCGAGAGAAGCCTGACCTATAAATTGAGATATTATAGTTCTAAAATATTCGTCACAATCACCCCGGAACTCGTGGCTTATTTCTCCTACATCAGCCATTTTCGCGAGGAGCTTTCTGAGTGAATTAAGTTCTTCTTTGAGGGCGGGTTGCTCGTCAAGCAAGGATAGCAGCTCCGCCTCTGCCTCAGGAGATGCTTCACCATCCACGAATGCCTGAATCATGAGATATGGATCAATTAGGTCGCTCATGTTTTATTCGAGATTAATTTTTAGAATTAATTCAGCTCCTTTTTTAATGCGGTTAATAATGTCGCAAGTTTTCGCCGAGCATAGAACAATCGAGACATGACTGTACCTATTGAACAATTCATTGCATCGGCTATTTCCTTGTATCCCATGCCTTCAAACTCATGAAGAATGATCACCGAGCGATGTGACTCGGACAATTGCCCGAGAGCTTGGTCAAGACTTGCTCTGAGTTCTAGGCGCTCGAGTCTCCCTGTTGGATTAGGCTCCCAAGTAGGAAGTTTTCTTTCAACCCCGCCAGATTCGTCCATTTCATCGATAGATTCAGCTTGGTGCCTTTTGCGTTTCCGGATTTCATCTAAGCAGGTATTGATTGTGATACGCGTCACCCAAGTGGGAAAAGCAGAATCTCCTTTGAATTGGCTGAGTTTCCGCCAAGCTCTTATCCAGGCCAATTGAGACATTTCAATGGCGCCATCCTCGTTGCGCATCATACTAAATGCGCGAGCATAAATCTTATTTCTATGGCGATTCACAAGTTCTTCAAATGCTTGCATGGATCCATCTTGAGCCATTCTGACCAGCTCAGAATCGGCTTTGCTTTCGATCGCAAGATCTTTCGCATCATTGGAATCAATTCTTTCCACAATTATTCAATAAAAATGTAGGTGAGGCTCACTTCGGATGGAATAGAGTATGTTCTGAGGTGGCGGAGATCAATTTCAAGTTGATTTTAAAGTAAAAACGAAAACATCAAATAAAAGTCAATGTTCTCGATCCACCCAAAAGGACTCAAAGAGCCCCTTTCGTTGAAGGAAGTGTTCCTTGAATCCTAGGGTCTTGCTGGCAGGCGAAATCAACAGCGCGTGCAAAGGACTTGAAAAGAGCCTCGACAACGTGATGGGGTTCTTCTCCATAAAGCAGCTCCAAATGAAGATTACAACGTGCTTCGTTAGCAAACCCTTGAAAAAACTCTCTAGCCAAACCGAACCTAAATTTCGAGGAGTCGTCTTGGTTCCTTTGCTCCATGGTGACCGTAGAAAAAGAGTAATCTTGGAACCCCTTCCAGACCATGTAAGGTCGGCCACTAAAATCAATGACACAGCGCGCCAGCGTCTCATCCATCGGAACAAAAGCTTCACCCGTCAATGGGTTTCGTGGATCAAATCCCGTACCATATCGACGAATACCTGCTTTATCGCCAAGTGCTTTCAAAAAAGCCTGCCCAAGAACAATCCCAACATCCTCAACAGTATGGTGATAATCTATATGCAAGTCCCCATGGCACTTCAAATCTAAATCAATAATGCTATGACGAGTGAAAGCATCCAACATATGATCAAAAAATGGAATACCGGTATCTAGCTTGGATGCTCCTGTTCCGTCTATATTGAGATGACAATCAATCTGGGTTTCCCCAGTCTTTCTCTGAATCGTTGTTTTCCTCATGAATTAATTCACTTTTCAATATCTTGGAACACTGGGATCAATTTCAGTCGACCAACTTTCAATGCCACCTTCCAAATTGTGGACACTATCGAAACCGTTGGCCCTCAAATAACTTACAACATGAGCACTTCGAATACCATGGTGACAATAGACGACGACGGAGGATGATTTAAACTGATTTAAATCATCCATCTTTTCCGGAATCTGTCCCATCGGAACCCACTCTGATGGAGAAATTTTAGCAAATTCCCTCTCATTTTCCTCTCGAACATCAAGCAATGTGAGGATCTCTTTTGAATCAAGCAACGATTTAAGTTCTCTCGATGTCATTAAAATTGTATTAGTTTTGACTTGCGAGATATCGCTCCGCATCAATAGCTGCAGAACACCCCATTCCGGCAGCAGTGATCGCTTGTCGGTAAACTGAATCTGCACAATCCCCGGCAACAAAAACGCCTTCAACACTTGTCTTGGCCCCTCCTTTGAGAAGGACATACCCGTGGTTATCGAGCTCTAGCTGATCTTTAAAAATCTGCGTATTGGGGATGTGCCCTATGGCTATAAAAACACCTGCACAAGTTATCTCGGATTCTTCCCCTGTTTTGTTATTTTTGACCTTAATTCCAGACACGAGTTCATCTCCCAGGATATCCTCAACTTCAGAATCCCAAACCATTGTTATTTTTGGATGATTGAGAACGCGCTCAGCCATTATTTTTGATGCGCGAAGTTTGTCTCTTCGGTGGATAAGGTAGACTTGGGACCCGAAATGGGTAAGATAGGAAGCCTCCTCACAAGCAGTGTCCCCGCCTCCAACCACCACAAGCGGTTTGTCTCTGAATATTGGAAGGGCTCCATCGCAAGTGGCACAATATGTTACCCCTTTGTTTTCCAAACGAACTTCATTTTCTAAACCCAACTTCCTGTGACCAGCTCCGCTTGCAATAATTATTGTCTTGGACTCCATCTCCTGTCCGTCGACGGTAAGTTTAAAAGGTTGCGAGGACAAATCCACTGACTCAACAGCACCGAATTTAACCCCAGCACCAAACCTTTCGGCCTGTTTTTGTAAATTCTGCATGAGCTGGAAACCGTCGATGCCATCAGGGAATCCTGGAAAATTCTCAACTACGGTCGTTGTTGTCAGAAGGCCTAATGGCATCCTTCCAGTCAATATGACTGGTTTTAAGTTGGCCCGAGCTGTGTAG
>CBFHOE010000001.1:8396-10970 GCA_965657355.1 Limisphaerales bacterium | reverse complement strand
GTAGATTGCGGCTGTTAAGCCTGCGCAGCCACTTCCAATAATCACGACATCATGCATCCAGATAAAACTAATAAGGAATCGTGAAGCCTGCAAGATTTCTAAACCATCCTTTAATATAAATGTGACTATTCGACCAAATGTGGGAGATTCAGCCTCGCTATTTTAACCCATTCATTGCACTTTTATATCTTATGGGAACCCCCCTAAAGGTTGCAGTTATTGGAACAGGTGCACTAGGAAAACATCATGCCAGACTCTATGCGGATCTGGCGATTAAGCAAAAAGTCCATTTCGTGGGTGTCTACGATCTTGAACCATCTCGGGCAAAGAGCATTGCTCAAGATTACGGAGTATCCGCTTTTAAAAATATTGATGACCTCACGGACAAATGTGACGCTGTTAGCGTTGTCACCCCCACCAATACCCACGCAGAAATCGCCACTCAATGTCTCAAGGCTGGATGCGATGTCCTCGTTGAAAAACCCATCGCGCCGTCATTACAAGAGGCAAAAATCATGGTGGATGTCGCCCACAAAAATGACAAACTTTTGCAAGTTGGACATGTAGAAAGATTCAACCCTGTTTTTGATTACCTCGATAAATTTGTAAAAAACCCGAAATTCATAGAGGCTCACCGGCTGTCATCATTCCCATCAAGAAGCGTGGACATAGGAGTCGTCCTGGATCTCATGATCCACGATTTGGATATCATACTGGCGCTGGTCAAATCGCCTATTACAAGCGTTGATTCTGCAGGTGTGCATGTGCTAAGCCAAAGAGAGGACATCGCCAATACTAGAATCAAATTCAAGAACGGATGCATCGCAAATTTAACAGCCTCGAGGGTGAGTCCAGAGCAAATGAGAAAAATTCGAATTTTTTCAGGTGAACCAAACCAAAGTTATATTTCCCTGGATTATAAAAAACAAAATGGTGAAATTTACAGGCTGGCCCGGGAAGACGAAAAAGAGTCAAACTTGTTTGAAAAATTGATGTATGGAAAGTCCCGAAAAATTGTTTCCCAGTTTGGAGGCAAAAAAATTGTTCACGAACCAGTCCCAATAGCAATCGAGGAACCACTGGCCCTCGAATTAAAGAGTTTCATTGAATGCGTAAAAACCCGAGATAAACCGCTTGTTACCGGGGAATCCGCAACGGCGACACTTGACCTCGCACTGGAAATCTCAAAACAAATAGAGGATCTTTCTTAAAATTTTCTAAGCTTTTTAAAAATGGCCACTCATGGATTTCCTAAAAAAATTTTCATAATCGCTGGCGAAGCAAGTGGAGATAAGCTGGCAGCTGAACTCGTCACTGAACTTAAAGAATTATTTCAAGAAGTTTCAGAACCAGAAATTTTAGCAGCTGGTGGTAGCCATCTCGCAAAGGTGGGGGCAAAAATTATAGTTAACCTGCCCAAACACGCTGTGGTTGGACTCATAGAGCCGTTGAAAAAAATAGGATTCTTTAAAAAAACATTAAATCAATTAGTAGAGGCCACTATCGATTTCAAACCAGACCTCATCATTTTAGTGGACTATTCGGGATTTAATCTGCGATTTAGCAAAAAATTCCTCCGCACATTTAATCGCTACAAATCTTCTGAGAACGAAAACAAACCCAAACTTATTTATTTTATTTCGCCCCAAGTCTGGGCATCGCGTCCGGGCAGAGCAAAGAAGATTGAAAAAGATTTCGATCTTCTTCTTAGTATATTCCCATTTGAAAAAGACTGGTATGAAAAGCATGCCCCAAACCTCGATGTCGAGTTTATTGGTCATCCATTGGTCGATCGCTTTAGAAAATTCCGGCCAGAGCAAAAAAAATTAAGTCCTTCCCTCCTCAGCCCGAAAATTATCCTTTTACCCGGTTCTAGGGTTGTTGAAATTAAAAATCATTGGCCAGCGATTCTTGAAACAGTTCATAAATTAAATGATTCTGGTATTGTATACGAAATCACCTTGGCTTTACCAAATTTGGAGCTCTTATCTCTTGTTAAAGAACTCACACCGGGATTTGAGGATCTAGAAATGCACACCGTCGTTGGAAGCCTGCCTGAATGCCTTAACGACGCAGACATTGCAATCGCAAGCAGCGGCACTGTCACCATGGAGTGTGCTTGGTTTAGAATTCCAACAATAGTGGTTTATAAAACTTCTTGGATAACCTACCAGATCGCAAACAAAATCATCACCGTACCCTATATTGCGATGCCAAACATTTTGGCAAACAGAGAAATTTTCCCAGAATTCATACAATCAGATCTCACATCTAAAAATTTACTGAATGCGGTTCAGGCTTTTGTGTTCTCTTATTCAAAAAGAAAAAATGTCGTGGATGAGCTCAATGTGATATGTGAATCACTCGGTGAGCCCGGGCCGTGCACGAGAGCCGCACAAAGTATTTATAAACTCATGAACAGTGAAAAATAAAATTAGACTTGAGCTTTCAGCGTCCGCTTTCTATGCCAGCAGATCTTTGACAACATGACCATGGACATCGGTTAAACGCATGTCTCTTCCAGAAAATCGGTAGGTCAATTGTGTGTGGTCTATTCCAAGCAAATGAAGCATT
>CBFHOE010000001.1:0-8297 GCA_965657355.1 Limisphaerales bacterium | reverse complement strand
GTGGCGTGCAAGTCAAAGACCTCCATTTTGTTGTGAATGGCTTTGTAACCAAATTCATCGGTCGCCCCATAAATATTACCACCTTTCGTTCCACCACCTGCCATCCAAAGAGAAAATCCAAAGGGATTATGATCTCTACCATTGGCCCCTTGGGCAAATGGAGTTCTACCAAACTCCCCGGACCATACTATCAATGTTGAATCCAGTAGTCCTCTAGCCTTTAAGTCGGTCAAAAGTGCGGAAATCGGCTGATCTACAGCCATCGCATTTCTTTCGTGCCCCGTTTTTAGCCCGCCGTGTTGGTCCCACCTATCAGCCCCAACCGATGGGCATGTCAATTCAATAAAGCGGACTCCGCGCTCTACCAATCGCCTGGCTAGTAGGCATTGGTAAGCAAAAGTCCTCGTGTATTTAAAAGGCGAATCCATACCATACATTTTACGGGTGATTTGAGACTCGCCTTCTATACTCACTAGCTCGGGGACAGCTGATTGCATTCGAAATGCTAATTCATGATTTGCTATCGCTGATTCTATGGCATCAGAATGAGAATATCGCTCTAATAAACCTCTATCTAATTTTCTCATTAGATTGAGCTTATTTTTTTGCAACGATTCGGATTTTTCCAGTGGAGATATATTAGCAACAGGAGGGTCCTGAGGTTTAAAAACTGATCCTTGGAATGTAGCCGGCAAAAATCCATTGGAAAAATTGTCCAGCCCTCCCGGTGGAATGAGCCCTCCGTTTAAAACGACATACCCGGGCAAATTAGAATTTTCACTCCCCAGCCCATAGCTTATCCAGGACCCCATACTTGGTCGTCCGGATAAGCCGAGCCCTGTATGTAGAAAATAATTAGCGTTGGTATGCTCAGAAAACTCAGAAACCATGGACCTTACGACGCACAAGTCGTCAGCATGCCTTGCTACATTCGGAAATAAATCACTTACAGGAATGCCCGATTGACCGTATTTCTTAAATTCCCATAAGGATCCTAAAGTATTACCATTATTGTTAAATTGAGTTGGTTCTTTTTTTACTGGGAAGGGCTTTCCATTGTCCCTTGTAAGCCTCTCCTTTGGATCAAAAGTATCAACCTGAGAAGGGCCTCCGTCCATGTATAAGTATATGACGTTTTTTGCTTTCGCCGGATAATGAGGACGATTGAGATTCACCTTTTGCTCATCTGCTTTCGCCGATTCATGAAAAAGAGTGGCCGCTGCGACAGAGCCAAAACCCAAAGCCGTTTGTCTCAACATGTTTCGACGACTCTGGGGAAGTCCCTGAATCCTACCGCAGGGATAATCAAATAAGTTGTTTTTACTCATCATTGCTTAATGTATGAATATGTATTCTTTAAGATTGAAAAGGGTATGACAAAAATCAGCCACCGCCGACACTCTTGAATCCGAAGTGGAATATTGATTCATTTGCATCTCAACAAAAGCTTTAGATACTTCTACCTCTCGGCTGGAAGGCTCCCTACCAAATGCAATTTTGTATGCCTCTTTGGAGATTTCTATGATGGATTCTCCAAACCTATCTACAAGCTTCTCTCCCATAATTCGGGCTTGGTTTTGAACAAATTGGTCATTCATCAAAATGAGGGCTTGTGCAGGAACATTTGAGCGCGAACGCCTACCAATTGTTGTGAAAGGAATAGGTTTGTCGAATGCTAATAACATTGGTGAGATAAAATTTCTCCTCACCTCGACATAAATAGACCTCCTTCCATCGCCGTCTATAGGCCCACTATTACGAGGCCGTCCTCGACCTTCCATGAATTTAGTAAGATGTATTGGAACACTCTTCCCAAATTGTTTTTTATTTAGAGAGCCAGATGAAACTAACATGCTGTCTCTGATAAACTCAGCAGGAAGCCTCCGGATCCGCGCCGAGTGGAGTAATGTATTATTGGGATCAATAACTTTCCAGCTGTCACCCTTTGGCTTAGCTGACTGTTGATATGTGGAGCTCTTGACTATGAGACGAATTAGTCTTTTGGTCGACCAGTTAGCTTCTTCTACAAACCAGGTAGACAACCAATCCAATAACAAAGGATGGGTAGGGTCTTTTCCCATCAGTCCCATATCATCTACGGAGGGGACTATCCCTTCACCAAATAGATGATGCCAAACCCTATTAACATAAACTCTCGCCGTCAAAGGGTTCTCCTTGCTCAGCATCCAATTGGCAAATTCTAATCTCCCGGACCCTTTAGATGGAGGTTGAACATTTTTGTTTAAGCCTGCTTTCGAAGTTTCCAAGGGAAAAAATGCTTCAAGATAACCTCGAGAAGCTTTACCACCGACATTCCTTGGGTTCCCTCGAATAGAAATATTTTCATCTCGCCCATAGCCTTCGATCATACCTGGAATGCGCGTTGGAGGGAGTAACGCATCGGAAATCTTGCGCTTCTGGGCAAGTATGTCATTCGAAATTTTGGTTAGATCTAAAAGTCCATGACGAACTAAGTTGTTTAGCCATACCGTTTGTGATGACTCTAATGGCTCCCCTCCAGCAAATAACTTGATAACTTCATCTGTTAATGAGGAGAAACTACCACTTGATTCGCCTTTGAATAATTTAGGGACACTGCGTTGGTCGGAAAGAGTATAATTGTAAATCGCCCCCGTAGCTCTCGATGAGGACCCTCTTCCGCCCAGGTCGCCAACCTGGAAATCATTAACCTGAATGTAGGCATCATTTCCGACCCACATGGAGAGATCAAAGGTTAGCCACTTCGCGGAGTCATAGTTAGGTCTTTTATCTATGCCTCCGTATATCGGGCCTCGAATCATATTGAAATTCTCCATGACAACGCGTATTCGTGCATCTTTCCCTGAGCACAAAACATGAAGGTAAGGTTTATCTATAATAAAAGTGGGGGAACTCGCTGTACCTTCAAGGCGTGGGTCTATCTTACCCGAGTGTATCCCTGGAAACTCAGCAAATGAGAAGCTATCCCCATCAAATACTAGCTCGCCGGGATGCACCTGTGAATCAGTAAAGGAATCCTCTAATAACTTCCAATTATCCCAATCAGAATGGGACGGTCTTAAAAAAGGAAGCAGGTCTGAGTTAAGCTCAGCCCATTGGTTTTTTTCTCGATTTAAACTGATTTTGAAGACCTCTTCGTATAACTTACCTAAAAAGTCATCCTTTGGTTTTTTAGCACCTTCATAAGCTTTTTTCACCAGGTGACCGAGACGACCGATGTCCATGCCAAGTTCTTCACCCATTTCAATCATATCAATAGGAATCTCAACTGGCTCATTATCTTTATCCGAAAAATAAACAGGCAATTCTGAAAGAACAATGTGATCTATAGACACATTGCCCCAACCTCCAGAATGGTTGTCGATTATCTTGATATTAATATTTTGTCCTTTGAATTCAGCTAAATCTATGACCGCAGGCCTCAGTTCATTATTATTAAAACCAGTCTGCTGTCTCACGACTTTCCCATTATGGTACACTTCAAGTCCCACTTTGCCTTTGTGATTACCACCACCAATAAGGAAGTGAAGGTATCTGTGACTAACTTGGATTGAAGGACTTTTCAGAGATCCTTGGCTCTTATCTGAGGAAGCAATTTCATTGTTAATATCAGGCGTGTTGTGACTGTTTACCAAATAATTGCCAAGTGATTTAATGTTTCCTTGATAACCCTGGACCTCGGATCTTTTTAAGGGTCGAGCGCCAAACGCATTTCCCTCGACAACCCATTCCTCGCCAAAATTCCCAGATTCAAAATCTTCAACGATTTTAAATAGACCTTGATTAATCGACTCATTCCGGGCGCCCTTTGAGGTCGTCATATATTTTTTTAGCAAAGAAATTTCATCAAGCAGCTTTTCCCCATTCGATGAAACTTGATCTTTTAAAGCCCCGGAAAGGTGAGTTTTTTGTCTTTTCAGATTTTCAATTCCCTGGCCTCTTATATCTGGAGAATCAATATCCACCTGGTGGTATCTTGAACTTGTGAGCGTTCCAAATAATGAGTAGTAATCACGGGTCGATATGGCATCAAATTTGTGATCGTGACAACGAGCACAAGAAACCGTCAGGCCAAGAAATGTCTTGGTCATGACATCAATTTGATTGTCCGTCACATCACCCTGATTGCCCAAAAGGTCGACCGGGGAATGAACTTGCTGACCAAGCCAATAAAAGATTGTCCCTTTGATGGATTCATTCGTTAGATCTTTGGGATTAACCCTCGGGTTTACAATCATGTCACCCGCTATTTGCTCCATCAAAAAATTAGAAAAGGGAAGGTCGGAATTGTAAGCCCTTATGACATAATCCCTATACCTCCAAGCACCAGGCAGAGCGTAATCAAATTCATGTCCCAAGGTTTCAGAATATCTTACCAAATCCAGCCAATGCTGTGCCCATTTTTCTCCGAAATGAGATGACTTGAGCAATTGGTCGATTAACAGGTCGACGCTTTCGTCACTTTTAGCCCATTTGTCAATTTCTTCAGCAGTGGGGGGCAAGCCAATAAGATCAAAAAATAATCGCCTCGTGAGAACGCTTTTATCAGCTTGCTGAGCTGGTTCAAGATTGGCAGCACTAAGTTTGGTAAGAATAAATTGGTCTATTGGATTTTTAATCCATTCATTTGAAGTTGCACTTATCGAAGGCAGCTCGGTTTTACCCGGTGAATCTTTCCACCAATGTGATGCCAGACGTTTTTTTATGTCAAATCCCGTGCCATCAACCGTGGTCGTCGCAGACTCAGGTGCGTCTGGGTAATAAGCCCCATTTTTGATCCAGTCGTAAAATAATTTAATCTCGTTTGGAGTTAGCCTAGACTTGGGAGGCATTTGAAAATCAACATTTTCATAGGTAATAGCCTCATAAATCAGACTTTTTTCAGGCTTACCTGGAGTCAAAATCTGCCCTGAATCTCCTCCCTTTTCGATTCCACCTTTAGTGTCAAGTCTCAGGCCTCCTTTGATTTTTGCTTTCACACTATGACACTCGTAGCATTTACTTACCAGAAGCGGCCGGATACTTTTTTCAAAAAATTCCAATTGGGCTGCTTGGTCCATCGCAGTGGCAGGTAGTAACGAACAAATGTTAACTACGAAAATGACAGCTAAAAGTAATCTTCTTGTCGTCGTGAGAAACATTGAAGAGAATTATAGGTGCTACGCTTGGTTTTCGCAAGAAGGTCACTCCATACTGGATTAATTAAAGAGTCCTGTTTATATTTTGTCTTAGTCTTTGACTTCTTGCCATGACTTCATAAAGCGCGAAATCTCGAATTGATAAAATGTTTGACCTAAGAGCAAAGCAATTATCTCATTCTTTTAAAATGGCACTAATTATTGCGGCGGCCACCATGATTTTGTCGCTTTCTTCAAAAAGAGTGAACGCTTCTAGCGCCTCGCCAATTTTCGCGGCAACAGCTCTCGAAATATCCCCCAATCGCGGTGACGCCCTTGCCCCAGCACACTACTCCTACCTGGCGAGTTCACTTTACCCCATACCCGTCTACCAAGGAAAAGTAACGTCGTTCGACATTAAGGTAATAAGAGATAATCAAGCCGAGATGGACTTTGGGGCTCTTTTAGGCGACCCAGAATTAGGGCAATACCACGTCAGGATGACTTCTGGAACAAGCAAAGGAAGATGCTTCCTTATCGAAATCAATAATGTTGAAGGCACCCTTTACCTATCCGAGGACCCTTCAAACTGGATAGAAATTGGAGATTCATTTGTCATTGAAAGGAACCCCTCGCTGACGGCGTTTTTTGGGAAAGAAAATTCTTTCTCCGACCTCCAATCGGGAAAAGCCTCGGATGAAGCTGACCTGGTGAGTATCATGGGAAACTTGGGAAAACTAACTTCATTTTATCACCACCGGTCTGGAAGTATCCCTCAATCATGGCAGAACGCACAATTAGGAGAGGCAGAAACAACTCAAATAAAGCCAAATCAAGGATTAATAATCCACAGGAAGTCTAGTTCTGAAGGTTTTATTTTCACTTGTGGCCTCGTATCAGATAAAGCCAAAACTTATATCCTTAATCCCGGAATAAATTTATTTGGATCAGGCACACTATCCGAAAGCGTCTCGTTGGATAACCTAAGTCTCGGTCATCTAACTTCTGGCCTCAATCTTTTCGAAGCCGATTCCATTACGATTCCTTCAAACAACGGGTCCCAAAAAACATACTTTCAACTGCAGCTAGACTCATCCTCAATCTGGGTGACTGAAAATTACCATGTAGCTAATTCCGTTTTAATTCAACCCGGCCAAGCCTTTTACATCAACCGACTACTCAGCAAGCCACCGATAAGCTGGACTCCTAGTATATCAGATTAATTTTATATCAAATTCTCAACCCATTATATTTGTCGGGGATATCGATGCTTTATTTTACATTTTCTGGCCCGTGAACGAATATTCATCCAAAAAACCCAACTTGATTTTTACGTCGCTAGTGAATAAATAAATATCGATTCAAGTTTCACATGGATAATGAATCAAAAAACACCAAATGGATTAGACCGATAATTGCCTCAGCAGTAGTTGGAATCATTATCCTTTTGTTCGTGGTTTCGGGAGAAAAAAAGACCGAATGGAATCTATCCTCTGGTCCCGCCTCAAGTAAATACTTCGAAACAGGTTCCGTGCTCAGTTCCTTAGCTAATAGCAACTCAAAACTATCGAAGAAGGTTAATTTTGTTCATCTGCCATCTCAGGGGAGTAAAGACAACTCGAAGAGACTAGAAGAAGAGAAAACGGAGTTGGCCCTAATTCAGAACGACACAGAAGCACCATTAAATGTGCGAACGCTCATGGTCCTTTATCAAGAATTGCTCTTCTTTATGGTGAATAAAAACTCGAAAATTTCAAAATTTCAGGATTTGTATGGAAAAAACGTCGGTCTTGGGCCTGTCGGGGGGGGCACAGAATCAGTTTTTCATGAAATACGCCAACACTTTGAAATACCCAATGAAATGTTCAAACTCCAAAATGGATCCTTCTCAGAATTGTCAAAACTGCTCATAGAAGGAAAAATTGATGCTCTATTTAATGTATCTGCCCTGGATAATCAAAAAACTAAAGAACTGATATCAAATAAAAATGTGGACCTAATTGGTTTTAATTCAGCAGGACTGAATATTTTGGATGGACTGATCACTACCCACCCCTATTTTGAAGAAAGTATTGTTCCCTCCTTTGCTTTTCCATCTAATCAGCTAGACCACCTGGGTATTCCGCTGGCACCTAAAGTTACGATCGGCATTAATGCGCTCCTCGTAGCACCAGATCGGCTTGAACCATCATTGGTAAAAGAATTCATTGAACAAATCTATGACAATAAATCAAAGATAATAAGAAAGTCTCCACACTTGCACAATATGCGTATCCCGGACTTGGAAGATAAAATTCAATTCCCCCGACACAAAGGGTCCGAGGATTATGCTTCAAGAAACAATCCATCTTTTCTTGAAAAATATTCCGATTCAATGGCCTTCATCCTTTCTGTTATCATCCTAATCCTAGGTGCCTTGAAAGGGCTTTCCGAACGGCTTAAGCAAAAACGAAAAGAAATCTTCGACGATTTTTATATCAAAATAAATGCCATAATTGACAAATCCCAGGATATTTCATCAGACCATGATTCACTAGAAGAGCTGACGAATAAATTGGATACCATAAGGCAAACGGCACTTAAACTAATAGTAACAGAAAAACTTCCAGCCGACCAAAACTATCAAATCCTTCTTGCTATGATACATGATTGTAATTCGCTCATCGAAAAGCAGTCAGAATTAATTCACAAAACCAAATGATTTATAGTATCCATGATATAATTCTGACCTTTTTATGAATAATATGCTGAATATTCTATCCTGTAACATCATCTTACGTTCCTCAATGAAAAGACCCCGCACCCTTTGACCTCGGTACCCAGGATTTTTCGATTCTCACCCACTATAGCCTTATGGCTCTTCACGAAATCTTCTATAAAACGCTGACTTCCAATGACTACCCCGTCAGTAAAATACCTCATCTTTGTCTTCAATATTGAAACCTCTCCCAAGTGCCCTTCATTCCTGATTTCCTGGTTTGCTTTCTCCTCATTAAATCCCTTTCGCCTACCATTTTGAGAGGCCCCTTTGTGAATAAAATACCTGCGATAGCTCGATGCTGTATTTTCCCATGAGGTGTTACTCTCCAATGTTCCTACGATCCTGGTTATTCCTGCTCGTGCTTTTTGCCCCCCTGCAACCGCCTCGGTGTATGAACACCAGCGATAGTCTTGAGGTTC